>DAOUFE010000030.1:0-4349 GCA_034430215.1 Anaerolineaceae bacterium | reverse complement strand
GGCTTGATGCCGGTGACGCGAGGGGATGAGTTTGCCAAAGGGATCCGCGCCATCATCAACACTTTATTTCCCTTGGTGGAAAACAATCTTGCTCGTGCGGATGGGAAAAAGGGTATTTTGCGACTACCCAAAATTCGATTTACGTAGAATAACATTTTTGTTTCTTAAGTTGGAAAAGTTACTTAATGTTGGAGGTTACCTATGCCGGGAATTTTAGGTTTGTACGACACTGCCACGAACGGGAATAACCTGGACGAATCTATCCGGTCTGAAGTTTTCAACGAGGTGATCGATCAGGTCAACCATGATTTCCCGACTTCCGTTCTTCAGAGTCCGAATGAAACCGATCGGCAGCGCATCCGAGAGCGGGTCGAGGCACAGATTGCTGCGGCGCTAAGAAAACGCAATTGCCGCCCTGGTGCCCTTCAGGAAGCGGCCATTGCGGAGGAACTCACTCGGCGGATATTGGGATTGGGATTCTTAGATTTACTCTTACCGCCGGCTCGCACAGACATCTCTGAAATCACCATTTACTCCAGTGGACTTCTGCAAATCATGCGTAAAGGATCAGTTCGTTGGGAGACCATTGAGCTGCGGCCTGAAGCGGGTGAAATCTGGCGTGTATTGGACCGCTTGATTGGTCCGCAAAACAAAACTTTGGATGAGACCAACCCAAGCATCAATGCAAAATTGCCGGCAACACCATATAATCCAGGGGGTGGACGGATCAAGGCGCTTCATCCGGTCATTGCGCCGCCAGGCCGTAATCCTTCTATCAATATTCGCCTTTATGAACAAAAGCCTGTCAAACCAGAGTGGTTATTGGAGCGCGGAATGATGAGCTCGGAAATGATGGAGGTTCTTCGTCAGGCCATGGAGAAAGGAGCTCGCATCCTGATTTCCGGAGGAACCCGAACCGGAAAGACCACCCTGCTTAGTGCTTTATGCAATTTCTTACCTACAATCTGGCGCATTGTGAAGATCGAAGACCCAGAGGAAATCTGGGTAGATCGTCCGACCGTCCAGACGGTGGAAGCCCGTCCTCAGGCAATTGGCACGGATGTCCGGCCGTATACCCTGGCAGACGGTGTCGACGATGCCATGCGAATGTCACCTGATTACCTTGTCATTGGAGAGGTACGTGATGGTGTGGCAGCCATGAGTTTGTTCCGGGCTTTGATGACAGGTCATAGTGGAGCCTGTACCTTCCATGCGGACAGTCCCCGTGAAGCAGCTCGCCGTTTAGCGACAGTCATGGGTGCGGATGCTGGAGTAAAGCCACACGAAGCCAATCAAATGATCTCTGATGCAGTTGATTTGCTGGTACAGATCGGCATCCGTCACGAAGTTCGCCGGGTGCTCGCCATATCCAATGTGTCCAAGGATTTGAAGAACGGTGATGTATATTTTGAACCAATCTATCGATATAAAGAGGAATCTTCTGCAACAGAACCTAATTGGGAAAAATTAGGTGAATTGAAATGAAACGATGGTTTATAAATTTACTGAATAATGAATTTTCGTAATTTGTCACCAACTGGCGTTTAGTGACGAATTGCGAACTGCAAATCACTACTGATGATTAGTTGATAGGGTAAAATTCGAGTAAGTAATCGTTGTTAACCGATAAAATGAACCAAAAAGGATGCTAGTCGCAGAAAACCCATACGGAATAACACCAGATACGTGGATCATTTCAGATACCCATTTCTACCATGAAAACATCGGAAGGTATTGCAACCGTCCAGAGAACTGGCAAGAATTGATTATCAAGAACTGGAATGATCGTATTGCCCCAGGTGATACTGTCCTTCACTTGGGCGATTTTGCATTAGGAAAGAAAATTCATTTCGAATTGCTAACGGGGATTTTGAATGGAAAAATGTTCTTAATCCAAGGCAATCATGATCGCCTGAGTCAAACCTATTGTGAAGCACATGGTGTGACATTGATCAAGAATTCATTTCAGATCATATTGGGACACCAAATATACCTGGTTTTTTCGCATCGTCCGATCATCCCCCTTGAAGACGGTTGGATCAACCTTCACGGGCATATTCATAATGTTCCACCGCCGCCTGAAGGATCCAATCTGGGACCCAACCATATCAATATGAGCATCGAGGTCAGAGAATACCGACCTTGGAGATTGAAAGACATCATTAACTATTTATGCTAAAAAGCTGTGATATCAATTTATCCAACCAAAACCAAGTGGAAAACGAATTGGAAAGGTTTTAATGAGGATAAACGCCACTTAGTAGAGTGTCGTTTTTTTCATAAATATCTGTGTAGAAGTCCCCTAATTCCCATGGCGGAAAAGGGTGTTGAAATAACCGATTGAACTTTATACTAATCACGATTATAATAATTTTGATTAGTATTAGATAAACTGCCTTCTCATGGAGGAAACCATGTTCATTGACCGAAAGATGGAACTTGATTTATTGGACCAACGCTATCGCTCCAATCAGGCAGAACTTTTCGTCCTGTACGGCCGCCGCCGAGTTGGAAAAACAGAATTGTTGCGTGCATTTTGCGCAGATAAGCCGCACATCTTTTTTATCGCCACATTGAGCAGCGATTCAGAGCAATTAGCCACCTTCTCGCAACAGGTCTACGGCTTCACCCACGCGGGTGTTCCTGCGGGTTTTACCTACCCTTCCTGGGAGGCGGCCTTCCAGGCTTTGGTCGAACTACCGATGCAATCCAAACCAATCATCGTTCTGGATGAATTTACTTATTTAATTAGCGGGAACAAAGCCATTCCATCCATTCTGCAAAAAGTGTGGGATGAAACACTCAAAAATTCACAGATCATGATGGTGTTGTGTGGTTCATACATTGGCATGATGGAAACAGAAGTGCTTGGATATCAAGCGCCTCTGTATGGTCGGAGAACAGCAAGCACACTCCTGCGGCCGATGGACCTGGCTTCCTCGGCACTGTTTTTTCCAGGCTATTCCGCTGAAGAAAAATTCATCACCTGGGCGGTAGTTGGCGGAATGCCTTATTATTTGCGCACGTTCCAAGACAGCCAGGATATTTTTTCCAATATTCGGCAACATATTTTGGATTCACAGACCGGCACGTTATTCAACGAACCGCGTTTACTTCTAATGGAAGAGCTGAGAGAGCCGCGAAACTATTTTTCCATTTTGAGGGCAATCGCGCAAGGCCGAACACGGTTGAATGAGATTGCACAAGGCGCAGGTATAGGGGAGGTAACGACGGTTGCGCGTTATCTGGATCTTCTCCAGCAAATGAAGTTAATTACACGGCGTGTGCCGGCCACCGAAACGCAGCCAGAAAAGAGCAAAAAAGGAATTTACCAAATTGACGACCATTTCCTGCGTTTCTGGTTTCGCTATGTTCATCCCAATCAAAGTAGTCTTGATCTTGGATTAGCGGATGCGATTCTCCAGCAGCGAATTAAGCCAGATTTGGATCATTTTATCGCCACTGCCTTTGAGGAAGCCGCGATAACATTCACCGGACATCTAGCCCAAGCTGGTGAATTGGACTTTTTCCCTGAGCGAATCGGAGGATGGTGGAATCGCGACGCAGAGATTGATGTTCTCGCAATCAATCTCTCCGAGAAGATTGCTTTTTTAGGTGAGTGTAAATGGGCAATTCATCCGATTGGTAGCAGTGTTTTGGATGATCTCAAGCATAAAGCTGAAGTCCTGATGAAGGACCATGATATTAAGAAAGTCCAATTCGCCCTATTTTCACGTAACGGCTTTACTGCAGATGTGGAAGTCAAATCCCAGGATGAAGGGGTACGCTTATTTACGGTGGATTCAATTGTGGACCGCGTTTAACATAATCATCCTTGTCCCCCTAGGATAAGCTCTTTTCGCTTGCTATACTCAATCTAATCTGACAACTTAATTATCTATTCTTTCAATCGTTAGCCGGACTCTACCTGCTGGATGCGCATGTCAAAGGCGCATAAGCACGAGTGTCTGGCTTTTATTTTTAAAACTTACCTGGAGGATCTATGACGATATTAATTCCAGTGGTTGGGCTCTTATCCACTACTTTGGTGCTCATACTATGGTATCCAAAGCAAATCAAAACGGGAAGATTATCCGCTTTATATACGGTTGATTCAGCCCGAACTCTATCCAGCCTCGATCAAAAATCGCTGGAGTATAAACTTTTAGCCTCCGGTCTGAATATCAAACCCGTCACCTTCCGTTTACTGCGTATCGCTGCTGGTGTATGCGGCATGGTCATTGCCTGGTTGTTCCTCCCCGGTCTACCAGCAATTGTTATTGGGGGAATCCTAATTTACATTCCTGGCGCATGGTTGGATGATCGGGTGAAAAGTCGTGGTCGGAATA
>DAOUFE010000029.1:0-14353 GCA_034430215.1 Anaerolineaceae bacterium | reverse complement strand
TTTCCCAGACGGGGTCCGGATGGGGTAGAAAGGGACATTCAACTTCATTTCTACCCCATTTCCGTGCCTTATGCCAGATTGTACAGTAACAGGGAAGGGGACTTGATTTTAGGGAAATACAGACGCAGTGCTTTAGGAACTTTGGTTGAGCGGACTACCCGTTATACGATCCTTGTTCCTTTAGGAGAGCATAAAGATGCCGCCAGTGTCAGAGAAGCTTATGCGGAAGCATTCAAAAGTTTGCCAGCAGAGCTCAAGAAGAGTTTGACCTATGATCAGGGCAAGGAGATGAGCGAACACGAGCAATTCACGATTGACACCGGTATTCAGGTCTATTTTGCTCATCCCGGCTCCCCCTGGGAACGTGGAACTAATGAGAACACCAATGGTTTGATCAGGCAGTATTTTCCGAAAGGTACCGATTTCACTCAGGTTAGTAAAGAAGTGATCCTCGAAGTTCAAAGGAAACTAAACGATCGGCCACGCAGAGCCCTAGGCTATTTGAAGCCTGATGAAGTCATTAATCAACTTGTTGCACTAAAAACTTGAAACCAAGAAGTTAAAAGCGGCACAAGTATTACAAAAGAAAACATATACGATGTTACATATCAAAATCTGGTCGTTAGCGAACAAATCAAGGTTGATCGAGTCTTCGTCCTACACTTGAACAACGAATACATCCGGTACTCAGATCTCAATATAGAGGAATTGTCCAATGCGGGGGATGTGACACAAAAGGCTCTCGAACTTAAAGATGAAGTTGATAAACTTAGGGATATAGCCCTGGAAACAGCACTTAAACCTTCCCAGGATGGTACCCAACTTTGCTTAAACCCTAATTGCTGCCCCTGTCCTGATATATGCTATCCTGGATTACCTGAATTTTCATAATTTGGTATTCCCAGGTTGTCAAAAAAAAAATGATCTATTAACGCAGGTTGTTATCAATATTTAAAGATGTTCCTAAATCTGTTACTTTAAAATATAAGCAACGCTAAATTGTTGATTTTGCTCAATCCTATAAAGAATTCATCAATAGAGAAGCGATGCAAAAGGAATTCCAGCACTTCACATTCCCACTTTACTTTCTAGACTTTGAAACCTACTTATCTGTGATACCAATGGATAACGGATATAAACCTCAGCAGCAGATAGTATTTCAATACTCGCTTCACAAAATGGATTTAATAGGCGGAGACATTCATCACACGGAGCATCTGTCAATCACAAAAGACGATCCATCGAAATCATTTATCAAGCAATTGCGGGAAGATATAGGCGATATAGGTACCGTATTTTTCTGGAAAAAACCTTTTGAATCGACCAGGAACAAAGAATTGGCAATCACTCATCCGCAATATGAGTAGTTTCTTGCAAAGTTAAATGAACGTATCTATGACTTGGGTAATTTTACCAACTTTGGCTATTATCTCCATACGAAATTTAAGGGCAGCTGGTCAGTCAAAAATGTTTTGCCAGTCATGGTTTCAGAACTTAGCTATGATGAACTAGAAATCGGCAATGGTGACATGGCAATTATGACGTGGTGGGAGCTAATAAATGAAAAGATTTCTATCGAAGAAGCAGAAAAGACAAAAACAGCGCTATTAGAGTATTGTAAACTGGACACTTGGGCGATGGTTAGAATTTGGAAAAGATTATTTGGATTTGTTAATTAAATTTAGCTTGTTTTAGGGGAACTCATTTATTCAAACAATGAAAGCAATATCAAAATATAAATCTGTTTTTCTGAAAGATTACGCAACCTCTTTTCTGAAAATTTGTCACGGATTCTTCCCGATAATAATAGCCTAAGTGTTCTCCATATTCTACTAAATTCTGCCATATTCCCAATCCTCACTAAACTCCATCAGCACCGCTGAGACAAGCCGCAGGCAAGCGTCTTCATTCGGGAAGACTCGCACAAACTTGGTACGCCACTTGATTTCCCTCCTGAGACATTCAAGGGAGTTGGAAGTACGCAATCTTTTCTGATGCAAACGTGGAAATGCAAACACCGAAAATCCTTCGGGAAGGTTGACCTCCATCCAATCTGCCAGTCTTGGGGCAATCCGAGTATATTTTGTGACGATATCTTTGAGATTGCTCTCAGCTGTGTCTGTGTCCTGGGAGTCAAATATCCTGCGGATGTCTTCGGCTACGTCTGTTCGCAGACTAACCTTAGGCACATAAGATTGGGCATTCTGCTGCAGGTGAAACTGGCACCTTTGCCAGGGAATACCACTAAAGATGGCCTTGCGCGCTGCCTCCATGCCTGCGTGATCATCACTGATAATCAATTCCACGTCTGACTAATCCTTCCAGAAATGAACGCCACTGTGCTGCTGCCACACTGAGCGATACTGAGATACACAAAACAATTCTTTTTCCATCTCCCTTCACGCCACTGGCCATCAAAATGGCTGCATCCCCGCCATTACCCGCTTGCCTCACCTTCTCGTAGTGAGTGTCCAAGTAGAGATAGGCGATCTCTCCCAAAGGTCGGTTGCGCCAGGTTTCCAGTTCTTCATCCAAAGTTCGTGTGGCTCTTCCCACCTGACTGGCACTGACCTAGGTGCTGCATAGCTGTTCAGGGATGGCAGCTACCTTAAGCGTAGATACTACCTGTACATACATCTCTGCCAATGTCATCAGCAAAGTACGTTCACTGCGAACACCTTTCTCCAACGCGTTAATGTTAAAACCGCCTTCTCGCACCTGTGGGATTTCAAAGGTAACTTCACCCACTCTGGTCTTGACCGTCATTGGCTTGTATCCATTAGCATGCCCCAGCCTGTACTCATTATGCTCATATGGCCGGGCATGCTAATAGTTCTCCCGCTCAATCCGCATGGCTTCGTTCACTATTAATTTTATCAATTCTGGTAATCCTTCTAGCCTTTGTTCTGTCAGTTGTTCTAAATATTCTTTTGGCATGCCTAATGTTCCTCCAGTTGTTGTAAAAATCAGTTGTGTAGATCATGGTCCTTTTCCTTTCTTTGTTTGCTAAACTGTTGAAAGGACAACGTGATCTACTCTTTTTGTTTATTTACAGAAAACTCGTTACGATGTCTTCGTTCCTCTTGCCGATGAAAAGATAGTATAATTAATAAAATAAAGAGTGCTTTTAACTTTAAGGCGTAAGTATTTTTGGATTAATCAATGAAATCAGCGATTCAGATTAGTTTTATGTGTTTTTGATGGGGTAGATACTACCCCGGCTATTTAATAAAGTTTCTTTCAATACTTTGGAGGGATCCATGAAAAAACTTCTGAATTGGGTAATTAATACCTGCATCATTCTTTCTATGATTATCCCCTCAGGCTTTTCCGGAAATATGCTGATTTCTGCAAATGCCTCAAATGTGCGTGAAATTACCAATACTGGGATGTTTCGGACGACCATCCAACTGGACCAGGCTTATGACCTGACTCGCTTAAATAAGCTCGATGTGGTTGTCTTAGCCCAGGATGGCATGCAGGTGGATCTGCTAGTAACAGAACTTCAACTGGAATATTTGTCCCGTTTAGGTTTTGAACCAGCTGCGACCACTGATGTGGGATTGCTTATCGAAGCAAATCAGGACACTTACTCTTGGCTACAGATAGCGCTCAAAGAAAAAATCGACCAAGCCTCCGTTTTAGTTGAAGAAAACCGATTATCAGACGAAACCACTTCTGAAATAAATGACCTGGCTGTTTTGCACCTGCTTAAGTCGTTTTCGACAGAGCAGTTGGCAGGTATTCAAGCGCTCCCTGGTGTGGATAATGATGCTGATGGATTAACCGATACGCAGGAATCCTGGTGGTGCACTGATCCTAATAATGGTGACAGTGATTCTGATGGGCGTTCGGATTATGTTGAAATCCAGGCAATAAAAGATTGGATGGCAAATCGGAGTGCTGTAGCGCCAGGGGAAACCCCCTGGGCTTCCTGGCCATTCAATACGACTACCTGTCCGGATAAGGATTACGACTCCATTCCCAACCTCGCAGAACGGTGGGAACTAGGGCTCAACATGGACCTTGAGAGCACCGACAGGGATAAATTCGACGATGGACAGGAAGTGTTTGGTGTAACCTATTGCCCTGGCGGTGACTATAGCTGTGGTTATGGTGATCTACCGCGTTCCAGCGATGCGGGGTATGTGGGTCAGTTCATGCCTGCCTGGGTTAAAGCACCCGGTAATCATCCTTTGGTTGCAGCCTTCCCGTTTCCGGAAATTTCCCTGGAACCGTCATCTTTATATGTTGAGGCAGTAACAATTATTACTACGGATCATATCATTTCAACCGGAACCGAAAATTCGTATTCCACAGCGATGACTGAAGGGATAAGTACCAGTATATCTACAACCGAAACCTGGAACTCATGGCAACAAGTTTCATTCACAACAGAAATGGATATTAATAATATTATTGGACTTGAAAACCTTAGATTATTTGATCAGCACGATGCCAATTTATATTTGGCAAATACGACAGTTTCTTTGATTGAACTTGGCGTAGGTGCTCTTGAAGTTGCATCGTGCTTTGTTGGGTCTGTACCAACATGCCTTGGCGGTATAGCTCTTCTTGGAGCATCAGCAATCGGATTAGTAACACAACAACTCGAACAAATGGATGATATACAATCCGAAATAAGAATAAATAATATTGAATCTACTCTCAACGACCATATACAAAATCCCACTGACGATCAGGACTTAAACGTCATCGGAGCCTTCACTGAATCTCAAGACGCAGGCTTACAAGGAGGAGGAACCGCCTTAGTGCAAAACTCAGAAGGGTCATTGAGTGTTTCGAATTATTTTCCGATGACTTACCCGGTTTTCCAACCGAGCCGGACTGATTCTGCAGGCTCTTCACGGGGAGGATCTCAAACTAATACGCATTCAGAATATGAAGAACAGACAATAACGAATGGAGAGGCTTTCAGCAATGAGGAATCGTGGGGAACTGCGACAGCAGTGGACAGCTCTCATGCAGCTGACCTTTGGTTTAGCTACACAGTAGAAAATAACGGAACAGATTATGCTCGTGAAATTGCCAACCTGGCATTTAACATCTATCTGAACGACGATCCAAATCCTATAGCAACCTACTTTGTCGGCCCAGACCTTGGTGCAGATCCTGTGTTCCGAAATTTCCAACCTGGTGAAGCGCACACATACACCTCCCGTCACATTCCGCTTACCCTTGAACAGATGAAACAAATCGATCTAGGTGGAAAGCTTCGAGTGGTTGTTGAAGATTTCAGCTTTGGTGCGGATGAATTGTTCTTTGATAATGCCCTTACTGGCAATGTGCAGTTGGCTGTTGAAGATGGTGTCGAGGATGGGGACGAATCCATCGATCGATATCTAATCCCGGCCTACACCGGCGAAATGGTTACTGATATTCTTGGGCGATACTTCCCTCATACCTCAGATTCTGAGGGTGATCTAGTAGCAGTTTGGACCCCTGAATATCGTCAGGATATTCCAACTTGGTGTGGTGAACCTTGGGCGGTTGGCACTGGCGCAAACAGCGTCATCTGGTGCAAGCACGCCCTCACCACCGCCGATTGGTGGAATATTTATACTGACAACATGGGTGATGGTAGTCTGCCATTGCAAGAAACACCTGCTATTAGTGGGGCGACTGCCTTATTCCGCTTCAATGCAGATTCCGATCTGGATGGTTACAGTGACCATTCTGAAGTTCGGTTGAATTCAGACCCCTACAACGCCAGTAGTTTTCCACGACCAGAACTGATTGCTGGTATTCAATCAATCCGAAGCGGGAATAATGTAGTTTCCACCCTGTCGCTCCTCAATACAGGTCTTTATGACGCATATGGCGTTGAAGCTGTGATGATCGCCGCGAATGATAGCATCACAATTACCAACAATACCGTTGGTGGCTCTGGTCGCGTCAGAGCCGGTAAAGAAGTTGTAGTTGGAAGTAGAATATCTTCCCCAGATTATTCTGACACGACCTGGACTGGAACAGCCAAACCGGTCAGTGGTGGTTATTTCACAGGTAATACGGATTTGACTTATTCTTTCGCCATTAGCTGTACAATCCCTTCTGGTTGTGTTGTAGGCCAGGACTTATGGTCTCTAAACTGGAGTGATGGCACAAATTCAGGTACGGTTGCTTTCGACGGTAATTACAACTCTCCTAATCCAGTTAGTATAGGTATGAATGGCTTGCAGCTCTCATTTATTTCCGGAACAGTCATGAATGGAAACACCTTCACAGTGTCAGCCCACACACCTAGGGACACTTTCCAATATTCGATCAATTATGAGCCATATACTGAACCCATTGTGATTGTTTCCTATAACGATCCTCAGAGTAATCACAGGTTTGTTCTTCCGGAAGCCACAATGAACCTCATGACGCCTTCGGATGATCTCGTGCCATTCAGTGGGAACATGCTGGATATCAATGGAGTTGAGATCACAACAACAACCCAGTTCCTTCCTGGGAGCAATAGCACAAAGGTAGTTGTGGATAACCCGACAGAAAAAACTATCCAGGATGGTCACTTGTTCCTTGAGTTCATTGATCCAGATGGAACGGTCGCCTTAGAAGTGCCCGTAACGCAAGATTTCAATTCAGGTCCAAACATCGTCGATATTGCCTGGGATACTGCTGGTTTTATTCCCGCTTACGATCCAGAGCAGGATTACATCGTGATGGCGTTTTGGACGGATTATGAAGGCAATATTCTTGATACATCCGGTCGTCCGCTCTCAAGTTTCCAAGCAGACCCACAACCTGAATTCGCTATAACAGCTGCTGATGAAAATTGGGATTTTGGAACTGCATCTCAGGGCACAATTCTCAAGCGCGAGTTCTCATTTGCCAATACCGGAGAGCGCACCTTGTTAACCTATGTGGATGCCCCTGCAGGGCTTATGGTATCACAAACCGGCAGCAAGCTAATCGGTCCTGCTGATATGGCGACATATGAAATCACCTTGAACACTACCGACCTGCCAGTAGGTGAATATTCAGAACTAGTCACAATTCACACAAGCGACCTCGCCAACCCGATCCGAACCATTGCGATTACAGGTTCAATTACAACCGGGGAGGCAAGCTTGCCTGCCTTGATAGATCAACTGCCTCTGGATTATGCTGTTACTGTGCCGGGTCCGCAATCTGTTGGTAACTGGCACAGCTTTACCCACACGATTGGTCCTGAACCTCAAACTATTCACCCGGTTAAGGTCTACTCACAAGATTATTCTATTTTGTGGGGAATGGGAAAATATGCCTATGAATTTGGCACTGGTACTGGCGGATTTAGCTTGTTTGGGGATGGAAGAAATGGGAATCTTACCGTCACATCAGGGCAAACACTTACATTAAATACTACCTTTGCCAATATCACCGGCTCTGCAGGTAGTACAACGGCAACCGTTTCTTCTTCTACAAATTTTTCCATTGGAGATCTGGTACTTATTCATCAGACACAGGGAACCAGCGATGTGGGAAAGTGGGAATACAACTTCATCGCTTCCATCTCTGGTACTACCTGGACATTAGCCAGAGCTTTAATGAACACCTACAGCAACTCTTCAGGTAAGGCTCAGGTTATTAAGATCCCTCAATACCACAATGTTACAGTTCAGAGCGGCGGCACTATCACGACTCCCAGTTGGGATGGTTCAACGGGTGGAATAACTGCATTCGTCGCTAATGGAACTGTGACAGTTGCTGGAACAATAACCGCCAATGGAAGCGGATATCGACTTGGAGATCGGGGGGAATACTTAGACCCAATCAGGTCTCAAGGATGGCAAGGTGAAAGCACGATTCCCGGTTCCGCTCAGACACGGAATAATAACGTAGGGGGAGGTGGCGGTGGAAACGGTGATAATGATTCCTCCTGTGGTGATGACAAATGCGAGGGGGCTGGTGGAGGTGGCGGCGGCTACGGCACCGGCGGAACCAGTGGTCAAAACTCCAGTACCGTATTTTTGGGAGGTTTAGGAGGAACTGTTTATGGCACAGGTAACTTATTAAGCTCTGTAACCTTTGGATCGGGTGGTGGCGGTGGTGGATCTGATGGTGACAATGCGACAAAATATGGTGGATATGGTGGATCTGGAGGTGGGATATTATTCATTTCAGGACAACAGGTCAACATCACGGGACCAACAACCTCAAATGGAAATAATGGATTATCAGGTGCGTCTCATGATAATGCTCGGACTGGCGGTGGTGGCGGAGGGAGTGGGGGTTCCATTTTGATAACAGGATCGAATGTAACCTTAGGAGGAACCTCTATTACAACCTTAGGAGGAATAGGCGGCGTTGGTCTTAATGGTGGTGGAAATGGAGGAAATGGCGGTTTGGGGAGAATCTATGTGCAGTATTGTGAAACAATATCAGGATCAACTAACCCTGCTGCTGTGACTAATAAGATCTCTTGTCATATTTCTGAGCAGGTCGAAACTTCTCCATACACAACCACGCGCCTCCAGATTCCCGAATCATTCACATCTCCCCAAACCTATGCCATCAAATATGGTCGGCGTTTGGTCTTCTCAGCTCCTGGCAGCCAGACCACAACCTTACAGCTTCCTGCAGGATACCTTAAATCTGCAGAGCTGGATGTCTTGATCAGCAATGCTGGGGTTGGTGATTTGACCATCTCCATGGATATTGGGAGCAATGGCTCAACAGATTACACCTGGACTGGGTCAGTAAGTAATCTGATTTCACAGGAAAACATTGCTTTTACAACGGCTTACAATCAGTGGTGGTCGACTGCGAGTAAACAACTTACGGGCAGCGTAGATGTTCCTGTGACAATCACGCTCAGCAAAGCAGCTCAAATCCTACTTACGGACCTAAAAGTCAGCACGTATGGCAGCAGTTTGAATCACATCCAACTTCAAAGTGGATCTTACAGTGAAGTAGAGCTTAACATAAAAGCTTCTGGTACTACTGATCCCTTATCCTTAGGGATTGATGTAGGTGATGACGGCGTCATTGATCAGGAGATTTCGACCAGCTCTCCTTTAGATCCTCACTACGTGACCTCAACAAACCTTGCATCACAGGTAAATGCCTACTTGTCCGAGCTTTCAGGTTTGGTCGAAGTTCCCATACGATTGTTCTTCTACCATGCATCGCAGGCAGGAATTTCCGATTTTTCTGCATCAATTATTGGAAACAAAGATGTAAGTTTATCGGTCTCAGACATTACTTTGCCAGCCTCAGACCCCATGGAAACAGATGTAGTGCCTGTCTCTGCCACGTTCCATAACAGTGGCAATTTACCATCAGGGAACTTCACGGCTGGATTTTTCGCCTCAACGCCGGATGTTGGCGAATGGTACATTGGCAGCGCTTTACTTCCTTCTGTCATGCCGGGTCAATCCGCAACCGCGGAAATTTCCTGGAATACGTCAGGCTTTGTCGGACAAACTTCGGTCAAGGCAGTCGCTGACCCATTCGATCACATCCTGGAAACAAACGAAGAAAACAATCAGGCTGTAGATGACATCTATGTACGAACTCGCCCCGACTTATCGGTGACCGCAATCGATCCTTCAGATCCTGAACCTAAGACTGGGGAATTGATCCAAATCTCGGTTGTTGAGAAAAACCTTGGTGAAACGGACACCTCGCTATCCACGCTTGGCATTTATGACGGTAATCCAGACGAGGGTGGCACATTGATCGGTGAACAAAGTGCTGGTCTGATTGGAGGAAGTGAGACGAGCTTCACGTTTGACTGGCAACCATTGACCACAGGCTGGCATCGACTTTATGTAAAACCCGATGTAGCCGATGTCATCGACGAATTTGATGAGGAAAATAACCTGTTCTGGCAAGACATTTATGTTGGTTTGTCCGGTTCAATTTTGCTTGATAGCGGAACAACCAATGATCCTGTTTATACACAGGAAGGTGGCTTTGGATATACTGACATCAATTCACCTGACCAGATAACAATCTGCAGCTTGGGAAACCTGGCTGAGGACACGATCAGACGTGACCCGGATGGGTCTGTGGTGTATCAATTTGACCATCTCTTGCCTGGCCATTTCTATCATCTGGACGTTACGTTATATGAATGCGATGGGGCTGGGCGGCAGGAATATATTCTTGTGGATGACAACCAAATTGCCGGACCTGAAGATCTCGGGGATAGTCAGGTGCATAGGCTCTCACTAAGGTTGGACCCCGCTCTTTACGCGGATCGGTCGGTGAGAGTAGCGATTAATGCAGATGGGATTGATGGCGCGGTTGTTAGTGAGGTCAATCTACACGATATTGATTATCGCTATGCCGATGCTGGCGGTGGAGATGATCCACAATATCCAGGAGATGAAGGATATGGGTGGATTGACGGGGATGCGATTACAACCTGGGGAGTTTTGCCCTATCGAAGTGTTCGTGTCGATCAAATTGATTCGGAATTACGTTACCAATTTGATAACCTGAACCCAGATAAGCATTATAACGTTCACTTCACCTTCTGGCAGCCTGCCGGCACTGGACGTGTTTTAAAGGTACAGGTAGATGGAATTGATACAGGTCTGACAGTCAATACGGGGGATTATGTAAGACACCAAGAGAAAATTTCGATACCAATCAATGCTTACAGCACGGACGGATCAGTGATGATAAGCATCGTTCGTACGAATGCAACGACTGGGGCGATGGTCAATGAAATTGCCCTGGAAGAAGAAACTGTATCAGCGAATGTTGGATGCGTTGTTCTTGAAACGCCATACTTCAGCGAGACTTATGGCTCCGTGTTGATTGAGGACCTTGACGCTCCTGCTGGAAGTGTTATCCAGGCATTAAATCCACGGGGGGATACAGTTGGCTGCTTTACAATCACGACGGAAGGAAGTTATGGTTTCATGAGAATCTATGGTGAGGATACCAGTGAAACGCCGATTATTCCCGGCATGCGGGTAGGAGAGATGGTGGAATATCGTGTGAATGGCGCGCCAGCCATGTCTTCTCCACTCTTTTACTGGAGCGATGATCACGCCGCCCATAATGTAAATCTAAACTCAGGCAACATCATAGGACAATCAATTTTATTGAACACCGGGTGGAATTTGGTTTCCTTTAAGATTGAACCGCCAACTCCATTGGTATCAACGGTATTAAATTCAATTCGGGATAGATATAGCAGAGTTTTGGGTGAAAATGGCATTTACGTTCCCACCTTGCCTGATGAATTCAACACCTTAAGAGAATTGCATACCGCTAACGGGTATTACATCCGAATAATCGGAACCACAAGTGTTTCACTTTTGGTTGAGGGAATTGCTCAGGACTGCTCAACGCCAAAGGAATTACATGCAGGCTGGAATTGGATTGGTGCACCTTGCTCCTTAACAGCCACAGTTGAAGCATTACAGAGCATTTCGGGTTATTACCAAAGAGTACTTAGCTTGAATAAGACTTATGACCCCGCACTTCCAGAATTTAGCACACTTTTAAATCTTACACCTGGAGAGGGTTACCTGATTTATCTTACAGAATCGGCAACGCTGATTTACCCTGCTCAAGGCACTCACATCGTTGAATATCAACCTGTCAATGATCTTCAATGTTCAAGCCTGCATCCCACACCCAACTCCACATTGATTTATGGTCTAATTCAATTTGGCGGTAATCCAGCGCCCAAAGGTACAATCGTGGAATTTTTGACACCGGGAGGAGATGTGGCAGGATGTGGAACAATCACCCAGGATGGGTTATTACTACTAACACAAGCATTTGGAAAAGTAGATGAGGCTGAAGACATAGGGTTTGTTGAAGGCGAACCAATCTCCATCAGGCTAAGGGATTTAAAAATCAGTAAATCCCTGGGCATTCCTTGGACTGATGATAAATTGCCGCATGAGATTCTAGTAGATTTTAACGTATTCTCGACTTTCATTCCTATCATTCAGAGATAAGTGAACAGATTTCTTTGAAGCCTTTTTGCGTCACTAATGAACTTAAAAGGAATGAAGGAAAACAAGAGTGCAGACAGACTATTTCAGATTATCGAGTAGTCTATCTGTGGCTAATTAATAGGATCAAACCTAGATGATGGAGAGATTCACTTTTTCAAAATAGTGACTATGTCGGCTGGCAACTGTGATCTTGACAACTAAAGCGGAATGCCATGTACTACATCAAAATGTAGGGAAAGAAATAAAAAGCATCATTTTGAATAAAGATACATCCGATATCTTTCGAGAAGTTAAGTGATTTTCAACATTTTTGATCAGTGTTTGGTAGAATTATTGCTAGATTTGGCGGGGCAAAGCCTCCAAGACATGAACTCACAACAACAATTGAAATGAGGCACACATGAAAAATAAAACTTTCCTCGTAATACTGTTTTTTAGCATCCTTTTTCTTATGTTTTCACAACCCACCACTGTTAGTGCACATATTCCCATTGAGGATTTCCCTCCTGAGAATCTCGTCACAGAAACATGCCCGCCAATTCAAAACACCCCCTTTTTTACAATAGTTTATGGTTCTGTCACACTCAACGGTTCCAGTGCCCCAATAGGCAGCCTGGTTAAAGCTTATTCACCAAGGAACGATCTTGTTGGATGCTTTGCTGTCACGACAGCTGGCAATTATGGAACGATGTACATTTACGGCGAAGATACATCGGTTATCCCCTCAATACCTGGTATGCGAAATGACGAACCAGTGAGTTTTACAATCAATGAGATCCAGGCAACGCCCACGCCAGTTTTGTTATGGACAAATGATAAAGACTTACATGCCATCAGTCTGGCAAGTATGGGTGTTTCAGCGAATTTTTCTGCCACACCTGTGAGTGGCATCAGTCCTCTGGTTGTTCAATTCACGGATTCATCAGCTGGCTCAATCACATCAAGATTGTGGGACTTTGGTGATGGACAAACAAGTACTGACTTGAACCCCCAACATACATACACAGCACCTGGGTCTTACACAGTATCACTGGCAGTTACTGGTCCTGCAGGTTCCGATGTTGAGTCCAAGGCATATTATATCTCAGTGTATTCTGAAGTTGTATCGAATTTTAGTGCTGATAAGACCAGTGGAATAGCGCCCCTGTTAGTGTCCTTCACGAATGGTTCGACCGGAAGTTATTCGAACTTATCCTGGAATTTTGGGGATGGTAGTACAAGTGCTGCCACAAATCCAACTCACAACTATATAACTGGGGGTGTATTCACGGTTTCACTAACTGCAAGCGGGCCAGGTGGAACCGACACAGAGACCAAAAACGCTTACATCACGGTTTACAGCCCTGTAGTAGCAAGTTTTACCTCAACGCCAACATTAGGCATTATGCCATTAACAGTAAGTTTTTCAAACACCTCCACAGGCAGTTATACGAACCTTAACTGGGATTTTGGGGATGGTGGAACAAGTACAGCATCAAATCCAACTCATGTATATACATCCGCTGGAACTTATACCGTTGTACTAACCGCTAGCGGACCGGGAGGCACGAGCCAAGCAACAGCTACCATTGATGTCTACATACCAGCATTGGCAAGCTTTAGCGCTTCGCCAACAAGTGGTATTGCCCCATTAAATGTGACCTTTACGAATACCTCTACAGGTAATTTTTCGTCATCGTTCTGGGATTTTGGGGATGGTAACACTAGTTCGGAAATTAATCCTGTTCATAATTATTCTACCAGTGGTGTTTTTACTGTTTCATTAACTGTTACAGGACTTGGTGGGACAGATACAGAAGTTAAGACTGGCCATATTACAGTCTTTTCGCCGACTCAAGCACAATTTTCGGGCGCGCCTACTAGTGGAATCGCTCCTCTATCAGTAAGTTTTACTAATCAATCAAGTGGGGACTTTACATCGCAAAACTGGACATTTGGTGATGGAGGGATTAGCGGAGTAAATAATCCAATTCACGAATATGTGACTAGTGGAAACTATACAGTTTCATTAACAATTGATGGTCCTGGTGGTATAGATCAAGAAATTAAGACTAATTACATCACGATATATGATCCTGTATACGCAGATTTTACTGCCACACCGACCACAGGAATTGGTCCACTGGAGGTGACCTTTACTAATCTGTCTTCAGGTAGCTATGATGGTTTTTCCTGGGACTTTGGCGATGGTAACATCAGTAACGAAACCAACCCAGTTCATATTTATGCCAACAAAGGCGTATATACTGTTACGCTTACTGTGAGCGGTCCGGGAGGGGTTGATCAAGAAATTCGGAGTGACCTAATTACCGTCTACAGCGTAGTGAGTGCAGACTTTAGCGCGGATGTGACATCGGGAGTTGCTCCGTTGACCGTACAGTTCACGGATCTGTCGACCGGTGATTATGATACCCTGGCCT
>DAOUFE010000028.1:0-93035 GCA_034430215.1 Anaerolineaceae bacterium | reverse complement strand
GGGGATGCCCCCGCCTCTTTGAAACCTGTTGACTACTGACTCAAGAGAGAATCCACTGTAGCTGCAGCTTCATCAAGAGTTGTTTTTACTTGATCTACGGTTATAGGTTTCCCTACACCATTCGCAGCGACAGTTTCCCAAAGAGCCTGGAAGGCTGGGTTGATGGTATTTTCGACCTGGCCCCATGCCGGAATGGCAGGAGCAGATTTTCCACTCTTTGCAGCTTCAATGAAGACGCTGAAGAGGGGATCTTCCGTGAAGGTTGGATCATTTTGCGCTTCAATGGTTGCAGGCAGCATACCGATTGCGTTCGCATATCGGATCTGAGAAGTCTTGCTGGTCAGGAATTTCACCAATGTAAACGCTGCTTCAGGATATTTGCAGGTTTTCATAATTCCAAGATTGGAGCCACCTACAAATGTATATTGCCCGCCAGGTCCTGCAGGAATTTTTGCGAATTCTAGATTTTTTGCGGATTCATCCGGCCAACCAGAGACAGCCTGATTACGTGCGTTGCTGATAATCCACGGTCCTGTCATGTAGGCAAAGGCAGCAGCTTCAGTACCAAATCGGCTATCGGTTTGAGATGAATTTAACTCAAGGGTATCGACAGAAGTCAAACCTTTTCCATACAAACCATAGTATTCTGTAACACCGGCGATTGCAGCGTCTGTATTAAAAGCAGCTTTCGTACCGTCTTCCGTGAGAATGTCTCCGCCATAGTTCCACATCCACATGGAGGCGTTCTGCCAGACATTCCAGTCATTGCGTCCAGTGTTAATGAATGGCGCAATTTCAACTCCAAATCCATTCATGATGTGGGCATCTTTTACCTTCTGGAGGGTTTCTTCGAAGGATGCAACATCTTTAAAAGCATCTTCAGCAGTTACACCGATCTTTTCCAGGATATCTTTTCGGTAGGCAATTGCCCGAACATCTGCAAACCAGGGAATTGCGTCTACATTTCCTTCAACAACTGCAGTTGACCAGGATGCAGCCACGAAATTGGCTTCGCCACCTAGTTCTGCTACCTGTTCCGGTGTATACTGAACCATCCCACCCATGGTGCCAAAGGTTGGAACCCAGGTGGTTCCAAGCTGAGTCACACAGGGTCCTTCGCCGCCTTGCACTGCAGTCTGGATGCGTGAATAAGCGTCGCCCCAACCGACAACCTCTGTTGTTACAGTGATGTTCGGATATTGTGCCATGAAATCAGCGAGTTCCGCATCAATAGCTGCCTGAGGATCAGCGCCATTTGGCATGATCCACAGCACGAGTTCACCAGAGATTTCTTCAGCGGCTGGTGCTTCTGTAGTAACTGGAGCTTCGGTTGCAGACGGTGCTTCAGTTGCGGGTGCTTCGGTAGCGGGTGCCTGGGTGGGTGTTTTTTGCGCACAACTTGTCAGTAACATCGACAAGATCAACAAAACAGAACAAAGTACTGAAAATCGTTTCATTTCTTCCTTTTCTCCTTTTTATTAGGTAATTCATCAAAGCAGACCAAATTTCCTATCCTTTGAAACATCACCTCCTCTATTTAATTTGCGAGAGCGCTCTCATCGATGAGAAAAATATTATCCCCAATTAAGACATTCCCAGTTTTTTTGCTCCACATGAATCCCGAATGATCAATTCTGCATCCATGATGATTTGCTTTGGTGGAGTAGTGCCGTTTTCGATTAAATCAATGAGAAGTTCCACCGCTCTGACACCAAACTTCATAATGGGTTGGCGAATGGTGGTTAATGGTATTGTGGATAAACCACCTAAAGGAATATCATCAAATCCGACAAATGCAATGTCCTCTGGGATTCTTAATCCAATCTCCTTTACTGCACGTATCGCCCCTGCAGCCATGATATCTGATGCGGCAAAAACAGCATCTGGTTGTTTTTCTAGCAATACCTTCATGGCATTGTATGCATCGATTTCCGAAAAATTTCCCGGTTCAATAAGTGCATTTTCTACTGATCTGCCACTTTTTATGAGAGATTTTTGATAACCTTTCAACCGGTCTGCAGTGACAGTGCTGCCAATGGGACCTGTGATGGTTGCAATCCGATGATAACCAAGATTGATCAAATGATCGGTGGCGATTTCTGCAGCCCTGACATTATCCACATCAATAAAAGACAAACCTTCTGGATTATTCGGCCGGCCAATCATTGCGCTAGGGATACTGGAAGCGTTCAGTTGATCAATTAATTTATCATCTGATGTGCCAGATTGGATTAGTATGCCATCCAACATTCCACGACGTGAAAGGCGAGGTAAGATTTTTTCTTCATCCTCTTTATTTCCAACCAGGAATAAACATAATGTGTAATCATGATTATTACATCCGAAAGCGATTCCCTGGGTGAGGTGAGGAAAATAGGGGTCTGTAAAGAATACACTGACGCTGCGAGGAAGAACTAATCCAATCATCCAGGAGCGTTGTGAAGCAAGAGTACGTGCGGCGGCATTTGGTTGGTATCCAGTTTCACGGATAACCTGAAGAACTCTATCACGAACATCGGGGCTGACTTTAGGAGAACCATTGATCACGCGGGATACCGTAGAGCGATGGACTCCAACCAGTTTTGCGATATCTTCGAGGGTTAATTCTTTCATACCACATCCCCACAACGTTCTTGCTTGAAAACCGCCTCACGAAATGAGAGCGCTCTCACAATACAATATCATTATAGAATGATTTTTTCTTTTGTCAATAAGCAATTTACTTTAATATGAAGTTGATGTTCAAATAACAAACAATCCCTTACAAACCCATACAAAAAACCCATCCTCAAAATTGACAGACAATACATGAAAATGATATGATTTAGCCGCTGAAAGGAACTGTGATGATAGGCAAATGCCTTATCCTATAAGCGAAGGATTTTTATTATTCATTAAATAAGGAATAAAACTATGAAATTCATCATATATCCCGAAACAGATGCGTATTTTAACCTTGCTGCTGAGGAATATGTTTTCTCCACTCTTGATAAAGAGCAAGAGTACATCATGCTCTGGCAAAATGCAAATGCAGTCGTGATCGGGAAACACCAAAATACTCTGGAAGAGATCAGTTTACCTTATGTGGAAGAGCATAATATTCAAGTTGTACGCAGGTTAACTGGCGGCGGTGCAGTATACCATGACCTGGGAAATCTGAACTATACATTCATTTTGAATGTTCAACAATCAGAGATCAATTTTAGAGCTTTTTCACAACCAATGGCTGATGCATTGAATCAGCTCGGTCTGAATGTGGAATTTTCTGGGAGGAATGATCTTATTCTTGATGGGAAGAAGATTTCTGGCGTTGCGCAATATATTAAAAATGGACGTGTTTTACATCACGGAACCCTCTTGTTCAATTCCAATCTAAATGTTCTATCCAATGTTCTCAATGTGAGCAATAAAAAGATCGAATCAAAAGGGGTGAAATCAGTACGCAGCCGGGTTACCAATATTGCAGATTATTTGCCCGGCATGACTATAACCGAATTCAAGCAACATCTCGAAAAGACATTCATGGATGAATTGAAACCTGAAAAATATGACTTTTCGGAAAAAGACCTTGCTGCGATCAAAGAGCTGCGTGAAACCAAATATAGCACCTGGGATTGGAATTACGGTAAATCTCCAGAATTTGATCTGAAAAAAGAATTCCGATTCAACGAGGGCGGCGTGACGATCTACATGAAAGTCAATGCAGGTGTTATCCAAGAGATCCATCTTTATGGCGATTTCTTTGGAAATGGCGATATCAGCGATATTGAGAACAAACTACAAACGGTCAAACTACGAGAAGAGGATGTGCGAGACGTGCTTCGCTCGTTGAATGTAGGGCATTACATTTTTGGAATGGACGCAGATACACTTGCAAAGCACATTACCGACTGACGGTTCAACGAAAATCCAGTAAAGGATTTACTAACACATTAATCGAATTGTTATTTGCCCTGTTTATTCAATGCTGACAGCTTTCGCAGTGATGCTCTTTGAACTGGAATTAGCTAATTGGGACAGGGTGTTTTTTGAATGTGCGAGTGGATGAGTATGTGGGGCGCGTGGAAGCAGCAACTGCTCTTCATACTCCAATACCTGCCTTTTTAAATCTTCTTCGTCTTTGATCCAGGGCTGCAATATCTCGGTGGCAGCCCTGAACAACAGTTTTTGATAATATGCAGTATCAATGCTGTTTGGATTGGGGGGAGTATCCAGGTCCCAGGCATGCACACCCGCTTTATCCGTTGTGAACAAAAAAGTGATCCGTTGACCAGGGCGGAGATGTTTGCCGATGCTTTCCAGTTGAATTGCGGCACGCGCTGCAGCCGGCAATGTGTTGTAGGCATCGAGTTTTCGCCCAAGTCGCTGGTTCACCAGTAAATCCTCGAGAGGGATTTTTCGTTCTTTCAGCAAGTGAAGACATTGCTTGAGATACCTGATTATTTCTGGAAGTGCGTCGGCAGGATCTGGTGGAATGACCAACAGATTCAATATCTGCATTTGCGCCTGTGAGACAAAGGCGGGTGTATCATCACGACGAACAGCTACCCCGCGAATCTTGAGAGTCTGATCTTGAAATACGCCAAAATAACGGTTTGGTACAGATCTGTGCATGTTCTGTTTAGAAGGAAAGAAAACCACCCAACGGTAGATGCCATCCATGGCGATTGCCACTCCAGTGATCTCCTGAATCTTTTGCAGTAGCTCATCAAAATCCGATTGTGAAGTACAACCCGGTTTTCTGACCCACAAGGCGTCAACATACATGTGAATTACCTCGAAGCCCATCGCTTCGGCAATCTCTTTTGCGCGTAAGATCAGCTCGCGTGCGTATGCCGTAACCGCCTGATGAGCTTCGATGCGTCCAAAGCGGGCGTTCTTGTATCCCAGGTAGCCAAAACAGGTTACCAACAACCATTTGAGGGCAGAGGCACGTCTCTTAAAGGATTTTCGTAGCGGGTGCCAGGATTTCATGCTGCTCAATTCTGTTTTTAGCGTGATCCGCTTGTCAAGCAAAGGTTTGAGTGCTTTCGGAACCAGGCCCATTTTGCTATTGTCGATTCCCAAACCAAGAGAGGGCACTAAGTTCTGAGCGGAGGGATCGTTGATGATCGTTTCGGGAGAGATGTTGAAATTCACCATGATGCTGGGGTACAAGGAAACAAAATCAATTTGTGCAACATCTTTGTGCATACCCATTTTGGGCTGGAAGATCAAGCCTCCCTGGTCAGCCAGATACAATTCAGAGGCGGGTTTGATCATCTCAGCCTGCTGCTTTTGCCAGGGAACCAGGATCTTCTCACGCAAAGCTGTGAGGATCTCAATAGAAGAAATACCGGTTCCCGGTGAGCTGCGAGCAGAAAGCTGAAGCGGTAACGCAGTTACCCGGCAGGCTTCGACAACTCCATCCAGTTCATAATCATCCCACAAAACAGCATTGCGCCGATCGATGTGGCATCGCCCATACAGATGAACATGCTGTCCGCGGTAAACAATTCGCCCATAGGAAAAATAACTGCGTTCTTTCTGCCAGTGGTAACCTTTGCGCTCTTCGCGATTGAGAGAAAGCGGGAGATTGAATTTCTGGGATAACTCGATTAAATGGGGCAGCAGCCAGGTGTCACCCCAATCAGTCAGGAGGAGATCCGGGTCATAACGCATCAGAAGGGAATTGAGATTGATCAACAGCCCGCGTTCTGGTTGGAGGTTAAAAGTAAAGTGATATTTGTTCACATCCACGTGCAACTGTTGTGGCTGGGCGTGGTGGGGATCCTGATCAGGGCTCAAGCTCATGATGCGGAAAGGAATATCTGCTGGTAGGATTGCCCAGGCTTCTTCCAGGGGTTTGATGTGTGTCAGGACATTGTTCTGATCAAAAACTGCCTGGCAATAGGCAAGCGGATATACCCCCGTTATAGCAGCAAACCGCAATGAAAGCTGGATATCGGTATCAGCGTAAGTCAGGTAAGGAAAAGTGTGTGCAACCTTTTCAAAAAGGGGGCGCTCATCCACAGATTTTTTGGTTGTGATTGCCAGTACAGTCTCTTCCCGCTTGCTGAATACATCCAGGCGTTTCTCGCGGTGCAGTGTGGGTCGGGGAATTTGCGTAGTCAAAAAGCGCCATAGAGTGCGCAAATCTGTATTGCTTCCCAGAGCATAAAAGGTGATGGGAAAATCACAATGTAACCGGTATCGTTGTCCTTTTTTTGTGATGAGATACAGTATCACGTCATCCTGTGGGTCTTCGAAAAGATCCAGAAGCCAACCTTTTACTTCAGGCATGCATCTCCAATAATTCGTTCACAACCTGCCGCAGCCGCATGACTTCTTTATGCTCTTCGAGCAACATGGCGAGCAGCATGCTCTCGAAAGGCAAGAGGTGAGAAGCATAAGACACAGCGGAAATATGCTGCTGCGCAGCATCGAATAGTTCATCAAAGGCAAGCTGGTCACTTTTTCGTAATGCTCTGCGGAAGCGACCTAGCGCGCCTTCTTCCTGTATAAATGTCTGTGTTGATGAAGATAATGTTCTACCCATAACGAAAACCTTTTTTCCTTCAAATACATTAAAAATCTATCCAAACAATGAAGGCTGAAGAATTACTGGTTCAGGTGTTTCAAAATGCCAGATCGCATCTGCAGCATCTTTGAGAGTATCCAGCATTCCACCATCATCGATCACGGTTGAAGAACGATAGCGCGCCCAAACAAAAACTGGAGCAGATCGGCTGATATGCTGCAAATGTGCCAGGCAATTTCGAAAAAGCTGTTTGCGGATAGGCAGTTTTACGTTCTCATCCAGGAAAGTAGAAAGGATGTCCAGCACCATCAGGGGTTTTTGCTCACGAGGGCAGGTTTCAAGCATGGTAGCCATTTGATAGCAGGTAAAAATGCGACTCAAGAGGATTCGTTCAAGAACCGCTTGTATATCCGTGGTATTGGATCGCAATGTGCGTGTCAGGGTGAATCCGTCAAAGCAGTTCCCGCCATCCAGGATCAACACCTGACTTTGCATGGCAAGTTTCGCCGCAATTTCCATCAAATAGGGTAATGTGACGGAAGGGGAGATTAACAGGGAGACCTGCCCTGATACTGGCACAATGGGAAAATTCTTCATACCAATCACCTGTAAGCCTCACACTCCTATTATAATAGAAAATATGTTCTAATACAATAGCCTGCAGAAAATTGTGATAGGCAGTAATTCTTTACAGGAAGGGGTTGTCTTGGATCCCATTCATTACATCAATAAAATACCTTTCTGTTTTATCTGAAAACCTGACTGTTTTTGTGTAGCAGAAATTTGCGCAGGTATAATAATGTTAGTTTCAATCTTTACGATGTTTTTTGGAGCATTTATGATTCCCGAACAGCCTTTTGATACAACGAAATTACCTTTTCTTAATAATGGGGTTACACAGGTAGCTCTGGTGGTAAAAGACCTGGATAAAACGGTGGAAAATTATTACAAGATGTTTGGTATTGGACCCTGGCATTTTTATCGTTATGAGCGCCCTTTACTGAAACACATGACATACCATGGAAAAGATACCGAATACTCCATGCGTGTTGCGCTTTCGTATTTTGGTACAACCCGTGTTGAATTGATCGAAATGCAATGGGGTGACACTGTCTATGCTGATTTTGTGAAAGAGCATGGTTATGGAGTACACCATTTCGGTTTGATCGTAGATGATATAGAAGCTGCCATTCGCCAGGCGGAGGCAGCCGGCTTACATGTAATCATGGATGGGGGGGGACATGGGCTGGATGGTGATGGTTTCTTTGCCTACCTGGATACTGAAGAAGCATTGGGTGTCACGTTGGAGCTTATTGAACGTCCGAAACGCCGGAATACCCCTGAGAAAATTTATCCCCCAGAGGAATAAAAATTATTTTAAGAATATTTTAGGAGGTATATGGATACGAGTGAAGTTCGTACACTGGAAGAATTATCTGCTCTGATAGAAGAACAGGAACTCACAAAAGAAGAGCTTGTGAAATATCTACGCCAGATGATGGAAATACGCGCCTTTGAGGATAATATTGCCGAATTATTAGGTAGAGCTGTTTTGCGAGGTGCGTCTCATCTGTATGCTGGTGAAGAAGCGGTGGCGGTTGGTGCAATTGCTGCTTTGCGTGATGATGACCTGGTCACCAGTACGCATCGTGGACATGGGCATGCGCATGCTCATGGTGATAACGCAGCAAAAACAGCTGAAGAGAAGCAGCAACACTATAACCGCATGATGGCGGAAGTTCTCGGAAAATCGGGAGGGTATTGCAAGGGCAAGGGTGGCTCAATGCACATTGCCGATGTAGATCATGGTAACCTGGGTGCAACGGGTATCGTAGGTGGAAATATTCCTGTTGCTGTAGGCGCTGCCCTGGCTCAAAAACTTCAGGATACCGACCGGGTTGTGTTGTGCTTCTTTGGAGATGGGGCATCCAATACGGGTAACTTCCATGAATCGCTCAATATGGCGAGTTTATGGAACCTGCCTGTGGTTTTTGTGGTGGAGAACAACCAGTATGCCATGTCCGTCCCGTGGGCAAAAGCGAGTAAAGTTCAATGGATCGCTGAAAGGGCAAAAGCCTACGGCATTCCTGGAGAGACAGTGGATGGCATGAACCCACTTGCAGTACGGAGTGAGGTTAGCAAGGCGGTCACCAGAGCCAGACGAGGTGAAGGTCCTTCAATTGTTGAATGTATGACATATCGCTGGTATGGGCATTCCCACTCTGATCCTAGGGCGTACCGTACACGTGCAGAAGAAGCTGAATGGAAGAAACGTGACCCACTGGATACTTTTTCGAAAGGTCTGGTTTCACTGGGTTTAATGAATAAAAAAGAAGTGGATACCCTGGAAGGTGACGTACAAAATAAGCTAGATGCCGCCATGGAATACAGTAACCGGTCACCAGAACCCAGTGGAAGCGAATTGACCACAGATGTTTTTGCTCCCTCGAAATTTACTGCCCAGGATATTACTACCGATAAAGAATGGCGGGAAAAGATTCATAAGGGTGAAGTAAAGCGAGAGATCACTTACGCACAGGCATTGGTGGAAGCTGCTCGTGAAGAGATGAAGCGTGATCCAAAAGTGTTCATCATGGGGGAGGATGTTGGGCTATATGGTGGTGCATATGGAGCAACCCGTGGTTTATTCGAAGAGTTTGGCGAGAAGAGAGTGATTGATACACCCATTTCTGAAGCAACCATTGGTGGTGCAGCAGTAGGTGCTGCCATGGCAGGTATGCGACCTGTTGCAGAAATCATGTATGTTGATTTTACGCCACTGGCGATGGATCAAGTGGCAAACCAGGGTGCAAAGAATCGCTATATGTTTGGCGGAAAAACTTCTGTTCCGATGGTCATTCGCACTGAGGGAGGTGCGGGAAGGGCGATTGCGGCTCACCATTCACAAAGTCTGGAGAGTCTCTGGACGCACTTCCCGGGAATTTATGTAGTGATGCCATCTACTCCCTACGATGCCAAAGGTTTGTTGAAAGCCGCCATTCGTGATGACAATCCTGTTATGTTCATCGAACATAAGATGCTTTATAAAGAAAAAGGTCCGGTTCCGGAAGAAGATTACATCATTCCCTTTGGTGTAGCGGATATCAAGCGACCGGGTAAAGATGTAACACTGGTCACCTACTCCCGAATGGTTTTACGGGCAATGGAAGCAGCCGATATCCTTGGAAAAGAGGGTATCGATGTGGAAGTGATCGATTTGCGTACTTTATGCCCATTGGATATAGATACAGTTGCTGAATCCGTAAAGAAAACTGGCAGGTTTGTGGGTGTTACAGAAGCTTATGAGAATACCAGCTTCATCAACGAAGTCATGGTTCAGCTCAATGAGCGAGTATTTGATTGGCTGGATGCACCAATGGTGCGTGTAGCAGCGGCGAATGTACCAGTTCCGCGCGCAGAAGTGTTGGAAGATTTAGCGATTCCCAATACGAAGCGGATCGTCGAGGCATGCAGAAAGGTGGTTTCATAATGGCAAAAGAACTGTTTGTTCCCCAGTTGGGCCAGACAGTTGAGCAGGTTACCATTATCAACTGGCTGGTGGAAGACGGGGCGACCGTTAAACGTGGTCAGGAAGTAGTGGAAGTTGAGACGGATAAAGCGGTATTTCCTATTGAGGCAAACGCCAATGGTACCATCCATATTGGCCCATTTTCCAAAGGAATGATCGTGCCTGTTTTAACTGTGATTGCGACCATTGGCACACCTGAAGAAACCTTCGAGGCTGGTTTACCTGTGGGTTCAGAAACACCTGTAGAAACAACAGCATCGAAAATCGCTCCTTTAAAAGGTGAAGATCAACCGGTGGAAAAGCATCTGGCTATTCCTGATAAGATATTTATTTCTCCTCGCGCAAAAAGAATAGCCAAAGAAAAGCGTATTTCGCTGGAAGGGATCACTCCAACCGGGGGAAGGGGTATTCGTATCATTGAACAGGATGTACTTAAGGCACTGCAAAATGAACCGAAAGTTACGGCTGTTGCCCAGCGCATGGCGCAGGATGTTGGTGTGGATGTGCGCGAATTGACCGGTACTGGTGTCAGGGGGATGGTCACGAAAGCGGATGTTGAACAGGCTTACCAGATTCAACAAACCCTGTCACAACCTGTAATATCAGGAGAAGTAACCAGAATCCCTCTGACTGGTGTCAGGAAGATCATCGCTGAACGCATGGCGTCCAGTGTGCATACATCAGCCCGTGTGACACTATTTATGGAAGTTGATGCGACTGAGCTGGTAGCCTGGCGAGAAAAGTTGAAAACCCTCTATGCTGAATCATGGGGATTTAACCCTGGTTATAATGAGTTACTAGCAAAAATTGTGGCAACTGCACTACTCAAGTATCCCTATATGAATGCCCGACTGACTCCAGAAGCAATCGAGTTTGTACCAGAGATCAATATTGGAATTGCTGTGGATACCGAGCGTGGCTTGCTGGTTCCGGTGGTACATAACGCCGATCAAAAAGGGCTGCAGCAGCTTGGCATCGAAATTCGTGAACAGGCGGGAAAAGCCCGCAACGGTCGTTCAATGCCTGATGAACTGGCTGGCGGTACATTTACGATCACCAACCTGGGGATGTACGATGTGGATGGATTTACTCCTGTGATCAATTTACCGGAAGCAGCCATCCTGGGTGTAGGGAGGATCAGCGCGCAACCTGTGTATATAGGAGATGTACTGGTTAAACGACAGATGATGGTGTTGAGCCTGGTGTTCGACCATCGTATTGTGGATGGTGCACCCGCAGCCCGTTTTCTACGATTCATAAAAGATCTGATCGAAACACCAGCGCTGCTGGTGGTGTAGACTAAAAAAGCCGGTTCTTGATTTTTCAGAACCGGCTTTTCTTTTAAAAAATGCAGTGTGTCATTACCCCACCATCCACCAGGAGACTGGCTCCGGTGATCCAGCGGGAAGCATCAGAAGCAAAGAATAAACAGGCATCTGCTACATCTTCAGGCATGCCCAGGCGATGAAGAGGGGCAGTCTTCTCCCAACGTTCGACTCCATCCGCCCATTCCTGTTCGATCCCTTCTTTCCATATCAACCCAGGTGCAACTGCATTCACACGGATCTGATGGGGTGCCAGTTCCATTGCTGAAGAGCGAGTAAGCATCAATAATCCACCTTTGGCTGCATCATAATGACAATGAGATGGTGCGGGGTTTTCTGCTTCGATCGAAGTGATGTTGATGATCGAGCCGCTATTTCCGGTTTTGATCATCTGACGGGCAGCAGCTTGAGTACATAAAAATGCACTACGCAAATTGACATTGATCACATTATCCCATTGGGCAGGGGTCATTTCCAGCAGGTTGGCAAGCGGAAAAGTTCCCGCGTTATTGACAAGGATATCCACTTTTCCAAATGATTGATAAATTGAATCAAACAGCTTGTTGACCTGCTCACTTTCTGTCAGGTCTGCCTGAAATATTTCAGCTTTTCCGTTTTTTAAGATGATACCCTGTTTCAAACTTTCAGCACCAACCTTGCTGGTGTTGTAATGAATGGCGACAGTTGCACCTGCTTCAGCGAATCGTCCGGCAATTCCTCTGCCAATTCCAGTTCCACCTCCGGTTACAACAGCGATCTTTCCATGGAAATCAAATAAACTTTCTACGGGGGGAATTATTGTTTCAGGCTTCATGACTGGCTCCCATCAAGGGTGAGAATATCAATCAAATGCTTTTGTTCAGGGTATTGTAATAATAATTCCTTGCGGTGTCCGAGCTCGAAATCATCCTGTTCGTATCCTGGAGCCATCGTGGTACCTAATAAAGCCCAACCATTTGGTTGCAGAAGGTGTGAACCCTGCCAAACACCTGCAGGAACAACGAATTGAACAAATTGTCCTGCGAGAATTTCCTGACCAAGAATGACCACCTGCGAGCTTCCATCCGGAAATAGTAAAAGCATTTCGATAGGGTTTCCAAGATAGAAATGATAAATCTCATCAGTAAGCAAACGATGGATGGCGGAGAATGTCCCAGGTTGGTGGAGGTAATAGATAGCTGTCCCAAAGCTGCGGTCACTTTGATAACGGGGAGGTAACGCATGGTGGGGAATACTTTCTTTCGCTTTGTATGTCTGACTGAACAACCCACCTTCTATAGGAAGGGGCGTCAGATGGAGAAATTCGATGATTTCATTTGCGTTCGTAGAAACCTGCCATAAAATCACAAGTTTTAAGCAACTGAATAGAAAAAGGTTTAAATTTCTTCTTCAGAGAAGAAAACCTGCTCAACTTCATTTGCCTTACAAATATCCAGTATCTGTCTTATCGAAATGCCTTCAGTAGGTTCACCAATGGTGAGATTGAAATATTCATAAGTGGCTGCGGTTTCGGCATATTCAATATAATTGGCAGCTTTGATTACGCTTTCATCACTGCGAACCACCTGCCCGTGCCGTTGCCAGACAACGATTTTATGAGTTTGTAATCCGGTAACAGTAGCCTTCATCAGTGCCTGCGTGCCAGGTACTTCAAATGGGATTAAACCGATACCTTCAGGGAAAATTAGGATCGTTTCAGGTTCCCAGCGAAGCAGCCTGCGGTTGAGGTCACGTGTATTGCTATACCTGGGTATGTGGCTGAGAAAAGTTAAATGTTCGGATTGGGCGTGTAAAACAGCGTGATATCCCAATTTTCGACGTGCCACCTGATCTTGATGGATCGCCAGATGGGAATTGAACTCACTGGTGGGGCGAATGGAAGACGCAATGAACAATTCTCCCTCGACTCCACCTTCCAGGATTTTATAAATACAGACATTCTTTTCGGGATAATCTTTAATATCACGTAGACGTTTTCCACTGCCTGAAACCACTGCCCAGCCACCTGCCAAGGCAGGCGCAGGAACTGGTAAATCAACGATCCCTGATGAATGATAAGAAGCAGGTATTCCTTCCAGTTTATCCACAAATACCGAAATATTTCCTGCTGCACCTTCTGCAGCTCCCAGTTCAGTTACCTGGATTCCTGCAGATCCCATATCCGAGATAATATCCATGAAGTTCTTTGTCATATTGGTTCCTGTTTCCTTTTTTATTAATAGTTATAAATAAAGATTCGATAAGAAGAATCACTCTTCTTCAGCCAGTTTAATGCCTACCGCACCACCCGGGTGGGTCAAGCCGAAAGCTTCTTTTGTGTAACCACTTTCTTCAAGGAGAATTACACAGATTGCATCACATGCTGCCGCATTGACAAGTGAGCTGCCAGTTGCCACCATTCCAAAAGGATCGATGCCAACAGGAGAAACAACCTTAAATACAACATCTGCAAGTTTTCCTAATGGTGAATCAGGTTTTTCTGTGTGCGCAATGATCTTTGCGCCACGTTGGTGGGCAATCTGGGCAAATTGATTGATCTCATCACTTTGTCCACCTTTGGAAATGATGTAGAGAACGTCATCTGATTGAATGGCACCTGCTCCTCCATGCAGACTATCTGCTGCGTGGATGAAAAGCGCTGGTATACCGCAGCAGGAAAGTAAATGTGCGAATCGTTCCGCGATCGTGCGAGAGGTACCCGCACCTGTGACCATAACTTTTCCTTTTCGATGAAGCAGCAAGTCGATCACCCGGTCAAGGTCAGACGTGAACTGATCTGGCAGGCTTTCAATACCAATGATTTCCGTTTCGATAACATCCCTTGCTCGTTGGATCAAGAGATCAGATTTTTCGTGTTGCATTGTAGTCCGCCTTTCATTGAACATGCAGATTTGATCGTTTTTATTATACTTAATAAATTTGAAACCTCGCAGGACAAATATTTCGGTTGAACAAATGCAATCATTCTTCTATAAATTATTCACTAATATTGATCAAAAATTCATCACCGGATTATAAGTTATAGTAAGATAAGCTCATTGTTGCAAATATCTGGAGGAAAGAAATGGCTGATATCGTGGTTGTGGGAAGTTTAAATATGGATCTGGTTGTGCGGGTAAAACAGATGCCAGTTCCGGGGGAGACTGTTTCAGGGGGAGATCTGCATATGATCTGCGGGGGAAAAGGAGCCAACCAGGCAGTAGCAGCAGGTCGACTTGCGGGGGAAGCTGCTATGATCGGTAGGGTAGGCGATGATAGTTTTGGTCAGCGTTTGATTGCCAGCCTGAAAGAAAGCCACGTGAATGTTCAAGCTGTAAAAAAAGGAGATACTGTTACAGGGACTGCGGTGATCCTGGTGGATGAACATGGAGAAAACAGCATTGTAATTTCCCCCGGAGAAAATGGAAAAATAAGTATAGAAGATTTAAAACAAGCTGATGCAATCCTTCGAGAAGCCCGATTTGTTTTGACCCAATTCGAAATGCCTGCAGATGTGATTGAAGCACTGATACAAGAGGTGGCAAACCTTTCTGCGAAGCTAATCTTGAACCCGGCTCCATTCCGATCAATATCACGAGAACTTCTTTCAAAAGTAGATTTCCTGATCCCCAATGAGATCGAAGCAGAACAATTAACAGGGACAAAGATCAACAGTATCGATGATGCAAAACAAGCAGCCCAGGTATTACTGGATTGGGGAGTCGCACATGTGATCATTACGCTTGGAGCTAATGGTGCTTTATCTGCAAGCTTAAAAGGAATGCAGATTATTCCGGCTTATCACGTCAACCCCGTAGATACAACTGCTGCAGGAGATACATTTATTGGCGGGTTCGCTGCAGCATTGACCAAAGGTTTTTCAATCGAGGATGCTGTTCGATATGGGAACGCAGCTGCAGCAATAGCTGTTACACGTTTTGGCGCGCAAACATCCATCCCTACCAGAGAAGAAGTAGATCATTTTTATCAGGTGTAAAAATTATTGCTTTTGAGGCTAAAAAGCAATCTCCAGTATTTGGGTCAGCTCATCTTGCGTGAGGACAACAGGATTGGCTTTCATGCTGCTGGCTTGCTTTGCTTTTTCCACGATGGCTGGGAAATCATTCCTTGTGATCCCGTACTCTGACAGGTATGGAATTTCTAAAAGTTCACAGGTTTCAGAAATCCAGGTAACTGCCTGCTGGGGTTGCGCGCTGGTATCTCCTGTTAATAAGATCGCTATTTCCTGAAAACGCATCAAAGCAGGATTTTTTGGTTCGCGGGTGAGTAGAGCCTGGAAATTCACCTGCATGGCTGCAGGTAGTAATCTGCCACAAAGTGCCCCATGCCTGGCATGGAACATCCCTCCCAGAGGGGCTGCAAATCCATGTACTGCACCCAGACCCGCATTGGCTAATGCCAATCCTCCTATCAGGCTGGTTAGAGACATATCTTCTCTAGCAGAGTAATTCTGCCCATCGAAATAAGCGTTGCGGAGGGACCTACCTGCCTGTTGAATTCCTTCACGGCAAAGTGCTGAGACCATTGGATTAGCTCTGATGGATAAAAAGGGCTCGATCACCTGGGATAGAGCATCCATTCCACTAGTGGCAGTGACTTTCGGTGAAAGGGGCAGGGTAAGTTTAGGATCTACGATGGCAATTCTGGGAAGTAAAAATGAACTACGAAGACTGACTTTGAATTTCTTGTCGGGGACTTCAATTACGGCATTGCGGGTAACTTCAGAGCCAGTACCAGCTGTGGTAGGAATTGCCACCCAGGGAATGCTTTGTTTTGTCAACGTTTGCCCTTTACCGACCACTTCAAGATAATCCAATAATTCACCCGGGTTGGCAAGCATAGCTGCAATTGCCTTGGCGGTATCAATTGCACTCCCACCGCCAAGTCCGATGACCATATCAACTTTATTCTGTCGGGCAATTTCAATTGCTTGCTGCACAGAATCCAGGGTTGGTTCTCCCCTGACCCTGAAGGTGATCAATTCAATACCTTGCGCTTTTATTGCTTCCAAAACAGGTTGTGAGAAAGATTCTGATAATCCAACTGTAACCAATGCTATTGAACCAAAAGCTTTCAGGGATGGAATGGTTTTATAAACACTATCTTCACCAAAAACAATGCGGGCTGCTGTTGCAAATTCAAACATGATTTCCTCGATCAATCCTTCTTTGTAATCATTCTCTTCAATTCGAATACAACGGGATTTTCAGCATCCGGACAAGCCAGTTGAACAATCCCTTCTGGAGACCAGGGGTAGGTTGCACCATTCCGCAGCAGGATTACAGTAGAAAGCAAACAATCGAGGGCTGAATAACAAATAGGAGCGCCGGAGATACTATTCTGACCAAAATGGATCTGATCTCCCACCTTGTATCCTGCGTGGCATAATCCTTTCTGACTGATCACCGTAGCAACGACATCATATTGTTCAGGTTCGTGTTTTGCTTCCATTATTGACTCCTTATTGAGATGTATTCTAACAGCATTATTTATTCGGTTCAAACCAACAAGGTTGATTTTATTGTAAAAAGGGGGAGTAATTTGGGTAGAAAATTATTGAGAGTGGTTCTGCGCATAGTAGATTGAAGTTGCGATATCTTTTCCTTGCAATCGCTGGTGAATATAGTAAGAAAGCCATTCAATGAAACAACCATTCGTCTGTTCATATAGAAGGTTGTTAATGAGAGAGCTGATGCGAAGTCCATCTTTTTGCTTGATAATGACGACGGGGATATATTGTTGTAGGAGTTTAATTAGCGTATTATCCAATCCACTCTCTTTGGTCTGGATGTATGGGGGATGGTGGATGACGATACCTTCTACTACCGGTGTATCTTTCAGCAGGTCGATCAGTTTTTCAATATTGCCATTGGTATTCTCAAATTGGGTTACACCGAGAATTACTGGAATTTTTATTTTCTGACACCATGTAAAAATTTCACATAACCTGTCATTTACCTGCCAATCCCATAAAACCAGCCATGAAGGATTTTGTTCGTTCTCGGTTAACCAGGAAACATCCAACTTATAGGTTGTGTTCGCAATAACCGTACGATAATCGCCAGACTGTAGCGGTGCACTGATTGCCAGTGGGGTGGGATGGGTTGGGGAGATTTCGATCAAGGAATCACTGATCCCATCCTGTTGTGCCTCTGCTTTTGCCAATGCTTGAAATACTGGTTCTGCATACTGCAAGCACCAACCCACATCGACCATCAGGGTAAATAAATTTTTGGCAAGCTTATATCCATATCCCATGCGAAAAGTGAGGGAATCGCAATAGATATCTTCTCCTTCATGGGGAAGCCGGGGAAATACTCCGTAATCGATCCAGAGGGGTTCATTACTGTGTATAAGAACTTGTGGCAAGTGTGATGGCATGGTTGGTCTTGTACTTATCAGTATTGTGTAAAAATGTAAGACCATTTTACTTGATTTCATGCGCCAAAGGTGATTTCTTACTGTAATAAACTTTACGGAATCTTTACATATTCTTTAATGAACCTTAAAAGTCAGAAGGTATCCTATGATCAAGAAAGTGAGGAATTCATGAAAACAGGTTGGAAAATTGTTTTAATTATTCTGGCTGCATTGATCGTTGCTGGAGGTATTTTTGCAGGGGCTTTCTTTATCGGTAGGGCTACTGGTGTGGCACGTGTTGTTAAAACGAATGGAACATTTCCCCGTATTGGCATACGCACGGGTGGCTGGATGAATGAAGATGGGATGATGCCTGGTCTTCGCCAATCTGGTAGAGGAAAATATGATCGAATTCAAAAGGGTGGAATGATGGGTTCTTTTCTCTCAGAGGGTGAGATCAGTGTTGATGAAGCAACCCAGGCTGCTGAAAGTTATTTGAGTACCCTGGCAAACGATGACCTTGTGGTCAGTGAAGTGATGATCTTTGATAACGGAGCTTATGTAGCTGTCAAAGAAGCCAGTACTGGCAAAGGAGCAATGGAACTGCTGGTTGATCCAAACACAAAACAGGTTATTCCTGAATTTGGTCCAAACCATATGTGGAACCTGAAATATGGTGAGACGGGTATGATGGGGCGTCGATATTATCAAGGGCTTGAAGATGTCGATGCAGAAATGACCGTTACACCAGGTCAGGCAGCAGAAAAAGCTCAGGCATACCTTGATGAAGAAATCTCGGGCGCAAAAGTATCAGATGATCCCATCGCCTTCTATGGATACTATACGTTGGATTATGAAAAAGATGGCAAAGTAGCAGGCATGTTGAGTGTCAACGGTTTTACCGGTCAGGTCTGGCTTCATACCTGGCATGGAGAATTTATAGAAGAAGCAGAAATTAAATAGCCTTGTAGAATTAACCACTGGCAAACGGTGGGTGGTGAGATACTGCCCACCGTTTTCTTTTGATCGCAGGTTAAGCTAGAATAAAAGAAATTTTCTGGAGAAGTTGGAATGGCGAATGCAAAAATCCTGGTGATTGACGATGAACAAAATATTCTCAATCTCATCAGTGCTTACCTGAAGCCTGAAGGTTATGAGATTTTCACTGCTCTTGATGGAAATGCAGGCTTGCAGGCAGCCAGGGCATTCAAACCGGATATTGTTGTTCTGGATATCATGCTTCCGGGGATGGATGGGATCACAATGCTCAACCAGTTACGACGAGAGTCAGATGTGTATGTCATTCTTTTGTCTGCACGATCAGATGAGATGGACAAAGTTGTAGGTCTGTCCGTAGGTGCGGACGATTATGTAACCAAACCATTCAGCCCACGAGAGCTGGTGGCGAGAATCAAATCTGCGCTCCGGCGAAAAGGTGGTGATGCTTTGCCCAGCGGGGAGGTATACGCTTTTAAACATATCCGTCTTGATACCGGCAGCCGCAGGGTATGGGTGAATGACCAGGAAATTGATCTGACTGCCATCGAGTTTGACCTGCTAAAGGGGCTGGTGGAAAATCGTGGCAGGGTCATGACGCGAGAGGTATTACTGGAAAAGATATGGGGATATGCTTATTATGGTGATACGCGTGTGGTGGATGTCCATGTTGGGCATATCCGTCAAAAGCTGGGTAATGAAGAGTGGATTGCTACTATAAGGGGGGTAGGATACAGGTTTGATGATGAGGTGGTTGTATGATGCAATATATCAGGAGACATTTAGCAGTTAAACTCTTTCTGTCTTATGTGCTGGTGCTACTGGTAGCAATAATCACCACTGCTGTTTTTCTGAACCTGACAGTTCCTAATGCATTCTTCCGACACCTGGATCCAAACCGTCAGATAATGGGCGAGGCGATGCGTTCAGGAATGCAAAAAATATTAGTAGGTAATTTTCGCGCTGCAGTTTTTGATGCATTTTCGCTGGCAGTGGTGGCTGCAATATTGGCTGCAATATTGATCAGTTTATGGATGAGTCGTGTGATCGCTGAGCCAGTTAAGGAAATTGCGAAAGCATCACGACGGATCGCTGAAGGCCATTATTCGGATCGAGTGAAAGCAGGATTGAACCAACCTGAAGAAGAACTGGATGAAGTTTCGAGCCTGGGACTACACTTCAATCAAATGGCAGAAAGCCTGGAACATACCGAAACCATGCGACGGCAGTTGATGGCAGACGTCTCTCATGAGCTGCGCACTCCGCTGACTGCCATTCGTGGAACTGCTGAGGGATTGGTTGATGGAGTAATCCCGCCTGATGAAGACACATTTCAAACTATTTTGCAGGAATCCGAAAGGATGCAGCGTTTAGTGGATGACCTGCAGGAGCTAAGCAGGGTGGAAGCAGGGCAATATCAGTTGCAGATGACAGATTTCTCTTTAAGTGATCTGTTCAAGAAAGTAGAAAAACGTTTTTCTGTGCAGGTAAAGGAAAAACAGGTGAATTTATTCCTTCCTGATGTAGGCGATTGGAAAGTTTATGCGGATGAAAGTCGTATTGATCAGGTATTGCAAAATCTGGTAGGGAATGCATTGAAATATTCATCTACTGGTGGCAATATCTGGATCACCGCTACAAGGAAAGAGACAAATACCTGCATCTCTGTGAGGGATGATGGAACTGGGATAGACCCTGAACAATTGGAGCGCATATTTACCCGTTTCTACCGGGTGGATACCTCTCGATCGCGAGAAAGTGGGGGAAGTGGTATTGGGTTGACCATCGCCAAGCACTGGGTGGAAGCACACGGTGGAAAAATTTGGGCAGAGAGTAAAGGACTGGGGGAAGGCAGCACCTTCCTGTTTACGATCCCTGATAAGAAGTGAAATTTTTCTAGGGTGTACTGCTTACCTAACGAAAAATAGACTATAATACTCGCAATATCTGGTGAGTTGAAAAAACCAGATATTTGGGAGGATTTTTCCCAGTATTCACCATTAATTTTAAAGGAGTACGAAATGATCGTAACGACCAAAAAACTGTTTCAAGCAGCTTATGGTAAGTATGCCATTGGCGCTTACAACATCAATAATCTGGAACAAACAATGGGCTTGTTCCAGGGAAATCTTGATAGTAAAGCCCCTTTCATCATTCAAATCAGTAAAGGTGCCCGTTCATATACTCACAAAAAAATGCTCGAAGCCATCATCAAACAGGCAGATGAAGTCTTCCCCGAAGCGATTTTCGCGGTTCACCTTGACCATGGCGATGAAGCGACTTGCTACGACTGTATCGAGAGTGGTTTTTATAGTTCGGTGATGATCGATGCCAGCCATGAGGATTTTGAAGGCAATATTGCTACCACCCGACGTGTTGTTGAGGCAGCCCACGCACGCGGAATCGTTGTGGAAGCTGAGCTAGGTCAGTTAGGCGGTGTAGAAGAACATGTAAAGGTGAGCGAATCCGAAGCCAAATTGACCGATCCCAAGAAAGCCCGTGAATTCGTCGAGCGCAGCGGTTGTGATTCACTGGCAGTTGCCATTGGCACCAGCCACGGCGCGTTCAAGTTCAAAGGCTCCCAATCTTTACACTTTGATGTTCTGGAACAGATCCAGAATGAATTGCCTGGTTTCCCGCTGGTGATGCATGGCAGCAGCTCAGTGCCACAGGAAGAGGTTGCCCGTATCAATGCCGCCGGTGGTAATCTGGCAGGCGCTAGGGGTGTCGATGCCACGCAATTCAGACGAGCTGCTGAATTAGGTGTGACGAAGATCAACATCGATACAGATGGACGTCTGGTATGGACGCGTGTACATCGCGAATATTTCCGTGATCATCCAGAAGTTTTCGACTTTCGCCCGATCGGGAAAGTATTTATGCAGGAATATGCCAATTTTATTGCCCAGAAGAATGAATATCTGGGTGCAGCCGGGCAGTTGGAAATTGTCCGGAAGATGATGTAAAAAGATCGAGGTGCAGTTCGCAAAGAGCTGCACCTTTTTTATTATTGTATGAAGTAAAGAGGGGTGTTCTTAAAAGAATTCATCGTGCTGAGAAAAGTGATTACTATGAAGTAATTACCGAGAATCACGAAGTATATAAAAGAAAAAAATCATGATCGAGAAAATGGCTACGGTGAACTTCAAGTTGATTTCGAAATTCTAGGGAATAATAATTTTTTGGTCAAAACAAGAAAGTTACTTTACCTCAACGATTTTCCCAGATGTGATTAATTCCAGGTCAGCGGGGCGAAGGGCAAACACCGCGTGGGGTGTGCCAGCGGCTGCCCAGACCTCATCCCATTGGTACAGGTCTTGATCAATGTATGTTTCCAAAGAAGAAGTGTGTGCCAGGGGAGGAACACCCCCGATGGCAAAGCCGGTTCTCGAAAGCACAAAATCAGCATCTGCTTTGGCAACAGGTTCACCGCAGTATTGTGCCAGCAGAGATTCATTCACCCGATTAACCCCGCTTGCCAATACCAGAATACCCTTGTTCGTTTGTTTTCCACGGAATACAAGTGATTTGACTATTTGTGTCACCTGACAACCAATCGCCTGGGCTGCTTCGATCGCGGTGCGAGTGGAATCGGGAAGTTCAATAACCCGACAGGGTAACCCAAGTTTTTCGAGTGCCTGCCGCACTTTTTGTGCGCTTTGGGAAAGGATGGTTGACATGATTTTTTCCTTGAAATGGGTTTGTTGAATAAATGTACCATGAAATGAAAAATGATTTTGTAAAAGACGTGTATTGTGGGATAAATGCAATGACTAATACTGCACCGAACATAGTGCTGTTGAAAATTTTGAAATGAAAAGCCGTGGCAGGATAATTCGATTATTGATTTAGAATCATAGATAGTTACAACTTTTAGTCATCAATACAGAACACTCTCTTTATAAGCTCTCACCTCATTCATTTTGCGTATCTTTTTCACGGATTCACCGTCTTAACAGGTAGAGAATTATGTTTGAAGATGATAAAAACCTTCTAGCGCGTGCAAGAACTTTTGACATAGATGCTCTTGCGATGGTTTATGATCGTTATAACACTGGCATTTATCGTTATGCTATGAGATTAATGGGTGATGAAAATTTTGCTGAAGAATGTGTTGCGGATACATTTTCTCGTTTTCTGGCTGCTTTGCAGACAGGTCACGGGCCTAAAGATCATTTACAGGCTTATTTATACAGAACAGCCCATAATTGGGTAACTGATCAGTTCCGCAGCCATTCACATGAGATGGTGGAACTCGATGAGTGTATTCATGCCAATGAACAAGACCTTCCTGAACAACAAATGGAAATCAGACAAAAACAAGCCCATGTTCGTAAGGCATTACAATCTTTGACCCCTGAACAAAGTCTTGTGGTCACTTTGAAATACCTGGAAGGATGGGAAAACCCTGAAATTGCCGCTGTATTAAAAAGGACAGTGGGTTCAGTAAAAGCCTTGCAGCATCGCGCACTTGATTCTCTACGAAAATCTTTATTGGATTTGGAGTGAAGGAGAAAAAATGGGGAAGAAAGATGAGCAACTAAGCACTGTGGTCGATCAATTAAAACTGATCGAAAAAGTTAAGGATAGAAGCACTGCAGATATTGAAAGGGGGCGTATTGCTTACTTACAAGAAATAAAAAGAGTTTCTCGCAGCGTATCTCCTCAGGTAGATTCTCGTCTTAATAGATGGATGAAGGAAATATCATCTAAATTTACCTTATACCGAAAGGAGCATGCATTAATGTTCAATATATTTGCAACTATTTTGGTAATCTTCACGATGGTGTTTGGAGCAGGGGGAGTAACTGTAGCAGCAGCTCAATCCAGCCAACCTGATCAACCACTTTATGAAGTAAAACTATGGACTGAAGAAATGCGCATCGCCTTAACGAGTGATCCAGAAGTTCAATATCAACTGGAATATGATTTCACTGCCAGGCGTTTTGAGGAGATTAGATTATTGTTGGATTCGAATAAAGAAATCTCTGAAAAAGTGACAAACAGGTACCAGAATCAGATTGATCAGACTTTGCAATACGCATTAAACCTGAAAGGTGATAGTGCTGCAAAGGCATTACAAAAGTTAGAAATTTCTCTACAGAAACATAATGAGATACTTTCGCAATATCAAGGAAAGGATCCACAAGGAGCGAATCCGATTCTAGAGCAAACCAAATTGATGATTCAAGACAGACTCCATTTATTTGAAGAGGGATTGACTCCTGATCAATTACGTATACGTTTACAAGAGCGTGATCAGGTCCAAGATCAAACACAATCCGCAACTCCAGAAGTAATTGCATCACAAGGTTTACAAGGAACACAAGGATTGCAAGGAACAGTAGATAAAAACCCCTGGACAACCGGTACGCCAACACCCGGAAGTGGTTATGGCCCGGGGCCTGGTCCGGATGAAAGTTGTACATGCACACCTTATTCTGGTGATGGAAACGGGGGTGTGGTAACACCGCCAGTACATCATGAAGAACCAACAACTAACGGAAACCATCACTAAATTACTGGTGCAATCATTACTGGTAGTATTGAAGAAGTGCGGTGAAGATTACCGCACTTCTTGATTTAAATAATAGGTAAGGGCTGTACACCTATACTCTTGTGTGAAGTTCGCCGAAGTTTTAATCAGGGTTACCATTAGCCATGAAGCCTACGGGTATACAATGTGGGTGTTTTCACATCGGTGTCATAAACACTTTTATTTTCAAGATAATAGAAAATTGATTGAGAAAAAGTAAATTCTACCCAACAATAAATTTTGATTAATTCACTGCAGGATTTTTTGTTGAAAATTCAGTGGTGAAGTCAATAGATGCCTGTACCCTTTAGTTGAAGATTATTGCATTGAAAAACAAATGCAATAATCTCACCAATACTGTATCTGATGCGGTAGAAATTCTTCAAAATGACCTTATGAGAAACGTCCTACAACTCTCTTTTCTAGCAGGGCGATGAAGCTACCTTGTCGCCACACAAAATACTAATAAAGAGGGGATTGAAATTAAGCAATAATTTCTCTATAATGAAATAAACTGGTCAGACCTCTTACCAAGCAATTATGAATAAATACCCTCCTATCCTCAAACCTGCTGAACTGGCTGAAAGCCGTTTGATCGATGCCATCCTGGATGGCTCATTTCCTTTTGACAGTATGCTACCCCCTGAACGTGAACTGGCAGCCCAATTAGGTGTTACACGTCCCACCTTGCGAGAAACCCTTCAACGATTGGAGCGGGATGGCTGGATCGAAATCCATCAAGGGAAATCCACAAGGGTTTGCAATCCCTGGCAGGAAGGAAACCTGGCTGTTCTAGAGCACCTGGCGAATCATTCCGAGCATTATTATCCCCAGTTTGTAGAGCATCTGTTGACTGTTCGTATTCTGCTGGCTCCTGCCTTTTTCCAGGCTGCGGTGCAGAACAATCGTGATGAGGTTTTGGAATTATTTGCTACTCTACCCAATTTAAACACTGATGCTCGATCCTTCGCTGCTTTTGATTGGAAGGTTTTAAAAACGATGTCAATCCTATCAGGGAATCCTGTATTTACTTTGATCCTCAATGGCTTCTCAAAAATGTACCTGATCCTTGCTGAAAAGTATTTTGAGCAACCTGAAGCGCGCATTCATTCGTGTGATTTCTATAGGGATATTCAGCAGGCAGCAAAAGCAGCTGATGATAGAAGAGTATATGAAATATGTCAGAAGGTAATGCAAGATAGTATCCGGTATTGGGAAAATACTGGTGAACAATATTGATGAGGTGAATATGAAACGCTGGAATGGATGGGGAAACACCGAGACAGAATATTTTGTACCACCAAACGCATTGGAATATCTTCAAAAAATGGTAGGCATTGGATCAAAACTCCCAGATGCAACGCTTGAAGATGTTGTTGGAAAAGTTCCTGTAAGTAAGATCCCGCAGCACCCTTTGATCACCACCAATGCTGAAGAACGACTCAGGCATGCGCGTGGGCAGAGTCTACCTGATTGGGTAGCCATGCGAAGCGGTGAATTTGAAGTATTTCCTGATGGTGTGGCTTATCCATCTACTCGTGAAGAAGTAGCTGACCTGTTGAAATTTGCGGAAGCCAACAGTATCAAAGTCATCCCGTATGGGGGCGGCAGCAGCGTGTTGGGTCACATCAACCCGCAAAAACAAAATGGCTGCACATTGACCATTGATATGGGCAGGATGAAAGAATTCATTGATTTCGATAAAGAAAGCCATCTGGCTACTTTTGGAGCAGGGATCGCAGGACCAGAGATGGAGAATCTCCTCAATAAGCGGGGAGTCACTCTGGGACATTTTCCACAATCCTTCGAATATTCCACCCTGGGTGGGTGGATTGCCACGCGTTCTTGTGGTCAGCAATGCTATTACTACGGAAGGATTGAAGAAGACTTTGCGGGAGGTCATATAGAAACCTTACAGGGAGCAATGGACCTGCCACCACTACCTGCAAGTGCTGCCGGACCTGATCTAAAGCATCTGGTGTTGGGTTCAGAGGGCAGGTTAGGGGTTATTACAGATGCTATCATCCGTGTAAAACCCATTCCCGAATATGAGAAATTCTCGGCAGTTTTCTTCCCGGATTGGGATCATGGAACAAAAGCCGTTCGTGAGATCATCAATGATGGAGTTGGTGTTTCGATGTGTCGCTTGAGCGATGCTCAAGAGACTGTTACCACGCTGGAACTTTCTGGAAAAGTGAAGCTGGTGAACCTTGCCAACCGTGGCCTATCTTTGATCGGGAATGGGCCGGATCGCTGTCTGCTTATATATGGAATAACCGGTGATAAACGAACTGCACGTTTTTCAAAACGAAGGGTAATGGAAGTATTTTCTGCATATCGCGGCTTCCCCGTTGATTTTGTGATCGGTGAAATGTGGAGGAAAACAAGGTTTACTACCCCGTACCTGAGAAACAGTCTATGGGATCAGGGGTATGCGTTGGATACTTTAGAAACCGCTTTACCCTGGAGTAAAGTTGTCAGCACACTTGCAGAGGTGAAGAAAGCGATATCAGATGCTGGACAGATGGAAGGAGTCAAACCTCTGGTATTCAGTCACCTGTCACATCATTATCAAGATGGATCGGGTATCTATATCACATATTTGTGGCCTCGCAGTGAAGAACCGCAGCAGACTTTAGCCCATTGGAAAAAGATGAAGACTGCTGCCAGCCAGACCATCGTCACCAATGGTGGTACCATCAGCCACCAGCATGGTGTAGGTGTTGATCACATTCCTTATCTGGCGAATGAAAAAAGCCTCATAGGCATGCAGTACCTTAATGCAGTCCTGGAGTTCGCTGATCCACAAGGAATTCTCAACCCGGGAAAGTTATTGGTAGAACAGGAGGAGTGATGCAGCCAAGTGAACGTGACCAGGTATGGGAGGTAATCCAGCACCCCTGGGACATCATCATTGTTGGGGGGGGAATCACGGGTGCAGGTATCTTTCGATATGCAGCAGATGCTGGATTGAGAGTGCTCTTGTTGGAAGCGCGTGATTTCGCTTCGGGAACTTCCAGTAAATCATCCAAGCTGGTGCATGGAGGCTTAAGGTATCTTAACCAGGGACAATTCAATGTCACCTATGAATCAGTTCGGGAGAGGGAAAGATTGCTGCATGAAGTACCCGAGCTGGTCGAACCGATGTGTTTCCTGATCAATAATTATGTAGGCGCAGAAATCTCAACGAAGAAATATATTCTTGGTCTGGTGATTTATGATCTTATGGGAAATAAATGGAATCATGGAAAAGTAAAGCGGGAAAAGCTTCTCTCCATTTGCCCACAGCTTAATCCAGACGGTTTAAAGAATGGACTGTTCTACTTTGATGCAGTGGTGGATGATGCTCGCCTGGTTCTGCGTCTGATCGAGGAAGGGGAGGAGTTGGGGGGCACCGCTATCAATTATGCCAGCGTCACTGAACTGATGCGGATTTCCAGCGGAGAGGTGGCAGGTGTGGTTGTTGAAAGAAAGGATAAACCTGATTGCAACCCCATTGAGATTCCTGCCAGGGTGGTGATCAATGCTACTGGACCCTGGACAGATACCCTACGAGGTCTGGTAGGGAAAAAACCCATCATTCGTAAGCAACGAGGCAGTCACCTTGTCATAGATGGATCGAAACTACCCCTTACCCATGCCATCACTTTCGATCATCCACAGGATCACCGTACGATGTTTTTCATTCCCTGGAATGGTACTACCGTTGTTGGAACAACTGATTTGGATCATCCCATTGAGTATGAACAAAAAGCAGCGGAACCTTTTGTTGATAAAAGGGAATTTGATTATCTGATGGAAGCTGTGCATGTCACCTTTCCCCATGCTGGTATTACTGAAAATGATGTGCTTTCTACTTTTTCGGGGTTACGTCCAATCATCAAGGTAGATTCCATATCCCCATCTGCTCAATCTCGCCGGCATGCGGTGTATGAAGATCAAGGGCTTTTAACAATCACAGGTGGAAAATTAACCACCTATCGTGTTATGGCAAAAGCGGTACTCGAACGTGCCATCCCGAGATTGGGAAGAGATCCTCATTTTGATTGGAAGAAATCTATGTTTGATCCGGAGTTCACAAAAGCACAAAAAGAGATGAATTGTCCGGAGCAATTAAATGACCGGTATGGTACTCCTTTTCTACAATGGCTTAAGAATAGTCAGATGATCAACTTCGAATCCTTGCCAGGCTGCACAATAACTCCTTTGGAAATTACTTATGCGGCTGCCCAGGAAAGTGTGGTACATCTGGATGACCTGCTGCTCCGGCGTGTCAGGTTGGGATTAATACAACCTGCAGGGGGAGTTCAACACCTGGCAAAGCTAAAAGAAAGTATTATGCAGGTACTTGGCTGGTCTCTTGAGAAATGGCAGGATGAGGTATTGAGGTATAAAAGAATTATTCAGGAATCATACAGTTTACCGGAAATGTGATAAAACTGTACTGAGAAATACATCTATATACCATATATCAGGAGCCAGCCATGACCAAAGAATTTCTCCTTGCCATCGATAACGGAACCCAAAGTGTCAGAGCTTTAATCTTCAATTTGCGAGGAGAATTAATTGTAAAAACTAAAGTAAAGCTTCCTGAATACCTAACTCCAGCACCGGGGCTGATCGAACAAGAGCCCATCGTTTTTTGGAATGCAGTTTGCCAGGCATGCCAGGAGCTTTGGCAGATGCCTGGTGTGGATAAGAATGCTATTGCTGGTGTTGCAATTACCACCCAACGCAGTACCTTGATCAACCTGGATAAAAGTGGAAATCCGCTCCGACCTGCAATCACCTGGATGGATCAGCGCCGCACAGAGGGACTAAAACCAGTAAGTGGATTTTGGGGAATTGCTTTTGCCCTTGCGGGGATGTCTGACACTGTTAAATACCTGCAAGCTGAAGCAGAATTGAATTGGATTCGAACCAACCAACCAGAGCTTTGGGAAAAAACTGATAAGTATATCCAATTATCAGGATACCTTACCTACAAGATGACTGGTAGAATTGCGGATTCGATTGGTTGCCAGGTTGCATATATACCATTTGATTATAAGAATAAAGATTGGGCGAGCAAGTTTGATTGGAAATGGCAGGCTGTTCCAATAGAAAAATCGAAGCTGCCTGAACTTGTACCGCCTGCACAGAAAATTGGTGAAATCAACCATGAGGCATCGGTGGAAACCGGGATACCTGAAGGATTACCTCTTATTGCTGCAGCAGCAGATAAAGCATGTGAAGTCATTGGCGCAGGTTGCCTGGAACCGAATGTTGCCTGCTTGAGTTTTGGCACAACTGCGACGATCAATACTACGCACAAAAAATATGTAGAAGTCATTCCATTAATACCCCCATATCCATCTGCTGTACCAGATGCGTATAGCTTGGAGATCCAAATTTATCGTGGTTATTGGATGATAAGTTGGTTCAAGCGAGAATTTGGCATGAATGAAGAGCGCCTTGCACAGCAGCGGGGTGTCGAAGCGGAAGAATTATTCGATGACCTGGTCAATTCGGTGCCTGCTGGTTCAATGGGTCTGGTCTTGCAGCCTTACTGGTCGCCAGGGTTAAAGGAACCGGGACCTGAAGCAAAGGGTGGCATCATCGGGTTTGGCGATATCCATACCCGGGCTCACATCTATCGATCCATTATCGAAGGATTAGCTTATGCCTTGCGGGAAGGTGCTGAAAAGACTTCCAAACGCAGTGGCATTCCCATTACTGAAATTCGGATAGCAGGTGGCGGCAGTCAGAGTAATGCTGCCATGCAGATCACGGCGGATATTTTTGGACTACCAGTGTCACGCCCTCATGTATATGAAGCTTCAGGATTGGGAGCCGCCATCGATGCAGCAGTGGGATTGGGATTACATCCCAATTTTGAAACGGCGATTAAGGAAATGACTCATCTTGGAGAGACCTTTGAACCAGGGAAAGAAAGCCATAAATATTATGATGAGTTGTATAACCGGGTATATAAAAAGATGTACAAACGGTTAAAACCACTCTATAAAGAAATCCAGGATATAACCGGTTACCCACCTAAATAATATCATTTATGAAATAACATTTCGTGGAATAGACCTTTTTCTTGTGGCTCGATCACAAAATCAGCCGCCTCACGTACCCTTTCTTCAGCATGGGGCAAGGTGAACGATCGGGTTGCCACAGAAAATAATGGCAGGTCATTTTCTCCATCTCCCGCGACAAGGATTTCAATTGTTTCAGGTATCTGAAGCTCTTTTAGAAGCTCGAGAAGTGAATTCCCTTTGTTCACTCCTTGTGGTGTTACTTCGACGATATTCGCCTGACTAAAAGCACGTTCAACGGGTAGAGGAGTAACTGTATTGTAGAACGGCAGCAATTTTTCTGGATCTGTATTTAGAGCCATGATCTTTGTCATCCGTAACAGAGGATCATATCGGTTAAAAACGCCTTCACGAAATTTATATCTCTTAGATGATTCTTCACTGAATGCATTGGGATGAAGAACAAAATGATATGTATCTGTGACCATAAAAAAGGGTATATGGGGGAACTGTTCGACGATGTCAATTAACTTTTGCTGCACTTCAGGCTCGAATGTTTTTACGTGAAACAATTTTTCATCTGGTAGATAGGTAATTGCTCCATTTTGTAATACCAATGGAAAATGAATGGGGCAATCGGTAAATAGTCCATGCTTATGGAAAATCTCTTTCACTGAAGCAATTGATCTACCTGAAGCAGGAATAAAAAGGGTTCCGTCATTCTTTGAGAGAGCCGCTAAATCACCAGACCGGATGCGTTCACCTTTAGCCAGGAGCGTGCCATCCAGGTCAAAACATATTACGCGTTGATTACTTTTCATAGTTTTTCGATTATACCCGTAAAAAAGAATGCCGGGCGATCAACCAGACCGCCCGGATGCGTATGTTTTTAACCCTGGCAGGGAGGGCTGCCAGGAATTGTCTATCCATTAAGAGGAACCGGTTTTCATGAAACTCCTTCTCTCCAGTTTTTCGGGAGAAGGAATACAACATGTAACACTTTTAGTAATCTACAGGTTTATTGCCTGTCATTGTCAGATTGAATGTCGATGTGTCGTCGCTCTCCACGATTCCGCAGGAAGGCTGGAATTTCAAGGTCTTCGGTGCGGATCATCTTGGGTGTAAATTCCACCGGAACCTGCTGGGGGGTGGTTTTTTCCACTTTATCGACGATTGGTTGTGGACGATGAATAGACGGCAGATCAAATTCCGAATTGCTGCGAGTTGTACGGGTTGGGGTTGGCATGCGAACACCAGTACGATCAAACCCGGTTGCGATTACGGTTACCCGAATTTCATCACCCATTGTCTCATCGATGACAGCACCGAAGATCAGGTTGACATCTGGATGGGCTGTTTCGCGGATAATCGCAGCTGCCTGATTCACATCGAACAGGGTCAGGTTATTACCACCGGTGATGTTCAGCAGGATGCCACGAGCACCATCAATTGTAATGTCGAGTAATTTGCTGGTAATGGCTGATTCTGCTGCAATGCGGGCGCGGTCTTCACCTGAAGCACGACCAACTGCCATGAGTGCGGCTCCACCTTCGGCCATGATCGCACGTACATCTGCAAAGTCCAGGTTAACAAGACCGCTGGTTGAGATCAACTCGGAAATGCCCTGGACGCCTTGACGTAGTACGTCATCAGCTACTTTAAAGGCATCTTGCAGGCTGGCACGTTTGTCAACAATTTGAAGCAGGCGGTCATTGGGGATAACGATCAGCGTATCGGCTTTTTCTTTCAATCTCTCGATACCAGCTTCTGCTGCCTGTAATCTCTTGGCGCCTTCAAATGTGAATGGTTTGGTTACCACACCAATCGTCAGTGCACCAATTTCCTTGGCAATCTGGGCTACGATGGGTGCACCTCCGGTGCCGGTTCCGCCACCGAGACCTGCGGTAACGAAGACCATATCTGCTCCACGCAAAGCTTCGTAAAGCTCATCGGCTGATTCTTCAGCAGCTTTGCGACCCACATCTGGATTTCCACCTGCGCCTTTACCCTGGGTGGTCTTATCGCCGATGCGAATCCGGGTTTCTGCCTGGTAGTGCTGCAAAACCTGTCCATCGGTGTTAATGGCGATGAATTCTGCTCCTTTCATACCATCAGTAATCATCCGATCAACAGCGTTGCATCCACCACCGCCCACACCAACGACCTTGATGCGAGCAAACTGTTCAAACTGTGGTTGATTGTATTTCTCCATTGGTTCCTCCTCTGTCTCTAAAAAACGATTTCAATGAAAACTATGAACAGACCTGATAGGTCGAATTTCTTTATTTATGGCAACAATGAACGCAAGAATCGTTTTATCCAATCCCAATTAATTCCTCCCGATGAATGATCCCTCGCAGATCCTCCTCCACGTCGTGGAGCAGGGGTAATATTGTCATTCATGATTAATGCCCAATACAATAAACCGACACTGGTGGAGTATGCAGGAGAATGCAATTGATCCACCAAACCGACAAGATTTTCAGGTTTGACGATCTGCACCGGCAAACCCAATACCTGTGTAGCCAGGCTACGAATGCCAGGAAGATTGCAAACGCCACCCGTAAGTACCACACCTGCGGGAAGCAGCCCGTCATACCCTGATCGTTTAATCTCAGCTAAAACCAGTTCAAATATTTCAGCTACCCGTGCTTCAATGATCATCGCCAGGTCTTTCCGGCTGACCTGAACGGGTTTTTCTTCGCCAAAAGATCGCACACTAAAGGTCTCTGATGCGTCTACATCATTCTCAACAGCATATCCGTATTGCTTTTTTACATCTTCCGCCATGGTGATAGGCAGATGCAGCCCTTGCGCGATGTCTGAAGTGACATGATTGCCGCCTACAGGAATCACAGCGGTATGCCAGATATCGCCTTCGATGTAGATTGCCATATCTGTTGTTCCGCCGCCTATATCCACTACTACAGCGCCCATTTGACGTTCAGTTTCGTTCAAAACTACTTCAGCACTTGCCAGAGGGTTCAGTACGAATTGCACAACCCTGACCCCAGCAGCTTCGACACATTGACGTAAATTTTCAACGGTAGCAGCTGCAGCGGTGATGATATGTGCTTCGACTTCCAACCGGTATCCATGCATACCAATGGGAGAGCGGATACCACCTTCACCATCGACTGTGAAGCCACGTTGGATGACATGGATGATCTCACGGGCATGGGGGATGGCAACCGCCTGCGCAGCATCCAAAGCCCGGTCAATGTCGTCTTGTGTGATCGCTCGCCCCGATATGCCAACTACACCACGGGAATTAACCGAAGAGACATTTGCCCCAGCCAGACTGACTAATGCGGAAGTGATCTCAAGACCAGAAGAGCGTTCTGCTTTCTCAACAGATTTCGCTATTGCCAGAGAAGCAGCCTGCAAGTCGACAATTGTTCCACGGCGCAGCCCTTGAGAGGGTTCAATACCCACGCCCAGAATACGCAGATTATGTTCGCCCTCAACTCGAGCGATCAGCGTACAGATTTTTGTAGTGCCAATATCAATTCCCACAACAATTGGTTCGTCCATAATTATTGCTCCAGGCGGTAGTAAGGCGCATCGATGAATTCTAAATTGATTATGGCCGGTTGTGCGCCTTCAGCACTCAACTTATCAACCAGTGTGTTATAAACCTTGATCTTCTCGTCCAAATTATCCAGGGTCGATCCAATATACACCTTCCAACCTCTTGGATCACCCCACCCAAGTCCGTTCGTTTCACTATAAATAATTGCAGCTCCTGTCCCCAAATGTTCACTTAATTTTTGTGCAGCGAGGATGAATTCAGGTTTAACCTTATCCGGTGTTTTTATTGTCTCGACATCTCCTTCAGTATTTTCTGCAGGAGTTGGGTTAAGAACCATGGGAGGGTTGCCATCAGACATAATAGTCAAGAGTACGATCTGCTCTCCGCGTGGTGGGAAGAGTACACCTTCTGCATCGATCCACTGTACCTTATCATCTTGTTCCCAGGAAATTACTGGCACTCGCTCACTGGCGCTAATGATCAGGTTTGCGGGGAAATTAACATGAACAGTAATATTGGAAAGCTCTGGAAATGCAGCCTGTAATGTAGATTGGATTTCTTCTGGATCGATGGCAAAAACCGGTTCACCGGTCACCAACAAAGCCGATTCGAGATCTGCCGCTGTGATACGCTCAAAACCCACCAGTACGGGCTGCTTGACCCGAAATTGTTCCATATTCGTTAAGATGATAAGCAAACAAAGAAACAGAACAGCCAATACTGCTGAAACCAGCCGCCATCCGAATTTTATGATAGGGACTGAAGGAGTAAGCATTTCCACTCCAGAGGAACCCATAGAAATTGCATATTGCCTGCGTGGCTGATTATAAGCACGCCGGATCACGGGTGTTCCTACATTGCCTCTTACCGTAACAGGGAGACGATACGTGGTAGTGCGTCTTACCTGCTCACCTGCTTTCGTCACCTTTTGTTGTGACTGCTGGTTACGGCGGGCTCGGATCCTCTCAGAACGAGTGGTCGAATTGTTACTCAACCTCATGCTTTACTCCCATAAGTACGAATGGTTCGATCATTTTCCGCTTTTCTTTCCAGTGCAAGTTCGACCAGCCGGTCGACAAGCTCTGGGAAGCTTATACCGTCACATTCCCACAGTTTGGGGTACATACTGATATTCGTAAACCCGGGTATAGTGTTAACTTCATTGACATAAAGCACTGATGAATCTTTATCAAGCAAGAAATCAACACGAGACATTCCAGCACAATCGATTGCCTGATAGACTTTTACTGCAATTTCCTTTGCCTGTTGAATGATGCTTTCATCCACTTGAGCGGGAACATAGAGCATGGTGTTGTTATCAATGTACTTTGCATCATAAGAATAGAAATCTGCGATGGGGCAAATTTCACCTGGGCTGGATGCTTTGGGATGATTGTTTCCCAGAACGCTCAATTCGATCTCACGAGCATTAATGCCTCGTTCCACCAGGATCCGGCGGTCGTATTGTGCTGCTTCGATCAACCCTTCCAACAAGTCAGATCGGTTATAACATTTAGAGATGCCAACGGATGAACCCATGTTGGCGGGTTTCACAAACAATGGATAAGCGGTTAACGCTTCACAAGCCTGAATGACCCTTTCTGGATTACTTTCAATTTCGTCTCTACGGAAGGCAAGGTATTCAGATACAGGAATATTGTGGGCTTTCATCAGGTCTTTGAAGAGGATCTTATCCATACCAACGGATGAAGCCAGCACACCAGCTCCGACATAAGCAATGCCAGCCATTTCAAATAAACCCTGAATGGTACCATCTTCACCGAATGAACCATGCAGTACGGGAAAAACTACATCCAGAGAACACACCGGATCGAGGATCGTTCCCTGAGAAGTACTTCTGCGGGCATAAAGGGTGTTATTTCCTGGTTCTGGCAAGAGTACAACCGGTGTAAGGTTATTCACATTTCCATCGACCAGATTCTGGCGTAGATTTTCACCAATCATCCATTTGCCATCACGGGTGATGGCGATGGGGATAACATTATATTTTTCCTGGTTTGTTTTTCCAGCAGGGATTTCACCAAAGTTGAAGCTGGTATCTGATTTTGGATTCAAAGCAGCCATGATGGAGCGTGCAGACATAAGAGAGACATCATGTTCTCCCGATCTGCCGCCAAAGATCACACCAATGTTGATTTTAGATTTCATTCCATTCACCCAATAATTCAATTTCGAGTTCAAGTTCGATATCGAACTGTGCCTTAACCGTTTTTTGCACCAGGCGAATAAGTCGAACAACATCGCTGGCGCTTGCATCCTGCTGGTTCACGAAAAAGTTGGCATGCATAGGGCTGATCTCAACCCCTCCAATGCGGGTACCTTTCAATCCGGCTGCTTCGATCAAACGTCCTGCATGATCACCAGAAGGATTCTTGAACATCGAACCCATGCTGGCGCCTGGGGGTTGGGTCTTCCGGCGACGATCATTGAATGTATCCATGCGTGCCTGTACTTCTTCTTTTGTGCTATGAGTGAGTCTGAACTGTGCACTAAGGATCACTACCGGTGCGTGTGTGCGTTTCAACACACTGGAGCGATAAGTAAATCCTAACTGCTCACAGTTCCAGCTCTCTCTACCGTTATTCTGGTGCAAGATTTCTGCCATGATCAGGCATGATTGAATATCACTCCCATGAGCACCTGCATTGCCATAAACTGCGCCGCCCACCGTTCCTGGTATAAAAGCAGCCCATTCCAGACCACTGAAACCATGAATAGCTGCCTGACGGGCAAGTCCGCCCAAATTGGTACCAGATGAGGTTGTTACGAAAGGTGATTCGAGATTTTCTTCAAAATGAATTGCTTTAGCCCGGTTAATGATCACAACACCGCGATAACCTTGATCAGAAATGAGAACATTGGATGCATTCCCTAAAATCCGGCAAGGGATACCCAATTGCCAACAAGTTGTGACAGCATGTTCTAGTTCTGACAGCGTGTTGACGATCACCAGCCCATCAGCTTTGCCACCAATTCTGGAAGATGTGAATCCTCCCAAAGGAACATTGACCTGGAGTTTCTTTCCAAGTGCTGATTGAAGCTGGTCCATTCTACCGGAGTTCAGGTTCACTTCGTTTTTACCTCGGGGGCATAATTCTTTAGAAAATCGATTAATTTTTCGACCTGCTCTTTTTCACTTGCGGATAACCTTTCCACCGGGAAGAACCGATGGAAATCCACTGCTTCCTCTTTGATTGTGATTTGAGCTGTGGTACGAGGAGAAACAAACAAATTGGTTTGAATATCAGCCATGATTCACCTCCTTATTTTGTAAACCAGCTAATACATCTTTGCTTATTTGATCTGCATCACCTGCAGAAAGAACCAGAAGAACATCACCTGGATGAAGAAATCGCAGCAATTGGTCACCCGCCATTGACACCGAAGGAAGAAACTGTGATTCGGGAAGACCCATTTTTTTGACGATTTGTGATCCAGTAATGGCAGGATCTTTTTCTCTGGCTGCATAGATTTCGGTAACGAATACAAGATTTGCCTGTTTAAAAGCGTTACAAAAATCATTCAGCAGAGAAATGGTGCGGGTATAGGTATGAGGCTGCCAGACCGCGACCAGCCTTCTGCTTCCGTAACGATTACGTGCTGCTGCCAGGGTGGTTTGAATTTCGGTAGGGTGATGCGCATAATCATCCACGATAGTGATGCCATTTGCTTCACCCAATACATCAAAGCGGCGACCTGCTCCAATGAACAGGGCAAGAGTTTCTGCTGCTTTCTGTGTATCCAAACCTGCCTGGTGACACACTGCCAGTGCTGCCATTGCATTACGCACATTGTGTTCGCCAGGTACCTGCAACCGAACCTGTGCAAGGATTTCTGATGGTTTTCCCCAGGGCTCGAAAATAACTGTGAAAGAAAAACCACCCTGGTTGTTGATCTGCAGATCTTTTGCATGATAGTCAGAAGCAGGGTCCAGACCAAAAGTCCAGGCTTTTCGAGCCTGCATTATCGCTCCAGCTAGACTAAAAGCTCCAGGATTGTCACGGCAAACAAACAGGTGTCCGCCGGGCTTCAATTGATGAATAAAGTCTACGAAAGCTTGATGATAAATTTCTGGAGTTTGGAAGCAATCTGGATGGTCGTACTCCAGTGTATTGATGACAGCAAAATTAGGTTCCAATCCCAAAAACATGCGATCGTACTCATCTGCTTCGATGATGAAGTATTTGCCTTTGCCTGCATGCGCATTGTTCCCGAGGTTTTTCGAAACACCGCCAATAATGTAGCTGGGATCTTCGCCAAGAGCGGAGAAAATCCAGGAAATCATCGCCGTGGTTGTCGTTTTACCATGCGTGCCAGCAATCGCAATACTCATCCGGTCTTGCATTAATCGTCCAAGAAATGCAGAGCGTTTGAGAACAGGGATGCCAGCCTGCAGGGCAGCAATTACCTCGGGGTTATCATCTGGTACTGCGGATGAGCGTACAACAATATCAGCACCGCGGATATGTTCTGCCGCATGTCCGATAGATACCTGAACGCCGGCTGTCGCCAGGTCTCTTCCGAGTGGAGTGTCCGACCGGTCAGAACCACTTACCGTGTACCCGCTTTCTAGAAGCAGGCGAGCGATAGCGGAAAGACCGGTCCCTCCAATGCCAATAAAGTGTACGTGTTCCATCAGATAAAAACCACCAATACAAATACAAAACAAAGAGCCACCGCAAAATAGATCACTGGGATACCCAGCCATACCGGTGGAAGATACGATAGTAGCGTGATCGCTGCATCACCAACAGGTGTTCCTGCCACTGGGGGTGTAATGATCGAAAATGGGTATCCAGCAACATCTATGAAATACCAGAGAGTACCAAAAATAAGATATCCATTCAATCCACCGATGAAGAAGCCCAGCAACGAATCTTGAAATTTCTCCCGGATGAATTTATTGGTTTCTGCAAGCCGGGGGAGGTGAGGGGTTTCATAGCCAAAGAAAACCAGGAAGAGGATCAATCCAATGCGTATCCAGAAAATAGTTCCATCAGGATCCAACAGCATTTCATCTTTAATGATGGGTACATACTTTTCCAACACATTGAGGAGGAATAACCCCAGGATTACGGAGAAACTAACCAGAACTTCTTTTGCCCACCCGCGGGTAATTCCAATGACGGCAAAGAGAATTACAAAAACCCAGAAGAGAACATTCAATCCAATCATGCAGCTCCTCCGGTATTCTGATTTTGTGAACCAGCCAATTCTCGTAATATGGCTGCAAGTTTTTCTGGAGCATCTGGCTTTGCAAGTTTAAACATAGCCTGCTTCATGTCAGCCAGGCGGTTATTATCCTGAAACAGGTCAAGTATCAAAGGAAGCAGTTTTGTGGAAAGAGCTTCATTTTCTAGCATTACCGCAGCTTTCTTTGAAATGAGATATTCTGCGTTAACCTTCTGATAACGCCAGGCGTATGGGTATGGAACAAGAATGGCGGGTAATCCAAATCTTGGTAATTCTCCCAGAACAGAAGCCCCAGCACGTGATACAACCAGGTCTGCAGATGCAAATGCAGCGCCCATTTCTTCGTGTAGATAAGGAAATGGATGGTAATTTTTACAAGTATTTGGGCTTAGCATCTGGGTTTCGGCTTTGACTGTTTCCCAATCCAGGTTTCCTGTTATGTGAACCACCTGCATCTTTTCAAGCAGTTCAGGAAGAATCGCCAGCACTGCCTGATTAATTGAACGTGCCCCTTTGCTCCCGCCAAAAACAAGCAGTGTTTTTTGATCAGGATCCAGATTGAGCGCTTTACGACCACTCTCACGATCCCAAGTTCCAAGATCAGGACGGGTGGGATAACCAGTAACCACTGTTTTCTTATGATGAAAGAATTTCTTGCTTTCTTCTGCGGTTAGTGCAATGACATCAGAGAAGCGGGCAAGGACCTTTAATGCAAGCCCTGGCTCGATATCGGGCACATATAATAGGGATGAATATGGAATTCCTGCCAGTGCCATTGGAACCGCAACATACCCTCCTGTGAATAGAAGAACATCCGGTTTGAAACTGTGAAGGATGCGGCGAGATGCAGCCCAACCGCGGAACAATTTCCACAGATTACCTGGGATCTGCCGAAGACCAACTCCATGCACCCCGGCTGCGGGAATGGCTTTAAATGGGATATTGGCGCGTTTTACCAGGTCGGCTTCCATACCGCCCTCTCCGCCAACCCATAAGACCGGTTGGGCATCACTCCCGAGTGCTTGCAGTACCGTGAGTGCGGGATACACGCCGCCTCCGGTCCCGCCTGCGCAAATCAACAGCCTCATGAAATCCGTTCTCCTCAATATTCTTACTGCTCGATTTTCCAAATCGCGCAACATTCATCAATATTCCAATACCTGTTAGAGTTGTTACCATACTCGACCCACCATAGCTAACCAATGGAAGGGCGTTTCCTGCAAATGGGAAAACATTGACCATAACTCCAATATTGATCAAGGCTTCCACTGTGATCCAAATCGTAATACCACCTGCAATGATTTTTCCCAGAAGGTCTGGAGCATTGCTGGAAATTCGAATCCCACGCCAGGCAATGACAATAAAGAGGGCAAGGACAATAATTCCACCGATCAAGCCGGTTTCTTCTGCAATTACAGCAAAAATGCTATCTGTCCACGGCACTGGCAGACCCAAATATTTTGTGCTGCCTTTTCCAATTCCAACTCCAAATAAACCGCCACGAACGACCGCTTCCAATGACCGGCGAACATGGTCAGATGCATCCTGTAATGACATCAACCCTTTCAGGTAATCGCTCATACGTTCCTGTCCGGTGGAGCTGATCAATACAAACACGGTGCCGACTGCCAGAACGATAGCAAGAGCAAAAACTACCTGACGAAAATTGGAACCAGCCAGAAAGAACAGAACTCCACCAAGGAACACAACCGTTATTGCGGCACTGATATCGGGCTGCATGAAGATCAAACCGCCAGTGAGACCAATGATCGAAAGGAGGGGTAAAATGCCAAAGGTGAAGTTATTCAAATTGTCATGGTGATTGTTTAGCCAGACTGCCAGATAGATGATGATCACAAGTTTTGCCAGTTCTGAGGGCTGGATGGAACTCTTGAATAGAGCACGGGTAGGAACACCGGGTGCTTGTGAACCTACAAGAAATACCGCGATCAACATTGCCAGTGTGACAAGCATGAAGAGCAATACCCAGCGAGTGTAAATGTGATAGTCGATGCGGCTGGCAATTATGGCACAAACCAGCCCAATACCAATAAAGACAAGCTGTCTTTGAAGAATATAGGATGCTGAAGAATCCTCACGCAGTACATAATTCCAACTGGAGGAATACACAAAGAGTATCCCGATCAGGAGGAGAGCAAACACACATATAAGCAGCGGCAGATCCAATTTCAATCGCAAGGATTGAGGACGGGTTGCTTTATGTGAGTACTGTGTATTTACGAAAGACTGTTGACCCATTGTCGAAACTTCTCACCTCTCTCTTCAAAATCCTTGAACGCATCAAAACTCGTGCAACCAGGGGAAAGTAAAACTACATCACCTGTTTGTGCTACCTGATGGGCAGCAACAATTGCATCCTCTAATTTCTCATGAAGTGAAACCGAATATGGTCTTTCTTTTCCTTGAACCTCTTTTAACATCCTTTCGATCATCGAACCGGCTTCACCAAAAAGAACAACATGATCAACCCGGTCATTGATCAGTGCGATCAATGGCTCCCAGGGGAGTTTCTTATCCCTCCCACCTAACATCAACACAATAGGTTCCTGGAAGGAATGGATCGCCGCCATTGTACGCTCAGGTGCCGTCGCTATTGAATCGTTGTACCAGGCTACACCATGCAGCACCCTCACTAATTCAAGTCGATGAGGTACTCCATTGAAACCTGCCACACCAGCAATCATTGATTCCGCCGAGAAACCCGCTGCAGCTGCAATGGCACAGGCTGCTAAAATATTTGACAGGTTGTGTTCCCCCTTCAGAAGGATCAAATTTCGCGGCATAAGTTTTTCTTCATGAGTGCCGGAAGAAAGATAGATCCAATCATTGTGAATGCTCGTTCCATAATATGGATATGATGGCTTATCAAATCCAAACGAATATTGCCGGCCAATAATTTTTTCTTTCAAGCTCCATGAGCCTTCATCGTCCCGGTTCAAAACTGCAACATCGCCAGGTTTCTGATGGATCAGAATATGGCTTTTTGCTGCTGTGTACGCCTGCATTGTTTTATGACGATCAAGATGATTTGGTGTGATGTTCAGTACCGCAGCAACGTTGGGGCTGATGGTCATTTGTTCGAGCTGGAAGCTGGAAAGCTCCATTACCACCAGGTCATCACTCTTCATTTGATCTACGAGTGAAATGAGAGGTAAGCCAATATTTCCTCCAACCCATACAATGCATTTTTGGTCTGCTTCTGCCATACGACCAACAAGCGTAGTGGTGGTGGTTTTTCCAGCAGAACCGGTAATTCCAATGGTCTTGCATGGGACGGCTTCCATGAAAATTTGCGAATCATTGGAGAGCTTGATCCCAGATTGCATTGCTTTTTGCACGATAGGAAGGGAAAGAGGGATTCCACCGGAAAGGCATACCATCTGTGCATTATCCAATAATTCCAATGGATGGGAGCCAAACACCATTTCAACACCCATCTGGCGTAGTGTCTGAAGATTACCAGAAAGTTGATCAGGGGTTTTCATGTCATTCAAAACAACCCTGGCATTATGCATGGCAAGATAACCTGCTAAAGCCAACCCTTGTCGAGCTGCTCCAAGCACAACAATTTTCTTGCCTTGCCAATTTGAATCACTCATACTAATGCCACCGCAATTCCTAACATCGCAAATAAAAGACTGATCACCCAGAAACGCTGTACTACCTGGGTTTCGCTCCAGCCGAGGAGCTCAAAGTGGTGATGCAAAGGTGCCATTTTGAAAAGGCGTTTTCCCTTTGTGATACGGAAGTAAATAATTTGCAAGATCACACTGATAACTTCGCTTACTGGAATGACGAGGATCAATGGTAATAGAAGCCATTGACCTGTCATTAATGAGATGACACCAATTGTTGCGCCTAGTGACAGTGAACCAGTATCTCCCATAAATAACTCGGCAGGGTGCACGTTCCACCACAAAAAACCAAATAATGAACCTACGATCGTAAAACAGAAACGTGAGATGAAGACCTGACCCTGCAAAATGGCAATTGCGCCATACGCAGTGAATGCAGTTGCTGCAATCAAGCCTGCAAGTCCATCCAAACCATCGGTAAAATTGACAGCGTTCGATGCACCTACAATAATGAAGGCAGCCAGCGGGATATACCAGATACCAATCCAGATTGGGCGATCATAACCAGGCCAGTAAATTTCTGGAACTCCGAGCAGGTATTTCAACCCCAACGCCAGGATCACAGCAAAAACTACCTGTATCAGGAATTTTGTTCGGGCTCGCATTCCCAGACCACGTCTTTTGCCACGAATTCCTTCCCAATCGTCTATTGCACCTAAAAGTCCAAATCCCACCATTGCTGTAAGAGGAATAATGATGGCGCGACCAAATACATCCAGACCGATAAGTGTTGCCGCATTCATCAGAAGGGTGAGAAGGAGCACTGGCAAGATGATCATTATTCCGCCCATAGTAGGGGTACCCATTTTCGAGAAATGGCTATCAGGACCTTCTACTCGAATTAGTTTGCCAATATGGAAATGACGTAAAATACGCAGTAAAGGACCACCCCAAATGACTGTCATCATGAAAGCCAGAGTCGTCAATGAAAGAGCTAAGGCAGTTTCCGTCATTCTTTTTCCTCCAAAGCAGCTACGATCTGCTCCATATGCAGTCCATGTGAACCTTTGATCAAAACTACATCTCCTTCCATAAATTTGTTTCGCAAAAGCTCCACCGCATGATCAGTATCTTCGATGGTGAAAATGTTCTCTTTGGGCATACCTGATTTTTGAGCAGCTGAAGCGATCATCTGTGCACGAGGACCTACCGTAAAGAGCTGATTGCAGATTTGAGCAGCTCTATTTCCGACCATTTCATGACCAGTCTGTTCATAGATGCCAAGCTCTAGCATATCGCCAAGCACAGCAATTTTATTACCGGTCATATCGCCCAACAGATTCAGAGCTGCCAAGGTTGATTCTGGTGAGGCGTTATAGGTGTCATCCAGAATGATCGCCTTTTTAGGGGTTTGCACAACAACTAAACGCAACTGCATGTGGCTTTCTCGCATTCCGTTCAGTATTTCTTGCCAGGTCAGTCCTTCAACTAACCCAACTGCTGTTGCGCGTAAAACGGTATGCACAGAGTGTCTGCCGATAAGCGGAACCCGTACATGCAGTACTTCATTTTTATAATGAAGCTGAAAACGAATACCTTCCAATCCCATGCCAACCACATTATCTGCCCATAAGTCTGCTTCTGGGTCAAGACCATAGGTGAACACCGAGGCGCTGGTTTTTTCTGCCATTCCACGAACCCAGGGATCATCATAATTCAGGATGGCAACTCCTTCTGGAGCAGAGGGAAGCTTCTGAACCAGCTCGGATTTACCTCGTGCGATATCTGCTTGTGAACCAGCGCGCTCAGCATGGACAGTTCCAATATTTGTGACCACGCCAATTTGAGGTTTGGCAATTTCGCATAGGAATGCAATCTCACCTGGAACATAAAAACCCATTTCGAGAACGGCATGGCTATGTTCTTTTGAAAGCTGCAAAATTGTAAGCGGCAAACCAATTTCATTGTTCATATTGCCAGGATTTTTCAGCGTATAAAAACGTTGGCTGAGCACCGCAGCGACCAATTCTTTGGTGGTTGATTTTCCTACACTGCCCGTAATACCAATAACCCGTAAATTCAATTGTTGCCGCCAGAATGTGGCAATCTTTTGTAATGCGCTTGTTGAATTCTCAACTCGGATACAAAACGGAGTCTGAGAATAATCAAATTCTTCTGGAAGTTTTCCATTTCGCACATCGAGAACAGGGAAGGGGAGAGGGCTATCTTTTTGGATAATTGCGCAGGAAGCTCCGTGTCTGAAAGCATCCGCAACAAAATCATGACCATCCACCTGTTCACCGGGAATCGCAAAGAAAATACTGTTTTGGCTTACCTGTCGTGAATCAATCGCAGCCCCATTGATCATTCCTGTCGCATTGGGGCTAGTTGAACCGGTAAGCGCTTCTAAAATTACGTTTACAGTAAACACATTTTCCTCATTTGCTATACAACTCCTGACGGATTTCGTCAGGTGGAATATTCATATAAACAACCAGTTTTTGTACTACTTCTGCAAAAACTGGAGCCGCTACAATCGAACCCCATCGATCAGATGTTGGTTTTTCCAGCCAGATGTAAACGAGAAATTTTGGATCATCAGTTGGACCCCAACCCACAAAGGAGGCGTTGGTGAGTTCGGTTACATAGCCTTCGCCTGGGATAGCAATTTCACCTGTACCTGTCTTGCCAGCAACACGATAACCGTCTACCAGCGCTGTCGAGGCTTCTTCTTCTAACGAATTTGCCAACATATTCGTAAGAGTATGAGCGGTTTCAGCTTTAATGGGTGTCAACATCACCTGGGGAGTGTATTCGTAAACATGCCCATCCTGAATGGTAGCTTTAACAATATGCGGAGCCATGATCTTTCCATCATTCGCTACGGCTGAAATAGCAGTCACCATTTGGATCGGGGTAGCTGCCAGACCCTGTCCAAAAGAGTTGGTACCGAGGTTACTTTCTGACCAGTATTTATCTCCCGGAATGCTGAGGGGGTACACAACCTCACCATCCAGGTCGATATTTGTACTGCGTCCAATGCCAAAGTTTTCTAGACTCTGGTAAAACAAATCTGAGCCCATCTGTTGTGCAATCCAAGCCAGGCATACATTCAATGAGTGCTGCATACACCCTTGCATATCCTGCAATCCCCAGGCACCGCCATCCCAGTTATAGATGGCAGTTTGTCCTACATAAATAATGCCGGTATCGGTAAAGGTTGTCTCAGGGGTCACTACTCCTGCATCCAATGCAGCAGCCATCGTGATTACCTTGAAAACTGATCCTGGTTCATAGGGGACGCCAATAGCACGATTGAAAGAACCCATTTCTGGAAACTTTTCCAATTCTGATGAATATTGGTTCAGATCCATACGTGGGTTAGTCGCCATTGCCAAAATTTCTCCTGTTTCGGGATCTTCTACAACGATGACACCTGAAACAGAACCCGTTCGTTCGACAGCATGGTCAATGATTTGTTCCATACTTTTTTGAATCTGCCGATCGATTGTTAAAATCAGACTCGCACCTGGAGGTACTTCAGCGAGATCTTTCATTTTGTTAGGATCATCAGAAACTTCCACTGTAATGGGTTTCCCTGCCAGTAATAGGTTGTATTTTTCTTCAATCCCAAAATAGGTTGGAGCTGTGCGATCTTGAAATGCGACAAAACCGATCACATTGGAAGCCAGAGAAGATTCGGGATAAGTGCGAACAAGATGAGGCCACCATTCAAGTCCATTGAGATTGAGTTCTGGTAATTTCTTGGCTACTTTTTTATCCAGTCGTTTCGTTGCATATTCTTCTAGATAATTCTCTAAATAAGTGATCTTTTCAGGATCAATGAAATCATCGAGAGGTAGATAGTAAATTTTTTTATCTGGATCGGTCTGACTGGCGTTATATGCCTGAGCTTCAAGAAATTTTGAGCTGTAATCTTTACCAATTACATTGAAGAGAATCTGAACAATCTGGTCTTGATTTTGATTGGCGTTAACCGTAGTCAGATTGACAGAGATTTCATAAACAATCCGATTACCAGCGAATAGGTTGCCATGTCGGTCATAGATTTCACCACGCTCTGGATTGTAAGTAACAAAGCGAGTGTCTGGGCTTATAAGATCATTACCGGTAATAAGGATACGAACCAACTGGGCAAAAATTATTAGTGCCACACCTAGGAAGCTAAACTTGATATATTGAATACGGCTCTTGTATTTGTCCTGGTTCATGGCTGTACCCCCAGAACACTACCGTTCAATATCATCGTGTCGTAGAACCACTCCCAAAGCGATTGGGTATAGCTGGGTTTGATCACAGTAGGAGCGGATAGATTCGTATAAGGTGCTGTCTCCACATCTGGCAGTTCTTTGCCTGTATACCCCGGAGCGATCACATAAGTGACGTTATTAGGATCGATCAGTTCATACCCACTTGCATAAGCTCGTTTTTCCATTTCGGCTGCCGATGTAAGGTTTGCCCACTCAGTGAGAAGACCTGCATTTTCGTTATCGATAGCCTGGCGTGTAGCTTCGAGCTGTTGCACTTCAATGCCTGCAGTAGCTGATTGTGCGGAAATATTCAGGTATAGAAAAGCAATGATAGCAATACCAACAAGCGCTAAAGCAATTACGCCAAAGCGTTGGATCTGTAACCTCCAGGGTGCTTGTTTGTATGCCTGTGTAAAACTCTTCGTCATGCCAATACCTGTTTGATCTCTTTGTAAGTAATTAATTTTTCAGATAGTAAAGATAATTCTTACAATTTTTCAATAACTCTAAGTCTTGCACTTCGTGCTCGAGGATTCAGTTTAATTTCTGCATCATCCGCCATGATGGGGCGACGGTTGATCAACTTGATACTCGCTTTATGTCCGCAGGTACAAACTGGTTGTGAGGGGGGGCAAAGGCAATCTGTGCTTTCCAGACGAAAAAACTGCTTGACGATCCTATCCTCTAATGAATGGAACGAGATAACAGCCAATCTACCTCCTTTGGATAATGCTGCAACTGCCTGCGGTAGAAATATTTTTAAAGAATCTAACTCGCCATTCACTGCAATCCTCAATGCCTGAAACGTTCGGGTTGCGGGGTGAATTTTACTACCATGTGCCCCTATTGCGCTCTGAATTATTGCAGCCAGTTCAACGGTGCTGGTGTGCGGCCGGGTCTGGCAGATGACGCGAGCAATACGGCGGGACTGCGGTTCTTCACCATACTGAAAGATCAGATCTGCCAGATCATTCTCCGAGAGATTATTGACCAGATCTGCAGCAGAAACAGGTTGATCAGGATTGAAACGCATATCCAGAGGACCATCCTTAAGAAATGAAAAACCTTTTTCTGCATAATCGAATTGCATCGATGAAACTCCCAGATCGATCACAATCCCCTGTACATCATTCCAACCCATAAGCTTCATTTGCTCCGCCAAAGAAGTGTATGAAGCCTGCACAAGAGTCACTCTCCCATAAAAAGAAGAAAGACGCTGAGAAGCTATTTCCAGCGCCTGTGGGTCAAGGTCAAAACCAAGTAAACATCCTTCGGGAGAGCATGATTCTAATATCCCTAAGGAATGACCTCCTGCGCCAACAGTGGCATCGATGTACCGTCCTGGGCTCTGCGGGCATAACGCGTGTATAATTTGTTGGTAAAGTACTGGCAGGTGAGGTGGTTGCATATCATATTCCTCAACCTGAAACTACCTTAACGAAATATTCAGGTCAGCGAAATACTGAGGGTCTGATTTTTTCGTATCAAGTGATGTTTGTTGTTGTTTCCACATTTCTGGCGACCAGATTTCGAATGATTCGCCCATTCCAATTACTATAGCTTCATTTTTAAGTTGGGCTTTTTCTCGCAAGAAAAATGGGATCAATATGCGACCTGCTTTATCAAATTCGACTTTACTTGCTCCACCGAAAAATAATCGTTTGAATTCACGAGCCTTTGGATTGGTCAGGCTTAAACCAGTTCCATCTTCCCACAAGCTATCAAAGTTTTTTTTCGTAAGGACAATAATGTTATTTTCAAATCCTTCAGTAATGACTGCGCCTTCTTCCAGCAATTCCCTGAAACGAGCCGGAATTGTCATCCGTCCCTTCTCATCTATTGTGTGCTGGTACCGGCCCATGAACATACGTTCTACCTCTGCGATATATGCTGAACGCCGGATTCATCCGGCGTCCACATTAAAATTCACCACAATCTACCACTTATCACCACATTTAGACACATTGTACGTGATATACAGGCAATTTGCAATAGGGAATTGTCAAAATTACCTTAAAATTATTGTTAAATTTTTTTTCACCAATCAGAGAAATTTACGGGTTTTTAACATTGCTATTCAGTACATAGGAGGAATCATGAAGCCACAGCTATTTGCCCTGTTGACAGCAATCTTTTGGGGAGTGGGGGGATATTTTGAAAAGAAAGGTTTGCATCTGGGTAATTTAAGCCCACAAATGGGAATAACCATTCGCACAGCAATTGCGTTGATCGTTTTGGGTATTGTGAGCTACCCACAATGGAAAACTGTGGGTCAGGCTGGTCCAAAAGCCCTGCTTTATATGATCATTGGTGGGGGTGTGGTTGCAGGTTCCGCTGGTATGTTATGTTATTACACAGCAATCAAAGGGGCACCTTTGGGAAAAGTAATGCCCATTGCGTTTACCTCACCGTTATTTGGGGCTTTGATGGGAATAATGTTCGCTGGTGAACCTGTTACTTTTAAAACAATTGCAGGAATGCTGATGACAGTAGGTGGAATCGTTCTCCTGACTCTCGGATAAGCATCTTCTTCATTTATATATATGTTTACAATTTCCTGACCTTTGGATAACGGAATGCTACGAATATGCCAAAGACAAGGGAAATTGCTGATGTTATTCCCACCTCAAGGGATGCGCCTAACCAGTCTGCCATCAGACCAGCCTGCAACCCTCCCAGGCGCATCATGCCCTGGAAAGTCATGCTGTATAGGCTCATCACGCGGCCACGCATAGAATCTGGCGTGGCAAATTGCATCAGAGTATTTGCGAGCGCGTTCTGACAGACAAAGCTGAATCCGACGAAAATTAAAATCACCAATGATAGAAGAAATGACCGTGATGCTGAAAAGACCAGCAAAAAGGCGGGAAAAGCAATATTACCAGCCGTTAGCCATGCTCCTCTTCGGATACTGTCTGATGTGGCAGCCACAAAAAATGCCCCCAAAACTGAACCGATTCCCAATGTGGTCAGCAAAATTCCCAATGGAAGTGCCTCGGGAGAACGACATGTCATGAGACCAGTTTCAGGATTACACATGAATTGTATGATTGGTTTTGCGCTTTTATTCAATACATCTGAAGCAAAAACCGGCATGAGCGTGCTGTACGGCATCGACATAAAAGCACTGACAGCGATCATGCTGGTTAATACCAGAAGAACAGGCTGAGTTTTTATGAAACGAATGCCGTCAGCCATGTGCTTTAAGGTCCCTTGTTTTTCTTCGTTCTGAGTAAGTTGAGGTAATTCACGCATCATGAGCAGGCTGACAATCACTGCCACAAATGATAATGCATTGATAAAGAACGCATTTCCTTCCCCGGTGGCTGCCACAAGAACACCCGCCAGCGATGGACCAAGTGCACGCGCCATGTTGAACATGGCAGAATTCAATCCTATGGCGTTTGAAAGGTCTTCTTTACCATCTATCATCTCAACGGTAAAAGCCTGGCGTGCAGGCGTATCCATCGCCTGCGCTGCACCCATGACAAAAGCAAGGACATACACATGCCAAACCTGGATCATATTTGTCCAGGTAAGAAATGCCAGCATCAGAGCCTGAACCAACATGACAACTTGTGTGATAAGCAATAATGTTCGCTTTGAAATGCGATCAGAGAGAGAACCACTCCAAAGCGAAAGTGGGATAAGAGGGATCAGACCAATAAAGCTGATGATGCCAAGGCTGGTTGCACTTCCTGTCAACCGGTAAACGAGCACCTGTTGCGCCATGGTTTGCATCCAGGAGCCAATCAAGGAGATGCCCTGACCAAAAAACCATAAACGATAATTACGATGTCTTAAAGAACGGAAAATACGAGGCCACCGAGTAGAATTTTGTGATGATATTACTAGATTTGAATTTTGATGCATGATGCTCGATTATACTCTTAGATGAAAAAGTTAAGCATCATTTTCATCAGGTGTCTGGCGTGATCTCTTCACCTGACTGTGGATGCGTTTTCTTTGCAATCTCTTTTCTTGGGAAGTACGGGAGGGCTTAGTTTGTTTTCTGACCAGTGGAGTACGAGTTGCTTTTTCAGTCAAATTTCTCAAGCGATTGACTACGTCTTCCCTGTTTTTCTCCTGGGTGCGGTAGCGTTGCGCAGTAATTATCAGAATCCCTTCATCTGTTATCCTTTTACCTGCTAACTTGATCAGGCGTTCTTTGACCTCTGGATCCAAAGAAGGTGAATTGCGTACGTCGAATCGGAGCTGAACAGAAGTAGAAACCTTGTTTACGTTCTGTCCGCCAGGACCGGATGAACGGATAAAGAAGAATTGGAGTTCGCTTTCGTCTAAAAGTTGAGATGAAGAAGACGTGTCCATTTTGTCTGAATCTGAACTCTTAAAGTAATTTCTAAGGAAATTTGAATTAAAGAAGGAAATGCTTTCTTTAGCAAAAAGAAAATTTACCCCTTCATTCCGTCTGTCCAATGCATCATTGCGGTAAAAGCACGGTTATTACCAGACCTGTTGATACCTTCTACCATCCACATATCCGATTTGTCGCCAAGATCATTTGTTAATATGCTTACTTTTTCTCCTGGCCTGACTTCATGCTCATAATTAATCTGCAACCAGTCCAGTTCTTTCTCTTGATAAGCATCTATTGGAAAGCAATCACAGATCCATTCTACATAGCGGCTGTTATTGACATGCCCCACAAAATCGACAGCGCTATACCCAGCCATGAGTTGTAATTTTTCTTTTCCATTTCCATTTCCATTTATATTGATCTTTTCGAGGGGCTCATCCAATCCTTTCTTAATGGAAAGCTCTGGCAATACTAATTGAAGAGAATGCGGAGAGACCATTTTACGGGTGGTGGCATCGATGATTAACCATGCAGAAGTAGCAGCAGCAACCTGTTGACCATTCGTGTCAAATACTTCAAAATCTCGAATATAGAATAATTTTTGCTGAATGGTTTTTGGCCAGGTATAGATGGTGATTTTTTCACCTCCGGTTGGAAAATGAAGGAATTTAATCTTCATTCGAGAATGTACCCAAAAAAGGTTAAGGGTTGCCATTTTCTCGAAACCAAATCCCAAATGATCTGCGTGGGTTCCAGCAGTTTCCGTAAGATGTTGAAATATTGCAGATGGCTTCCAATGATTTTGGAAATCACATTCAAAGTAATTTACTTTAATTGTATCTTTATAAACGAGTGTATTTTCAGTATTCACTGTGAACCCCTGATTTGTTTTTCAACGATTAAGGTTATTTGTAGTAACGAATGAAATAGTTTAACATAAAAGTGAAAAAATAGGTGCCGTTCTATGAGAATGTAATTGATTGCTACTATTTGCTTGGATGACAAAAGGGTCAGGGAAAGAAAAGCATTCTCTCTACCTGACCCTTTAATTATTCATTTCAAGCAAATGTATTATGGTTTTGTAAATCTTAATACATCACCGCTTTGTTCAACCTTGATTGTATCTCCTTCGGTGAATTCACCGTTGAGCAGTTTAAGGGCAAGAGGATCTTGCAACTCACGTTGAATGGCACGCTTTAGTGGTCGGGCACCAAAAGTTGGGTTATAGCCTGCTTCAGCCAGGAAATTACGAGCTGAAGTTGTAACATCAAGTATATACCCTTTTTCTCGTACCAGAGTTTCGAGCCGCATCAATTGGATATCCACAATCTGGCGAATGTTTTCTTTCGTGAGCGGATGGAATACTACCAGTTCATCAACACGGTTCAGGAACTCAGGACGGAAGTGTGCCTGAAACACCTGAACAATTTCTTCACGGGTTACCTTTGATCCGCGATCCCAAAGCTGGTTGCCCAGGTTGGAGGTCATGATCACAACAGTATTTGTGAAATTCACGGTTCTACCCTGCCCATCGGTTAAGCGGCCATCGTCCAGCAATTGTAAAAGGGTATTGAAAACCTCAGGATGAGCTTTTTCAATTTCATCCAAAAGTACCACACTATAAGGGCGGCGGCGAACAGCTTCAGTAAGCTGTCCACCTTCTTCATAGCCTACATATCCTGGAGGAGCACCGATCAACCGGCTGACGGAATGTTTTTCCTGGTATTCACTCATATCAATTCGGATCATGGCATGTTCATCATCAAATAAAAATTCTGCAAGAGCGCGTGCTAGTTCAGTTTTACCAACTCCTGTTGGACCAATAAAAATGAAGGATCCAATTGGCCGATTGGGGTCCTGCAACCCAGCGCGTGCTCTCCGAACAGCATTCGAAACCACTTGAATGGCTTCATCCTGGCCGATGACCCTATCATGTAACCTTTCTTCCATATGCAGCAGTTTTTGGGTTTCTCCTTCCACCAGGCGTGAAACTGGGATACCCGTCCATTTAGCGACTACTGAAGCAATTTCTTCAGCGTCAACTTCCTCTTTGAGCAGAGCACCATTTGCCTGGATAGATTTGAGTTTCTTCTCAGCATCTAAAAGTTTCGTTTCCAGATCGCGCAATGTGCCATAGCGTAAGCGTGCAACTTTTTCCAGGTCAGCCACTCTTTCTGCTTGTTCGATTTCCAGGTTAGTTTCCTCTATTTGCTTTTTTACCTGGCGCAAGCTGGTGATCATTTCTTTTTCATTTTGCCAGCGGGTGGTCAATTGTGCAGACTTTTCTTTCAGGTCTGCCAACTCTTCGACCAGTTTTTCCAGACGTTCTTTAGAGGCTTTATCCGTCTCTTTCTTTAAAGCTTCGCGTTCGATTTCAAGCTGCAAGATATTACGGTCAACCTCATCCAGTTTTTGTGGTTTTGAATCGATCTCTGTACGCAGCATGGCTGCAGCTTCATCGATCAGATCTATGGCTTTATCAGGGAGATGTCTTTCAGGAATGTAGCGCTTTGATAAAGTAGCAGCGGCGATGACCGCAGAATCAGTGATGCGTACCCCATGATGGACTTCATATCTCTGCTTCAATCCACGCAAGATGCTGATGGTATCTTCAACGGATGGTTCATCAACAAATACTGGCTGAAAACGCCTTTCAAGCGCAGCATCTTTTTCGATATATTTTCGATACTCATCAAGAGTGGTTGCGCCAATCAAATGTAGATCACCGCGTGCAAGCAATGGTTTAAGAATATTACTTGCATCCATGGCACCTTCTGCAGCTCCTGCACCAACCACAGTATGCATTTCATCCAGGAAGACAATGATCTCTCCCTGAGATTCGGTAATCTCTTTCAGGGAAGCTTTCAGACGTTCTTCAAACTCACCTCGGTATTTTGCTCCTGCTACCATCGAGCTCAGGTCAAGCTGAATGATCCGTTTCTTTTTCAATCCTTCTGGAACGTCACCTTTGATAATACGTTCTGCCAGCCCTTCAGCAATGGCGGTTTTACCAACACCAGGAGCACCGATAAGCGCCGGGTTGTTTTTTGTTCGACGGGAAAGTATTTGCGCTACACGACGAATTTCTTCATCACGACCGATTACCGGATCGAGTTTTCCCTGGCGAGCTAAAGCTGTCAGGTCGCGTCCATATTTCGCGAGAGCCTGATAAGTATCCTCAGGATTCTCGGTGGTCACCCTTTGAGTGCCTCGGATGGATTTTAATGCACCTAAAATGGCATCTTTTGTTAGCCCGAAAGATGTCAATCGCTTGCCTTCGCATGAATCACTTAATCCCAATAAGAGATGTTCAGTGGAAACAAATTCATCCTGCATTCCCTTGGCGTATTTTTCTGCAGAGTCAATAACATCAACAACCTGGCTTGATAAGCCAGTTTCAATATTACTGCCATGTACTTGTGGGCGATTTTCCAATTCTTTTATGATTTCTTCACGAATTGCCAAAATACTGCCGGCAATTTTTGTCACAATAGCAGGAATAACACCATCCTCTTGCTGTAAAAGTGCTAACAGTAAGTGAACAGGCTCGATAGCCTGATGATGATAATCGCGGGCAATTTGTTGGGCTTGAAAGACCGCTTCACGAGATTTTTGTGTAAATTTTTCCAGGTTCATATAATCCTCCACAACAATAAATCCTGTAATACTCTACTCTCTGTATGTAAAAATCGTGTATATATAGTATAAGAATGTGATATGTATATCCGAATAAAGAATAATCAACCGGCTACAAATACTATTGAAGAGAAATGATGATTATTGAATTTAAATATTTGTAGCATGTTTCTTCCTTAATCAATTCTTCGATCAGCTTTCTATGAAAAGTGCTCTCTTATCAGGAATAGGATAAAATTCGTCTAGTGTGAATTATGAATTTAAAGCAAAATTCAATCCTTCTGGTTTTTGGGAAATTTCTGGCTGCATTTCTCCTTACAGCAATGACTACTATTGTGTTGCTGCCTGAAAGGGAATTTCTTGGATCTCAAATTGTTGCGTTGGTATTTCTGCTGCCCGTTTTACTGGCGGTATATTTTTTAGGACTTGCCCCGGCGATCGTTTCTGCAGTCGTTTCATTTTTATGCCTGAATTATTATTTTGTTCCACCTTATTACAGTTTATTGGTTCATAAAGCCCAGGATTTTGCAACTTTACTGGTTTTTCTTTTAATTGCAGTTTTCACCAGCCAACTGATTGGTAAAGCCAGGCAGGGGATGCAGCTTGCCAGAAAAAATGAATGGGAAGCGACAAGCCTTTATCAATTGATCCTCTCTCTTTCTCAACAGCAGGATAATGCAAACATTGCACAAACTCTAGGACAACATACCCTCAATACTATTTCTTGTGCAAAAGTGGAAATAGCATTACCAGCAGATATAAACAAGCCCCCCTTCATCCTGGAATCAAAAAAGGAAAAACAAAAAGATGGGGAGTTGTTTGAATTCAAGTATCCTATGTTAGCTCAAAGAAATTATGAGGGGTATATCAAGGTATGGGTAGATCATCCGGTTCTCTCTGGGGAGGAGGACAGATTGCTCACCATTTATGCCAACCAGGGAGCATTATTTCTCGAACGAATTCATCTCTTGCAGGTGGAAACAAAATCCCATATTCTTGAAGAAACGAACCAGACTAAAAGCATTTTGCTTTCCTCTGTGTCCCACGAACTTCGTTCTCCTCTGGCTGCCATCAAAGCATCTGTTTCCAGCCTGCATAGTGGGATGGTGGATTGGGATACGGATGCACGGCAAGAGTTACTTGCCACGATTGAAGAAGAAACAGATCATCTGAATTTCCTGGTGGGTAATCTACTGGATATGACCCGAATTGAGGTAGGTGCTTTGACTCTACATAAGAAATGGAATTCTCTTGCGGAAATTGCCAATGGTGTTGTCAAAAGGATGCACAAGATGCTAAACCAATATCAGGTAATGATCGATATTCCGCAGGAATTGCCTCCTTTATATACTGATTATGTGTTGATCGAGCAAGTCTTTACTAATTTGATCAGTAACAGCGTAAAATTTGCGCCACCGAAAACACAAATTAGCCTGCTTTCAAGGGTTGAAAACGAGAATGTCCATACCCGGGTAATCAATCAAAGCCCCCCAGTACCTGAAGAAGATCTGGAACATATTTTTGATAAATTTAACAATGTGCATCATCAGGGCAGGGTGACCAGCACTGGGCTTGGGTTATCTATCTGTAAAGGTATAGTTACCGCTCATAAGGGGAACATCTGGGCTGAAAATGCCTCAGAAGGATTTATTTTTCATTTTACGCTGCCAATTAATTCCACAGAAAGTCCTCATCCTGTATCTCCTGAGATGATCGATGAATAAAAAACCCCTCATTCTAATTATTGATGATGAACCGCAAATATTGCGGGCTTTAAAAACTATCTTGATAGCAAGGCATTTTGATGTGGTGATGGCAAGCACTGGTGAAGAAGGGCTTACCCTGGCGGCATCATCTGAACCAGATGTCATCATTCTTGACCTTAGCCTGCCAGACATGGATGGTATTCAAGTATGCGAAAGAATTCGAGAATGGTCACGCGTTCCCATTATTGTCTTGTCTGTCCGTGAAAGTGAAACAGATAAAGTAGCTGTTTTAGATAAGGGTGCAGATGATTATTTAACTAAACCTTTTGGGATCGAAGAATTGATGGCTCGCATACGAGTAGCCATGCGTCATGGAGAGCAATCTATAGGAAATGTGAAAAGCATCATCAATATAGGTCCCTTGCAAATTGATCTGGCACATTATTCCGTTACGAATAACGGTACTGAGGTTCGTTTGACAGCCACTGAGTTTAAACTGCTTGCTTATCTGGCCAGTAATGCGGGGAAAGTATTAACCCATCGATCAATCTTGATCCATGTATGGGGAGATGAAGATGCCGATCATGTAGAATATTTGCGGGTTTATATTGGAGTACTACGAAAGAAGCTGGAAGCCAATCCAAATGATCCGCAAATTATTCAAACTGAACCCGGAATTGGGTATCGTTTTGTCATTCCAGAGTAAATTTTTATAAAAATTTTATATTTTTTCATAAATTTTTGTTCCCCTTTTACTTCATGAAAGTAAACTCTCAATATCCTGGAGTTGAACAGGAATAAATTTCTGTTCAAAAAGCATGTATCTTATCTTCAGGGAATTGGAGTTGACGTCGTGAGTAATTTAGAAGCACATTCGAATATTTTTGAGCAAACATCTACACATATGCCGAAAACGACCTTCAGGTCGTGGTTGATAGGTCGCCCGCTTTCAACAGCAGATGCACCACACCAGACAATCGGGAAGTTGATCGGGTTGGCTGTTTTTTCATCCGATGCATTGTCCTCTGTAGCATATGGGCCTCAGGAAATCCTTTTCATTTTGATTGCAGCAGGCACGGGCGCGCTCTCTTATAGTTTTTCCATTACGGTTGCAATTGCCGTTTTATTGGCGATTCTGACTTTCTCTTATGAGCAAACCATCCATGCATATCCTGGTGGCGGTGGTGCATATATTGTTGCCCGGGATAACCTGGGAATTCTCCCTGCGCAGATTGCCGGGGCTTCTCTGCTCAGTGATTATGTGTTGACGGTATCTGTATCCATATCATCTGGGGTTGCCCAAATAGCATCTGCTTTTCCCAATCTTTACCCTTACCGCGTTGAACTGGCAGTGGGATTCATTCTATTTGTTATGTTGATTAATTTGCGTGGGGTGAAGGAATCGGGGATCATCTTTGCAATACCTACTTACTTCTTCCTGGTGATGATGATTGTTACAGGATTAATTGGAATTTTTCGTTATTTCACTGGCACTCTTGGAACAGTTGTAAATCCACCTTCTATTGAAGTTGGAGTTTTGCAACCTCTCACAGTATTCATGTTCTTGAGAGCATTTGCTAATGGTACATCTTCCGTAACCGGTGTTGAGGCAATTTCCAACGGCATCACTGCTTTTAAAGAACCTCGCAGTAAAAATGCAGGTGCTACTTTGATTTGGATGGCATCGATATTGGGTACATTGCTCTTAATGGTTGCATTTCTTGGGATACATGTAGGTGCTTTACCATCGGATAATGAAACCGTCATTTCTCAAATTGCTCGAACGGTATATAACGGCCAGGGTCTGGCGTATTTATTGATGATTGCAGCAACTACTGTAATCCTGGTTATGGCTGCCAATACGGCTTTTGCAGATTTCCCGCGACTTGGAGCTTTGCATGCAGTGGACGGTTTCCTTCCCCGACAGTTTGCATTTCGGGGAAGCAGGCTGGTTTATTCCTATGGAATCATTGCTCTTGCAGTGATAGCTTCTACATTGGTGATCTATTTCAAAGCAAATGTATCTTTGTTGATCCCTTTGTACGCAATTGGTGTTTTCCTGTCATTTACGCTATCACAATTTGGAATGGCAAGAAGATGGTGGAAATCTGGACATTTGAAGCCAGGGATGGAGGTTCAGGAAGTAGGTTCAACCTTACGCTATGATAAGGGATGGAAATATAAAATGATCATCAATGGATTTGGCGCCATTTGTACTTTCATTGTGATGATCGTATTTGCGGTTACTAAGTTCAAAGATGGTGCATATATTGTGATCATCCTAATCCCAGCGCTTGTATCTATTTTCGTCCTTATTCATCATCACTATAAAAGGGTAGCTGAGCAACTTTCACTAGAGAATAAAGAGTATACAAAGAGAATTTCGAGGAATCGGGTTATTATGCCTATCGCTGGAGTTCATCGTGGTTCATTAAATGCGTTAAGTTATGCTAAAACTTTATCAGATGATGTAACGGCGGTTCACATATCTATCGATGAAAAAGAGACCGAAAAGGTAAAAAATAAATGGTTAATTTGGGGGGATGGTACAAGGTTGGTCATTCTGAATTCTCCATACCGGCTATTTATTGAACCATTGCTGAATTATATCGATAGCATGGATGAAATTCGTAAAAAAGATGAATTGATTACGATCGTAGTACCGCAATTCGTTCCCAAGCAACCTATGGCTGGTTTATTGCATGCACGCACGGCTGATACTCTTCGTAAGGCACTTTTAAATAGAAAGAATATAGTCATCACGGAAGTACCTTATCAGGTGGATTAATTTTTAAATTGAAATAGTCTGAGCTAGTAAATGAGCTGACCAAATCAAGTTTGATCAGCTCATTATCATTAAATTTACCTGGTTGAAAAAAGCCATTTATCTTATTTCATGAAGTTTTCTGCAACATGACATGCAACCTGATGCCCGGGGAGCAATTCTCTCAAAATAGGCTCTTCTAGAGAACAAATATCCTTTGCAAAAGGACAACGAGGATGAAAACGGCATCCCGAAGGTGGGTGAATTGGGTTTGGGATTTCACCCGAAGGCATAGATTGTGTCCGGCGTTTATGTGGATCAGGCACTGGAACCGCAGCCATCAATGCCTGGGTGTAGGGATGTAAAGGCAATGAATACACGTCCTTCAGGTTACCAATTTCTGCGATCTTTCCCAGATATAGAATGGCAATATCATCACAAATGTATTTAGCAGTTGCCAGATCGTGAGTGATAAAAATATACGTCAGGATGAACTCTTTTTTCAATTGGACCATGAGATCGAGCAATAAGGCTCGAACACTGACATCTGCCATTGCAATTGGTTCATCAGCAAGTATCAGATCTGGTTTGGTGATCAACGCTCTGGCAATCACTACCCGCTGTCGCTGTCCACCAGATATCTGTTGGGGAAATTTATTGATATAGAATCTTGCGGGAGTCAAACCCACTTTCTCCATCATTTCCAAAACCATATCTCGATGTTGTTCTTTTAACTCTGGATAATGGATCTTCAAACCTTGTACGATCGCTGAACCTAAAGACATGCGGGGGTTGAGTGAAGCCAGCGGATCTTGAAAGATTACCTGCATCCGGCGCCGCATTCTTCGTAATTCTTCTTCGCTCAACTCAGAAAGGTTGATACCATCAAAAAACACTTCACCTTTGGTTTTCTTCTCTAGACCGATAGTAACTCGACCGATGGTGGTTTTTCCACTACCGCTTTCTCCTGCCAGCCCTAAAACGCCACCTCTGCGTATTTTGAAGCTGACTCCATCTACTGCGCGTACATAATCTCGTTCTTTTGTAAATACCTGATCAATGACGCTCTTTTGAACCGGGAACCATTTTGTTAGGTTGTTTACTTCAACCAGGTAATCCCCAGAATTATTCAATGTAGAAGTCTCGCTCATTTGATCACCTTGACCTTTTCTATTCCTTTTGCCTGGAGATCTTGAACCAACCAACATTTCACGAATCGACCAGGAGTGATCTCTTGAAATTCTGGTTCTTTTTCCTTACAAATTGAGGTTGCTTTTGGACAACGAGGATGAAAACGACAGCCGAGGGGAGGGTGGGTCAGGTTTGGCGGTTCTCCTGCCATTTTGAATAGTTCTTCCCTTTCATCCAGTTTAATATTTGGGACGGATAGAAGCAACCCTTTTGTATAAGGATGAAGTGGATTGTCAAAGATTTCCTCTATTGGTCCTAATTCAACAATATGACCTGCATACATCACTGCTACCCGATCGCATAATTCAGCAACCAGTGCAATGTTGTGGGTGATGACTAATAGCGACACTCCAAATTCATCACGAATTTCTTTTAATTGATCGACCAGTTTTGCTTCAACGATCACATCCAATGATGTAGTTGCTTCATCCGCAACAATCAAATTTGCATTGAGAACCAAACCCAAGCCAACCATCACGCGCTGGCGCATCCCACCCGAAAGCTGGTGAGGATAATTTGACATCCTTTCTTTTTGGATTCCGAGCCGCTCCATCAAGGTTTTAGCTCGCTCCAATGCTGTTTCAACATTTGTTTTTGGCTCATGCACCTGGATGGCTTCTACAATGTGCTGATCCACCCTCTGCACAGGGTTGAGAGAAGTCATGGGATCTTGAAAGATCATGCTTACCTTACGACCTCGAAAATCCCGCATCTTGTTTCTATCATAGGTCATGATATCTTCGCCCTCAAAGATAAGCTGACCTTTGCTGATCCATCCTGGTGGCTGAATCATACGCATCAGGGCTTTTCCCATTGTGCTTTTTCCGCAACCGCTCTCGCCAACCAGACCGAGAATTTCTCCACGGTAAATATCAAAAGTGATCCCATCGACCGCACTAACGGGTCCAAGGCGGGTTTCATAAGTCACCGATAAATCTTTTACTTGCATCAACACTTGTTTTTCGTTCATAAGATTACTGCTCCGCAAGGCGAGGATTCAGGATCTCTGAGAGACTTTCGCCCAGCATACTGAAGGAAAGTGTAACCATTGTCACCATCAGACCGGGGAAAGTGATCAGCCACCATGCCCGGCGAACATAATCCTGTCCACGAGCAAGGTCGATGCCCCAATCGGGTGTGTCTGGAGGTAAACCAAATCCAAGGAAGCTCAATCCTGCCTCAGTCAGGATCGCATCACCCACATTGACTGAAAAAATGATCACGACGGAGGGGATCACATTTGGGAAGATATATTTAACCAAGATGGTGAACCAACTTGTGCCCAGGCTTCGTGCTGCTTCAACGTACAGCTCCTCTTTAACCTGGAGTGTCTGACCGCGCACGATCCTGTAATAAGTAGGAATATAAAGCACAGCGATCGAAACAATAATATTGCCGATACCTGGTCCCAATACTGCAGCAATGGTGATCGCCAGGATCAACCCTGGGAAAGAGTACAGGCTATCCATCAGTAAAGTGAGGATTCTGTCAAGTGGGCCACCAATAAAACCACTGAAAAGCCCCAGGGGAACACCAAAAAGGAAGGAAATCAATGCGGAACTAAGGCCAACTATCAAAGCGATCCGTGTTCCCCATATGATCCTGCTAAAAACATCCTGCCCAATCTGATTGGTACCCATGACAAAACCAGAACTACCCTGTTCACGAAGTGTTCCCGCTATCTGGAGGTCTGGGTATGCATTCAACGAATCTCCAAGTTCATCAGGTGAAACGACAAATCCATCCAATTTTCCCTCTGTCAAGGCTGCCAGGCCTTCTTCCAGGGTTTCATACCGCCGCTGCCGAGGTTGATAACGTACTCCCGCAGGTGCACTCTCATTCAATTCATCGAGCACTTCGCGTACTGCCTGACTGGCAGGACTACCAATAATAAAACCAACGTTATTGGATTTATTCGCAATATCAACAAGGGTGATCTCCCCTTTTTCTATTTTTGCAACAAGAACATATTCAGAAGGCGGTTCTCCTGGTTCCAGCAAAGAAGGCCCAACTTCAGCCCTTGGATCATATGGCGCAAACCATTGTGGAAAAACTCCGACAATAATGACAAAAAGAAGAAGAACTGCACTGATTGCAACAAACCACCAATCTCCTCCATACCATTTTCTAGATAGAAACAACCGTCGGACAAATCCCACACGGTCAAGATCAAGCATCCATTCCGGAACTTCGGCTGATGGTGATGTAGTTTCTTTTTCATGTTTCATAGATTTTCTCTCAAAATTATCAACGATATCTTAATAACGGATACGTGGATCAATAAATGCATAGAGGATGTCCATCAGAAGACTCACAAAGGCAACAAATAATGCAAAAATTGCAATGGTTGCCTGTACTGCTGTATAGTCTCTTAATTGAATACGTTCAACCAGATAGCGCCCCACACCTGGCCAGGAGAATGTGGTTTCTGTGAGGACTGCACCCGCTAAAAGAATGGCAAACTGTAAACCCAGCAAAGTTAAAATTGGAATGAAGGTATTTCTAAGTGCATGTTTATATGCCAATCTTCTTTCCGGTAAACCTCGTGCTCTTCCCGCAATAATGAAATCTGATTGAAGCATTTCGATCATATTCACACGGGTCAAACGCACAAATACACCAGACAATGCCAAACCTAAAGTAACCGAGGGTAGAACGAGATGCATCAAAGCTGAGCCAAGAGCAGGCCAATTTTTGGCAAGAATAGCATCGATGACATAAAAATTAGTCTGGGTTTGAAAACTGGTTAATAACAAGGTATCCATCCGACCAGCAAGCGGAAAGATCGGTAGCCGAACAGAAAAAAGAATTTGGAAAATAAGCCCCATAAAAAATACAGGAATGGAATAAGCCACAATGCTCAACAATCGAATCACATAATCAACAGGCTTTTTCCGGTTCTTGGCAGCATAAGCGCCAGAATAAATACCGATTGCTGCAGTGATTATGATCGCAGGGATCGTTAATTCGATTGTTGCAGGAAGACGTTCTCCCAGTTCATCAAGAATGGGTCGTTCTCCTTGTGTAAGAGCAGTCCCGAAATTTAGGGTCACCATATCCCAGAGAAAATCAAAATATTGCACATATAGTGGACGATTTAAACCGAGCCGCTCTCGCAACTGGTTTGCCTGCTCTTCGCTTACTCTCGGGCCTAATTGAGAGCGAATTGGATCGCCGGGAAGAATTCTCATGATAAAAAAGATCATCGTCACAAGAATCAACACCATGGGAATCGTTAACAACACACGAGTGATAATGAATCTTCGTAAAGAAGCAGACATATAGAAGACTCCGAAATAGATAAGCACTTTTCGGGGGCATGGTTTTTATCCATGCCCCCAAACTTTGTATTGTATTCAGGTCACCCGAGCTTTACCTGTATTTTGGGAGGGAATACTCTCAGGTTAACCTTTTCGATAACTACTATCAGGGTTTATTCACCCTCTGCCTTATAGGGGTATTGATGATTGAAGACCATATATCGCAGAGCAGGAGCGTCCACAACCTGAACTGTTACACCTTGTACACTCTGCAGACGTACTGCTTCAACAGGACCAAGCGTACGCCAGGCAATGTCGATTTCACCTTTTTCAATTGCGTTAGACATGGTCGTTGGATCTGCAAAATAGCGAATGATGACATTCTTGATCGCAGGAGCTTCACCCAGGTATTCTGGATTGGCTTCCAAAACCATTTGTTGTCCAACTTCATGAGAGACCATGCGGTAAGGGCCAATTCCATCGATCTTGGTCGGGAACTGGTTGATCGCGTCTGCAGTGAAATCAGCAGGGTTGGCAGGAATGAATGGAGCAGTAGCAGCCACAGCGGGGAAGAACCCGAAGGATGCTTTCAAATGGTAGGCAACTGTTAATTCGTCAATTGCTTCTACACTTTCAACGTAAAGCTGGATTAATCCAGAAACCTGTCCTTCCAGCGTGTTAAGGCGGTTCCAGGAATCAACATAAGTTTGTGCAGTCACAGGAGTGCCATCTGCGAATTTCAGACCCTCTTTCAGTTTGAAGGTGTATGTCTTGCCATCTTCACTGACCTGCGGTAATTCAGCTGCTGCACCAGGAACGAGTTCAGAGGTGCCAGGAGTGTAGGATAACAATGCCATGTTGGTGTTCTTGAGGATTTCCCAGTCATGGGTTGCATATGCATCCTGTGGATCCAGGCTATTGACCTCATCAGTCGTTCCGATGATGATGGTATCCGTGCTGCCAGAAGCAGGTTGGGCGTCAGGACCAAAGGAAAGAACGTTGTAGTTGAATTCAAATGGTGCACCAATAGCTACACCCTGGACACCTGTACGGTAGGTGATAAATTCAGGCTCCCAGAATAATGGAATGGTTGGGACATCTTCGGCGTAAAGTTCACCAACCTGGTTGTAAAGCTCCTGTCGTTGTTCAGGATCAGAAGCAGAGGCTGCATCAAGCAGAAGTGCATCCATTTCTTCATTGCAATAGAACACGCCATTATCAGGTGATGACAGGCATGTAGCAAAAGGAGAAAGCCAGGTATCAGGGTCAGCAAAATCGGGGAACCAACCCAAGATGAAGAAAGGCAGCTCACCAGCAACAAAGGCGTCAACATATTCAGCCCAGTTCATGCTCTGGAGTTCGACCTTCATAACACCGGTCTCTTCAAGCTGTTCCTTTACCACCTGCATTACATCGGCTGTGGTTGTACCGTAATGTTCCGGTGGATAGTATAAAGTAAATGTAAAGGGATTCTCTTCTGAATAACCTTCGCTTTTTACAAGCTCAATGGCTAAATCAAGGTCACGGGTTCCATATTTATCAAGGAAGGGTTCAGTGGCATATGGATAACCTGAAGGAACCATGTGATACGCAGGGATGTTTCGACCTTCAAAGACACGATCAACGATCACTTCGCGATCTATGGCAGCAGCAACTGCCTGGCGTAAAGGCTGTGTCCAGAGAAATTCTCTATCGGGAACACCTGCTGCTTCAGTTGCTTCTGCAGCTTCTGTTGCTTCGACAGCAGTTTCTTCGGGTTGTTGTTCAGTAGCGGATTCAGTCGCTTTTGGTGAACATGACGTCAATACCATACTTAGCATTACCAGAACGGCGAGTAATGCATACAAAGATTTCGTTCTCATTTCGTGCTCCTCCATAAAAATTTGGCAAAATATTCGTTAAAGTTAGAAATCTTGGTTTGCGCTTTTTACTCAGGCATCACCTCCTTGGGAAACAGGTTTTTGAATAATGTCAATCGCTCAATTTGACATTATTTTGATCTCATAATTCCTTATGCTTTCATATATCCCATCATATTTTAATGATGAGATTTTTTAGCCGAAACTATGAGACCAATAAAATTACCAGTGAAAATCAGATCGAAGAAAACCCCAGGGTTTTGCAATGAGAGATTCTATAGTATTTAAATTAATAGTATAGCACAAGAATTCGAATTTATCATAATTATTTACGCGGAATTTACGCGTATAGTTTTTTAGTCCATCATTCTTGCGCGGTATTGAAGAGCCTCAGCGAGGTGAGTGACACTGATCTGGTCGGCATCTGCCAGATCGGCGATAGTACGGGCAAGTTTAAGAATTCTATGGTATGCCCGGGCGGTAAGGTTCATCCGGCTCATGGCTGATTTGATTAGATTCTTCCCTGCGTCATCCAAAGCACAAAATTTTCTAATCTCTGCCGGGCGCATATCTGCATTACAGACTAAAGTAGATATATCTTCATCCATAAATCTTGTGCGTTGTTTTTGCCGGGCAGCTTCTACACGCTGACGGATCACAGCAGAAGGTTCACCGAGCCGTTTTTCACTCAATTTTTCATATTCCACACGGGGAACTTGAATATGGATATCTATCCTGTCCAACAATGGTCCTGATATACGTTTCTGGTATTTCTGAATGGTTCCCATTGCACAGGTGCAGGGGCGGGTGGGATCGCCATAAAAACCGCACGGGCAGGGGTTCATTGCAGCGACCAACATGAAATTGGCTGGAAAACTAAGGGTTCCCTGTGCACGGGAGATGGTTACTACTTTGTCTTCAATAGGCTGTCGTAAAACTTCCAGGACACGCGGACCAAATTCAGGAAGTTCATCCAGGAAAAGCACACCGCGATGAGCCAGGGAGACTTCACCTGGATGAGGCCAGTTTCCACCTCCTACCAGACCTGCATGGCTGATTGTATGATGAGGTGCCCGAAATGGACGCCATTGGATAAGGGGAGTATCCTGCGGAAGCAGGTCTGCCACCGAATAGATGCGAGTGACATCCAGAGCTTCATCAATACTGAGAGAAGGAAGGATGGCTGGCATGGCACGAGCTAATAAAGTTTTTCCAGAGCCAGGGCTGCCGCTCATCAATACATTATGTCCACCTGCGGCTGCTACCTCAAGAGCGCGCTTGACATGCTCCTGTCCTTTGATCTCTTGGAAATCTGTCTGGATGAATGGTTCAGCAATTTCTGTATTTGAGATTGTGTGAGGGGTTAATATTTGTTGGTGGGTCAAATGAAGGTACAACTCAGAGAGATTCTGTACTGGTATGACTGTTAATTCAGGTATTAAGGCTGCCTCATTCGCATCTGCAGATGGAACGATGATCTGCTCAAAATTATTTTCGCGGGCAAGTGCTGCCATGGGGAGTATTCCACGCGTATGACGTACAGTACCGTCCAGTGATAGCTCACCGACGATCAACACTTTTTCGAGAGCTTGTAGTGGAATGACTCCCATCATTGCCATGACGCCGATGGCAATAGGTAGGTCATACGCAGGACCTTCCTTGCGTACGGAGGCAGGAGCCAGATTGACTACAACGCGTTTTCGAGGAAATTCCAGCCCTGCGTTCTTGATTGCAGCTTGAACACGCTCACGACTTTCCTGTACTGCAGTATCAGGTAACCCTACAATCGTCATACCTGGCAGACCCTGACCAGTGTCGACCTCGACTTCTACGATGACGCCGTCCAACCCGATGACGGCGCAGGAAAAAACGCGAGCTAACATGGATTTAGTGTAGAGGGAAATGGTTTTGCTGTCAAACGTCTCAAGGAGTAAGTGTAACTCCCAATGTATTCATTACCGTCTCAATGGGATTGAAGATGGTTGCCTGGGTGGAGCCTGCGAAAAGCAATCCAACTGCTTTAGTTGATTTTGAGGCGAATACAATCGAACCAGAATCACCACCCTGGCACATGGGGGTAGATACTATCTGGTTTTCAAAGCGAGCGTTTTGTATATCACCATAACTGACTATTAAAGTGGTTTTAATCAACTCGATTGTTCCCGTTGTCAGACCTGTGGTACGTCCACATTTCTGTACTTCCATTCCCAAGGTGACTTTTTGAATACCATCCGGCGTGCCAATGGAAATAACTTCATCTGAGACCAGGCTGGCATCCAATGGTTTCGCAAGCGCGGCATCGATCTGGTTGGTCTTGCGCCTTCTTCTTTCGAAAAATTCACGCCATTCGGTGTTGTTCAATAGATCCGATAATCTTATCCCCCAACGAATAATGAAATCAGGCAATGGTTTGAGATCTTCGGAATTGAGATATTTTATTGGAATGAATTTCGTCAATAATGCCAGAGTATCTCTCCCCAGTATTCCACCATCTGATCTTCCTTGTTGAAGAATGGGATCTCCAAGACTGCATGAATTACCGTTGGCTAAAATATGATTGTTAGAAAGTATACGTGGTGAATGTTGAAGTGAATCATAAACGATACAACCTAATGTGCCTGTGGTAATTTTGTAATGTCCAATACTTACCCCACCCACAGCGGGGCGCCAGCGATCTCGTACAGTTTGCATAGCACGAAGATGTCCCACTTCGACTACGTCAGTTTTTACCCCACCCAATGCTTCTGGTATGACGGCATCTTTCGAAAGTGATGTTGTCGATACTTTGTTGCGAACCATCGTCACCAGAGATAGCTCGTTAAGAGTTCTTCCATCTTTCTTTTTATATCCAATCCCTACACCAACCACGTTAGGCAAAGCCAGGAGGTAATTCTGGTATTGTGCATGGATTTTAGTAAGTTCTTCTATGTATTGCGTACTTAACTCCTATAAACTATATGTAATTCTTCCTGGTTGTATGATCAACCTATTTGACATTGAGGTCAGGAAGTGTTACCCTATTGGCCGGTCAAATAGATTGCGATTTACTTTATCAGTATGCAAGTAATGAGCCATCTATAAACAAAAATATTTTTGGAGAAAGGCAGTATGTCAGAAAGATTAACGGGTACCGTTAAATGGTTTAATGCCACCAAAGGCTATGGTTTTATCGGTCGTGAGGATGGCGGTGCAGATATTTTTGTTCACTTTTCCGCAATCAACATGGAAGGTTACAAAAGACTGCGTGAAGGTCAGCAGGTGCAATTCTCAATAGAGGACGGACCGAAAGGTCTGCAGGCTGCTGAAGTAACACCAGTTGCTTAAGTAGCGAAATATCAATAGATGGAGCCGCATTATTTGCGGCTCTTCCTTTTTTAAGCCAAAGAATTTACTCTACTAAACCGCTTTTAAACCCAAATAGATAGGCAAGAATCTTTAAATATTCACTTACGGTTGCCTGTCTGCCGTCTGCAGTCATCCACCAGTTTGTCGAACGATACCAATGATTTCTTACTGGTCTGACGTAAATATCAATCCCTGAATCCCGGAAAACCGAATGGAAGATCAATCGAGTGCGAAATGTATGAAAGGGATCAGTCACAATAATCAATGATTTAAACGAATTACGGTTTGCAAGCTTTAAAGTCTGTTGTGCTTCTTCAAGAGTGCTGAATGCTGCCTGATCGGTAACCAGGATAGCAGTATCTGGTACGCCCAGATTTCTGGCGGTGTCTTTAAAGAGTATTGTTGTGTCGGAAACTTTCTCTCCTTCTCTGGGTGTTGTTTCCGTCAGGATGAGCCATTGGGCGTCTTTCTCGAGGAATATCCTGGCACCTTCTTCCATGCGTGACATATCGCCGCCACCACTTAAAACTACCACTGCATCGGATGTTCTCAGCGGGTCAGCAATGATGAGGATTCCACCTGCAGCGGTGAGTAGAACACCTCCCAATATGAATATAATGAGAAGAATTATTGGAATACCCAATACCAGAGGCAATCCCTTTTGACTATTGCCTGGTTTTGGATTATTGATTGATTGCTTCATTTTTTAACCTAATTATCTTTTAATTGCTTTCTCGATGCGATGCAGCCCCTCTTCAAGAATGGATCTCGGACAGCCGTAATTCAGACGTACAAAACCATCTCCACCTTTACCAAATTCTTCTCCTGCGTTAAGAGCAATTCTCGCTTTCTGCAGGAAGAATTCTGCAGGCCTTTCTTTCAAAGAAAGATTGCGGCAGTCGATCCATGCCAGAAAAGTGGATTCCGGAACCGTCACACCCAGCATGGGAAGCTCTGTTCTGATCCATTTCACCAGAAAATCACGGTTGGCTTCAAGATAAGCAATGCATTCCTTCAACCATTCATCGCCATGTTGGAAGGCTGCCAAGGCTGCTATTTGACCAAACAAGTTGGTGCTGCCAGTGATCCCTCGAAATGCATGGATAAATTTTTCTTTTAATTTGGCATTTGGAATAATCGCAAAAGCAAAATCCAACCCTGCGATATTGTACGTTTTGCTGGGAGCCATCAAAGTAATGGTGTTTTGCGCAATCTCTGGTGAAAGCGAGGCGATGGGAATATGCTGATGCCCAGAGAAAATGAAATCACAGTGAATCTCATCGGAGCAGATCACAACCCCTTTTGAAAGGCAGATCTGTGCCATCTGTTCTAGTTCGCTCCTGGTGAAAACTCGCCCCACCGGGTTATGGGGATTGCACAGTAAGAACATAACTGTGTTAGGTCGAAAGCTTTTTTCGAACGCGACCATGTCAATTTGGTATGAACCATCAGGGTTTCGGGTCAGTTCTGCATCGATTCTATCCATTCCAGCATTATGTGCAGCATGCAGGAATGGGGGGTAAACGGGAGGTTGGATCAAGATATTTCCGTCAGGACGATAGAGCGCTTGGCAGGCTAGATTGAAGCCTGAAACAACACCTGAGGTGAAAACCAGATCTTCTGGAGAGATTTTCCAATTGTAAAGTGTATCCATACGCTCGATGATAGTGTTCTTTAATTCGAGCATTTCAATAGGATAACCAAAAATGCCATGATCAATACGTTTTTGTAAGGCTTCTATTACTGCAGGAGGAGCTTGAAAGTCCATATCCGCAACCCACATGGGGAGTACATCCTCATCAAAACAATTCCATTTAGCACTTTCACTTGAACGTCTATTCAGGATTTTGTCGAACGAACTCATTATTGATTTCCTCGAAATATAGTTTTGTTCATTATAATCAGAAACGAGAAGAATAACCTTCTATCAAGATTTTCTCAGTGAATAGCATTAAACTGGTATACTCGTTTTGATTGGAATGTTCTATGAAGGATCAGGAATCAAAAATACCACAACCTACGTTTTTCTCTACCCAGGGTTGGAGTGATTACGCCTTGTTGGATAGTGGAAATGGACGCAAGTTGGAGCGGTTTGGAAATGTTATTCTGGATCGTCCAGAAGCAGAAGCCATCTGGCAGCCGGCACTTTCATTAAAGAACTGGCAAAATGCAGATGCGGTATTTAAATCCTCTCCTGAGGAAAATGGTGGACATTGGGAATACCGTCATAAACTACCTGAAAAGTGGGAATTAGGATATAAATCTTTACATTTTTGGGTGCAAACCACACCATCACGTCATGTGGGTGTATTTCCTGAACAAGCACCACAATGGGACTGGATTGGAAAGAAGATTTACCAGACACGGAGACCTATAAAAGTATTAAATCTTTTTGGGTATACCGGTATTGCAACCCTGGCAGCAGCAGCTTCAGGCGCACACGTTACCCATGTAGATGCTTCACATAAAGTGGTGATGATGGCAAAAGAAAATGCCCAAAGCACACACCTGCCTGAAACAGCTATCAGGTGGATTGTTGATGACGCAATGAAATTTGTACAGCGAGAAGTACGTCGAAATTCTCGATATGATGGCATTATCTTGGACCCACCCAAATTTGGAAGAGGGCCAAAAGGTGAAGTATGGGAGTTCTACAAACTCATTCCAGAATTGCTACGAATATGCCAGGCTGTTTTAAACGAAAACCCGGTATTCATTATGTTGACAGCCTATGCAGTAAAAGCCTCGTATCTCACTTTGTTCAATGCATTGTCAGAAGTAATGAAAAAATACGATGGTGAAGTACAGGCTGGAGAAATATTAAACATTGATAACAGTGCGGGTCGGGTGTTATCGACTGCCATTTTTGCGCGCTGGTCAAAAGATCAAAATTTTCAGGAAGTGCGTCATGAATGAGAAAAAAACAGTAAGCATTATTGGACCTGGAGTGATGGCAGAAGCATTCATTGCTGGTCTGCTGCGAAATCAGGTGGTATCTCCCGAATCGATCATCGCTTCTGGACCTCACCTCGAAAGAGTTCAGCAACTCCATGTTAAATATGGGATTGTTGGTAATACAGACAATGCAAAGGCAGTGGAAGAAGCTGATTTTGTGATCCTGGCAGTTAAACCTCAAAGGTTAGCTGCTGTACTTAAAGGGCTGCAGGAAAAGATCCGAAAAGATGCGTTGGTAATATCCATTGTAGCAGGCACCTCGATTGCAATAATCCAAAAAGGGTTAAATCACCAAGCTGTTGTTCGAGCGATGCCAAATACACCTGCACAGATCGGAGAGGGAATCACTGTCTGGACATTATCTAATGAATGTACTAATACCCATAAAGTGCTGGCACAGGAGATCTTAAGATCGTTTGGCGAAGAAGTATTCGTTGAAGAAGAAAGCTATCTTGATATGGCAACCGCACTTTCTGGAACCGGACCAGCTTATGTTTTCCTTTTCATGGAAGCCATGATCGATGCGGGTGTCCATCTTGGATTCCCCCGACGAATAGCTGAGAAGCTTGTGACGCAGACTGTAAAAGGTTCTGTGGATTATTACGCTGAAAAGAGCGGTCACCCTGCACAACTGCGCAATGAAGTTACCTCTCCGGGTGGAACCTCCGCGGAAGCGTTGTATTACCTGGAAAAAGCAGGATTTCGTACTGCAATTTCGCGAGCGGTATGGGCTGCCTATCAAAGGTCTCAAGAATTGGGAAAGGGAAAGAGTTCACAAATTGCAGAAAAAGATTGATACAGATCAGACAGTCGAATAATCTTTATAAAGTGCTATAATACCTGTAAAGAAAATATATACCCGGGGAGCCCAAAGTGGCTGAGAGGAGGACGAAAGTCCTCGACCCTAATAACCTGATCCGGATAATGCCGGCGGAGGGAAACTATAGAAGAGTCAACACCCTCCCTGGCGGAGGGTGTTTTTTATGCAAGTTCAAAATGTTTTCATTTTCGCCAACGGTGTGATCACTGATCTGAAGCGCGCTCGAGGCTTAATTAGAGTAGGTGATTTCATCATCGCTGCAGATGGCGGGTCGCAATATGTACAAAAAATGGGTATGCTTCCCGATGTTTTAATCGGTGATCTGGATTCAACCTCTCCGGAAATCATTGAACTTGTTACGAAAGCAGGAAAAAAGATCCATCAATATCCCACAGCAAAAGATGCAACTGACCTGGAAATTGCTATTCAATATGCTATTGCTTTACAACCACAGAAGATCATCATCGTTGGTGGGTTAGGTGGGCGGGTTGACCATCTGTTAGCTAATGTAATGCTTCTACAACGATATCGAAATGAGAATCTGGTCATCAGCATGGATGATGGGACGGTTGAAATGCAACTTGTGATGGGAAAACTTGTCATCAACGGTGCAGCAGGAGATATTGTTTCTTTGATCCCATTGAGTGATCAAGTGGTTGGTATTGTGACCGAGAACTTGGGATTCCCATTGAGAAGTGAAACCATTGTGATGGGTGAATCAAGGGGTATCAGTAATGTCATGTTAACGGATATTGCAAAGGTTTCGATCATTTCGGGTGCGTTACTTTGTATCCACACCCGCGCAGGTAAAGGAGAAGAAAATGAAAGTTAGGAAAGTGGCTTTTGGGTTGGTTTGCCTCATGTTGTTTCTAACAGGATGCAAACCTGTTGTTCAATCAGAAGATCAAAATCAGGAAACGCTTACCGTAATGACGCATGATTCATTTTCTGTTAGCGAAAATGTAATCGCTGCATTTGAGAACGAAAACAATGTGAAGGTATCCTTCTTAAAAGGTGGAGACACGGGGCAGTTGATCAATCGTGCGATCCTATCCAAAGAAGCGCCTATGGCAGATGTGCTTTATGGGGTGGATAATGCATTTCTCTCACGAGCTCTGGATGAGGATCTTTTTGAGGAATATGCCTCTCCTGCGCTTGCAGAGATTCCCCAAGAATTCCAACTTGATCCACAAAATCGGGCTTTGCCTGTAGATTATGGGGATGTATGCATCAATTATGATAAGGCCTATTTCCAAGAGAAGAATCTGACATTACCCCAAACCCTTCAAGATTTGACTAAGCCAGAATATGGCGGGTTATTAGTAGTAGAAAATCCAACTACCTCATCTCCAGGCATGGCTTTTTTACTGGCAACCATTGCCGAATTTGGACAGGAGGGTTACCTTGATTATTGGCTACAACTCAAGCAAAATGGTGTGGTCATTGTGAATGACTGGGAAACCGCCTACTATACCAACTTCAGTGGTTCGTCTGGAAAGGGCAGCCAACCTATGGTGGTATCCTATGCATCCAGCCCACCAGCAGAAGTCATCTATGCATCGGAGCCACTGGATGATGCACCTACTGCATCTCTGACAGGGAAGAATATGTGTTATCGCCAGATCGAGTTCGCTGGAATATTGAAAGGATCCCAACACGGGGATATGGCTGAGAAGTTTATTGATTTTATGCTCAGCCAAACTTTTCAAGAGGATATGCCCTTACAGATGTTTGTCTATCCAGTCAATAAAAATGCGACCTTGCCTGAAGAATTTATAAAATACACCCAGATCCCTGAAAGTCCAGCAATCCTTGATCCAGTTTTGGTAATGGAAAACAGGGATACCTGGCTTCAAATCTGGGATGAGACTGTATTGAGATAGTGGGCAAAGAGGCAGGATGAAAAAAAGTATTGCGTGGCTTCTATGGTTGCTGCCAGTGGCTTTTCTGCTTGTATTTTATTTTCAACCGCTGGCAGCAATATTCACGCGTGTGGGAAATCAGATAGTCGCGGAGGGTATTGGCGGTTTTAATTTTTCACGGATCGCGGAAACCCTGGGTTTCACCCTTTATCAGGCGTTTCTCTCAACTGTTCTGACACTAATTCTTGGTTTACCGGCTGCATATATATTCGCACGATTCGATTTTCCTGGAAAAAAGATGCTCAGAACTCTATCTACCATTCCATTCATTCTGCCAACTGTAGTTGTAGCTGCAAGTTTGAATACTTTGTTGGGACCTCGCGGATGGGCGAACATCTTAGTAATGAATATATTTGGATTGGAGAATCCACCCATTGCATTTGTCAATTCACTTGGGGCAATTCTGACAGCTCATGTATTCTATAATGTTTCCGTGATCATCCGATTAGTTGGAACGGCATGGGCGCAAATGGATACCCGTTTGAGCCAGGCAGCCAGGGTTCTTGGGGCATCATCCAGAAAAGCTTTCTTCGAAGTAACATTACCCCTTTTGTTGCCAGTCATTCTTTCTTCGACATTGCTGGTTTTTCTTTTCGATTTCACCAGTTTTGGGGTGGTTCTTTTATTGGGAGGGCCACAAAATGTCACCCTGGAAGTGGAAATTTATACTCAGGCTATGTATCTATTAAACCTGCCAATGGCAGGAATTCTATCCCTTGTCCAACTTCTCATGACATTGGGTATTACGGTTTTATACACGAAAGCGGGAAGAAAAGAAATTCCCTTTGCACCAAGAGTAAACGAGGAGGGATTACGTAAAGCAAAAAACTGGAAAGAGAAGCTCTATATTGGGATTGTGAGCATCAGTCTGGTTATCATGCTGGTATTGCCGTTAATTTCATTGGGAATGCGTTCAATCACCCGCATGGAAGCTAATCGCGGTCAGCGTGAAGATGTTCGATCGGGGATCACCTTTGAATATTATCAGCAGCTTTTCGTGAATCAAAGGCAATCGATCTTCTATGTGCCACCCATTACAGCAATTCGTAATTCACTTTATTATGGGATCCTTACAGTGATCATTTCGATCACGTTGGGCAGCCTGGCAGCTTTTGCTTTAAATAAACCTGGCAGGTTTAACCGGTGGATGGATGCGGTCTTTATGCTCCCGATGGGTACATCGGCGGTTACTTTGGGGTTGGGTTTTATCCTGGTATTCAACAAACCACCCATTGATCTCAGGACTTTTCCTATTTTATTGCCCATTGCACACAGTCTGGTGGCAATACCTTTTGTCGTGCGAACATTAAAACCCATCATTGCAACCATACCAGTAAACTTGAAGCAAGCTGCTTCTGTTTTGGGGGCATCTCCGCTGAAAGTGGTGCGTGAAGTAGATATTCCCATCATTGCGAGGGCACTATCCGTATCTGCAATTTTCAGTTTTACTATATCTCTGGGTGAATTTGGCGCAACGTCCTTTTTAGCCCGGCCAGAAATGCCTACTATACCAGTGGCAATATTTCGTTACCTGTCACAACCCGGGGCATCCAATTATGGGCAAGCGATGGCTATGGCAACCATTCTCATGATCGTGTGTGCACTATCGGTTTTATTGATGGAATGGTTGGATAGTAACGCATTTCTAAGAAAGTGAAGGCATTCATGCTTGAAGTACGATCCATAACAAAATCTTTTGAAGGACAACCTTTGCTCAAAGGGATCTCGTTTGCTGTGCATGAAGGTGAAACGGTTTGTTTGCTGGGTGCATCGGGAAGTGGTAAGTCAACCCTGCTACGGATCATTGCTGGAATCGAAACCCCCGAAAGTGGAAAGATAATCTGGGATGGAGAAGATTTTACCCGGGTACCAGTACATAAACGTGGATTCGGATTGATGTTCCAGGATTATGCGCTCTTTCCTCATAAAAATGTTTATGAGAATGTGGCATTTGGGTTAAAAATGCAGGGAATGGATTCTGACCAGATAAAGCAACGTGTACGGGAAGTTCTAGAGTTGGTTAATCTCGAAGATTTCGCCTATAGAAGGGTTACAGAATTATCTGGTGGAGAACAACAGCGGATCGCATTTGCCAGGGCGCTTGCACCAAAGCCGAAATTGATCATGTTCGATGAACCGTTGGGAGCTTTGGATCGGGCACTTCGAGAACAGTTGTTAGAGGAACTGCGAAGCTTGCTTCATAAAACTAACATTCCCGCCATTTATGTTACCCATGATCAGGAAGAAGCATTTGCCATTGGGACAGAAATTATGTTAACAAATGGGGGGGTGATTGTACAACGAGGGACTCCTGAGGAAGTATTCGAACACCCAACGACACCCTGGGTAGCCAGGTTTCTTGGGCAAACGAATCTCGTAAATGGAAAAATTTTGACTTTGGCGCCTTTGCGCATAGCCACTAAGATAGGAGAGATTGCAGTATCACAAGAGCAATCCCTGAATATGAAGATCGGAGATCAATTGACAGTAATGATTCCGTCAAAAGCGATCTCTTCAAGTGAGGGGGGATTGAATTTCGTGACAGGTGTTATTGAAGATGTATTATTCAAAGGACAAATGTACACTATTACGGTAAATATCCAGGGTGAACGATTACAATTTAACCATACAGAGTGTTTAAAGATAGGTGACTTTATAAAACTATCTATAGACCCAACGCAGGTTATTTGCCTGGAGAATGAAGAGATACAATGAAGGTTGGAAGCGAAGTTCACGTTATTAAACAGAACAGTCAAGGAAAAGAAGTCTGGCGTTATTCAGGGAAAGTGCTCTGCTATACAAAAACTGCAATTTTGCTTGAAGCATATTTCAATCGCTCTGACCTGCCATTTCATGGAATTACCCTGGCTGAAGGAGATCGTTTTGTTGAGGTTTATTTTTCCAATCGCTGGTATAACATCTTCGAGATCCACGATAAACATACAGATGGTTTAAAAGGCTGGTATTGCAATGTAACCGCACCTGCTGAATTTTCCAATGGAACAATCGCTGCCCGTGATTTAGCGCTGGATCTATTTGTTTATCCAGACGGCAGGCAGCTAATTTTGGATGAAGATGAATTTGCTGATTTAGAGTTATCTGAGGTTGAAAATTCACATGCGCTGACTGCCTTACAAGAGCTTCAATCTCTTTTCAAGGAGTCAGCGCATTTTAATATTTACCAAATGGTGATGTAAATACTATATCAATGCATATGTAGCTAATGGGGTAATGTAACTAAACAAATCGATCGTTCCTGTTAATTGTAAAATCGCAAGCACTGCAATTGGTAAACAGCAACAAAGCAATACAACACCAACAACAACCAATACAATAATCAATGTCTTGTTATTCTTTTTGGGTTCTTCTGTGACGGGTGTTTCGGGAATATAATCAGCCATTGTTTCCTCCAGAGAATGAATGCAAAATTGTAGATCTAATAACCAGAATCTATAATGCCACCTAACGCACCTGCTCCACCGCAAATTGCTACACCTAACAACGGTAGAATAATTGCCAGAATTACTGCGACGATCGTACCAATTACATTAAGATAACCAAGAATTAAACCAGCAACAGCCATTCCATTTCCGGTAATGGTACCTGCGCTTTTCTTGATCTCACTTTGAGCTACATGCCCACAGATGATGCCTACCAATCCGCCCAAACCAAAGAGACCAAGCCATCCAAGGATACCTCCAACCATGCTGATGATTGCCCAGGTGCTTGTGCGGGTTGGAGCAGGGGGATAATAAGGTGGCTGTTGTTGTGGCGGTTGCTGATAATAATATTGTCCCATAATTCCTCCGTGATAATAAATGTTTATCTTATTATTATATATCACCCGGCAAGGAATCCATACCATGTTCCTGTGAGAAAAAAGCGAACAAGGTCAAATGCGCTAATTTGTAATAGAGCTGTGGCTAAACCACAAAAAAGAATCGGGGCTGCTTCTTTCCATGATGAATTTGTGTTTTCACGTTTTAATATCAATGACCATAGAATGGCATATACTGATGCGAGAAGTACCAGAACGGTCAAGCTGCTGATAACTGCTAGGGGGTAAACAAACAGGCTGATCTCACTGTATATCAATGCATCAAGTCCTAATGCTATCAAAATTAGCCACAAAAGATCACGCCAACGAGAGAATACGGGGATGTCATCATACCTGTCCCATATCGTCTGGTTGAATGTCGGGTACATGACCAGGGCAATATCAAGCCCCATACCGGTACCTGTGAGAAGCCTGAGCCAATTCGCAGGCTCGTATAAAGTAGGCATATCAGGAAAAAAATGTAAATAGGAATTTAAACCGTCAACCCCAAAAGCCAACACAAAGAGAGCCATAATGGGATAAAACTTTTTTAATGGATACCCCCCGTTTTTTCTCCAACGGAGCTGGTATACAATGCCAGCGAACGCTCCCAGGTACATACCGGTGCAACGGGCGCACATGGGTATCTGACGGTCATCAAGATGGAATGAACGTACATCTATGCGATGGCAAACCGCATATCCTACTGCGTCCGCTTTTCCTAACAGACCAGGAGGAGAGTAGAAGAGCCAAACACCAAGGAGAAGCCCCGTGAAGATGACGATGAAGAGTGTGGTTTTATGTGAAATTGGCTTTGGGTTTGGCATAGTAGGAATGATTATACCTTTTTCTAATGATAGAATCAGAAAGAGGATAGCTATGAAGAAAAAACAATGTTTCCAATGGATGATCACAGGATTGCTCATTCTCACCAGTTGTGCACCATCTTTGCCCGTTGCCACACAATCGGAATCCACAGAGAGTAGTATTCCTTCTATAACTCCAACAAATACAGAAATTGCCCGGCAGGAAACTCTGGAGCCAGGGAGAACGATCACCTCTATACCTGCTGTGATAAATCCATTGACAGGCTTACCTATGCAGGATCCCAGTTTATTAACACGGAGACCTCTGATAGTAAAGATTCAGAATGTACCGCGTGAGAGCCGTCCACAATGGGGATTGAGTCTGGCGGATCACGTGTACGAATATTACATCGAGTATGGCGATACGCGCTTTGCAGCGGTTTATTATGGAAATCGACCAGAGCAGGTTGGGCCAGTGCGATCAGCCAGACACATTGACATGCAACTGATCCAGATGTACCAGGCGGTACTTTTGTATGGCGGCGCTTATGAAGAATTAATGGAAAATATGCTTTCCGCTGATTTTGGCGATCGGCTCATCCGGGAAGGTCCAAGCACTGCCCCAGCTTTTTATCGGTATGAACCTGATGGAGTCAATTACTTGATGGTTAACACTACCTTGCTCGATCCCATCTATACACAATACAAGATTAAAGATATCCAACCAGTATTTACTATCTTGCCTTTTTCCAGTGAGAAACCCGAGTCCGGCAACCTTGCTGATGTGGTCTTTATCAGGTTCTCTGGAAGCATGTACAACCGCTGGGATTATAACCCTGCTGATGGAAGGTATTATCGCTCCTCAGAAACTCAATCTGGAATGGATGAAGTGTATGCACCTCATTATGATCGATTGACCGGTGCGCAAATTGCCGCAGATAACCTGGTAATTCTTTTTACAAGATACAATGAAGTGCCCAATGAGGGAGAGGTATTCGATGTTCCTTTGAGCGGATCAGGTAAAGCGTACGCTGTTCGAGATGGGATAATTAATGAACTAACCTGGACTAGAGAAGGACCAGAAGATTTGATAAGCCTTTCCTTTCCGGACGGGACACCTTATGAGTACAAACCCGGGAATATCTGGTATTCAGTGTTGGGGTCTCAATCGATCGTAACACAACAAGAACGAAACTGGCGCTTCACGTTTTACATGCCATAGAAGAGTATCAAGTTAATAATTGATACCATTTGGTTGGCTAAATAATCTAGTGGAGGTAAATTCTATGCAAGCTTACGGGAAAGCTTTTGCTCAGGTGTATAACCTCAGATGGGCACCTTTTGCCCAAAAACTTGCTCCAAAAATCGAGAACCTGTATCAAAATTCGCCAGTTGGGAAAACGAATAAGAACATCCTTGATCTCTGTTGTGGAACCGGGGTATTGATATCTCACTTTCTTGCTAGCGGGTATACTACAACGGGTCTGGATCTTTCTGAATACATGATCGAGTATGCCAAAAAGAATAACATTGAGTACATAAAAAGTGGGAAGGCGAAATTCGTCATTGGAGATGCATCTCATTTTTCGCTTGATGAGCAGTTTGGGTTGGTTACATGCACATATGACGCCATAAACCATTTTGCTGATTATTCGATGCTTGAAGGTTGTTTTCAAAGCGTTGAATCAGTACTTCTCCCAGGAGGTCTTTTTATTTTCGATATCAATACGAAAAAAGGTCTTTCCCGGTGGAGTGGGGTTCATACCGATATTTCAGATGATATTTTTATCCTGGAAAAAGGTATTTTTGAAGAAGGTATGAACCGTGCTTATACTCAAATATCTGGGTTTGTGCGCGTAGAGGGAAGCGAGCTTTATGACAGGTTTGAGGAAACTGTTTATAACACAGTCTTTGAAACCAGCAAGATTCGAAAAATGTTATTTGATCTGGGCTGGAAGAATTGTTATTTTGCACTCTTTGAAAATCTAGAGATTGCTATTGATGATCCAGAAGAACAGGGCAGGGTCTTTTTTGTCGCTGAAAAATAATCCGGTTCTCATAAACTATTTACTGAATTGTGTATAATTATTAATAGTTCATTACAAGTTGCCATTCTTACGAAGAGGAGGTGGTGTCCATTATGATAGATAGTTCTAGTTACCAACGTGGCGCTGCGGCATCCCTCCTCTCTCTTCGATAGAGAAGGAAGCCGCAGCGAACCGGGAAAGCCGCCTTTAAAGGTGGCTTTCTGGTTTTAATTATGCTCATTTATTATTTAAGATACTGATCAACAATATTGCTGACAATTTTTGCAGAGTTCAATACATCTGCCATCCCTGCTCCGGGGTGAGTGCCTGCCCCTACAATGAACAGATTTTCAAAATCCTCCGATTGGTTGTGAGGTCGGAACCAGGGAGCTTGGATCATCGTAGGAATTAGAGAAAACGCAGAACCTTTAAATTTACTCAACGTATTTTGAAAATATAGCGGATCAATATAACTTTCTGCAACAATATGAGACCGTAGGTCAGGCAAATAATTCTTCTCCAAGAATTCCAAAATAGCATCCCGAAAAGGCTGTGCAGAAATTTTCCAATCGATTTCTGCATCCAGGTTCGGCACCGGTGTGTAGATGGAAAACAATTCGCAACCTTCGGGAGCGATGGATGGGTCAGTGCGGGTTGGCATGTTAACAATAAGGAAGAAATCATTAGCAAGAATCTTGTTATGAAAAATATCTTCCATCAATTCTTTATACCGTGGAGCAAAGAAGCAATTCTTATGAGCTAGGCGTGAATCCAGATACCGGTGATTCGTCCCAATGAAGATGCCAAATAATGACATACTATATTGGGCTTTCTGGTACTTCAGATCGGAATTTTTTCTTCTTTGACTCTGTGGAATGAGTTTCAAGTAAGTGCTAGCTGTATCAATATCCGAAATGACAACATCCGCCCGGTGAATACTTCCATCATTCAACCGCACTCCTTTTACTTTGTGATGTTCAAGGATGATTTCTGTAACCTCATGGTTATACTGGATTGCACCGCCTGATCCTTCGAAAATTTGGATCAGTGAATCAATGATCTTACCAAAACCGCCTTGAGGGTGATATATACCATATTCTTTTTCTACATACTGGTTCATTACGGAGATCGCAGAAACTTCGAAAGGATTGCTACCTATCAATAATGGGTGGAAAGAAAATACCTGCTGCAAAAATTTGTTCTGGATGAATTGAGATACATAGGAAACCATATTCTTTTGGTTTTGCAATGATATCAAACTGGGAAATATCCTAAATAGATCAATCAGGTTGAGAGATGGTTTCTCAGTAAATAAGGTATGCCATTTTTTATAAATACGCTTATTTGACTCGATTAACTTGCGGTATCCAACGATATCTGCTGGCGACCATTTTTCTATTTCTAAAACCATGTGATCTGGATTGCCAGTGTAATCAAAAGACTTCCCCTCGAATTGGAATATACGATAGTAGGGGTCTACAGGTAATAGTGCGATATGTTCAGCGCGTTTTTTATCACAGAAGGCAAAAATTTCATCTAGCAGGTATGGCGCAGTGACTGTTGATGGTACACCATCAAATTTAAATCCATTAATCTCAATAACGCTGTTGCTGCCACCAGGGATTGCCCGCTTTTCAAAAATCTCGACTTCATGCCCCAATGCAGCAAGTCTGCATGCAGCAGCCAGACCTCCGAGTCCAGATCCAATTACGATTACTTTTTTCTTCACATTACCTCTTCTTTGATGCAATAAAAATATTATATCCCTTCCATCTTCAAGAAAACTTCATAATTACATAGCCTTTTTATTATGATATGTTTTTCGGATTTCATCTATAATACCTGTATGAGTGAACAGACTCCTTTAGCACGTGCGATTATTCCACCAGCATGGGGAGAACAAGGGAAGTGTATCTGGTGTGGAAATCAACCATTAACCGTTATTCATCCGTCAGAAGCACCAGATCAAATGATGTGCCCAAAATGCCAGTTGTCATATGAAATAGATAAATCGGGGGTGCTCATCTGTATCCGAAATCAACCAGAATCGATGCAGGTTGATTATCAAAATATGTGGATTCCGATAGCAATGATCGCGGAAGCGGGAGCAGAATCTCATAAGCCTAAACCGAAACAAAGGATCGCGGTACCAATAGAAGAATTCGTTTATCCAGGGAGCAGAGCAGTACCAGACAGTGAGAAACATGATCTGATGCAGCAGTTTAAAGAGGAAGAAACTGCTCCTCTGATTGAATTGACGGATGAACAGGTGAAGGAACAGGTCATTGAGTTATTTGGTTTGGGAAATTCGATTGAACAAATAAAAAGGATTCTTGACCAACGTTACTGTTATACAAATGTTGCATTTGATCAGGCGTTGGAAGCCCTTACAAAAGATAAAGAAAACCGCCAGAAAATCGCTTTGCAAAAAGCATTGATCTTTCTGGCGGTGGTATTAGTAATGCTTGTTATTATTGGTTTCATGATGAGAAGACTGTATCCCTTAATTCTCATCATTATTCAAAACCAACTCAGACTTTTCGGCTTTTCTTCTTAGCACGCGAAATATTCACATCAATCAACATATCGATTACTGTGTGTAAAGCATTGCCAAGCAGGTAGCCTGCACGGGCAAGGATCTTTGCTTCTGTCCCTGGCAGAATTACGTATTTTTTTCGTTCCATTCCACGAAGGATCGTACGTGCAACGAGTTCAGGCTCAACAACAGAATTTGTTGCAGCCAATGCCTGTGTAATTGCAGGGCGGTTAGGAATTTCTCCCTGCAATTGAGGGGTGTTGGTATCTGGTGGATAAACGATGGAAATATCAATTCCTAATAAACGCATTTCCTGACGGAGCGAATCCGTAAATCCACGCACAGCATATTTGGAACCAGCATAACCGGTGTATCCATAAAGTGGGAATAGGGCAGCCATGGAGCATACATTCACTACATATCCTGAATGTCTTTTCACCATTTCGGGGATCACAAGCTTGCACAGATTGACCATCCCAAGGTAGTTCACTGATATCATGGAACAATATTGTGCAAAAGTAATATTGATGAATTTCCCTGGAACGACAATACCAGCAGAATTGACCAGGATATCAGGTATACCAACCTCATCCATGAATTTTGATATGATTTTATTGACCTGATCAAAACTGGCTACATCTGCTGAAATGAGATGAACCTGCTGATCAGGATTTTGCTGACTTAGCAGGATCTCGCCTTTTGCGATCTCCAATTGATCCTGGCGACGAGCCAGGATTGCTACATGGGTTCCTCGACCAGCTAATTGTTTGGCAACTTCCAGGCCAATTCCGCTGGATCCGCCAGTGATGAGAGCCAGTTTACCCTTGAAATTCATATTAGATCAATCCGACTTCTTTACCGACTTTTTCAAAAATGGTGAGCACTTTATCCAATTGTGCATCGGTATGGGTTGCCATGTAGCTGGTTCGCAGTAATTGGTGACCTTGCTGTACCGCAGGAGAAATGACAGGGTTAATGAACACACCCTCTTCGAATAATCGCTTCCAACAATAGAATGTTCGCTCATCGTCGCCGATAAGAATTGGAATGACGGGGGTTACAGAGTGACCAATGTTGAATCCTAGCCGTTTATATTCAGTACGCATCTTCTCACCAATCTGGTTCACGCGTGCGATGCGTTCTGGTTCTTCACGCATCACCTGTAAAGCTGCCAATGCTGCAGCAATATTGGCTGGAGGCGCGCTGGCACTGAAAATGAGAGACCGTGCTGCATGCTTGATGAAGTGAATTACTTCTTCATCACCTGCGATAAAACCACCTAATGAAGCAAAGCTTTTGCTGAAGGTGGACATGATAAGATCGACATCACCGGTAACACCAAACTCTGCAGCAGTACCATGCCCCTTTCCTAAAACGCCCATTCCGTGAGCGTCATCGACCATTATTCTCATATTATATTTTTTAGCAAGGGGAATGATCTCAGGCAGGGGGGCGAGATCTCCTTCCATCGAGAACAAGCCATCCACTACAAGCAATTTACCTGCTTCAGCAGGAATGGACTGTAACACTCTTTCGAGATATTCCATGTCATTATGTGCATAACGTTCGATCTTGCCATACCCAAGGCGGGCTCCATCAACGATGCTGGCGTGATCATCTTTATCCAATATTACATAATCACCGCGACTGATCAATGCGCTTACCGTACCCAGGTTCACTTGCATACCGGTAGAGAATGTAAGGCTGGCTTCTTTACCGACCCATTCTGCCAGTTCATGCTCGAGTTGTTCGTGCATTTCGAGTGTGCCATTTAAGAAACGTGAGCCAGTACAGGAGGTTCCAAAACGTTCTATTGCTTTGATGGCAGCTTCGCGTACTTTTGGGTGAGTGGTTAAACCCAGGTAATTATTGGAGCCACACATGATCAAACGTTGACCGTGATAAACCACCTCGGTACCTTCATTATCCGATAGGGGACGAAAGAAAGGGTAAAGCCCTTTCGCTTCAGCTTCTTTTGCAGCTGTGAACTGTGAACATTTATCAAATAAATCCATCGACATCACTCCGGTAAGAATTTAGAGGATTGTAGCATATAACAGGGCAATTTTGTCACATAGTTGTTAAACCCTTTGTGAATGAATTAGATGTGAAAGAAAATTAAAAGCTGACGAAACTCTTAAAATTCGAAGTAAAGATTATTCCTCAATATTTATTCTCATTTAGTAAATAAAGAAACCAGTTACCTTTACTGTGAATTAGGTCTACTTTTATTTTCTCCCATTTTTTGAGAATCTTCCTGTCAGATAAGGTGCTGCAATAAAACCGAAAATCGTTGGAAGCCAGAAAGATATCAGCCTATAGCCCAGAATGACAACAACGCTGACTTCATTTGGAACTTTTAAGCTATCGTAAAGGGCTACCATTGAACCTTCAACTACACCAAGTCCGCCAGGGGTAATGAAAGCAATCTTGCCGAGAAATAATGGCAACCCATACCCGGCGAACAAGATGCCCGGGCTGATAAAGTCTCCTGCAGCAACAAAGACAAAGTAAAGTGTCAGCATATCGAACCCAACATTCGCAATTGCTCCAAGTACAGGTTTCAACCAATTACTTTTGATAAAAATTTTCCATGCATCTAAGAATTGCTCGAGAGTGGAAGTTGTTTTTTCTGGGTCAAAAGGTTTCTTGCGAAGTTTTGTGAAGAAGCGGAGAACTTCAATCAGCACTTTTCTCATTCTTTCGGGGAATTGGAATGATATATATATTAAGGCTGCAATAATAGCAAGCATTAAAAGGATGATCCTGAATTCGGTCATTTGCGATTTGCTCAGATCGTGAATAATGAGCAGGTAAAGCGTTCCAAACAATGCAGCAACAAGTAAAACCCCATTGTTCAGAATAGAAGGCAATGTTCCTGCAAGAAGGGCTTTACTGCTATTACTCGTTTCTTTCTTTATCCAGCTATAGGTTACTGCTGCTCCAGTCAACCAGCCACCTGCAATAAGCCCAATACTAGCAGATGCCAAAGCGATAACTGCACCTTTGAAAATGGATAACTTATTCTGTTCAGAGCTGGCAAGACTATGCAAGAGAAAACCATTTCCCAGGTAACTGAGGATTTGTGCAATAACTGCCAGGGCGACTGCCCACCAAGTAAGGTTTTTTACTACTGCCCAGGAATGCTCTAGCTGGGTGATTTGTGGTACAAGCAGATGGACACCTAATCCAAGAATGATAATTATTGGAAGGTAGCGCCAGGGATGTACCTTTGGAGGAGTAACCTGAGAATTATTACTTTTCATGGTTTCTTAATTGTTTGTAAAACCAACGTTTGGTAAATTCTGCAGAAATAAAGTAGATTATTACAATTGCGAATATCAAGCTCAGATAATGAAGTGGCAAGGGCGAAAATCCTAGAAGAGATGCGATGGGTGAGTAGGGAATTACCACTGCAATGAAACATACTATTGCAGTTACTATCATCATGGCACGGCTCGGGAGACTTTTTTGAATGGGAAGACGTGTTCGCATGGCGAAAACCACCAATGCGGCAGACAGGACTGATTCGATAAACCAACCCGTATGAAAGCTTTGTTGAGAAGCCTTTAACCCATATAAGAGCAAAATAAAGGTAGCATAGTCGAAAACTGAACTAAGTGTGCCGAATACCAACATGAAACGACGAATGAAATTCACATTCCAGCGATGTGGTCGTTGTATGAAAATATCATCAACCCTGTCTCCGGCAATAGTCATTTCCGGTAGATCTGTCAGGAAGTTGATGAGCAAGATCTGTTTTGGCAGCATGGGAAGGAATGGAAGAAATAAGGAAGCCCCAGCTACGCTGAACATATTCCCAAAATTTGCACTGGTAGCCATAAAAACATACTTTAAAGTATTGGCAAAAATTTTTCTTCCGTTGATTATTCCCTGCTCCAGAACTTCAAGGTCTTGTTTCATCAAGACAAAATCTGCAGATTCTTTTGCTACATCAACGGCATTATCTACAGAAATGCTTATATCAGCATTATGAAGAGATGGTGCATCATTTACCCCGTCTCCCATGTATCCAACCACATGCCCCGTTTTCTTAAGCGCCAATATGATCTTTTCTTTCTGGTTGGGGTCAACCTCTGCAAAAATATCTGTATGTTCAGCTACATGTATGAGGGCGTCATCATGCATATTCCCCAGATCAGAACCGATCATTACCTTTGGATACTGGATACCGATCGCTTGGGCGGTGTGGACAGCAACCAGATGGTTATCGCCCGTGATGATTTTAAGATTCACACCTAATTTCTGTAAACGTGAGATAGTTTCCATTACTCTGGGCTTGGGGGGATCAAAGAACAGCAGAAATCCTAAAAAGATCATCTGCTTTTCATCTGTACGGTCGTAGCAATCTTTTTCACCCGCAGGACGAATGGCAACCCCAAGAACACGGAAACCTTCCTCACTCCATTTTTCATACCGCTGTTGCAATTCATCTAGATGTGCCCCATTGAGATTTTCTACATTTTCTTTTATTTGGATAAAATCACAAACTTCTACGATCTTTTGGAAAGCACCTTTAGTCACGATCAGATGCTTTACTGTATCATCATTGAAAAGGGTAAGATCTCCCTTTACAACTACACTAAGTCTTTTCCTTATGAAGTCGTAGGGAATTTCATCAATTTTCAACTCTTCTGTAGCCGGATAAGTACCAAAATTAATGATCGCATCATCCAATGGGTCAGACATTCCAGCCTGAAAATAAGCATTCAGCCAAGCGGCATGCAGCACCTTTTCGGAGGGATTACCATCAATATCCATTGCCCCATCCAGCTTTACCACTCCAAGAGTCAGGGTTCCCGTTTTGTCGGTACAAAGGATATCCATGCTTCCAAAATTTTCAATGGAAGATAGCTTGCGAACGATAACACCTGCAGATGCCATCAGCTGTGAACCTTTGGAAAGATTCATATTAATGATGGCAGGCAAAAGCTGAGGGGTTAATCCCACAGCCAAAGCGATAGAAAAAAGCAATGCATCAAGAATCGGTTTTTTTAGGAGCACATTCACCGCAAAAATAGTAATTACAAGGATGAACATGATCTCAGTAAGCAAATAACCAAGTCGACGAATTCCGCGATCAAATTCTGTTTCAGGAGGACGCAACGTAAGATGTCTGGCTATTTGCCCATAGCTTGTCTGCCTGCCAGTTTGTGTGATAAGCATTTTTGCACTTCCGGTACGGACATTCGTGCCCATGAAAATGTAATTGGTGCGTTCCTGCAAAGTTGATTCTACTGGCACCGTGCCGGGAATCTTTTCTACAGGAAAGGTTTCTCCCGTTAATACCGATTGATTGACAAAAAAATCCTTGGCTTCGAGCAAAACTCCATCTGCTGGGATGAGGCTGCCCGCAGATAGCAAAACAACATCCCCTGGCACCAATTCTTCAGATAGGATCATCTGCTCGTGATCATCTCGGAGAACACGTGCTTTATGACTTACCTGCTGCCGTAATTTTTCCACTGCATTATTTGCGTTGTATTCCTGAACAAAGCTGAGAATGGCACTTCCCAGTACGATAATGAAAATGATGATCGCATCCACCCAATCACGAACAAATGCTGAAATGATTGTTGAACTCAACAATATGAGAACAATAGGGCTTGTGAATTGATTCAGGAAAAATTTAAATGGAGTTGCTTTTCTTTTAGTAACCAGGGTATTACGCCCTAGAAGCGATAGCTTTTCCTGGGCTTCTTTGGTCGTCAGACCTTCTTTACGGCTTTTCAATAGTGAAAATAATTCTTCTGGGGGGTAATGCCAATAGGGAGTGATTTCGAGATTCTTTTCATCAGCTATGGAAAACTGGGATTTTGACATTCCATCACCTGTGAAAAATCAAATATATCTCTAGTATACAAAAATTGTAAGTAAATATTGATAGTCTATCTGTAAATCCTTTTTCAATAGATCAACAATGAAATTTCACATGCTCGAATACTGGAAATTGCTTATTGCAATACTGACACTGATCTGATCAACCTGAATCAGCCTATCATAAAGTGGTGATAATACTTCCCGGGATGGATCGAAACGAAAGGGTCGTAACCCTTTGAGGTATTTTGTTACTTAATTTGAATACCCAGGCGCTCTAGCAGGTCACGGCAATATACTGCCAGGTATTTGATGGGTAGTTTTTCTGAACTATGGGAGTCGGATCCAGCACTGATCAATAGATGATTGCGCTGGGCATATTCCAGATACATATTAGTCTGTTGGGGTGAATGTAGCGGGTAGTAGACTTCCAGACCGTCAATCGGAGCTTCCTGGCAAAATTGATCCAACAAGGAAGCATTAAAATTGACAAAACCATCGCCGCGCCCGGGATGGGCGATCAGGCATATTGCGCCACTCTGGTGTGCAGCCTGCACGACCGCTGATAAATCATTGGAAGCAAATGCACAACCCGCTTCCATAAGGATTTTCTCCATGGAAGGTTGACCAAGACCATACCCATGTGCTTTCAAAGCGGTTGCGAACCCGAACTGTTGCAGCGGACTGGTTTGTTCCAAGATCATTGATAAGTCACTGGGGGAAAGAGTGTAGCCTTGTTGCTGAAGTTTCACGTAGACATCTCGCGAGTTTTCCTGTTGGCGGTGAAGTAGGTCTTGCGCCAGAGAATCGAGTGCGTTTTGATCAGGATCAAACCCATAGCATAGTAGATCGACCATCTCATTTCTCCACATGGTGCTCATTTCAACACCCACAAGCAAAGGCATGTGTTTCTCCAGCGCCAGAGTTTGAATTGAGCTGAGTGTATCTACACGATCATGATCGGTGATCGCTGCCAGGCTGAACTGATCTTTCAGGAGATGATCGATCAGGTGTTCCGCTTTCCATTGACCATCACTATAGATGGTGTGCAGATGGAGATCAATAGGTGAATCAGGTTCGAGGCAGAGATTGTGTGTGGAAATGGACATAGAGAATGTCTTTCTTGAAGTAATAGCGTATTGATATGCTGTGAATGAACTGCTATCAAAGAAAGGATTATATGAATAATTTTTTATCCAAAGGATTTAAACAATGCACCAAACAAATCGACCAATATATATTTTTTCATAATTTTCCCACTAATTATTACTAGAAAACAATTAATTCTTGAAATGTTATTTCATAATAAGGAATCCTTATAATGATATAAATGGCAACTAAGGGAAAATTCGTTTTAATTCACTTGATAATTCTGACAATGAAATATATCCTTTCATAGGAATGAAATCCAGGAGGAAATTATGCCATACAAGATGGAGATAGAAATTTTCGAAGGCTACGGTGGAGAACTCCAAAAAAAGAATGGACAGGTGGTTTACCCCCGGAATTTCGAGACATTGGGAATCTGCGCCTGGATGTATCGCGGCGATGGGGAGAAAAGTTATCAGGTGGGACAAAAATTCCTCTATCCTGACGATATTGGAAAAATCTGCCCGTGGCTCATGAGCAGCATGGATTCCATCATCCATGTTTTGCGTGTTGGAGGCACCCTGGGATGGGAATATCGAGGTACTCCATACGAGAAGGTGATCAATAAGAATGGCGTAACGACTGAATATGTGCGTTGCATCGATCCAGCTTCAGGGATTGTGGTGAAGATCACAAAAACAGAGGTATAAAATTTCAAGTTGAATGATACGGAAATTACCAAATAGATAGAAACCCTCATAACGGTTCTCTCCCTGAAAGGGTGAGGAGTTTTATTTGCGGATTCAAATCGCTTTATTTGAGGTCTGAACCTCAACGAAGTTGAAAGATTTCTTAATATGCAATAACCCCCAATGGAAATCGGGTTACCCGTTCTAACGGGTAACCCGATTGTGTTGCGATCAACTACTTAGAGATACTTAGCGAAGCGGCCTGACAGGGCGACCTTCAATGTAACCACGATACCCCTGTGGTGCAAGCTGGAAGCGTGGTCCATCCTCGTCAGCCCATTGGAAACCATATAACTCCGGTTGAAAATTCTTCATGGTATCCCATAAACTGATTATGGCTTTCTCGAATTCGCTATCGTCGTACGGTTCACCCTGGAAGATCATCACCTTGCAGGGTGATAATTCGATCATGTCGAATCCTTCCGGGACCGGCCCGGTATAGTCGAGTGGAAGTTCAACCCCCTGGGCATAGATTGAGGTGCCAGGTTTGCGCAAGTTCTCGGGTAACCATACGCCGATTGGTTCATAAAGAGCCTGCTGGATGTTGGTGAGAACATCCCAAATCTCGCAACCTACTTCCTCGCAGTAGGTATAGTAATTATCTGCTTTGATTCCACGCTTAAGAATCAGTTTCCGTGCAGGGCGGTCGACTACCTGGACAAAGATGGTGCTGGATTTTTGATTTTCTGACATAGTGTATTCTCCATTTTTTATGGCGAGATAGGTTTCACGGATATCGACGGGCATAAAAAGCTTGATGGGAGGTTTTTCCTGGTTAAAACGCTGTGGAGTGATCCCGAATTGCTTCGAGAAGGCGCGGGTGAAACCTTCATGAGAGTCGAAGACAAAATCGAATGCTACATCCACGATCCTGACATCATCTTCCCTCAACCGCATGGCAGCTTGCGACAGCCGCATGGTACGAATATATTCGAAGGGGGATTTACCGGTCAGGGTTTTGAAGATCTTGGCTGCATGCCAGGGAGAATATCCTGCAACGCTGGCCAGTTTGTGTAGTGTGATTGGTTCTTGAAGGTGCTTTTCAATATAACTCTGCATGCTTTGAACAGCTTTTACGGGTTCCCAGTTATCCATGTTTTCGCCTCTAACTGTAAGGATATCTCATACTATCACACAGCTCTTGACCGTGATTGTGATTCTTTTCATGCAGTGGATTATCCCTTTCGATCATTTGCCTGATAGGTAGAGAAGGTTAACACACCCTCACCTTAGTCCTCTCCCTGAAAGGATGAGAAGGTTAAACGAAGAGTGCCCCCAAAGGAATTTGAATCTTTGCCCGTACCCCGAAAGGGGTATTTTGGCACCTGCACCTCGATGGTGTTGAGAGAAGCCTCGTTAAATAGAAAGTGCCCCCAAAGGAATTCAAATCCTTATACTGGCACCTGTACCTCGATGGTATTGAAAGTGCCCCCAAAGGAATTCGAGTCCTTATGCTGGCACCTGTACCTCGATGGTATTGAAAGTGCCCCCAAAG
>DAOUFE010000027.1:0-125753 GCA_034430215.1 Anaerolineaceae bacterium | reverse complement strand
TGGATCACTCGACGAGCCAGTAAATCAGCCAATCAACCCTACCGGGAAAGTGTCAAGCCAGATGCAATTGTTAACCGATTGGCTGAAATCCCGGATTTACTTACAAAGTGGAAAACCGATTGACAGCAGGTATGATGTATTTCCTGTTCTATGTAGAGAATAGATATGGACCTTTTTGATCACGCTTTGCAAGAAAGAATGGAACGGGAAGCTCCCCTTGCGGAACGAATGCGCCCGCGCAGCCTTGAAGAAGTAGTGGGTCAGGAGCATTTGATCTCACCGGGAAAACCGCTGCGGCGTGCCATCGAAGCTGACCGGCTGTTCTCCTCCATTATCTTTTTTGGTCCTCCTGGAACCGGGAAAACTACTCTGGCAAGATTGATCGCATCGTATACCAAGGCACATTTTGAAAGCATGTCTGCTGTATTGGCTGGTGTTGCAGAGTTGCGAAGGGTGATCCATGAAGCCCAGGAGCGGAGAAAGTTATACCAACGCCGTACCATCTTGTTCATCGATGAAGTGCATCGCTGGAATAAAGCACAACAAGATGCGTTGCTTCCCCATGTTGAAAATGGTTTGATCACGTTGATCGGCGCTACTACAGGAAATCCATATTTTGATGTGATTGCTCCGCTGGTATCCCGTTCACGTATCTTTGAAATGAAACCGCTAAATGAAGAACAGCTTTCCTTACTGCTCGATCGTGCTTTGCAGGATCCTGTGCATGGGTATGGCAATCACAAAGTTAAGCTGGATGAGGAAGCAAAAGCGCATCTCATCCGTTTGTCGGGAGGCGATGCACGTAATTTATTCAATGCTTTAGAGCTTTCTATAGACAGTACCCCCAATGACCAGGAAGGTGTAATATCCATTACCCTTCAAGTGGTCGAGGAAGCAGTTCAGCGCCGTTCTGTGGTCTATGACAAAGATGGGGATGCACATTATGACACTATCTCAGCCTTCATTAAATCAGTGCGGGGTTCTGATCCTGATGCAGCTTTATACTGGCTGGCAAAAATGATCATCGCTGGAGAAGACCCCCGGTTCATCATCCGTCGGCTGATCGTGCTAGCTTCTGAAGATATTGGGCTTGCTGATCCACAAGGAATGGTGGTGGCATCAGCGGCAGCTCAAGCTTTTGAGTATGTTGGTTTACCTGAAGGTGTTTATCCTATTGCAGAAGCGACTGTCTATCTGGCAACCGCGCCAAAATCAAACAGCGTTGGCGGGTATTTTAAAGCCGCAGGATGGATAGAAGAGAAAGGGATTTCCCCAGTTCCTTCTCATCTAATGGATAGCAATCGAGATAAGCGGGGATTGGGACACGGCGAGGGATATCAATATCCGCATGATTTTGAAGGACATTTCACTCCTCAACAATATTTACCCGATCAGGTAGAGGGAACGAAATTTTACGAGCCATCTAATGAAGGGTATGAGCAGGAAGTTGCAGTCCGTCTGGCTGAATGGCGAAAGAGAAAGGAAGCCTGGATCCAGGAACGTAAACAGAACATTACGAAAAAGTCGGGAGAGAAATAATTAATGACGTTAATTTTATTGATACGGCACGGGGAAACAGATTGGGTACGCAAGCGGCTGCAAAGCAGATTACCGGGGATCGATTTAAACGAAACGGGGAGAAAACAAGCCCTGGAAGTTGCTGAGGCACTTGAAGGACTTCCCATCAAGGCGATCTATTCGTCACCCATTGAACGGGCAATGCAGACTGCCCAACCTCTGGCAGACCGAAAGGGATTACCGGTGGAAATACACCCGGGTTTGATAGAAATGGATTATGGCATATTTGCGGGAAAGACTTTTAAACAGTTATGGCGGATGAAAGCCTGGAAAAAAATGGCTGATCCTGATAACACTGAACCTTTTCCTGGCGGAGATTCGATTGCTTCAGCAACTGAACGGATAATAAAAGCAATCGATGACATTGCAAAACGGTGGCAGGAAAGGGACATGGTAGCCTGTTTTACCCATGCTGATCAGGTGCGGCTTACACTGGCACACTATCTCCGGATGCCAGAGGGTGATTTCCATCGATTAGAAGCAAGTACCTGTTCCGTTTCGATAATAAAGGTTTGGGAAGATAAATCATTGGTGATACAGATGAATCAGGTGCTTTCAAAACAGGGATGGATGGATTATCTACTAAATATGAGAAGGTAGAGGCATCATTTATTTTGCAGCGATAAAATGATGCTTATTTATAGTAATCAGTAGTGTGAAAACATTCTGTCAAATTGCTTGAAGGGAGACAAATGAAACCGCATCATAGAATTCAACAATTCTTTTGTCTGATTATTCTTCTCTCTGGAGTGATTCTTCTTAATGGATGTTCTTCATCAATTACCGTAGAAGAAGATTTGATACGGCTTGTAAAAAAGGGTGATCTGCCCAGACAGATGTTGGACAATATTGTGTATGAAGTACGCCAAAAGATCGAGCAGGATACGCACAGCAGTTTCGCCCTGGATATGAATACTTATGAAGATAATCTCACATATTGGGTGAATGCAGAAATGGTTGATATGCGGGGGATCATTACAAGAAAGTATTCCGGAGAGCCTACTCCATCCGATACACACGCAACGATTACCCCGGAGATTCTCGGTGTGAAGACGGAGATCTTGTTTAAAGGATTTATTGCATCAGATGATAAATCTGTATGGCAATATGTTCTTGCTGAACTCACCTATGAGGATGAGCAATGGGTTGTACAGAAATATGATTTCGAAGATGATGATGAAGTTGATCCAAACCTGGCATTGGAAGGTGTGATGTTAAAGTGGCTGTATAGCAAGAATCCATAGTCAAAGTGGGTTTTGAGTTCGAAACCGGTCATTTATTGGATCGGCTCTCAGCCAGCTTCTTGCAGTCGGGGAGAAGGATTAAATAAAAAGATGAGTGCGGGGAGGCTCGAACTCCCAACCAATGGCTTAAAAGGCCACTGCTCTTCCATTGAGCTACGCACCCAAGCGAACGGTATTGTAACACGTCCTTTTTTGAGCGTCAACAAAAAATGCACACAAAATGTCTTGCGGAAAACCTTCAAGATTCCCGCTTTACTGAAAATGAATTCGATAAATTACTCTTGACTCTCCCCCTGGGGGATACTGTATACTCACCTCAAATGATGCATCATCGTCTGGGGACGCCCGGATTGTCTTGAGAAACCAGGAACAGGAAAAGCAAAATGTACAAGATTGGTGAATTCGCCCGTGCAGGGAATGTAACGGTCAAGACGCTTCGACACTATGCCCAAATTGGGCTGCTTCGCCCAGGGTGGGTGGATCGCTTTACGGGCTACCGTTATTACACCGATGAACAATTGAGCCGTTTAAACCGTATCCTTGCATTGAAAGACCTGGGTTTCTCACTGAAGCAGGTGGGTTTACTATTGGATAATGACCTGCAAATTGATAAGCTGCGAGCTATGCTGACAATGAAGCAGCGTGAATTATCTCAACTGGTTCAGGTAGAGCAACACCGGCTTGAGCAGGTTGAGGAACGGCTGCGTCAAATCGAACAAGAGGGACATTCACCGCTTGTTCCATCGGGAATAATTAAGGAGACGATAATGGAACTAAAACTGGTCACACGACCTTCTTTTACAGTGGTCGGAATGCTGTACGTGGGAAAGAACCAAAATAATGAAATCCCAGAAATGTGGACCAAATTTAATAAACGTGGAAATGAATTGGTTTGTAAAGGTGATGCTGCATATGGCGTATGCCAATGGGTCAATGGAGGTTCTGATGGTGTATTCGAATACCTGGCAGGGTATGAAGTAGATCCTAATGACCCGATTCCTGAAGGAATGGTGGCGCGCACCGTTCCTGCCAGCACCTGGGCTGTATTTGAGCATCGTGGAGCTGCAGATACTTTAGGCGACACGTATAATCGAATTTACCAGGAAATCCTCCCCGCCTCGAATTACCGCCAGACGGAGGATGGACGGGATATGGAAGTCTATACTGACGAATTCACATTCTTTGCGCCTGATTCAATCATGTATATTTATGTACCCGTGATACCACGGTAAACCTTGCTTTGTTGATTAAATACCATACTTCTCCCTTTTATCTTTGAATAAATGGGAGAAGTTTATTTACACAAATATGAATGTATATAGATCTATAAGGGGAGAAAAATCAACTCATTCCCTTTTTTTCATTTTTTATCTGCAGTTTTTTTGCATGGCAAGTATAATTCTGCTAACTTTCTTTAAAAAAAGACTAAACTTGAGCGCATCCATCCAAAACATTTTTTACCGCTTTACCAACCTCTGGCGAAAATTCACCCGAGACAAACTGCTAAAAAATACCAGCATCTATGTCGTCGGCAATATCATCCAGCGGGCGGCAGAATTTTTATTGCTTCCATTATGGGCAGCTTTCCTCACTCCTGAAGATTATGGCATCACAGGAACCATGTCTGCCTATACTGGGGTGTTGGTTACACTTCTCAGTATGGGATTGCCCAGTTCGATTGCACGTCATTATTACGATTTTTTAGATGATCCTCTTGAGCAAAAACGGTATACCAGTTCGATCCTGGTTTTTCAAGGATTATTCTCGCTGGCAGTGACAATCATATTATGCCTGGTTGGTGAACCGCTATGGAATTTATTTTCTGACCAGACTATTCCGTATCTGCCATTTGTTGTTTTCATGCTCTGGATATCTTTCTTTCGCTCGGTAATACAGACTCCCACAAACCTTTATCGAGCTGAACAAAAAGCGAAAGAATTTATGTACGTCCAATGGGGCGTTTTCCTTACCACGACGATTTCTGCCATCATTTTTGTTGTGCTATTGAAGCAGGGTGCGTATGGGCAGATGCTCAGTACCTTGATTGCTGCAGGTGTGATGGCATTTGTTGTGCTGTTCCTGGTGCTGCGGCGATGGTTCGTTCCAAAACTGTGCTGGTCTCACATTGTCGAAGGGTTGAAATACGGTTTACCAATCGTGCCACATACCTTATCTGCATGGGCATTGAGCGCTGCTGACCGCATTGTGCTGCAGCAATTTGCTAATTTGCATGATATTGGTCTGTATAATTTTTCTCGGCAAATCAGTATGGCTATGCAAGTATTAACCTCAGCCATCAATCAAGCATGGGCTCCTCATTATTACCAGATGATGGCAAAAGGTCAGAATCCTGAGAAGCATCTGATCAGGGTTGTCTCATTATACATCGCAGGTATTGGCGGGCTCTGCTTGGCAGCGAGTCTGTTCATGTCGGAGTTTTTCGATCTCTTTCTGCCTGATAGCTACCAACCTGGAGTGATTTATACAGCGCCACTGCTGGTTGGTTATTTCTTCCTGGGGATGTATTATTTTGCATCTGCTCCCTTATTTAATTTCAAGAAAACCAACATTATCCCACTTCTTTCAGGTGGTTCAGCTCTGGTCAATATTCTTTTAAATGTCTGGTTTGTTCCTGCCTATGGTGCATATGTGGCAGCCTGGAATGCTTTGATCGGATATGCATTATTGATGGTTAGCTCGGCTGTCGTTGCCCAGAAATATCAGAAAATTCCTTATCCTTATTTTAAGTACACAGTATTTATGCTTTTTCTCATTGGTGGAATATTCCTGCCGATGGTCTTTCCGACCTGGAATATCCTCGGCATTCTGGTCAGGGGAGCTGCTCTGGTCGGGTATGCGCTCGCTGGATTTATCTGGCTGGTTCGACCATATAGAAAGAAAAATGGACCACCACCAGAAATAAAAATTGAACCTTCTGATGCAATCACAACAAATATTGAGGAGTTGTAATATGGCAGACTGGATCTATGTTTCACCACACCTTGATGATGCCATTTTATCCTGTGGCGGAATGATCTGGCAGCAAATCCAATCAGGCGATCAGGTTAAAATATGGACAGTGTGTGCAAAAGAGAATCCCTATCCTGATCTTTCTCCCTATGCACAGGCTCTTCATGACCGGTGGGGCACTGGAGACGAAACCGTTGCGATCAGAAAAGAAGAAGACAAAGCAGCCTGCAAGGTTCTGGGTGCTGCTTTTTCCCATTATTCTTTTTATGATTGTATTTATCGCAGACGTGCTGATGGCAGTCCCGTGGTGACATGTGATATAGAATTGGTCATCCCACCAGAGGATTGGGAGTTGAACGATGCCAAACAGGTGCTGCAGCCAATGCTGAATAACCTGACCTCTTCTGTCAATATTGTAAGCCCTCTGACGATGGGCGGGCATCGTGATCACAGGTTGGTGCGGATGCTATTGGAAGAATCTTTCCCATCGCTCTATTATTTTGCAGATTTCCCGTATATTGCCCAATATGATCTTGATATCAGGCAATGGACAGAAGAGATGAAAGTCATATATAGCACCACAATCAGTGCTGAAGGGTTACGAAACTGGCAGGATGCGATTTCGTGTTATGCATCACAGATCAGCTCTTTTTGGAAAGATGAACAGGACATGCGAGAGAAGTTGAATGCATACTGGCTCACCGGTGAAGGCAGCCGTTTATGGGGTAAGGTCAAATAGAGTAAAAATCACTTGTGCTATACTTGCATTAAAAGGTTGTAAAGAACATGTAAGGCTTGAAACTTGCAACTTGAAAGCATGTATACTATATTACTAAAGATATTCCTTTCAGGAGACACCTTTGGGAAGTCTTGATACTATCATCAGCTTCTTTGTATTCCTCGTAGCAGCCGGAATGCTGTTGATTTTTTCGATCACAGGCAAGAAAAAATCTCGGGGCGGATTACGATCTTTACCGGCGATCACTCAACTTAAGAAAGCACTTGGTTCTTCTGTTGAGCAGGGAAAGCGTGTTCATATAACCCTGGGATCGGTAAATCTTATGAATCCAAACAGCGCTGCATCAGTATCTGCATTGAATGCATCAGAAAAGATCTTGCAGCATATTGCATCGGGTGATAAAGCGCCTATTGTAACCAGCGGGGATGGGGCGCTTACTCTCCTTGCGCAGGATGAGCTTTCTGGAACGTATCGTCAGGCGAACGCCATGAGTCAATTCAATGTCAATCAGGGGCAGATGGTGGGAGTTTCACCCTGGACGTATGCCGCAGGCACACTCGCACCCATCCGTGAAAAAGCCAACTCGACCAACGTTCTTCTAGGTCATTTTGGACCTGAAGCAGCTTTGATCCTGGATGCTGCAGAGAAGAATGACAGTTTTTATGTTGCAGGTAGTGATGATCTTGCAGGACAGGCGGTCATGTACGCTGCAGCGCAAGAAAGTTTGATTGGCGAAGAAGTATATGCGGTTGCACCCTATTTTCAGCCTGGTGGTGTGCAAAGAGCTGGCTTGAAAGTGCAAGATGTATTAAGGTGGACTGTTATTTGCGTGCTTGTCATAGCAGCCTTTGTTCGTCTGGTATTGTCAATTTTGGGAATAGGAATTTAATGAAAGCACCTGTTGCCGTAGCTGTAGCAATAGCAATTGGATTAATTATCCTTTCAGGATATTTCTTTCCAATTCCATTTTTAGAATCCATCCGCATTACGCTGCTGGGTTGGGCAGTAAGTCTGATTGGGGTGGCTACCCTGATTGGGATTGTGTACCTTATTAAGAATCAGTGGCGAAGTATGCGATCAAAAGAGCAAAAGAATTTTTATAGCCCTGTATTGATCTTTACTTTTCTTATCACGCTGGTGGCTGGATTAGTTTTAACACCAGCAAGCTCTGGATTTCAAAAAGTGATCACTTCGATTCAAGTGCCCATAGAAACCAGCCTGTTGGCAGTGGTATCAGTGGTTCTGATCATGGCGGGTTTCCGGTTGATCAAGCAGAAAAAAGGATGGATGTCGGTAGTATTTCTGGTAAGCGCTATTCTTTATTTGCTGATAGGCAGCGGGATCATCTTTACCAATGATGGCATAAACGATGGTCTGGTTGGATTCCTTCATCGTTTACCCATTGCAGGTGGTCGTGGAATTTTGATCGGTGTGGCTTTGGGAAGTCTGGTTACTGGATTAAAGATAATTTTCGGGGCTGAACGCCCGTATAGTGGATGAGTGTATGGATACTATTCGCTGCCCAATGTGTGGAAAGGAAAATGCTTCTTCTGCTGAAAGATGTAGTTTTTGCAGCGCAGCATTAAGACCTTTCAACATATCTGAATCACCTTCCAAACCAGCGAATGACAATGATTGGTTGAGTTCACTGCGTTCTGATAGTAGCGGAAACGAAGAAAGAACTCCTTTACCTGAAGACACCTTTTCTGGTGCCAACACACCAGAGGAAGAAGAAACACCGGATTGGCTGCTGCGTATCCGGCAACGAATGGAAGAAGACAATAAACCTGGTCAAAATGGACAGGAGGAACAACCAGCGCAGGAATACGCAGAAGATGATGCCATCCCTGATTGGTTGAGAGGTCTCTCGGATATTCCGATAGAAGAAAGTACACCTCCGCAATCTGAATTTATTTCTGAACCTGAATCGCAGGGGGAAACCCCCGAATCCACAGAGGATTGGTTATCCCGACTGCAAGAACCTGCCCAGGAAGAAAAACTACCTGCGCAACAGGTTCCAGAAATAACCGCAGGTGATGCAGAACAAGAAGCTCCAATACCAGATGAGACTGAAGCAGAAGAATGGCTTAAGAATCTGGCAGCCTGGCAGGCACCTGTCTCATCTGAAAAACCTGAACAACCCACACCATTCGCAAGCGGGAATCCCGAGGAAGTCTCCGAACAGGAAAGTCCTTCCTTCGAAATCTTCCAGCAACCTGAGCATATCCGGGATATTTTCGAGGATGAACAAAATGTCCCTGAACAACCGGAGGAACACCCTGTAGAGCGTTCAGAAGAACAACCAGATTGGTTTAAAGCTTTACAGCAACAGGTAGGTCCAGTAGAGGAATCAGCGACAATCTCCTCAGAAGAACCTGAATTGCCATCCTGGTTGCAGGATTTTAACCGAACCATCGAGACTTCTGCTGCTTCAAGTGAAGCGTTAGGTGAGGTTTCTTCTGAACAGGATAATAGTTTCGAAGAAGAAAATCCTTTGCCTTTTAATGAAGAAAAACAAGGTGATGGGTTATCCGCGTTCATCCCGGAAGATATGGGAATACCAGAGATCAAAGAAGAAGAAGCATCTGAAGTCGCATCGCTTGAAGAATTATCTGTAACAGATGAAGTGTCAACTGGAAAACAGCAAGAAGAAGCGCCTGTAGAAAATACATCAGGTTTACCTGATTGGCTGACAACTATCCAACCTGAAAATAAAGAACAACCTTCACCTGTTGTTCCACCTTTTGAAGAAAATATATTACCTGACTGGTTGAACGAAGTACAAGAACCACCCGAGAGTGAGAAAGCCCCATTACCACAAGTTTTTGATGTATATCAACCGGTTGATAGAAATCCCAAAGAACCTGTATCGCCATTTGAAGTACCCGAGCTGCCTGAATGGTTCTCGGATATTCCCCAGCAAATAGAGACTCCATCCGTAAGTGATATTCCGGTGCCATCCGAAGAAATTGCGCCTGCTGAATTACCAACCTGGTTGAAAGCTATGAAGCCAGAAGAGCCCAGGCAACCTTCATCTTATGAAACCGGTATTCTGCAGCAATCAGGACCTTTGGCAGGATTGCCTGAAATTCTGCCTTCGGTAGAACAAGCTCTCACTATTCGAAAAACTGCTGTACAGGCAGGAAAACTATTAATTTCGGATAAACAACAGAAAAGTGCAGATATTATTGCTGCATTATTGGATAAACTGGGTGAACCGACAACTGGTGGTTCTGTCAAGAAAAAAGCCGGGTTCAATTGGTTGAGACCAGCATTGGCTGCGTTGTTGATCATCGTCATTCTGGTACCAATCATCATGACTCAGCCTGCTTCTTCAGGTTTCTTACTTATGTCAGAATCTGCAGAAGCAGCATATACTGCAATTGATAGCCTTGCGCCAGACCAACCCGTTCTAGTGGCATTCGATTTTGAGCCTGGTTACAGTGGAGAATTGTCAAATGCAGGACGGGGTATTATTCAACATCTGGTAAAGAAAAATGCAAAGCTTGTTTTTGTGTCTACTTCTGCCACGGGAACGGTTCTGGCAGATACTACCCTTCTGGAAAGCTTGAAAGAAATGCCAGAAATGGCAGATCAAACGATACACGATTTTTTCATCGCAAACAGAACGGTCAACCTTGGATATCTGGCGGGTGGAACAGCTTCTTTGCAGGAATTTGTTCAGAATCCACAATTGGCAGCACGATATGGGTTGAAAGCTGCCATGGATGGTGTGCCCACCTGGTCATTACCTGCACTGGTAAATATCCAATCGATCAATGATTTTAGTATGGTTATCGTTATCACTGATAGCAGCGAAACGGGCAGGGCATGGGTGGAACAGGTGGAACCTCGCCTTGGGAATATTCCTTTGATCATGGCAACTACTACATTGGCAGCGCCCATGCTTGAACCGTATTATGAAAGTATGCAAATCGATGGTCTGGTAATGGGGTTGATAGATGGTTCTCGCTACCATGTACGCATCACTTCCAATCCATCTAATGCAAATGTTGAACTGGCACTACAGGCGTCAGCGGGTCTGGTAGCCATCATATTTTTTGCAGGTCTGGTAATTTTTGGCATCCAAAACTTACGATCTGGTCGTAAGGATTAATAAGAAACAGATAGGACATACTCTGTGGAAATTCTCTGGACAGCGGCTGCGTTTCTTCTCACCTTGATGATCTTAAGCTATTTCATTGGAGATAATCCTCTTTTCCGCCTTGCAGTTCATATCTTCATCGGAGTGGCAGCCGGATATGTAGCGGTGATGGTCATATATCATGTTTTGTTACCACGTATCATCTGGCCGGTAATCTTCGGATCTTGGAATGAGAAGATAATGGCTCTGATACCGTCGATTCTCAGCATTTTGTTGGTCTTTAAGCTTTCACCCAGTTTGCGAAGACTGGGAAATATACCCATGGCATACATTGCTGGAGCCGGTGCTGCGATCATCATTGGCGGGGCAATTTTTGGCACCATCGTTGCTCAAGGCAGCGCTGCCGTTTCTGCTTTACAATTTCAGGCTGGATCAGGGAATGCTGGCAGGCTGTTTGAAGGTATTTTTATCCTGTTGGGTACCGTTTCGACAATTGCATTTTTCCAATTTGGAACAGGTTCGGGGAAAAATGGTGCTACCAACAGACCAAAATTCATCCAGGGCGTATCAGTAATTGGAAAGGTTTTTATCATGGTAACCCTGGGTGCGGTGTTCGCGGGTGTGCTATTGACTGCACTCAGTGCGCTTATTGACAGGCTGGTTTTTATCATTCAAACATTTGGAGGTTTGGGATAACCGATGACAAACCAAACCTATGAATCTGCATGTGTGCTGGCATTGAATGTGGGCAGCTTTTCAACCCGGGCGATTCTTATCGATGTGGTTGATGGACAATATCGTTTTATTGGTGCGGGGGATGATACCACTACGGATGGTGCTCCATTTTATGATGTGAGAGTAGGCGCAATTTCTGCGATACGGCAATTGGAGCAGATTGTTGACCGGCGACTGGTGGATACACAGGGAAATATGATGATGCCCGCCAATTTAGATGGCAGCGGTTTTGATTTTTTAGTCATCATTTATTCTGCCATACCTGAAATGCGGGTTGTTGTTACCGGCTTAATCAATGAAATATCGGTTGAAAGTGCCCAACATCTTGTTGCTGGCATGTACGGTCGTGTAGTTGAGACCATTTCGCTTCATGATAAGAGGAACATCAACCGGCAGGTTGATGAAATCCTTCAGCAAGAACCAAATTTGATCGTGCTAGCGGGCGGAGCGGATGGAGGAGCCACCCGTTCTATCGGTAAATTAACCCAACTGGCTCATCTGATCTGTCAGTTCTCATCGGGTGAAAAAACCCCCCAGGTGCTTTATGTTGGTAATAATCAATTATCCAAGAGTGTCTCCAATACGCTGGATAAATACTGCATTGTGAATGTAGCAGACAATATCCGATCTTCTGCTGAGGTTGAATCTCTGGACCCTGCGAGATTGGTACTTGAAGAGATCATCGGAAATCATGCCAGACAACATGTGAATGGGCTTGAGGAGCTTGTAAATTCTGCCAGTATTGCACCAGTGCAAAGTGCTACGGGAATGGGGTGGATGGTGCGAATGATTCAGGCTATCAATGGCGATGCCACACAGGTTTTGGGGGTAGATATTGGAGCGAGCTATTCTTCGCTGGCTGTTGTTCGAAAGCAACGATTGATGGACACCACGCTTGCAATGGGAATGGGACGTACCTTGGACAAACTACTGACCGAAAGCAAGCTTGATGAAATCAGCCAGTGGCTTCCACCAACCGTTACAAAAACAAAGCTGCGGGATAGTATGGCTCAAAAAACCATATATCCTCAATTGCAGGCGATCAGCAGCGAACAGATCGCCATCGAACAGGCTTGCCTGCGGGTATTATTACGTACTTTATTGCAAAATTTGCAATATCGCTGGCATACTCAAAATACTACTTTTGAACCGGTATTGTTGACTGGAAAATCCCTTGCTGCAAGATATTCTCCTGGCATCAGTTTGATGCTGGCATTGGATGGGCTGCAACCTACAGGTGTCACCACCGTTTTGCAGGACCCACACTGCCTGTTACCCGTATTAGGTGCCATAGGCAGATTGAATCCCTTAATCCCTGTTCAGGTATTTGATTCGGGGGCATTGAACCACCTGGCTACCGTTATTTGCCCAGTGAGCCGGGCTCCAATAGGTACACCAATTCTTGATATCAAGATCACTAATGAAGCTGGAAAAGTAGAAGAAATGGAAGTCAAGCAAGGAGCATTAGTTGTGCTACCAATCCGTTTCAATCAAAATGTGGTCGTTCATCTTCAGGGGCTGCACAATACTTGGATCAATCCATTCTCCAGAACTACTACAGCAAATTTAAAACTTACCGGTGGTTTGTGCGGTATTCTGATTGATGCACGCGGCAGACCCATCAATTTACCAAAGGATCCCTCCAACCGGTGGGAACGTATTGAGAAATGGCAAAATATCTTTGCATGAAAATATTGGCATATAACTTGCATCTAACACTACTACGGTAAATTATGACAGCTCCAGTTACACATATCCTACCTCTCACTCTTATCCGCCGTACCAGGCTTCTTCCTGCAGCGGGAAATGTACTTGTGCATAGTGGTCAACGGGTAAATGCGTTGGATATTGTGGCTGAAACCTTTCGCTTCCCTGATCATCAAATGATCGATGTCGCCAAAATATTTCAAGCTGAAAGAGCAAATGAACTGGATGAATGGCTACAGGTCAAACCCGGAGATCAACTTCAGGTGGGTGATGTGATCGCACAGAAGAAGGGGTTATTCCGTAAAGTGGTGCGAGCCCAACAAGCGGGAAGGGTTGCTTCCATTATCAATGGGCAGGTGTGGATTGAGGGCACTGGAAAGAGATTTGAACTACGCGCCGGGTATAGCGGGGTGGTGAGTGAAGTTATCCCGGAACGGGGCATTGTTGTTACCACTCATGGCGCATTGATCCAGGCTGCATGGGGCAATGGAAAGATCGAAGAAAGTCCCATTGTGTATCATCCCCGCAGTGAAGACGAAGAGCTTCTTCCCGATATGATCGATATTGCCTTTCGTGGAGGAATTGTTTTCGGCGGTTATTGCGGATCTGCAGAAACACTACAGCAAGCTGCTACTCTCCCAGTGCGCGGAATCATCCTGGGAAGTATGGCGGCAGAGCTGGTTCCTTTAGCTATTTCGATGCCTTATGCAATTATTTTGACGGAGGGTTTCGGTCGAATTCCTGTCAACCATAATGTGTACACCATCCTAACCAGCAACACAGACCGTCAGGTCTCCATGTTGGCATCTAGTTGGGATCCATCTTCTGGGGATAGACCTGAAATTACTATTGCACTCCCCGCGGAAGGAAAAGAACCCAAAGAAATAACGATGTTTCGGACTGGTCAGCAGGTCCGCTTCCTTGGAGAACCGGTCGCTGGGGAGGTTGGAGTGTTGGAAAATCTCGATCAAGAAAACCGCACTGGTGTTGTGAGATTAACCAGTAACCAAAGGATTCATGTTCCATTGGTAAATTTAGATGTGCTAGAATAATTTATTCAGTGTTGTAACGAGGAGGAACGCCATGAGCGACCAAATAGATGATAATTTGATGGAACCATTTGATGAAGAAAATCCACAGCCTGAACCAGAACAAGAACCACAAAAACCAGGCAACCGGGCTTTCATCACTATTGTTGGCATCATTGGCGCTATCACGCTGGTGGCAGCGGTTGTTGGTATTGGGCTTCTATACATGCGGAACACCAACAAATTAGATGAAGCTGCACAAATTAATGCTGAAAATACCATGACGGTACAGGCTGCAACACAGCAGGCTTATGAAAGCGGGTTGTTATTGACCCCCAGCGCTACTTTAATTCCATTGGAAACCGAAGTGCCCAGCCCAACCCCCGTCATTGTGTTCCCAACAGATACTCCAGAACCTACAGCAACAGTAGAACCAGAAACTGCGGCAGATCTTGTAGATCCACGTACTGCAACGGTGGCAGCTTTATTGACGCAAGCTGCCCAGGGAAATCCCACTGCTGCAGCGGCTGGCACACTGACAGCGCAGCCTACTGCTTTACCAACCACTGGGTTTGCTGATGAAGTTGGTTTACCTGGTATGTTTGGGCTGGCATTGTTGGGCATCGTTATCTTATTCGTTGCCAGGCGTCTGCGTACTTCAACAAGATAAATTCCTTCTGCCTGAGAGATTTATTCCTGGTGGCTTGATTTCATCCAGGAGCTGCAAGGTATGAAAAAATAAACCGTCTCTGTAAATCAGAGACGGTTTTTTGTGCCAATGCAAGTTAAGCTAATTTCGCAGCGACTGATTCGCCAAATTCCAACAGAGCTTTCACCATTTCCTGAGACCTTCCTTCAGCATACACCCGTAATACAGGTTCTGTTCCAGAAGGACGAATGAGAAGCCAGGATTCATCTGCCATGAGATATTTCACTCCATCCAGGGTGCTGATGTTGATCAGGCGTTCTCCTCCCAGACTGGAGGGGGCTTCGTTTTCTAACTTATTGGTGATGATTGCTTTATTAACAGGGCGGACAAGGCGCAGATCAGTGCGTTCATAAAAAGCAGGTCCAACATCCTTAAGTAGATCTTGAACAAGGTCATATAGGGTGGTTTTGGCATCTGCGATGATCTCTAGAAGGAGCAATCCCATCAATACGCCATCACCTTCCGGGATATGACCTTTGAAGGAGATACCGCCGGATTCCTCTCCACCAATCAGCACATCTTCGCCCTGCATGATATCTGCAATATGGTTGAAACCAACAGGGGTTTCGTGCACGGTCAGACCATATTTTGCAGCCAACCGGTCTATCATGCGGGTGGTGGAAACGGTACGCACTACTGAACCACTCCAGCCACGTTTTTGAACCAGATAGCGGAGAGCGAGAGCCATGATTTTATGTGGATCAACAAAGTTGCCGCGCTCATCCATTGCACCAATGCGATCTGCATCGCCATCAGTGGCAAGACCAAAATCACCGGCACCTGTGCTGATGGCACCAGCCAGCGCACCCAGATAACGAGCAATCGGTTCGGGATGCACGCCACCAAATCCGGGATTCATTTCGCCTCGGATTTCATAGACTTCACAACCTGTGCCCTGCAGGATGCCGCGAATGGCACCGCGCCCGGAGCCATACATTGAATCAACCACAACTCGCATCTGTGAATCGGCAATGATATCAAAATTAATCAGGTTGCGCAGATGATCATAATATGCCGGTATCGGATTGAAACGGACAATGTTCTTTGCTTCACATGCCTGATCAAAATCCATCAGGTTGGGACCACGTCCTTGCTCTTCATTAACATTAAGGTATACCTCAACTCTACGGCATTGTTCAGTCGAGGCAGAAGCACCATAAGGAGATTTTAGTTTCACGCCGTTGTAACGGGGAGCATTATGCGAGGCGGTGATCATAATACCACCTGCGGCATGGAGATTTTTCACCGCATAGGAGATGACGGGGGTGGGGGCATCAGATTGACTGAGATGTACCGTGAAACCATTTGCAGCTAGAACCCGGGCAACTTCTTTTGCATAGCGGTCAGAAAGGAAGCGTGTGTCAAAACCGACCACCATACGTCTTTTACTTGCTTCATCCATCTGAGCCAGACCATTTTCCCATTCTGCTGATGCTGCAGCATCTGCGATTGCCTGGGTAACCTGACGCAGCCCCGTAAATGTAAACGTGTCTGAGATAACGGCTCTCCAGCCGTCGGTTCCAAAATGAATTGGCATTTTTACTCCATTAGAGGATCAAAATAAGGATCACCACTCCGGTTTGGGCGTGGCGGTGATCAACAAAGAGCGAACGATCCATCCTTCGATTGGATTTTCCACTGTGGTACGTATTTTAACCCAAATAACGTTATCTGATTGAACATATTCGTCGATAACAATAACCATATAATCATTGCTTAAAGTTGTAATAATGGGGCTGGAGAAATTCGGCTCTTTACGAATGACCGCACCACCCTGTTCATTAGGTTTGATCTTTGCATAAAGGGGTGTTGCCTGCGGCGAAGGAGTGATCGTTGGTGTATTTGTTGGTATCAGGGTATTAGTAGGTGAAGCAGTTGGTAAGGCAGGTTGAGGGGTAATTGTTGGAGCAGAAAACAAAGTAAAAGGCTTTTCGGTGCTGGTTGGTGTTATGGTATTGGTATTCTCTGCCAGGAGAACAATATCTGTTTGTACAGGGGGAAGGGCTTTTTCACTTGTAACAGCAGCGCCAATTCCACTCACAATAACTACTGCAATCACTGCAACAATAATTAAAGTTGTGCCGAGGGTATATCCAAAGATATTTTTCGGACGTAGTCCCAGGACTGCAAGAGTCAAAGTGCCCAGCAATGCACACCATGCCAGATGTACTCCAAATACGATCAAACCATCTGGCCATAAGCCAGGAATGTGACTTGTCAATCCAAAACCTGCCACACCGATGGGTAGATAGAGTTCGTAAGCAAGTGCAGCATTGGTTACCAGTGGTCTGCTTTGATTGGATTTGATCAAAAGGTATGAGGTTAAGATAATACCTACACTGAGCAAGATCAGATCAGCCCAAGAAAAGTGAGCGTGTTGAACCGCAAATTCATACGTTTGGGTGGGGAAAAACTTCGAAATCCAACCCGATACGCAGCCCAAGGAAAATACCAGTAAACCGCCGGTCAGAAAAGCCCCCAAGGAACTGAGAAAGAAACGGACTGAACCAACAATGGCTGCCAGGGAGAGCCCCAACGCTGGTGATAAGAATGGAACCAGCAGGGCTGCGAGCACATAAAGAGCCGATTTGTCGAAGAGAATGGCTGCAGCTAATACCAGAGCTGCAATAAAAGTGAATAAAAAGAAATCAAACGAAGGGGTAAGGCGGTGTGCCAACTCCTGAATGATCTGTGCTTTGGCATCGGATGATGGGGGAAGCAACCTTCGGCGATTTTGTCTTCGCCTGGCTGGTGGGAGTTTTTCTTCGTCAAAAGGAAGATTCTGACTGGTAGGTAGGTTCATTATGCTTTGTTATCCGTTCAGCTTGCAGTTATTATAATACAAACAACATTTTCACAATTATCATCATATAGTTGACTTGCTGGTAGAATATCTGTAATCACTTCTGAATTGCCGGAGAAAGCTGCAAATGAATGCCACTTCAGGTCAATCTGATACACTTCGAACAATCCTTTTCTCTCTCCTGACATTATTCCTGACTACCTGGGTAATTTTCAGTCTGCTTGCGATTGCTGCTGGCTTTTTAGTCATCTGGGGATAAGACAGGAATCGCATGCCGTTGGATATCACACGTATTCAAGCAATTTGTTTTGATGTTGATGGTACATTAAGTGACACAGATGATGCCTGGATCCAACGATTCAGCAGTATTATTCACACCATTACCCCCTGGATTAAAAAAGAGAAAATTCAGAAGTTTTCACGTACGTTCATCATGGCAGTCGAGTCGCCAGCAAATGCTGTTTATCGTCTATATGATTGGACTCATCTGGATAACATATTGGCGAAATTATCCGACCGTATTGCTCATAATCGAGTGTTACACCAGAAGAAAAATTTTTGGATCATGCCAGGAGTGAAGGAATTAATTCAATCATTACATGGCAGGTTTCCTCTGGCAGTCGTAAGCGCAAGGGATGAAGTTTCAACCAGGCATTTTTTAGAACAATTTCAATTGCTGGATTATTTTCAAATCGTTGTAACTGCTCAAACCTGCAGCCATACAAAACCTTATCCTGACCCAGTGATCCATGCTGCTCAACATATGAACGTATTGCCCGAAAATTGCCTGATGGTAGGCGATACAACGGTAGACATCCTTTCAGGTAAAAAGGCAGGGACGCAGACCGTAGGGGTGTTGTGTGGGTTTGGAAAAGAGAAAGAGCTGAGAAAAGCTGGTGCTGACCATATTCTTGCAACTACAGCAGACCTGGCTCAGCTATTTCTATAGAAATTACCTAAATTCTTTATTTCTTAATGGCGAAATTTACTTTTGATGAGCTGATATTTCCAGCAGCATCGGTGACTTCTACCTTCAATTCATGTTTGCCTGGAACCGGTATCCAGGAAATGGACATCAGGGTTTCTCCCGTTTCAGCGATCGGTTTGTCATCCATGAACCAGTGAATGGAATCCACCTGAACATTTTCGACCACGCTTATCTGTAAAAATATCGCTTCCTGGTTTGATTGCGAAATTTCCATTCCATCTGCCGGATAGAGGATCTTAATATCCGGTGCGGTATTATCGACCGAAATTTGGATGATCGCAGTATCTAACTGCTGATCTTCACGAACAACAACCAGGCGCATCGCGTATAAACCATCCCCCTCTGTTTTCCAGGTTCCCAAAGGTTTATTCTTCACTGGGGATGTTCCACTGCCAATTTCCTGCCATGAGGTTGGATTCAACCCTTCGCCAATCTGCAGGCTGTAAGATTGAAAACCATCACCGGCTGCAGTTCCGATTACTTTAAGCTCACCATGGACATAATCAAACATGCCCGGATCAGAAATGGTTACATCTGGATTTTCAACTGGAGCCTGGATGGTGTCGTATTCCACTGGGGGTTGGGCAATTCCAGCAGCAGATGCCCAGGCTTTGGCTTGTTCAGGGACAACCATAAATGTTTGCTCCTGTACTAATTCCAATGGGGTGAAAACTGTTGCCAGACGACCCGTTTCTCGGTTTACCATGATATTCTGATATAGCGAATCATATTCTGTGGGTTCTGTGCCTGTAAGGAATAATTCTTTTACAACCACCGGGCAAACGCTTGTAGCCAACTCGCCAGAGGGGTCGCAAACGTCAAGTTCGGTGATCCCAGATGGGGCTGTCCATTGAGATGTTGGCTCATCTGCACTGGCGTATTGGATTAATGCATTCCAGACGCCGGCAGCAAGGCGATAATCCAATCTGGCGGGTGTATTCTGATCTTCTTCAGTACCAAACCAGCTTGCTACCAGATATTGAGGCGTATAACCAACTGTCCAGACTTCCTTACCCGATTTTGTTATCCCGACCTTCACCCCGGCTTCTTTCCCGATCTCCATAGCGTTGGGGTGCCCATATTGTTTCCACCGGGCATTTTCATCAGACAGCATATTATGTACCAGGTAAGCGATGGGTGAACTTAATACCTGCTGACTGTCTGGTTGAGCAGGGGAATAGATCACTCTATCATCAGAAGAGGTGATCCGGATAATTCCAGCTGGTTCGACCATTCCTTGAGAATCGATCGCAAGCCCATTATGAATACCAAGATTTGCAAATGTGCTGTAAACATTAGCAACTTCCAAAATATCCAGCGTTTTCCCTTCATAGAGGGCAGAGCTTCCAATATCTTCCTTAAGAATGGAAGATAATCCAAGAGGTTCAGTTGATTTCCAGACGGTGTCGACGCCAATCTGCTCCATCAATACCATGAAAGGATTGACATAATCGTTCACCAGGGCTGTGCGTAGCCGAACCGGACCATGAAACGCAGGAATATCTTCTGCTGAGATACTTGCTTCGTCTAAAGAAGACGAAGGAATGTCCCATAAAAGTGTTGCTGGGCTCATTCCACGGGAAAAAGCTGCCACCGCTACAACAGGTGTGAGCAAAGTACCCGCCTGGTGTTTTTGAATGGAAAAACTATCTCCCGTTATATCCATATCTCCCGTTAAAGCAAGGATCTGGCCGGTAGTATTGTCGAGAATGGCAACTGAACCAAAAGCCGGCAATCCCTGTGATTGATCATTATTGGAAAGAGTGGTCAATAAACTGGCTGCCTCACAATCGGAGGAATTTATACCGGGTATTTCCTGCATATTCGCGCTTGCGCGTATCATTTGTGTCAGAAGAACACATTCTGCCTGTTCCTGCAGGTCGAGATTCAGGCTGGAGATGATTTTTAACCCACCCCGTTCAATATTCTTTTTCCCAATAATGCTTGAAGCCTGGTTAATGACGAGCCTGGTAAATGTCGAATAAGTTTCCTTAGAATCTATAGATGCGGCTTTTAGTTGAATATTGGTTTTCTGTGCATTATCGAATTCAGCATCTGAAAGATAACCGGCGGTATGCAATACCCATAAAAGGCTTTTCTGATATTCCAGAGCAGCGGTGGGAGCATCTATTGGGTTCAAAGCCGGGGCTTGATATGCAGCCACCAAAAGCGCTGATTCAGCCAGATTGATATCCTGGGCTGATTTTCCTAAAAAAAGATGCGAAGCAGCATCTGCGCCATATGCAAGGTGCCCAAAGTATGCACTATTCAAGAACCATTCCAGCACCTGCACTCTCCCATATCGAGAGACAATTTGGGCAGCCAATAGTTTCATTCGGATGGTGCGGCGTAGGCTGGCAGGTTCGGTTTCTAACAGCAGCGAATCCACCAATTTCTCAGCAATGGTAGCTGGTTTTGGGTTATTCCATTCCTTCAATGAGAAACCGGGGCTTGACCAAAAATCAGGTTGGAGGGTGGATACTATAATGCTGATGAATTGGGCAGAAAAATGATGGGATTTATCAGGATCGAGATAGAGATACTGGCGTGGGATCCCGGTATTATCCAGAGTAGCAATGACCGTATTTCCCGTACGATCAAATATTTGCGTTGGTTGTAGAAAGGTGCCAGTCTCTGGATTAAGCAATTGAGAGATCTGTTCCAAAGAAGGAAGGTCTTTTGTTAAACGAATGTATTCAAAGCTACCCAGGAGGATTGTAAGAATAACCACCAGACTGATGACCAACGATAAACCTTTACCAAAGAAAATGAAGCCACGACGAAAACGATGTTTCTTCTTTTCCTGGGTTTCGTGTTTTCTTCGGATAAGGATGGTCTGCTGCAGGCGATGCAAAGGTTACCTCTCAGGGAGTGGAGATCGGTTTTTCCGTCACAGTTGGCGTTGGAGTTTTTGAAGGTTTTAGTGTAAGGGTTATTGTAGGAGTCTTTGTAGGTCTGGGTGTGAGGGTGACCGTTGGCGTCCTGGTAGGTTTACGCGTAAGGGTGGGTGTAAATGTACGCGTTGGCCAGCGGGTTAGAGTAATTGTAGGTGTACGAGTGGGGACTCTGGTTTTTGTAGCAGAAGGCGTAACGGGGGTTCGGGTTGGGGTGACTAATAATGACAGTTGCTGTCGTGCATGTTCTTTCCAATCAGGTGGCATACTATCATCAGGAAGGTCAAGAAGAGCCTTCCAATCGTTGATGGCTGCCTGTATCTCATCCAACTTTTCCAGAGTTTGTGCACGGTAATACAAAAGTTGAGCATGCTGCTCGTCACTTATTAGGTATGCTTCAGCCTGGTTCAATTGCAGGTATGCGTTCCCGGTTTGGTTGTTTTCCAGGTATGCCAGGCTTAATGCCAGATGTACATCAAACTGTTTTTTATTAATGGCTATTGATGTTTTGAAATCCTCAATTGCCAGATCGATTTTCCCTTCATCAGCATAGATCAATCCTCTTGTGTAGAAAAGCGAGGCATTGTTGCGTACCGATTGTAGAGCCAATTCTACAATTTCTAATGCTTTATCATTTTCTCCAGTTTTAAAATAAGCTTCTCCGAGCCATGCCAGTGCATCTCCATCATTAGGCACATGTACTGTGTATGTTTCGAGCATTGAAATGGCTTTGCTATAACTGGATTGTTGAAAGTATATTTCTGCCAGTAATCGATAAACCGGCAAGATGGTAATATCCTGCTGATAAGCCAGCTCTAATTCTTTCTGGGCTGTTTCGAGATCTCTCTCAAGAAAATAGGCATTTCCTAACAGGTAATGGACGGTTGCTGAAGCCTGTGTTGTACCTTGAACAGGTTTCAAGATTTCAAAAACTGTTTGCGTGTCATTTTCTTGCAATGCGATTTCTGCCAATGCTAATCTGGCTTCGCAATAATTTGGATCGATTTCGAGTGCGCGGGTAAGATCATCTTTCGCAGCATCATAATTTGGTGCCGAAGCTGTAATATTTAACATTCCAAGACCGTAATAAGCAGGTGCAAAGCTATCAGAAACTTCCAGGGCATTTTGATATGCCTTCCTGGCGTTTGATCGATCTCCATTTAGACGGTATGCTTCACCGATGTAAAAATAGATATCCGGTGAATCAGGTTCATTGGCTGCAACCTGTTGAAAATAGATGATCGCTTCTTCATAGTTCTGATTTGCCATTTTATTCATAGCTACCCGGTATGCCTCACTACGTGGGTGGGGAGTCTGGACATACAAAGGTGTTGGAGTGTATGTATATTGTAATAAAGAAGATAATGGCGGCATTTCACTGGAAGCAACTGTTGGTGATACATAGCGTAAAGTGCTTGATGGAAGAAGGGTGACCGAGGGGGCTACTTGTGGTGGCGGTATTCTGCGTTCTTCCTCGATTGTAGATTGCTTTTCTTGAATATTAAGATATATCATTCCTCCAATAGTCATCAGGATGATCGCAATGCTAATCTGAAGGATCACACGCAGTGGCCTGGCTTTTCGTTTTGCTTGTACAGGTTTGATAGGAAGTAATGATGGTGCTTTCCATGAATAACGCTGTTGCGTCATGGGTATCATCAAGTCTTGTTGGGGAGGGATTTGGCCCAACATTACCATACCCTGGCGTGCGGTAGGATTCTGGGGATCCAGCCGTAAAACCTGCTGTAAACAAAATAGGCGTTCTTTTTTACTTTCAACTACACCGCTTAATAGAAGCCAATAATCAGAATTATTTGGTTCACTTTTCAATAAACGCGTCAGAATATCCCGGGCTGCCTGGTTCTTTCCCTCTTGAAATGCCAGATAAGCCTCTTGATACAGGCTCTCATTGATCTCGGACATGCATTGAGTTTAACACAGCCATTTCACCATCGCAAGCTTCATGGTATCATTCAAATAATTTTAAAGGTGAGAGATGCTAAAAGATACTTTTGGTAGAAAAATAACTTACTTACGAATTTCTGTCACAGACCGCTGTAATTTACGGTGTGTATACTGCATGCCTCCAGAAGGCGTTACCTGGCAGCCCCATGAATCCATGCTCCGCTATGAGGAAATTGCTGAAATAGTGAAAATAGCGGCGGAAAATGGCATAACGGATATCCGTCTGACCGGAGGAGAACCATTGGTCAGGGGAGATATTTGCAAATTAATTGCCATGATCCGGGCAGTTCCACAGATTAAAGACATCAGCCTAACCACCAACGGTATACTGTTAGAGAAATATGCCCAGGAGTTGAAACAAGCTGGATTGACCCGAGTGAACGTTAGCCTGGATACATTGGATGCAGAGAAATTTTCCAGGATGACACGGGGAGGTTCTTTTGAAAAGACCTGGAAAGGCATTTTAGCTGCCGAAGCTGCAGGGCTGAAACCCATTAAACTTAATTCAGTGGTCATTCGCGGGGTCAATGATTCTGAAATGATTGATCTGGCAAAGTTATCCATCGAAAAGCCCTGGGAGATTCGATTCATTGAATTGATGCCTGTACGAAATCAGGCTCTCTGGGGAGAAGGATTCCCGGCACCTGAAAAAGCGTATGTTTCAGCGCAGGAAATGCAACAAATGCTTGCATCTTTGAACCTGGTAGAAGAAACGAGAAAAAATGGTAGTGGACCCGCTCACGCATTTCGTATTCCTGGTGCTGTAGGTGTGATTGGGTTTATCTCACCCATTGGGGAAAAATTCTGTAAGAGTTGCAACCGGTTGCGGTTAACCGCAGATGGGAATTTACGACCCTGCCTGTTAAGTGAGAAAGAGGTTGCATTACGGGACGCAATTCGTGAAGGAAAAGATATCCTGCCTCTCCTACAAGAGGCGGTTCACATAAAACCCGAAGGACATCATCTAGAAAATCAGGTCAGCCCTTCAGGACGTTGCATGATGCAAATTGGCGGGTAAGGCTAGTTTTACGCAGTTCCAAATTGACGATCGCCGGCATCACCTAGCCCAGGAACAATATATCCTTTTTCGTTTAATCTTTCATCTACTGCTGCCAGATAAATGGGCACATCTGGGTGATGTTGCTCCATTAATGCGATTCCTTCAGGTGCGCCAATCAAGCCGACAAACTTGATCCGTTTTACTCCCCACTGTTTCAAGATGTCTACTGTGGATATTGCGGAACCTCCCGTTGCCAGCATAGGGTCAAGGATCAGGCAAACCGATACCGTTGGTTCTATGGGAAGCTTGTTGTAATATTGAACTGGTTTCAGCGTTTTTTCATCACGATATAGACCAATATGCCAGACTTCCGATGAAGGCATCAATTCCCATACCCCCTCGACCATACCCAAACCAGCACGTAGAATTGGGATCAATCCAATTTTGTGCGCCAGGCGAACCCCTGATGTTTGAGCCAGAGGTGTTTGAACTGTTATTGGTTCAACTGCCAGGTCTGCAGTAGCTTCGTAAGCAAGCAGTCCAGCAATTTCTCTTACCAGTTCACGGAATTTCTTTGGTTCGGTGTCTTTACTGCGTAATTTTGCCAACTTATGAGCGACCAGGGGGTGAGAAGAAACATGTAAATTCGACATGGAAATCTCCAGGATGGATTATTTGATTGAATTATATGCCAGAACCGTCAAAACGTGCTTAAGGTATAATCATCCCATGGATGATACTTCTTCGCGAATGGTTAGCCCAGAACTACGCCCTGACGATAAGATCGACCAGGCGTTACGCCCAAAGACGTTGAAAGATGTCATTGGACAGGATCAGGTAAAAGAAAATCTATCTATTCTGATCGATGCAGCCAAGCATCGCAATGAACCTCTCGATCATGTTCTCTTTTATGGACCTCCAGGATTGGGAAAAACTACTCTGGCACATGTGCTTTCAAATGAGATGAAAGTGAACATCAAGATCACTGCGGGTCCTGCCATCGAAAGACCTGGCGACCTGGCTGCAATTCTGACGAATTTAAGAGCAGGTGATATTCTTTTCATCGATGAAGTTCATCGTCTGGGAAAAATTGTCGAAGAAGTACTTTATCCCGCCATGGAGGATTACGCACTGGATATCATGATCGGTAAAGGTCCTTCGGCACGTTCCATCCGGTTAAAGTTACCCCGGTTTACTTTGATTGGTGCTACAACTCGGTTAGCGTTGGTAAGTGCACCATTACGTGCCCGCTTTGGCGCTGTATATCGCCTCGATTATTACGATCTGCCTGCCATGAAAGAGATTGTTTTACGCGCTGCCAACCTTTTTGGTGTTTGTGCAGATGATGGAGGGGTGGAAGAAATCGCTTTACGGGCGCGTGGTACACCACGAGTGGCATTACGATTATTGCGCCGGGTACGCGATTATGTACAGGTGAGGGCGGATGGATCAATCACGAAAGACTTGGCACATGACGCTCTATCCCTTTTAAATGTAGATGTCCTTGGCTTGGATGATGTTGACCGCAGAGTATTACGAACGATCATTGATAAATATGCAGGAGGTCCGGTAGGATTAAGCACGATCGCTGCATCCATCAGTGAAGAGCCTGACACCATCATGGATGTGGTTGAACCATATCTTCTGCAATTGGGATTTCTCGAACGTACTCCGCAGGGTAGGGTTGCTACTCGCCTGGCTTACGAACACCTCGATTATCCTCAACCAGCACAGGATAATGATCAACCTCGCTTACTTTAGCTGGTATACTATTCACCTTACCGATGAAAACTTCCGATTTCGATTATTTTTTGCCGCCTGAGCGTATTGCACAGGTACCCGTAGAACCACGAGATTCTTCTCGCTTATTGGTAATGCATCGCAACACCAATACTCTGGAACATACGGTATTTTCTAAATTGGGCGATTATCTACGATCAGGAGACGTGTTGGTTCTCAATCAAACACGGGTGATCCCGGCACGTGTGATGGCAAAGAAGATCACAGGTGGCAAAGTAGAATTGCTGCTTTTACGAAAAGAAGACAGCACAATATGGGAAGTGTTGATTGGCGGGAAGAATGTGCGCATAGGCGCAAAACTGCTTATTGGAGATGCTCTGACCGCTATCGTTCAAGATGACCTAGGTGCTTCCAGGCGGAGAGTAGTTTTTAACCAGCCTGTTGAATCCTTTCTCACACAAGCAGGGCAAATGCCTTTGCCGCCTTATATCCATACACCTTTGCAAAATCCGGAAAGATATCAAACCGTTTACTCCACCATCGAAGGTTCAGCCGCAGCTCCAACCGCAGGCTTGCATTTCACTCCTGCATTATTGGATTCACTCACAAAACAGGGAATTCAGATTGCCAGGGTAACACTGCACGTTGGTTTGGATACCTTTGCCCCAGTAACCGAAGAGAATGCAGAAGAGCATGTCATTCATACAGAATGGTGTGAGATGACCGAAGAGAATGCCGCGATCATCAACCAGGCTGTAAAACAGGGAGGGAGAGTAATTGCTGTTGGTACCACAAGCGTGAGGACTCTGGAAACTGCCGCTCGATCTGCTGTAGAAGGGGAGCGGGTGGGTAGTCATGTTGGACCAACCAGCCTTTTCATTATGCCGGGTTATCAATTTAAAGCGGTTGATTGTCTGATCACCAATTTTCATTTACCAAAATCAACCTTGCTGATGCTGGTAAGCGCTTTCGCTGGACGGGAGAATATTCTAGCTGCATATAATACTGCTGTCGAAAGGGAATACCGGTTTTATTCATTTGGCGATGCCATGCTTATTCTATAATTCTATTTGAGGAGAAATATATTATGGGCTTGATAGGATGGGTCATTCTTGGTGCAGTGGCTGGATGGCTTGCAAGCGTGATCACCGGACGCAACTCGCGCATGGGCTGCTTATCGAATATTATCATTGGTGTTCTGGGTGCAGTCATTGGTGGTTTTCTCGTAAACCTTTTGGGAGGGGAAGGTGTAATTGCCTTCAACCTGAAGGGATTGGGAATTGCTGTATTAGGTGCTGTGGTCCTGTTACTCATCACAGGATTATTTAAACGGCGTTCTTGATCCTGTCTCCCAGACACATGAAAATTTTTTCGAACTGGGAAGAACTAAACGAGAATCTGGTTAGTTGCTGTCTGTGTCCGCGCCTGGTGGAATGGCGGGAGAAGATGGCGATAGAAAAACGGCGGGCATTCCTGACGCAGGATTATTGGGGAAAACCAGTGCCAGGATTTGGTGATCATAAGGCGCGCGTGCTGGTAGTGGGTTTGGCTCCTGGTGCGCATGGCTCCAACCGGACGGGGAGAATGTTCACGGGGGATGCATCAGGCGAATTTCTTTATGCTGCTTTACACAGGGCTGGATTTGCCAACCAACCTGAAAGCAGTGATCGAGATGACGGTTTGAAACTCAATGACATTTTCATCACAGCTGTTTGTCGTTGCGCCCCACCTGACAATAAACCTGGTCGAATTGAAATTGATAACTGTCGTAAATATTGGACCGCTGAAATGGCATTGTTACCAGATCTGCAGGGGATAGTAGCGTTGGGCAGGATTGCATTTGATGAGATCGTCTCGGTGCTTCCAACTTTAACAACACAGCGAAAAGAACTACAATTTGCGCATGGAGCATTTTTTGATTCAGGCAGCAATTCTCCCTGGTTATTGGCTTCTTACCATCCCAGCCGGCAGAATACGCAAACTGGCAGGCTGACCAGGGAGATGTTCGGTGCAATATGGGAGAAAGTCAGAAACAACTTGACAGAGAGAAACTGAAAAGCTCCCATCGTTTCTTGAATAAGCTGAAACGTTATCAATTTATCCAAAAATTCAGGATTTAACCGTGCCGGTATGAGGTGGAAAATTACTGTGTTCAGAGGTTAATTCACCAGAGAATCCAGTTCGGAGCCATTTCTAAAAGCATGGTTTGGCAACAAGAATTCTTTTAATTTTGACTTTTTCTACCATTGCATCGCGGCTGACACCCGTTTACAATAAATTCACGATGAAAAAATTATTCAAGAGGATCATATATACCCTGGCTATCATCCTCTTCCTCATCCTAGCGGGTTTTGGATTGTGGAGTTCCTTCCCCGCAGGTCCGGGAGATACTGCCTATACAGCACTTGAATCCAATCCGCAGGTTCAAATAGTACAAATGGCTGGCTGGCTATTCTTCAATCCTATTGGTGATGAACCTGAAGAAGGTTTCATTTTTTACCCTGGTGGAGACGTCGATTATCGTTCGTATTCTCCACTGCTTTGGAAGATCGCCAAAGCGGGATATGTAGTTGTTGTTCCAGACATGCCTTTCAATCTTGCAGTTTTTGCTCCCAACAAGGCAGAAAAGATTATGGAAGCCTATCCACAAATCACCCGTTGGGTAATCGGCGGACATTCATTGGGAGGTGTCATGGCTGCACACTTTGCCTATCAAAATCCTGAAAAGGTCAGTGGATTGATCTTGTGGGCTGCCTATCCATCAGAAAGTGACAACCTGTCAACCAGTAACATAAAAGTGACTTCCATATATGCCACTAATGACGGTTTAACCACCAAAAATGATATTGATGCCAGCCGCGCCTTATTGCCAGCTTCAACAACCTATGTTGAAATTAAGGGTGGTAATCATGCTCAATTTGGCGATTATGGCAAACAAAATGGTGATTATGGAGCGACGATCGCTGCTGCAGAGCAGTGGAGACAGATCGTCGACGCTACCTTGAAAGGTTTAGAGTAATTCTAATGACTGAAGTTCCTGTACGTTCCCTTAATGAGAATAACTCCTCTCGAATTTACCAATATTTTGACCTGGTGATGGTGCTCTTTGTGACAGTGCTGATCATCAGTAACATCGCCTCATCTGCAAAGATTGTTGATTGGGGAGTTTCGCTTTTAGGGCTGCGATTGGCATTTGACGCAGGTACCATCCTCTTTCCTGTATCGTATATTTTTGGCGATGTTTTGACTGAGGTCTACGGTTTCAAAAAGTCACGACGTGTTATTTGGGCGGGATTTGCCAGCCTGGCATTCAGCGCCATCATCTTATGGATCGTAAGAATTTTGCCTGGAGAAGCAGAATGGAGTAAATATGCGGGGCAGGCAGCATATATAGCAATTCTGGGCGGAATGAGTAGCGGTGGGATTGTTCTGGCGAGTCTATCAGCGTATTTTGCGGGTGAGTTCAGCAACTCGATCATTTTAGCCTGGATGAAAGTATTAACCAATGGACGCTGGTTATGGATGCGAACAATCGGCAGTACTCTGGTGGGTGAAGCGGTTGATTCTATCATTTTCATTCTTGTCGCATCGATCTTTAAAGTCTTTCCGTGGAGCTTGTTCTTTACTCTGGTAGTTACCAACTATATTTTTAAGGTAAGCGTGGAAGTGATCATGACACCTTTTACTTATTGGGTGGTAGCAAAGCTTAAACACATTGAAAATGAAGATTACTATGACCGTCATACACGCTTTAATCCATTCAGGTTAAGTGATCGAACTTAACAAATATGACAAGATGCGTCAAATTAGACTATTAAGACTTGACGGACAGGAACCTTTTCTCTAAGATATAATTGATTACGTAATAAAGAGGAGTCATTATTCATGACACAACGGCTTTCCCTCAAAAGTATGGCACCCGATTTTGAACTGCAGGATGCAGATTTTACCCCTGTCAAGTTAAGTAAATTTCGTGGAAGGAAAAACATTGTTCTCGTATTCTTGCGAGGGTTTGTCTGTCCTTTTTGCCGTTCTCAACTGGCACAGTTAAAACAGGATTACTACGAATTTCAGCAACGGGATGCAGAAATCATAACAATCGGTCCCGATGGACCGCATACCTTTAAAAGGTATTGGATGGAGAATGACATCCACTTCATTGGGCTTACCGATTACAAATCACAAGTCGCTGAAAAGTATGGTCAGGAAGCTGATATGTTTGAATTGGGTAGGTTACCGGTTATCTTCATTGTGGATAAACAGGGAAAAATCCAATATTCTTATTACTCTGAAGCGATGTCTGATATACCAAAGAATATCGATTTATTGCAAGCCTTGGATCATATAAATCTGACAAAATAGCTCCTCATTCGGTTCCTCCTCTCTGATGAGAAGAGAAATTACTTGCTCTTTCAGGTAGAGATCAGGGGAGGATAGACACCGGTTATTCAGTAAATTACACCCCGAAATGCATGAAAAAGTGCTGGTCTGAATTTCAGACCAGCACTTTTATATACTTGGTGGAAATAAAACTACTTGATTTGTTTCAATGCATCCCAACCGACAAAAGGGCTGTGTCTTCCATAATGCTTAATAAATCATCCTAAATTTTCTTCTTATTTTTCTTGTCTGCCGATCGCCAGGAGAAGACCTGGTAATATACTCACTAACATAAATGATAATCACTGTTTTTTATAGTTGACACCGCTATGTTCGCAGATCGCTTTCACAAAAGCAGCGAACAAAGGATGCGGGCGATTGGGGCGGGATAGGAATTCAGGATGGAATTGGGTACCAACCATAAATGGATGATCAGCAAGTTCTGCAATTTCGACAAGCCGCCCATCAGGTGATAAGCCGGAGAATCGCATTCCGTTCGCTTCAAATTGCTCACGATAATCATTGTTGAATTCAAATCGATGACGATGCCGTTCCTGTACCTGGTTGGTTCCATATGCTTTTGCAACAATCGAACCTGGTACTAGCTCACATGGATACAATCCAAGGCGCATTGTGCCGCCCATATCATTAATTTCGCGTTGTTCGGGAAGCAGATCGATGACAGGATTCTTGGTCCCTTGATCGAACTCTGATGAATTTGCTTCTTCATCATTTAAGATTTCTCGAGCAAATTCGACAACCATCAATTGCATACCCAGGCATAGACCCAAATAGGGGATCTTTTCGGTTCGTGCAAAATGAGCTGCCTGAATTTTTCCTTCAATTCCACGGCTGCCAAATCCCCCTGGAACGATGATACCATCGACTTTTCGTAGTTCATCCCAACTTTTTCCTTTTTCGAGATCAGTGGAAGAGATCCAACTGATATCCAATTCAACACCTAAATGAAGGGCGGCATGTTTGAGGGCTTCCCGTACGCTCATATAAGCGTCATGCAGTTCCACATATTTCCCTACTAAACCTACTTTGATGACGGGTTTTTCTCTTTTAACTTCAGCTACCAGATTTTCCCATTCGCTCCAGTCCGGTTTTTGCCGGGGTTCCATCTTGAATCGATCTAATATGTAGTCAGCTACCTGGGCTTTTTCCAGCAGGAGGGGAACTTCATAGAGGATCTTAGCAGTTTCCATAGGTACTACTGCTTTAAGGTCAACATCACAGAAAAGGGCAATTTTTTCTCGCAATGATACATCTACTGGATAATCTGACCGAGCTATGATCATATCTGGTGAGATGCCGATGGAGCGAAGCTCGCGTACTGAATGTTGTGTGGGTTTCGTTTTTAATTCATCAGTCGCGCCAATATAAGGCAACCAGGTTACATGGATGTATAAGGTGTTTTCGCGTCCAAGATCACTGCGCAACTGACGAATGGCTTCCAGGAAAGGTTGTCCTTCAATATCACCCACTGTTCCGCCCACTTCGACGAGAATTATCTCGGCGCCTGTTTCTTTGGCAACCATGCCAATGCGCTGTTTAATCTCGTTTGTAATGTGAGGAACAACCTGAATGGTTCCTCCTAAATAATCACCTCTGCGTTCTTTGCTGATTACTTCAGCATAAACCTGACCGGTGGTGATATTGCAGACCTTGCTTAATCGTACATCAATGAAACGCTCATAATGACCCAGATCTAGATCGGTTTCAGCGCCATCGTCTAGAACATATACCTCACCATGTTGATATGGACTCATGGTACCAGGATCGACATTAATATAGGGATCTAATTTCTGAACAGCAACTTTATACCCACGTTCTTTTAACAAACGACCAATGGCAGCAGCAGTTACGCCTTTTCCAACTGAACTGACTACGCCACCGGTGAAAAATATAAATTTGGCTTTCATGGTGTCCTCCTAAAATCAATAAAGCTCTTTACAATAGAGGTGGGGAGAGCCATTTTGTTGGCTCTCCCCACCGGGATGTTTATTCAAAAAAACTTAAATCAGGATACTTTCTCAAAGCTACTGCCCTGATCGACTTTTATGCTCCAATGTTCGATACAGAATATCATCTTGTTCAATATCAGATGATTTCTTTCGGCGTGCTTTTTGTTCCTGACGGCGGGATTTTGCTTTAAATTGAGCCTCACGCCAGGCAATTTCCATTGCAGTTAATTCTGGCTCACCCTGTAAAATGATATCACCTGCCTCATTGCGAGTAAGTTCCATTACTTCTTCAGACTTGCTCTGTTTTCCATGCTTGCTGCCTTTGCCATGCGGTTCAAAATCAGCTGCACTATGATCTTCTTCTTTTACAGGTTCCTGAACAGGTTCAGGAATGGGTTGTAAAGCTTTCATGCTTAATTTGATCTGTTTCTTGCGGCGATCGACTTCGAGAACCTGGGCTTCAACTTCATCCCCTTCTTTTACGATATCACCAGGGGTACGTACATATTCATGCGAAAGCTCGCTTACATGAACAAGTCCAGGACGTTCAGCGCCAATTTCGATAAATGCGCCAAATTTCTCTAACCGTACAACATTCCCTTTTACTGACATACCGGGTTTGATGTCACGCCATTCAAGCGCGAGAGGTTTGATCATGGTTAATTCAACCCGATTTTCACGTACGCGGCGCACCCAACAGGTGATTTCCTGTCCTATATTAAGAACATCTTCCACTTTACGGATTTGTTCACCTTCTTTTTGGGGTACCATTTGTGAAATATGCATTACTGCAGGTTGATTGGTACCAATGTCTACCAGGGCGCCAGCCAGGCTGATCTTTGTTACCTTTCCTGTGAATTGCATTTTTGGTTTAATGGTTCCTGCATCTGTTGCCTGAACGCCCATTTCCATACATTACTCCTGTTTTGATAGTTGCAAACCGTGATTATAATCATTTTGTTGGATTCCGTCAAAGGATTCCATTACAAGGAAATTATCACAGTTATTTGGATAATAATTTCTTTATACCACCGTTTCGCTACTTTTCTTCACACGGTTTACAACTATTGTGTTTTGTCTTTATTGAACGCACATGGTTTTTCTTTAATTCAATATATTTCTCCAGGTTAAAAAATTAACTTATTATCTATTGCTACGAATTTACTTAAGTGTAAAGGACTACCTGTTTGCTTCTTTTTTATTTTCCAAGAACTTTATCCTTTAAGATTCCTATGATGGATTCTTTTCCAATCTGATTCCAGAGATCTTTATGGGTTGGGTAGATTCGAGGGTACTTTTTTCGCTCTATCATGTGATTAGCATGCTGCTTGCATTTGGACGTACATAAACCACAACCAAGACAGGTCGTAGGGTTAAATACTATCTTGCCATCTTCTTTATGTATAGAATTTGTCGGACAGATATCTATACATTCTTCACAAGCGATGCATTTTGCTTCATCATGATCAACTAGAAAACGAGAAGGAGCTCCTGCATTTGTTCCACCTTTTTTAATCACATTCAACACAATACATGAACAGGTACAACAATTGCATAAGGTACGTAAGTGACCTTCAGCATTATCTACGTTATGAACCAGGCCTACTTCTTCACAATGTCTGAGTATTTGCAGGGCTTCATCTATTGTTGTCTTTCGCGCTAATCCACACTCTATCAAACCCTCTGCAAATTCATTGAATACGAAGCAAGTTTCCAAAGGATGGGAGCATTCTTTTCCTACCACCTTTCGGGCTTTTCGACAAAAACACTCTGCTACACCAACAACTGATTGAGTTTTGACCATCTCTGTAACTACATCGATTGGGAGTACCTGTCGTGGATCTGGAACGGGTATATCCAGTGTGATGGTTTCTTCGATTGGCTTACCGGTTATTGTATGCTCTACCGGAAGGACTCGATAATAGGGTGTTTTATTTTTATTGGATACCGAAGAACTTTCGATCATAGTATCCATAAACTCTGCAAATATTGTCCTTGCATTCGAATCTGATTGCTTGCGAACCTGTTGCTCTGTCATAAAAACCGGATTGCCGCGTTCGTAACTACGTCCAGCAGGGGTATCATATGAAAGAATATACCCTTCTGGTGCAATGCGTTTTAAAACTTTTATCATTTCACTTTCAGAAATATTCACTTTCGATGCTTTAGCCACCAATTTCTCGTGAAGAATACTGCCACTGAAGGGCAGAAGGAAAAATACTTTAAGTTCATCTTCGCTAATGGTTTGCTTGAGTGCTTCAATGAATTTTTCTTTGTTCGGAATTTCCCCCAACATGAATTCATAGTACTTACACAATTCTGCATACAAATCCTTTTTACTCATTGATCCCTCCATGCTGATAGAATGTGAAAATTATGATGCAGTTTCTATAAATGAAATTGGATTTCATGAAGAACTGGAATGGTCAAACGTTTCATGAATTATTTTCTCAACCATGAAAGTTTTAAAGATCACCCACTAAATTAATTATATCCATCTTGATGAAAACAAATTTTTATCCGGGTTATTTATTGATTTGCGTCTCTATGAAAGTGAGAATTCACTTGTCAATAAGTCCGCATTTCGCTAGAATCACAAAGAATTATTCTTCTATGAGGTGAATCTTATGCGTTATAAAAAATTAGGATTTACAGACCTTTCTCTTTCTGTAATGGGTTTAGGTGCATGGGCATTTGGTGGTGAGAAATGGTCCTATGGATGGGCTGGTCAAGAAGACCAGGATTCAATTTCCACTATTCACCACGCACTGGATCTAGGTATGAACTGGATCGATACCGCAGCTGCTTATGGGTATGGTCATGCTGAAGAAGTTGTTGGGAGAGCAATAGCAGGAAAACGCGATAAAGTATTTATTGCCACAAAAGGTGGCTTAAAAACAGGGGCAGATGGCTGGAATTTCGAGTGTGTCCTCAAAGCAGACAGCTTAAGGAAAGAAGCTGAAGACAGTTTGAAGCGATTAAAAGTGGATGTTATCGATCTTTATCAAATCCATAAGCCTTTCCCTGATGAAGATATTGAAGAGGGGTGGGGTGTAGTCGCTGATCTGATAAAAGAAGGAAAGGTACGATACGGTGGGGTTTCAATATTTAGTATTGAGCAGATCAAACGATGTCAGGCGATCCACCCTGTTGCATCTTACCAACCTCCCTACAGTATGCTGGTTCGCGGTGTAGAAGATGAACTGCTTTCGTTCTGCGCTGAAAATCAAATTGGAGTGATCACGTATAGCCCGATGCGCTCCGGCTTATTAACTGGTAAACTGACAAGAGAGCGATTATTAAACATGGAGAAAGAGGATTGGCGGACCCATGCGGATCCTGAATTTCAGGGGAAGCGGTTGGAGATCAACCTTGCGTTAGTAGACGGGCTTAAACCCATTGCAGAAAGAATGGGTTGTTCATTATCTCAATTAGCTATTGCCTGGGTGCTTCGAAGGACGGAAATAACAGGCACAATTGTTGGAGCCCGGCGTCCATCTCAGTTAGATGAAACCATTCAGGCAAGTGATATATCCCTAACCAGTCAGGATGAAGACGAAATAGCTGCTTTGCTTGCTGAACGGGATAATGCTTTGCTTGCAGCAGGTGAATCACTAAACCTACCCTGGTAAAGGTTAATTTTAAATAAATACAGCAGTCCAATTAATTTTGACCAAAAAAGTTATATTAATTTTGTATGGACTGTTAATTATTGAAGAATTGTAAATTAATTATTACTAAAAAAGCCAATTCGGTTTTGTTAAGGTATTCCGATTCTTAACAAAACAAAGTATAATATTTTAACAATTTGTAATAATTATTCCTCCATATGATTAGCGATGATAAAATTTTATATACTGAATGGGGGATTTCAGGGGAATAATTTTCTGTTCGTTTGAGGTTTACAATAATGGTTTTAGAATGGACTGTTAACAATTATTTTTGCCAGGTAATTCTTTGACATTATAAATTTATCCATTAGGTCAATGATTTTATGATGAAAGCAACGATTCTACTTGTCGAAGGTAAACGCTCTCCCCGTCCATCTTTTCAGATTGGACTGGTAAAAAAAGGATATGAAGTATACAGTGTTCCCAACGGGAATGCTGCTTTGCAATTGTTGGATGAGGTACAACCTCATGTGATTTTAGTTGATTCCGCTTCCATGCGAACAAATGGCAAACGTATTTGCCAATCGTTACACGAAAAATCCCCCAAAATTCCAATCATTGTAGTGGTAGATCATAATTCGAATGCACAGGATAAGTTCGATGCGGAAGTCATTTTGGTAGAACCCTTTACTCTACCAAAATTGATAAACCGCATTCGCACTTTTATCCCTAATGATAAGAAAAGCACCATAGGGGTTGGTCCCATGGAATTAGATATCGAACAACATTTAGCTCGTTGTGAAGGGAGACAGGCAAAGCTGACTCCAAGGTTATCTGCATTATTAAAGGCTTTTCTGGAAAAACCCGGCGTAGTAATCGACCGGAAGGAACTCTTTCAACAGATCTGGGAAACTGAATACGTGGGCGATACACGCCCTTTAGATGTGCATATCAGTTGGTTGCGACAAAAACTTGAAGAGGATCCAAGACATCCCAGGTTTATTAAAACTATCCGAGGGGTGGGGTATCGTCTGGATATTGAACCTCATCCAACAAAGAAAAAATCTTCCGAGCATAAAGTATAGAATACCTGCCCTGCTTGACACACCTCTTCTGGCGGGTATAATCCAATGAAACACACAAATACCTCTTCGTAGTTTGTGACGAAGAGTTTCTTATTTCTTTTTTGCGGAGCATGCTCATGTTGGATATTAATCTTATTCGAGAACAGCCAGAGATTGTACGTCAATCACTAGAAAAGCGACAAATGGACTCTAGTGTTGTCAATCAGGTACTGGAGCTGGATGTGCAGCGCCGTGCTCTGCTGGTGGAAGTGGAAACCCTTAAAGCTGAACGCAATGCTGTTTCTCGATTAATCGGTCAGACAAAAGATGCAAAAGAAAGACAACAGCGAATTGAAGATATGCGCCTGGTAGGTGAACGAATTGCTGCGCTTGATGAAAAAGTACGCCAGGTGGAAACCAGCTTATCCGATTTGGTTTCACGTATACCCAATATCCCATCGAATATCACCCCCATAGGGAAGAGTGAAGAAGAGAATCAGGTGGTAAAAACTATCGGTGAGCCGAAGCATTTTTCTTTTACCCCACAACCCCATTGGGATCTGGGTCCAAAATTGGGCATTATCAATTTCGATCAGGGTGTAAAAATCACCGGATCGCGGTTTTATGTGCTCAGTGGGGCGGGAGCTCGGTTACAAAGGGCATTGATCTCCTGGATGCTGGATATGCATATTCGCCAGGGGTATCGTGAACAATACACCCCTTTCATGGTCAAAGCAGATACTCTTTATGCTTCAGGTCAGCTCCCAAAATTTGTTGATAATCTTTACCATGATGCGGAAGAAGATTTCTGGATGGTGCCTACCGCAGAGGTTCCATTAACTGGTTTGCATATAGGGGAAGTATTGGATGAGGCAAGTTTACCTATCCGGTACACTGCTTATACTCCCTGTTTCAGACGGGAAAAGATGAGCGCTGGCAGAGATATTCGCGGCATCAAGCGCGGGCATCAATTTGATAAAGTGGAAATGTATGTGTTCTGCAAGCCTGAAGAATCTGACATGGCGCTAGAGAAAATGCTGGCTGATGCTACATCCATCTGTGAAGGATTAGGTTTACCTTATCGCATTGTTCAGCTCTGCACAGGTGATCTGGGTTTCAATGCCACAATCACTTATGATGTTGAAGTATGGGCGCCTGGCTGCAATGAATGGCTTGAGGTATCGTCAGTATCAAATGTAGGTGATTTTCAAGCTCGGCGCGCAAACATCAAATACCGCCCGGCGAATGGTGGCAAACCTATGTTTGTTCATACATTAAATGGCTCAGGTCTTGGGTTGCCACGTACTTTGATCAGTGTCCTGGAAAATTATCAGCAAGAAGATGGCAGCATTCTGATCCCAGAAGTATTGAAACCCTGGATGGGTGGGATCGAACGTATCTCACCGGAAAAATAAGGTTTGTGAAACTTTCATGCAAATTGATTGGAATGCCATTTTTCAAATCGCATTTCCCATTATCATTCTATCCAGCATGCTGTTTGGATTATTCAGCCTGTTTCTGGTTGTGATCCCAGGGCTTACCATCATATGGGTGGCAGCTCTTGTGTATGGAATAATCGCAGGATTTGGTACCTGGGGTTGGGTGATCTTTGCGGTGATGACCATTCAAATGATCATCGGTTCTATTTCCGATAATTTTCTTATGGGTATAAGTGCTCGTGACACAGGAGCATCCTGGATAGCTATTGGTGTTGCAATCCTTGGAGGTGTCGTAGGCAGCCTGGTATTACCACCATTTTGTGGAATTTTAGCAGCTTTATTGGGTATTTTCATTGTTGAGTTGATCAGGATCAAAGATATAAAGCAAGCCTGGGCATCTCTAAAAGGGATGGCAACCGGCTGCAGTTCAGCAGTAGTATTTCGCTTCGTTATGGGAATCGGAATGATCGTCCTCTGGTGTATCTGGGCGTTCGTAGTCAATTAATTCTTTTACAATTAGTATCTCGTTACTATAAAAGAGAGTATACGCGACGATGAGATATCTCCAAATAAATGGAAATACCTCATCGACATTTAAGTAAGAAAATAATATTCTACTCAGTAATAATGATTGCTTCTTCAGGGCAATCGCCTGCTGCCTGGCGTGCATCATCCCAGAATTTTTCGGGGACTGGGTCAACCAACACGGTCGCAATACCTTCAGCTCCCAAAGCAAAAACATCTGGTGCGATTCCTTCGCAAACACCACAACCAAGACATTTGTCAGCGTCAACAACAGCTTTCATAGTATCCTCCATTATTATTATTTACTATATTGATGTGATTTTATCATAAATAGTGATTTGTTTTGATGTCCATCTTTTATGATACAAACGATCACATTATCGAAACTCAACTCTAAATAACCTGTAAAGTAAAAATCGCAGGAATGCCAGGGGAATGAGCAAGATGACATGTGCCAGCAAACTAATTCCCATGACTGCAGTAATTGAAGAAACAAATATTTGTAATACTGGCTTTATGTGGAAGATCAACCATTCATCCAATCCTGCAAGGAAAACGAGAAGGATCAACAAGATTAACCCTATCACAAGTGGCAGCCAGGCTTTACGGTCGGCAGCTGAAGGTAGCATAGTGCTGCTGATTGCAAATATCAGATAAAACCAGATCCAAAAATCAGGTATGGATGGAATGGCTTGAATGGCATTCCACCAGGTGTTCAAATCTCCAGTAAAGAAAGCAGGTAACCCTAATACGTAATAAGAAATTATTGTGATAACAATCCCACCCGAAATTAGTGGAGCAGTACCGATCAATGCATCACGGAAAATACCCACCTGTGCAGTTTCTACATAGCCAAGTCGAACTTTTCCATTGGGATATGTATGCGGAATGAGTGAAAAATGACTGATACGAACCCGGCATAACCAGGCAACAACCAGATGGCTTAATTCATGAAGCAAAATACCCGGAAAAAAGAGCAAAGAAAATAAACCCACCGCCAGATCCAGACGGTGGGTGATAAGCAAAAAAAGATACTGAATTTCACGATGCAGCCAATACTGCACGAGCATGAATGGCAGGGTAAAACCTATCAACCATGCTAAGCCTTCCATTTTGATTGATTTAGCGGGTTGAAGCTGCTTGTACGATCGCGGTGAAATCCAATGGTTTCAAGCTGGCGCCACCTACCAGCGCGCCATCGATATCAGGTTGAGCGAAGAATTCACCTGCGTTGGCGCCAGTAACAGAACCACCATACAGAACACGTACACTCTGGGAAACAGCATCACCAAACATTGCTTTCATCGGTGGGCGGATGAAATCTTTGATCACTGCATTTGCGCCATCCGCGCTGGCTGCCCGCCCTGTGCCGATCGCCCAGACGGGTTCATAAGCAATGACCACATTCTTCATTTGTTCTGCTGTCAAACCCTTTAGCCCCTCATTCATTTGGCGATCCACTACCTCTTTAGTTTTTCCAGCTTCATTTTCAGACAGGGTTTCGCCTACACACATAATGACTGTCAACCCAATGGCAAGAGCTGCTTTCACCTTCTTATTGACCATTTCATCAGTATCGCCAAATCTGGCGCGTCTTTCAGAATGACCGATGATGACATATTGGCAAAATTCTTTAACCATTTCTGGAGATACTTCGCCTGTATGTGCACCAGACGCTTCAAAATAGACGTCCTGCGCGCCGACACCGATGGGGCTGTCTTTTAGAACATTGGCAACGGCTGGGATGGATAAGAAAGTTGGACAAACTACTTTTTCAACCTGGTCAAAATTTTTGATCGCAGGTAGCAATTCGTGCGCCAATGCTACAGCCTGGGCGCTTGTTTTGTTCATTTTCCAATTCCCTGCAACTAATGGTTTTCGCATATTTACCTCTCGATTTTATTCTATTAGCTAACAAAAATTATCTCTGCATTTTTAAAAAATGAGCTTTGAAGAAAAATGAATCTAAGCTTTTTAATTATTCTTTACCAGCTACATTAATGCTTATTCAATTGCATCAATAGATATAAATATTAGGAACCTGATGAATCGACCACTTTTGTAAATATCTGAAAACTAGGAGGATTTTCCAGGTGTTTCTTTACTTTGCACAATTGAGCGGTACGGATGAGCGCATCATAATATTGTTCTGGGAAAGCAGGTGGAACCTGAATTTCCAATTCAATATTCGATATCAGTTTAGTTGCAGGATCCTGGTGAGTTCTTTCTACAATTCGAATACCTTCCGTTGGTAGGTTACGCTGCTTACAGAACCCTAAAACGTAAATTCCTGCACAGGTGCACAGAGAAGCCAGGAACAGTTCAAAAGGAGTTGGCGCAGAACCATCCCCGCCTTGAGATACAGGTTGGTCTGTCATAACAGTAAATGTGTCAAAATGCGCATCTACTCTTGAACCCCCTGGGAAATTGACTGTCATTTCCATGATTTACCTCCAGAAAAATAGTAACTATGTAATTATAAGGCATGCAAGTCAAAAATCTAGACAATGTTATAAAATATTAACGCAAGGAGGATCAATGAAAATGACGAAAAAAGAATACGAAAATTTAGCAGAACAATCATCATGGTCTTATTTATGGGAGCATAAATCTGGTTTGCTCATTTCGGCTGGAATACTTTTAAGTATCCCTATGGTTGGGTTTATCGCCCGTGAGATACTTCGAAGGCGAAATACTCATTTTATGCAGACAGGGATCAGTCAATTTCATTCAATCCCCGAGGAAGCCACTTATCGTGAAGCGAAAGCCCGAATCTTTGGGGGGATCAAAAAGCCTTATCCTCATGCGGTTTTGCTTCTGCACGGTTATTCATCCTCTCCTCAAGAATTTGATACGCTCATTCCTCTCCTTCAAGCTGCAAATATTCCTTACTATGCTCCTACTTTAACTGGATATGGATTGGATGACTTCCGCCTTTTATACCAGATACAACCAGATGACTGGCGGAGGGATGCGGCTGCTGGATATGAATTTCTCTCCTCCTTTGCAGATGAGGTAAGTGTAGTAGGTCACTCAACGGGAGCTAATCTGGCATTATATGTAGCCAGTAAATACCCGGTGCGAAATTTAGTTTTAAGCGCAGCGAATCTGGCACCATCCGATAAAGATCTCAGATTCAAGAATCTGATTGACTCTCCCTTATTCGGCTCTGTCATTCGCATGGCGATGCCAGTGTTCCGTAAACCCATCCGGCGAAAAGACCCGATTCGGGGAGATACTCTTGATCCTTCGACTGCTGGAATTGGTTTCAGTTACCGTGCTTTGCCTTTGCAAAGCCTGCGAGCTTTATGGCAGCTTCAAGATGAGACACCTGTGAAGAATTTACGGTTCAGACAGTTGGATTATTTTTATGGGATGCAAGATCTTACTGTGAATAATCAAGCTTCAATCGAGAAATTAAAAAGTGCGGGGTATGTCTTTGGTATTCACCCATACAAGCACTCCGCTCATAATATTCTTGAAGATTATGAAAAGGCAGAAGTGACTTCAGTGATCTCATCATTATTAACGTCGCCATAAAGAGTTCGTACGTTAATCATGTTACATTATGACAATAAAGAACCCTGATAGGAAATTAGTTACTGTCATTCAAAAAAGGGTAGGGTTAATATGATTTATGCCATTGCGACGGATGGAATCTTGCACGCTATTTCATGGATTGACCCCTGAACAAATCAATTTACTCCAGGAAATGATGATAGAAAGAAAGGTCTCTGCTGGAGAAGTGATATTTGAACAGGGAGATCCTGCCACCTCTATGTATATTGTGATACATGGAATGATCGTTGTGCGCCATAAGCCTTATGATGAACCCTGGATAGATGTGGCAAATATTCGGAAAGATGGAATTTTTGGCTGGTCAGCAGTTTTGGGACACCAACTCTATACTTCTTCTGCAATTGCTCTTGTAGATAGTTCATTAGTTGAAATTGACAGTAGCCAGCTTCGCAGCCTGTGCTTACAACACCCTGATATGGGAGTCATCCTTCTGGAAAGGCTGGCTGCAGCGATTGCTGATCGTTATCAGAATACCCAAGCTAATATTATCCGTATGCTCAATAATGAAATGGAATATAATGAAATTGATGGAGAAAGGAGAAAAGCACATGACTGATGCAGCGAATCAATACTCACAAGAAGAGCAAATGAAGGGGTTGATCGAGCAATTAGATGCATACATCAGTCATTATCATGGTGGTTCAGTGGAATTTGTATCCTTTATTGATGGGCTTGTCAGGATCAAATTAGGCGGGGCTTGTGAAGAGTGTCCTCTTTCTCCAACCACCGTTCATGGGTGGGTAGAAGGTACCATCCGGCAATTTTTCCCTGAGATCAAAGGGGTTGAACAGGTAGACTAATAAAATTTACCAATGGTATGAAGATCTCCCGTTGAATATCAATGGGAGCCTTTTTAATAATTCCATGTGGATAGAAGACACGGAATCCAAAGATTTACACACAAAGTGACATCTCATTCAATGAACACTTCTACGTGTTCGCCATCTTCCTGATCAATTACATCCACAATCTGGCCGGTTTCGCCTGAACGAACGATGGCGATCAGTTTCTCGATATCCATCCCTTCGATCTCGGGAGAAAAGCGAGCTCCCATTTTCATACCTGCAGAAAGCACGCTCACCGGCATGCGAATATTCACCCTCGTTTTTCCTGTTGACATTTCAGTAACACGAACCCTGAACCATCTTCCGCCCCGACCAGTAATGGATGCTTCTTGTTGCTGAGCAGTATCTGAACCTTTTGGTTTTTCTTCCAACGCGGTCAGTAATTGCAATCCCTGTTCGGCAGAGATCAATCCTTGCTGTATCATTTTGAGAACTTGCATGCGTTCTTCAGAGGATGGCATTTCTTCTCCTACCTATATCAGATGACGAAAAGTAATTTCACAAGCATCTTTGTTTATATTAATTCTCAGATTGCTGTTCCCAACGCCTTACCGCTTTTCGGATCAGCTCTTTCAATTCAAAGTCGGGGATTGCTTCGATCCCATCATAATGCTCTGTACCAATCCAGGCAACTACACCGTGGTATGGATTTTCAGTAAGACGGACTCCTTGGGTTTCATAAACCGTATCTTTCAACATTTCCTGAAGTACATCATTAATCTGTGAAACAATACTCTGAGATTTTGGTAAAGGTTTTTCTGGTAAGGGTTCAATCTTTTTCGGGTTAAGAGGAAGGCTGATTTTTTGTAGTGGTGTGAGTTCATATGGGCTGGTTGAAGGGGTGAGGTGTGGTTGACTTTCTGCGACTACTGGTGATGACGGCGTTTTAGGTTCGGGTATCATCAGCCATTTTTGTAATTGATCAAACAAACCTATCAGATTCTCACGTGAATCAGAATCCAATTCGTTTTCGCTACTGAATTGAACCTGATCAATTTTCACCATCAATTTTTGGTCTTTTCGAGAGGTGAATACCTGAACCCTTTCTTCAAGGTCAGGATCGATTTCTTCTATGGGATGGGCAGAAGGTTTTGATTTTCTGTGATTCCAGGCAACCATTGTAAGAATACCGCCAATAAAACCAATTGTGGCAAATAGGGCTGCTAAAAGCAATTGACTGATCAGTTCAGACATGATTTCCCTTTCCAATCAAGGGGGCTGGTTGACACATTGGACAAAAATGCGTACTGCGTTGACCTATTATTACACGAGAGATGGGTGTTCCGCAATTCAGACAGGGTTTTCCATTCCGTTGGTAGACATTGAAATGATTCTGAAAATCTCCACCCCTGTATACCCAATCGATGCTTGCTCCATTTTTATCTATTCCATCCTGCAAAACGGTACGAATTGCTGCAAGCAACTGCCCAGCCTGGGCAGGGGAAAGGGTGTTTGCCCTGGTATAGGGATGTAATCTGGCGATGAAAAGTGCTTCATCTGCATAGATGTTACCCAGACCCGCCAGAAAAGATTGATCCAATAGTAGGGGTTTCAATTGCGTTTTCCTGGAATGAATCATGGTGTAAAAAGTATCTTCATCCAGCATTTTATCGAATGGTTCTGGTCCCAATTGATCAAGTATTTTCAACGGGACATTTGTTAACCACATTCTCCCAAATTTCCTCGTATCATTGAACGTCAATTTTGTATTATTTGTGAAATGAAGGACGATCCTGTCGTGTTTCTGCAGAGGAGCAGTTTCGGGTTCGAGTCGAAGGTCTCCGCTCATGCGGAGATGGATCAGAAGCCAGTAAGGAGGAAGCTCGATGATGAGGAATTTCCCTCGACGAGAAATTGTTCTTATCGTAAGAAAGGAAATTCTTTTCTGAAAGATTTGAGGGTTGGGATCTGCTAGCGTCTTTTCCCAGAAAACATCCGCCTGAGAAATCGTCAACCCGGGTAAACCAGGGAGCTCATTCACTCCCTGGCTCAAGGTGCGGGCGATAGTCTCTACTTCTGGCAATTCCGGCATTCCCCACCTTTAGGAATCATTCGTTGAATAGTTCTCCCACGCTGCGACCTTCATTTGCTCTCTGGATTACTTCTCCGAGCAGAGGTGCAATGGAAAGAATTCGTAATCTGTCCTGCAGTTTATCTTTCTTTTCTTGCGGAATCGGAATGGTATTGGTAGTGATGAATTCCTTTACAGGCAATTCAGCCAGGCGATCAACGCAGTTGGCAGAAAAAACGGGATGGACGAAGGTAACATACACATTACTTGCTCCCATTTCCTTGACCAGATTCACAGCCTGTACAATGGAACCACCGGTATCCACTTCATCATCCACAATGACTACATCACGGTTTGTGACATCACCAATAAGGGTAAGCGCTTTGGCTTTCGCATCATTGGCAATCCGGCGTTTTTCAATAAATGCCATGGGAGTATCCAATACTTCGGCATAATTGCGTGCTTTCTTCGCAAATCCAAGGTCAGCAGTCACTACAACTGGATTCTTCATTTGTGGTTTTATCTGTTTCAAATATTCTTTCAACAGGAAGAAACCGGAGAGCACATCCCCTGGGATGGAGAAGAAACCCTGTATTTGACCAGCGTGCAGATCAAAGGTCATATACCTGTCAGCACCAGCTACTTCGATCATATCAGCGACCAATCGGGCTGTAATAGGTACACGCGGCTGATCCTTTTTGTCAGAACGTGCATAGCAAAGATAAGGAATAATGGCGGTGATACGCGAAGCAGAATCCAGCCGGAGGGTCTGCATCAAGATAAGAAGTTCCATTAAGTTGCGATGAACAGGTCTGGATGTGGTTTGAATTACGTAGCAATCCTGACCCCTCACACTGCTATGCAGTTTAATGAAGAGATTATCATTAGGAAATTCAATAACATCCCGTTCGCAAAGAGGAACACCAAGATAAGTAGCAACTTCATTTGCCAAATCCGGATGGGCAGTACCTGAATACAGTTTAATATCTCCATACACCATCCGTTCATGTCGAGCAATCGATTTCGGCATCTTCTCTCCTACAAAATTATACTAAATCGCTATCCTGCCAATCATCACGCAGGATACCCATATAAATAACATCTACATATCTGCCATTGATGAAGTCTTCTTTCCGTAAGCGTCCTTCCTCAATAAAGCCAGCTTTCCGATAAGATTGTATCGCACGAGGGTTGGTTTCGTATACATGCAGTTTGATTTTATTAAGGTTTAATGTGTTGAATGCGTATCTTAACATCAAACGCATGGCTTTTGTACCCAATCCGCGGTTCCATAATTGCTTTTCGCCAATAAAAATACCCACCTCTGCGGTACGGGCAAGCCAATACAAATCGAAAAGTCCCATTACACCGATCGGCGTCCATTCATCTGCGAGCAAGGTCTCAATGACCATAGATTGCTCTGATTTTGGCTTCTTGAGATTTTCTTCAAACCAGGCTTCTTCATGAACAAGTGAAATGGGAGACCGCTGGATTAAATTCTCAATGACCTCTGGGTCGTTCAACCAGTGAACGAAGCGCGGCAGATCGCTCCGCTCTATAGCTCGAAGACGCAATTCCTTTCCAATGATCATCAAATACTCCTACGGGTTCAGACGGTTAGGACCCCGGAATAATAAAACTGCTTCTCGTACATTGTTTAAGTTAAGCATTACCATTAGTAAGCGCGAAAGCCCCAATCCGAAACCACCATGAGGTGGGCAACCATACTTGAAGAAATCAAGATAAAACTGGATCGGTTCCAGGTGCAGTCCTTTTTCGAGTGCCTGTTTGGCGAGGATATCGGCACGATGTTCACGTTGTGCCCCGGTAGTAATCTCCAAGCCGGATGCGATCAGGTCGAAGCTCTTTGTTATTTCAGGCTGATCGTCATAGCGCATGTGGTAAAAGGGGCGAACAGAGATCGGCCAATCGGTAATGAAAACAAAGTCGTGATTGTACTTTTCTTTTACCCATTGTGCGATTGCTCGCTCTCCACCCGGATCAAGATCACCCTTCTTGTCCGCAGGTACGGTATATCCGATACTCTTCAGGATCTTATGAGCTTCAGCCATGGGAATGCGAGGGAATGGAACAACGGGTACTTGCAGATCAACACCCAAAAGTTCTTTGATCTCGTCTCCATGAACCTCTTTGACTTTCTGATAGGCATATTGGAGCATGTTTTCTAGAAGAGCCATGACATCTTCATGAGAATTGATCCAGGATATTTCTGCATCAATGCTGGTGAATTCCGTCATGTGGCGAGAGGTAAAACTGGGGTCAGCACGGAAAGCTGGTCCGATTTCGAATACTTTGTCAAATCCGGCAGCCATTGCCATTTGTTTGTAGAATTGAGGGCTTTGCGCCAGGTAAGCTTTGCCTTCAAAATAGGGCAGCTCAAATAACTCTGCACCGCTTTCACTGGGAGCACCCAACAGCTTGGGTGTATGGATTTCGATGAAATTATTTTTGATCCAGTACTCACGCAATCCCATTTCCATCGTGGTTTGCACTTTAAAGATCAGAGCGATCTCCGGACGGCGAAGGTCGATGAAACGCCAATCAAGGCGAAAATCAATAGCAGGTAAAGTATCAGAAAACGGGTCAAAAGGTAATTGTGGGGCAGCCAGATTGTCAGTTTCAAGAGTCTCTAATTGAACTTCAATTCCACCCAGCTTCACTACCGGATTTTCGACCACCGTACCGGTGACACTGATGGCGGTTTCGGTTGTTAATTTCGAAACTTTTTCTGCAAGCTCTGGATTGCCCTGTTTCCATAAAGCAATTTGAACCAACCCGGTCAGGTCACGCAGAATAATAAACTGCATTTTCTTCTGATCCCGCAGGGTTTGCATGAATCCTTGAAGCTTCACTTTTTGACCCACCATCTTTTTCAAGTCAGCTACTGATGTACGTTCCATAGATCACTTCTCCTCAATAAATGTTCGCCAATGGGGGAATCCCCAATAAATTTATATTTGCAGTCCAACTTTGCTCAACAATTTTTGTACTTCTTTGTACGGGCTTGATTGCCTTTGATACAGTGATTCTACTGCGTAATTGATGTCAGCAGAGGGGACATTTTCCTGTACATGCTGGATAAATGCCTGGATCACGAGGTGCTCTATCTCATCGCGGATACGCAGATGCTCCCGCTTTTCCCATTCTCCCGAATCTTTTAGATAAGCTAGATGGGATTGAACTGCCTGCAACACTTCTGTTATGCCATCACCATGATTTGCAACAGTGCGGAGAATGGGTACTTCCCAATGCTGAGGGGTATTATACTGCCCCGAATTGGCTAACAACAACATCGATTGTAAAGCACGTTCAGTATTTTCGACGCCAGGCAGATCAGCTTTATTCACAATAAGAATATCCGCGATCTCCAGAATTCCGGCTTTGATGGCTTGAATATCGTCTCCCAATCCAGGTGCATCCACCACAATGGTAGTATGTGCCAGGCTGGCAATTTCTACTTCAGCCTGACCCGCCCCGACAGTCTCAATCAAAATAATGGAATACCCGGCAGCATCCATAAGGCGGGCAACCTGGGCAGTGGATCGTGCCAGGCCGCCAATGGCTCCTCGAGCTGCCATCGACCGGATGAATATCCCCGGATCACCGCTCAGGTCACGCATCCTGACACGATCACCAAGGATTGCTCCACCAGTGAAAGGGCTGGAAGGGTCAATGGCGATAATGGCGACAGCAGGTTTTTCTTTAGCAGGGGATTGATGACGGAATGCTAGTGCAAGCTGATTAACCAGGGATGATTTTCCCACCCCGGGTGCACCGGTAATTCCGATGATATGCGCTTTTCCTGTCAGGGGATACAGCTCTTCCAGCGCGGCGCGCCCAGTGGAGGTGTCGTTCTCAACTTCCGTGATCAATCTTGCAAGTTTAAGCCGGTTTCCCTTGATCTCATCCTGCAGCGCCTGCCTGTCCAAAATCTTGCCACCTCTATTCTGAATTGGTTAAGCGCTGGATGTCTTCGATGACTTTTGTCGTTGGTGAGCCAGGACCATATACTTCTTTAACACCGGCTTTATGCAATGCAGGTACATCCTCTTCGGGGATGATACCACCAACAAAAACCGGGACATTCTCCTGACCATTAGCGCGCATTAAATCCATGATGCGCGGTACCAGGGTAAGATGTGCACCTGAAAGAATGGAAATCCCTACCACATCGACATTTTCCTGCAGGGCTGCTTCAGCAATCATTTCTGGGGTTTGGCGCAGTCCGGTATAGATCACTTCCATCCCTGCATCACGCAGTGCTCTGGCAATTACTTTAGCACCACGGTCATGTCCATCCAGACCAGGTTTGGCAATGAGCACTCTAATCTTTTTGTTCATGCTGGTTCTCCGGTGTTAAATTTAGCTTCTTCATTATACCGCGTAAGGTTCGATATGACTTCACCAGGACGGTGTATGATATATATATTAACTGGAGATTTATTTAGGAGAACTATGACTCAAAATGCTGAAGATATTGCGACGCAATGTTTTGTGAACGTAAGCGGATTAAAAGTGAGTTGCTGGAAAGCGGGGGATTCTGGTTCAGCGATCGTGCTGCTTCACGGGGGAGGGGTTGATTCTGCGCTGCTGTCCTGGCGCGAGGCAATCCCTGTGCTGTCGAAGACCCATCGCATATTTGCCCCTGACATGCCTGGATATGGAGATACAGCATTCGAACCTGGCATGGGAAAGATGGATTTTTATCCCGCTTTCTTGGGCAATCTCCTGGATGCTCTGGGGCTACCAACTGCCAGCTTGATGGGTATATCTATGGGAGGCGGAATCGCTCTGAATTTCACGCTGGATAATCCAAAACGGGTGGAGAAACTGGTTCTGGCAGATAGCCTTGGGATTGCGGATCGGGTTCCTTTTCATTTTCTCTCCTGGTTGACGGTAAAAACACCAGGGGTTATTCCCTGGTCTTATTCCATCATGCGCAGCAGCAGGGCATCCCTTCGCTGGGGACTGGCATCCATCTTTGGGGATCCCAGCCGGATGACAGAATCTTTACTGGATGAAGTTCAGAAGGTCATTAAAAAAAAGGATACAGCAAGGGCGTTCTATGAGTTGCAGAAAAGTGAGGTTACTCCTACCCGGATACGAGTCTGTTTTATTGACCGGTTGGGTGAAATACAACAGCCAACTTTGATCGTTCATGGCAGTAAAGACAGGTTGGTACCTGTACAATATGCCATCGAAGCCAGCAAGAAGATGCCTGATGCCCGGTTGGAGATCATCGAAGGTGCGGGGCATTGGCCGATGCGCGAGTGCCCTGAGGAATTCAATAAGGTTGTGGAAGCGTTCTTTTCATGATTTTGATGTCTTTCGCGGTGATTATTCTTTTGCAAATTCTGTCATAACGAGACTTGCGTATTTTGCAGGTCGAAGCAATCTTCGAAAAAAGAGACTGCTTCGCTTTGCTCGTGGAGAGATTTGTTTTTGGGGTTACGGTGGCTTTCCAGACCGCACCGATTACCTGCAAGATACAGAGCTTGTGAAAAAATTGCAATGAAAGCTGACTACATCAGCGGGGTGAAAAGCTGACCCCATCCTACAGCTTAATGGTGCGTTGCCACCGGCACCCTACGCGGGAAGACTGTTTTATCCCTTCTCCCTCACGCTAATTACCCTTTTGAGTTGGTATTACTTCTCCGTTCATGACCTGTACAACACGTTATAATAGGGGATATACAAGGTTGACAAATTTTACCCAAGGATAAGTCCATGGCAGTTATCTATCCATTTACAGCCATTGTAGGCCAGGAAAGAATGAAGCGGGCGTTGGTATTGAACGCTGTTGACCCGCGCATTGGTGGTGTGTTGATTCGAGGTGAAAGGGGAACAGCAAAATCTACTGCAGCGCGTGCACTGGCAGCATTGCTGCCCAATGTTAAAGTGGTGAGCGACTGCCGTTTTGGCTGCAATCCTGACGATGAAACTGCATGGTGTACTGAATGCCGTGAGAGAGTGCAGAAGGGGCAAAAGTTACCCGTAACTACCCGACCAACTCCCTTCATCAATCTACCTGTATCCGCAACCGAAGACCGGGTAGTTGGTACTCTGGATATCGAAAAAGCGATCCAGATTGGTGAACGCCATTTTGAACCTGGCGTTCTGGCTGCTGCCAACCGTGGACTTCTTTATATAGATGAAGTGAACCTCTTAGATGACCATGTGGTGGATGTTCTTCTTGATTCTGCTGCTATGGGAATGAACATCGTTGAACGGGAGGGCATTTCCTTTACTCATCCTGCCCGGTTTATTCTGGTGGGAACCATGAATCCTGAGGAAGGTGACCTGCGTCCACAACTTCTGGACCGCTTCGCCCTTTCCGTGGATATTCATGGTATCCATGATGCACGCGACCGGGTTACTATCATGGAGCGCAACCTGTCTTTTGAAGCTGGGCAGGAGGAATTTAGAAACCGGTGGTTGCCAAAAGAAGAAGAACTTTCCCGGCAGATCGATGCTGCCAGACAACTGGTGGATAAAGTCACGCATACCAGCCGGAATCTCCTTGCGATCGCCAGCCTTACCGCTTCGCTGAATGTCGAAGGTCACCGTTCTGACCTGGTGATCCTTAAAGCAGCAAGGGCGCAGGCAGCCTTTGAAGGTCGTACTAATGTGACTGATAGAGATATCGCCCTGGCAGCAGAACTGGCGTTGCCACATCGCATCAAGCGTGGACCTTTCCAACAGAGTGAAATGGGGATGGAAGAACTACAGGAACGGATCGAACAGTTAGAAGGTGCAGGTGCGGGTGAGCAGACCGAAAGCGATGAAGAAGCTGCGGAACAGGCTGAAGAGCAAAAAAAAACGTAGTTTTAGGGGAGGAGGATCAAACTCTCAATGAAGCTCCCCAACAACCTTCGCGACAGAATATTTTTCAAGATATAAATGCCAACTGGTGGGAAGGCGGCAAGCAGGTGAAAACCGGAGAGGTCTTCGAGCCGCGCCGGCTAGATACTCCGCTGGATCACATGGTACGCCAGATGGCTGGACGACGCAGTTATACCCATACGAAACGCAAACGAGGTCGTTACATTCAAGCGCGACCCACTCCAGGCAAAGCAGAAGACCTGGCATTCGACGCCACTTTTCGCGCCGCTGCACCATTCCAGAAAGAGCGCGCAGAAAAGCGGAAACGTGTAGCTTTTGCCATTGGTCCAGGTGATTATATGCGCAAAGTGCGCGTTCGCCGTACAGCCAACCTGGTTCTCTTTGTGGTGGATGCAAGCTGGTCAATGGCTGTTGCAGAGCGGATGTCTGCAACCAAAGGGGCGATCCTGTCACTCCTTAATGACGCTTATCAGCGGCGCGACCGGGTAGGATTGATCGTTTTCCAGAAAGATCGTGCAACCCTGATCCTTCCCCCAACCAATTCAGTCCGGCTGGCCGAAAAAGCGCTGGCATTCATTCCCGTGGGTGGGAAAACCCCCCTTTCTGCGGGTTTACAAATGGCATATGATATTCTGCACAAAGAAAAAATGCTGCATCCTGATGTCATGCCGTTGATGATTCTGTTAACGGATGGAGCGGGCAATGTCTCGCTTGGTCATCTGCCTCCCCAGGTTGAAGTTGAACAAATTGCAGCCCAGATCGCCGAGGCTGGCATCCGTAGCGTGGTGATTAATATGGAGCATATTGCATTTGACCAGGGATTGGCGCAAGCCGTGGCAGATTCTTTGGAAGCACCCTGTTATACAATCTCTGACCTTAAAGCTGAAAACTTATATCAAACGGTTCAATTGGAAATCCGTTTGCAGTCGCCGAAAAAATCTGACAGACAGGCACTAAATTAGGAAGGATGGAAGTTTGTCAAATTAAACGACTGATGATATGATGAACAGGATGGTGGAATAGAAGCGATGTTTTCTCAACGAACAAAGACACAACGGATTCGAATCATACTTCTTATAGTCATAGCTGTAACGATTCCTTTCTATTGCCTGGGATTCGCACTGTTGGAGGGACATAAAATCAGTTCACGGGTAAAAACGTTAACACCTACCATGACACAAACCATCAGCCCAAGTACAACTTTGAAAGCAACTTGGACAAGTGTGGTTACTTTGACTCCTTCAGTTACTTCTACACCTACCCATACCTGGACTCCATCCATTACGCCTACTTTCTTTAAAACCCCTACGCGTACGATCACGCGAACAACTACGATAACATTAACACCAATTCCACCTACTGTTACTGACACTGAGACTCCATTACCGCCTACCCTTACAGATACTTCTAGTCCAGAACCAAACACTGAAGTGCCGCAACCATAACCTAAGATAGGGAAAACGCATGTTAGATATCAAAGAATTCATAAACGATTTACTGTCCTTGCCTGGTCTTTCGGCTTATGAAGAGCCTGCCAGGAAAAAGATTTCCGAAACATGGGAACCTTTTGTTGATGAAATGCATGTCAGCCCAATTGGAAGTCTGCATGCATTGAGCCGAGGGATTGGAAGCGAACCTCGCCCAAAGATCCTGCTGGCTTGCCATATGGATGCCATTGGCATGATGGTAACCGGCATCGAAAACGGCTTTCTCCGATTCACCGAAGTAGGGGGGATAGATCACCGGTTGTTGCCAGGTATGCGGGTGAATGTACACGGAAAACGCGATCTCCCAGGTGTGATCGTGATGCCGCGTGCTGAACTGTTGCCCGAAGAAAATGGCACAGGTCCTGTTGAGATGAAATATCTTTTCATTGATACGGGATTGCTGCCAGAAGAAACTGCTTCTCTGGTAAAAATTGGTGACCTGGTTTCGTTTGCTCAAGAACCTTCGGAACTGCCAAATGAAGTGATCATGGGACATACTCTGGACAACCGGGTATCTGTTGCTGCAGTCACGATCTGCCTTGAAGAGTTAAAAAGGGTCAGCCATGATTGGGATGTTTGGGCTGTGGCAACTGTTCAGGAAGAAGAGACATTAGGCGGAGGATTGACATCACCTTTTGCGATCCACCCTGACCTGGCGATTGCCATTGATGTCACTTTTGCCAAAGGACCTGGCGCTTCCGATTATCGTACCTTCCCATTAGGCAAAGGTGTAACTTTGGGGGTTGGTTCCAATATCCATCCCGGTTTCCATAAAGCGGTAAAAGAAGTTGCTGATAAGCTGGAAATTCCGACGCACGAAGAATATCTCCCACTATATTCGGGTACAGATGCTCTGGCAATGCAAATCGTGGGAGAGGGAATTACCACTCTGGTACTGGGAATTCCACTACGATACATGCATACACCCGTGGAAATGGTGGCGCTGAAAGATATTCAACGCGCTGGACGTTTGATGGCTGCTTTCATTGCCGGGCTTCCCCATGATTTTATGCAGAGACTTCATTGGGATGACTGAGAGGTGATCTATGACAACAAAGAACATGGCTCCGTTAATTGAAAAAGAGCAAATCGACCTGCTTGAACGTCTTTCCAATGCCTGCGGAATATTAAGTGATGTTGGCGAAATACGAAAGATCGTTTTGGAAAATATCAAACCTTACTGCGATGACGTTCATGTAGATGCACTAGGGAATGTATTGGCGACTCGCAAAGCTCAACAACCTGACGCACTGCGCGTGATGGTAGCTGCACACATGGACGAAGTTGGCTTTATGGTCATTGAAAAAGAAGAAGGCGGACTTTTCAGGATGTTGGCAGTGGGTGGTATTGACTCACGCTATCTGCCTGGAAAGCCCGTGCTGGCTGGTAAAGATCATGTTCCGGGTGTGATCGGCGCAAAACCAATCCATTTGATGAAAAAAGATGAAATGAAGAATGCAATGGAATTGGAAGACCTGCGGCTGGATGTAGGACCCGATGGTGGGGATAAAGTCAAACTTGGTGATCCAGTGTACTTTGCAACAAAATTCCAACAGGTTGGCCCCAGTTTGATGGGGAAAGCATTAGATGATCGCCTGGGTGTAGCTTCTCTGATCTCCCTGATCCAGCATACACCTGCCAATATCGAGCTGCTGGCAGCTTTCACGGTACAGGAAGAAATCGGATTGAGGGGTGCACGTGTGGCTGCGTATGCTTTCAACCCCGATCTGGCGATTGTAATGGACAGCACTCCATCGTACGACCTCCCAACATGGGATGGCAGTGAAAATATTTATTACAATACCAAACTTGATGCAGGTCCAGCTATTTATGTAGCAGATACCGGTACGCTATCTGACCCACGACTGCTGCAACACTTGTTCAAGGTGGCCAGTGAAAATAATATTCCTTATCAGATCCGCCAACCCGGTAAAGGTGGCACTGATGCTGGATCCATTCACAGGCAGCGGTCTGGCATTCCTTCGGTTTCGATATCAGTTCCAGGCAGGTATGCGCATAGTCCAGTGATGATCTCACGGTTTAATGACTGGAAAAATACCTTGACCCTTGTTCATACAGCTTTGGCAGAAATGCCTAAGAATATTTTGCAACGAAATTAAGACGAAAAATCTTGGAGCGACACATGAAAGAACTTATTCGATCTCTTGTTGATACCACTGGACCCTCTGGGTATGAAATGCAGGTTACTGAACTCGTCAAACAGTTAATAAAAGGGACTGCCGATGAGATCAAAGTTGATGCCCTGGGCAATTTGATCGCCCGCAAAGGTACTCTCAAAAAGGGTGGAAAACGCATCATGCTTTCTGCCCACATGGATGAAATTGGATTGATCGCAACCCATGTAGATGAAAACGGTTTCGTCCGATTTACTTCCAATGGCGGTGTATTCCCTGTGTACCTTCTGGGCAGCCGGGTACGTTTTCTGAATGGAATAGAAGGTGTTATCGGTTCAGAATCTGATTCACGTGATCAAGCACCTGCAATGAATAAATGCTATATTGATGTTGGTGCAAAAGATCGTGAAAGTTGTCCGGTCAAAGTGGGTGATATGGCGATTTTTGTCCGCCCGTTTGTCGATCTGGGTGCACGACTGGTTTCCAAAGCTCTAGATGACCGCGTAGGTGTGGCAATACTGGTGGAAACCATGAAGCAGTTGAAAGACACACCTCATGAACTCTATTGTGTTTTTAGTGTTCAAGAAGAAGTAGGTTGCAGAGGTGCCATGACCGCTGCTTATGCTGTAGATGCAGAATTGGGTATTGCGCTGGATGTGACCCAGACAGGTGATACTCCCAAATGCAAGAAAATGGAAGTAGCATTAGGTAAAGGTCCAGCGATTAAGGTACGCGATAGTGGGATGCTCTCCGATCCTAAAGTAATTCGCTGGATGCAGGAAACCGCTGAAAAGGAAAGCATTCCTTATCAACTTGAAATTCTGGATGCTGGTTCCACCGATGCACGGATGATGCAGGTCTCGCGGGCTGGTATGCCTGTAGGTGTCATTTCTATTCCATGCCGTTATATTCATTCACCTTCCGAGATGGTGGACTATCAGGATGTGCTGGATTGTGTAAAGCTCTTGAAGGCATTGTTGTCCAGCCCAATCAATTTTGGATAGATAATAATACAGGGATGAGAATGAAACTGCTTCATGTTTCTCTATTTTTATTGCTGATTCTGGCTTCCTGTATTCCATCAAATGTGACGGAAACAGATAAATCAGATATAAGTGTGTCAGTTGTACCTACAAATAGCAAAACCGAAGCAGTCACAGCCACTCCAGTTATTACCGAAACTCTGCAAAGTAAATCTAATGAAATTGTGGTCTGGATCGCTGAAAAATTCAGCAACAAAGAAAATAAAGCAGGTGAAATGTTAGAAGAGAGGATCCAGCTTTTTGCAGATTCTCATCCAGAATACACAATAACAATTCGCTTGAAAGAAAACGATGGAGCAGCTTCAATATACCCTACATTGACGCTGACAAGTGAAGCTGCTCCACAAGCCATGCCTTCATTAGTTCTTTTGAACCGGATGGAATTGGAATCAGCAGCAAAATTGGGGATTATTTACCCTCTGACACAAATGGATTACACACAGGATGTAGATTGGTATGATTATGCAAAATCGTTATCCCTTGTAGATAATTCCATTTATGGTGTGCCCCTTGCTGGTGATGCGATGATCCTGGTTTCAAGAAGGGATCCCTCTGTTTCTCCCGCTGAAGCTGCTGCAAATTCCATCGAGAATCTTGGATGGGCAGAATTGGTCAATCAATCAGAAACCATCGCCTTTCCAGGCGCTGATCCTCTTGGGTTATTCACCTTAACCCTATACCTCTCTGCGGGCGGTCAATTACAGGATCCAGAGCTTCATCCGATGGTTCAACCTGAAATTTTGAGCCAGGTATATCAGACATACGAGAAGGGAGCGGCAAGTGGGGTTCTCTCGTCATGGGATGCAAACATAGAAACACCTGGTGACGCTTTGAATTATTTTGACCAATATGAAGCTCAGCGCGTGATAACGACTGTTTCAGAATATTATGGCAAATGGATGAACCCACAAGAAGAAACTGAACCACTTCCCGCAATTCACGGCGGATATTATGCGCTGGCAAATGGCTGGCTGTGGGCTATTCCCGATCCTGATCCTGATCGGCGAATAATCACAGAGCAATTAGTAAACTTCTTGAGCGACCCGGTTTTTCTCACTTCATGGTCTTTAGACGCGGATTACTTACCAGTACGTCCATCCTCAGTAGTGAGCGACCCGGGCGTCCAAAGAAAGGCATTTATGGGACAGGTGATCCTGTCTCTTCAAAATATCCCTTCCATTGATCTGATCAATATAATCGGTCCAATCTTGCGGGATGGAACGGTTGCAGTATTAAAATCAGAGATGAATGCATCGCAGGCTGCAAATGATGCTGTTCAAGAATTAACACCGGAAGAATAATTGAAGTCAAAGGTATGTAAATCGATTATGCGAAAAATTGGTAAACCTTTTTCTGATCATACCTGGCAGGCAGCTACCATTTTATTTGTTTTGATCATATTTCTTGTGATCGTCTTCATAACTTTTCCATCTTCCGTGGAATCACAATACTCCAATATACCAATGAAGATCAACACAACACCAACAATCACTCCACTGCCGGAAGAATGGCTGCAGAATGCTCACCAGACAGACGGGATTGCTCTTGGTGGAACTATTTTGGTATTGATTATTTTGATTGGCACAATCAGTGCCATTTTCCGAAACAACAAAATAAGAAAATAAAAGATTTTTCTTGAAGAAAATTCCAGCGATCAATCCATAGGAACACTCAATAAGGGTACCAACATTTCTTCGCGGCTTAATCCTCCATGCCTTCCCTTAAGGGTATTTTCTTTTTGTGCCCACCAGATATAGGCATCTTTTCTGGCAATAAGAATATATTCGCCTATACGGTCAGCAAATGCCGGGTGAGGATTTCCCTGACCAAACAATCCAGCCTGGCTGGCAGCCTGTGACTTAACGAGAATGAACTCATCTCCCCAGGTTTCTCTGATCATATCATTGAGTAGACTGGCAGTCTGGGTGTAGGGGTATAAATACGCGAATCTATTTTCACCACTAGGCGGGAGGATTAATTTATCCCAAACTTTATGGTGATTGCGCAGCTCATACCATTCGTCAGTTGGGGTGGCGATCATTCCATGATCTGCGGTGAGAAGGAATAATGTGTCTGATCGAACGCTCGGAGTTAATGCGCTGATAAATTGTTGGATATGTTGCCCGAGATGTTCCAACTCACGGAGTAAACGGGAATCATACGGATCAAATTGATGTCCTAAATCGTCATAATCTCCCCAATACGCCCAGATATAGCGAGGATTTTCTGAACGTTTTGTAACGAGCTGCTCAATGGAAATCCAGAGGTCAGATTGTGTACGGTAGGGGTGGATAATTGCGCCTGGGGTGAGCATTGTTGTGAGGCTGGATCGGGCAATATTTGCAGGTTGGAAGGCATGTACATCTATATGATGATATTTTAAATGCTGCGACAGAGAAGGGATTGCTAAAAAGTTTTCTGGTTGGAAACCAGCTTTTCGTAAAATATTGACTTCACCAGGGAAGGAAGATGGTGCGAATGAGATCATATTGGCGATCAAGCCGTATTCTTTCAAATACATTTCATAACCGGTGATACCGTGCTCAAAAGGTGTGCAGCCTGTCCATAAACTTACCAGCGCACTGGTCGTTGTAGATGGCACAACACTGGTTAGAGCAGCAAGATTGTTCTCTTTGAGAAAAGACCCCCAAACCGGCAGTTGTTGCGCTGCAAGCAGCGAATCAAGGCTCAAGGCATCAATTAACAGTAAGATGACCTGTTTAAATGTACGCTTTTCAACAAATTTCCCTGGTAATGCGAGGGTTTTCTGCCCGATTCCAGGTGCACCTAACCACTCACAAATGCTGGACGGAATGTTGGCGATGGAATATCCATAATAATCTGGAACTATATGGTTTTCATCTAAAGTGAGGTTGGGAAGGCTATTTTCAACCAGGCGATTCAAATGGTGAATTTGATGAGGTTTCATGATCATCCTCCTTTGAGCCTATAAAGAAATTGTACATGAACATGCGAAGGATGCAAACAAAAGGTTCATCAATACAATCCTCCATAAATCCTGCTATAATGTTAAAACTTCATTTTAGAGTGGTTTTATGCGGCGCGAGTTATTAACCTGGAATGACATTGATTCGTTGATCGATCATTTAACTCCTCAATTCCAGGAAGCTTATGATGCAATGTTGATGATTACTCGGGGTGGCGTGGTACCAGGGGGATTGATTGCCGAAGCACTTGGGTTAAATCTAATTTTAACTGCAGCAGTAGATTTTCCTGATGTAATGCAGATCAATCAAAAGCCAGATCTTCAAAGGTTGATCGCCTGGCCAAAATTTGTGCAATTCCCAGAAAATACCCTTCTCTCGGGGAAAAATGTACTTATTGTGGATGATGTGTGGGGATCAGGACGAACCATAACTGCTGTGAAGAACCGGGTAAGTGGGGCGGGTGGTACACCTTTTACCTGTGTGTTGCACTTTAACCCCTACCGGAATCTTTTTGGTTCTGTACGTCCAGATTATTTTGCTGCAGTCACTGATGCATATATCATTTATCCCTGGGAAATAGACCGAGGACCAGAAGGTTCTCTGCTCCTGGGAGAAATATAAAACTATTTCATCCTAGCAGCGCTTCCAGGTATTTATCCAGCATTTTTTCAAGATCAAGCTTTTCTTCCGCTGCGCGACAAGCCCCCATGCGGAATGCCTTGTTGTTTTCATAGACCTTCTGCGCTGCCATCGCTAATGCAGAGATGTCAGGCTTCTGAAGTTTCCAATGATTGCTTCCATATGGCACCACAATTCCAGCATATTCAGGAACTAATTCCGCAAGTGCTCCAGTATTGAAAGAGATCACGGGTAAACCACAAGCCAATGATTCGACCACCGCATTGGGGCAGGCTGCGTTCAGGTCTGCAGAAAAAAGCATATGAGCGTGTTGAGTGATCTCTGGAACTTTAGTACCAGAAATGACCCCCATGAATTTTAACGAAACGTTTCTAGGGGGAGCAAATGATCGCTGAAGTTTCTCAGGGACATCACCCGCAATGAGAAGTTCGGTGGGCTTACCAGTCAGCTCTCTTACCTGGCAGGCGAGCTCAAACCCGGTATTCAGCCCAATGGAGTAAGACCCTCCCATATGACCTTCCAGCATCAGGATCCGGATGATATTTTGGGGAGGTTCGATCTCTGATGAGGGGGCAAATTTCAACAGGTCAACACCATTCAGCACTACCGATTGGGGTTTGGAGAGTCTTCCGTACCGCTTGTTCCACCACCATTGAGAAAAATCGCTCTGATAAACAATGCGGTTTGCAACAAACCGCCGGATGAATGCCAGCACCCAGTTGTTTGTTTCAGCACGTAAATAATGACGGAGAGGAGTACGCCTTACACGATGCAGCCAGTTCATCCCGTTCAAACGTTGAACGACAAGAACACCCCGGCGTCGGGCAGCAAGAAGATCTTTGATCTTTCGTGTTCCACCTATGACCAATGCTGCGGATATTTCAGGGTCGTGAATATCCTGCGTGACGGTATATCCACGTGTTTCTAGCCCAGAGATGAACCGTGACTGGAAGGAAACCATTCCCCCTAATCCGTGAACTTTTGGAATGACAGCGATCTTTTTCGCGTTCATAATTTCATATCGAGGGGTGGGCGCATTCCTATTTTTTGGGCAGGGATGCCTGCCCAGATTTCCATTTCTCCCGTTGATTCAAGCAAGACAGCATTCGCACCTACAATAGTGCCTTTTCTTACCGTTAAAGTCCCTTCTTTACAAAGGATCTTTGAACCTGGGGAAAGGATGACATCATCTTCGATGATGATTTTTTCAAATTTTGATTGGTCTGCCGGCAGATAAATATCCGATCTTCCTAATGTTACGCCAGGGTAGATCTTCACATTCTTTCCGATAACCGATTTGGAATGGATGACCACCCCAAACCCGCCATGTACCAGCTCAAAATTTTCACCAATCGGTACTGATCGCGGGATTTCGCTGCCCAGTAATTTCAGGATCCCATAGACAGGTTTGCCCCAAATCTTTGAAGTACGAGCATAAACGAGGCGACTATACAGGTCTTTATGCGCCATAAGGTTCCTTATATGCAAGCAATGCTTCAATGATACGCTCTGCGGCATGACCATCGCCAAAGGGATTTTGAGCCCTTGCCATTTGTTGATAAGCACACTGGTCTTCCAGCAATTGCGTGCAGGTATGCACAATCAGGTCAACATCCGTACCCACCAGTTTGAGTACACCTGCTTCTACTCCTTCGGGGCGTTCGGTTACATTGCGCAAGACCAATGTAGGAATTCCCAGTGCTGTGGCTTCCTCTTGAATGCCACCTGAATCGGTAAGTACCAGGGTAGCATGTTTCATGAGGTGGATCAGGGGAAGATAATCCATCGGCGGAAGCAGGAAAATATTATCAATTCCATCCAGCAAACGGTGCACAGGTTCCTGCACATTAGGGTTGAGATGAACGGGATAAATGAAGCAAATCTGGTCATGATATTTTTCTGCCAGTTTCTTAAATGCAGCGCAGATATTCTCCAACGGTTCACCAAAATTCTCTCGCCGGTGGGCTGTGACTAAAATTAGCTTCTTTTGCTTTGAGGAATTCACTCCTGTTCTGACAAGAAGCTCATCGATCTCTTGTGGGGCAGGGCGTTCTTTGATGTTATACAAAGCATCGATCACAGGATTGCCTGTCACTGTGATCCGCCAATCAGGTACGCCTTCTTTTAAAAGGTTGTTCTTACTCCAACGAGTAGGAGCAAAATGAAGATCTGCTACCACACCAGCCACCCGCCGGTTGATCTCCTCGGGAAAGGGCTGCCACTTATCGAAAGTACGCAACCCGGCTTCGACATGCCCGACTTTGATCTGGTTGTAATAAGCAAGCAGTGCAGAAACCATCACGGTAGTAGTATCACCTTGAATCAGGATCCAATCTGGTTTGGTCTTCTTCAGTACAGGATCAAGATCAGTAAAAATTCCCGCAGTCAGAGTTGCAAGGGATTGATTGGGCTGCATCAGATCCAGATCGTAATCGGGTTGGATATTGAACAGGGTGAGTATCTGATCAAGCATCTGGCGATGTTGAGCAGTGACACAAACCATGGATTGAATTTCAGGATGCTTTTTAAGGGCATGAACCACCGGCGCCATTTTTACTGCTTCGGGACGGGTGCCAAAAATGGAAAGGATTCGTAAAGGCTTGTTTGTCATAAGTATGAAATATTATCTCACATTCAAGCCTGCGTGATAAGTAGATTATGGTAGGGGCATAGCTAGAGAAGGAAAAATTATTAAGTTCGACTTCTTCTACGATTTTGCGGATTTTTTATCCAAAATACTAGAATAATTTAGGTGTTCTTTAGGCAGGTAACAAAACCGTAAATACCCTTTGGTTGACGCTGATTTTTCGTTCTGTTATAATCTTTTAGATGAATTTACCGAATTCCGGAAAGGAAGACCAAAAGCAGCGCACCGTAAATGTGATAATTGCTGTGCTGGTAGCCCAGGTAGGCTGTGTCACGTTGGCAATTCTTTTAGGTGCGCTCTTCGGTGGATTGTGGCTGGATAATCACTTTGGTACAAAACCCACGTATACCATAGTATTCCTTTTGGTAAGTATTCCTGTGTCGGTGATTCTCATGCTGCTGATCGCACGCAAAACAATAGCAAAAATGCGTGCTGATATAAGCAAGCCGAAGAATTTAGAGGAGCGGAATAACATTGGAACAGACCAATCCCGTTGAAACCTCTACGGTTAAAAAACCTCGCTGGCGATGGGGAATTAACCGCTGGTGGATTTTACTTTTTTCCATTTTGACAATTATTGGAACAAACATCATTGCCCCAGTACGTCCTCATATTCAAGTGGCTCCAGAAGCAATTACCGAAAAACCATTAGTGACATTGCCCTGGATCGGTGAGATTCCTTTTACGAATACGCTGATTGCCACGGTTCTTGTAGATATCATCATAATTCTTATTGCCTATAGTATTTACCGGTGGTCGAAAAAAGGCAGCCTGATCCCTTCGGGGATTGCTGGAGCTTTTGAGACGCTACTAGATTTGCTCTACAATCTGACTGAGTCATCCGCCGGGCGTTGGGCAAAGAAGATTTTCCCCTGGTTCGCTACATTCATCATCCTTGTATTATTTAACAACTTGATCAAATTACTGCCAGGATTTGAATCTATTGGTATATTGGAACCGATCGATAATGGCGCGCCTGCACAGCATTTATTTGGGAATGTGTATACGATCAAAGCGGGTACAGCTGCAGTCGGAGCAGGATATACGGTCAAGGCTTTCTTGCGTGGTGCATCTACCGACCTTAATTTTACGGTTGCACTTGCGATCATTTCTGTTTTTATGACTCAGGTGATCGGTGTACAGGCTCAAGGTCCGCGTTATTTTTCCAAATTCTTCAATACACTCACAATATTCAAAAAACCCATCTTTGGTTTTATGGATTTCATTGTGGGTTTGCTTGAGTTGATCTCGGAATGTGCAAAGTTATTGTCGTTCTCTTTCCGTTTGTTTGGTGTTATGTTCTCCGGTGTGGTTTTGGTAGCAATTGTCGGATCGATGCTGCCAGTATTTTTCCCATCGCTCATTTATATGTTTGAATTATTTATGGGTGTAATTCAGGCATTCGTTTTTGGTATGTTGACTATGGTCTTTATGGCACAAGCTACGCAGGGGCATGGTAGCGAAGAGCATGCGGCGTCATAAAGCATAATTCTGTAAATAAACGGATTTCATCTCGTGGAGGATCGAATCAAATGACTGGTGATATTGTTCAGGCGGCAAAATTTATTGGAGCAGGGCTCTCTATGATCGGTGCATTGGGCGGAGGTGTTGGTATTGGTTTATCTGTGATGGGAGCATTGGAAGGTATGGCTCGAAACCCAGATTCCTACAGCAACCTGTTCACTAATATGATTTTGGGTATTGCATTCTCTGAAGCAATTGCGATTTACTGCCTTGTGATCGCATTTTTGATGCTCTTTGTTCTTTAATTCATTGCGGTGCAAGGAGGTATAACCCTTGGAAAAGCTAGGTATTAATCTTGGATTATTGATTGTTCAGATATTCAATTTTGCTATTATTTTTGTAGTGCTACGAGCATGGGTATATAAACCCTTAATGAAAGTGATGGAAAAAAGAAAAATTACCATCGCACAAAGCCTGGAAGATGCCCGAATTGCAGCAGATGCACGTGCGAATGCAGAAACCGAAGCCGAAAGAATTATTACCGAGGCACAGGCAAAGGCTGCAGAGATTTTACGCGAAGCAACCGCTCGCGCCAGCAAAGTAGAGCATGATTTGAAAGCCCGTTCAGATGAAGAGATCAAGAAGGCTCGTGAAGTTGCATTGGCAGAAGTAGAGCAGGATCGTTCACGCATGCTGGGTGAATTACGCGGTCAGGTTATTTCTTTGGCAATGGCTGCCAGCCATAAATTGATCGGAGAATCACTCCTTCACGACGAAAAACGTCAGCGCGCTTTACTGGAAGAATTCTTCTCTGGTGTAAAAGCTGGAAAACTGACTTTACTTGATCAGTTCGACTATCAAGGCACCAAAGCTGAAGTGACCAGCGCACTACCGTTAAGCGTCGATGAACAGAACACCATTCGCCATGACCTGGCAAAATCCATGAGTGCAAATGGTGTCATTCAATTCAAAGTTGATCCCGGAATTTTGGGAGGTTTGGTGATCCGTGTTGATGACCGAATTGTTGATGGATCGGTTGCCGGGCAATTAGAGGGAATGCGGCAAGAACTGATTTGATCTGATCTTTAGGAATTTAAATGCTCTGGCTAATAATTTAGCCAGAGCATTTTTAATTATTTTTGAGTGTTTTATTCGAATTGTTGCAGAGTACGCAAAACTTGTACTGTTTCGCGATTGGGAAACGGCACAACGGCTGTTTCTGGTACTGGTTCAAGAGAAAGCAATCCATATCGGGATGCACCCAGATGTAGAATTTCCAGGATTAGATCGGTATATTGGATACCCGCAGCGTTGCAGATCACACAAAGATCTGAAAAATCAGGGGTTAATCCCGGCAGGGTGTTGATCTCGATCAACCGTGGTTGGCCATGTGCATCCATGCGGATATCTACGCGTGATACATCCAGTGAACCGATGGCTTTATGCGCTTTAATTGCCAGATTCTGTAGTTCTGTTGTCAGATCTGCAGGGATTGGTGCAGGGCATAAAAATCCTGGAATGCCTTCCTCACCAAAGTGCAGCGTCTTTGTAAAATTGCCATACACACCAGGAGTGGCTGAAAAAGAATTATCCACTTCTTCAACAGGAAGCCGGACGAATCCATCGGATTCATACCATTCGGGATGGCGAGTGTATTTCAGGGCATCTTCTCGTCCCAGAACTGCCACAGTAAATTCTCGACCAGGCAAGAATTCCTCCACCAGGGCGGGCTGCTGGTAACTGTGGATAACCCAGGCTACACGTGCGCGTAGTTCATCGATGTTGTGAACAATCGAGCCAGCATCCATCCCCATCCCGGTGCCTTCTCGAGCTGGTTTTACAAAGAGAGGAAATTCCAATTGTGCATCGAGTGCTTCTTCACCAGTGGTGAATTCCTGGAAATAGGCTGTTGGCAGACCTGCATCTCGCCAGATCTTTTTCGTCATGGTTTTATCCAGACTGATGGCATTTGCCAGGACACGGGAGGCTGTATAAGGAATGTGGAGCATTTCCAGCAAAGCAGGTACCTGGGCTTCGCGGGCATCACCACCAACACCCTCAGCAATGTTAAAGCAAATATCAGGCAACATCGTACTCAACCGAAGCGGCAAGGTGGCATCGGCGTTTAAAAATACGGTCGTATGATGATCTGTTTCTATTGCCTTCTGGATTGCCTGAATAGTTTCAGGTTTGTCAAATTCCGCACCGGCATCAGAAGGGCCTTGACTGGTGAGAGTGTGTTCGCCTTTTAGATTGGCGATGACAGCCACACGCCATGGTCCAGCCGGTTGCGGAGTGGGGTCAGGGGGCTCATCCCCTTCATTACCTGCCTGATCCTCTTGTGAATAGATAAGTGAGGCTAAATTTTCCATTCTGTCCTTATAAAAGTAATATTTTTTGACCAGGGGCGAATTATACAGGCATTTGAATATATTACAAGAGGTCAATTTGCTTAATATAAAAAGCAGAGCAGGATGCTCTGCTTTTTATGGAAGTTTAAATGAAAGTAGTTTTTACTGGATGTAGATCGATTCAATCAATGCATCTAACCCGGAAATCGTCGGTGTGAATTCATTATCTCCCCATCCATTGATCTCAGGCAGTATAGCACTTAAATACCCATCAAAATTGGCATAAAGATCATCTATAGAACCAGTGTATTCATCACCCATTTGTGGAAGATTCGGATGAGATATTGGAAGTACTGCTGAAATGTAATACTTTCCATCGTTTGTAATACCCTGAAATGTATAAAACATATCGTAGTTATTTATCGGCCAAAAAGCCTGACCATATTGGGTGAGGTACCGTACCCCCGAACCGTTTTGGAAATCCAGGTATTCAACACGCGCGGTAAACAAAGCACCTGCATTCCAATATGGCAAGAATGGCAGACTCGATGGAGCATAATCATGAGAAGCTAGCAGTGTATTCAGTTGGTCAATAACCGTTGACACATCTGGATTCAAACTGACATATTCATCGACAGGAAAGACCTGGATGATGGGTGAGTGAAATGTAATGCTCAGGGGGTAACCCTCAAGATTGCAAACGTTGTAATCAGGGAGAACTTCCCAATATGCACCTGTGGTATATCCTTCGATAGTCTCGCCTTCTGCGCTGCTGGCTACTTCATAAGGGATAACCATTGTGATATTGTCGTACGAAAAGTTGTACCCCTCAGCGGGTACTTCGGTGGGTGGAATTTCCGTTACGACAACCGTCTCGGTTATTTCAGATGTGGGTGGTGTAATCTCTGGTGTGGGGGTATCTTCAGGTTCTGATGTTTCAGTTTTTTCAATGATTGGAGTCGAAGTGGTGAAAGAAATCAACCCAATATCCCCAACTTTATCACGTACCCCTGGTATAAAGAAATATCCCAGTACAAGACATCCAACCAAAGCGATGCATAAAACAATAACCAAAAGTACCCAGATCCACCAACGGCTTTTCTTCTGTTGCTGTGGTTGAGCAACAGGGGTATATTGAGGAGCGGGTTGTTGAGTGATTTGAAAACCACAGGTCGGGCAAAAACGGGCACCTGAGCGGATAGGATTATGACAGTTAGGGCATATTGGTTGAGCCTGGCTCATGATTCCTCCTGAGAAATACTGGCTTTGGGTTGTTTAAGAAAAATTATCAAAATGATACAAGAATTGGGTGAATAACTAATTATAAATCAACAAATCCTTTGTCTGTTATCTTTCAGCAGAAAGTTCTTCGATATTTAGTTTTATTGACAGTAAAATCCGGTTGCGGTATGCTTAATTCGGGAATGGCAAGGTCCTGGTGGGCTTCCCGGTCTTCAAAACCGGTGACGGGTCGCTTTGCGAGCCGTGGTGGGTTCGACTCCCATCCATTCCCGCCTGTTTTTCACCGATACTTGAAAAAATGGTGACCTATGGATCAACAATTTCCTGTGACTGAAAACCTTCTTCCCAATCCAGAACAGGTGGATGTGATTATCCGGCGCGTCATGCGTGTTGAAGATACTACATTGGGAAGTCCAAACCAGAATTATGTGGTTCGGTACCGTGGGAAAATCTATCAAGAGGATACTGCTGCCGTCTACAAACAACTGGAAGAAGCATTAAAGCCATACGACTTTACTCCATTATTCCGGTGGGAAGGTGACAGGCATGTGATATTGCTTGTCAAAGGGGTGATCCATCCTAGACCATCCAACCCGTGGATAAACCTGATATTATTCGTCTTTACCATCATCAGTGTATTCGCCGCAGGTGGATTGAGTGGCAGTGAGCCATTGCCAACAGGCTTTTTCCCTATGCTGGGTGCTATTATTGCACGCGGATGGTCTTTCACGGTTGCCTTGCTGGCAATTTTGGCTGCACATGAATTTGGTCATTATCTGATGGGAAGAAAAAATAAGGTGGCAGTCAGCCTGCCATATTTTATCCCCATGCCACCGCCGTTTGGTATTTTCGGTACTATGGGTGCTTTTATTAATATGAAATCCATTCCTCGTAACCGCCGTGAATTGCTGGATATAGGCGTAGCAGGACCTCTGGCTGGAATGGCAGTAGCAATTCCTGTTCTGTTATTGGGGTTGAAACTTTCATCGCTGGGTACAGTGACTGCTTCGATTCCTCCTGCAATGGGTATTCTTGAAGGAAATTCATTACTTTATCTCTTCGCAAAATTTACCGTTTTTGGTAAATTATTACCTTCCCCGGTAGATTATGGCAACCTTTCACCTTTTCTTTATTGGGTTCGATACTTCTTTACCAGTAACCCCATTCCAATAGGGGGTACCGATGTAATGCTACACCCTGTGGCGTGGGCTGGGTGGGCAGGATTGTTTGTAACTGCTGTCAACCTCATTCCAGCGGGTCAACTTGATGGTGGGCATGTCATCAATGTTTTGTTTGGGAAAGCATGGTCAAAACGGATTTTCTATGCCATCTTGATTACTTTAGCGCTGATGGGTTTTCTTTGGGATGGTTGGTGGTTGTGGGCAGGAATCATCTTCTTAATTGGTCGAACACAGGCTGAACCACTGGATTTGATCACTCCACTGGACGCCAAACGGAAATGGATAGGTGTTTTAGCGCTGATCGTTTTTCTTATTACCTTTACCCCCATTCCTCTCATTTTTCACTAGAAAACTAGCAGTTCATCGTTTCTAATATCTCACCTTCCAGGGTGAGATATTTCTTCAAGCAACTTACTGTAATACAGGAATGAGCAGGAATGATCGCGATCAAATCGCCTGGATTAAGAGAATTACAAACCTCATAATGGACATGAACGATGCCATGTTCTTGAGAAAGACTCCGTACATAGCCACCAGGAATGGGATTGCTCCAACCTTCTGCAGTTAACAAGGCAGGCAGACCATATGCTTTTTGATCTCCAAGTAGAAAATTTTCGCTGGAAAGGTGGATCGCTCCGCCATATATAACAACCTTTTCCAATTCAGGGTGGATCGCAACAATTGGGCAGGCAACCGCAACGGATATATCTTCAACAGTACAGCTACCGATATATGCCTGCATAGCATCAAAGAAAACAAAATTTCCTGGTCGAATCTCATCAACTTTACCAAGATCGTCAGCGAGCACACAACCCGGAGTATCTCCCACAGAGATTTCGAGATTATGAATGCCTTGCATTTCCAATTTAAACCGCAATTGGGTCATGAGATCGACGCTTGCTTGGTAGGTTCCGGCGGCATGGCTGGGATTGGTAGAATGATATGTTTGTCCAGCATGAGTCAGTATCCCGCGTAGATGCATGAGTGATGATTTTTGTACTATCTGGCAGATATCAGCCACTAGAGATGTATCAGACGTGGCAATACCTGTACGTCCAGCACCACTGTCGATCTTTATCCAAATATCTACAGAAGATTTCAGATTGGCATCCAGAAATTGCACGCTATAGGTGGATTCCACCAGTAAACCCAGATGAATTGTGGATGCAAGTTGATTGATTAGAGTAATTTCACGAATATTGACAGGAAAAGCAACCAGAATATCATTCCAACCATGTGCTACAAAATACGCTGCCATTTGCAATGAAGAACAGGTGATGCATTTTACTCCTGCTTCGCGAAACCATTCTCCGACAGCCGCGGATTGGTGCGTTTTGAAATGCGGTCGCAATCGAATGGATGCTTTTTGCGCTTTTTCAACCATATTGATAATGTGCTGCCTGGTTTTTCTTTCATCCAGAAGCAAGGTGGGCGTAATGATCTTTTCAAGTTCCAACATGATAATCTCCTGAGGATAATTTTATTTTACCTGATAGCAACCTTGACTCAAGAAGAACAATTGTTCTATAATAGAACTATGGAAAACCCGATGTCCAATAATCTTTCAAGATATTGTCCAGAAGTTGAAGATGCGTCATTATGCGATAGCTCTGAATTAACAGTCAATGAAAACTGCCCCCCTCAAATATCTCATGTAACATCTGGCAAAGGAGTAGTTCGGCTTTTAAAAACAGTCCTTTCTTCTGCATGTGAAAATAATTGCAATTATTGCGCCTTCCGATTAGGGAGAGATGGAAAGCGAAATACTCTTCAACCGGATGAAATGGCTAAGCAATTCATGGGTTTATGGCAGGCGGGATTATTGGATGGGTTTTTCCTGAGTTCGGGAATCTGTGGTGGGGGAGTCAGAACTCAGGATAAAATCTTGGACACCGCAGAGATTCTGCGGAAGAAGATGGGCTATTTTGGGTATCTGCATCTTAAGATCATGCCGGGGAGTGAGTTTGATCAAGTAAAAAGAGCGATGCAACTGGCCGATCGAGTCAGCATAAATCTCGAAGCGCCAGTGGATCATGTTTTACATACCCTGGCACCGCAAAAGCCTGCTGTAAAAGATTTATTGAAGAGAATTCAATGGATCAATTCCATTCGCCAGACAATGGATCCCGCACAAGGTTGGAAGGGGCATTGGCCATCCAGCACGACACAATTCGTAGTGGGAGCGGGTGGCGAAACTGATCTGGAATTGTTGACCATGGGGTTAAAACTGCATCGAAAAATGATGGTACAGCGTATTTATTATTCTGGATTTACACCCATTGAAAATACTCCATTCGATGGATTGCTGGCAGCATCGAAAATTCGCGTACTAAGGTTGTATCAATCAGATTTTCTTTTACGAGATTATGGTTTTGAGCTTGAAGAACTGCCTATCAACCAGTATGGCATCCTGGATGAAACCCAGGATCCGAAAATCTGGTGGGCTGATCAGCATTATCGTCAACAACCAATTGAGATTAACCGGGCAGAGTTTGGAGAACTAATGAGGATACCTGGTATTGGGGCAAAAACTGCACGAAGAGTGTTAGAACAGCGGATCAAAAACACAATGAAAGATATTGGTTCTTTGCGTCGGGCTGGAGTGCCAGTTGATAAAGTGCTGCCATATATTTTAGTCAATGGAAAACGGATAGAGCATAATCCATCGTTGTTTGGCAGTACAATTACTATCGATGAAAATGCTCCAATTTATTGATCAAAAGGTAGAAGTTCGTTTTAAAACACCTCCTCTCTTTGCAAAAAGCCCACCATGCCCGGATGCTTTCTTTTGGGATGGCACGTGGTATGAGATCATCCGTGAAATAAGTTCATGGACGGATTTTTCGCGAAAAGGGAGAATGAAAAGAAATATGCAACCGCAGCATGCGGCAAGAGCTTCAACTCAAGGTTCGTGGGGAGTAGGGAGATATTCATTTCAGGTTGAAACCAGAGAGGGCAGAATATTCGAAATTTATTTTGACAGGGCACCGAAAGATGTAGATGATCGTCTGGGAAACTGGTTTTTATTGGGGGAAAGAGCAAAGAATGAATAGTTTTAAAATAATCAATATATTATTGCGATAAATATAACTAGATATTGACAATAATTCAATAATCGTTATAATGAGTTAAATATAACGAATATGTATATATTAATTATTAAAGGATAAGTAAATCCGCTCGTTGATTACAAAAAATTTGTAAGAAGAGGAAGTTTATGTACCCACAACCTGCTTCATGCCCGGTCTGCAATAACCCCTTAAATGTTACGCGTTTGTACTGTGCCCATTGCGATACAACTATTGAGGGTCATTTTTTACCCAGTAACAATCCTCTTGCCAACCTCACTCCAGAGCAGATTCAATTTGTAATGGCATTTATTCGCTGTGAAGGTCGCTTTACACGCCTTGAAGATGAATTAAAACTATCCTATCCCACGCTTCGTAACCGGCTTTATGATATTTTACGTGCTTTGGGGTATGAACCTAGTAAAGAAGAAACTCCTGCCCGGTTGAAAGATGAAGACCGACACCAAATTCTGGATGAACTGGCTGAAGGGAAGATCAGTTTTGAAGATGCTCAACAATTGCTGCAGGGTAAAAAGCCCTTTGTTGAAGCAAATAATGTGTAGGAAGGTGCATGATGGTCTCAACAGAAGAACGCCTAAAAGTATTGAAAATGGTTGAGGATTCCAAAATCACCGCTGAACAAGCGGTAGAGCTTTTATTGGCACTTGAGTCTCAAGAAAAACAAGCAAAAAAACCTGAAGACCTTTCAGGCGCATCCAAAACGGGTGGAAAATGGCTGCGAGTAAAAGTAACTGATGCAGAAACTGGCAGATCACGGGTGAACATTCGTGTTCCAACCAGTCTTGTTGGCGCGGGATTGAAAATGGGAATGCGTCTGTCGCCAGAAATCGAAGCGCTGGATACCGAACAGATCATGCATTTTATCGAATCGGGGACTATTGGCAAAATTGTTGATGTTACCGATGATAAAGACAATGAACATATAGAAGTTTACATAGAATGAACACAGAAATCAACTCTACTGAAACACCAAAAAACTGGAAGAAAACATTTTTTATAGTATGGATCGGTCAGGCTTTTTCTCTTTTAGGAAGCAGCCTGGTCTCTTTTGCATTGGTTTGGTGGATGACAAAGACAACAGGTTCCGCTGTTATCCTTACCACTGCTACACTGGTTGCATTGATCCCTGAAGCATTTCTCAGTCCTTTTGCTGGCGCGATTGTTGACCGAATGAAACGGAAGAAAGTCATGATCCTGGCAGATGCTGGGATAGCTATTGCCACTTTATTTCTTGGAATATTGTTTTGGCTGGATGTCGTTCAAGTCTGGCATGTTTTTATTCTGTTATTCATCCGATCATTGGGTGGAATATTCCATTGGCCTGCAATGAATGCATCTACTTCTTTGATGGTTCCAGAGAAAGAATTAGCCCGAATTTCTGGATTGAATCAGACAATTCGTGGAGCCTTGAATATCTTTGGTCCTCCTCTTGGAGCTTTGTGTTTGGAAATCATGCCTCTTTTTGGTGTTCTTTTCATTGATATAGGAACAGCAGCGATTGCGGTTGGTACACTGTTTTTCGTTACTATTCCACAACCAAAGATGATGCAGATTGCTCAATCAATAACTCCCAGACAATTAGTAAAAGATGTTGGAGAAGGTTTTAAATATTTATACAAATGGTCTGGCTTGTTTGCTTTGTTGATCGGCGCATCCTTCATTAACTTTTTCCTTATACCAACAGATTCATTGATGCCTCTTTTGGTGACCCAGCATTTTCATGGACAGGCCTGGCATCTCAGCCTTCTCCAGGCTCTTTTCGGGATTGGGGCAGTTGCGGGTGGCTTACTCTTGACTGCATGGGGTGGTTTCAAACGCCTTATATGGACTTCCTTTATGGGTATCATTGGAATTTCCATAGGCACTTTGGTAACGGCTCTTGCTCAGGAATCATTGTTCATCGAGGCGGTGATTGGGGCAGCTATTGTTGGTATTTCCATACCTCTCGCGAATGGTCCACTATCAGCGATCGTACAATCGAAAGTTGCTCCAGAAATGCAGGGCAGGGTTTTTTCTACCATGAGCAGCATGGCAACCTTCTTAATGGTACCTGCAATGTTAATCGCAGGTCCAATTGCAGATAGCCTGGGTGTACGTTCCTGTTATTTTATTGGGGCTGTGGGATGTTTTCTGATCGTAGCAATATTAGGTTTGATGCCTGCTGTACGGAATATCGAAGTAAATCATGTTGCCGTACAGGAATCAACTGAATTAGTGAAAGATGCAATTGTTTAGGATGGGTAGAAGCTTTTGGGTCTAATCAGCTCATGATCTTTGCGATTGCAATGCCACCTGCCACAACCAGGATCGCAAGAAATATCAATAAAGCTCGTTTGTTGTCTCTTTTATCCTTCATTGAGAGGATGGGAGGAAAACCTTCAAGCTCCAAAATTGGGCCTGCAAACCAGGAGAAAATCGCTCCTCCAATCAACCCTCCCAAATGACCCCAGTTATCAATGCCTGGAGATAAACCAAGGACAAGGTTCAGGATTACGATAAAACCCATATTGACGAGCATGCTTTTCGCCCTGGAACCAAAGAATTTGCGGTTCTGATACACAAATACCGTCTGCGCTAAGATCAACGCAAATATTGCGGTTGATGCGCCGAGCGAATTGTTGGTAGACATGATATAAGAAACTACGTTCCCACAGAATCCGCCAACAAAGTAAAGCATCAAGAATCGGAAGTGACCGTAGAAGCGTTCTAGAGAAGGACCAAGTACGAACAATGCGTACATATTCAATGCGATGTGTAATATTGAGCCATGTAGAAAAATTGGGGTAATGAACCGCCAAACCTGTCCCAACTCGATATATTGGTTAACCTTGGCGCCAAGAGCTGCTGGAAAATCTGCTCCTCCATAGAGAAGCTTGCTTAAGGCTTGAAATAAATAGAAAAAAATCGTGATCCCAACCAGGACATAGGTCGCTATTGGCTTGACTTGCGGAGACTTGATCTGCACCTGGATGGGCGGTGCTTCTCGATAGCTTTCGGGATTTGTTGAAACTGGGGGCGGGGGCGGATATGCACTCATGCAACAATCTTTCTTTGATGAACTCGGCTATGTTCAGTTTGAATGATGGAAATAATATCTGCGATTGCTTTATCGAGCTGATGCTCAGCATTAAGTACAAAGTAATCAAAAATATCTAACTTTTCCATTTCTTGTTTTGCGGTTTCCAATCTTACCTTGATTTGTTCAGGCGTATCAGTCTTCCTATTAATGAGACGGCTACGCCATTCTTTATCTGATGCAGGTGAAATAAAGATCAAAATGGCTTCAGGAAATTTGGCTTTGATCTTTTCTGCACCCTGTACATCCAACCGCATAATGACATCTTTCCCTTGATTCAATGCATCAAATATCTGCTTTTTCAGCCCACCTTTGTACTGCTCGTAGACCCAAGAATATTCGATCAGCTCATCATTTGCAATCATCCGTTTGAATTCATCGGTAGTGACAAAGAAGTAATCTACGCCGTGGACTTCTCCTGGACGGGGGGCGCGATCAGTGCAGGTTACGACATAATGTGCTTCAGGATATGCGGTTTTCAACCCTTTAAGCACGGCATCTTTTCCTGATCCTGATAGACCTGAGATCACCACCAAAACGGGTTGTTTGGCTGGGAGTTTAAATTCGAATGTTTCATTTATGGTCGAGGATTTTTCCATAAGGTTCCATTTATTAAAGTGATTAAGTATGCAGCACTATATAAAACTTAATGATTATAAACTACCTTATTCTTTGCACGAGATGTAAAACCTTCTCGCAATAAATTTACCCTTTTGATTATAATGGAATATGTTCAAATCTTTTGGAGGGTGCTGTGCCAAATTATGAATATATCTGTCAGCATTGCAGAAAGCTTTTTTCGATTTTCATAAGTTATAAGGATTATGGAAGCAAAAAGATTAGCTGCCCGCATTGCTCCAGTGAAAATGTTCAACGACGCATTAATCGCATCCGCGTATTGCGATCGAATGAAAGCCGCATGGCTGCTTTTGCCGATAATGATCGGTTGGATAGTATTGATGAAGACCCACGTGCACTTGGGAAAATGATGCGAGAAATGCAAGGTGAGGTTGGCGAAGAAATGGGTCCGGAGTTCGATGAGGTGGTTGATCGCCTGGAAAAAGGGCAAACACCCGACCAGATCGAACAAGAACTCCCAGACCTGGATGAAGGGGGAATGGGGGATAGCGGAGTGGTGACAGCGGACAATCTGGATTAACGTCTGGGTTTTAATACTAATCTGATTGGCGTACCTGTAAACGGAAATTCTTTTCGCAGTTGATTTTCAAGATATCGCAGGTATGTAAAGTGCGCCAATTTTGGATCATTCACATAGATCATAAAAGTTGGCGGATCTGTGCGTACCTGGGTGCCATAATACAGGCGAAGGTTTCTACCAGTGCGTGAAGGTGCTGCGTGATCATCCTGAGCCTGGTGTAATACCAGGTTTAATTGGGCGGTGGTCAAACGAAGCAATCTTTCTTCCTGTACTTTTAGCGCCATTGGGAGAACCTGATCGACTCTTTGCCCGGTCTTGGCTGAAATGAATAAGATGGGAACATAACTTAGAAAGTTTAGTTCTTGCCGAATCTTTTCGGTATAACTGCTCATGGTGTAGGTATCTTTTGGTACAGCATCCCATTTGTTAACAACCACCACAGTGCTTTTCCATGATTCCAGAATAAAACCGGCAATATGAGCGTCCTGTGCGCTGATCCCTACGGTAGCGTCAATCACCAATAAGGCAACATCGCAGCGCTCGATGGCGCGTAACGAACGTATCACGCTGTACTTTTCCACACCCCGATCGATCTTCCCTCTTCGCCGGATACCAGCGGTATCGATGAGTGTGATGGGGATATCTTGAAATGTTAATTGAGTATCCACCGCATCTCGTGTTGTGCCTGGAATCGGGCTAACGATCGCCCGTTCTTCTCCTATTAATTTGTTGAGCAAGCTGGATTTACCTACATTTGGTTTGCCAACAATAGCGATCTTGACGGATTCATCGACCGTTCCTTCTTCTTCGGGTGAAAAATTCTCAACCAGGGCATCCAGCAGGTCTCCGGTTCCAGTACCATGCACTGCAGAAATGGGATAAGGATCACCTAATCCCAATTCGTAAAACTGGGGAGCGTTTTCTCTTAATGTAGCATTATCTGCTTTATTTACCACCAACAAGATGGGAGGAATCTCTTTTCCTTCGACCACTTTCTGGTTTTTTCGTAATAAGCGGGCAACTTCCATATCTGCAGGTGTCACCCCTGTGGTTGCATCAGCGATAAATAAAACAACATCTGCAGCTTCGATAGCTAAAGATGCCTGTTCACGAATTTCACGAATAAAATCTGCAGACCCTATGGATAATGGCTCTCTTCCGCCAGTAGTGGGATCAATACCGCCAGTATCAATTATATGAAACTCGCGGCCATTCCATTCTGCTTCCGCAAGAATTCGGTCACGTGTGGTACCAGGCGTATCATCCACGATTGCCAGAGGTTCACCTGCTAAGCGATTGAAAAAAGTACTTTTTCCGACATTTGGCCGGCCAACTAAAGCAACTACTGGTTTTGACATATTTTTACATCCTGGTATTAAGGCTGGGTTGTTCCCGCCTTGGTAATTGTGATTTCAATAGAAGATGGTAGCAGGGATTCCAGGCGAATTTCTTCGCTGGGGAATTCTACTCGTGGAGTACGATTGATCTTCCCTACTGTTTCTCCTGATAGATCAAGAATGATTTGAATATTTTGCGCTGTCAGTTTTTCAAGCTCGGGCAAAGGACCAGATACTATGACATCAACTACATCTGGCGAGGCAGTAGCCTGTAAACCATTTTCAAGCCCAATAATAGTGATGTGCATATTTTCAAAAGTCTGGCTGCCTTCAATGGCAGCAACACCTACCTGAACTTCTACCAGTTGGTCTCCCACCACAGAAATTCCTGAAGGCAACAATAAGGGCACTTTTTCATCAACATCATCTTTAGCTCCTGTCAAATCCAATGAGGTCGTTTCGACATAACCAGGCAGGTTATCCACTAATCGTGGGTCAGAAGAGAAAACCGTAATGGCGGGAGGGAATACTGAAATATTGGTGACACGATAACCGGGAGCTACGGTTCCATTTACCACTACTTTCACAACCACATTTCGATACCCACCTCTTTGTGTAATACCCACTCTAAGATCAATTTTATCAGGAGTGATCGTTAACCCATTAACAACACTTTCATTCGCATCAAGAGCCTGCAGCACTAAACTGCGTTCGATATCTTCTGTTGCATTGTTCAGGTCCAATACTGCTCTTACCTCAGTAACTTTCTTAACAAGGCTTTCTGGACCACTTACGTTAGCAACCGTGGGATTAATGGTGGGTTCTGCGGCTTCATAACCAACTCCTGGTTCCCCTCTTTCGGTTATCTGGATCGGGAAGCTATGGCTGGACAATACCTCTAATGAAACATCAATAGTAGAAGGTGAATAGCTGACGATTTCGATGGGTCGAATGCCTATCTGCACCTGTACGGGCAATTCATGGGCGCCTGGCTCCAATCCTGAAAGATCGACAACTGCTCTCACAGGGGAGGAGTCTCTGCTTAACTGCTCCCACACAGAAGCAGGTGCGCGTAAAGTCAATGATAACTGTTCTTCAGGTGTATTGGTAAGGACTAGATTGGGATCTTGCCCGATCAATTCTATGGCTACGGGTTTCGAATAGACTCGCTCTTCTGTGGGATCATTTTCTGTAACCGCAGAGATCCAGATGGTGATCGCTAATGCGAGAGCCAAAAGAAAAGTGGGAATATTCTTCCAGATACTGCGTAAGAATGACAATTAATCCTCCAGCTTGCCTTTCGTTTTGATCAGGTTCAAAAACCGGCTGAGAAAATGACTGGGGGTGCCAGCCTGTTCAGGGCTATAGAACGCCAGAAGAATGTTTTCAAGACGTTCACTATCCAGGCGACGGATCATACGTCCTGAATGAGCAATGGAAATCGAACCGGTTTCCTCAGAAACCACCAGGGCAATCGCATCACTGGCTTCAGAGATACCAAGAGCTGCACGGTGTCGAAGCCCCATCTGGCGTTCGGGTGAGCGGTTCAAAATACCACTGGAGGAGAGCGGCATTACACAAGCTGCTGCAGTGAGATGATTATTAGAGATAATAACAGCTCCATCATGTAATGGGGTGTTGGGATAGAAAACTTGAAGCAATAGTTCAGGTGTTACCCCGGCATCCATCTTGACACCCGTATGAACATACTCATCCAGGCTGTCTACCCGTTGCATGATGATCAATGCTCCGTGTTGTCTTGCTGATAACCTGGCAGCAGCAGTGACAACAGCCCGAATGGTCTGCTGAATGAGCTGCTTGCTGGCTTTTTCTTTATGCGTAAAGATATTCGTAAAACCAGCCCGCCCCAGACGCTCCATTGCGCGCCGTAATTCTGGGGCAAAAATAACAGGAATCGCCAGAAGCAAAGCAGGAAGGATTGTTTTTATCAACCATGAAAATGCAGGAAGATTGACCAAACTGGTGAGTAAACTGAGAAAGATCACCAGTAGAATCACACCCCGCATAAGCACCATCGCCTGTGTATCGCGTACTGCGATCAGAATGGTGAAGAAGATGGCTGTCACCAGGAACAGGTCAATTAGACTTGCCCAGCTCAAGCGTTGAAAAAGGAAAAGAAATTCGTTCAGTAATTCTGACACAGTTTTTATATCGGTCGCAAGACACGATCCATTCGTAGTTGTTTAAAATATACTTTCTTCCCCGGTTTAGTGTATTCCAGCGCAGCTTCTTTCCAGGCAGGGAATGTGATGGATTCTGGCGTTCGAAGTTGATAACCCATTTGATCCCAGACTCCATTGATTTTGGCAAAGGCGTCTGGTACAGTCACAATTGAGGCTTCACATTGCAGATCATGTGATGCTTTTTCCATTTCAGTTAACAGAGCTACCAAAGCCTGTGATGCAGGAATTGTACTATCTAATCCAATATCTGTGGTGCAAGCTACTAGATTTTCCACTTTCCAACCCATCAAGCCCATTACTTTTTGTTGAGCCAGCAGCAATAAAAAGGCTTTTTCACCAAATGCTGCCATGACCTGTTCTGTGGTGACAAGCTGATCGCGAAGCGCATACCGGTTGTACAATTCAGCAATCAGGTTTGCGTGGGCTGGTTTTGCCCGGATGACGATCATTTTGCTGGCATCGGCATCAATTTTAGGCAAGGTGGGTAAATATCGGGTTCCTGAATAAGCAACAGGGATAATCTTCTTCCAGGCAGCCACCACCTGATCGTATGATTCTGTGAAGGATCCCGCATTGTTAATTACAACATCAGCAGCCTGTATCTTTTCCGATTGGGGATTTTGCGCATTGACGCGTTGACGAGCTTCTGAAACCTTCATCCCACGGTTTTGGATCAGGCGTTGAATCTGAATTTCTGGAGAGGTCGTTGTAACCCAAATACTATCACATTCCTTTGCAATGCCAGCTTCTATTAGTTTAATTGCTTCGATGACAATAACGTGCTGTTTTGCTTTCCGGATCAAGAAATCGATCCCCTGAAAGACAAGTGGATGGATAATACTTTCCAACTGGGCGAGAGCATCTGCATCATTAAAAACGATTCTGCCCAGACGAACACGATCAATCGTACCATCAGATGCAACGATCCATTTTCCAAAAGCTTCAATAACTGGTTGATATCCTGGAGCATCAGGCAGCAACGCGCGGTGCGCCAAAGCATCAGCATCGATACCATAGGCACCAAGTTGTTCGAGCATTTTGCGTACCACGCTCTTGCCGGTAGCAATATTGCCTGTCAGACCGATGATCGTTTTATCTTTCCATCTATGCATATTGGAGTATCCAGTTGCAAAAAATCAGCCACAGTCATTTTAGTCTTTGCATAAATTATTGTCAAACATATGACATATTCGCATAGAATAAGTGACAAATATAAGACAAAATAGGTAAACTTTGTCATCTGGCAAGAAAAGGAAATATCTTTTATTATTTGGTTTGAAAAATTAAGCGAGAAATTCGCTATAGACTCAAGGAGAAAGAATTATGGCAAAAACAACTTTTAAAGCAGTTTCCAGAAAAGGAAATGGTGGTCTGGAAGTAGTAAATGAAGTGCGTGACTTCAAACTGGTTCTTGATGAACCAGAAAGTTTAGGGGGTACAGATAAAGGTGTTAATCCAGTCGAAAATTTGCTGGTTTCTTTGGGATCGTGCCTGGTAATCGTAGGGGCAGCATTTGCCAAAGCAAAAGGTATTGACCTGCAGGATATCTGGGTAGAATCGGAAGGCGATCTGGATACTGACGGTTTCTTGAAAGGAAAAGAAGGTGTAAGGCCAGGATTCCAGGATATCCGGTATACCATTAATATCAAATCCAATTCACCTGAAGAGAAGATAGAAGAGTTCAAGAAATTTATGGAAAGCCGTTGCCCGGTGAGTGATACTTTGAGCGCGGGAACCCGTGTGGTTCAACTAAACTAGAACCTGGTAAGAGAAAAGAAGCAGGGCGAAAGGTAATCCTTTCGCCCTGACTTTTTAACGGATCAAATAATTGATCATTTGTTACATTCTTTTCAATCAAAAACATCTTGCCTCAATTTGCATTGACAAAACGGCAAAATCCGATACAATACTTCCTACCAGCCGAAGTGGCGGAATTGGCAGACGCGCTACGTTCAGGGCGTAGTGGGAATTTCCTCGTGAGGGTTCAAATCCCTCCTTCGGCACTGACTCGCAATGAAAATTGCGGGTTTTTGTATTTAAAAGTAGATTTCAAATTTTGTTTTTGGGTTGATACCAATTATTCATGGATTGCCCCTCATCCAGCTTCTCCCATTAAGAGAAAAGAATTTTCTTGTCGTCTTGCGCAATGATTCTGTTTCGTGTAAGATATGCGTATGGAGAAAAAGCGTCCAAAGATCGAAAAAAAGCAGATACTGCTGGTTGGAGTGCTGATTATCGTCGGGTTTCTCATGATGGATATGAATTCGCGCCTGTCAGAATTGTTCAAGCTAAAAAGCCAGTTGGAAATTGCCCAGACGCAGTATGATTACTCAATGAGGGAAAATGCCCGTCTAAAAGATAAGATCGCTTATGCCCAATCTGATAAGGCAGTAGATGAGTGGGCACGCGAACAGGGGCATATGGCAAAACCTGGTGATGTAGTTGTCGTTCTCATTCCTCCCGAAGGTACTCAAATCATCCACACCCCAACCCCGGTACCAACCGTTGTTGCAGCAAAGAATTGGGAAATCTGGAAAGTTTTATTTTTCGGGGAGTGATAGTTCGGGGATATTCCTGGCAATAGCAACCATTGTTACGTCATCGATGGCAGGAATATCTTTCGCAAAAATGGATATTTCTTTTTCAATCTCTTCCAGCAGCAAAGCTGCTGGTTTTTTATTTAGGTTTTTCAGCAAAGTAACAAGCCGTTCCTCACCGAAAGATTCCCCCTCGCTTGAAATCGCGTCTGTCAGTCCATCGGTATACATAAGCAGGCTGTCACCAGGAGCCAGAATGGTGGAGTAATTGATCAATTGGCAATCTTCCGTTACTCCGAGAGCTATTCCACCATGAGGTATTCGTTCAACTTTCCCCTTTTTGTTTCTGAGGATCATGGGGGGATTATGTCCTGCATTGGATAGGGTTAAAATACCATTCTTGGGATCGAGCAGCGCGACGACAGCGGTTACGAACATGGCTGTTTTTCGCTCTGAAGTAAGCTGATCATTTACTTTCTGCAGGATCTCTGCAGGGGTTCTTAACTCTGCCGCATAACTGCGGATCAACGTGCGAGTGACTGTCATATAAAGTGCAGCAGGCATTCCTTTATCAGAAACATCTGCGATCACAAGCACGATTCTGCCATCAGGAAGCTGGTAGATATCATAAAAATCACCGCCAACCTCTCTAACTGTCTTCCAACGGATAGCTAACGACCAACCAGGTACTTCAGGCAGGCTTTCGGGCAGGAAATTTTCTTGAATGCGACGGGCAAATTGAATCTCGCTGTTTATTCTAACTTGGTTGACGCGCTCACGGTTGAAGTGTTCATTTTGAATCGCCAGAGAAATCTGCTGGGCGATGCCATTGATGATCTCCAATCGTTTTTCGCGTACTGAAGGAGAAGCCTGGCGCTCTTTTGCCAGAAGCACACCGTAAAAATCCCCTTTCATTGATAGAGGAAAACCTAGAAAGAAGGGGGTATTCTGTTGTTCAAACGCTTCGCGTTCTTCATCATCCAAATCAAAACAGATAAAGTTTTGCCATTCGTCCAGGTCAATATCATCTGAAGCCATTGGATAGAAAACTGGTTTATCTCTCAGCCGAACCTGATCCAGTAATGGATTTTCACCTGCAGAAAATGATTTGTTCATCATTTTCTCGACCCATTCTGTTTTAATGGCTGCTGCTTTCGCAGGTTGATACTTGTAAGTGTTTTCATCCCATAAATAAACAATACTTATATCGATGCCAACCAGGATGGGCATCATCTGGATGATGTTTTCCAAAATATCCATCAAGTCATTCTGGCTGACTACAGCTTGCGCCACTTGTAAAAGAACTTCAGTAACGTAACTTTCTTGGTTCCGTGCTTCGATCAGCAACAAGTTTTCCAGCAAGGTTGCTGCTTGATGAGAAATCCCCTGCAAGATAGCAAGCTTCTCATTATTGAAAGATTGTTCTGCCAAATGCTGTCCAGAAGGTTCATGAATTACTAGAAGTGCGCCAAAGATTGTGCCATGTGCTGCCAGAGGAAACAGAATTTTCGTTTCATTGTTGTTGTTCGATTGATATGGAAGCAAAATTTCCAATTCAATATCTTGAAGGAAAATGGGTTCCATGCGAGCTTTCATTTCAAGAAAAGCCAGGCTTTTTTGCTCAGGGATAATAAGTGAATCTCCTGGTACCTCAAAGCCATACCACGATTTTAGGAGATAACTTCTTGTGGTTTCATCCAATAAGAAAGTAGCGCATTTCTTCACCCCCACTAATAGTGGGGTCAGACGGGTGATTGTGTTTAGTAATTCATCGGGATTTGTAGCAGTCTGGCTGGCAGAAGCAACTTGGAGCAGCACGGTAGAGATCCATGCCTGATCTTGAGCCTGACTAAAAAAGCGCGCATTTTGAATGGCGACAGCGGCATAACTGGCGAAGGTTGCTGAAATCAATGCTGCTTCGGATCCATATCGCCCGCTGGTATGATGGGCAAGTGTAAGGGCACCCAGTGTTTCATCTCCTGCACGTAACGGTGCAGCGATGGAAGAATAATCCGGCTCAAATCCTAAGGCTTTTCCAAGTGGACCATAGGGATCATCCGATTTCCGTATGATCGGTTCTTTGGAGTCTGTTGCTCGTCTTAACCAGTTTCTGACATTTTCATCTTCTGTAGCTACTTTAAGTATTTCATTATCAGTCACACCATGACAGGATGCCAGACGCATAGGCTTTTGGTCATCGAGATTTGATCCATCATCACTTAATAACCAAATAGCAGAAGTTTCACATGGAAGGCTGGCTTCCAATCGGGTAAGAATCGTATCCAACAACTGATCAAGGACAATATTCGATGAGATCATGCCAGCAACATCACGAAAGCTATCAGCTACTTCTCGGCGCCATTGTTCAGCCCGATAAAGGTTGGCATTCCGAATAGCAATAGCAATACTTCCTGCCAACGTTTCAATAATGGACTTGTCATCCTCTGTAAATGCATCTGGTACATCGCTCTGGATATCCAGTACACCGAAGACAGTACCAGCAAATGAAAGCGGAACTGCCATTTCAGAACGTGTATTTTCTGGTGGAAGGGGAGAGGGGCGATAGCGTTCCTCTTTCTCCACATCATTCACAAGAACTGTTCTACTTTCCTGCACAGCCCAGGGAATGAGTCCGTAATCCGAATCTATATCGTATGCAAAGCCGGAATCTCGCATAGCTGAACTGCGAGCGCCACTACCTGTCCGGTAAATGATCTTCTTTCGTCCCTGATGAACGGTGAAAAGGTGAACATAGGGGAAATTAAAATGTTTATGGATCAGTTCAACAACTTTATCCAAGAGCGGGTCGATTTCTAGAATTGAGTTTATCGCACGGCTTACTTCAAACACTGCGCTGATCTGTTCTGCTCGTTCTTGCAGGCAGTTATACATTCTGGCGCTTTCAATGGCAACCGCAATGTTATCTGCCAGGGCACGCAAAACGAGAAGATCGTTTTCATGAAATGCATCTGGCTTATTACTTTGCACATCTAGAACACCCAGAACGCGATTTTCGACACGCAAAGGCAAAGCTATTTCAGAGCGGGTTTCGGGAAGATAATTGGTGAACTGATATTGTTCCTCAATTTCGACATCAGGGACAATGAATTCGATACCTGATTCAGCAACATAGCCTACGATGCCTTCACCAAATCGAACATCCAACCTGGGGCGTACTGTTTCCCTTTTACTGCTGGATGATGCTTTAAAGTTTAGGATCTTACTGTCAGGTTCGATAGTAAAAATTGCAACAAAATAATAATGAAATGCCTTCTGGATCAAATGGACGACGCGGGCACATAATTCATCGAGGTTTTGTACATTGGCGATCTGATCACTGACAGAGCTTACCAATGAAAGTTGCTCATTTCGCCAGTTCTTAAGATATGCCTGTCGAGTCACCTGCAGCGAAAGTGCAGCAAAAGCAGCCAATGCTTCAAGATACGACAGGTTCTCCTTGTTGGCTGCGTTCTTATCTGTGAACTCAACCAAAATCACACCCAGAAGGTTCTTCTCTTCGATCATGGGTATGATCCAGCAATCTGCTGAACAAGCAGAAGCAGGTGTCAGAGCACGAAAATTGGTACCATCACCCGAAAGCCCTCTTTTTTCTCTTTGTGCTTGCAGAATAGGTGAAGGGGTTAATTTTTCATCGATAAGGGGAACAGGGGGTTCACCTGGCAATGGATAGAAAGGTGACGCCAACCATAATTGAGCTTTTACTGGCAAATGTTTTTGAATGTGAGTAATAATTGCCTTACATTGATGGCTGGTATCAGGCTGTTTCAGCAAGCGCTCACCCAACTTGAAGAGGGGGCTCCAAACTGAAGGATGAGAAAACGCGCCATTCTCTAGCAAGGTTTTTTCTCTTTACGCTTCACCATGCGCAATATATTGCCACAATCCTTTGTAAATTCAAAATGAATTTCATCCATCCATTGACGCATGATGTACAAACCCAACCCTTGCGTATTTCTTTCATCAAGCGAGGCATTGGTATCGGGTATTGGGATATATTCAGGATTGAAAGGCTTACCGTGATCAACCAGGATCACGGTAAGCTCATCTGGTTCAACTAAACACGTACATTCGATATCGCCTTTATTTTCACCCTGATAGGCATAATCGATGATATTGGTGCAAGCCTCATCAACAGATGTCTCGACCTGGTATTGTTCTAAATTAGAAAAACCAGCTTGTCTTGCAGCTTCGTTGACGAATTTTGCAATTTCCACCAGGCTGTCATAACGACCTGGAAATGTCACGGTGGTCATTAGAGTGTTAATGGCTACAAATTCCCTACGGCACTAATAACATCATTCGTAATACGGAATAATTTAGTAAACCCTGCCAGATCAAGCGTGTAAAGGATCTTTTCTGGAACCTGGGCAAGAATGACTTCACCCCGGTTATATCGTTTACATACTTTCTGGGTGGTGATTAATTCGCGTAATCCGGCGCTGGAAATAAAATCTAGCTCACTCAAATCCAAAACAATCTTGAATCTACCCTCTTCGATGATCTTATCCAATACCTCACCTAATTTGGGAGAGGTTGCACTGTCAACTCTTCCGGTAATTTTTACCAGATCACAGTGTTTGTACGGGGTGTTGGTTATATCCATTTCCATTCCTCCATCAGATTTTCAGCCGGAAATAATCTTAAAAATTATAACACGCTCATTTTCCATCCGCATCATTATTACCGTTGCTCATGGTTCCCCTACCTACTCCAAAATAGGTAAAGCCCATTCCTCGCAAGGTATCAGGATCCCATAGATTACGTCCATCTAGAACAACCAATCCATTCATGATTTCACGGATCCGTTCGAAATCCAATTGTTTAAATTCATTCCACTCTGTAGCCAATACCAGTGCATCCGCTTTTTCCGCAACCTGATATGGGTCAGAGCAGAGTTTTATGGCAGGCATGATTTTCGCCACGCCAGGCATTGCCTGAGGATCATATGCCTGAATATTTGCGCCTTCGTTCATCAAGAGATGAATGATCTCGAGGGCGGGAGCTTCCCGGATATCATCCGTGTTTGGTTTAAAGGAAAGCCCAAGAATACCTATAGTTTTATCGTTTAAACCACCCAGGGCTTTTCGTAATTTTACGACCGCTCTCCGTCGCTGATTTCTGTTTATATCCATAACAGCCTGGAGAAGTTGGGGTTGCGTTCCATGCAGAACTGCCATGTGTGCTAAAGCTTTAACGTCCTTTGGAAAACAGCTTCCACCCCATCCCAGACCAGCATCCAGAAATGAGTGACCGATACGTTTATCCAAACCCATACCTCGGGCTACTTCTGTCACATCTGCGCCTAATTCATCACAGATATTAGCAATTTCATTGATAAATGAGATGCGGGTTGCAAGGAAAGCATTTGAAGCATACTTGATCATTTCTGCAGTGCGCAGATCTGTAATGAGTATGGGGCAGCGTAAAGGAGCATACAATTGAGCAGCCAAAGCTGCTGATTGACGATGAATGGAACCAAGAACAACTCGATCAGGCATCATGAAATCACTGATCGCAGAACCTTCACGCAAGAATTCTGGATTAGAAACTACATGAAATTCAAGTGGTCGTCCATTTCGGCGTTTTTTGATAATATCTGCCACCCAGTCGCCCGTACCAACAGGAACGGTGGATTTGTTTACAACAATAATGGGATGGTCAACCAGATCGGCGATTTGCTCTGCCACCTGCCGTACATATTGAAGATCCGCTTCGCCATCTACACCTGAAGGTGTACCGACTGCGATGAAAACAAAATCTGCTTGATTTAATCCTTCTTGATAGTTAGAAGAAAAACTCAATCTTCCAGAACGTATGTTTTGAGCAACGAGCTGCTCAAGGCCGGGTTCATAGATGGGCATGATCCCTTGTTTTACTTTATTAATCCGCTCTTCGTCGATATCAAGACAGATCACCTTGTTACCGAGATCTGCAAAACAGGCACCCGTTACCAAACCTACGTATCCGGTTCCAACGACACAAAGTTTACTCATGAAACCTCCAAGTTAAGAATTATAGCTTAAAAACCAACACGGTATGACCCGGAAAGAAGAATTATTTTTAGGGTTCAATGAGTTATGCTACAATTATTTTCAGAACAAATAATAAGGAGCAAACATGACTGCTGTAATTATTGACGGTACTGCTGTAGCTGAACAAATTCGTGCAAAAGTAGCTGAAGATGTTAATAAATGGGTGGCTGCTGGTCATGCAAGACCAGGACTCGCAACCGTTTTAGTCGGAGAAAATCCTGCTTCGCAAGTTTATGTGCGCTCGAAACAGAAAGCATGTGCACAAGTTGGTATTGAATCCTATGGTCATGTCCTGCCTGCTGATGTGTCCCAGTCAGATCTGGAAAAACTGGTTGCCGATCTCAATGACGATCCGAAAGTAAATGGTATTCTAGTGCAATTACCTCTTCCATCTGGGCTGGATGAAGAAAAAGTGCTGCGGTCGATCCGTGTTGAAAAAGATGTGGATGGCTTTCATCCTATCAATATTGGTCGCCTGGCTCAAAAAGGGCGTGATCCATTGTTCGTTCCATGCACTCCGTCCGGAGTAATGCATCTGCTCGCAGAACATGTTCCTACATTGGAAGGAGTGAATGCGGTGGTGCTTGGGCGGTCGAACATTGTGGGTATGCCAGTGGCGCTTCTTCTGGTACGAGCCAATGCAACAGTCACCATTTGCCATTCTCGAAGCAAGAATTTACCTGATATTGTGCGAGGAGCCGATGTGCTGGTTGCAGCAGTAGGTCGCCCCGAGATGGTCAAAGCTGATTGGGTGAAACCAGGTGCAGTGGTTATTGACGTTGGTGTCAACAGAGTTGAAGATGCCAGCAAACCCAAAGGCTACCGCCTGGTGGGTGATGTGGCATTTGATGAGGTAAAAGAAGTAGCTGGTGCAATAACCCCAGTTCCAGGTGGTGTTGGTCCAATGACCATTGCAATGCTGCTGAAAAACACGATGCATGCAGCGCAAATTGCCGAGGCATAAAGTATTATTAAAGATTCAGGATTTCCTACCAGGATATGCTTGACAATGTTGCGTCGGACAGGTAAAATCCTGATGCTTAAAGCAGTGCCGAGGTAGCTCAGTTGGTAGAGCACGCGACTGAAAATTGCGGTGTCAACAGTTCGATCCTGTTCCTCGGCACCAGAAAAAGACCGGTTATTCCGGTCTTTTTTATTGGTACAATACGCGTATGTTTTTCCGCCTCAGGTATTGGCTCATTACAGGACTTGTCACAGCAGGGATTCTTCTAGTCTGGTTTGGATCACTCAGACCGGTATCCGTTACTATTGATGGGGTAAGTGTTTCCATAATGACAAGAGCACTAACACCTGTTGGTGTGCTTCGCCAGATGAATTACCCTCTTAAAGACCAGGATCAGATTATCCCTGGCAAAGATCATTTTCTAGGTTGGAATGGTGCATTCAAGGTCACCAGTGCAGTTCCTGTTACTGTTGGAATTGCCAATACTCCATATATCCATTCCAGTATTTCTTCTGAAAAGATCACTGCTAATTTATTATTCAAAGCAGGTATCGCACTTTTCCCGGGAGATGAGATTATTTGGAATGGATTAACCATCGCATTTGACAGCCGGATACCTGCTGTTCCTTCGATTACACTGCTTTATCGCAAGGCAGTACCTGTTCAGATAGAGGATAGCTCTTCCGTAATTACACAATATTCTACTGCAGCAACCCTGGCAGGTGCTCTTTGGGATGCAGGATATCATCTGCAGCAATCAGACCTGAGTGGAATTGATGTTGGTAAACCAATCTATGAAAAAGAAGCAATTCAAATTACTCATGGAAGACAGATTACCATTGAGATGGCTGGCAAAAAATGGATTAGCCGTACCTCAGCGGATACAGTGGGTGAAGCCCTGGCACAGGCAGGAGTGGTACTGGCTGGGCTGGATTACTCCATCCCTTCGGATGATTCACCCATACCCGAAGATGGCAGGATAAAAGTAGTTCGTGTCCGTGAAGAGATCGAATTAACACAAACCACTATTCCCTACACCATCGAATATGTAGAGGATCCTGAAACAGAACTGGATCAAACCAGTATCGTTGAACCTGGCGCGATGGGGTTAAAGGTATCCCGTGTCAAGGTGGTTTATGAAGACGGTGTTGAGACTTCACGAACATCAGAAGCTGAATGGACTGCTGTAGAACCAAAAGCTCAAAAAGTAGGATATGGCACGAAGATAGTTATTCATACGCTGGAAACCCCTTCAGGCACCATTGAATATTGGCGGGCGATAACCGTGCTGGCAACGTCTTATTCTCCTTGTCAGAGCGGAACGGCAGGAAAATGCTATTATTCAACCTCCTCTGGGCTGCCAGTTCAGCGGGGTGTGATTGGTGTAACCCGCGCCTGGTATAACCTGATGGCAGGGCAGAGTGTTTACATTCCTGGGTATGGTTCTGCTGTAATTGCTGATGTTGGTGGAGGAATTCCAGGGAAAGATTGGATCGATCTGGGATTCAGCGATGCCGATTATGAACCCTGGTATCAAACCGTGACCATGTACTTTAAAACTCCCGTACCTGCGACCATTCCCTGGATACTGCCATGACTATCAATCTTCCGCCCATACATCAGCTTCTCAAAAAATACGATATTTCTCCCCGTAAAAGCCTGGGGCAAAATTTTCTAACTAATCCAACATACCTTGAGAAAATTGTAGACGCTGCTGGCGTGGATGAAAGCTCTGTCGTGCTTGAAATTGGTCCTGGGTTGGGAAACCTGACTCGATTTTTAGTAGAAAAAGCTGGCAGGGTGATCGCAGTCGAATTGGATTCTCAACTGGTGCATATTTTACAAACTGAATTTGTTGGTCAGTCAAATCTGACCACTATTCATGGTGATATTCTTAAGGTTCCGCTGGAAGACCTGCAATTAAGCCAGGGGTACCTGGTGGTAGCAAATATCCCTTATTACATTACATCTGCGATCATCCGCCGATTGTTGGAAGCATCAGTAAAACCTGACCGGATTTTACTCACAGTACAACGCGAGATCGCTGACCGCATCTGCGCGAAACCGGGCGAGATGAGTTTATTAAGCTTAAGTGTTCAGGTGTATGGAAATCCGAAACGAGTATTTCGTATTCCTGCTGAGGCGTTTTATCCTGTTCCCAAAGTTGATTCAGCAGTGTTGCTGGTTGAGCTGTATCCGAAGCCAGTGATCTCTTCAGATTTACTGAATGACTTTTTTACTTTGATCAAAGCGGGTTTCAGCCAAAAACGGAAAACTTTACGAAATGCTCTCTCTGGTGGTCTACGGCTCTCAGCCATTCAGGTAGAGAGCATATTAAACTCCGCTGAGGTGAATCCCCAGCGGAGAGCAGAAACTTTAACTTTAAATGAGTGGTCTGCAATTACCCAAGAATATCGAAAACTGCAGATCACCTGATCATTGTTCTTTCTTTTTTCTCAGATCTTTATACAATCCCAGCAGTTTCCAGGTGCGCAAAGCAGCTTCAACCTGAATCTTGAAAGACATTTTTGATTCACCCCAGCGCCTGTCAGCAAAGTAGATCGGAATTTCAGTAAATTTAAATCCCAGCAGGTGGGCTATGTATGCCATTTCGACCTGAAAGACATATCCATTGGATTTAACGCGCGAAAGCGGCATTGCCTTCAATGTCTCTTTCTTCCACAGGCGAAAGCCTCCTGTTACATCCCGTAAAGGCATACTGAGAATTGTTCGGGCATAGAAATTCCCAAAGCCGGATAATGCTTTACGCCAGAATGGCCAGCGTTCATCCAGTTTTCCCCCGGGAACGTAACGCGAACCGAGAGCCATATCGCAATTCTCAAGGGCAGCGATCAATTCGACTACTTTGGCGGGGGGGTGAGAAAAATCAGCATCCATTTGCCCAACGTAATCTGCGCCTTTTTCCATTGCCAGTTGGAATCCCTGGATGTAAGCAGACCCCAATCCTAATTTACCAGCGCGGTGCAGCACCTGGACTTTACCGCTGGTCGTTTTGCTTAATTCATCAGCAAGAAGTCCTGTGCCATCACGGCTGTTGTCGTCTACTACTAAAATATTCAAATCATCTATGGGGAGCGCAAATAAAGCATCCACCAATCTGGGTAGATTTTCGACTTCGTTATATGTTGGTATGACTATGGTTGTTTTCAAAATACACCTGAAAGTTTAAATTTATTCTTGTAAAAACTTTTATCGAAAAAATGTTGATATTCGACTTCGAAGGCAGCCCTATTATCATCCTACTTTATTCATGATGCAAAGGTTAAATGTGAAATTCTTAACGATAGTTTGTCAGAAATGTACTACCAGATTACTCTTCCAACAGCTCTACCAGCTCTTCTGCTGTTCGCTTCATTTCGAAGATGATCAATCCTAGTTTTGCATTCTTGTTTGCAAAAACGGTTAGAACCGCATCGGAACCCACTGCCATCAAGATAACAAAACCTTCGGTGCCTTTTATGTAAACCTGCTCCAGGGAGCCTTTCTTTAATTCTCCTGAAATGCTTTCACTCAATGACAGTAATGCTGCAGACATGGCAGAAATCCGGTCTTCTTCCAGGTATTCGGGCAAAGCAGAGGCAATAGTGAGTCCATCCACGCTGACTATAATGGCAGCTTCAATATCGGATGATGTGCTTTGTAATGCACGCAACTGATCTACCAGTTTTTCTGACCGTTGTTGTGTCACGGTAACCCTCCAGAAGTTTTCTTTCATTATACAAGGATAGTTTACTCTAGCATAAGGAGGGGGTACTGTCAATCGTTTGTAGGTCATGGGTAACCATGTTAACCACTTGCCTTGTGTTTTATTTCTTAAATAATAGTTTTATTGCACCGAAAATCCAGGGCAAGACCCTTCGGTCGTTCATCCCTCAGGGTGATAAACCTGATTGTGAAGGTTTTTATGGGGGTATTAACTTAAAATATTAATTCCCACCAAGGGCATAATTCCCACCAAGGATTATTTATATTTTTGTGTTTTGGTGCTTTTCGTGGTGGTCTTCAGATCTTAATTTATTAAAGCAATATCATAGAAATCTGATATTAAATCTCCCAGTGGTACAATTGGAAAATCCTTGCCCGCAAGGTGAATAAGACCATCGAGGAACTATTGTGTTAAAACGAGCGACATTTCTTCTTGCCATCGCTTTCATACTTTTTGTCTTTACACCAGTATCACCGGTAAATGCGGTCACCACAACCCAGAACGATACCGGTTCGTACTTTGGTGATGTAGTATGTACCCCAGACAATTACCAGCAGCAATCACTGGATTGTCTGCCCCTTGGACCATCACAATCTATCAACAATATCGTTGCCCAGGGAATACCGTATCCCGTTCTTGATCTACCAGCCGCTCATCCGAGCCTTGATCTGGCAAAATTGAATATTGGTTTTGCTAAAATAAATATTGACAATTCCACTCCGGCAGCAATTTACGGTTCATTGGATGCAGCAGTGAATGGAGAAAATCCAACCCGTTATTTGCAGGCAGGCGCAACCATTTATGTTTCCTTTGTTTCACAGATGGATGTAAACGGAGGGCATTATGTGATGCTGTCGACCGGCGAATGGATGCGGGCTTCACCGGGTGATTTCAGTAAATTCTCTGGATTAATCTTTCATGCAGCTCCGCGTAACAATTTCGGCTGGATTGTTGATCAAACCATCCCGCGGAATGCACCTGGGTATGCATCGCCGGAAATTGGAAAAACTTACTATCGCGAGACACTGGTGCAAATCTACCAGGAAGTCGAAATGGATGGAACCACCTGGTACCAGACAGGTTTTGATGAATGGGTCGAGCGGCGATACATCCGGCAGGTTGTGGTGAATACCACTCCCCCCGAAGGTGTGACTAACAATCGCTGGATCGAAGTCAATTTGTTCGAACAAACGCTTGCAGTATACGATAACGGACAACTTGTTTTTGCTACTTTAGTGGCTACTGGCGCAGAGCCTTACTTTACCCGTCCCGGATTACATCAGATCTACCTGAAGAAGGAACTCGAAACCATGACCGGCTCATTTGCAGCGGATAAATCCGATTACTATTATCTTGCAGATGTGCCATACACCATGTATTTTGATGACGCCAGAGCGCTGCATGGTGCTTACTGGCGTGCAATGTTCGGGTATGAACAATCACACGGCTGTGTAAATCTTTCTATCATTGATTCGCACTGGCTGTATGATTGGGCGAAAGAAGGGGATTACGTGTACGTGTGGGATCCTTCTGGGCAGACCCCAACCGACCCCAGTTTTTATAGCAACATTTCTGCATACTAATTTAAGGTTCTATTTGAACCAGCATGCTGGATAATGCTACCGTACCTGGAATGCGGTTATCGCTTTCCTGTCGGATGGTCAGTCTAACTATCGTGGGTTCACTGACAGTATAGGGAATTTCGACTGCAAATGGTGTATGACTCAAAGAACCTGTGGGTTCTGGTACGATCACCTGAGTGTTGCCAACAATATTTCCATTTTCAGCGATCAATTCGATGAGCAGAGGTGTGTCATTCACTGGTCGTGCTAAACCAGTTAAAGTGAGTATTCCACCCTGAATCACCTGATCTGATCGCGGATACCGGATGATGTATGGTTCCTGATTAATCACTGATGGATTTAACTCATCTTTCCCAACCATCATCAATATGACATCAACTGAATTGATAGCAACGAATCTCCCTTGAAGATCATGGGTAAAAACGGATAATCGGGCAGTCTCAGCAACTGCACTGATATTGAAAGCAATGTCCGGTGCAATCCATATCTGTCTTCCTATGTACTTGCTGTAGTTTTCAACCTGTTGCGTGATTAATCTGCCATCTTCACCGGTCAAAGTAAAAAAGACCAAACCATCTTCACCTGGAGAAACTGCTGCTTCAACCTCGATCGGACTGCTTATCTTGGAATATGGTCCAGGCTTATCCAACTTTAAAACAGGAGCAGGTGGCGTCGGAGTATTCGTGACTGTTGGTGTAAAGGTATTGGTGCGTGTTCGGGAGGGAACCAGGGTGCGCGTAGGGGGACGTGTATTGGTTGGAGTACGTGTATTTGTTGGAGAAGGACCTGGTGTAATGGTATCTGTGATCGTAGGTGTTTCCGAAGGAGAACTGGTCAGTGAAGGTTCGGGGCTGAATGTTATTGTTATGGTTTCAGTTGGAACAGGAGACGAGGTTTGTGTAATGGTAGATGTTTCGGTAATGGTGGCAGTAGAGGAGGGAGTCAAAGTAGTGGTCGAAGTTGCATATAACTGTGCAGGGGTTTGATAATTACAGGAAATCAAAAAGAACATGGAAATAAGCAACACCATTGTGTAAAAAATCCATGTTCTACCATTCTTAATAAAAATAATTACTGAATTATTTGATAAATTTTTCGATTGCATTCGCTAAGTCATCAAATCGTAAAGGCTTTTGGAGAAAACCACTTGCTCCTGCAGCCAGGCTTTTTTCTTCATCTTGAGCGGAATGCCCGGCAGTAACGATGAAGAGTGGGATTGAAGAAAGTTGGGGCTCTTCATGGATTTTTTTCAGTAATACTAATCCATCGATATCTTCCAACCCAATATCAATGAAAATTAGATCAGGTTTATTCGCTATTGCTTTCTTGATGGTTTCATTTCCATGAGAGCATAAAACAGAGGAGTGACCCAGAATATTGGCTGTCTTCTCCATTAAAGATAAAGTTAATTCATCATCATCGACAAACATTAATTTTGCCATTTTCGTTCCACCCCTGGAAGAATTTTTTATTCTGAATCTTCCTCCTATTATATAAGAGAAGAGGAAAAATGGCTGAATTGATTTATAAAGAGAAATCTCGGAGTTTTCTCCGAGATTTCTGCTCCTCTTTAGAAACCGTATACTTTACCAAACTTTTCACGCAAATATCGAACATACGGTTTGGGATCGATCCCACTTCCAACAACCTTTCGGCTCAATTCCTGTACTTCATATTTACCACCATATTGGTGAATATTCTTACGCAGCCAGGAAAGCAGATCGTTGAATTTGCCCTGTTCGATTTGAGAATCGAGATCGGGAATTTCCTGATGAATTTTCTCCCACCACATAGCGGAGAGAAGATTTCCCAATGCGTAAGTGGGGAAATATCCAAAATAACCATTCGACCAGTGAACATCCTGCAGTACACCCTGTGCATCATTGGGTGGAGTGAGACCCAGGTATTCCTTTACTTTAGCATTCCAGGCTTCAGGGAGGTCATCGACTTCCAGGCTACCTTCCATCAAAGCAATTTCCAATTCCTGGCGAAGCATGATGTGAAGGTTATAAGTTGCTTCATCAGCTTCGATGCGGATCAAAGAAGGTTCTACCAGATTAATTCCTTTATAGAACTTCTCGAGGCTGACGTTTTCAAGATTCTCCGGGAATAATGCCTGCAATTTGGGATAGAAGAATTTCCAGAATGGCAAAGAACGACCGACAAGATTTTCCCATAAGCGCGATTGCGATTCGTGCACCGACATGGAAATTTCGCTCGCCACGAGTGTATGACGGAAATCAGGTGAAATTCCTTGTTCAAATAACGCATGACCACATTCATGAATGGTTCCAAAAATAGAAGCAGAAGGCCAGTTCTTTTCAATTTTCGTTGTGATGCGGACGTCATCCAAACCGACACTGATGGTAAATGGATGCACTGCTTTATCCTGCCTGCCACGCTTCCAGTCATATCCAAAGTGTGTGATCACATCCACGCCAAAATTCCATTGCTTCTGTCCTTCATAATCTTTGAGCAAGAAAGAATTGTCAACCTGTGGATGAGAAGCGATCTCGCTGACAATTGCCACCTGTTCTGGTTTCAAGGCAGCGAAAATCGCCTGTACTTCTGCTGTTTTCATCCCAGGTTCATAAATATTAAGAAGAGGATCATAAACATGATCGTACGGAGCGAAAAAGGAAGCATATTCTCTTCTCATTTCCACGATCTGTTTCAGGTATGGCTTGAAATGCGCATAATCTGATTTTTCTTTGGCTACTTCCCAGGCGTTTTGTGCAACGCTTGTCAGGCGTGCAAATTTTCCCATCCATCCATCAGGCAGTTTTGTATATTTGTCAAATTCTCGCCGGGTGATCTTCACGATACGGGCATCATTATTATCGTTATCAAGACCGGCAACTTCCTTCTCGGCTCCTTCCAACGCATTGGCAGTTTCGGGTGAAGTAAATTTCTGAACCATCAATCCAACTAGTGTTCCAACGACATCACCGCGGTCTTCAGCACCACCACGTGCCATATTCACCTGGGCATCCCATTCTGCGAGTGCTCGGGCGTATCCAAGATCAGTGACTTCTTTCAGGCATTTTTTCAAATCTTCCAATTTGCTCATTTGATTCTTTTATCCTTTCTATCAGGCAACTTTCCAGCGTAATGGTTTTCCATTCAGAGCGTTAAGAACTTCCTCTGAAATATCAACCGCAGCACGTTGTTGTGCTTCGACTGTTTGCGCACCTATGTGGGGGGTGCAAATAACTTTTGGATGACTGACAAGAGCGGTTAATCCTGGAGGTTCCGTTGCGAACACATCCAATGCCACACTTGCAATCTTGTTGCTCTCCAATCCTTGCAACAAAGCCTCTTCATCAAGAACACCACCGCGTGCTGCACAGACGATTCTCACACCGGTTTTCATCTTGGCGATAGCATCAGCGTTGATCAGATTGCGCGAATCAGGAGTTAACGGAATATGCAGGGTAATCACATCTGATTGTTGCAGCAATTCATCAAATGTGACAGGTTTACCACCGCGTTTTGTGATCTCTGCACCGTCTAAAAGGGGATCATAGGCGATGATTTCCATGCCAAACGCTTTGGCATAATTTGCTACGGCGCAACCGATACGACCAAAACCAATGACACCCAATGTTTTTTCTGCAAGCTCAGTGCCTTCCAATTCTTTCTTCAGCCATTTTCCGGCTTTCATAGAGGAATCGGCTCGGGGAATGTCACGTACCATAGCCAACATCATACCAAAAGCCAATTCTGCAACTGCGCGTGTTGTTGCCATGGGCGAGTTGACCACTGTAACGCCATGTGCTTTGGCTGCGTTTAAGTCAATGTTATCTACCCCTACACCTGCGCGTCCAACAACTTTCAGTGAGGTTGCTGCGTCAAAAACTGCAGGGATAACCTTCGTACGTCCACGAACGATTATGGCATCATATTCACCAGCTTCTTTTAGTAAGTCTTCAGCTGAAATACCACTTTTGTTTACCACTTGTGCTGATTTTCTTAGTATCTCCTGGCCATTTTCTTCCAGGCCATCGGTTAACAAGATTTTCCAGGTTGCCATTATACGTCTCCTTTTAGATTATTTTAAAACGGAACGTCCTCGAATATTTTACCTCAGGTATTCAAACAATAGCTATTTTTGAGACAATTGTCTGATAACTTGTGATTTTTTACCGATATAGCTTATTCGTAGCGTAAAGCTTCCACCGGCTCTAGATTGGCTGCACGATTTGCCGGATAAATTCCGAAGAAAAGACCAACAGCTGTCGAAAAGAGTGTGGCCAGTAATATGGCATCTACCCCAATCGTTGGAGTAAAAGGTGTGTTATTTGCTGCTGCAATTTTCCCAATGATAAAAGCGATCACCCATCCAAAAATGATGCCAATGATCCCGCCAAATAAGCTCAATAAGGATGATTCGGTAAGGAACTGGATGAGAATGTCGCGTTTGCGTGCCCCTAAAGCCTTCCTCAATCCAATTTCTCGAGTTCTTTCGGTAACAGAAACCAGCATGATGTTCATGATGCCGATACCACCAACCAATAAGGAGATGGCTGCCACGCCCCCCAGGAAAACGGTGAAAACCCCGGTGATCGTCTTGGCGGTAGTAACAAAGTCTTGCTGGCTAAAAATTGTAAAATCATCAGCTCCAATGGCAGTACGGTGACGGTATCGGAGAATTTGTGCTACTTCTTCAATTGCTTGATTGACGGCATCTGCACTGACGGCTGAAATATAGACTACATCTACTCGATCACGGTTTCGATTGATCAGGCGAGCCTGTGCAGTTGTGATTGGCACCATCACAACGTTGTCCTGGCTACCAAATGATCCACCCCCTTTTGATTCAAGGATCCCGATCACGCGAAAAGGTTGCCCTTCGATTCGCACGGATTCACCAACAATTCCATCTTTTCTTCCAAAAAGCTTTTCTGCAACATCTGGACCCAATAATACAACTGACGCTTTTCCAAGCTGTTGTTCGCTATTGATGAAATCTCCCTCGGTTACTGCATAATTGCGAACCAGAGCATAATCTGGGGTAACACCTTCCACTGAAGTTGTTACTTTTTCTCTCCCATAAGTAACCGTGACACTGCCACTGATGGTTGGGGCAACACCCGCTATAGATGGAGCTTCGAGGGTATCCTGTAAAGCGGCTACATCACTCATAGTCAATGGTTGCACATTACGAACTTCTTCGGTCATATTTCCAGGAAAGACAAAAAGCAGGTTGCTTCCAATTCCGCTGATCGAACTGGTGATGGTATTTTGCGCGCCTTGCCCTACACCCAGCATGGCAACCACTGCTGCTACACCAATGACGATGCCCAAAATGGTAAGTCCTGAACGAAGTTTGTTCGAATTTAGACTTTCCAATGCTTCGATAATGGATTGGGTCAAGTTCATTCAGGCTGCTCCAACTTTCCATCTATCAAACGGATTACCCGCTGTGTTTGTGCTGCAATGCCTGGATCATGGGTCACCACAATTACTGTAGTACCACGTTCTCGATTCAATGAGAGGATCAATTCCATAATCTCTTTGCCGGATTTGCTATCCAGGTTGCCGGTAGGTTCATCAGCCATCAAAATAGCAGGGTCATTGATCAACGCACGGGCGATTGCAACCCTTTGCTGCTGACCTCCAGACAATTCAGTAGGTTTATGATTGATGCGATCAGCCAGCCCAACTGCTTCTAAAGCTTTGCGGGCGCGCTCTACTCTATTGGTGCTTACTCCTGAATATCGTAGTGGTAGTTCTACATTTGCCAGAGCTGTTGAACGAGGAAGAAGGTTAAAACTTTGAAAAACAAAACCTACTTTTCGGTTGCGAATGCTTGCCAATTGATCATCATTCAATGATGCCACTGATTCCCCATCCAGGATGTACTCTCCGCTGGTAGGGTGATCTAGGCAACCCAGCAAATTCATTAAAGTAGATTTACCAGAACCAGATGGTCCCATGATGGAGACGACTTCACCACGATTAATACAAAAAGATACTCCACGAAGCGCATGTACTTCCACAATACCCATTGTATAAACCTTAGCAAGGTCGATGGTTTGGATGACGCAGTCTGTCATATTACTGTCCAAACATAAATCCACGTGTAAGGTTGCTGGGTGGATTAAGGATGATCAAATCCCCTTCTTTAAGATCTCCTGACACCAACTCGCTATCTGTATCAGAAGTTGCACCGATCTCGATATTTACTGGAACCGCAACTTCATTTCTTAAAACATAAACCACTCTATTCCCTTCTACAAGCCTGACAGCCCGATTAGGGATTAATAACACATCATTAAGCTGATTGACGATGATATTTACCGCTGCTGTCATCCCGGGAAGTACCAATTCATCAGGGTTGGTTAAGGCAATCGTAACCTTGAAGTTCACTACACCCTGACCTGTGGTGCCAACGCGAGCTACTTCGACTACTTTTCCATCGTACGATTTCGTTTGAATTGCATCAAAGGTGAGCGTCGCTGGTTGTCCGATCTGAATGCTGTTAATATCAACCTCTGGGATATCTACATCCACCAGCAACTTCGTTAGATCATCGATTCGAAATGCAACAGTACCTGGGTTCACTTGATCACCTGTTATCGATTTAACATCGGTGATAGTGCCTGGAAAAGGAGCTTCAATAAATTGCATTTTTAAAGTGGCTTCGAGTGCAGCGACCCGGGCTTCTGCTGCTTTGATGTCTTCAGGGTCTGGACCATCTTTAAGACGTTCCCATTCACGAGTAGCATCATCCAGCTTTGCAAGTGCCACCTCCAGGGTTGCATTTGCTGCTGCAAGTTCTTGCTCATCAGGCAACCCTAAAAGCCAATTCAAATTTGCCTGAAGGCGATCACGGTTTTGCTTTGCACTGGCAAGTTGGCTGAACGCTTCTGCCCGAATTGGATTATCTTCTTCCAGGCTATCCACCTGATCATATAATTGTTCAGCTCTACTAACCGCATCCTCTGCGATGATCAGGTTTGCTTTAGCGATATCCAGGGTTTCCTGGTCTGCGCGGGCGTAATTCTTACTATCCAGATTATCTCTGGCATCATCGACAGCTTTTTGTGCCAGTACCATATTTTGATAGGCGGTTGCGCTGGCTACATCGGAATTCTTTAAGTCATCCAGTGCGCGCTTTGCTGAAACCAGGTCTGCTTCTGCCAGGATGATTGATTGAGATAACGAATCCTGGGATAATTCCGCCAATACCTGGTTTGTGGTTACGAGTTCATCCAGTTTTACATTGACTGCACCAATGCGACCGGTTGTTTGCCAGGTTAAGATTGCGCTTTGATTTGCATGTACGGTACCAGTGGCGCCAACAATTGCAGTCAGGTCACCTCGCAATAGTGGTGATGTTTGAAAAGCATTTTCTGCTGCTTTTTTCGCGCGGTTGATCCCCGAAATTACGAGGATGAGTACAATAATTATGATGATCACGCCAAAAGCGATAAAAAGTTTCTTTTTCGATTTCATACTTACCCTTGTATCCGGTTCTTACCATTGAAAATGATATTCTTTTAGAATATGCGAATGAATTATTTTAAAGCAAGTATAATCCGTTTGCATTAGAAATATATATAAATATTATGTTCATACAAAAAGCTGAACGTGTCTTTCGAACAATTTTTATCATTCTTTTACTAACCGCTTTCATGGGTCGAAGTCAGGTATCTCCTGCAAATCAACAGGAAAAGATACGCGCCTATAGCCGAATGATCGAATTCGATTATACGACCTGGACTATCGACGCGCTCTTCGATAAAGCTGCGCAATCTGCTCTGGGGATGACGAGATACATCTCCTCTGATTCTGCAAAAGAAATCGTTTTGGAATATTTACAAGTCGTAGATCAAACGCAACAGATCCAGGGTGAAATCGAAAGAATATATGCTGACCCCGAAATTAACGATCCTGAAGGTACAGCTGAAGAAAAATTAGCTGAATTAATCAAATTACAAGATGAGAAAGCGGACCTTGCAAATTTGGCAGAATCCATCATCCAGGCACAAGTTTCTCAGGTTATAGGTGAAGTGGGATTAAGTTTTGTTGGTCAGCCTATCCCTCCGTTGTTATATCATGTTACAGAATTGCCTCTCTCTCTCATTGTTTCACCACGAGAAGTCATCCGGCAGGATGCTAATATTTCTATTGACCCTGAACTCAGTCTGGACGAAATAGTAAAACTAGAGAAAGATGTTGCGAATGGTCTAAATGTTTCAACGATGGTAACGCGGATTGGGGGAGTGGGAGTTTATCCAACCATGGTAGGTCAGAGTACCAGCCTGCAATGGCTGATCGAAGTGGTTGCCCATGAATGGATCCATAACTATCTCACGTTGCGGCCTTTGGGTATACGGTATGACAGCTCACCCGAGTTGAGAACAATGAATGAAACCACGGCGAATATCGCTGGTAATGAAATTGGTTCGCTCGTTTTGCAAAAATACTATCCCGAAATGGTTCCACCACCTGTAGAGCCATCGAAACCCGAAAATGATCAAAATGTAGAGGATAATAATCCACCGAAACCACCAGAGTTTGACTTTAATAAAGAAATGCATGAAACCCGTGTTAAAGCTGATGAGCTTCTGGCAGAAGGGAAGATCGACGAAGCTGAAAAATATATGGAAGCCAGACGAAAAGTGTTTTGGGATCATGGATACCAGATCAGAGTGCTTAATCAGGCTTATTTTGCTTTTCATGGTGCTTATGCCGATGTACCCGGAGGAGCTGCAGGAGAAGATCTGGTAGGACCAGCGGTGCGAAAACTTCGTGAAGAAAGCCCATCTTTGAAAGATTTTGTCAATAGGATTGCAGAAATGCGTACTTTTGATGAATTACAGAAAGCTGTTCAGTGATAAGTTATGCATATATCTTGTACAGCATCCCTATCCGCTTTATAATCAAAAAATGTCTTTATTAACGGAACAGAACGAATCTCAAGAAACAAGACCCAATTCTGATGGCAATATGAATGGTCTGATAGTGGAACCGGTTGAAGTAACTGTACCTGAAAAACCTTCAGATGATAAAAGATTTCGAAGATTGATCATCGAAGCTATTCAAACCCTTGTCCTGGCACTTATTCTTTATTTTGCTATTGATAGTGTCGTTGCACGGGTTCAAGTGGAAAACATCAGCATGCAGCCCACTTTACATGAAGGGGAATTCATCATGGTAAATCGCCTGGCCTATAAGCATGGCAATTATCAGCGAGGGGACATTGTAATCTTTCATAACCCCGTCAATCCACGAGAAGATTTCATCAAGCGGCTGATCGGCATCCCTGGAGATCAAATAGATATTCAGAATGGGCAAGTTTCGGTGAATGGTGTGATCCTGCAGGAAGATTATATTGCTGAACCTGTCAGTTATCAGGGGCAGTGGAAGGTGCCCGAGGGATATTTGTTTGTATTGGGGGATAATCGCAACCAATCCTATGACTCTCATTCCTGGGGGTATCTGCCTCAAGAAAATGTAGTTGGAAAAGCAGTAGTGATATATTGGCCTCCAAAAGATATGCGGATCATCCAGCACATCCCTGTTGGATCGACCGAGGTGAATCAATGAACAGAATCGATAAAATATTACAGATAGCAGATAATTATGAACAATGTTTACCTGCATTTCCTGGAGCAATTTCCGTCGCGCCAAAGCAAATTGCAGGATATCTGGATCATACACTCTTAAAAGCTGAAGCTACCCCTGGTCAAGTTGAGATATTGTGTAATGAAGCTCTTCAGTATCAATGCGCATCAGTATGCGTGAATAGTATTCATACTCCTTTGGTCTCACGAAACCTTTCAGGAAGCAACGTGAAATCCTGTGCTGTAATCGGCTTTCCATTAGGAGCAGTTCCTGTAAGATCAAAAGTCTATGAAGCAGGGCTTGCTTTAGAAGCAGGAGCACAAGAATTGGATATGGTCATCGCAATTGGACTACTGAAAGGAGGCGAATACAAAGCTGTATTCGATGATATTGTGCAGGTAACAGAGATTACCCACCGGGCTGGTGGTAAGTTAAAATTGATTATCGAAACATGTCTTTTATCCACCTCAGAAAAGATCATTGCCTGTTTGCTCGGAAAAGAAGCAGGAGTAGATTTTGTTAAAACTTCAACCGGTTTCAGTACCGCTGGTGCGACAGCCGATGATGTAAACTTAATGCGTCGAGTAGTAGGCAAGCCTGAAGAGATGGGAGTGAAAGCAGCTGGTGGCGTGCGGTCTCTCAAAGATGCCCTGTCAATGATCGAGGCTGGAGCGACTCGCATTGGAACCAGTAATAGTGTTAGAATTATGCAAGAGGTTGCAGTATTGAATGAGTGAGCAAAATATTTTATTCCCCGAACCAGTTCCTACCTGTCGTAAATGTCAGGCAGGGCACTTACGCCGCAGGAAAGTAACATATTTTACCTGGTTGATGGATGAACTCATCACTGTGCCAGATTTCCCGGCATGGGTGTGTGATGTCTGTGGACGACGCGTATATGACCCCCAGGCAATCACACAATTGAGTACTTTACTTAACCCAACTGCAGGTAAACCTTCCAACTCGGCCAGGCGAGTATCCAGCAAGCAAGAGAAAAGTACCCCGAGACCCGCACAACCGTAATATTTTCTAAAAGGATTTTTTTCGCACCAGAGTAAAAGGCTCTGGTGCGATTTTTTTCACGAAGGCAAAATGGGATTTCGACCAAAACCCACTGGTAACCTTTTTATCGTTTGCGAAATAGCAACGCCCACCGTATAAAGCCAGGCAGATTGATTGTGAAGAAAGCCCTGCCACCATCTGGTTGGAATGAATTCTGGTAAAAGTAAGTCCGCCTGCTAGCCAAAATTCATGTTTTTATTCATTCTATTAACTTTACATTACCTCGATATCTGCGACTGAATCAAATATCTTTCCGGGTTGGTATGGAAAACGGGCGACTGCTTCTTTCTGGGTTATTCCTGAAAGAACCAGGTACGTTTCCATGCCACTTTCCACACCAGCAATGATGTCCGTATCCATCCGATCGCCGATCATCACAGTATTTTCAGAGTGAACGCCTAAATAGTTCAGAGCAGATCGCATCATGAATGGATTTGGCTTTCCGATGAAGAATGGATTCACACTGGTTGCCCGTTGGATCAGTGCTGCCATGGCACCGCAGGCAGGCAGTAATCCATCCTCTGCTGGTCCAGTGGGATCAGAATTCGTGGCAACAAAATGAGCGCCATCCATAATAAACCTGACTGCTTGAGTGATCAATTGAAAACTATAGTTGAATGTTTCTCCTAACACTACATAATCAGGGTTTGTATCGGTAATAATATATCCAATTTCATGGATCGATTGGGTCAATCCGCTTTCTCCAATCACAAAAGCTGTTCCACCAGGATGTTGATTTTTTAGAAATCGCGCAGTTGCCATACTTGATGTGAAAATCTCTTTTTCATCAACATCGATACCAGCTTGTTGCAGGCGATGAGCAAGATCACGTGCTGTGTAGATTGAATTGTTGGTGAGCACAAGAAAATTACGTTTCTTTGCCCGTATTTGATCGATGAATTTATCAGCACCCGGGATCAACCGTTTTCCCTGTACTAAAACCCCATCCATGTCAATTAAATAATTTTGAATAACCATAAGTCAAATCTTTCTCCTGAAGTATTATACACGTGAAAAGAATAATTCAAAATTATTAACAAGATGTTAAAAAACATCCCGGGTAAATCCCGGGATGCCAAGTACTTATATGCTTTGAATGGTTTAGTATTCAGGCATGGGTGGAGTTGCAGGTTTTTCTTTTTCTGGTACTTCGGTGATCAAAGCTTCAGTAGTGAGGATCATGGCTGCAATAGAAGTTGCATTTTCAAGTGCGCCACGGGTAACTTTTGCGGGATCGATCACGCCGCCTTTGACCATATCTTTGTAGGTATCGCTGATCACATCGTAACCAACACGGTTGTTGTTTTCAGCTTTCTGGTGCTGTCGTACATTCTCGACAATGACAGAACCTTCTTTACCAGCGTTTTCTGCAATCTTGCGCATTGGAACTTCGAGGCTCTTGCGAACAATATTGACACCGATCTGCTCGTCATCATCACCCATCTTGATGCTGTCAAGAACATGCATGGAGTTGATGAGTGCTACACCACCACCGGGGACGATACCTTCCTCAACTGCTGCACGAGTAGCGGAGAGCGCATCTTCGACACGATGTTTCTTTTCTTTGAGTTCAGTTTCGGTTGCGGCGCCAACACGGATAATGGCAACACCACCGGAAAGTTTGGCAAGGCGTTCTTGCAGTTTTTCACGGTCATAATCGCTCGTGGTTTTGTCGATCTCGATACGGATCTGGTCGATGCGACCTTTGATCTCAGCATCTTCACCCTTGCCACCAACGATGGTTGTGTTATCTTTGTCGGCAACAATCTTCTCAGCACGACCAAGATCGGCTACGGTCACAGATTCAAGTTTGCGGCCGGTCTCTTCTGAAATGACTGTTGCACCGGTCAGGATGGCAATATCCTGCATCATGGCTTTGCGGCGATCGCCAAAACCAGGGGCTTTGACTGCTAAAACATTGATCATGCCACGAAGTTTGTTCAATACCAGAGTAGCAAGTGCTTCACCATCAATGTCTTCAGCGATGATGACCAGGTCACGTTTGCCAATCTGGACTAATTTTTCGAGAATGGGAACAATATCTGCGGCAGCGGAGATTTTCTTGTCGTGCAGGAGCAGATATGGATCTTCGATGACGGATTCCATGTGTTCGGTATCGGTTACAAAGTAGGGGGAGATGTAACCACGATCGAACTGCATACCTTCGACGTACTCGGTTTCGAATTCGAGGCCTTTGGATTCTTCAACGGTGATAACGCCGTCTTTACCAACTTTGTCCATTACTTCAGCAATCAGGTCACCAATTGCCTTATCTTGAGCAGAAATGGTGGCAACGCTGGCAATTTCTTCTTTGGTGGTAATACCAATGGATTGGGCGCGAATTTCATCGGCTACTGCTTTTGAAGCAGCTTCGATACCGCGCTTGAGGAGCATTGGGTTTGCACCAGCAGAGAGAGTCTTTAAACCTTCGGTCACAATTGCATGAGCTAAAACGGTGGAGGTTGTGGTGCCATCACCGGCAATGTCATTTGTTTTGGTGGCTGCTTCTTTAAGCAGTTGGGCACCCATGTTCTGGAAGGGATCTTCTAATTCGATCTCTTTGGCGACTGTAACGCCATCATGGGTGATGGTGGGGGAACCGAATTTGCGGTCCAGTGCTACATTGCGGCCTTTAGGACCAAGGGTAGTAGCAACTGCATTCGCAAGAATATCAATACCGCTTTTTAAGCTACGGCGAGCTTCTTCTGAAAAAACTAATTGTTTGGCTGCCATAAAAAACTCCTTATATCAAATGAAAGATTTCAAATTGGCTTACTTTTCAACAATTGCCAGTAAGTCGGTCTCACGCAGGATGAGAAATTTCTTGCTATCGATTTTGATTTCAGTGCCAGAGTATTTGGCAAAAAGAACAGTATCGCCGACTTCGACATCCAATTTAATGCGGTTGCCTTTTTCATCGCGATCGCCAGGACCAACAGAAAGAACCACACCCTTTTGTGGTTTTTCTTTTGCGGTATCTGGGAGAACAATACCTGACGCTAGAACATCTTCCTGTTCAACGGGTTCTACGACAACACGATTACCCAAAGGTTTGAGATTTATTGCCATACATTCCTCCTGTATCAAATTGTTACACAGTTTTTCAATCATTTAGCACTCATGCTGCATGAGTGCTAACAGTGACAATATTACCTGTGTTCAATAACAAAGTCAAGAGGATTGAATTAGTTCTTATAAAATTCTGATATTTTATTGAGAAGAAAAACCGCAAATTTCTTCGTTGGTCTGAACCAATTGCATCACAACCGGTTCCTCAGAAAAATTTACGCGTAGCTGTTTTAATATGTCTTTAGCGATCGTGCAATAATCGTCATTAGATCGGTGCATACCTGCCAGAGCAGAGCTGTAATAAAGGTAATATTCAAGGGTCGAGTTTGAGAGTGGTAATCCCTGAATCTCTACCGCTTGATCGACTGTCGAATCGCATTGACGCACTTCACAACTTTCAGCCGCGGTACAACCTTCGACGGCACATTTTAACGCTGGGATTGCACCTTCATAATTCCGTGCTTTAAAGTAGATGACGCCAATTTGCCCATACACGTCAGAATTGGTTGGGTTCAGTTGTAAAGCTTTCATTACATTGCGTGAGGCAACGAAAAACTCACCCATTTGTGCATAAGTTCGACCGATAGCCAGGTATGGAATTGGATCGTTCACCTGTAAAGTTTCATTGATGTCTGCTGCTTTGGCAAAATAACTCAACGCCATTTCGTATTGTTCAAGCTGGCGATAATTTACACCAATATTGATGTATAAGAAAGTAAGATTAGGAGTGATTTCTGCAGCCCGCTTATAAGATTCGATTGCCAGACCATAATTGCTGAGGGTTTCCTGGATCAATGCATTGACTCTGTGTACATCCATGATCGTCGGATCACGCTGCAGAGCTTGTGTAATATATTGTTCTGCCTGCAACCAGTTTTGCTGGTCGTTTAAAATTTCAGCATAATACGCGAGAGCAAGTGTGTTCTGGTTATCCAGTTGAATTGCAGCTACTGCTTCTTGATTGGCTTCTAAAAGAAGTTTTTCTGACTCTTCTGTTCCCACAAGGGTAGGGTTGGAATACCAATCCAATACAAAAGATCTGACTGCAAGCACCATGCTGTTATCGGGGGCAACTTCTTTGCCTTTATTAATGGTTGCCAGTGCTTCTTCAAGTCTGGTTTTTTTCTCTGCATCAGTGGTCAAAGATGCAGATGAATATGTTTGAATACGTGCCAGTTCTGCAGCCAGATCACCATTGGTAGGATCGATCTTTACTGCTTCTTGATATGCAGTAATCGCTGCATTAAGGTTTCCTGCGATAAAAAAGGTGTTCCCTTCTTCTGCATATGAGCTGGAGGTGCGTGTAGGATAAGGAGTGGGAGAGAATAATGGCTTGATCTTTTGTGTCTCAAGACCTCGAAGAATAAAGAATCCACCCAAAACCGCTGCCAGGAGAATAAGGATGCGATAAGGACGAAGCGTGAAGCGCTGTTTCCGAAAGGTTAATTGTTTGCCATTCAGGTTCATTTGACTTACGGGGTAGGGGTTACTTCTTGTGATAGTTCGATCGTAGGGGTCATTTTAGCAACTTCAGAGCAAATGTTGATGATCTCATTTGCATTATACATGGCTGTTTCATCACTGGATAATCCCTGTTGAATTGCCTGGGATATTTGTAACGCTTCGCCGCATTCACCTCTACGTGCCAACGCCAGACCATAGGTTTGATAATATTCTCCAACGCGCCCAGTATCTAAAGGTAAACCTGCCACTTCCAAACCATCTTCTGTGGTGCCACCTTTGATCGCTAGCCGGAGATTATCCACTGCTTCAGCGTATTGGAGATTACGATAATACATGGTACCAAGGTTTCCATACATGTATGGATCCTGTGGCGCGTCAATGACTGCAGATTGTGCAAACTGGATCGCTTTCGCGAATTCGCCAACAGTCAGATAGGTACGCGCAATATAGGTATCTGGTAGTGGATCAGCGGGGTTAAGTGCATTTGCACGAGTAAATTCTTCTATTGCTTTATCGTATATTTCCAACGCTCGATAATTTCGTCCCAGTGCCAGATGCAGGTCAGCAATATTTGGATTGATCGCGATCGCAGCTTCAAATTCTGTAACAGCCTCGCTATAGTTTTGGGTAAGCTCTAAAACAATACCTCGAGCCCTGTGGCTTTCCATGAGGGAATTGTCTAGTTGTTGGGCTTTACGAGATGCATCAATTGCACTTTGTAACGTAGTTAATGTTGATTGGTCAGATTCTGACTGTAAGGCATACACTTCTGCCTGGTATGCATAGATGATTGCGCTATTGGGATCCTGTTCAATTGCTCGGGAAAATGCGCTTTCAGCTTCAAGATAACTTCCCTCCAGACCCAATATCCAACCGAGCATGGCATTGGCTGTGCTGTTATTAGGATTAAGCAAAAGGGCATTACGGGCATTTGTTTCTGCTTCAGCATAATTCCCGGTATAAACCAGCAGGCGAGCCAGCGCAATAAAATTGGAAGGATTTTTTGGATCTACATCGATTGCTTGCTTGTAGCTTTCAATCGCTTGTGAATACTTGCCTTCCGTTTCGAGGCTCTGGGCTTCAGTTACATACGATTCGGGTGAGCGGGTGGGGGTAGGGGTTGGCATAAAGAGAGGTGGAGTATTAGGAACTACCACCTGATTGAGGTAGATCGCACCAGCCACCAGAATGATCAAAATCAAGACACGCCAGGGATTAGAACGCTTTTTCCGGCGCGTCATACTCCATTTACTTCCTTGTAAGTACATGTTTTCATATTACCATAATTTAAAACTAGCATAGGTGGCTTTTATCATTCACTCATAAAAAGACATTCCTCACTTGCGGATAGACAACCATGCATATAGAATCGAAATATGCGTTTTGATGTATTTACACTTCTTCCTGAAATGTTTCCACCATATTTGGGGGTAAGTATTTTGCAAAAAGCGATCGAAAAATCGCTCATTGAAGTTCATGTGCATGATATTCGGGCTTCAACCCATGACAAACACCATATCACCGATGATGCACCTTATGGAGGAGGCGGTGGTATGGTAATGAAACCCGAACCAATTTTTGAATCGGTTGAATCCATTTTAGGCTCACCACCATGCTGCCCGGTGATCTATCTATCACCGCAGGGACGACCATTTACCTCAGAGATTGCCCGCGATTTTACCCGATATGAACAAGTAGCTCTGCTTTGTGGAAGGTATGAAGGAATCGATGAAAGGGTAATTGAACATCTGGTGACAGAGCAGATCTCGATTGGTGATTTCGTGGTCACTGGAGGAGAATTACCGGCATTGATGGTCATTGATGCTGTTTCGCGATTTATCCCTGGCGTGTTGGGTGATCCGGATGGTGCGATGGACGATAGTTTTGGAGATGGTTTACTAGAATACCCGCAATACACCCGCCCTGAAAATTTCCGGGGGTGGAAGGTTCCCCCCGTGTTGCTCTCTGGTAATCATGCACAGATTGCTGAATGGCGTCATGAACAGAGTTTGATAAGAACCAGGCGGCAACGCCCGGATTTGCTTGAAAAAAAATAGAAAAGAAAGACTTCACTCATCTATACCATTAAGGACTAAAAGGAGGAATTGATGGAGAAGAAATCGTTTCCCTGGGGGCGTACTTTCTTGATTGGGTTTGGTTTTCTTGGAATCAGTATATTATGGCCAATCTTCAACCAGTGGTTACCGCTCATTCTTCAAGCGGGCAATCCAGAATTTGAGAGGCAATTGTTAGAACAGGGCAAAGAACTTCCCAGTTTATGGGGTTTTGCATTGGCACCGTCTATAGCGATGTTCATAATGACCTGGGATAACCTGATCAATATATTCGTCCAGCCCTGGGTAGGGGCACGTAGCGACCGTACCTGGACACGGCTGGGAAGAAGGAAGAATTGGATCTTATTGGGTCTGCCAATAGCTCTAGTTGGTTTCATTTCGATCCCATTAGCTCAAAGTGTACTTGCGATTGCTGTGTTTATTTTGATTACTAACTTTGGGATGGCATTATTCCGTTCACCTGTCATTGCATGGTTGGGTGATCTTTTCAAGCCAGAAGAACGTAGCAGAGCCAATGGCGTGATCAACTTGATGGGTGGAATTGGTGGTGTACTTGCCTTTGTCGGTGGGGGAGTCATCTTTAATAAGTTTGGGAGATCGGGACCATTCATTGCAGGAGCCATTGCTTTAACAGTTGCCATGGTCGTAGTCATGTTGTTTGTAAAAGAGCATCAATATGAGCATTCTGAAACAGACAAGAATGAGAGTGTGATGGGTCTGATCCCTAATTTGAAAGCAGTTTTTGCAAGTAAGGATAGATCTGCATTGTTCATGCTGCTTTCCATCTTTTTCTGGTTTTGTGGATTCAATGCAGTAGAAACCGGGTTGTCCTCTTTTGCAGTGTTCTCTCTGGGAATTAAACCCGGAACAGCATCCATTCTCGCTTCCATTGCCAATCTTTCTTTTATCGCTTTCGCCATTCCAGCCGGGTTATTGGCCGTAAAAATGGGAAAACGAAAAACTATCATTTTGGGGTTGGCAGCTTTAATACCTGTTTTCTTGATCAGCAAGTTCCTTGTAACAGGAATGACGACATTTATTATTGCCATGATTCTCGTTGGTTTCTTCTGGTCATGGGTCAACGTGAACAGTTTACCTCTTGTTTATGACCATGGTGATGAAAAGCGGATCGGAGCTTTTACTGGCCTCTATTACTTTGCATCGCAATCTGCTGCGGTAATTGGGCCGTCTCTTGCGGGCATTATTGTAGAAAAGCTTGGCTACAATTATTCGATCCTCTTCTTGTATGGTGCGCTATTTTTGTTCCTTGCATTCTTGACAATGTTGAAGGTAAAAGATAAAGCTCATGAAGATAAGGTGAATGGTCTACTCAAAGAGAAGATTGCAGATTAGAGCAGACTACTCTTAAAATATTTTTCTATAGAGTTTATACACTTGCATACCGGAAATAATATAGTTATACTATTTTCTATGAGTGGAAAATTCTTTTCCACTAATTCATATTCTCAGTAGGAGGAGATAAATGTCCAAAAAATTCTTAGCAGTTTTGTCAGCATTGTTAGTACTCACTTTTGTGCTGACCTCATGCGGAACAAAGGCAACCGCAACTGAAGCCCCTGTTGCAGAAACTCAAGCGCCTGAAGTTGCAACTACCGAAGCTCCAGTAGAAACAGAAGCCCCTGTTGAAGCTACAGAAGCCCCTGCGATCAAAGTCTGCATGGTCACTGATAGTGGTGGTATTGGTGACAAATCCTTCAATGACTTGACCTGGAAGGGTATTCAACAAGGTATTGATGATTTCGGAGTAGAAGGCAACTACATTCAATCAACTCAACCTTCCGATTTCGCTTCTAACCTTACCGCCTGCAAAGACTCTGGCGCTCAGCTTATTATCTGCGTTGGTTTCATGATGACTGATGACTGCAAGAAAGCTGCAACCGAGAATCCTGATATCTACTACGCTGGTGTAGATATGGGCGGATTTGATCTGGCTAACTTCCGTGGTGTTGGCGCAGAGATGGCACAATCCACATATCTTGCTGGTTACCTCTCCGCTGGTATGACCCAGACAGGTAAATTGGGCTGGTATGTTGGTATCATGGGGCCAGCAGTCCAGATCTTCGGTGATGGCTGGTACTATGGTATGCAAGCCTACAATGAGGCTCATGGCACTAACGTTGTCAACATTGGTTACGATGCTAACGATCCTGGCAAAGCTACAGCAACTGGTTCTTGGATTGATGCAGACAAAGGTCGCGCTCTCGGTCAAAGTATGATGAACGAAGGTGTCGATATTATTCTGCCCGTATGTGGTGGTGTTGGTGCAGCAACCGCAGCATATATGCAGGAACAGGGCAAGGGTTATGTAATCGGTGTTGATCAGGACTGGACCCAGACCTACCCACAGTACTCTGGCCAGATCCTCGCCAGCGTTACCAAACTGGTGAATGTCCATGTTTATGATGCGATCGAACGTGTTGTAAACGGCACCTGGGAAGGTGGAGACTACACCCTCACGTTGGAAAATGGTGGAACCGACTTAGCCTACAATCCTGCAGTGGAAATTCCTGAAGAACTGAAAGCAGAAATTGCTACACTCAAGGAAAAGATCATCTCTGGTGAGATCGTCATTCCGGGACCAAAACCAATTGAGTAATTTGCTTTGAAAGAAATGAAGAGCCAGGTTTTCACCTGGCTCTTTGCTCATATTAATGCAAATTAATAGTTATGGTAAAATGGCTAACACATTGTTTTCTTTAGAGTGAGGGTTAATGCCACCAATTCTTGAATTAAAAGGAATTACAAAAAGATTTCCGGGTGTTCTTGCGAATGATCACATTGATATCTCGCTAAATAAAGGTGAGATTCTTGCATTATTGGGAGAGAACGGCGCTGGTAAAACTACTCTCATGAACATCCTGTATGGATTGTACAAACCAGATGAAGGTGAAATTTTCATCAATGGCGAGAAAAAAGAAATAAAATCTTCTATTGATGCCATTCGGTCTGGTATTGGTATGGTTCATCAACATTTTATGTTGATCCCGGTGTTTACTGTAACTGAAAATGTAATGCTGGGAGAAGAAGATACTCATATAGGTGGTTTTCTTGATCGGGAAAAAGCTGCAGAAAAAATCAGAGAAATATCTGATCTTTATAAACTGAATGTCAATCCTGATGATTTGGTTGAAGACCTTCCGATTGGTTTACAGCAGAGAGTAGAGATCATTAAATTGCTATTCCGCAATGCAGATATCCTGATTATGGATGAACCTACTGCGGTGTTAACCCCGCAGGAAGTGGATGAGCTATTTGCTATTCTGAAGAAATTGGTTCAGCAGGGAAAATCGATCATCTTCATTACTCATAAACTTAGGGAGGTAATGGAGTGCGCTGATCGAATTGAAGTCATACGGTTAGGGAAAGTGGTTGGTCAGACCACTCCACAAGAAGCAAACCCTGAGAAATTGGCATCGATGATGGTAGGAAGAGCCGTCGAATTAAAGACTCAGAAGAAACCAAGCGAACCCAAGGATGTTGTCTTATCGGTTAAAGATTTGACAGTAACTGATATGCACTCACGTCTTGTCCTGGATGAGGTTTCTTTGGAAGTACGCAGTGGGGAAATTTTGGGTATTGCAGGTGTGCAGGGGAATGGGCAAACAGAATTAGTGCGAGCACTTACTGGTTTAAAAACCGCTCGTTCAGGCACGATCACCTTCCTCGATAAAGTAGTCACAAAAAGTAGCCCTCGGAAAATTACAGAACTTGGGAGTGCTCATATTCCTGAAGATCGACAAAAAGATGGGCTTGTTCTCAAGAATTCTGTTGAAGATAATCTTATTTTGAATACCTATTACCTCCCGCCTTTCGCAAAAGGTATCATTTTGCAGCGGATGGCGATCGATGAAAATGCACAAAAATTGGTAAAAGCATTTGATATCCGTACACCCGATATATTTACACCAACCTATGCTCTTTCTGGTGGAAACCAACAGAAAGTGATCGTTGCGAGAGAATTTTCACGTCCAATAAAGTTATTGATCGCTGCACAACCTACGCGTGGGCTGGATGTTGGTTCCATTGAATATATTCATAACAGGATCGTCGAAAAGCGTGACGAAGGTTGTGCAGTATTGCTTGTTTCCACTGAATTGGATGAAATCATGCAGCTTTCAGATCGTATAGCAGTGATGTTTAGAGGGAAGATCATTGCAACAGTTAACGCCAGCGATGTTACGAAAGAAGAACTTGGCTTACTAATGGCGGGTGTTATGCCTGAAATCCAGAAGAAAAAAGAAGTGATTGGGCAAACTCGGGAATTGGTAACTTAGGAACAACCATGAACAAAGAAACTACCGGTCAAGAAAAACGAAATTTTCTTTCCATTTTTTACGAGGAACTCTCAAAGAGCTCCATTACGATCATTATCCTTTCCATTGTGAGCGGTTTCATTATGGGAGGGATATTGGTTATTGTCACTTCACCAGAAGTATATAAAGCATTTGCGGTCTCTTTTGGTGAAGGACTTGCGACCTCATGGAAAATGGTTGCAAACACCTATTCATCACTATTTTTGGGAGCATTTGGAGATCCTGCAAAGATTTCTGCCGCCATCAAATCAGGCGACAATGCAAAAATCCTGAGTGCATTTGGACCATTTTTTGAGAGCCTTGTTGTTACTACTCCCTATTTGTTCACAGGTGTTGCTGTAGCACTTGGTTTCAGGGCAGGTGTATTCAATATTGGAGCTGAAGGGCAGTTGCAAGTCGGTTCAATCGCAGCAGCATGGGCAGGATGGACTTTCACTGGTCTATCTCCCTGGGTCCACATCCCATTAGCGCTTCTCTGCGGAGCAATTGCGGGTGGTTTGTGGGGTTTTATTCCCGGTTGGCTTAAGGTAAAGACCGGCGCACACGAAGTGATCACAACGATCATGATGAACTACATTGGTTATTATTTGATTTACTATCTTGTAGCCGTACCATTTAAGGACCCCAATGAAGTTGTACCAAAAACCCCCTGGATCCTGGAAAGTGCACACCTTCCTCGATTCTTCCCGGAGCCTATCCGGTTCCACTTAGGTTTCTTTATTGCTATTGCAATTGCTTTTCTCATTTGGTTCCTTCTGTTTAAAACTACCTGGGGGTATGAGATCCGGTCAGTTGGTATTAACATAAATGCTTCAAAATACGCCGGAATGAATATTACACTTCTCACAGTAGTAGGAATGGCGCTCTCTGGCGCCATAGCCGGGTTAGGTGGTGCAAGTGAGATCATGGGCGTATATTGGCGACAGTCTCAAGCTCTCTCTACGGGGTATGGATTTGACTCAATTGCACTTGCTTTATTGGCTCAGAACCATCCGCTTGGCGTAATTTTGACTGCACTTCTTTTTGGTTTCTTACGTAGTGGTTCAAAAGTAATGCAATTGAGAGCTGGAATTCCCATTTACATTATCAATATTCTGCAGGCTTTCATTATTCTTTTCCTCGCTGCCCCTGCAATTATTCGAACGATTTACCGGCTGAAGAAACCCAGTATTAAAGAAGTACCCATTTCATCTATAACATCACTTTCCGAGAAGAAATAATGGAAAAAAACACGTTATCCCAAAAGTTCAAGGTTTTTCGTGGGACAAAAACGGGAACACAACAAAGATTGATCATCGGCGCCCTTTTTATCCTGTCAGCGATCTTTGTTCATTTCGTTTTGGCAAGGCCACTTGCACCCGATGTGAATACAACATTCGGGACCAATATCAATGATCGCGCGATCCAAATCCCCGATTGGGTTTTCAATAGCAAGGCTTCGTTGGAAATTGTTGCGGGAATTTGCCTGGGTCTCGGTCTTTATGAGATCATCAGAGGTTTCAAAAAAGCAACCAGTATTGTAATCGCTGGAGTTGGTGTTCTACTTGTGTTGGGCTTTTTATTTTGGGGAGCAGCTGGCAGTTCAATCAGTTTTACGGGCATGCTAGCTTTGATGGTTGTCCGATCAGTGCCGATTACAATTGGTGCATTATCCGGACTGATTACCGAGCGCGCGGGCATTGTTAATATTGCAATCGAGGGCATGATGGTTGCAAGCGCGTTAACGAGTGCGATCGCTGGAAGCCTTTTCGGAATCTGGTGGGGGGTTGTTGCAGCGATATTGACCGGTGCAGCACTAGCCATGGTGCACGCGTGGTTATCCATCAAGTACAAAGTAGATCAAATCATTTCTGGCACCATGATCAACATTTTTGCTACAGGAATTACTTCCTACTTCTACATTAAATTCCTACAGTCAAGCACTTTAAATGAGCCTGGTTTCTTTAAACCATTTCAGATACCCTTGCTTTACAAAATACCTGTTATTGGACCAATTTTTTTTGATCACAACCTATATGTTTATATTATGTACATTCTCGTGATCGTTTTAACGATCGCATTGTATAAAACAAAATGGGGACTTCGTCATAGGGCTGTAGGTGAACATCCAAAGGCTGCTGATACACTAGGCATCAATGTATTCCGGACACGCTATTTTGCCTGCCTTTTAGGTGGCATGGTGGCTGGTTTTGCTGGTTCTTATTTTTCCCTTGGTTCTGTAGGGCGTTTTGAACAGACCATGACTGCAGGGAGAGGTTTTATTGCTCTTGCAGCTATGATCTTTGGCAATTGGACACCTGTAGGTTCAATAGGTGCTGGAATGCTCTTTGGTTTCTCAGAATCATTGACAACAAAACTATCCTTACTGCATTTCCCAATTCCAGCAGAGTTACTTTTAATGCTGCCCTATATTATTACCATCGTCGTTCTAGCAGGTGTTGTTGGTCGAAGCCGTGGACCTGCAGCAAGCGGCACTCCGTACGAAAAAGAAAGTCTTTAGTAATAAAAAAGGAGAGAAAAAATTCTCTCCTTTTTGTTTTTGCATATAGACAGCTTATTTTAGCGGGTAGGTTCCAAATTCCTTTACCGCATCCACCATTGCTAGAATATTTTCTGCAGGAACTTCGTTCATGATTGTATGAACACTGGCAACCATGTATCCACCGCCTTGTCCGAGAATATTGATCACCCTTTTTACTTCCTGTTTGACCTCATCCGGCGTACCATGAGGGAGTATCTTTTGAGTGTCAATCGCACCACAAAAAACGATCCGTTGGCCATATTGTTTCTTTAATTCTTCGAGGTTTGACATTTTACCTGCAGAAGTTTGCACTGGATTGAGTATATCTACTCCGATTTCAATGAAATCTTCGATCAGGTTGAATACATCTCCATCAGTATGGAAGAAGACTTTTGCTTTGGTTTTTTGCTTGATCAGGGAGATCATTTCAGCGTGTAATGGTTTTAACATTTTCCGGTACATACGTGGTGAGATCATAAGATTTTCTTGGGTACCTAGATCGTCACCAATTTTGATAATATCGAGTACATCACCACATTGATCAAGGAAATGACCCATATTTTTCATACATAATTTGTTTACTCTGATTAAAAGCTCCTGAGCGAAATCGGGTTCAGTTGCCATATTGGTAAGAAAATTTTCTAGACCCTGCAATCCTATTGCTCGTTCGAAGGGAAACATCAACCAGGGTGTTCCCATGATGGCATATTGATTTGCATTATGAAGCTTTAATGCCTGTTCGCGCACATGAGAAGTACGATAAGGGTCATCCATATCTGGCCAGGGATAGGAATCCAATTCTTGGATCGTTTTGGCTTCTGGCATGGGATGGATCCCAGGATACCAGTCATCAGGTCCAATTTCCATTTGCCCATTTCCCCAATCGTCTATAAAAGGGGAGTGGGGAGCGCGATTTTGATTGCGCTCATAGACTGCCTGTGGAAACCTGTCCAATACACCACGAACATCACTGTGAAGGCGTTGAAGTATCTTTTCATCTGGTAAGGCGGTCCCAAGTTCTGGCCAATTATAGATAAATTGATCTTTACTTTCTATTCCCAGTATCTTCTTGAGTTCTCGATAAGGCCGAATTTTTATCCCGGTAGCATTGCTTACCCCTAAAATGATTGGCACCTGGTCTGGTTGTTCGTGGTGTAGAACAGCTTGAACTCTTTCACGAGAGGTCATAGTCATATAGCATCTCCTGAAAACTTTTCTATAATTGTACATGGAAAAAACCAAAGAGAGGTGAAGTTAAATTTTTGGAAACAGAAGAAGGAAAATAACATGAAGAGATTGGTTTTTGAGTAAACCATATTAGAAAAATAACCCCCATATTTTCAGGGGTATTCATAAAGAAATATCGGGTATCATATGCTTGTGTCTATTTTGGAGGGATGTGTCATGCCAGCTATAAATGTAAATGAAATCACAAAAAGTTTTGGGTCAATTAAGGCTGTGAATGGTGTCAGCTTTGAAGTGCAACAGGGAGAGATCTTTGGATTACTGGGTCCAAATGGCGCAGGAAAAACCACATCCATTCGCATGATACTGGATATTTTTAAGCCTGATTCCGGGAGTATCAGTGTTTTGGGTGGTGCAATGAGTGAAGATAAAAAGGACAAAATTGGATACCTGCCGGAAGAACGTGGTTTGTATCAAGATATTCCTCTGGAACGATGTCTGACATATCTTGCATCGCTTAAAGGGATGGAAATGAATGTGATCAAGAAGCGAATGAACGAATATCTTGAACGCTTCGACCTGGTGCCATCACGCAAGAAGAAAGTCAAAGAGTTGAGTAAGGGTATGCAGCAAAAAGCTCAACTGATCAGCACGTTAATCCATGAACCTGACCTGATCATTATCGATGAGCCCTTTTCTGCACTTGATCCGGTAAATACCCAAATTGTGCGAGAGCTTTTGATGGAACAGCGTGATAAAGGGAAAGCGATTGTCATGTGCACTCACCAGATGCATCAGGTGGAAGAGCTTTGCGACCGGTTAGTTTTGATCGATAAAGGGAAGACAGTGCTTTATGGAAACATTCATGATATTCGGCGGCAATTTGCCAAGCGAGAGATCAGTATCTGGTCTGTGGACGAATTTCCTTCTCATGTAAACGGGGTGAAAGAGATCGTGCAAGAAAATCATGAGCTGCGGTTACGCCTTGATGCAAATACCAATCCACAAGATGTGCTTAAGGGGCTTGTGAATTCAGGTGTCAAATTAGAGCGCTTTGAAATCGCTATGCCTACTCTGGATGAAATTTTCATTCGGGTAGTTCAAGGTGAGGAGACGCAGGTATGAAGAAGCTTTTGCGTGTGTTTAAATATGAATATTCGCGGCATGTTTTCCGCAAACGTTTTATTTTTGCGTTGCTGGGTATGCCACTCATTCTGATAGTAATCGCAGTGTTTGGGTTTATCTCAATAGCGATCCAATATAGAGATACTCCAGTAGGATATGTAGATAAAGCAGGGGTCATTGCTGATGAAAGTATAACCCTTTCTTCGGGTTGGTTTTTCAAACCCGTTGAATTGATTCGTTTTGCTGATGAATCAGCAGCCAGATTGGCTGTTGACCAGGGCACTATCCAGGGAGCCTACATTATTGATGAGAACTATATCGACACTGGAATTGTGCATTTGGTTGCCCCAAAGACTGTGAGCTCAAACGCCCAAGATGATTTTCAAGATTTTCTACAATTGAACCTGTTAGCTACTCAACCGCAGGATCGCGCAAATCGTCTGTTGGCTGGTCCAGAGATTGAGGTCATTTCTATCGATGGCAGCCGGCATGCATCATCACAGCATATCCTGGATATTGTCATTCCGATTGTAGTAGGCATATTGTTCATGATTATGGTTAACATTACTGGAGGATATCTGCTGCAAGCATTGCTCGAAGAAAAAGAAAACCGTACGATGGAAATTATCATTACATCCATTTCTCCTAATCAGTTGATGATCGGGAAGACATTAGCGGATATGTGTGTGGGATTAACCCAACTGGCAGCCTGGCTTGGTTTTGGAGTGTTGGGTCTGGCAGTGGCAAAAATATTTTCTCCCTGGGTGGCCGGGCAACAATATAATCTGGGAAGCCTTGGGCTTGTTATTGCTTTAATCTTCCCAGCATTCATTATGATCGCTGGTTTGATGTCGGCTGTAGGTGCAATGGTGACCGAAAGTCAAGAAGCCCAACAAATGGCGACAATTTTCACTTTGCCCTTATTTGTGCCGCTGTGGTTTGTAGGACCTCTCATGACCAACCCCAACAGCCCATTGGTAATTGGAATGAGCCTTTTCCCTCTTACCAGCCCGATGACGATGCCATTACGGGCAGCTTTCACTACTGTACCCACCTGGCAGTTGGCTATCAGTCTTGCCATCCTTTATCTCTGCGCAGCAGGCGCATTGATCCTGGCTGGTCGCGCGTTCAGGATTGGTATGCTGCAGTATGGAAGACGGATCAAGTGGCGTGAGGTCTTTCAAAGAGGATAAAGCTATGAGTAAAATTTCATTGATCCTGAAAACAGAGTTTATAAACACCGTCACGCGGCGTTCGTTCATTCTCACATTATTTCTTGTTCCGCTGGTGGCTGTGGCGGTGGGGTGGTTTTCCACTCTTGGAATGCGAGAGACATCATCGCCTGTGGCTGCTATTGTTGGAACGCAAGACTCTGGGAAACCGGAAGGTTTTGTTGATCTTTCTGGTTTGGTGGCGATTGAGCCAGAATCAGTACAAAGCGAACTCATACAGTATGCTGATATCGATGCTGCAAGAACTGCATATAAAAACGGTGAAATCAGTGCATTTTATGTTATTCAAGCTGATTATGTTAAAAGTGGCAAAGTGCAATACTATCGCCCCGATTTCAATCCCCTTGGTGGATTGGAAAATACCGGACCAATAACCGAATTATTAGCATATAACATGCTCGATGGGCAAACCTCTCTTGTTAATCGTGTTCTTGATCCAATGGACCTGGAAATGGAATATACCACCGACCAAACCGAACGAGATCCAGAAAGCGCAGCCACTTTCTTCATTCCATACATCGTTACGTTCTTGTTCTACATTGTCATTTTTGGTTCTGCTTCCCTGATGCTCAACTCGGTGACGAATGAAAAACAGAATCGGGTGATTGAGATTCTGGCAACTTCAGTGAAGCCTGTAGACCTGATGACAGGGAAGATCATTGCGTTGGGCGGGGTTGGGCTGCTTCAGACCATCGTATGGGGTGCAGTGGGTTTGTTGGTGATGCAGCTAACCGGCAAAACCATCCCTGATGTGGCTGCTTTTCAACTGCCAGCATCCTTTTTCATCTGGGGGATCATCTTCTTTATTCTGGGATATCTGCTATTCTCGGGGTTGATGGCAGCAGTAGGGGCATTGGTACCCGGTTTGCGTGAAGCATCTCAAATGACCACCTTCATGGTGATTCCGCTAGTCATCCCACTAATGTTCATTAATGAACTGGCAACGAATCCCAATGGAGTTTTTTCAATAATACTCAGCCTGTTCCCCCTTACATCACCTGTAGCAATGATGGCACGCCTTACCGCGACAGCGGTTCCCTTCTGGCAGCCTTTACTGGCCGCATTGCTTCTGGTATTAATGGTTGTTTTTGTTCTGCGAGGTGCAGCAGGTATCTTCAGGACACAGAACCTGTTGACGGGTAAAGTTGTGAATTTAAAAGTTTTTGCCCGCGCTTTACTGGGAAAAGAATAAGAATACGGTATAATAGCTGTAACGCCCTCGTAGCTCAATGGACAGAGCGCCTGACTTCGAATCAGTAGGTTGGGAGTTCGAGCCTCCCCGGGGGCGCCAATATATAGGGATTTCAAGGTAGTCGGACGGCATATATGGTGGTTTATGCCGTCCGATCGCTATATTTGGGCAAAAAAACGTGCAAAAAACGTGCAAAACTTTTTGAATTTCTCTCAACTTTTCTTAAGATTGGAAAATCATTTCTTAAGATTCGAGACTGAAAGAAACTCCACAGGCAACGGACTGGGTTGAGATTGCGGTTTAACCTGGGGTTGATCAAAGATGTCATCCACCAAACAGGCCGCTTGTAATTCCATGGCACTGAACTGATGACCATACATGTTCAGTGTGGTTGAAGGTTGCGAGTGCCCTAGGATGTAGGAGACGGTCAGAAGTGGGATGCCGTGATTGAGCATGATCGAAGCAGCGATATGGCGCAGGTCGTGAAAACGGATGTGCTTCAGACCTGCCGCCTTTTGAATCTCGGCATATTGTTTCAGTACGTTGCTCTGATTCAGCGGTGTGCCTGTGCTGGAAGGAAAGACCAGATCGTTTTCCTGCCAGCGATTTTTTGCCAGCGCTTTCTTCTGTTGAACCTCTCTTTGTTGAGCCCTGAGCGCTTCAAGCGTCTTCTCACCTACCATGAACTTGCGATCACTGGTTGCAGTTTTAGGAGTGCTAAAGCTGCGTACCTGTTTGCCATCCCGAAGCACGCGCTGTAAATTACGTTGGATGTGAATCTGTTGCGTCTCCCAGAGAATGTCTTCCCACTTCAGGGCAAACAACTCACCCTGCCGCATACCTGTCTTGAGAGCCAGGTGGATTAACACTTCCAACGGGGTTCCCTTCGCCTGGTTCATCAAGAGAATGCTTTGCTCCTCATTCAACGGGCAGTAGACTCGATGGATGCGTTGCTTCTTAGGTGCCTTGGCCCCTTCACACGGGTTGAAGGTTAGGATTCTATCATCGACTGCGTCTTGTAAAGCCTTGTGAAGAATACGGTGAATGTAACGGATTTGAGTGTCACCGACCGGTATCCTTCGCAGGTTGGTATAGAACGAGTCAAACACTGACCGATGCAAGGTGTTCAACACCACCTCTCCCAGTGCCGGCAGGATGTACTTGTGAATAATGATCTCGTAATCGCAGCGGGTAGATTCTTTCAACTGCGTGGAATGGTTCTCAAACCACCCCAACATGTACTCTCCAAGTGTCTTCTCCGCATCGAGCGCTTCTTCCGCTTCCGTCATCTTCTGTTGCAGCCAGTCACGGGCTTCAGGTTTGGTGGGAAGCGTTTTGCTAATCCGCTTCCCGGATTTCAACGTCACCCAAGCCCGCCAGGTTCCGTTCGGTGTCGGACGAATGCTGCCCTCGTTATGCCCACGATGCCTGGTTTTGCTTTTTCTGGATTGCTGAGTCATTGTTTCCTCCTGTTGCGAAACATCTGGCAGCAATCCACGTTTTTCTCGATATTCATTTATTAAGGTGCGGTTGTTACAAATCATTGTAGCATCTTTTCT
>DAOUFE010000026.1:0-5872 GCA_034430215.1 Anaerolineaceae bacterium | reverse complement strand
GGTTCTTCAAAAGGTTTGACGGTCGTTCCATATCGATGAAAAGTCTTATCGGCAGCCAGATTGATCCAAATTCCAAAACCAAGTGGAAGAATTCCCACTAAATTCCATGGAATAGGGATCAACTTGGCAAGTGGAACGATGAAGTGGATTAACAAGATCATTACCATGGCTATCAACAGATACCCTGTAGGTAATAGGCTAATTTTTTTCATTTCGTCCTTTCCTTTCAGCAAACGAAAAAAAAACAAAGCCTAAAAACTTCTACATCTTTGGCGGTTGGCAATCTGGCGTACTTGTTTCAATCCATTCCACAACCACTTTAAATTCTGGCACCTGACATTCTTCTACTTTCCCTTGATCACACAGCACTGCAATGCGGCTATCGATGGGCAGACGCGCTAAAACAGGGATATTGAGAGCTTGGGCTGTTTCTTCGGAATGACTAGGCCCAAAAACTTGGTACTCTTTACCAGTATCTGGCACTCTAAAAGAACTCATGTTTTCAATAATACCCAGGATGGGAACGCCGATTTGAGTCGCCATGTTAGCTGCCTTTCGTACCACCATACCTGCCAATTCTTGAGGAGAGGTAACCAACAAAATTCCACTCATTGGTAAAGATTGCATTACGGTCAATGGCGCATCAGAAGTACCTGGTGGCAGATCAACAACAAAGAAATCGAGGGTATCCCACAATGTGTCTGTCCAGAATTGTTTAATAGCACGACCGATAAGAGGTCCCCGCCATACAACCGCCTGTTCTTCATTTTCAAGCAGAAGATTGATGGACATTACTTTAATCCCTGTGTCTGAAACCGGGGGGAGAATCGCACGAGGAGTGTAAGATACTTCGGGGCGGTTTTCAAAGAACATCTTGGGGATGCTTGGACCAGTGATATCCGCATCCAGAATTCCAACACGGTATCCTGCTCTCTGAAGAGACACTGCCAGAAGCCCTGTTACCAGCGATTTTCCTACACCACCTTTGCCGCTCATCACAGCAATGACTTTTTTAATATGATTGAGATCTTGAACTCCACCAAATTCCTTGTCCGATTTTTGGGGTTCATTTCCCTGATTTTGATCAATAATCACATTTACTTCTTGGACGTCATCGACCTGATGAACCACCCGCTTGATCTCTGAAGTAAATTGATCCAGAAGCGGGCATTTCATTGTATCGGGGCGAAAATGAACTGTAACGTTATTCTCTTCAATTTCCACATCAGCAATGAAATTCAGACTCACAATATCTCGCTCAAGTTCGGGGTCTTTTACATCTCGTAGGGCTTGCAAGATTGCAGTTTTTTGAATCATAGCATCTCCATTAATTTTCTAAAACGGATCGAAGGATCTCGTTCAATTTATCTGCTTCAACATAATCAACGACGGTAACATTCTGCCCGGTAATTCCTTCAACTTCACCAATAGCCTGGATGATCATCACCGTGAGAGGGACTGCAATTGGGCATAAAGGCGAAGAAGGTCTAAAGGTATAAGAAGCTTTTCCTCTCTCATCAATCGCAAGATTTAAAACCAGTTTCATACGGATAACGTCAGCCCCGGTTTCCGGATCAATCACTTGTTTCAATTTTTCAATCACGGCTTTCTCAAGAGCTACTTGATCCATAATGAACCCTCCTGAAGTTGAAGTCGCTGAATAGCATTACGCCACACATCTTGCATAGCTCGTGCAGCGGGTGAGTCGGGAAACAATAAAGTAATAGGCTTCCCTTTGATCATTGTCCTGGGAATATTTTCGTCATACGGAATTTCGCCGATCAGGTCAATGCCTTCAGCAGCACCGAATTCCCGAATAGCCCTGGCGCCTTCCGGATAAATATCCGCTTTGTTAATGCAGATGACTGCGGGGACGCGGAAATGGCGCAATGTTCCCAGTACCCTTTTGAGATCATGCAGCCCTGCCAGGCTGGGCTCGGTTACGATCAACCCCAAATCTGTGCCGGCACAGGCAGAAATGACCGGGCAGCCGATGCCAGGTGGGCCATCGATGACCACGCACTGCGACTGAGATTCTTCAGCGAACAGGCGCGCCTGTTGTTTGATTAAAGTTACCAGTTTGCCGGAATTTTCTTTCCCCGGAAATAATTCCGCATGAAACAATGATCCAAAGGAAGTGTTTGACTGAAACCAATTGCCTTCCTGTTGTTGGACCATCCTGATTGCGCCTTCTGGGCAGGCATACACACAGGCAGCGCAACCATCACAGGCAATGGGGTCGATCCACTGTATCTGATCATTTCGAGGATCAGGTAGAATCGCATCGTAGCGACATACCGCTGCGCACTCTCTACAGTTTAAACATTTTTTAGAATCAATTACAGCCAGCGAACCTCCCCAAAATTCCTGGGGATCAAGGGCGACGGGCTGAAGAACAAGGCTTAAATTGGCTGCATCCACATCTGTGTCGACAAATACTATGGGTAAGATATTCCTGTAAGAGGTACTTAGATGAGCAAATGCAGCACAGATACTGGTTTTTCCCGTACCCCCTTTGCCGCTCAGGATGATTAGTTGTTTTACTTTACTAGGCTGCGTACTCATCTTGTCATACCGCCTAATAGTTCAGAGATCTGCCGGTAAAGCTCTTGCATGGTTTTCCGGTACTCGGGATAAACTTCAACTAAAGTGTGCCCGGCTGCCAGGTTTTCTGCCAATGCCCGGTCAAAAGGAATGCGTAGCAATATAGGAATGCGGTACTCGCGCAAATTCTCTTTCAAGTAACCATCACCAATTCCATCTCGATTGATGACAATCCCTGTTGGAATATTCATATCGCGTAAGATGCCAAGCATTTGCTTCAGGTCATGCAATCCAAAGGGGGTAGGCTCAGTAACCAGTAGGGCAAAATTGACCCCGCGTAATGTTTCAACCACCGAACAGGAAGCTCCAGGGGGAGCATCAAAAATATCGATGGAATTAGGTGAAAGATGTTCCATCTTTTTTAACTGTCGAATTACCGGAGTCGGCATGGGTTCGCTGATAGTTAATTGTCCCCGGAAAAATTCAATATTTTCCAGAGCCAGCCCCCGCTCCAGCGTTCCAATAGGTTTGGGAACTTCAATAATGGCATTTTCAGGACAATTCCACGTGCAGCTTCCACAACCATGGCATAATTGCGGAAAGACGAGGATGTTTTTCCCAACTTTTGCGAGTGCATGGAATTGGCAAACTTCCACACACCTGCCGCAGGAGGTGCATTTTTCAGTTTGGATTTGCGGGATACGAATGACAGCCGGAGTGCTTTCTGAAAATGCTGGCTTCAGAAACAAATGACCATTAGGCGCTTCGACATCGCAATCGAAATAGCATACCTTTACCAGGCTTGTCAGACTGAGCGCAAGGCTGGTGGCTATGGTCGTTTTTCCTGTACCGCCTTTTCCACTAGCGACTGCTATTTGCACAAATACCTCCTGTTTAGTCGTTTACTGAAACTTTGGCAGTTGATTATTCTTAAAATGATCTACCGCCTCTTGCACTGTCGCTGTGGTCTTAGTAAATAATCTCATTTCTATCTTTGCAGCCTGGAAGGCTGTGGCAGCGTGCGGGCCAAAATCACCACTTATAACTACATCGGCTTTTTGGTCCACAACTAATTGCGCCGCAACCACTCCTGCACCGCCAGATTGATTAGCGCCAGGGTTTTGAAAGGCTTCCCATTGGTTCGTTTCTGTATTGAAAAGAATTAACCAGGGTGAACGGCCAAATCGACTGTCAATATGGCTTTCGAGGAATGGGTTTTGGGCAGAAATTACCAGTTTCATAAGAGCTCCTTATTGTTTGTGCCATTTTCCAAAAATTTCTACAGGAAGATCAACCGAGTTTCATGTTTTTTTATCAAGATAATCGGAGCCAATTCGAATCCCCAATTTGGGGAAAAGATAGCGGTGTACTAACAAGATGACCAAAGTAGCCAGAAAAGTAAATCCGAATACCATCAGTGATCTGGTTAGGTTATTAAGTAATGCCGGGTTGATCAGCATGATTATGGATAATGTGAGCATGAGCATTCCGCTAATTAATTTCAGAACCCGCCCGTGTTTTTCCTCTATCCGACTGGCTTTCAGAGTAGCAACAGAGGAAAAGAAAATGATCATCTCATCCAGTTGATAAATCACCATATAAATAACAAGAAGCAGGACAAAAGAAATCCCGCTAATTTTTTGTGCCGTGAGTATATTTGTCCAGATGACGGGGAATCCGGCTGTACAAGAGAATTCCACTATCGAAACACCTACTGCCAGTGCAATGGTCGCCCCAATCAACCCGGTAAAAGATTGGCTGGCATCCATCACTGCGCGCATTTTTTTGAAAATTCCCGATTTTTTATCATCGGCGATAGTGAATGAAATCCCTTCTTTGTACCAGAAGTAATCCTTGATATTTACCAATGCAAAGAAAAGGGCGATCAGCGCAACAAGGATGCGAATCCAACTCATTGCACTGGTGATTTTGAGAATGCTGAATAACCCGGTAATGAACAGGGCGTAGATACCTGCAGTAACTGTTAGAAAGACAATACCAATAATGAAAACCTTTTTGCGCGATCCTGTGTGAAGTGTTAACGCAAGAAGCATAGTCAAAACCCAAAGAGAGCAGGGATTGAAACCATCCACCAATGCAATTAATATTGTGCTCACAAAGCTTGACTTAGTCTCCAAATTCACCGAACCCAATAAGGGTATCTCAAAATTATGAGTTTGGTCTATACTACCAGGTGACTCTGTCGGAAAACCGGCAATCATGGTAGGAACCGGAGTAATTTCTTTATCAGGTATTGTGGTTTGAGTAATGCCAACAGTAGTTGGCACAGGAGTTTTTTCTATAAGAGGTATAGGAGAAGGTAACACCGGTAAAGTTACCGTTGCAGTTGGTATGGTTATGGGGGGTGTATTGATTACACCAAGACCAAGATCAGCACAACCATCATGAATGCATTGAATGATTACTTTTTCAATTTCTGCGTTATATTCTTCTGAATAACCCTGCAAAATGTAGGGGCCAAGAAAAACGGTGGGAACAGCAAGCTGCTCTAATCCATATTTCTCCGCCATGAGAGAAAACAGTTCTTGATTCTCTGCAACATAATAAACTTCGTAAGTACGCAACTGTATTTCAGGGTAAGTGGCAGCTAAATTTTCAAAATATGGCTTAGCTTTTGCACAGTGTGGACAACCCTCCCCCCAAAATAGGTAGATGTAAACTGGATTCTCCGGTACGGGCGTTTGTGCTCCTACCGGAGTTATCCAGGCTAGAAAAATGCCAATTATGAAGATACTGGCAAATTGACAAGCATAAAGACGTTTCATCTTAAGAGTTAAAGGAAGTTAGTGAAGCAATTCTGTATGGTCAATCAGTTTCCCATCAATGAATGCCTGTGCAGCTTCGTCAATATCTTGTATATCTGTCACAACAGGCTGAATATTAAGCTGCCGCATACTTTCGTATGCTCCCATGCCCATTCCACCACATAAAAGCGCTTTGCAGTCGGCTATTGCTTGAGCCATACTTACATGCTTTTCATGAGATGCAGAATCCATTCCATGACCAGCGCCAAGATTTTGCTCCGTGTGTTCTTGACCGCTGAAATGACTGTGTCCCAATTTATTGCGCATTTCACGGGAGACAATTTTGCCTTCTTCTATTGTTAGCACCAGATAATACGGCGCTCGGCCGAAATGTTGGCTGATTGTCTTTCCATCTTCCGTTATTGCTGCGATTTTCATGTTGATCTCCTTTTTCATAATCTCAATTCTAGCTACCTGACAGTTTAAAAAAAGAAGGTTGAACGACATTGAATCTCCAATAAAATAGTTTTTGCGAAAGCATTTTATAAAACGGAGTAAGACAA
>DAOUFE010000025.1:0-1540 GCA_034430215.1 Anaerolineaceae bacterium | reverse complement strand
GGGTTGATATTAAGCCCGCACAGGTTGGATACTTGCTTGATCGGAACCAGGTTATCCCCAGGGATATCCTGTTGGAACATGGCGGACAAACTCACGGTTGGATCAGTCGAGACAATGGTTGTGGAATAGCCGTGGTCTGCAAACCAGATCGCCGTGGCAGTGGATACGCTTGTTTTTCCCACCCCTCCCTTACCACCGAAGAATAGGTATTTTGTCTTCCCGTTGGGAGACATCAATTGCTTCAAGGTATTTTTCAAAGTTAGCTCCATGAAAATTGGTTCAGTTTTGAACACCGGTTAAGGCGTTCTTGATCGCATCTAGTTTGGGCACTCCAAACGAGATGAACTTGTTGTCGATAAAAACAGCAGGCAGGCGCATAATATTGGAAGGGTCAATCGCTACGCCAACCGATTTAATGATCTCCATCGGAATTCCTCCGCTTAGAGCACTGCCGATCGTTAATTTTCTTACTTGTGCCTTGATACCAGTCTCTTCCAAGGCCTGGTTGATGACTAGTTCGGCTTGTTTGTCGTAGATGGCAAGTCGGGGTACGCAGCAAGTACCGCTCACGAGCAGGATCAGTTTTTCTTTGGTTGTTGTTGAAGATTGCATGGTTTCCATAAGTATTCCTTTCTTTATTGCATGATGCAAAATTTGTACAATACAAATATATGACTAAAAAAAACTAGAGTATCTCTGTTCCGCAGCAGGATCTCAACATTTTCGTGATGGTCTGATTCAGGGTTTCAAGGCTTTCGAGAATCCCGACCAGTTGATTGGAAGGCAGGTCGCAAAGAACCTGACGGAAGAAATCCTGAAGAGTATTTTTTAATTTTGACCTTACTTCTTTTCCGTGATCCGTCAGGCTGACCAATACGATACGCCGATCCTGGGGGTCTGCTGAACGGTTTACTAATCCTTTCTGGACCAATTGATCCACCATGCGAGTCATTGTGCTATTCGCCACCCGCATCTTTAGGCTGAGGTCATTCATATTGATCGTATCCATTTCGGGTACGGCCAAAAGAATGTATCCCTGTGAAGCAGTTACATCCAATTGCTGTGTGATGAACCGATCGCAGATAGCATAATAATGTACGAGGTCATAAGTGACCCGTTGAATCTGATCTGCGTAATTGGTTAGCGTGGTTTCAGTCATTTTTGATAGCCCGTTTACATTGTTATTTGTATTATACAAATAATATCAACCTTGTCAAGGATGTAGTCAAACTAAATGAAATGAATATGAAATAGTTCAAATCGCTAGAAAATGTAAACCTAGAGATTTACATTGGCGGTAACAAAGTAATTATATTGAATGGGGCTGTGTTATCCTTTGTGGTATTGCCACAATTGGAAAGGGACTGAAATTTTTAGGTTCTATTTCAGATGCTTGCTCGGCTATGATTTTCATTACTTTAATTATATTTAGCTGGGTTCATGGGGCTCGGTGCTATGGCTTGAAAAACATATGCATTTGGTTTGTTATTACTTTTATCGTAAGTAACGCTTGGAAGGGATTAGTATAAAGACCGGGTGG
>DAOUFE010000024.1:0-4427 GCA_034430215.1 Anaerolineaceae bacterium | reverse complement strand
GTGGGGATTCAGAATCAAAGGCATGTCAAAACCAGCTCGCACTGAGTTACAACCTTTAGTATCTGCACTGTGTAATATGCGGGTACTCAGCAAGAGAGTTGTGCCAAGTATCCGTCGAGAACCTGTTGATATTTGGAGTATCGCTTTAATTGACCATTAAATAAAAAAGGCAATGCAACGCTGGGCGTTGAAAGCCTCCACTTGTTATTATAGGCATTTATAGAAATTTGTCAAGCTGCTTTACAGAACCGCAATCGAAAGAAGGATCACTCTGATGACATTAAGTATAACAGATATTATTCTGAACCTTCAACAATCCTCAACTTGTAAGCGATTCTTACAGGTTGGAAGGGATTATGTAACAATTCGCGACGACAGCCGAATTTCATCTGAGGTGGCCAAGACATTGGCGCTTTCGGAATTTGAAAAATACAATACCGCCCGCCTGGAACAAGAAGGCAGTCAATCAGATGAAGATTTTGAACGGGAAGTACGTAAGTTAAAGGGAAAAAACAAGGGCAACGAGGGGGAAAATTAAAATGTCGAAATGTAGACAGCATTCAAATAATCTCATTGAAACTGAAATTGGAAGAATCCCAAAGGATTGGGGTTTATCCAAGCTGTCCAATATAGCGCAAATAATTGTTAGCAACGTAGATAAAAAGGTCGAAGAGAATGAAGCCCCAGTATTACTATGTAACTACATGGATGTTTATCAGAATGAGTATATTACAAGTAATCTGGAATTCATGCGTGGTTCAGCGTCTGAAGCGGAAATCAACAAGTTCTCACTTCGACGCGGTGATGTTCTTATAACTAAGGATTCTGAGACTGCAGAAGATATTGCCAGTGCGGCATTTGTGACCGATGAAATACGAAATCTGATCTGCGGTTATCATCTGGCAATATTGCGACCTGACATAGAACGCATGGATAGTAATTTTTTTGCGAAAACATTGCAGCATGATCGAGTCCACAATCAATTCGTTACAAAAGCGAATGGTGTTACACGTTATGGTTTGACCTTATCGGTGATCAATAACGCCACAATTCCAGTTCCACCTTTAATTGAGCAAGCAGAAATCGCAAGAATCCTCACCACCTGGGACCGCGCCATCGAGCGGGTGCAGCGGCTGATCGAGGCAAAGCAGCGGCAAAAGAAAGGTTTGATGCAAGGGCTGCTAACGGGTAGGCTCCGTTTCCCGGAATTTGGTGAGCCAGTGTACGGCGAAGGGGATATACCCAGTGGGTGGAAAGAAACTAAGCTAATAAACGTGGCTGATATTATCGTTAGCAACGTTGATAAATTAACAAATGAAAATGAATCCGATGTCCTATTGTGTAACTATATGGATGTCTATTCAAATGAATACATAACAAACAAAATCGAATTTATGCGAGCAACTGCATCTCAACCTGAAATATCAAAATACCGATTAGTCAGGGGCGATGTTCTTTTAACAAAAGACTCTGAAACTAGCGAGGATATTGCGAGCACCGCCGTACTAATGGAAGATATTGAAAACTTGCTATGTGGATACCACCTTGCAATTCTTCGACCTGATAAAGATATGGTAAACCCTGTCTTTTTATCAAAACACTTGTCATTTGGAAAAACTCATAAGCATTTTATTACTCACGCTAATGGTGTAACACGTTATGGTTTATCTCTATCTTCAATTTTCAACACTCCTATTTGTCTTCCTTGCCTTGAGGAACAAAGAAAAATTGCCGACCTGATCATGAAAATTGACAGGGAAATAACCATATATTCGCAGCAGTTGGAAATGTTTGCTCGTCAGAAGAAAGGTCTGATGCAGAAGCTGCTCACAGGTGAAATTCGGGTGAAAGTGGATTAGGAGGGCAAGAATGATTATTACAAAAAACAATCTTTTCGCCAATATATCGTTATCAGAACAATTAATTTGGTTGGAAAACAATATAGATGTTTATTTAGATGCAATTTTAAAAGATCAGTTCTCTGCCAATTCAGATGATCAAATTGTAGGATATTTATTATCACAAATTGAGTTAGTCCCTCTACAAATTTATAGAGATAATGCATTTGTTTCGGAGCTACAAGAATCCAAGTATGCCCAGAATGATCCACTTGATAGAGAGGTAAAGATTTCTGGTGTACTAATAGAATATTCTATACCATACTCAGGTACTTCTAATCTATGGAGAATGAGGCCATCTAGATATAGTTTGAGTTTCCCGAATGGAGAATTCATTCCTAAAGAAGGAAATGATCAAACAGGAATTGTAAAATTTGAAATGTATTTTCCTTTTGAGGACTACAAGCCTGAAAATGTAAAGAACGAAATTGATAAAAACCTTCAGAGTATTGAGGAATATATTTCTTACTCAACAAAAGACATAGAGTCATTTACATCTCAATTGCATGAAGCAATAAAGGTCAAAGTGGTTCAACGTAGAACAAGGTTAGGTGTAATGAAATCCACAACAGAATTACTTAATATTCCTATTCGCGTTCGGGAAGAAGCTCCAGATTTAATTCCCTTACAATTGCAACCCAAAATAACGCCTTCTTTGAACCAGAAAAGGCAACAAGTTCTTGAATACGGCATATTGAATGAAGATTATGAAAACATTCTAAAAATAATTCGCCATGAAGGTTGTTCTTATGAGCGTACACCACAACCATTTGCAAAACATGATGAAGAAGAATTGCGCGACATACTTATGGCGCATTTGAATGGCCATTACCACGGATTGGCTAATGGCGAAGCTTTCAGAAAAATGGGTAAAACAGATATTTGCATCGAGTTTGAAAATCGAGCTGCATTTGTCGCGGAATGCAAACTTTGGAAAGGTGAGCACAAACTTTTAGAAGCAGTTACCCAGTTGCTCGGTTATTTGACTTGGAAAGATAGTAAAACAGCTTTGATTGTTTTCGATAAAGATGTAGCTGGGTTTACGAAAATCCAAGAAAAAATACCTGAAGTGTTAAAACAACACCCCGGTTTTGTGAGGGACGGGAAAGCGCAAAATTCCGGTGAATGGCAGATGACATTTCGTTCCTCAGATGATCCTGATCGCTTCGTAACCATTCACGTATTTTTATTCAACTTGTTTGTGAATAAATAGGAGAAAAAATGGCGAACCCAGAGAATAAACCAGACCCTAAAGAACTTTGCATTCCTATCTATTTGAATCAGAAAATCGTTTTTGATCTTTTGGCGGTTCAGGAAGATGGTTTTTCGCAGTTATCAACTTTACGTACATCTACCAGCGATTCTGAAACCACCAAAAATGGCATAGGGGCATCTATCGGGGTAAGTAATGTATTTGCATTACTTGGTGTTTCTTTTTCGGGCGATAAGGGGAAGGAAAAAGGATTCCAGGATCAAACCGAGTTGTCTCGAGAAAAAGTACATACACCTACATCATTATTTGCGAAATGCCGATCGAACCTAATTTCAAAGGGTTTACTGTACCAAGAAATTAATTCCGAAACAATAAAGAATCTAAAAAGTGGTGATTTCGTCGAATTTCATGCAGTCCTGCATAAAAATCCAATCGTTGATATTTTGACCTGGATTAAAGCATTCGGTGAAATGATTATGCCGTTTATTTCCATAAATAAACAAACCAAAATCTCAGGTCAACAAAAAAGTTCAGAGCAAGTATTTGACAAGAAAACAATCAGCCAAATTGATGCATTGCTAAAAATGGTAACGCCATCTGATTCAATCGAGTTGATTGGTGAACTTAAGAATGGGTTGGGTATAAAAGCTGTTATTACATGTCAGCTTGATTTTTTCAATCGTTGCGACCCTAATGAAATAATTGATGGGGAATTTTATGTAATTGGGAAGGTAGTGAAGGTAATTCCTGAGAAAACCGGGGCTATTAATTTACTGAGGAAAACTCCTCTAGGTAGACTTGATCCTGCATTATTGAGTGGGTTAACAGCATCGCTCTCGGAATTTGAGTCATCTGGATTTCAACAGGATGTGAAATTCACAACATCTATTGAAGGGCCATCGTTTCTAATTGTTCCAATTGCCATTTTCTTATAAAGTCAATAAAGGAAAAGATATGGATTTTTCATCCATTGAACTCTCAGAACTCACCCGCTCCCAGCTTCCGGCGCTGCACCTGCTGCAAAACCTGGGCTACACCTACCTTTCCCCGCGCGAGGCACTGGCGCAGCGCGGCGGGCGGGCCGATGCCGTCTTGCTGGAAAGTGTATTGCTTGACTGGCTGGCCAGGAATAATGAAATCCAATACCACGGCCAACGCTACCCGTTTTCCGAAGCCAATATTCACACCGCCGTGCAGGTCCTCAAAGAAACCCTCTCTATCGGTTTGCTGCGCACCAACGAAAGCATTTTCGATCTGCTCAGCCTGGGCAAGAGCCTGCCGCAATCCGTGAACGGCAATCTAAAAAGTTTCAGCCT
>DAOUFE010000023.1:0-167883 GCA_034430215.1 Anaerolineaceae bacterium | reverse complement strand
TTCGCATTGGTTTGTATATGCGTGATCGTCATTTATCTAACTCGTCCCAATTCTCGCTTGCTTTTATCCCTGTCTATGACAAACTGTCAGGTGGCTAGTATTGTTAATAAAATATTAATTGCGAAATGTTATAATGCGTAAATAACCGAGGTGGCGGTTAGACATGAAGAAGTTACAAAATTCGGGTCAATCAATCGTTGAATTCGCACTCATACTTCCCATTATGCTTCTTCTAATCATGGGTGCGCTGGATTTTGGGCGCGCTTTTTACATGAAAATTGCTCTCATAAACTCTGCCAGAGAAGGAGCATATTACCTTTCCTACAATCCTACTGACAAGACAAATTGTGATCCGATAAATACAACCTTCTGCTATCTTGGAACAAGAGATGCTGTTGTAAGTGAAGCCTATGCAGCAGGAATGACTGTACAACCAACGGATATTACCATTAATAATTGCTGTACGAATGGAGAACCTGTTGAAGTTACTGTAAAAAGTCAAATCCATTTGAAGATATTTGACTTTATGTTTGGGCCATTAAATATTAACCATACCGCAAGAATGAAGATGTTAAAATGAACAAACGAAAAGGGGTTACCGGACAATCAATTGTTGAATTCATGCTGATCATTCCGGTAGTTGTTTTTTCAATTACGGTATTTGTTGACCTGGGTCGGGCGGTTTTCAGTTACTCCGTACTATCCAATGCAGTCAGAGAAGGAACGCGTTTTGCTGTTGTTCACCCTTTAGAAACCAGTGCTGATCAGGACCTGGTGATCAAAGCAGTTAAAGATACCGCAGAAGGTCTCAACCCTGATAATATCATTGTTACCGTCACTCCTCCCACAGCCCCTTCGCATATAGTAACAGTACACGCAAACTATACCTTTTCTCCTGTTACTCCTGGTCTGTCCCTGATTCTAGGTGCAGGGAATAATATTAATTTGGAAGCCGAATCAAGCATGGAAGTTGCACCTTTATATCAATAGGGCTTCCCCATAATTTAGTTTTTTATCGAGGAAGAAAATGATGAAAAACAAGGGAAAATTCGAAAAGGGTCAGATCATCGTTATCTTCGTGGTTGCTCTGGTTGCCATGCTGGTGGTCGGTGCGTTGTTGCTGGATGGGGGGATGTTGTATATGAACCGCAGAGCAGCTCAAACAGCAGCAGATGCTGGTGCTCTGGCTGGAGCTCATGAGTACTGTTATTACGGCATGGCAAATGCAGAATCTATGGCTGTTGAATATGCTCAAGTCGAAAATTATTCAACAACAGCAAACGCAACAATAAATACTACTGATAACAGTGTTACCGTAGATGTAACCATCACCCGCGCAAGCTTTTTTGCTCAATTGTTCGGTCGCCCTCAAACTACGGTGCAGGCTTCTGCAACTGCCGGATGTTTTCACCCAGGTAGTGCAGAACACTTGATCCCTATTGCCTGGTCGTGCCGGGCACCTGTGACAGAATCCCTCAGCGGAAAATGCCAGGAAAAAGGGCTGGATTGGCCTACTCAAATGAAGCCGCTCATTGACGGTAAAGATATCAATGGAAATCCGGTGCCAGTTGTTACGATCGATGGCGTCAATTATTACACCCCTTATAATTTTGGGAAAAATGGCGGAATTGTCGATAATAAGATTTATATTGTTATGGATTCAGACCAGGCGGGGATTGATCATTGCGTGGAGATCCCAGGTGGTGGCGATGAACTAACCTGTGATCTCGATGGAGATGGGGCGATTGACCTCCTGGGTTCGGGAGATCGTTCCTGGCTGGATCTGGATGAAGCAAATCTGAAAAAATCTATTCAAGAATTCTATGCGCAGGAACTGAACATCCATACCTGGGCTCCCGGGCAGACTGGTGTCAATGCAGCAGTGTTGGATACGATTGAAGAGGTGATCATTTCTGCTAATAAAGTAGTCATGGTTCCTGTGGTAAATGCTGTTTGCCCAAAAGATGTTGGAGTGAACAGTACACAATGTCAGGATCTGGCTCATACAGGTGTTACCGGGCTTCCTCTTGAACCGGGTGAAACAGATACTGTGATTAGCGGAAACGGAAACACGTATTACCACATCGTTGGTTTTGCCCCGTTCTATGTAACCTGTGTCCGAAAAGGCGGAAATGATAAGTGTCCGGGGCACGAATGGGCGGTCAGCGCAGGCAACATGAAAGATAATGTAAAAACGATTGAGGGGTATTTTGTGGATAATTACCCGGTTGATCTTGCCTATGGAACGGGAGGCATAGATTTAGGAATAAACGTCATTTCTCTCACAAAATGATCCTGGTTTGTGTACGTTTGAAATTTTATAACCTATCCATTGATTACCCGAAGCTGCTTCGATCATCTCGATTTTTAAGGGAGATATTGCATTGAACAAAAAAATTAAAACCATCCTGTTTGCACTTATTGGTGTTGTTCTATTGTCGATAGCGATCATTGTTGCAATTGCTTTGAACAAGCAAATTTCTTCTCAGGCAGCTTTGGAGGCTGCCAACGAAGATGAAGAAGCAAAAACGAAGATTACCGTTGTGGTTACTACCCATGACATGTTCCTGGGTGATCTTGTGGGAGAAACCGATATTACCACGGTTACCATGCCGGCGGAATTTGTACCCCGTGATGCCATGACCAATGTCGAAGATGTCGTCAATAAATTCATCAAAACCGACCTGGTTCAGGGAGAAATGATCCTGAAGCATAATCTTGCTGATCCAACGAATATCAACCATGATATTGCCTATATTTTGAGCGACAGCCATGTCTTGTTTGCTTTTCCTGCAGATGACCTGATGAGCGTCAACAGCGTCATCGAGCGAGGCGATATCGTAGATATTCTGGCGACGATCAGCATCGATGTAAGCAAGATTGGCTCGGTTGAAGGAGAAACAGGCACATCTCCGGCTCAAGAGGAGACAGAAGAAGACAAAGTTGAGCGCATCATTACCATGGACGCCTATCAGGCAGTAAATGTCACTGCACTGGTAGCGGATATCGTTGAGGTGGAAGGTCAGGAAACAGCACAGGTTGATCCCAATGCACCACCTTCACGCGGTCAAACGAAAGTGCTGGCTTACTTGCTGGCGCTACCACCCCAGGATGCGTTGCTGCTGAAGCATCTGGTTGATACTGGTGCTACATTCGATATGGTATTGCGTGCTCCTACATCACGTGGGAATTTTGAACTTATTCCTGTCACCAAGGAATATATCGTAGAACTATATGGTCTTGGCATTGTCCCCTAAAACGGAAGGAGCATGATCAGATTATGGTACCCAATCCCTCTACCGAAGCAGTTAAAGTTCTGGTAATAACAAAAAGTGATCTTCTATCAAAAGAAGTTGATACCGTCTTCGAATCGGATAAAGAATTCCATTTAGAGGATGCCTCTTACCTGGAAGATGGTGTTGTTCAAGCCGTGAAAACTTTAATGCCAGATATTGTTTTGTATGATTATCAATACAGTACACCTGATGAAATTTTTGATACTATCGATGATATTACCATCCTCCACCCTGATATCTCCGTGATCGTCATCATCCCTGAAGAGGATATCGCCAATGCAAACCGGGTGATCCTGGCAGGAGCGAGAGCTTTCATTCCCTATCCTTTTTCTCATGTAAATTTATTGAGCACGATGAAACGAGTAAGAGAACTGCACTCTCGCCTTACGAGTCCAGCTCAATCAGGGCAGGGAAAAGACCCCTTTAGACCTGACAGAAGTTTCTTGGTTTTCAGCCCAAAAGGAGGAGCTGGTTGTTCGACCGTTGCATCCAATTTGGCAATTGCACTGTACCAAGAAAGTGGTGAAGAGATCCTTTTGGTGGATGGCAAACATCTTTTCGGTGATATCGGGTTAATGCTCAATATCAAAACCGCAAATTCAATCATCGATTTGATTCCTCATGCCGCTTCACTTGACGAAACTCTTGCCAGGCAGGTGGTCATCAGGCATACTTCAGGCATCCAGGTTCTTCCCAGTCCATTCTCAGCGTCAGTCGCTCAGTCCATCCGTCCTGATGATTTGTTCAATGTTATTCAGGGGCTGCAACACATCTTCCCCAATATGGTAATTGATGGCGGAAATTATCTGAATGATGAAGTTGTTACATTGATGGATTCCTGCCAAAAAGTGATTTTGGTGCTTAATGCTGACCTGGCATCATTGAGGAATGCCCGTTTATTCCTGGATATTTGCCGCACCTTATCTTATCCCCGAGAAAAAATTCTGCTTCTCATGAATAAAGTAACTGGGAAAAATGATGTAGCCTTGAATGAAGTAGAAAAAGTTCTTCGGACAAAGATTTTTGGCGTGATTCCTTCTGATGACAACCTGGCACTGGCATCCTTGAACGAAGGAGTACCGATGATCATCAAGCGCGCCAATCATCCTGTTGCAAAAGCTTATCGTAAAATCGCCAATAACCTGCTTGACCTTGCTGCAACTAAAGGCGCCAGAGTTCATACTGAAGTAACTTCAGATGTGTTACTCCGAACCTCTCGATTGGGTTAAAGAATTCCATTAAGGTGCACATTGAGCAGTCAAATTGTCATTTTCCTTCTGGTCGCTCTTTTTTCAGTTGTGGGTTTTTGCATATTACTGGGAGTTTATTTGTATTCTGTTTTGGCAACCAGTAACGTCAAAGAACGTTTGGGTAGATTTGTTGAAGCACCCCCTGAAGAAATCCATACGGTCCAGCCAGTGACGCGCCGTGTAGCCAGAGTAAGTGGATTCCGCAATAATTTAAATAATGTTCTTTCAGTTTTGGCGAGCAAAAAACTTCAACAAAAATTACTCAGTTCCAATTGGCAAATAACAGTAACCGAGTATGTTTTAATTCAAATTGTCAGCGGTTCTATCGGTTTGATCCTGGGGTGGGTTGTTTCAGGACATTTCATTTTGGGGCTTTTCGTAGGTGTTACGCTCTACCTGCTTCCCGGATTATTCCTGCAGCAAAGTATTTTCAAGCGTCAAAAGAAGTTTCAGGATCAACTGGTCGATGTTTTGGTCCTCATTCGGGGTGCTGTGCAGGCGGGTTTTAGTCTGCTTCAAGCACTGGAAGTAGTCGTGCGTGAAATGCCAGCTCCAGCTGGAGAAGAGTTTGCACGTGTGCAGCGCGAAGTTCAATTTGGTATACCCCTCAGCCAATCTCTTGAAAGCCTTTCTGCTCGTATGGAAAGCGATGATCTGCAAATGGTGGTGACTGCCATCATCATCAACAGCCAGGTAGGCGGTAATCTTTCGCTGATGCTGACAGCAGTAACTGAGACTATTCGAAACCGGATCGCATTGCTGGGTGAGGTAAGAGCATTGACGTCATATGCGCGCTATGCCAGTTATTTGCTAACATTCCTTCCATTCATCACCGCGGTTCTCATTTTCTTTCTCAGTCCGGGCTATTTTGCCGGCTCATTGGATAATCCAATAACCAGGATCTTGTTCCTTGTTGCTCTGATTGGTATTCTTTTGGGCAATATCTGGTTAAGAAGATTGGCGCATATTATTGTTTAGGGAATTGATCGAAAATGAATTCAACCTTAATCATAACCACATTGGTCATCGGTCTCCTTCTCGCAGGGGTATTGTTGATATTTATTGCCTACCGTACTGGAAAAACGACGGATACTTCCGAAAGATTACACGAGTTTGTTTCGTATCAGAGCCTTACAAAAACAATCACCAAACAATCCGCTCCTATTCAACAGCAACATTTCTCTGAGCTATTTTTTGACCGTACTTTAATTGCAGGATTCAAGAAACTGTTCGCCTATTTAGGTAGATTTGCTCCAAAGCAAACAATTGCCGAGACAGATCGAAAGTTATCCATCATCCGCAACCCAGGGAATTTGCGAGCGCGAGAATTCTTTGCGGTACGCCTGATATTTCTGATCTTGGGCATCGTGTTGGCATTTCTCATCAACTTGCGAAATTTTGGTCAATTAGGGAATTTATTTTCTCGGAATCAAGCTGGCATTGGATCGGCAGCTCAAACCAATCCACAATATGCCAATCTAATGCTTTTAGCAGGTGTACTGCTTATCATTCTTTTCTTTCTTCTCCCAAGCGTCTGGTTAAATGCAGAGGTAAATAAAGTAAAGCAAAAAATTGAACGAGAATTTCCAGACGCACTAGACCTGTTATCTGTTTGTGCAGACGCAGGGTTGGGCTTTGATCAGGGAATGCAGAGGGTGGGTGAGCAAATGCAAAACGCGATTGGTGCAGAATTCCGACGCGTTTCCTCTGAAATGGAGGTGGGTGTTTCGCGTGCTGACGCGTTACGCAACAGGAGCCAGCGATTGGATGTATCGGAACTTTCCAGCTTTGTAACCATCATCATTCAATCGGAAACGTTGGGTATGCGGATTGCGGATGTTTTACACAGTCAGGCAGAGCAATTTAGAATTATCCGTCATTTCAAAGCGAAAGAGATTGCTTATAAACTGCCTGCCAAGATGATCATCCCATTGGCATTGTTGATCCTGCCAGCATTATTGATCGTTATTCTGGGACCTCTTATCCCCAGAATTCTAACCTTACTGTCTTAGAAGGATCTTGAGCGAGATATGGATCATTCAGAATTGGGCGAAATGATGACGGACAACGAACAGACTTCACAATTGAATGTTGATAAAGACATGTCCTATCCCGAGGCACCTGGGAAATTCGCTGCCAATCAACAAATGGCAGCAGATCCCGCTTATGAGTCCTTGCTCACGAATTTCCAAAAAGCAGATTGGGAAACTTGCAATCACCTTTTGGATGAACTTTTGCAAAAGTATCCTGACGATCCAACACTAAAAGAGTTTCGCGAAGACATCGAAGTAAAAAAGGTTTTCAAAGATAAGGAAAGCCTTAACTCGCAAGAAAAGAAAAAAGCGACAAGGAAAAGCCTGACGATTTCTCTACTGGTGGTTTTCGGTGGTATCCTGCTTGCCTTGTTAGCAATTGTCTTGATCTCGACAAATTTTATGTCTCGCCCTTCTTCCACAACCTTGCTTTCAGCGAGTGAAATGGAACAGAAACTTCTTGAGCTTGAAGATCAGGCACAAAATTTTATCAGGGTTGGGAATACGGTTATGGCTTTGGAAACCATCCAAAAAATCCAGGAAATCGATCCCAACTATCCTGCTTTGGTGGAATTGATCAATCAAGCAAACCAGTTACAAGAACTGGATAAACTGTATGAAATGGCGATTCAGTATATTAAGAATAACGATTACAATGCAGCGTTGGTGTTGTTAAAACAAATAGAAGGGCAGAACGCAACTTACAAGGATATTCAGTATCAGATTAGTCAAATCGAGAAGCACAACAGGATCAGTGAGTTACTGGTTGTGGCAGATACTGCCTATACCGAGCGACGCTGGGATGATGTGATAACTTCTTACGAAGAAGTGCTTTCGCTTGATCCAGCAATCGTTGCACCTGATTTGGAAGAACAGCTCTTCATGAGCTACTATGAGAAGATCAAAGCGATCCTTTCCAGCGAAAACTCTACCATTGAAGAAATCGATGCGGCGGAAACCTATTACTATCGAGCGGTGGCTCTGGTTGCACAGGATAAAGCATTTGCTCAGGAAAGAAGAGACCTGCAGCAGTTCCTGGTGGGATTGCTCAATTTGAAATATCGGCAGATCGCAAAATCGATTATTGAATCACCTTATGCAACGGAAGATTCGATCACCAAAGCTGTTGACTACCTGCGAAAAGCAGTCAATCTGGCTCCAGGGGATGCCGCAATCAATTCGGAGCTGGAAAAAGCACAAAATTATCTTCTTGCCACACAAAAATTTGACCGGATGGAATGGGATGCGGCCATCACTAACCTCCAGAAACTGAGTCGTTTTCAAACTACGTATGCAAATGGGATGGTTCAACAGATGCTTTTTGAATCATATTCTGCCAGAGGGCACCGGTTCTTGAATGCGGGTTACTTCTCAGATGCCCAACAAGATTTTGAACAGGCAGAGATCATTGCATGGGAAAATCCCGGAAACAAATTACAGCTTTTTGAAGCTGAAGTGAATATGGGCATTGTTTTAGGAAAAATGTATGATTACCGCAATGCGATCAAATACTTCAATATGGCAATGGATACTGCCAACATCACCAGTCAACTCACCGATCCATACCTTATAAATGCGCTACAGAATGCCAGGGCAAACGCCGAAGCCAGCATGGATTATGCATCGTTTGAAGCGTATCGCGATGCCATTACCAACTTGATGGATGGATATCTTTATAGAGAAGTCACTATCACAAAGGGTCAGAGTTTCATCGGGATTGCCAGAATCTATGAATCTACCATAACTTCTATACGCCAAAGAAATGATTTGGCTGAATCAATGACAGCGAAAAGTGACATGACCATTTTGGTGCCTTACATTCAATAGAGATGAAGCAGAAAAGTTTATGGAGTGAATGATGTTTACTAATCGACCTGCTCTCAAAAAAGATCCTGTACGAAGAAATACACGGCTTGAACAACAGCCTGCGTTTGAGTATGAAGAAGATGCCATCCTGATCAGGGACGCCGTTCAAAAGAAATTGCTGGTGGAATTTAACGGTGAATTATCTTTTGACGATCTCTCTCAGCTCAGAGCTACGATCGAAAACTCTTTTAACCAGTTCCTTGCAGACGAAAATTTAATGTACACGCGTGCAACCCGCATGCAACTGCTCGAGTGGATCACTTCGGATATTATCGGTTATGGACCTCTTGAGCCCCTGTTGAATGATAATGAGATCACAGAAATCATGGTAAACGGCCCGAACGATGTCTACATCGAACGGTTTGGTATTATCGAACATACCAATATTAAATTCACCAATGATGCCCATCTGAGGCGGATCATCGATCGGATTGTTGCTCCTATTGGCAGGCGCGTGGATGAGTCATCCCCCTATGTGGATGCCCGTTTACCGAATGGCTTCCGTGTTAACGCCACTATTCCTCCACTTGCCCTGGATGGTCCCATTCTTACTATTCGTAAATTTGCTGTTGTGCCTTTCACCGCACAAGACCTGGTGAATAATGGCACCTTAAACAATTCCATCGTGGCGTTTATCAAAGCCTGCGTTGAAGCAAAGATCAACCTGGTTATCTCTGGCGGAACTGGCACTGGCAAGACCACGCTTCTCAATGTCGTATCTACATATATTCCATCGCATGAACGTATCATAACCATTGAAGATACTGCAGAGCTTAAACTTAATCAGCGGCATGTGGTGCGCCTGGAAAGGCGTCCTCCAAATATTGAAGGCAAGGGAGAAGTAACCATCCGGCAGCTTCTTATCAACGCATTGCGTATGAGACCAGATCGTATCATCGTAGGCGAAGCTCGTGGCGGAGAGGCGCTGGATATGCTTCAAGCTATGAACACCGGGCATGAGGGATCCATGACCACTATCCATGCCAACAGCCCTCGAGATGCATTAAGAAGAATCGAGACCATGGTCATGATGGCTGGGATGGAGCTGCCCTTAAAGGCGATCAGGGAGCAGATTGCTTCATCGATTAACCTGCTAATCCATCTGGAACGTATGCGAGATGGTACCAGGAAAGTAGTTCAGGTAACGGAAGTCCAGGGTATGGAAGGTGATACATTCACCCTTCAGGACCTTTTTGTTTTCGAACAGTCCAGTTATTCCAATGGGCGGGTAATGGGAACACTCAGATCCACCGGGTTGCGCCCCAGATTCGCAGAAAAATTTGCAATAAACAACATTATCCTGCCAGAAAATACATTTATGAAATCCTGATATTAATCAAGAAGAAAACAAAGCCGCGAAAGTACGCCTGTTTTCACAAGCTCTTCCGCGGTTTTATTTTTAAAAATTAGCTGCAAAGCATTTTCTTGCGTTTATTAAAACCATATCCTTTCAATGTCATCTGACAGATAGAATAAGTAAAAAAATGGTTGATATTTGCCACGACAATATCTACTCGAAATCAAATCATAATCCAACCAAATAGTTACCTCTCCCCCAACTGGCGGATGAAAACACTCTCCCCTTGATGGATGCATAGCAGAATTGTTAATCGTAGTATTTAAATATATTTTTCATACAACGCTGGTAATTGCGTGAAATTAAATTAACTATTTATTGTGTTTTTTTACTCACTCATTTTTGACACAATCCTGATATCTGCACACAATACCGGCAGTTGTAAACCTTAACCCTGATCAAGAAGGGCGGGTGTTATGGATATTACATCTAAAGGTATACCTGTGGTATCTGAAGAAGATGCTGAAAGAGTCCTGTCCCGTCAAAATACCTACTTCACAATCAAGAGGATATTGGATGTTGTTATCAGTTTAATCACACTGATAGTATTAAGCCCTGTTTTTCTTCTCCTGGCTATCATCATCAAGCTTGATTCTCCCGGTCCGGTTTTATTCCGGCAAATTCGTGTGGGTGCAATACGGGTAAAGAAAGGATCTAGCTATCACTGGGAACGAAAAGATTTCGTTTGTTATAAATTCCGGAGTATGGTGGATCATGCCGATGAAGATGTTCATAAGAATTACGTAACAGCACTGATCAACCAGGATGAGGATACCATGGAGAAACTCGAGGGCGAGGGTAATACTTTACATAAATTAGTGCATGATAGTCGAATTACGCGTGTGGGTAAATTCATCCGCAAATCCAGTCTGGATGAGACTCCTCAATTTTTTAATGTCTTACGGGGTGATATGTCACTGGTGGGACCTCGACCAGCCATACCTTATGAGGTAGATCTATACTCTCCCTGGCAACTTCGAAGACTGCAGGCGAAGCCTGGCATCACTGGGTTGCAACAGATCACTGCGCGTTGTACTTTAGATTTCAATAATCAAGTAAACCTGGATATCCAGTATATCGAAAATCAAACTCTGGGAATGGATTTGAAAATTTTATTCTCAACCCCATTCGCCATTTTTAAACAAAAAGGTGTGTAGCTATTTTATATGAGAGGGAAAAATGGACACAATTAATTTTGCGCAATCATTAAAATTATCTAGCGAGCAGAATTTATCATCTGAAATTCGCGTTGGTTTGATAGGTTGTGGATATTGGGGACCGAATTTAATCCGTAATTTCCATGAAAATCCGCAGGCAAAACTGGTGGCTGTGGCTGATCTCAGACAGGAGCGGTTGAATTTCATCCATAATTCGTACCCATATGTCACACTTGTCTCTGACTATCAAGAAATGTACAGCATGGGATTGGATGCTATTGTCATCGCCACTCCTCCCACCACCCATTATGAAATAGCAAAAGATGTCATTAAACATGGTTACCATGTGATGATCGAGAAACCGTTGACTTTGCGCAGTGACCATGCGATTGAATTGATCGAACTGGCTCGTCAAAATGATGTGATCCTGATGGTTGGGCATGCGTTTGAATACAATATTGCCGTTCAAACATTAAAGTCAATGATCGCCAATGGCGATTTGGGCGAGATTCATTATATTGACTCTGCCCGATTGAATCTGGGTCTTTACCAGCATGGATTAAATGTGTTATGGGATCTGGCGCCCCATGATTTTTCCATCCTTTGCTACATTCTTGGTCAAGAGCCGGTCTCTGTCACTGCCCAGGGTACAAGTTGTGTCGCAAAACACATCATCGATGTTGCCTATATCAATTTACGATTTCCTGGAAATGTCCTTGCTCATGTTCATGTAAGCTGGTTAGATCCATATAAGGTGCGACGCGTGACTGTGGTGGGCAGTAAGAAAATGGTTGTGTTCAATGATGTTGATAATGACAAGATCAAAATCGTCGATAAAGGCGTTGGCGTCACCATTAATGGCGCAGCCTCAAGTTTCAACGAATTTCAATATTCATATCGTAATGGCGATATTTTGATCCCTTACATAAAATTTGTTGAACCCTTGAAAGTAGAATGTCAGGATTTCCTGGATAGCATCCGGAACCACAAGCAGCCAATCACGAATGGAGAAGATGGGCTGCGCGTAGTAAAGATTTTGGAAGCTGCGCAGCGTTCACTGGAAAACAATTCGCGAGAGGAGATGTTATAACCTCATGGGTGAATTTGTTCGCATCGCGCCAGATGTAAAGTTGGGTGAAAATGTTCGAATTTATGCTTTTGTGAACCTGTATGGCTGCGAAATCGGAGATGAAAGCCGGGTTGGCACCTTTGTTGAAATTCAAAAAGGCGCCCACATCGGAAAGAGGGTAAAGGTTTCCAGCCATTCCTTTATCTGTGAAGGTGTGACCATTGAAGATAACGTATTTATTGGGCATGGGGTGATGTTCATCAATGATAAGTATCCGCGCGCTACCGCCCAGGATGGACAGCCACAAACAGAAGCAGATTGGATTCTGATTCCAACCCTGGTAAAGAAAGGGGCTTCCATTGGCAGTAATGCGACGATACTATGCGGAGTTACCATTGGTGAAGGTGCGATCGTTGGAGCCGGAAGCGTGGTTACGAAAGATGTACCGGATTGGACGGTAGTCGCAGGAGTACCTGCACGAAAAATCCGTGAACTTGAGCATTAAGATGTAGTTCCAATCAAAAAAATACGATTTGCGAACCGAGGTCAAAATGTCTAGTACAACGAGTCCTATCGAGAACAAGCCAGCTTCTCCCGCAATGAATATCCAGTTCGTTGATTTGAAGAAACAATACGCACCTCTCAAAGAAGAGATACTTACCAATATTTCAGCTGTATTTGATAGCATGCAGCTTTTCCTGGGGAAAAATGTGCAGGCGCTGGAAAAAGAATTTTCTGAGTTTTGTGAGGTGAGTTATGGGTTTGGTGTAAGCGAAGGGACTACCGCATTGCACCTGATCCTTCGGGCAATGGATATAGGCCCTGGCGATGAAGTGATAACCGTGCCTAACACCTTCATTGCCACTGTCGAAGCCATCATTCTGGCTGGAGCAAAACCAGTATTTGTAGACATTGACCCAAACACGTATTTGATGGATGTGACTCAAATTGAGGCAAAAATAACACCCAATACAAAAGCCATCCTGCCTGTTCATCTTTATGGACAGACAGCCGATATGGATCCCATCCTGGATATCGCTGACCGATACCACTTACGGGTAATTGAAGATGCCTGTCAGGCTCATGGGGCGCGATACAAAGGAAAAAGAGCTGGTTCATTGGGCGATGCAGCCGCTTTTTCGTTTTACTTTTCGAAGAATCTTGGAGCATATGGTGAGGGAGGGTTTGTTTCGACAAAAGACCCAGAAATCGCCAGAAAGATCAAGATGTTGCGTGATCACGGTTCTGAAGTTCGCTATCACCACGACCTGATCGGGTTTAATGCCAGACCTGATGAAATCCAGGCGGTTGTATTGCGTGCCAAACTGCCACACCTGGAGGAATGGAATACTGAACGAAGAAAGCATGCTGCTTTATACACAAAACTTTTAACCGATTCAATGGTAAGACCGCCCATTGTTGACAAGAATAACGAACCTGTGTTTCATTTGTATGTCATCCAGACTCCAAGGCGAGATGAATTGCAGGCATATCTCAAAGAGCATGGTATTTTCACTGGGATCCATTATCCCATTCCGATCCATCTACAAAAAGCCTGTGCAAACCTTGGGTACAAACAGGGAGACTTTCCCGTTACCGAGGAAGTTACTCCGCGGATTTTGTCACTTCCCATGTTCGCAGAATTGCAGGACAATGAAATTGAATATGTGGTTAGTACCATCAAGGAATTCTTTAAATAGCAAAATAACCGGAAAGACAGGTTCATGGATTACCCGCCATAACGCACTCATTGAAGGAGGTTGACGAAAAGGTAATTATGGAACTAGAAACATACCTTGCAATTTTGGGCAGGCGAAAATGGCTTGCCCTATCTCTATTTTGCGTATTAATGATCATCATTATTGTTGTGACAATCATGATTCCTCCCAGGTATTCTGCAACAGCAATTATGCGCGTAGTGACACCGAAAAATGGTGGCCTTAGCTATGTTGATTACAACAGCTTTTATGCCACATTGTTGATGAATACTTATGTACACTTACTAACCAGTGGTGCTGTTGAAAATGAGCTCAAAGAAACGTTGCAGTTGGAAGAAATACCTAAGCTGAAAATCACTGCACTCGCAGAATCCGAACTCATTACCATTACTGCAACCGACAGAGATCCCTGGTTAAGTGCTAATGTAGCCAATACCCTTGCAGATATTCTTGTTTCACACAATGATGAATATGTGAAGGTGATCAATGATACCGCTGATACAGAATTTGTGTCTCGCATTGCTTCTCTCGAAGAAAACCTGAATCAGAGCCGCGAAGCTTATGAAGCTTTATTGATCCCATACAACCAGACAATTACACGAATCGATACGCTGAATAATCAAATTGACTATAACCAGCGTCTTTTGATCACCCTTAAAGACCGCTATGAAGTCTCAGCCTTATCTGCAGGCAATGATCCGGCTCAGGTTGAGGTTTTGGGTCAACAGGTTACCGATCTTGAAGATACGATTAGTAAACAAATTACTGAGGTGGAAAAATTAAAGTCACAGGCATCAGAAGATAAATTACTGGTTGACGCTGCAAATGGAAAAGTTCAGGTTGCCCAGGAAGAATATACCAATATGCTTATGCAATGGGATCAGGTTAAAGCCCTTCAGACGATGCAGGGTGTGAATCAACTGGTCATTGCTGATCGTGCAGACGCAGCAACTGAACCTTCCAGCCCAAATTATTTTCTGGTCTTTGCATTAGGTATCTTTGTGAGCGCATTCTTGTCGATTCTAGCTGCCTTTGTAGTGGATAACCTGGATGACAGGCTTCATTCCGTCGAACAGGTGGAATCACTCACACAAATTCGTTCCCTCGCCTTTCTTCCTTTCCCTGATCCAAAGCATAAGAAATATGAAGCTGAAAGGGAGCTTTACCTGAAGAAGATCAACCAATTGATGCACAACTTGAAACGAATCTTGGCTGACAGGTCTGTCGAATCTTTTGCCATCACACAGGTAGGAGATACCAGCCGGGTCTCTAATATCGTTACTGTTTTGGCTGCAGCATTTGCTAAAGCAGGAACAAAGACTGTTCTTCTGGATGCAAATTTCCTCAGCCCTGTTATTCACGAAATTCTACAAATAACGGATATAGAAAATGGGTTGGCTCAGGTTCTGAATGATGAAGTATCTCTTGAAGAAGTAACCATTGGTAGCTCGATCAATAACCTGTTTATCATTCCAGCAGGTCAAGACGCTGAAAGCAAATCATTCTTGCTCGGATATGACAAGATGAAAGATGTTATCAATCGACTTCGACGTCGATTTGACCTGGTTATCGTCAATGCAGCACCACTGCTGGCAGATACAGATGCAGAAGAAATCCTCTGTTATACAGGCGGAGTTGTTCTCATGATCGAGAAAGGAAAAACCTTAGGCAGGCAGGTGAATGAAGCCATTCAACTTGTCAACAACCTGGATGTGCCTTTATTAGGTTTTGTGATTAACGATTTTATTGGTAATGAAGACCAGCCTGCCTTGCTCAAAATATTCAGGGTTTCTGAAACAGAAGAATAACCATCATCGCAAGAAAGAAATACTGCTCCTCTCGCGCTATTAAACAGGTAAAGAAATGTCTGAAAATGAGATCGAAACCCTGAGAGAACCTGAGATTCACACATCAAAGATTTCACACGCTTCCCTGATGGTCGCCATAGGAGGTGTGCTTTCTCTTCTCGCAGGGTTAGCCAGCCAGGTTATAACTGCTTACCTGTTTGGTGCAGGTGTAGCTATGGATGCTTTTATTACCGCTATGACTGTACCTGCATTTTTACAATTTGTTCTGGTCGGTGGTCTTCCATTTGTTGTAATTCCCGCTTTTGTGAATAAAGAATCCTCTGGTAATGCTGACGATGCATGGTCATTGGCAGGTACGTTTACCATTCTTATCACTGTTGTGCTCATGATCGGGGCTGTTCTGGGAGCACTGTTCTCACCTCAGATCATCAATTTGACAGCGCCAGGATTTGGCGTGGAAAAAAGTGCCTTAGCAAGCCAGATGCTGACCATTATGATATTTACCATACCATTCATTGGAATAAGCAACTTCACAAGTGGTATTCAAAATGCAAGAGGGCGTTTCTTTTGGCCTGCTACTGCTACAGCTGTCGGATCACTTGGAAATGTATTTACCCTGGTCATTCTGTATCCATCGGTTGGTCCTATGAGCCTGGCATGGGGGAATCTGGCATCTGCAGTATTGAATGCCTGTATCACATCTATTCCAGTGTTCAGGCATGGATGGAAAAAGACTCTACCCTTGAGAGACCCAGCCATGGTGGAGATGATTAAATTGATCGCCCCCTTCATGGCTTTTGGGCTGATCACACATAGCAAAACCCTTTTTGAAAGGTATTTCGCTTCTGGCTTGCCCGATGGTCAACTCGCTTATATGGGGTATGCTTATAAAATTTCTAATATTTTTGTGGTTTTATTCGCTGCCAGTATTGCATCTGCTATCTTCCCTGCAATGGCCAGAGCTTTTTCGACGCAGGGAATACCAGGGTTGGTCAAGCAGAGTAACTATGGCATGAAAATAACTCTGGCTTTAGCGATTCCGTCTGTCACAATTATTAGTGTGGTGGCTATTCCCATTGTAAAACTGTTTTATGAACGTGGAGCCTTTGACCCCGCCACAACCCAATTCGTGAGTGTTCTGATCCCCATTGTGATGATCTATGACGTCTTTTTGCGCATGGTATCGAACATAGTTATCAGGACGTATTTTGTTTTGAAGGATACTTTAACAACCAACCTGATCCAATCAGGTGCAGTGGTGATCTATGTTATCGCAGCAAAAATACTCACCGATCATTTAGGGTATGTGGGATTGACCATGGCGCAGCCTGTTCAATTGGGCATCTCAACTTTGATCATGTTCATCATCCTCTATCGCAGGGTAAAAGAGTTTTCGGTCACTAATCTTCTGAAGAGCTTTTTCGTTTATTGTTTGATTGGTTTAATGGCTGCAGGTGCTGGTTGGGTGGTTCTTTTTGTGTTAAAAGATGCAGGATATATCATGCAACTGATCGCATGCGGCTTGGTAGCAGTGATAGTTGATATTACCCTGCTTTACTTCATGGATAAAACGATTGCGATTGCATTGCTGGAAATGGTGGGTCTGGCAAAAATTATTACCACAATAAAGAAAAAGTTGACCAGTTATCTAAAAAACTACTCCTTTTTCAAGTTCAAAATGATAATTGCTCGAAGGTCTACTAATTTCCCAAAATTTCCTAATATTTTTCTGTGCACTGCATTCATTATCGCGTTATTGACTCCTATCCTGATCTGGAAAGGGATCATCCCTGATATATTCCGTTGGATTGCTGATGCTGCCCTCTTTGCCATGTTCATATTTGTACCGCTTAGGATGCTCGCCTTTAAAAATATCCCTCCTGCATTTTGGGTGATCGCATTCCTTTCTGGTACAGGGATGATAATCTCCATACTCAAAGGTCAATCGGCAATTACTACAATTTGGGGATGGTGGTTGATGTTCCAGTACCCGCTGGCTGGGATATATCTTTATCTGGAACCGAAATGGCCAAAAGAGTATGCCAAATGGCTGATCAATTTCTTGGTGGCGGTGTTGGCATTCGAAGTGCTGGTTCAGATTGGGCAATTTGTTACCGGGCAAGTTCCAGGAGATCATTTGGCTGGTACATTTGGTAAAAATGGAACTGGTAACCTGGTACTATTTCTCATCCTGGTTATGTGTTTTACCCTGGGGCAGTGGATACAAACGAAAAAGTGGAAATTAATGATCGTGGCGCTTGGATTAAGCGGAATATCCAGTGTGTTGGGAGAAATGAAGCTTTTCTACCTTACGGTAGCACTCCTTGCTTTGATTGCTTTATTCATCTATATTCGTCGTGAGAAGCAACTCTGGAGGTTACTGCCGGCGATTACGATCATGATTCTTATGGCAGGGGTCTTTGTTCCCATTTACAACGCTATCATTCCTTCAACCAGTGGAATTGAGTTGCAGGATTACCTGACAGATCCAACTTTACTGACGAAATACCTGACATTCACTTCACGATCAGCATCGCAAGGAACTTACTACTATGATATTGGGCGGAATTATGCCATCCAATATGGATGGGAGAAGATTTCAAGCGATCCTCTGTATCTTCTCCTGGGGTATGGGTTGGGTGCGCGCAGCGAAAGCGTTTCCCTGGGAATTGCTGGCAGGGCATTATTGGAAGGTGAATTGGGCTTTTCATCAGGTACCAGCCTTTTAGTGATGATGCAGGAAATGGGACTAACAGGCATGATCATCCTGGTGATATTTATTCTGATGGTGGTTACCATTTTATTGCATCAAGTACGTCAGAATCCTTCTTCTTCAGCAAATGCATTGCGCTATGGTCTGGTTTTCTTTACTCTATTGTTCCCTCTATGGCTCTGGTACAACATGGCATGGACATTACGAGTGCCTATGCTGATCTATTGGTCGACACTGGCTTATGTTCTCAGCGAATTCAAACAACGAGCCAATCAACCTCAGGTTGAAGTTGGCGAAGAAGAAGCGAAAATTTCTATACTGTCGCCTGGGAAGAAATCTTTTCAAGGTAGTTACCTCGGATCAAACCGTGTGCAAAGAAAGCATAATCCTTAAGGATGAGAGAAAGAAATGAATAATAACAATACAAAACACCCTCATCTTGTCTGGCTCTTTCCTGGATACCTGGCAGCGCACATGTCATCGACAGTGGTGCTGACTATGACAGAAAACTTGAGAAAGATGGGCTGGAAAGTCAGCCCGGTTACTGCAGGTCCACCTGAACAAAAACAGATCGATGGGGTTGATGTTGTAAGCCTCCAGACACCTGATGTTTATCTATTAAGACAGATACTTTTCCATCTTAAATTCATCCAGTTTTTATTAAAGAACTGGTCGTCGTTTGATATTGTGCTTGTTGCACAAACAACCGTGCCTTTCCTGCCATTTCTTAAATTCATACGCTGGTTAAAAAGAACAGATCTGCCTCTTTTCATCATGGATACAAGAACGGTACCTATGGAGGATATGAGTAAGGCGAGTGTAAAGGATAAACTTCGTGCACAGTTTAACAACTATATGAATATACTTGCCAATCACTGGGTGGCAGGGCAGACAGCTATTACCCAACGAATGGCAGATCTGGTGAAAATACCTCCTCAGAAACTATGGGGAGTCTGGTCTTCGGGTGTATCGCTTGAATTATTTCAACCTGCAAGAAATCTGAGGCAGTGGCCAAAAGATAATGAGCCAATCCATATTACTTACGTGGGTGTACTTCATTATGAACGCAATTTGATGGCATTGTGTCGGGCGGTTATACAGGCAAATAAAGAAGGAATGAAATTCTTGCTTACCCTTACTGGCAAAGGAACACAACGACAGGAATTAGAAGAATTCGCAAAAACTACTCGGGGTCAAATAGTAGTAAATCACGCTGTACCCCATGATCAGGTACCCATACTGCTCGCCAAAGAGCATGTAGGTGTGCTTCCATTTCCTGATGAGGAAAAATACCGGGTATCCAGTCCCATCAAATTGTTTGAATACATGGCATCAGGTCTTCCGATTATGGCAACGCGCATCGCCTGCCACACGGATGTAATTAAAGATGATGGATATGTATTTTGGGCAGATGATTCTTCGACTGAGGGATTACTGGCAGCGTTGAAGAAAATTTGGGAAGCCAGAACAAATCTGCAACAAATGGGAGAGAAAGCGATTGTTGCCGCCCAGGATCATACCTGGGAAGCTTCAGCAAGAAAGCTGAGTGATGCATTACTCTATGGGCTTCACAGCCAGACACAACATCGCTTTGAATTGGGTGAAATCTTGCTGGAAGAGCGGAGCTAAGGTGGATCAGCCTATCAAGGTGTTGCATATCATGAACAGTTGTGTGGATGGAAGTATCTCTCGCATTGTGGAGAGGATCATCCGTTTTAGCACACCTGGCAAGTACCAATGGTTTGTTGCACCGGTAAATGATATGGGCGCTTTTGCACCGGTATTTGAAACCCTTGGTGCACAAGTAATAGATTTTTCACCCCATCAGGGGCATACTTTCTCCACTCGAGAAAAGATCAGCCGGTTTGTGTCTGGAGAGAATATCGATATTGTTCATACCCATACCCCGCGCACAATATGGGAAACATGGAAAGCTCTTCGAAGTGTCAGACATAAGGGAAAGCGTCCCTATCATCTGGCGACTAAACATCTCATTACCCATCCGCACGATCGTAAGTGGGGATTGGCATACACCCTCTTTGACCGATTGACATTTTACATGCCAGATCATCTGGTAACGGTCAGCAAAACAATGGCAAAAGAAGTATTGTCACAACCAGGCATCTTCGCAAATCGAGTAACTGCTATTCCAAACGGCATTCCCGTGGATCATTTCTACCAACCACAGTTTAGAGAGGGTTTTCGCCAGCAATCAGGGCTTACACCAGAGATGGTTGTTATTGGGTATACAGGTCGAATTGCAAAAGTGAAGAGGCTGGATATCCTGATCGAAGCATTTGCTGAAGCAAATAAAAAATACCCCAATACGCGACTGTTGTTGGCGGGCGAAGGATCTCTGCGTTCTGAATTGGAAGCACAGGTTCGCCGGCTGGGTATTGAAAATGAAGTGCGATGGCTAGGTTTTACTTCAAATATCCCTTCTTTTTTAGCTGGGCTGGATATTTATATGCAAACATCTGTGAATGAAGGGTTATCGCTTAGCATTCTCGAAGCAATGGCAGCGGAAAAATCTGTGATAGCCACCCGGGTAGGCAGTGCTGATGAAATCATTCAGGATGGAAAAACGGGTATCTTAATCATGCCTGATTCTGTACCTGAAGCCAGACAATCACTCCTGTATCTCCTGGATAATCCCGAAAAACGCAACCAACTGGCGAAGAGCGCTAAAGAGTATGTTTCTACTGAATACAACATTCAGTACATGGTCGAAGGATATGAAAGTATTTATTGTCAATTAATGGATAGGATATCTGATGGATAGAAATAAGTTAAGCATTCTCATGCTTACACACAAGAGCCCCTTCGGAGCAGGTCAGCGTTCGCTCGCCATGGCAAAAGAGCTTGTAAAGCGAGGGCATGACGTCACTGTTTTTCTCATTTCGAAAAAGAACCGGACTGGTTTTGTTGAATCTGATTTAGATGGTGTTCATGCAGTAGAGACTCCGGATATGTTATGGGGTCGCTTAAGATCAGGTTGGGATCCCTGGAATATAATCAACCGCATATTTTACCTGCATAAAAAGAAAAAAGAATTCAACCTTATCCATTGTTTTGAAACCCGTCCAGCAACCATTTATCCTGCACTGAATTACTCTCACAAACATCGTGTCCCCATTATCACCGATTGGAATGATTGGTGGGGGAGAGATGGTTTGATTGAAGTAAATCGTCCTTCATGGTATTCCAAGTCGCTATTTAGCTCTATCGAAGTGTATTACGAGGAAGCATTTCGCCCTCGAACTGCAGGTTTGACCACCATCTCAACTGCGTTAAGAAAGCGAGCGATCAAACTTGGAGTTGATCCAGAGCGGATATGCTATGTGCCAGGTGGGGCGTTTACCAAAATTTATCCTGTTTTGGAAAAAAATGATTGCCGACGAAGAACAAACTTTCCTCTAAAAATTCCAATTCTGGGGTTTTGCAGCGCTGATAGTCATCTTGACCTGGAAATCGTGATGGCTTCATTGGTCATTATAAAACAGCAGTTTCCACAGATAAAGCTGATCATAACAGGCAAGACTAAACCTGTTATCAGCCATATGGTGGAAAAGTTTGGTTTATCAGATAATGTCCTGCTCACTGGATTTCTATCTGAAGCAGACTACCCCGTTTATTTAGGTAGTGCGGATGTCTTCCTTCTCCCAATGGAAGATAAGCTCTATAACCATGGCCGATGGCCTAATAAGATGAGTGATTATTTATGTTTTGGTAGACCAACAGTTACCAATCCCATTGGGGATATAAAAACCCTTTTTGAAACTCATGAAGTTGGCTTATTGGCTGCGGGTAACCCGCAAGATTTTGCAGAAAAAATCCTATTTTTGTTATCTCATCCACAAGAAGCAGAAAGGCTTGGAAAAAATGCCCGCATTGTGGCGGAAACGGAATATGAATGGGGTATCCTGACCACAAAATTGGAAGAATTTTATTACAAAATTCTGAATATGGAACACCAGACAGGTGAAAAAGAACTTTGAGTAAGTAGGGTTATCTTTTATGGCGGGATGTCTGGAATAGTGAATAATGGATAACATAAATAAGTTTGATTTGCTAAAAGTATCTGATGAGCGCTGGCTTGAGTTTATTTCAGCCAGACCGGAATCTGTTATTTTTCATCATCCCGCCTGGATCGAAATGATCGCCCACTATTATCGTTTTGCTCCATTCATTGCAGCAGTATCGAACCCTCACGGGAAAATAATGGCTGGTGTTCCCATCATGGCGATCAATGGTGCCAGAGGATCACATCGTTGGGTTTCTCTGCCATTTACCGATCATTGCGCACCATTGGCAGAAACACAGGAAGACCTGCTTCTACTTGAAAAAGGATTAATAGAGAGTATTGGTGAGCAGAAAGTGGTCGATCTGGAATTACGATGGGAATACCCCGATTCGCAAAAGCTTTTTCACTCGACTGATTTTGTGCTTGCAATTCTCAATATCAGTGGTGAGTTAAAAGATATTACTCACAGGATGGGAAGCAATAACTACCGGAAAACCAGGCTAGCTGGAAAACATGGTGTCACCGTGGAAAATGGGACTTCCATGAAGTATCTCGAAATGTATTATCAACTTCACCTTGAAACACGTAGACGACAAGGGGTACCTGTTCAGCCCTGGGGATTCTTCAAAGCATTACGGGAAGAGATCCTTGAACCTGGGATGGGAAATATCTGGTTGGGGATGAAAGAAGGAAAAGCTGTTGCAGGTTTACTTACGCTAAATTGGAACAAGACTTTCATTTACAAGTATTCCGCAAATAACGAGATCGGACGACAGACTTTCGCCAGTTATAGCGTCCTCTGGAAAGCGATCCAGTGGGCAAATAGTCAGGGATACACCAGATTGGATTTTGGACGTTCGGATATTTCCAATGAAGGATTGCGAAGATATAAGAATCAATGGGGTTCAACAGAAATACCCCTCATCTACTCTCGCTCAAAGTTAAAAAACTCCATGGGAGTGATCCATACACTGACCCCATTCATTTCCAAAGTGATCAATATCTCTCCTCTATGGGTTTGTCGATTATCCGGTGAATTGTTCTACCGCTATTTTGGATAACACAGGAAAAGGCAGGTTACTATGAGCAATCTGTGGAGTACCAATCACCCATCACAGTTTTGGCAAACAAAATATCACATCGAAGATCAACTCTGGCAGGAAGCTATTCAAAGAGCAGCAGAGAAAAGCGCTCTATTCGCAAATACTTCCTCGATCGATGATATTCTCTATCAGACACTTGGCGAAGGTCGTTTTGGTTCAAAGCATTGGGATCTACCCTTGTTCTATCAATTTTACTGGAAGATAAAACCCCTTTTTTCGATGACAACCATTCGTAAAGTACGCCGCCTTGTTCACAAGGCTGAACGAAAACTTGCCAAGGATAACTGGCCTATTGATGACCGATATGTAAAATTTCAATGGGAGGTCATGCGCCAGGTTATCATGCTTTATGGAAGAACTTCCATTCCTTTTGTAGATTTTTGGCCGAATAATCGTACGATGGCTTTGGTGATTACTCATGACGTTGAAACAATTGATGGGCAAAAACTTATCTCTGCAGTTGCAGACCTTGAAGAAAAATATGGATTTTGTTCATCATTCAATATCATTGGCTCTCAACTTCCCAATAATATTAGCCAATTCGTGGAATTAAAGGATAGAGGGTTTGAAATTGGTATTCACGGCTGGCATCATGTCAGTTCAATGTATTCTTCTCAAAAAAACTTTAATATCCACGCTATTCATATAAACCGGTTCTTACAAAGAATTGGGGCAGTTGGAATGCGATCCCCCTTAAATTTACGTAATCCGGAATGGATGCAGGCACTCAATATTGAATATGACCTGTCCTTTTTCGATACCGATCCCTTTGAGCCAATTCCTGGTGGCGCAATGAGTATCTGGCCATTCTTTATTGGGCATTTCGTTGAGTTACCCGCTACATTAGTGCAGGATAATACACTGGTGAACCTTTTGGGTGAGAGCTCTCCCCAGCTTTGGATAGATAAAGTCGCTTTTCTAGAAAAATATCACGGCATGGCATTGGTCAATTGCCATCCGGATTATTTAGCGAATAAGACTCTTTGGAATGTGTATGAGCGGTTTCTGGCTGCAATGCAAGAGAAACAGCAGTACTGGAATGCACTTCCTCGCGATGTCGCTCGTTGGTGGAAGATCAGATCAGACTGCGACCAGATCGAAAAACTGAATCTCCATTTTCGTGAAGCACGACTGGTTGATGAGCATTTGATGATAAGCGATTATTTGCCTTAAAGGGTGATTATTCATGTGTTATGGCTGAAACTCATACGCACCCAGATCAAATCCAACCCCTGCTGGTCGAATCTCCCCATCAAAATCCAAAGTAATCCCCAGATCAATCCCCGTATCTATTGCTGGGCTGCCTGGTTGCAGATGAAAATTAAAGGTATCAACATTAACAAATAATGGATCCGTTGCAATGGTATTTCGCCCTAGCTGAAACCTGGATTGCCATTCATTGAATGTGAACATTTCATTTTGAGAATTACGTAATTCATAGGGATACAACGATTTTGGATGGAAAACAAGATTATTTTCTTCAATCAGCGACTTTGGATCTTGAATCGATATTTCTCCACGCGCATTGTTGGCAAAAATATTTCCTCTTACATCCCAAAGGTTGGATTGATCGATGGTACCTTTTATAAACAAAGCAACTGATGCTCCCCCAACAACTGTATTGTTATAAACCTTCACACCGCTAGCCTGATATGCTACTATTCCACCTACTCGTCCACTGTCATAGATGATGTTTTGTTGAAGGGTATTCCCCAGATCATTCCCCCTGCAATCTCCATCTGGATCTCCAAATTGATTATTCTCTCCCGCAGTGGTGCATCCTTTATAAGAGATAACTTGTATTCCTTCCAATCCAAAAGTATAGACCAGGTTATTTTCCACCAGAGTTTGGTAAGAATTTTCTAATTCGATCCCAGTATTTTCACATTCATGAATAATATTCCCGCGAATAACACTTCGATAATTCACACTGCTGGCTCCATCAAGATCCAGGCAGATACCTTTTTCACCCGTGATGTTAAATATTTCATTCTCCTCATAGACATTATCATGCGTCAACCAGACAGACCAGATGCCCCGTTGGGTAAATCCATGGATCAGATTTTTGTAATAGTAATTATTGAAGCTATCTGGTCCATCCTCTGTGATCCCGTTCTTGTACCCCCGTGGATTTGCCCCCACAATTTCATTGTTTTCGAAGGTATTATGATTTCCCCAGATATATACCTGCCCATTGATGATCGAGTTTAATACGGTTGTATATGACGCACCCAGGTTGATAGTGTATTCTGCATCGCTGACCATGGTGAAACCATCGATGATCCAATTGTCTCCATAAATCTCAAAGGTTGGATCCATTCCCCCGCTGATCGTTACAGACTCATTCATATATCTCTTCAAAGTGATCGGTTTTTCGAGCGTGCCCGATTTACTGATGGTTATACTTCCAGGGTATGTCCCTTCTCGAAGATAGATGGTATCCCCCGCTGTAACCTGGTCTACAGCGTATTGAATAGTAAACCAGGGCGAATCGATCGTTCCCGGATTATCATCATCCCCTTTTGGAGAAACATAAAAGGTTGTTTGCTCCTGGGTGGATGTTACGGCAGGTTGAAAAAAAGTTGGGCTTGAGCTGATGATTGTGAACGACGGGCTTGTAGTAAGCGTGCTGTTTCCATTCAATTCAGGCAGGCGGAAATATAGCACACCAAAAATCATTACCACTAATATACACAGAATAAAAAAGAGAAAAACCCGTTTCCTATGCAATTCGTCTCCAGTTAATAATTGGAGTAGATTTCTTTATTATTCAGCAATTCAATACATCGATGGAAATGTGAGATATGTTTCTTAATTATAGCGATTCGTACAGGAAAAGAAAGGCAGGTAGTGTCACATGTTTGCAACACTACCTGCTAGAGCTATCCATTCTCTAGATGAGCACTATGTTTTTTATGTTAAGCTTTATTCACTTAACTTCTTGATAACCTCAACTTCAGCCAGCGACAACGGATTGGAATTCTTCAATTGGATCCTTATGTAGCGTCCCGATTGATTGATCTTCATTTCTGCCAGTCTTTCGATCGAGCCAGAGACAAAGTAGGTGGTTACACCTGGCTGTGAAACCGTATCTACCAGGTTAGTTGAGGTGAATGGTGTGTCTGAGATAAAGATGTAAAAATCAGACAAAACTACTGCACCCGAATCTGTTTGCGTCCAAATCTTGATCTTATCGATTGAGATGCTTCCTTCCAGATCAACCTGCCACCAGGTATCGGTATCTGCATTAGTCTGAGAAACAGAGTGGTTTGCTAAAACACCATCCAGGTTGCCATCTACAGCCAGAGCTGCTTCCGCCGTGCCATTGGTACTGGATTGTGTGGCGGGTTTGCCCTTAGCTGCATTATCGGGATCGGGCGTGGCGTCAGCAGGTGGAACAACGTTCTCAACGGCTGTTGGAACAACCGTTACCGATGTTTGAGTTGGTTCCTCGGTCATCGTAGGTGTGGGTGTGGGTGCAACTACGTCTACAGTTGGTGCCTGGGTTGGCTCTATGGTGGGTTCAATGATAGCCGTTGGGGTTGTTACCGCTGTTGGTTCAATGGTAGGAACAGTTGTGGTTGCAACAGTTGGAGTGATGGTTGGCATTTCAGTAGTGACTGTAGTTGGTGTAGGAGTGATAGTCGCTACTGCAGTGGCAGTGCTTACAACTGTAGCTTGTTGCAAAGTGCCTTTGAACACCTGAACTTCAGCCAGCGAAAGGCTGTTTGTGCCTCTCAATTGGATACGCACATACCTGCCTGTACGATTGATCGCGATCGTAGTGGGTGTTCCCGCTGGATCTTTCACATAGTAGCTGTTTACCCCTGATTGCGCCAAACTGGTTTGCAGGTTCGTTGTTGAGAAGGGCTGATCAGAAACCATAACAAAGAAATCTGCCAGGCGGGTAGTACAACAATCAGTTCGATTCCAGATCTTGATCTCACTTATTGGATAGGAAGCCTGGAGGTCTACTTCCCAATAGGGCTGGATGGAAGTTGCAGTTGTCGAAGAAACTGAAAGGTTTGCAAATATGCCATCGGTATTTCCATCCACGGCACGGGAAGCATAAGCTACACCATATAGCGTGTTTGTATAGTTAGTAGACTGTTTTGCAGGTTTACCCACTGCAACATTGGTATTGTCAGCAACTGGTGATACGACAGTGGTTACCGTGGTAGGAACAGGTGTTACTTCTTGGGCCATAACGGATGAATCCAACACCTGTACTTCTGCCAATGACAGACTGTTGGTACCTCTCAATTGGATGCGTACATAACGACCTCTACGGTTGAGGGCAATGGTTGTTGGTCTGCCTGCTGTATCTTTAACATAATAACTGCTTACTCCTGATTGCTTCATCGTTGTTTGTAAATTGGTCGATGAGAAGGGTTTATTTGAAACCAGGATGTAGAAATCAGCCAGCCGAGTGGTGCAACAATCAGTTCTGTTCCATATCTTAATTTCACTCAGTTGGTAAATGTTTTGTAGGTCAACCTGCCACCATGCTTGAGCAGTATTTGCGATGGTCGAAGATACAGAACGATTAGCAAAAGCGCCATCTACATTTCCGTCAACCGCACGCGAAGCATATGCTGTTCCGTATAGAGTGGATTTATAGTTGTTGGCCTGTCTTGCGGGTTTCCCCAATGCAACATTTTTCCCAGAGAGTTTAGTCACCGGGGGAGTATTAGTAACAATGGGAGTAATAGCGGTCGCTGTGATCACAGGGGTAACCACGGTTGTGGGTGTCACGGCTGTCACTGTGGTTACTGGTGTACCCTCAACTGTTGGTGTCACTGAAGTTACGGGAGTTGCGGTTACAGCAGGTGTAACTGTTGTTGCAACTGTTGTGGGTGTGTATGTCGGTGTCTTTGGTACTGCCACACCATCAAATTCGTAGGCACCAATATCATAAGTCGTTCCTGCGGGGCGTGTTTTTCCTTCGATATCCAAGGTAGTTCCCAGGTTCACACCAGCATCGATGGATGGGCTGCCTGAAGTGGGGCGCAGGTCATACCCGCTTGCATTGGCGAATAGTGGATCACCAAACACTGAATTCTGACCTTTACCAGTCAAAGATTGAAACTCTGCAACTGAATAAACCGTACTGCAGCCAGATCCTAAACCGTATGATTTTGTGCTATTTGTACGATAAGTAAGGTTATTGCTTATTGAAGAAAAGCTGGCAAAATCTTGCGCACATATTGCTGTGCCATTGCCGTTCATAACAATATTCCCGATGATGCTTCCTTCTCTTGTATTAGCGGCAGTACCCTGGAAGTTGATACCAGCATTGGAAGAACTGGATGGAGAGTAGATGGTATTTCCGAGAATCTTCAAACCGCCCGCATCCCAGTTTAGAATACCTCCATAACCAGCCCCCCAATAAGAAGATGTGGTGATGACATTTTGACGGATGATGTTGTTCGTAATATCACCCTTACAGTTATTATCGCCATTTGTATCGCCATATTGGTTATTTTCGCCACCAGCTTTACAGCCAACGTTGGAATTGTAATTAATGACACCAATTCCTGCCCGACCACCACGGATCACATTGTTTTCAATGGTCGATGCAAAAATATTTTCCAGTTGAATGCCCATATAGCTACAGTTGACTACGGTATTTCCGCGAACCGTATGACGCCATTCTACATTTCCAGCTCCATCGAGATCGATGCATTGACCCAAGCCACTGCTGGCTACAATGTTATAGACATAATTATTCTCAATAACCGAATCATGGGTAAGTCCCTGGGTCCAGATACCACGAGCGTTGTAATGAGAAAAATCGTGAACGGTATTTCCACGATAGACATTGTGATGGCTGATGCTTCCGTCAGAGATACCTGCATCGCCGCCTGTGCCGGCATAACCAGTGCCATCGATGTTGTTGTTTTCCCAGAGATGATAAGATCCCACAATATAGTTGGCGCCTTTGATCGTATTATTGCGGACTATCCAGTAATTAGTGGTTGCTTCACCCCAGAATCCAAGTTGCAGTGTATAGCGGTTGGAAGATTTGAAAGTTAAACCATCTAATACCCAGTAAGAGGCACCGTTGGAGGCTCGTAGTGCAATGCCGGTACCTCCGTTTATGGTCACCGCTTCACTGCCATAATGGGTTAAGGTAATAGGTGCTGTTGAGGTACCAGATTTGGTAACAGTAAGATTTTCATTGTAGGTTCCCGCCCGAACATAGATGGTATACCCTGCTTTTGCGAGTGTGATAGCCTGTTGGATGGTTTTCACAGGGGTTGAAACGGTCAATCCATCATTAGTATTCGATCCAGTAGCACCATTAACATAAATAGCTGAACCGGTTTGAGCGAAGCTTACTTTCGTTGTAAGTAGTGTTGTTGCAATTAATATCATTGCAACAATTGCATGGATGATGCGAAATTGAAATTTCATTTTTCTCCTGAATATTTTTAACACCAGTACTTTTTCAGGCATAAATGAGTTTAGCCAGTAGCTCTGGATGTTCGTTTCGATGCGAGGTGACTTTTATGCCATCCGATTTGTTGAATTGCTGCGGTGAAAATTTTGATGCTTGCCGGTGTTAAAAAATTTGGCGTACCTGGTAGCCAGTTACGCCAAAATGGGATTTGCGTTTTTGTTCGGCAACCTGGCAATCATAGCTTTACAGCTTTAGACCCATAGCTTTGCGCCGCCAGTTTTCACAGGCTTTACCTTTATCGTTGTTGATTTGATAATAACACAGCTACTTTAAAAATATTTAAACAAATTGACATTTTTCACTTTACAATCCTGTAAGGTTTTTCTTAACCTGCCCTCATGAATATTGACAGGTTACCATTTTGTGATGTGTTTGAGTTTCACTTGAAAATATGAGGTATTAAAGTAAAATAAAGTTAGAGTTAAATCGCTGATCGGTATCATCGCTGCTCTTCCCATTCTTAATCCATATTTATTTTTCGTTTTTCTGTCATCACAATCGAAAGCTGTGAATTATGGCGTTATCACAGGATTTTTATACTCAAATTACCAGCATGCTGACCCAGGTAATGCGTGATCCTGTCACTCCGCCTGTTTTACAATTGCATCTATGGTCAGCATCCTCTCCGGAACGTCGTTTATTAGTTGAGTTTCAAAAGACATTAGTAAAGCTCAATAAATACTATGCTGATATATATAGTGAGAAAATCAAGGATGAAATATTCCTGCGCAAGGCTTATGAAGTTTGGCCGGAAGGCATCATCATCTATGATATTGACACTGGCAGGATCATTGAAGCGAATCCATCGGCTTGTGTTATGCATGGGTACACTCGCGAAGAGCTGATTGGCTCATATTACACTACCCTCATCCATCCTGATTACCTTGGTGTATATAACGAATGCATTAAAGCAATTACCTCCAATAAAATAAGTGAGGTGACTATTCTTCATTCAAGACGGGATGGTACTTATTTGACTGCAGAAGTGGTCGCAATGCGATTTGATTTTCAAGGCAGGCATTGTGTACAAGCATATATGAAAGACCTGAGCAATTTTAAAAAGGAATTATTAGCAGAACGTGTAATTCAACAACAGATCAACGAACGAACAAATGAGCAAGCTTCTCTGTTAGAAATTTCTCAGGCGCTGACATCTACACTTTCTCTCAATCCAGATCTGATCCTGGAGCAAATTCAAAAAATTATTCCTTATACCCATGCATTGTTTTTAACCATTGAGGAAAATAAACTGATTGCACAAGCAATACGTGGGACCCATTTACTGGATGATTTTCTGCCTTACAAATTACCATGTGATGAGGCCGAATTCTATCAATTTTTATTCAATGATCACCAGCCTTTAATCATTAATGATGTATTCAGCAATGAACCAACTGCAGTAAAATTTCGCGAACTCCTTAGCGGAAAACTTATCCTCTTACTTGAAGGCATTCATTCAATCATGTGGGTGCCAATCGCAGTAAAAGATCGACTCTCAGGGGGAATTGGGATAGTTCATGCTAACCCCTATTACTTCACCCCGCGCCATAGTTATCTGGCAATAACCGTAGCCAATCACGCTGCTATTACGATGGAAAATATAGAGCTTTACCGGCAGGCTCAACAATTTGCGTCAATGAAAGAAAGGCAGCGTCTTGCGAGAAGTCTACATGACGCTGTTAATCAAAGTCTTTTTTCTGCTAACCTTATCGCAGAGGTATTACCCCGGGCATGGGAAAGGGATCCTGTTGAGGGGAGAAAATTGTTAGAAGATTTACACAGGCTGACAAATGGAGCCATGGCAGAGATGCGTATCATGATGGCAGAACTTCGGCCTTTGGGAATGGTTGATCTCAACCTTGAAGACCAGGTGAAGCTGTTGGCAGATGCATTTACCGGTCGAACGAATATACCCGTTGATATCAATGTTGATTTAAAAGGAAATTCTTTATTGCCAGAAGATGTACAAACTGAGTTTTTCCGTGCCTGCCAGGAAGGTTTGAACAATATTGCCAAGCATTCAGGAGCCAGCAAAGCTGAAATCTCTTTGCAACGCCTTAATGGCACTGTACACTTATGCATTCAAGATAATGGATGCGGTTTTAATACCAGTCTTATTCCTCGTGGTCATTATGGATTGAGTATGATGGAAGAAAGAATGAGGGGTATAGGTGCTGAATTTTCTGTAGAAAGCATACCAAACCATGGAACACGACTAATGATCCAATGGACTCAAGAAGAAAAGGGGAAATAATCGTGAATTTGTTGCAGGAAAAACTTATACGAATATTGGTTGTGGATGACCATACTATGGTCAGGCGAGGATTAGCTACATTTATTGGTGTATTTGATGATTTTAAAATGGTAGGTGAAGCCACCAATGGAGAATCTTCCATCCGTCTTTGTAACGAGTTGAATCCCGATATTGTATTAATGGATATGGTACTTCCTGATATGGATGGTGCAAGTGCTACACGAGCGATCAAACGCGAACATCCAGAAATCAGGGTAATCTTTCTCACCAGTTTTAAAGACGAAGTATTAATCATGAATGCCATGCAGGCAGGTGCTGTAGGTTATTTACTGAAGGATATTTCTGCAAATGAACTGGCTCAAGCCATTCGTGGTGCAATGAGCGGGCAGGTGACTTTTTCACCTGAAGCAGCCAGGATTATGCTGACAGCAAACAAACAACAACCAATACCTGGAGGGGATTTAACAGAGCGCGAGCGAGCTGTGTTGGAATTAATGGTGGAGGGTTTGAACAACACGCAGATCGCGCAGCGATTATTTATCAGCCCAGCCACCGTTAAATCACATGTCAGCAATATATTATCCAAGTTAAATGTAACTGGACGTACAGAAGCAGTTGCACTCGCCATCAGGCATGGATTGATTGAATGAGTCAGTCTGGTTACCCCAACTGGCGGAGAGAAACACTCTCCCTCTGATGGATGTATCAAACCGGTTTATAGATTAATATGTAAAAATGACCACTGTATATATTGTTGACGCCTGTCCGGATGATACGCTTGCTTTTTCCATTCTTTTTCAAGACCTGAAAATGAATGTAGTAGGACATTCTTCAGAATGGAACACGATTGTGAATGATATTCCACATGTTTGCCCAGATCTGCTGCTTGTGGATTGGAACCTGATCAACAGCAGCCCTGAATTCACTATGCCAAACCTCCGGGCGGTTTGCCCTGAAAGTACAGTGATCGTTCTGATCAGTTCGCTGGATTCGCGGGAATTAGCAGCAATTGCAGCAGGGGCAGATGTATTTATGAGCAAGGGGGAAACACCTGACAGGTTAGCGCGACGTCTTCAGACTCTCTCTGACGATATCAGCTACCGGCGGCTTTTTGGAGTAATATAAAAATTGTGCATAGCAAAATCGTCGATATTCCATCACATAAAATCGATCGACATCGCAGGGTAGAGATCATTTGTGTTCTCGCCGGGATGATGTTTCTGTTTTTAGTGATTTCGCTTTCCCATTATTTGTTGCCCTCTTTTGATAAAAGTGCCAGATTATGGCTTATCCGTGTTCTTCCTTATTACAACCGAGATTTTCTCTGGATGGTTTCTTCATTTGGAAAAGAAATATTTATTTTACCGATTACCGTGGCGATCATCGCCTGGTGGTTGATCAGGCGGAAATGGGAGCAGGCAATAGGAATATTTTTCTGTGTCATTCTTGGCGCAGGATTGATTTTTGGTACCAAAGTACTTTTTTCCGTCCAAAACAATGTGCAACTGTTGCAAGATATTTCATCCCTTGATCTTGGTTATCCATCCGGGCATGCAGCATTGGCGACATTATTCTACGGATATTTTGCCTTTATTGCATCAAGAAACATGAAGAACCGGTTGTGGGATACGGTGATAAAAATTGTAGGGATTGTCATTCCGCTCATCATTGGAATAACCAGGCTCATCTTGATGGTGCATTACACTACTGATGTTTTAGGGGGATGGGTGATTGGGGCTTTTTGGCTGTATATTAGCTCTGTAATTCAGCCTTCTTATGCAAAATAGCGGTCTTGAATAATTCAATAAAAAGGCTACAATGATAATAATGAACGAAAAATCACATCGTTGAAATTATTATTAAATTTCCATTAACTTGACAAATTATTCGCAAATCAGTAACATTAGAATTACTTAAGAATTCCTGTTGTAGTGGGCTATTTAGGATTTATGTTTTGCAGTCAAGTGTTGTTGTAAACCATTGAGATTTCATCGCTCCGAAAACTGAATATCAAATTTAACACTCATCGATGCACTTGAATATCATTTGATGCTTTTCTCGGTGCCTTCATTGCTGTCTCATTTTTGCCGAGACCAACTAATAAAGGAGGAAAAGAAGAGTCTCAAAAAACTATTTGACCGGTGTGTCTAGGATTTGCTAATTCAAATTTTAGGAGAGATATATGTCTAAGAAAATTCTGCCCCTGATCAGCATTTTGCTGATCCTATCGTTCGCATTAACTGCCTGCAAACCAAAAGCTACCGAAGTGCCAGTTACCGAAGTCACCTTCTGGCATGCATACGGCACAGGCTCTGCTGAAGAGATTGCATTAACAAAGAACCTCACACAGGCTGCAACTGATCTTCCAAATATCAAAATCAATGTTTTGCAGGTACCATTCAATGATATTTTCAACAAATATCGAACCGATGTTGCTGCAGGTGCTGGACCTGATATGTTCATAGCTCCGAATGACAGTCTGGGAGATGATGCTCGCGCAGGTTTGATTGCAGACATTACCGAACTGGCTGCTGGTAAGCTAGAGGGTGTCAACCAGCTTGGTATTGATGGTATGTCCCTGGAAGGCAAATTATATGGTATCCCGGAAACCTTGAAAGCAGTTGTTTTCTGGTACAACAAGGATATGCTTCCTACGCCTCCTGCAACCACCGATGAGCTGCTCAAGCTTATGCAAGATGGTACTCCTATTTCCATCAGTTATGGTTGCTATCACCATTATGGTTTCTTCGGTGCCTTTGGTGGCAAAATCTTTGATGAAAACTGGAAAGTCATTGCTGACCAGGGAACTGGCGTCATTGATGCGATGACCTACTTGAACGAGCTTTATCAAATCTCCAAAGCAAATAGCTGGCCAAAGACTGATAGTGATGGTCTGGCTCCCTTCTCTGAAGGGAAGATGGCTGGTATTACCAATGGTAACTGGGCAATGGGTGATTACAAGAATGCCCTTGGCGATAAATTGGGTGTAGCTCCACTTCCCGCTGGTCCTGCTGGTCCCGCTACTCCTCTCCTCGGTGTTGATGGCTTCTATTTCAACCCTAACAGCACCAATAAGGAAGCTGCCCTAGAAGTTGCTCTCTACCTGACCAATGTCAAATCACAAACCGTAATGATGAATGAAGCGGGCCATGTTCCTGTACGTACCGACATTACAATCTCCGATCCCCTCATTCAGGGTCTTGTTGATGCCTTCAATAAAGGCGCAACCATTCGCCCGCAGGTACCTCAGTTGGGCCTGTATTGGACGAACTTCTGTGGACCCGATCAGATCTTTGAGCAGGGCATGGATCCTGCTGAATGGGTAAAAGCTGCCACTACAGCCTCGAACAAGTAATTTATTGTGATGGGATGATGGAAATCCATTCCATCTAACCTGTAAACTGGTCAAAGCTAGCAGGCAAATCCTGCTAGCTTTGACAATCATTTTTATGAGTAAAGAGGGACCTATGGCTTCGATATCCCTTCCCACAAAACACAAAAAAAGATTGGGCCAATCTTTTTTACCCTATCTTTATCTTTTGCCTGCTTTCGCTGTTATGGGCGTAGTCACCTTCTACCCATTGGTTTACCAGGTGATCATTTCATTTTCAGATTTCGCGACAAAAGATTTACTTCTTCAGTTAAATTCACCAGATCTGCACTGGATTGGTATTAAAAATTATATCGATATCATCGTCGGTGGATTACCTGTTCAGAATTTTAATTTTGTTCGTGTTCTCGTTTACAACTTCTGGTGGGCTATTACGAATGTCATGGTGCATGTTCCTGCCGGTGTGCTTATTGCTACATTGTTAAACGTAAAGGGTATCTGGTTTAAAAAAGTCTATAGAGCTATCTATGTTTTACCGGTAGTCATTCCTCCCATTGTAGTGGGCACCGTATGGCGTAACATTTTTGATGAACAATACGGTGCAATGAATCAGATGTTGACATTCTTTGGTCAATTGTTTGGCTCATCGAGTGCAGTTCATATCCGTTGGTTGTTTGAATACCAACCCCCTATCCCCTGGTTGTTACCAACCGGAGCACTCCCCCTGGCATACTATGCCATGATGATTGCCAATTTTTGGCTGGGATGGCCGTTTATGACCTTGGTAGCAACCGGCGCACTACAAAGTATTCCAAAGGAGCTTTATGAAGCTGCTTCCATTGATGGTGCTTCGAAAAGTTTCCAATTCTGGAATATCACTGTTCCGCTTTTACGACCAGCAATGGTTCCGGCGGCTATGTACGGTTTCACATTGTCATTTAATTTATTCAATTTCGTCTACTTCATGACAGGGGGCGGCCCAGCACGTACGACCGAAATATTGGTTACCTTTGCCTATGACCTGGTAAGAAACCTGCGGTTATATGGTGCAGCGGGTGCATTCTCGGTGATCATTTTTGTTGTTGTCTTGTTCATCTTCCTTGTGACCAATAAGCTAACCAAGGCAACAGAAAGTTATGCATAGGTATACTATGGCCACGACAACTCATACTCCCAAGAAAAAGAATTTCCTTGTCCGATTTTTCACTATGGATACCTCTGGCAGTAGAGGAAGTGGTGAAAAACTACCTTTATGGAGACAGTTGCTCATCCAGGTTCTATGCATCTTGATCGTCATTGAGGTAATGTTCCCCATCATGTACATCATCACTCTTTCGTTAAGCTCAAAAAGCACAAGACCATCCTCTCTGGAGCTGTTTCCTAAAGAAATTTCGTTCATTGCTTTTAAGCAGGTATTGGATAGACCAACCGCCAACCCGGTAACCTTTCTTGAGCTCTTGAAGAATAGCTTTCTGTTATCGGTTGTAGTAGGTGCGATTGCCCTTCTGATCGCTGTAACCGCTGCTTATGCATTTTCTCGGTTCAAGTTCAAAATGCGCCAGGTTTTGATGATCTTGGTTTTCGTCCCACTGTTGATGCCAGCGGTAGGACTTTCAACTCCTCTGTTCTTGTTACTGAACAGTTTCCAGTTGAAAGTGTGCGCAGATGGTGCAACTGTTCTCTATCCCTTCTTGCAATGCGATCCGATTAATACCGGGAGAGTGCTTTTTAACCTACGCGATTCCTTGTTTGGCGTAGGTATTGCCATGATCTCTACAGCGCTGCCTTTTGCAGTTTGGAACCTCAAAGGGTATCTCGATACGATTCCAAAGGAATTGGAAGAGGCGGCATATATCGATGGCGCTGATTCGAATCAAACATTCTTCCAGATCGTACTTCCACTGGCAGCACCGCAACTGGCAGTCACTTTCTTCCTCGGTTTCATTGGGCACTGGCAGGAATTTGTGATGCCCTGGTTGTTCTTGACACAGCCAAAGGATTACACTCTGGCAATGACCCTTTATAACATGACTGGTCAATATGCCAGTTCCATCCCATGGAACAGGTTTGCAGCTATGGCAATCATTGTGGCTTTGCCAGTAGCACTTGTCTATATCCTGTTACAGAAACAGATTGTCAGTGGTTTAACTGCTGGCGGCGTGAAAGGTTGATCAAAAGCGGCCGAAAGGCCGCTTTTTTATTCACAGGTAATATGCAGGTAATAAGTATGAAGAAAATCACCTGGATTATCCTTCTTCTGCTAGTAATGGGTTGTGCCTTGAAGCCATCTTCAGCAAAGTCGTCACATGATGATGCGAAATGGTGGAAAACGGCTGTGTTCTATGAGGTGTTTGTCCGGAGTTTCTATGATAGTAATGGAGATGGGATCGGAGATTTTAAAGGGTTAACCGAAAAGCTCGATTACTTAAATGATGGCGATCCCAACACCACAGATGACCTGGGCATTACAGGCCTTTGGCTGATGCCAATCCATCCCTCGCCTTCTTATCATGGGTATGATGTTTTAAATTATTACACCATCAACCCGGAATATGGAACAATGGAGGATTTTAAAGTATTTCTCGAAGAAGCCCATAAGCGTGGAATCCATGTGATCATTGACCTGGTTATCAACCATTCGTCCAATCAACATCCATTCTTCCAAAATGCATTAACGAGTGAGGATGCCACATACCATGATTGGTATGTATGGTCGAATACTTCAAAGGGAAATGGCTGGCATGAAGCAACCATCAACGGTGAGACAAAATACTATTATGGTTATTTCTGCGATTGTATGCCCGATTTTAATTATTCGAATCCTGCAGTAACTGAGCAGATAAAAAAGGTTGTTTCATTTTGGTTGAAGGATGTGGGTGTAGATGGTTTTCGGATTGACGCTGCCAAACATTTGTTTGAAAAAGGTACTCAACTGGAAAATGTACCGGAAACACACACCTGGTTCAAGGAATTTTATCCATTTTATAAATCAATAAATGAAAACGCCTTTATGGTGGGTGAAGTAGCTCAAACTTCAGCCCGATTGACCACCGAATATGCAGATGAACAGATGGATATGATCTTCAACTTTGAAATGGCAAATGGCTTCATGAACAGCACCAGGGGTGAATCAAACTCTTCCATCAACAGCGCAGTGACATTCACCCTGCAGGATGCCCCGGGTTGGAATTTCGCTACTTTTCTTACCAATCACGACCAGAACCGTGTGATGAGTGTGTTAAACGGAAATATCGAAAAAGCAAAAGTGGCGGCTTTCTTGTTGTTGACATCTCCTGGTACTCCTTTCATCTACTATGGTGAGGAAATTGGAATGGTAGGCGTCAAGCCGGATGAAGATATTCGCCTACCGATGCAATGGGATGATACAGAGAATGGTGGTTTTACTACTGGTATTCCATGGAGAAACCTGAATGCGGATTACACAACAGCAAATGTTACAAAAGAAATGAAAAACCCTGATTCCTTGCTGAAATACTATCAGCAATTGATTGCCCTTCGAAATGTCTATCCATCACTTTCCAGTGGTTCTTACCTGCCAGTTGCTACTGGGAATTCGAAAGTATATGCTGCCCTTCGTCAATCTGAAAAACAAACCCTGCTAGTTATCACCAATCTGTCGAAAGACGTGATCACAGAATACGCTTTAACCTATGACGGAGATGGGATCAGGCGAGGAGACTATGCATTGAAACCGATTTTCGGAAGCGAAAAAGAGGGCAGATTAAAGGTAGAGAAGAATGGTTTTTCTGCTGTTTCAGCCGCTGGTGAACTGCCACCTTATTCAACCGCTATTTATATTATAGAAAGATGACATGTATAGAATATGAGAAAGTCGCGCTTCATTCACATTTTGTTCATATGTCTTGCTGTAGTGGCAGTTGCTGGCATCGCCAGTCTATTACGTTGGCATGCTCTCACCACACTCAACGTCGATTATGACGAAGATGATTATTTGCGAGCTGCCCAAGAATATGCTCAATTGATCCGAGAGGGAGATTGGGTTGGATTCATGGATACCAATTACCGTCCAGAACATCCTCCCCTGGCGAAGATCATCTATGGTTTGAGCATTCTGCCTGCCGAAGAGTATCCATTGATCCCTGATGTTTCGACAACTGCACAACCCAACCAGAATGTTCCCCGTCCTCTGTTAAGGAATGGCAGGATCCTAAGTGCCAGTTTTGGAGTGATCACTGCTGGGATACTTGCGATCGTGAATCCGCTTGCGGGTTTGATGCTGGCAATTCACTCATTTACCATCAAATATACCTCTCAGGTGATGCTTGAAAGTCTGCCAGCCTTAACCAGCTTTCTGATGGTACTCTGCTATATCCAATGGAAGAAGCGTAAAGATCAGAAAACAGGAATGGGATGGCTGATCGGTTCAGCCATATTTTTGGGGCTCACTGCAGCATCCAAGTACATTTACTGTGTTATCGGACTGGCGGTACTGGCTGATTGGTTATTGGATGCGCGATCTTCCTCCACTTCTAAAAAGAATATCTTGATTATTCTTCTCTGGGGATTGGCAGCGGTTGCAGTTTTCTTTCTGTTCGATCCTTATTTGTGGTCTGATCCCATAAACAGATTGAAAGAATCGGTTCTATTCCATGCAGCTTATTCAAGCAGCGCAAGTGAAGTGCAAAGTGCGGGGTACCCTTTCTGGCAGGTATTCTATTGGATCACTTCAACTCCTCGTATCTGGCAGCCCAACTCGATGTATTTTGCCATTGACCCCTTGATCACTTTACTGGCGATCTTCGGAGTATCAAGGGTATGGAAAACGCGAAGGGTCTATGCTCTGTGGTTAATCTTTGCCATTGTCTTTTTGTTAATCTGGCCGACCAAGTGGCCGCAATACATTCTTACCCTCACTGTTCCACTGTCACTCATTGCAGCTGAAGGATGTACAGTTATCGTGATCAATCCCATCCGAAACCTTTATTACAGGTTGCGTCATCGAGAAAAGCGCGTGGCAGTTCCCGTTAAAAGTGAGATCAAAAAAGCACTTCCCTGGCTGATACCAGGTCTGATCGTTTTCTTTATTTTCACCATCTTACCCCTTCTTTTCCAGTTGGGCGTTTCAACCACAGATTTCAACAGCGTATCCATTCGCGACGGACTTAATGGAGGGATTACCCGGGAAGTGTGGAAAGGTATTACTGGACAGGTCAAGGCGGAGTATTTCTCGTTTCCTTTTCGTTCGACCAGTGTTCATTATTTGGGTTTAAACAGTTATTTGCCACTCATCAGTTATTTGTCGCAGCAAGAGATCTTCATATTCAATATTTTATGGACTATCTTCTCGGTAGTACTGCAGGCTGTGCTGGGGATTGGAGTGGCTTTACTTTTATGGCAGCGGGGATTGAGATTCAAACAGGGTTGGCAGACATTATTCATCTTACCCTGGGCAATTCCTGAGATGATCGGCGCTTTGATGTGGGTGAATGTATTTCAACCTGTCACTGGCTGGTTGAGCCTGGGTGTGCAGCAATATGGGAATGGATTCCCGTTTTCATTTCTCATGGGCTGGGAAAATAGCTGGGATGGGGTGCTTTTGATCCTTCTCATTTCAGGTGTCTGGTATGGCTTCCCGTTCTTAATGCTGGCTGCTTCTGCAGGCTTGAAAATGATGCCTACCGAAGTGTACGATGCTGCAGAAATGGATGGGGCGAATTCGTGGCAAATCTTTAAACTGATCACGTGGCCATTGCTGATGCCTTTGATCTTTCCCGCCATCATTGTGCGGAGTATCTTCGCCTTTAACCAGTTCTACTTGTTCCAGACATTTGGGGTATGGGATGGTACGTTGGCAACTCTTTCGTATAACTTTTTTAATCCCAGCGGATTCCAGATCAACGGTCAATTCTCGATTTCTGCCGTGATCAATATCATCACGATGATCCTTCTGATCGCTTTTGTGGTATTGCTCAACCGGTGGGGTAAGGCAGAAGATGGAGTGTCTTATGCGTAAGATCAAGTGGCTTCAACAGGTGGTTTCCCAGTTGTTGTTATTTGTAGTCGGATTATATGTCATTTTGCCTATCTGGGGGATCATACGGCTTGCCTTCGATGGCTCATTGTATGGCAGAGCAACAGAGTTCAGACTATTTCCTAAAGTGTGGGCGTTTGATTCTTTCCTTAAGGTATTGGATAGACCCTATCAATCTGTTGAATTCATAGTATTGCTGAAAAACAGCCTGGTTGTCTCTATTGGTGCAGCATTGATGGCATTGATATTGGGCGGAACTCTGGCATATGCTTTCGCCCGGTTTCGATTTCCCGGCAGAAAACCCGGTCTGTTTGTCTTGTTGTTGACTGCAGTACTCCCCCCCATTGCTTTTGCTACCCCGCTTTATATTGTGTTAAGCCTTCTTCAATTACGCACTACTTTACTTGGATTGACCATCGTATATGCTGTTTTTGCCCTGCCTTTTTGTATCTGGAATATGAGGGCAGGATTCCAATCTGTTTCAAAAGAATTAGAAGAGGCGGCATATCTGGATGGTGCGGGTGTGTGGATGACCTTTCAAAAGATCACCCTCCCTCTGGCGTTGCCTTCTGTTTTTGTGGCAGGATTGATAGCTTTCTTGATGGCGTATTCTGAATTTGCCATTGGCTGGTTGTTTGTTGATCAAGCAAGTACTGTCACTCTGGCGATGTCCATTTATGCTATGATTACTTCTGGTAGTGCGCAACCCTGGAGCATGCTTGGATCGTTGATCATTATCATGTCCATCCCAGTGGTGATCATTTTTATTCTACTGCAACGAACTTTGTTTGAAAGAATGATGTTTGGAAGTATTAAATCGTAATTCCCGATCTCATTTCTTTGCAATATAGACAAACATGGCATATACAAACGAAATCAGTAACGCAAACGATGAAATGATCACCCCCGCGGTCGCAAGAGCACGGCTTTCTGATTTCCTGCCAAACAATCCTGCAACCAATCCCAACGCTCCCACGATGATCCCAGCAATGGGGATAATACCGGAGCAGATTCCTGCAACACCCAGCAACACAGAGATAGCTGCCAGCAGTTTATTGATCCTTTCTTCCGGGTCAAGATTCAGATAGTTGGGTTCCAATGCTGCCTCAATTGATCGTAATTTGAGTATAGCATATTAGAAAAAGGGATTTTACTATGACAATTAATACACCCGAATGGGTCAAGGATGCAGTTTTTTACCAGATTTTTCCAGATCGTTTTGCACGCAGCAGGCGGCTCTCAGAACGAAAAATGACCTTCCAATCCTGGGATTCAGCTCCTACCCCCTTTGATTTTAAAGGCGGAGACCTTTATGGCATTATCGAACACCTGGATTACCTGCAGGATCTGGGAATCAACGCTATCTACCTGAATCCGATCACCGCGTCAGCATCCAATCACCGATACCATACATATGATTATTATCACATTGATCCCTTGTTGGGTGGCGACGATGCCTTTCGTGATTTGCTGGATGCAGCCCATGCCCGTAATATGCGCATCATTCCGGATGGGGTTTTTAATCATGCCAGCCGGGGGATGTGGCAGTTTCACCATGTACTGGAAAACGGCAATGGCTCACCTTATGTAGATTGGTTTTACTTTAATCCTGACAGGTTAAATGGGAAAAAGCATTGGGGAGCGTATCCCGGAAGAAAAGAAAAGCACGAACTGCGTAGTGGTGCTGATTCATTTCAGGCGATTGGGTATGTAGCCTGGTGGAATTTACCTGCACTACCTAAACTCAACACGAACACTCCCGAAGTACGTGAGTTCCTTTGGGGTGCGGCTGTTCATTGGATCAAATTTGGCGCAGATGGCTGGCGTCTTGATGTTGCCAATGAGATCGATGATGATTCTTTCTGGCGTAAATTTCGCAGGCGGGTTAAGGAGGTCAACCCTGATGCTTATCTTGTGGGTGAGATATGGAATGAAGCGCAACGCTGGCTGAAGGGAGACCAGTTCGACGCGGTAATGAATTATCTGCTCACAGAAGCGCTCGTGGAATGGTTGATCGGCAAAAAAGCGCCTTCATTTGTTCGAAAAATTGGCGATTGGGAAAAAAGTTATCATCCGCTGAATACACAGGAATTTTCGAATCGTATTGACTATTTAAATGATCTCTATGACCCTGAAATGAATTTCGTGCAATTCAACTTGCTGGATAGTCATGATACACCCCGGTTTATAACCGCCGCCCGTAATGACGAATCCGCTTTGAAACTTGCCTGGTTGTTCCTATTCACGTTTCACGGGGCTCCATGCATCTATTATGGGGACGAAATTGGGTTGGATGGTGGCCCAGACCCTGAATGTCGGAAGGCTTTCCCGTGGGATGAGAGGAAATGGAACCTGTCGTTAAGAGAATATATTAAGAACCTAATTCAGCTTCGCAAGAACCATGCAGCGTTAAGCAGGGGGAGTTTTCAAAAGATGTATGCTGATCGGGACGTGTATGCGTATGCTCGCTGTTTTAGTAATGAGAGGATCATTATTGTGATTAACTCGGCAAAAGGTTCAAAAAAAGTAGATCTATCGGTACCGCAACCTGGAGCGCAGGAAACACACCCGATTATGTTATTTGGTGAGGGTTCTGTCAGAGAAGAAGATCAGATGATCAAGGTGAAGCTGGCTGCACGTAGTGGTGTGGTTTTAAAAGTGTGAGTTTGGTAATTTACGAAGTCTGGTTAGTGCGAGATTGTTTCACTCCAAAGAACAGAGTTCGTTATCCCGTTTTTTGCAGGGGTTAAGCGAAGTGACAAAACGATAGAGGTGTTTTTTTAGAAAACCTTGCTGAAGCAATGTCCTAACATAAAAATCCAAAGACGCCCGGATTTTAAAAAATTCGGGTGTCTAAATTAAGCCAATTTTGGATATTTTGCACACAAAATAGCTTACAAAAAGATCAATGCGATACCAGCAATTGCCACCAGTGTGCCGATGACCGCTTGCCAGCTAATACGCTCTTTGAAGGCAAAATAACTGATGGGTAGCATGAAAACAGGAGGCAGCGCCATAAGCGTGGATGCAATCCCGATCTTGGCATATTGCAGAGACAGGAGGGAGGCTGATATTCCGACCACGGGGCCGAATATCGAACCAAAAAATACCCAACGAAGCGCTTTTGGATTTTGCCAGGTGATCTTGATAGTAGGGATCACCTGTTTACTGATGAGGGCGGAACCCCATAAGAAGCCAAATCCAGCGATCATGCGGATCAACGTGCCAGCAAAAGGTGAAATATCACCCTGCATGCCCTGCTTCGAAAGAACCAACCCGGTTGCCTGACCCAGCGCTGCGATCACGCCAAACAAAATGCCTTTACTGGAAAGCTTGTGAGGTGAATCGCCCATTTGTACTTCGCGATTGGCGAGAATGACCCAGCCGATACCAACCAGCGTCACCACCATACCTGCCAGTTGAGAGATGGAGAGCTTTTCATCAAAAAGAAAAAGAGCGATGAGGGTGCTGAAAACAGGTGCCAGGCTGAGCAGCAATAGCCCAAGACGAGGACCGATCAATTGGTAAGTGCGAAAGAGGAAAGTATCGCCAATCGCCAGGCCAACAGCTCCCGAAAGGATCAACCAGAACCAGTTATCAATATGAAGATTCAGAGGGATAGGCTGACCAAGGAATATCCAATTGATCGCCATAAGCATGAGGAATGCCAGCAAAACCCGGACACGGTTGACCACCTGAGAACCAATAATTTGCCCGCTGAGGGTGAATGCAAGTGCAGAAAGAGACCAGCACAGCGAGGTGAAAAGTGCGGCTAACTCACCAATATATGGAAATGCCAATGAAAACTCCAGAAATCAAGAAAGCTGAACTGAGAGGAAATTATAACTACTTAATGAAAAAGGTGTAATTTTTGCTCTTATCTTTTTATAGAAAACGAAAATAACTGGTTTTATGAGATTTTTCCATTATCCACCATTCAAATTTGTTATAATTATTTGTACTTCTCCTTCTTTAACACAATAAAAATATCAAAACCCTTAATACGGGTACCTATGGAGGGAATATGGATTCGGAACAACGAATGCCCAGTTTAAGAGTGTTGCCCAGTGATATTGCCGGGTGTGTATTAGTGGTGGGAGATCCACAGCGTGCAGAAGAAGCTTCGCAACTGCTGGATGATGCAAAAGAGGTGGGTTTTTTTCGAGAATATCGTACTTTCACGGGATTTTATCAAGGAAAAAGGATCTCCATCAGCTCCCATGGCGTAGGTTCAGCAGGGGCAAATGTCTGCTTTCACGAGTTGATCAAATGCGGCGCGCATACTATTCTGCGGGCAGGCACCTGTGGCGCGATGGTGAAAGGTATTCGTGATGGCGAATTGATCATCGCCACCGGTGCATTACGGGAAGATGGCTGTTCAGAACACCTGGCTCCAATGTCATATCCTGCGATCTCTGACCGGCATGTGGTGGCTGCGCTTGAAAAATCTGCCATGCAGCATGGGATTCCCAACCCTCATGTGGGTCTCGTGATCACTCAGGCATATTTTTATCCAGAAATGCTTCCTTCCGAGGTGGATGTCTGGTTAAAAACAGGATTGGTGATGGCGGTGGAGATGGAACTGGCGACCCTGTTAGTGATGGCGGGGTTAAACAAAGTGCGAGCAGGTGGAATTTTTACTTCGGATGGCAACCTTACCGAAGAACCCGATCCAAATATCTATGACCCTCACCGCCAGGTGGTAACAGAAGGAAAAGCTAAAATGCTGAAGATTGCTCTGGATGCATTAGTATCATTTGCTTGAGAAGGAAAATTGAAGTGCAAAAGACAGCCCTTTTTACTTTGAATGACACAACCGATGCAGTATCTTTCGCCCGTAGTTTGGTCGGTCTGGGGTGGAAGATTCTTGCGACAATGGAAACCGTACCTATCCTACAGGCTGAAGGTATTCCCTGCCAGGATATCTATACGTTTACCGGGATCACAAAGGATTATGGATTTCCACCAACTTTGCACCCAAAGATGGAACACGCACTTACGGTGGAAGATTCCCCCGACCGAATCGATATCGTGTATGCCATCCCTTATCCTTTATCCAAAGGAAATGATGTGGGCGGGCGTACATTGCTGGCATTGGCAGGAAAAGGCAACCGCATTCCCGTCATGAGCCGCGAGGATATGAAGCGTGTGATCGCTGACCTGCAGCAACATGAAACCCTTGATCCAGATTTGAAGAAGGAATTGCTGGCAAAAGCCTTCGCAGAAATTGCCTCTCATTATCTTGATCTTGTTCAAAGCACGAAAAGTGAGGACTTTACAGGTATGGTGGGAAAACGCGCCTATCGCCTGATGAATGGTGAAAACCCATACCAGACAGCGGACCTCTTCAGCATGAAAAGCGATGACCCTCTCCGCATCCCCGCATTCCAGAATTTATCTGAGACAGTCATCTGCCAGGTCAACCTTTCGGATGTGGATAACTTGCTGACCACTCTTTGTCTGTTGACCGACGCGCTGAAAACCCAATGGGGAAAAAATCCTTATGTTACGGTTGCGTCCAAGCATGGAAATGTGTGTGGTGCTTCGTTTGACTTGACCGATCCACTCAAGAGTATCGAAAAAACTCTTTTTGGCAATCCGCTGGCAGTATGGGGCGGTGAATTGATAACCAATTTCGCAATTGATGACGCTCTTGTGGAGGTGTTGATCAAACATCCAAAGCGGGCTGAAATGCTTGGCACAGCTGCCTGGATGTTGGATGTAGTGGCTGCACCTTCTTTTAGCGAAAAAGCTCTGGAGAGGTTGCAACAGCGTGCATTTCGAAAGATTTTAGTCAATCCAGCGTTGTCAGAACCCACTCCTGATGTAACAGGTTATTCCTTCCGCATGGTACGCGGCGGATTCATTCGCCAAACCCCACCATGGCGCACGCTACGGATCTCTGATTTCAATCAGGAGTATCGTAGCGTCACGAATGAATGCTTTTCAGACCTGGCAATTGCCTGGGCTGCAGCCTACACCTCATTCCATGGGGGGAATGAGGTTGCATTGGCAAAGAATGGGATGCTGCTGGCAGTAGGCGGAGGTCCTTCTACGGTTCAGGCTGCCCAGGTGGCGGTAGAACGCGCCCTGCAAGCCGGGCATGACCTGCAGGGAAGTGCATTCTGCGCTGACGCTTTCTTCCCGTTTACAGATGCACCGGAAATCCTGGTGAAAGCTGGTGCGAAATGGGGCATGGTGCCTTCAGGAGGAAAAAACGAAACACAGGTGATGGATTATTTTGCTACCAATGATCTTCATGTTGTTACCCTCCCTGAAGATTTTCGAGGGTTTTGCCGGCATTGATCCTATTGAGCGTACGCCTGCCATGAGAAGGCATTCGCTATTTGAGTAGAAGAAGAAAACAATTCTTTTTCATGAGAAGAAGGAGGAGAGAACGAGCAAATTGGAAAGTAGGAGAATGATTTTAGGAGATTCAAAACCTTTGGAGGAAAAACATGAAAACCCGTAAATATTTTGTTCTTTTTGCAGTCGCCGTCATACTGACCGTTTTAGTCAGTGCCTGCCAGCCAAAAGCCACCGAAGCTCCAGCAACCGCAGAAGAAACTGAAGCTGCTGTCACAGAAGGGACAGAGGAAACTGGAGCAAAGGAAGTAAAGAAAGTCCTTCTCATAACAGAGGATCCGATTGGCGTCAATCCATACTTCATCACTGCACAGGACGGTCTCAATAAAGCTGCCGCTGAGCTTGGCGTAGAAACCAAAATCATCGAATGTAATGGTGACCCAACCAACATGGATGAGAACCTGAGAGCTGCAGCCCGCGAAGATTACGATCTGATCATTGCCATGACTTTTGGCTTCAATGATACTTTGCTTGAAGTTGCACCAACTACACCTGACAAATTCTATATTTGCGTAGATTGCGGGCTGGATCTGACTGGCATCACCAATGTAGCAGATGTTGGATTCAAATCTCATGAAGCTGCTTATTTGTTAGGTATTGCCGCTGCATATTTGAGCGAAACCCGTATCATTTCATCCATTGGTCCGGTGGAAAGCCCCTTTATGACCCGCTGGACGATCCCCTTTGCCAATGCTGCACTGTCTGTTGATCCGGAGATTAAAGTTCTTGATACGCTGTGGGTAGGCGATTGGGCTGACCCTGCCACTGCCAAAGAGCTCGCATTATCACTTGCCAATCAAGGTGCAGATGTGATCAATGGCGCTGCTGCTGCGGGCAACCCTGGCATTTTTGAAGCGGCTGTTGAGAAAGATTTCTTAAGCACGGGCGTGGATGTGAATGAATGCCCCAAAGCACCCGGACAAATTATTGATAGCACCATCAAACGTGTAGATATTGCTGTCTATGACTATATTCAGAAAATGCTCGATGGCAAGCTCGAAGCTGGGCTTTTTGAGTATGGACTAAAAGAAGGTGGTGTAGACCTGGCTGTTTTTGCCTGGCCCGATACCGAAACCCAATGTGTTCTGGCTGAGCATCCAGATGTGATGGAAAAGGTTTCTGCAGTGCGCCAGCAAATAATCGATGGCACATTGGTCATTCCAGACCCACTGGCTCAACCCTGATCGTCCTTGTATTAACGTTTTCTAGTTAGAAACCTGACTGAAGAAGGCTATATGGTACTTCTTCAGTCAGGGTAAGGAAGAATCTCTTTGGAACAAAATACCTTACCCCCCGAAGTTGAAATGATAGGGATCGTCAAAAAATTTGGCGATCTACTTGCTGTTGATCATGTAAACCTGAATATTGGAAAAGGTGAAATCCGAGCTCTGGTTGGTGAAAATGGAGCTGGAAAAACCACATTAATGCGCATCTTGTTTGGGCTTTATAAACCCACTGCCGGAACAATTCGTATCCGGGGTAAAGAAGTAATTTTCAACAGCCCGCACGATGCCATTGCAGAACAATTAGGAATGGTTCACCAGCACTTCATGTTGTTCGAAGATTTGACAGTGACAGAAAATATCATTTTTGGTATGGAACCCAGCCAGATGGGATTTGTGAATCGCAAGAAGTCAACGCGAGCGGTTTCTGAACTGGCAGAAAAATATGGTTTCCATATCGACCCTGAAGCAAAAGTCTCCAGCCTTTCTGTGGGCGAAAAGCAACGGATCGAAATCCTAAAAACCCTGTATCGCGGTGCAAATGTCATCATATTGGATGAGCCAACAGCTGTCCTTACTCCACAGGAGCGCGATGAGTTGTTCAAGGTTCTAAGAGGTTTATCCAGCCAGGGAAAGACCATAATCTTGATCACCCATAAACTACCAGAAGTCATCGAGCTGTCACACCGGGCAACTGTTCTGCGCCGGGGAAAGTTGGTAGGGACAGTGGAAACCAGGGATACTACGATCGAAGAACTTGCCAGAATGATGGTGGGAAGGGAAGTGTTTCTTGAGGTAGAGAAACCACCTGCAGAAATCAAGCAGCCTGTTTTACGGGTGAAGGATCTGACCCTGACAGGGGAACATGGATTGAAAACCCTCAATGCAGTCACCTTTGATGTACATGGAGGCGAGATTGTTGGATTAGCTGGCGTGGCGGGCAACGGACAAACCGAATTGGTAGATACTCTGATCGGCTTTACGCGAGCTGATCAGGGTGAGATCATTCTCAATGGCAAGAATATCACCCATGAAAGTATTGCAGCAAGGCGGGCACAGGGTTTTGCGTATATTCCTGAAGATCGCTATCGCCGGGGATTGGCTATTACAGAGAGTATTCTTGAAAACCTTTCTCTGGGCTTTCAGAATGACAAAAATCATTCCAGTCATGGAATGTTTAACCAGCGCGCAGCTCATCAATGGGCAGAAGGCATTTTGGATGAATATGATGTACGGCTGTCCAGCCCGGAGGAAACTGCAGCGAACCTCTCTGGAGGTAACCTGCAAAAAGTTATCATTGCCCGAGAATTTTCAAAGAATGTAAATTTTATTCTGGCTGACCAGCCAACGCGCGGGGTGGATATTGGTGCGACCGAATATATTTACCAGCAGATCATTGACAGGCGCAATAAAGGGGATGCAATTTTGCTTATTTCGGCTGATCTGAACGAGATCATGTCCATTTCTGACCGAATACTGGTCATTTATGCCGGCATGATCGTTGCTTCGATACCGATCAATGAAGCCAAAGAAGAAGACCTTGGATTGTACATGTCAGGCAGTACCATTAAACAGAAAGTGGATTAAAGGTGCAATATGGATGAGGATAAATCAAAGGCACCCCTTGAAATAAAAAGGCGAAGTTTTTTCCATTTGATCACGAGGAGGTGGAAAGACGCCATTCCCATCATTTTGGCAATATTAGGCGGGATCGTCATCGGTGGGGTGATGATGCTGGTTGCGGGACACAACCCTTTTACCGCCTACACCGCATTACTGGTGGGTGCTGTCGGTGAACCGTACAACCTGGCAGCCACCCTTGGTAGAGCCATTCCAATTTTAGGATGCGGCATTGCGGCTGCTCTGGCTTTTAAAGCCGGGTTGATCAACATTGGTGGCGAAGGGCAATTGGTTCTAGGTGCGTTAGGTGCCACATTGGTTGCATTGTTTTTTCCACCGGGATGGTTTTCCATCATCGTTGCACTACTTGCAGGGGTGATCTTTGGCGGTTTCTGGAGTTTCCTTTCCGGCTTCTTCCAGACAAAATTTCGTGTTCCTATCCTCATCAGTAGTTTGTTGATGAACTACATTGCCACTGGATTCGTTTCATATATGATTTTTGCCCACTTAATCGAACCGGGTGGTTCTCGCAATCAAACACCACTCTTTCCTGAAGCGACCCGTTTCGCCAAGTTGATCCCTGGCACTACGGTTCATTGGGGCATCTTTGTGGTGCTCTTCATCGTGGTACTTGTTGGCTTCTTAATGTTTCGTTCGGTGGCTGGCTATGAGCTGCGCATGTTTGGCGCCAACCGTGAATTTGCTGAAGCAGGCGGGATCAAACCTAAAAGGATGACCCATCTTGTGATGGCTCTTAGCGGAGGAATTGCCGGCATCACGGGAGCCTGCCAGGTTTTGGGAGTATATTACCGGTTGATCGACACCTCACTTACACTTCCCGGATATTACTGGTCGGGGGCAATGGCAGCCATTCTTTCCAATAACAATCCAATCGGAATGGCGTTGGCTAGCATATTTTTTGCGGCGGTTCAAACAGGTGCTTCTGGTATGGAACGCGCTACAGAAATCCCATTCGAATTATCTTATGTTGTTCAGGCTATCATGATCCTGTTGATCGCAGTGCGTGGTTTCTTAAAGCCTGTACCAAAGGAAACCCTATGACAGAACTTTTCGATGTCACCCTGTTGAATTCAACAATACGGATGATCGCTCCGATCTTACTGGCTGCATTAGGCGGGTTGCTATGTGAGCGTGTGTTGGTTTTTAATATCATCCTGGAAGGCACCATGTTGATTGGTGCCTTCACCGCAGTTGCGGTCAGTTACGCTACAGGCAGTTCTGTGTTGGGGGTGGCTGGAGCAGCGCTGGCAGGTCTGCTTTTCAGCCTTCTTTTGGGATTGTTTGTGGTAACTCTGAAAGGTGATGCCATCGTTGTCGGCATTGCATTGAATATGTTGGCAAGCGGCATTACCACATTTCTGCTGCGTTCTCTTTTTGGGGTGAAAGGGCAGTTCACTTCACCTAATATTCAAAGCCTGGCGACATGGGACATCCCCGTAATCAAAGACATTCCTATCGTTGGAGAGATACTTTCGGGGCATAGCTGGGTAGTTTACCTTTCCTGGCTGCTGGTGATCGTTGTATATATCTTTCTATTCCGTCATCGTGCCGGATTGCACATGCGGGGAGTGGGTCAAAATGATATGGCGGCATCAACCCTGGGTATTAATGTCGCCCGCATCCGGTATGCAGCCGTGGCAGTTTGTGGTTTGCTGGTAGGTATCGCTGGCGCACAGCTTTCACTCGGTCAGGTGACATTGTATGTAGAAAATATGTCATCCGGGCGTGGATGGATCGCATTGGTGGCTGTAATGCTGGGAAGGGCACATCCGGTGGGGGTGTTATTCGCCAGCCTGCTGTTTGGTTTTTCCGATGCGCTGGGATACCGGCTGCAGGGATCAAGCCTGCCTTCTCAAATTGCCGTGATCATGCCTTATGTGGTTACACTTATCGCTTTATTCTTCCAGCAGAGCAGAAAAAAGCAGCAAGTGTGATACGACACAAGTGAATAGAAAAGGGTGCTAGCACAAACATCATGCAGGACGACTATTTAAAACCTGTCATTGATGTATAATCCGTTCCATGTCTCCTGATCCCTGGATCACATTGGCGATCGTTGCCATCACTTTTATGGGTATTGCCGTCGGACGATACCCGATCATTAAGTCCAACCGCACAACCATTGCCCTGATGGGTGTAGCACTCCTGCTGGCAACCTCACAGGTAAAATTCAAAGAATTAACATCTTATATTGACTTTGATACGATCATCCTGCTTTTCAGTATGATGATCATCAATGCCAATCTCAAACTTTCTGGCTTTTTCAATGTCGCAGCAGAAGGGGTCACCCGATTGACGCACACACCACGCGCTCTTCTGGCTGCTGAAATTGTCGCAGTCAGTATTCTTTCAGCTCTATTCCTCAATGATACGATCTGCTTGATGTTTGCACCCTTCATCATCAACCTGACAGATGCCTTGAAGCGTAACCCCATGCCCTACCTGATCGCTCTGGCTACTGCGTCAAATGTGGGATCAACCGCAACGTTGACCGGTAATCCGCAGAATATGATCATTGGCACGGCATCCGGCATCAGCTACCTTGATTTTTTGCTTGCTCTTGCACCCATTGCCATCCTTGGAATGGGTGTCATCTGGCTGGTGCTGGTAAAAATGTATCGCTATGAGTTTGGTAAAAGCGCGAGTTTCAGCATTCCCGAGGAAAAAGACCAGCCGCGCAACCGCCCCTTGATGATGAAAACCATGCTGGTAGCACTGGCTCTGTTAATTGCATTTCTGGCAGGTGCACCTATTGCACTGGCAGCTTTCCTGGCTGCCTGTTTTTTGCTGGTCACCCGGCGGCATCAGCCTGGAGCTGTGTTCGCTGAATTTGATTGGACATTACTCGTCTTTTTCGCCGGGATGTTCATCGTGAGCGGTGCTCTGGAAACCAGTGGGGTAACAAGTACACTGGTAGATCTCAACGCCCTGGCAAGTAAGGCAAACATCTTGAACCTGTCTGTGATCACTGCCGGGTTGAGTAACATCATCTCTAATGTGCCTGCTGTGATGTTGCTGCGACCGGTGATCGCAAGCATGCCTGAAGCACGGCTGGGTTGGTTGACCATTGCAGCAGCCTCAACCCTGGCGGGAAACCTAACCCTTCTTGGCTCGGTGGCTAACCTGATCGTTGCAGAGACTGCAGAGCGCTGGCGTATCAACTTAAGCTTCTGGGAATACACCAAATCGGGGGTCATTATCACGCTGATCACTCTGGCAATTGCAGTGGGGTGGCTTTATTTGTGGTCGTTTGCGTTTTAAGTGGAATAATCAGAATCAAACCATTTACTAAGTAAATAATTGAGTGACCTATTGCCAGTGAGATTATTTGTATATACAATTAGCATTATTCATAATTAAGCTAACATAATCATATATTCTTTATTAGGGGGAAAATGAGAAGAAAGCTATCTCAAATCGTAAAATATACAGGTATTACACTTGTTCTAGGAATTCTTTTCCTTTGTATAGCGGTATGGGTTGTGAATCTGAATGATTATCATAATAGTGACTTTTTTACTTTCTGGTTATCGGGACGACTTGCTCTTACTGGTCAAAATCCATATCTGGCAGAGAACTGGATTGGAAGTCATCACCTATATGGCGCAACCTGGATACCTAACTCATCTTTAGTGTATCCTCTCCCTCTATCTATTCTCTTCATACCTTTAGGATTAATTCCCATATATGAAGCATTTGTTCTCTGGGTTGGACTGAGCCAAATCTTGATTCTTTTATCCATTTTGTTGTTGTTTCACCACTATCCAAGTCAACAAGTAAAGCAATATGCATTTCCTTTGGCTGCGGGGGTAATCCTTTTTCGCCCAACATTGATCACTCTTATTAACGGTCAGCTCAGTGGTTTACTTCTGTTTCTGCTTGTATTAATCGTTTTCTTTTGGGAACAAGAAAAGTGGTGGCAGGGGAGTGCTTTCATCCCATTATTGGCTCTAAAACCCAATCTCGGGGTTCCCATAATTTTTCTTCTATTTTTCTATCTTATTATTAAAAAGAAAAAAACATCTTTGATTGTAATTTTCACAGGTGGAATTATTCTGATTCTATTGGGAATGATCCTTGATCCTGAATGGATAGTTCATTATTGGTTTGCTGGAAATGCCAAGATGACACAAACTTTTGGGTACGTACCATCCATTTGGGGATTAAATCGATGGTTGTGCGATGGAAAAATGTCATGCATCATCGGTGTTGGAAGTGGCATGACGACTTCTCTCCTTGGAGCATTTGCAGGCTTCATTATAAAAAATAACAGAACTGTAACTCCAAAATATGTGGTCTGCCTGTCAATTGTGATAATGCTTTTATTGACTCCTCATACATGGCCCTATGACCAATTACTCCTTATCATACCCATAATTGTCATCACATTAGGTCTAGCCAAAACAAAGGCAAGGTTTTTACCTACTGCGATAATTTTTCTGTTATTGGATATTTTGGCACTCATTATATTGAAGGTTAATGCTTTTTTGCAAAATGAAATTTGGAGTATCATAATTACAATCATCGTCTTTCTACTTTTATTGTGGTACCAAAAATATGAACGAGAATTTGTTTATAGCAGAGAAACTTCAAAAATTATCGATTAATATTTTAAAATTCTCGATCCCTAAATATGTATTCAAAAAGGGTTATAGTGAAATACTTTTTATATAGATCTTCTATTTCTACGATTTATAATACTTTATAGTATTTACAAAAATTATTATGTCCTCTACTCTTAAAACCATCTTTCGTTTCCTCCTCCTCCTGCTCGGTATCCAGGCTGTCCGGGCATTGCTGATCTACGGCATGTGGACTCTCTGGCATCCCGCCGGTGAATCCATAACCTGGATGATCATGGATATGATCTCCTTTCTCCTGGTTGGCGCAGGGCTGCTCCTGATCTTCCGCCCCCAACCACAGCAGCTTGGTTTATCATGGAAAGATGCACCAAAGCTCGAACGCTGGGCATATATTCTGGGTGGAGGGATCATTGTGTTGATGGTGGGTGGATCCTACTTTTTTAGCCCAGAAGTTCTTATTACCAATATCCAGACAGTCATCATTCTTCCCATCTTTGAAGAACTGCTGTTCCGCGGATGGGGTTGGAAGCAGGTCGAGCAAGCTGGTGCATCAAAACACACCGGGTTGATCTGCTGGCTGTTGATCTCATTCTTTTTTGGCATCTGGCATTTTGGCTATATGGATATTTATATTCTCAAAGTCGCAACTCTCTGGCCAGAAATGCAGTGGGGAAATTTTCTATTGATGAAGTTTTTGACCACCTTTGTCATAGGGCTGGTTGTTGGCCTGCCACGCTGGAAAACCGGCAGAGTATTTGGATCATATTTCTTCCACGCTATGATCAATTTGTTTGGTCGATGATCAGAATTATTCCATCGGGAGGTGTTTATGGCTCGGCGTGACTGGTTTTGCGAGGATGTCCTTTCGGGAAAAATACCGGTAGAGGTTGTGTGGCAGGATGACCTGGTGATAGCATTCCACCATCCCAAACCAAAATCAGAAATCCATATTGTGGTGATACCCAAACAACATATCCTTTCCATTCTTGACCCGTTGGCGTTGGATGGGAAGTTACTGACTTCCATGGTGAAGGCGGTACAGCAAGCTGCAGCAATTACAGAACTCGATCAGAATGGATTCTATGTTCGCACCAATGCAGCTGGACCCGGTGTAACACCTCATATGCATTGGCACATCATGGGTCCCGGAATCCCTGATTGAATTAGCCTTCTCTTCTCCTCCGTTGAGAGAACCTTGACGGGGGAAATTCACACACTGACCGGTATCTTCCCTTACCTATCCACATGCCGGTGAGGCGAAGAATAACCGGAAGAGTCATGCTTATCTATACATCTGACTTGTGGAATCTGCGATTTGCGGTATAAAGGTAAATTATCAGCAAATAACCAGCCATATTGGTAGATTTCTGGTATCCCCGCTTGATCGTAAATCACGGTTTACAGTTCGTTTCATCTTTCTTATTGGCAATTATTTCAGCTTTACGGGAATAATATATGGCATCTCTCAGTTTCTTAAACAAAGAACGTACGATTGCCAAACCAGGTTTCAACCGCTGGATTGTCCCTCCAGCGGCGTTGGCGATTCACCTGTGTATTGGCATGGCTTATGGGTTTTCAGTCTTCTGGATACCTTTGTCTAAGTCCATAGGGATTACTAAAGCAATGGTCTGCCCTGAAACAATGGGCTTCTTTGAAAAAATATTTACCACTACCTGTGATTGGCCTATTTCAATGCTTGGCTGGACATTCACGATGTTCTTTGTTTTTCTGGGTTCATCCGCAGCGATTTTTGGAAGCTGGGTGGAACGCAGTGGACCGCGCAAAGCAACCGTTGCTTGTGCTTTGTTATGGAGCGGTGGATTGGTGGTTTCTGCGGTTGGAGTGCTGGTGCATCAAATATGGCTTATCTGGCTGGGTGCGGGTGTGATCGGCGGTATTGGTTTGGGATTAGGGTACCTTTCACCCATTTCAACCTTGCTCAAATGGTTCCCTGATAAGCGTGGCATGGCAGGTGGGTTGGCGATCATGGGATTCGGAGGTGGTGCCATGGTCGGAGCCCCTCTGGCAGAAACTCTGATGAAGCATTTTGCCAATGCTACAAGTGCTGGTGTCTGGCAAACATTCCTGGTATTGGCGGGTATCTATTTTCTCTTTATTATGGGCGGAGCATTTGGATATCGGGTGCCACCTGTAGATTGGAAACCAGAAGGCTGGACGCCACCAATTCAGAAGAACAAAAACGCCATGATCACTCAGGGTCATGTACATGTTAAAACTGTTCTGAAAACACCCCAATTCTGGTTGCTTTGGGGTGTGATCTGTATGAATATTTCCGCCGGTATTGGCATCATTGGCATGGCATCCCCCATGCTGCAGGAAGTTTTTGGGGGTAGATTGATCGGGTTGAATCTGGGGTATGGGGATCTGAACGCTGAACAGTTGACGCAAATTGCTACCATCGGCGCGGGTTTTGCTGGATTATTATCGTTGTTCAATATTTTGGGACGGTTCGCCTGGTCTTCCATCTCGGATTATATTGGGCGCAAGAACACATTTTTTATTTTCTTTATCCTTGGGATAGCACTTTATGCGCTTGTTCCAACCATCCGAAACACCGGCAGTAATGCATTATTTGTGGCTGCGTTTTGTGTTCTCGTCTCAATCTATGGGGGAGGGTTCGCCACATTGCCAGCTTACCTGGCTGACCTGTTTGGCACGCAAATGGTCAGTGCCATTCAGGGCAGGGTGCTCACTGCATGGTCAACAGCAGGTATTCTGGGGCCTGTTCTGGTCAACTATCTGCGCGAATTCCAGTTGGCTCGAGGGGTTCCTGTCTCGCAGGCGTATGACCTCACCATGTTTATTCTTTCAGGATTACTGGCAATCGGGTTCATCTGCAATGTATTCATCAAGCCGGTTGCTAAAAAGTTCTTCATGACCGATGAAGAGCTGGCACAGGAAAGGCAACTTGCTCATGATCGGGATTCTGGAGCATCCACAACAAGCACAGAAGAAAAGGATGCTATCGAGAAGGGAAACAGCAAGCTAGTCGTCTATCTGGCATGGCTGGCTGTTGGTATCCCCATGACCTACGGATTGTGGAATACCATTCAAAAGGCGGTTCAGTTATTCCGTTAAAGAAAACATTGAGGTTTGGCAGCGCAGAGTATCATTCTCCTGCACTGCCAAACCTTTTTTATTTCCTTATCCCTCAAAATATATCGGATTGGTGATGAGCGCCGGCAGCATGGGGAGACCGGGAAGAAAAGCGCGATACACCTCAACCCGGGCAAAACCAGGTTGCTGCATCGAATAAACCGCCTGGTAATCTCCGTCGGTAGGTGCCTGCAGCACCATATCTCCACTGTTCGCGGTGATTACTTTAACCACATCACCCGCCAGCAGACCTTCAATCGCGATATGCATTTCATGTCTGGCATCCCAGGGGACACTGTCACCCATCATGGCTTCTCCTGCGGTAAGGATGGCAGTGGGACCAGTAGGTGAAAAAGTAAGGAAGGCGTGACCTTGTTTTATCGAGGAGAGGATATCGTTCGGGCTGACAGAGGGGGCATAAACGCAGGTGGTGGGTCCACCCAGGAAGATGAATGGCGTGTCGCGATGATAATCACTCCCACCTGTAATGGGAATCTTTTTTCCAGCGCAAAGCATGGTGTGCCATAACCCCACCGCCTTCAGGTTTGCTTCGCGCATCGGTCCATTCCATATCTCCAGACAGTCGAAGATCAGGCTGTTGATGTCATAATAAAGTTTTGCAACTTCTTCGAAAGGATGGTTGATCGTTATCAATGCACCGCGTTCACGTGCGGAATGGAACCGTTCAAGTGTCTCATCAAGCGAATTGGTAGCAAAGGGCAGATCATAAGGTTTTTCTGAGCCAAGGAAATTTGCGTGACACATGTAGTGCGTCCATTCCACTCCCGGTATGAAGGTTACACCGATGCCTTTAGGTAAAGCATCTGGTGTAACCATCTGGTTATGATCGGTAATGGCAAGAAAATCCAATCCATTCCGCAAAGCCTTCCAGCCAAGCTCTTCTGCGGTGTGCACTCCATCGGATGCCAGGGTGTGGGTATGCAGGTCACCTTTCAGCAGGCGCAATCGCTTGCGGGTAAATGTGATCTCGTAGGTTACATTCACCCCTTCAGAGGCAACTTCGTATGCCCCTACCAGAATTTTCCACTCGCCAGCGACCATTGGGTATGCCATATACCCGGGTGTGGACCCGGTTTCGCTGATGGTGATCTCGGTTTTATCAGAACCGGATGCGCCTACCTGGGTGCCATCCGGTGCGATGAGACCCAGATCAATTGTGTTTAACCTCGGGCGCGAGATGAATGTGCCGGTTCCCATAACAGTTTGTTTCTCGGGTCGGCGTTCGTAGCGATAGGTCAGGGTGAACGATTCTACATCGGACGGTACTGTAAAAGGTAAAGTGAAATAGGTGCCTTGCTGTTCTTTCGCAATAAATAAAGGCAATATGATTTTTTCGGTCATGCGTTACTCCATAACTCAGGCAGGCAGAGGCCCCAGAATTTCTGCCAGCACCCGTTTTATTTGAATATCCCAGAAATACCAATCATGCCTGCCATTTTCTTCGTGAAAATGCAATGGTACTCCGGCGGTCTGACAAGCTGCCTGAAAGATACGGTTAAGCGGGTATAGATCATCCTGATAACCACAGGCAACATATAGCTCTGGAAGTTGTGCGTTGTTTTTTATGGCATTGACCAACCACACAAGCGGATCGTGCTCGCTGCCAGATAACTTTGTCAGGTCACCAAACAGCGTTTCAAATTCTGGTTTACGGGGATCATTGGGGTGGGTATGAAAAATTTCCAATGAGAGCACACCAGAAAAACTGACCGCTGCCGCATATAGTTCGGGGTGTAGAAGGGCTGCTTTCATGGCTCCATACCCTCCCATAGAGATGCCTGCGATGTAAGTATCTTCCCGTTTGGGAGCAAGATGGAAAACATCATTCAGATACCGGGGAAGCTCTTCAACAATATAGGTAAAATATTTCTGCCCGTTGGGTTGATCGGTGTAGAAGCTGCGACCCACCGAAGGCATTACCACTATTAAACCGTAGTCTTTGGCAACTGTTTCAATGGATGAGTATCGCTGCCAGGCACTGGCATCGTCGCTCAACCCATGCAGCAGATAAAGAACTTTCCGTTCCCTTACAGGTTTACCCTTGATCTTGCCTGGGTCGGGAATGATGATATTTAACGGCAAATTTACCTGAACAGTATCAGGAACGTGATCGAGATGGATAAGTGCCATAATGGCTATTCCTCCTTTTGTGATTGATCTCCAGGCATTTCAGCATCGACTTGTAAGCTCTTTGGCAAGGGTGATTGTGATTTGCCTTCTGGCATTGCTGGTTCGGGATTTTTTGCATAACCTGCAAAATTGATGAAGAAAGAGAAAGCAAAACTGATAACCATCAATATCATTGGGAAATAGGTCAACAAGAAACGGGATGCTTCATCTGGTCGTGTGCCCGGGTTAGTTCCACTCTCAAATCCAAAAATTTTAAAGAGCATTAAAAAGGCAAAGCTGGTAAATAGCCCATTGAGACGGTTCATAAAGCCAAGTGCATTGCTAATAATGCCTTCCCGGCGAACATTATGCTTCTGGGTGTCTTCATCCATGATCTTTGCTCCGATGAGGTCCATAGTGGTGATCACACCTGCGAAACCAAATCCAACACAAATTCCACCAATGATCGCAGTGGGAAAAGAATTGGCAAAGGACAGGGGGATGAATGCGATCGCCAATGAAATCAATGCTGCTCGCCATACACGCATGAGCCCAAATTTTCGTACCAGGAATGCCCAGACCGCCACACATCCGATGGCAATCAGCAATACAGATGCAAATAATATTGTTTCCTGGGTGCTGCCGATCTTCAAGGTATATTTAGCAAAGAATGGTAGACCGACTAACACCAACGACATAGCCGCGCTGTAAAATGCATTGGCAAATCCTGCAATCCAGAATTTTTTATTGGTAATGACACTTTTGATACTGTGCCAAAGTTTTGGTTTTTCTTTGACTTCCTCAGCACTTACTTCTTTACTGGTGAAAGTCATATACAGGATCACAGCACCACCCAGAATACCGTAAACTATAGCTGTCAAGCTATACCCCAGAGCTTTCGTAACCATGGGGGTAAGCGCGATACTGATGATCATGGCAACCAATTGAAAAGCCTGCCGCATTGCATTGGTAGTTGCCCGGCTGGCATCTGTCCGGAATAATTCAGGAAATAACGCACCATAGTTCGCATTGATCAGGCTATCCATGGTGCCTGTAAAGATATAGATCAACAGGCAGTAGGCAAATAACCCATTGCCGGTGAGAGCGGGTGGAGAGTAGAAGCTGATGAAGCCCAGGATCAAGAGAGGAGTACCAATTACCAACCAAGGACGCCTGCGTCCCCAACGGGTTCTTGTGCGGTCAGATAGATATCCATAGATCAGATTATCTGCTGCATCGATGAAAGTGTAGATGAAGAGGATCGAGGCAAGTTGAGTGGTTTTTAACCCTAATCCATCTACATAAAAGATAGCAGCAAAGGTCTTGAACATATTGATGGGAATGGAAGTACCAAACATCCCAATAGCATAGTTGAATGATTTCAACTTTGGCGACATGATTCGTGACATGGTAACCCTCCTCCAAGTTACGATATTTCGAATGTATTTATTTTCCCCATAAATTTGAAAATTCACAGCATTATCATTATCTATCGATTTTCGATTTTCGGATAGAAATTTATTGGATCAGTTTAACCAATCTATTGATTAAGAAAGAATAATAAATTGCGTAAAAAGGCATGGATTCCTAATATTTCTAGAGGAAAGTGATATACTATCACCTGGCTGAAACTCAGCCTGTGGTTTTTGGGAATTTGTATTGATGTTTTGAATGCTTGCCCGATGATCGCTCGTCGGGCTTTTTTGTTGGCATTTGCCGTTTCTCCGCAAGGAATACGCAATTCAAGACCAGCCGGGACTTTCATAATGCATCAATACAAATCAATAAATTGATTGGAGTATTGATGATAACTGAATTTTCGCAATTGGCTCTGCAGCCACGTCTGCTGCAGGCAGTATCCGAGATGGGGTATGCTGAACCCACTCCCATCCAGGCAGAAGTAATCCCCCTTATGCTGGAAAGACTTGATGTGATTGGTCAAGCCCAAACTGGCACGGGAAAAACGGCTGCTTTTGGACTTCCCATGTTGAACAATCTACTACCCCGGCAAAAACTGCCGCAGGGATTGGTGCTGGCACCCACCCGTGAACTGGCATTACAGGTTGCTGATGCCATCCGCACTTATGGAAAAGAGTGCCATGTTGAAGTGTTAGCAGTATATGGTGGACAGGCATACGGCCCCCAAATTGACCGCTTGAAACGAGGGGTGGATATTGTTGTGGGTACACCTGGACGGTTGATCGACTTGATCGACCGTAAAGTGCTGGATCTCAGCGCTATTTCGATGTTAGTGTTGGATGAAGCGGATGAAATGCTCAGTATGGGTTTTATTGATGATATCGAAACCATCCTGGCGAAAACTCCAGCAGAGAGGCAAACTGCACTTTTTTCAGCCACACTTCCACCGGAAATCCGGCGGCTTGCTGAAAAATATATGCGTGAGCCCAAATCTATCACGATTAAACATGATCAAATCACTGTGGATACGATCGAGCAACGCTACTATTTGGTAAACGCATCTGACCGTGTAGCTGCCCTCACACGACTTTTTGAGGTCGAAGAGATCACCAGCGCTTTGATCTTTGTGCGAACACGCATCGAAACTGGTGACCTGGCTGGAGAATTAACTGCACGCGGATACCCATCTGAAGCGTTGAGCGGTGAGTTGAGCCAGGATGCGCGCGAACGCACTCTAAATCGCTTCCGGCAGAATCAGATAAAAGTAGTTGTCGCGACGGATGTTGCCGCCCGCGGGCTGGATATCGAGGATATTTCCCACGTATTCAATTATGGGTTGCCTGATGATGCAGAGCTTTATGTTCACCGTATTGGACGAACCGGGCGAGCAGGAAAAAGTGGGGTGGCGATCACATTAATAACCCCCAGTGAGCGTCGCCGGTTATCACAGGTTGAAGGATTTCTCCATAAGAGAATCCAGAAAGCCACTTTGCCAACCGAAGAGGATATTCGAAACTACCGTGATCAAAAGCTTATGAAAAAAGTAACTATCTGGCTGCAGCGTGGCCGCTGTCTGAACGAGAAGGCAATGGTAGAGAAAATGATGGAAGAAGGTTTTGAACCTTTGGACATTGCCGCTGCTGCAATGAAAGTTGCCCGCGCAGAGGAAAAGCAACGACCCATCTATCCGGTAAGTGAAGTGGCGGAACGTAAATCCATTCAGTATTCGAAGGATAAGCCCAGGTCCTTGACTCCACGACAAGGACTTCAACGACCCAGGTTTCAACGGGATGAACGGGAAATGGCGTATGAACCGGGTATGCAGAGACTTCAATTGAGTATCGGCAGACAGCAGGGGATTAAACCGGCTGAAATTGTCGGGGTGATTGCGCGAAAAGCGGAAATTCCCGGAAGTGCCATTGGAAAGATCCGCATCCAGGATGAATATACCTTTGTGGATGTACCGGAAGAGATGGTGCAGCATGTTATTGCTCGTACCCGGGATGTATCCATTCGCAAGATGCGCATGGATTTGCGCGTAGCATAAACCCCTGATGATGGGATAATACTGTCACTGAAATAACGAATCCCCCGAAGTTCTGAATTAACTTCGGGGGTTTATGAATTTCCTGTAAGGTGCGTTCATAACGCAACTCTTCATGTTTGCGATTGCTTTAACTTGCAAAGAACCGCAAGTCTCGTAATGAAAGTTTGTTGTCATTGCGAACAAAGCTATGAAGTCTCTGTTGGCTAAGATTGCTTCGATCTGCACAAATTGCATATCTCGTAAGTACAGAATCGTAGAGGTATAGCGCAAGGGAGGGTGTCTTGAGCGAACAAACCACTTTTATTTCCCTTGCGATAAGCCCGAACAAGAATCCTTTGTGCCCATTGCGACCCTAGTTTTTGTAGGGTGCAGTCGCTTTCCAGATCGTACCGATTACAAGATGGGTTAAAACCCCTCCCCACCCTACCGCGCAAGAAAACCTCTACTGCGCCAATCCTGAAAGACAGCAAACAGCTTGCCACGAAAAGCACTAAAGCATAAAAAGAAGCTTTCTCCATTTTTGCACTTGATAATAGCGACGGTATCAACAGGAGGGATACTGTAATGCTGATGCAGCAAAATGGTGGGTTGAGAACCAACCCTACAAAAAGCCACTGTCATTGCGAACCCTGCGTTCTTTGTAGGGTGAAGCAATCTCACGATCAGAGACTGCCTCGCTTTGCTTAAAGGGACAAACCAACTGATCTGGCGAAGACTTCAGAAACCGCCATGGTGATAACCCGATTTCATATCTCAATCCGATTGTAAAAGCTGAAAGAAACGTGTAGAGGTGAATTCTATTTTTCTGATATATTTATGCCATGGAACTGCGGAAGTCTAAAATTGGTCTGAAACGAGGGGTGGTTCATTTGGATCCATATACCGAAGAATGGAAGGATGCATTCCAGGTTGAAAAAGGGCATATCCTTGCAAGTATTGGAAACTCTATTCTGGAAATTCAACACGTCGGCAGTACAGCCATTCCGGGCTGCTGGGCAAAACCCATCATCGACATTGCCATTATTATAGAAAGTCTTGAAAAGGTTGAAGCATGCATTCTTCCTCTGCAACAGATAGGGTATGACTATAAGGGTGAAAATGGTATCCCGGAACGGCACTATTTTGTCAAGCTCGTCGAGGGGGATATCCATACTTTCCATATTCACATGTACAAACCGGATAATGTAAACCTTCAAAACCAGATCATCTTCAGGGATTATCTATTAACTCATCCTGACATAATGCAGGCTTATTCACAGCTCAAACTGGAGCTGGCTGAACGGTTTCCTACGGATCGAGAAACCTATACCGAAAGCAAATCCTCATTCATTGAAAATGTGATCAGGCTGGCAAAGCAATAAAAACCTGAACAAACCTCCGTATTATATGAAAAATATATTAACTATTATGCTATGATATAACCATCGACCTGAAGACTTTAGCGGTAGGCAAAAATTAAGGGTTGAAAAAACTACCCATCCGCAGGAGGTTGATCATGAAATCGAGCCAGCTTTCACCCAGAGAATGGGGCGAACGTATTCTTCTGGTGTTATTCTTTGCCATTGTTGGCTTAACCCTGACCGCAGTTCTGAGTCCTTTCACTCCTATGTTGGAAAATAGGACACTTGGATATCTGGGAAGAATTGGGTTGACTTCCCTGCTGGCAATTTTCATTTGGATCATAAAGAAGACCGGTTTCTGCGGGAAATATTTGCAGATTGTACAGGGGTTGTTCATCATGTCTCTTTCCATTACCCTGATCTGGGTATTTGGGATGTTCGTCTTGAATTCTCTCCCTTTGGATGAGAAATCAATTCCTGGATATGTCATTCCTAAAATACAGGATTTAATTATTGTTTACCTGGTGGTTCTTTTCTTTACCCGATTTTTTGGCAATAACTTTGCTTCAATTTTTCTCCAAAAGGGAAACCTGAAGCTAGGATTGTGGATCGGGATCGGCACATTTCTCGCTGCAGCAGCAGGTTCGATACCCATGTCAAAACTGCTCTTCAATGCAACCAACCTGACAACTGATCGAATTATCTCCTGGGCACCCGGGATCCTGATCTTTGTGCTTGCCAATGCCGCCATGGAAGAAATGCTTTTCCGTGGGTTATTTTTGAAAAAATTGGAACCTTTCTACGGGAAATTCCTTTCGAACTTTTTCATTGCATTGATCTTCACTGGATTGCATGGGATGGCGACATATACTTCTGATAATTATATTTTTCTTGCGGTTGTTTTTCCCCTGGCATTGCTCTGGGGGTATGTGATGCAAAAGACAGGCAGCATCTGGGGATCCATTCTGTTCCATGCGGGAATGGACATCCCCATCATGTTGGGTATCTTTTCTAATTTTTGATCCATGGGAAAAATTTTGGAATTCAAAGTGGGGAGGAGTTTCGATGAACGAGGATGTAATTGATGTTACTCATTTTCGAAAGGTTTACGGCGAATTTGTGGCGGTGGATGACATCAGTTTCTCAGTGAAGCAAGGTGAAATATTTGGAGTGTTGGGACCTAATGGAGCTGGAAAAACCAGTACGCTGGAATGTCTGGAAGGATTGCGCACACCTGATGGTGGTGATCTGCATATAGCGGGAATTGATCCTGCACGTGAACCAGCGAAACTTCGGAACGTGATCGGCGTACAATTGCAATCAGCCGGTTTACCTGAAAGCATCACACCCGATGAAGCCATGAAATTATTCTGTGCCTATCACGGGGTAAAACCACGGATGGATCTATTGGAAAGGTTGGGTATCGCTGAAAAGAAGAATACCCAATTCTACAACCTGTCTGCAGGGATGCAGCGCCGGTTAGTTCTTGCGCTTGCTATTGCCCACCATCCCCTGGTATTGTTCCTGGATGAGCCAACTGCTGGATTGGATGTAGCATCCAGAGTGGAATTACATACTGTAATGCGCGAATTGAAAGATGATGGCACCACGATAGTTCTTGCCACGCATGATATGGCAGAAGCAGAAAGCTTGTCAGACAGGGTTGCGATCTTGCTGAAAGGACGGATTGTCACTATTGGAACGCCCATGCAGATAACAGCTGCTGGTGCAGGGCTGACGAAAATATCCGTAAATACTCAAAATGGATGCCTGACGCATCCGTTGATCACCTTCCCCTCGGTGAACCGATTTATCAGTCAGGATGATTACAACATCTACTTCAGCACAGATATTGGTGTTACGGTTGCAGCCATCATTCAATATATGCAGGAACATGGTGATGTGATCGTCGATCTGCGTGTCGAACGACCCTCGCTGGAAGATCGATTTTTGGAATTAACCAATGCGAGAGAGGAATCATGAACGCCTTTGCTCAACATTTTCTTTTCGAGTTTCGAACAGGTATTCGCAACAAACAATTGCTTTTGATGAATTATCTGTTTCCCCTGGGCTTTTATGTGTTAATCGGGATCATCATGCCGAAGATCAATCCGCTCTTTCTGGAAAATATGATCCCGGCATTGGTGGTTTTCAGTATTTTATCCGCCACATTATTGGGTATTCCTGATCCTTTGGTGAACGCCAGAGAAAATGGCATTTATCGCAGCTACAAGATCAATGGAATTCCAGCAACAACGATCCTGCTTATTCCTGTTTTGACAACCCTGCTGCACTTGTTTATTGTTGCAGTGATCATTACGGTCACTGCCCCTGTTTTCTTTGATGCCCCGTTACCAACGAACTGGTTGGGGTACGTCCTGGTATTTTTTATTATGGCGATCGCGTGTGCCGGGATTTCGGTTCTCATTGGAGTGGTTTCTCCCAATTCTCGCATGACCGTGTTGTGGTCGCAGATCATTTTTGTACCCTGCATGCTGCTTGGTGGGATAATGATCCCTTATAATATGTTGCCAGGTGTTGCTGGAAAGATTGCCCACCTGCTTCCTGCCACCCATGCGATGAATGCTTTCACAGGATTGGCAATGGGAAGAACTGCTGATTTTTCCGCCTGGGGTTCAATTGTAGTTTTGCTGGCTGGAGGTTTGATCGCTTTTGGGCTGGCGCTTTTTCTTTTCAGTTGGGATAGCAGAAATACAAAAAGACGTGGAACAGTATGGCTGGCATTCCTGTTCCTGCTACCGAATATTCTTGGAATCTTATTTTTACTATAATATTATCAAAAATCTCTGGAGAAAGTATGACTTCAATTCAATCGCAGATCACACCCCATATTGCCGAACGGCTAAAGAATGAAAAGGTCATCTGGTTGACCACTGTGAATAAAGATTTGATCCCGCAGCCCACTCCTGTCTGGTTCTATTGGGATGGTACCGCTTTTATCATCTATACCAGGCCTCATTCTTATAAAATGAAGAACATTTATGAAAATCCGCATGTCTCCGTGAATTTTGAAGGAGCCGATGAATTAGGTGGTGATGTTGTGATCTTTACCGGTACCGCTTTTCCAAAAGGTCAACAAACATCGCTGGATCCAAATTACCTGGAAAAATATGCTTCATCCATCAAAGCATGGGGCACAAGCGTGGAAGAATATAGCAAGCTATATAGTGAAAAGGTTGTGATCGTACCATACAAAATACGACTTGTAGAATAGTGTATTTACAATCTGACTCCTACATCTTGTTTGTTTTATGTGAAGTAACGTTCAATACGGTGCTGGCTAGAAAAAGTGCACCATAGATGTACCATAAGGGTTTAAATAACAGTGCAAGTGGAAACCAATAAAACATAATGGTTGCCAGGTATAAGGCAATATAGGGAATCAGTACTGTCCACTGAACCGGGTTGCGCCATTGGATGTGTCTGATATATTCCACAATGAAGCCAAAAGTTCCCCAGATCAAAAAAAGGAATCCACTCATCCAGAATGACCAGGATTTTCCTGCCAGAACTAAAAGAAAACTTAAAATGGCAGCAGGGATGCCCAGAGCATATACGATTGGTCCATACTGCATGGCAAGGGTAAATTTCCATTTTCGCAAAGCAAAGTGGATAATCAATACGATCTGAAAAAGGAATGCGGCGCAAACAAATAGAATGTCATACACATCCAGGTTCATGACCAACCTCCCTTTATGTCAATTCATTTTGTGAACTGGAAGCTTTGTAGAAAGTGATTATAGACTTCCCAATCCTCTTTATCATCCACATGACCGATCACGATCATATATAGCTGACCCGATTTGGAAAAGAAGTAGCGATCGAATGCGTAAGATTGCGGGCTGCGATCATGACGCACATGGATGGTGGGTAAACCAGCAATCGTCACATCTTCGCTGTAATCACCCTCAACCAAATTGTGATCCAGAAGCCATTGTGCCAGGTCAGTGCCTTCGGGAGGGAGATAATCTTTCCTATCATTGGGATGACTGATCCCGAATTGAGGCCAGTTTTCATTCTCTGTTGATGTCCCAATAACGGTCAATCCTTTTAGCGGGTCGTCGTTTATGATGATCTCACAATTCGAAGGATATTCAAAACTGTATCCCAGTTCCTGGTTGGTATAGATCAACCAACCTTCTGCAGGTTTAATGGTTACCTCTTCCGTTTCAGTTACTGCTTCCGCCTCTGTGGAGACCGGATTCGTGTTCAATGAATCTCCGGGTTTACATTCTTCACGGTAGTAAGCCCATTCATCACATTCGCTACCATCCAAAAATATGCAAATTCCCTGTACATTCCCCGCCGTGTCTGAACGGAGAACAAGAGTACCTCCGTTTTCTTCACAAAACACCGAAGCCGGGTTAGGAATACCTGCTTCAGATGTAGGTGTTTTTGTTGTACAGGCAGTTATGACCAAAATGAATACAACCGCTGTAAAGGAGAAAGACTTTCCTCTAAACATTCTTGCCTCCTCATTTCATGCACATTCCGAGGATTGATCAAAGGGATTCGTAGGGAATATTTGGTCTCGTGCATGTTAAATTAATGACGACAAGTTTATGCGAAGAGTTCCTATCAGTAATTCATTTATAACAAAAAATTCTCCAGATGATTACTGGAGAATTCTTTCTTATCAAGGAACAAGACTATTGCTCCTGCTGCCTGCTTTCTACATAGACCTTAACTGCTTTCAGCATGAACTCTGCAAGATTGGGATGAACCTTGTCAAAATTTGCTTTGAAACGGGGATCAGTGTTGTACCCTTCTGCAATAGCCAGAAGTTGCCTGTCATTGGGAGTCCAGAAGTATTCCATGTGTTTACGCCACCGAACAATGCACGCCTGCACCTCAGGAGAGGAGGCTCCCTTTGGCATTGCTTCGATGATATCCTGATAAATAGCGTTTCCTTCTTCCCCAATGCGCTGTTTATCGGCGGTGGTGTATCTTTTCCATTTCTCATTGGATGCTTTTACAATTTCAGGGTCATATTCTTGCAAAGCTTCTTTTTCATATTCAGCCTGTTGTTTATCGTTAAATACATCAAATAATTGTTCTTTTTTCATCTTCTTGTTTCCTTTCAAATACTCCTGTGTGTTTTCCACTGTTATGATCAACCGTTCAATATGGTGCGCCTTCTGTTTCAGTTTCTCTTTATGATTTTCCAGTGCAGAGAAAAGGTCGAAATTGGGCTGGTCAAGGATTGATTTGATCTCCTCAAGTGGCATATCCAGTTCGCGAAAGAGAAGAATTTGCTGCAGGTGCATCAGGCACTCATCGTCATAGAACCGGTATCCATTTTCTCCAACCTGACAGGGCTTGAGTAAGCCGATGCTGTCGTAATAGTGCAGGGTTCGGGGGGTGACCCCCGCGATTTTGGCAACCTGTTTCACGGTATACATGATGCCAGTATAAACTATGACGTTACGTTAATGTCAAGGGATTTCATAAATTTAAGGCTGCATTTTCATATATTTTCTTACCTACCATGTCGTTATAATATTCTTGAGGAATATGCTATGAAAAGGACCTTTCGATATGAACGCCATTCACAGCCTTTGCTTCCGCGAAACCAGTTCTTCCAACGGCTCTTAGGGCATGGATTAGTTGCCTTTCTGTTGCTACTTTTTTCTCTTTCAATTGGTGTCTGCGGGTATCATTTCACCGAAAACCTTGGCTGGCTTGATTCATTACTGAATGCTTCGATGATCCTTGGCGGAATGGGCCCGGTAAGTACTCTGCAAACAGATGCGGGCAAGTTATTCGCATCTTTTTACGCCCTCTTTTCTGGAATCGCATTTTTGGCATCTTCAGGCATCATGATCACGCCTGTTGTGCACCGGTTCCTCCACCATCTTCACCTGGAAGCATCAGATTAATAAAACGAATTGAATAATGATCATGATCAGGAGTAAAACGCATGCTCTCGATACAATTAATCGAAGCACGGTTTAAAAATTTATCACCCGATTTGCTTGATGTGGTGTTGGAATTGCGCAATATTATTGCACAAATCGCCCCCGGAGTAACCGAGGAATCTATGGATGGTGGAATGGTATATTACATGGCAGAAAGGGGAGGACATGTCAGTGGGGGAGTCTGCCTTATCCGTGTTTATGCCGATCGAATCCGCCTGGCATTTTTTCATGGGGCATTCCTACCTGATCCTGAACACCTGTTGAGGGGAAACCAGATTGCTATGCGTTACCTGAATATCCGTTCGTTTGAAACCGCCCCCTGGGAAACTATCCGGGATTTGATCGAAGCTTCTTACCGCTTTGATCCATATACACAAACCTTTCGAAAATAAATCATGCATTCGTTTCTAATAAAGGTATCCAATGAAAACAAACACAATTACAGGTAGAAGAATTATCAAGGTAGTGTTGACCATTCTGGGGGCTTGTGCTGCAATTCCGATTACGGGAATCGCCCTTTTCGAAGCTGTAAATCGAACTAATGGAAAGATCGTATCTTCGGGCGAGATGCGTAGATACCTGATCCATGTACCTGACAGTTATGACCCTGCGAAACCAACTCCGCTGGTTTTCAACATTCATGGATTCGCTCAATGGCCGGCAAATCAACAGCATATCAGCAAATGGAATGATCTGGCTGATAAAGAAAGATTCATTGTGGTGTATCCCATGGGTACCCAATTTCCTTTGCGCTGGAATTCTCATCTTCCCATTGATATATCTCCCGAAACACAAAAAGATGTTACTTTCTTTGTTGATATGATCGAGAAATTCTCCAGGGAGTACAACATCGATCCTGATCGAATATATGCCAGCGGGCTATCCAATGGGGGAGGAATGGCATTTGTGCTTTCCTGCACTCTTTCAGATCGCATTGCAGCCATCGGAACCGTAGCTGGAGCATATACCTATCCCTGGGAAGCCTGCATGAGACAGCGTCCGGTTCCTTTGATCGCCTTTCATGGGCTGGTTGATCAGGTCGTGCCCTATTATGGTGGTTACGCAAAGAGTATTTCTTATCATTTACCTTCCATTTCAGAGTGGATCGCTGAATATGCCCGGAGAAATGGTTGTATTGAAGAAAATTCGCTTCCGATCAATGATAAGGTTACGGGAGTTCACTATACTTGCTGTGACCAACATGCCGATGTGATTTTTTACACGATCAGGGATGGGGGTCATTCCTGGCCGGGGGGAAATCCGCTGCCCAAATTCATCGTTGGGAATACCAGCCAGGACATTGATGCCACTCATTTGATGTGGGAATTTTTCAAAGCGCATCCGAGAAATAATTAATATCTGGTGGTAAGTATTTTTCAAATTTTTCGCTTGCAACATGAGTATTCTTTGAAATATTCATGTTATAACATGAATATTTGTATAAATAATCATGTTATGATAAAATAATCTTATGATAATCCCGCGATATTTGCTTTCTCACCTTAAAGATGAACTGGTTCCTGGCAGAGCTTATATAATCTATGGTCCGCGCCAGGTGGGAAAGACAACCCTGGTAAAACAGCTTATCAATTCTCTTTCTCTAAAGAGCAAATATATTAATGCTGATGAATTAATGTATCGAGAAGCTCTATCCAGCCAGAGTAAACAAACCTTGGGAGATGTATTAGGCGATAATGAGTTATTAGTAATTGATGAAGCACAAAGGATTCCTGAAATTGGGATTAATCTCAAGATATTGATTGATAATTTCCCTCAGGCATATTTTATTGTGACCGGGTCAGCTTCCCTTACCCTGGCAAATAAGATCAGTGAACCTTTGACAGGACGAAAATTAACCTATAATTTGTTTCCAGTAAGCTTTTCAGAAGTACAACAAACTTATGGAAAACTGGAAGCCAAAGACCAATTGGAACGCTGGTTGATCTGGGGAGGTTACCCAGCCATTGTTATAGAAGAAAACAGGAATTTGAGAGAAAGATTATTAAGCGAATTGGTAGGTTCTTATCTGTATCGCGATATGCTTGAACTTGAAGAGATCAGACGGTCAGAAAGGATCAATGATCTGCTTCGTTTGCTTGCTTTCCAAATTGGTAATGAGGTTTCGATAAATGAACTTGCGAAACGTCTTAATCTAAATTTTCAAACTGTCGGAAAATATCTTGATCTACTCGAAAAGGTCTTTGTGATTTTCAAAGTAAGGGGATATTCTCGTAATTTACGAAAAGAAGTGACCAAGAATGCCCGATATTATTTTTACGATAATGGGGTTCGCAATAGCATTATTCAAAATTTCAACTCCCTCTCGAATCGAAATGATGTAGGACAACTATGGGAGAATTATCTGGTTGTTGAACGTCTGAAGGCAAATCAAGCAACTTCACGTAAGTGCAATTTTTATTTTTGGCGTACTTATGACCAGAAGGAAATTGACTGGCTGGAAGAATATGGCGGAAAATTGTATGGATATGAATTCAAGTGGAAAGCGAAAGAAATTCGGAAATCAGTTCAAAATGAATTCCTGGCTGGTTACCCTGGCTCACAGTTAAGTGTGGTCCACCAGAATAACTTTGAGAGTTTCCTTGATATTTCCGGGTCAGGTCTGTTGTAAAAGTCTACAATAAACTTTTATCCTCCCATGGCTACTGCTCCGGCAAGTTTCACCGTCATGTATTCCAGTTGCTTTTGGCTGGTGCGCTGATCAACATTGAGAGTGAGCATATGGTTCATCATATCCACAACCTGAACATTTTGCCTGGTGGTTGAGTTCTGTAAGATCTCACTCCAATGTACCAGCAAGCCAATACCAGCTTCCCCAAGAGATTCGTGTACTTTGTCTCTATCCACCCCTTTGAGATAAATGGGCAATCCCATCGGCATGACGTCATTTGGAAGCAATGAATATATGGGTTCAATCTCCGGGATGGTATGGATCAATTTCAGCAAGTAAGAATAATTCTTCCGGCGGGTTTGTTTGATGCCTTCCCAGTCAAGGTGCTCAATGGCATTCTTTTCTTCCTTATCACCCAATACAACGCCATCCGATTTGTAAAACTGTTCTGCCCGCAAGAAGATTTCTGAAAGGGCAGCGCGATCATCTTTATCTTCAAAGAGATAGCCATACAATCGTTTGCGGTATTCTCGAATAAGAGGTAAACGGTGATTGACCCTGCCCTCATATTTTTGTAGAACCGGTGCTATATCGAATTTAGCGGAAAGATACCCGCCATCGTACGGAACCAGTTTGCGCATGCTATTGAAAACAAAATCCCCAATCGGGTTTTTAACAAAACCCGCCTGGGCATTATCTTCGATCACGAGAATGCCGTGACTTTGAAGGTTCTGGATAAAATATCGCACAGAAGGGGATGGAGGAAAACCGAAATAATTGATGAAATAGAAAACCTGATGCCCCTCGATCTTCTGCACTACATCATCAAGGTTGATGGATAGGTTGCGGTTCACCTGGTAAAAATCACAGGTTATTCCATTGAGTTCGAACGCTTTTACGATGGTGGGGCACAAATAGGCTGGTAGCAGTACCTTGTCAATCCCTTGCGCTAAAAGAACATCGCCTATTACTTTAAGGCACGCCTGTCCCCCATTGAGGAAGTGCATCCCATCAAATAAGGTTGTGCGCTCCTGGGTGATCCAGCTTCTATCGTAATAAAATTCACCGCCAACGAACAATCGCTTTTTCTCCTGTGAGAAAGAGATATTCTCTGGCGGTGATTATAATCCCTGAAATCTTGACAGGCTGATTTGGCAGCTTAATCTTTGGTTACTCTTCCATCAATTCTTTTGCTTTTTTCACCAGCTTGCCGCGTTCTTCTGAATCGAGAATGCGTTTACGAATTCGCAGGTTCAACGGGGTGACTTCGAGCAGTTCATCCTCACCCAGAAATTCGATCATCTCATCCAGACTCATCGAGCGGGGTGTATTCAGCCTTACTTCAATATCTTTGTTGGAAGAACGCATGTTGGTAAGGTGTTTCTTCTTGCAGACATTGATCACCAAATCACCTGGGCGAGGTTGCTCGCCGACGACCATACCCTCATAAACCTCTACACCTGGACCATAAAACAATGTACCGCGTTCTTCTGCGTTTTTTAAACCATAGCTACTGGTATATCCTGGTTCCCATGCTACCAGGCTGCCGTTCAACCTGGATGTAATGTTTTTTACCATGGGAAGATATCCGTGGAAAAGGGTGTTGATGATCCCCATGCCGCGTGTTGCGGTTAAAAATTGATACCGGAACCCCAACAACCCGCGGGTTGGCGCGAGGTAGGTCAGATGAACACTGCCGGTGCCGCTATCCTGCATATCCAGCATCTGCCCGCGCCGATTGCCAAGCATTTCAACCACCACACCGACTGTATCTTTGCTGGTGTCAATATGAACTTCTTCGAATGGCTCGAGCAGCTCTCCGGTGGCACTCTGTTTAAAGATCACTTCGGGGCGAGAAACCTGGAATTCATAGCCTTCACGGCGCATGGTTTCGATCAAAATGACGAGATGGAGTTCTCCACGACCTGAAACTAAAATGGTATCGGTGGTATCCGTTTCTTCCACGCGCAATGCTACATTACGCTGCAATTCGTTGAATAACCTTTCACGCAGATTGCGAGATGTGCCCCATCTTCCATCACGCCCTGCCATGGGAGAAGTATTCACACCAAAGGTCATGCGGATGGTCGGTTCTTCCACCCGGATGGGTTCAAGGGCTACAGGGTTGATCGGGTCAGCCAATGTTTCTCCAATGGCGATCCCTTCCAAACCCGCCAATGCGACGATCTCTCCGGCTTCAGCTTTTTCAACTTCCACTTTATCCAGTCCCTGAAAAACATATAAGTATCGGGCGTTTTCAGGCAGGTTCTGACCATCCAGGGTCATGCGCGCCAGAGAATCTCCAGCATGGATGGAACCAGAGAAAATTCTACCTACTGCGGTGACACCTCGATAATCGTCATATCCCAGGGTGGTTACCAGTAATTGAAGAGGAGCTTCTTTATCTACTTTGGGGCAAGGGATGGATCGAAGGATGGTATCAAACAATGGCTGCAGGTCAGGGCCCAACTCTGGGGTCAATCCAGCTTTACCGGTAACCGCATTGGTATATACCACCGGGAAGTTGGCTTGATCATCGGTTGCTCCCAGTTCAATGAAAAGATCGAACGTTTTGTTGAGTGTTTCGTTTGGATCAGCATCTTTTCGGTCTACCTTGTTGATCACAACTACTGCCCGGTGACCGCATTCCAGGGCTTTCTTCAAAACAAAACGGGTTTGGGGCATAGGACCTTCTGCTGCATCGACCAGCAGCAGTACGCCATCCACCATATTCATAACACGTTCCACCTCACCGCCGAAATCCGCATGCCCGGGGGTGTCTACGATATTGATCTTTACATTTTGTTGGGTGAGGGGATCAAAAATTTGAATCGCAGTATTTTTCGCAAGGATGGTGATCCCGCGTTCACGCTCGAGATCATTTGAATCCATAACACGTTCTACAACCTGCTGGTTGGCGCGAAAAGTATGTGCCTGTTTCAGCAACCCATCTACCAGGGTGGTTTTCCCGTGGTCAACATGGGCAATAATGGCAATATTTCTAAGATCGGTTCTTTCCTGTAACATAAACTTACTCTTTCCTTTAAAATACAACGTTCAGACAAGCAGGAAAGTATACTCCAAATTTATGAAGGTAGGGGAAGCTATTTTCACCCAATGAAAAAATCTGTTGTTGCCAGGATGTGCCGGCAACTGTTGTTGCCAAGAAGGGCATAGAGAAGAACGTTGAAAATGGAAAGAAGTTGCCTGGAAGAGAAATCCCCCTGCAGAAACTACTTGAGAAAATAATATATGGCTACGACCAATCCGATTCCTACTACCAGCCAGCGAAGAGTCGATGGTTTGATCCGGCTCGCAATCCGGCCTCCTATTGCTCCCCCTAATAAAGCAAATACTGCCATTACCGCTGCTACAGACCACAACACGTTCCCTGAAAAAATAAAAAATATAGCAGCTGATATATTGGTACTTAAGGAGATTACTTGTTTAAGCGCATTTAATTTGGTCAGGTTGTCGCTCAGGGTGAGCCCCAAAACGGCAATGACGATCACACTCAAACCAGCTCCAAAGTACCCCCCATATACTGCTGCCAATGCTACCGGAATAACTGACCAAAGGAACTGATCGTGACCAGGATTATGGTTTTTCATTCGTTGAGTGACCCAACTGCGTACTGGATCAGAGACTGCCAGCAAGAGTGCTGCAAGCAGAATGAGAAATGGTACCAGTGAGGCAAACAGCTTTTCACCAGTATTAAGGAGTAATATTCCGCCAATAATGCCGCCTGCAATACTGGCTGGAATGAAATACCAGAGCCTTTTTCGTTGAGATTTGAGATCATTCCATTGAGCCAGGGTGCCACCCAGATAACCCGGGCAGAGCGCTACCGTATTGGTTATATTTGCAATCACTGGGGGAATTCCAAGAGCAGTGAGTACAGGAAAGGTGATCAACGTACCACCGCCAGCCAACGCGTTTACTGCACCTGCTACCATGGCTGCCAGGGCGATTATGATGTAGTCTAGAATATTCATGTTTGATTCCCGATAAATTTTATCTGTTGGATGAAGTATAACGTATCCAAATGGAATTCGATAAAGAAAAACGTAAACACTAAAGAACCAGAGGGATCAATTGGATGGATAAGCCTTGAGTTTGTCGCTGCGAGCGAAGCGTGGCAGTCTCCACAACGGGAGGAAATATTAATTGTTGGTAATTCAAGGTGGTACCCTAAATGCTTAGCCCTTAAAGTCATTGTCACCCTGAGGGAGGAACGACCGAAGGGTCTTGCCTTGTGTTTTTTGCATTACAGTCGCCTACATACGCTACAATTTTTTCAATGTAGGGGATCGTAACGACAGCGTTTTTTTTGTAGGGTGGGTTCGTAACCCACCATTATGCTATTTCAGCGTCACAATGACCCCAGCTGTTTACACCCTCCCCATTTTCAAGTGCAAAAATGGAGAGTGAAAACAATTGTGATTTCATTGCCCAATGCAATACAGAAAAACTAACCCTTGTATAAAGTCACAAAGTATAATATTAAACACTGAGGAGGGAGAGAAAAATGAAGATATCCCTGACAACGAAAGCAGTATTTGGTCTTGTGGCGATTGCATTGATGGCAATGGCCTGTACCGCCAATGCGAAAAACCCCTACCCTACCCAGACGGTTAATATCCCTTCTGTCACCGAAACATTAACACCAAGTGAAACTATTGTCTTCACCGCTACTCTGACACCTTCCCCTACGCCAGAACCTACCCCCACCCTGGAGCCAACACCTGTATTCTCGATCGATCTGACCCATAACCCTGTATCAACCACTGACCTATCCGGCCAAATCCGCCAGGAAAACTTATCCCAAGACCTGGGTCACCTGGCTGACCAAATGCTTACCCAAGCTGAAACCCTCGGCATAGATTACCTAAATGTCCCCATCCTCGCTTTTGGTCAACAATGGAACTCCGATGGCGATCCCAACTGAGCCTTCTTCCCCTGGGCATATGATGAGAAAATTTCTCTGGGAGATATATCTAACGTTGACGACAGGATTACTAACGAACGCCACGTGATTCTGACTCGGCTGACCGCCGAGGGCCAACCGATTGGTTATGTGGTTAGTGTTTTAGTTCAATCAAATCCATTTTTCAACAAGGAATTCGGACTGGCCGGTACCGATCAACTTCACGTCGCCCACTTTATTGTGGATGAATCCCTCATTACTCAACTTGAACAAGCCCGACAAAAGTCCCAGTCAATCCTCGATCCTATCGACACTGCAGACAAACAACTATCAGAAAACTTGCCCCGGTTAGATTCGAAAGAAGACTTAGACATTGGTTATGACCGTATCTCATTTGTTGTCATTGGTCCCGAAGACCCGTCAAAACCTGGCCTGATCCCCGATGCTTATGAAGACCGGATCTATATTGATGCCGACAAGTATGGGAGCGGACTAACTGATCCGGCCACCAAAAAAGAGATGCTTGAAGCCATGTACGACCACCTGGAAGAGAGATATTTTCTGTCTTGGTTCATAAAAGTCAAACCTTTATCTCCATAATGATTAATCCTATTGCTCTGGTTTGACACCAGGCCAATCACTGTGCCATAGTGGCAATATGGCTGGTCGATGGCAGGCAATCGGAATTATTTATGTCAACCAAAAAAATACAATGTGTGGCGCTTCGTTAAACATCCCTGATGCTAAACTCGAGCAACCATCACGAAAAACGAAAGAGTAGGTTTGTCACTGCGAGCGAAGCGCGGCAGTCTCCGATCATGAGATTGCTCACCTACACTGCAACAAACGCAGTGCGGCGCAAGTGTCGATCTGCACAAACCGCAGATCTCGCAAGGTCAGTGGGTTTTTTTGTAGGGTGGGTTCGCAACCCACCATTTTAATGCATCAGCATCAAAATGACCCCTCCGGGCTTCGCCACCCTCCCCATTTTCAAGTGTAAAAATGGAGAGGGAAAGCCAATTGCGATTTCATAATCCAACGCTGTGCGGGTGAGGGTCTTGCATTGGAATGAATCACTTTAAGGCAATCGGTGGAGTCAAAACCGACTCCACCCTGTACAAACTGTGCTCCCTCAAAATGACAAAACCCTACTATTCCACCAGCAATTTTGCCAAAGCAATTGCCCCCAGCATACCCGAGCGGTTACCCAAAGAGGGAGATACAATGTAGTTGTCCATCTGCTCTAATATCTCAGGTACATGGATATACCCATTGAGAATGTGAAATACCTGTTGCCGCACTTTTTGCAATAAACCGGGTTGGTGCATTACACCGCCCCCCAGAACGATCCGTCGAGGGGAGAGTGTAAAAATAAGATTGGCGATCCCATAAGCCAGGTATTCTGCTTCCAATTGCCAGGCAGGGTGATCATCCGGCAAGGTTTCTGCAGAAGCGCCCCATCGTTTCTGCATGGCTGGGCCAGATGCCAACCCTTCCAGACAATCTTTATGGAATGGACACATTCCTTCAAAAGGATCCCGTGATAAATCATGAGGGATCCTGAGATGTCCTGCTTCTCCGTGCAACAAACCATGCAGCAGACTGCCATTGATCAATACTCCCACGCCAATGCCTGTCCCCACCGTGATATAGACGAAGGGATCAAGCTGGTGGTTGGCTTCCACCCATGAATATTCCCCAAAAGCTGCTGCATTGACGTCTGTATCAAAAGCCGCTGGAATTCCCAATGCCTGCTGAACCTGACCATAGATATTGGTCATCCCCCAGCCGGGTTTGGGTGTGATGGTGATATATCCATAAGTGGGTGATGAAATATTCAGATCGACCGGTCCAAAAGAAGCGATGCCCACCGCTGTCAGTTCGCCGCTTGCCAAATAAGGGCGAAAAAACGCGGCAGCTTTCTCGATAGTTTCTGTTGGGTTTGTTGTAGGGATGCGAATTTCCTCTGTTATATGGTTTGGGTCAGTTGCTACCATACAGTTAAATTTCGTTCCACCCGCTTCTATTGCACCAAACAATTTCTTCATATTTCCTCACCATTAAGGAAAATTATGCGTACTAAGTGTATTTTAGAACCCGCAAGGCACGGATGGTCACCCAGGGATTGGGTTGTCCTTTTGCGCCATAGCTTCCCCATGTCTTCTCGGCATAATCGTATTCCAAAGGCAATCTGCCTTGCTCATCCTGTTTGCTCTGGATCAGCTCGATACAATGCTGCATGCGTGGGTCATTTGCATATCCCAGGGAAGCAAGTGCTTCTGCGATCTGTAAAATGTCTGAAATGTAGAAAACAGGAAAACCGAATTTCCACCAGCTCCGGTTTGGGGGTTGGTCAGGGCTTCCGGTTGGGTAATCAGCCGTTGCGGGATCCACCGAAAGAAAGAAATCCACCCCGGTCTGGATCGCTTTTTGGATGAGCGGAGTACGTTTGTTCTCGGGCAATTCGCTGAAAGCAAGCATGATTTTCAGCGCTCCCCAGGCACATGCCTGTTTGTTATTGGCACCACAGGCAAAACCTGGACCACATTTGTAAGCATAATACCGCAAAGGGTTATGCTTTTCAGTCTGCGGAGCGATCCCCTCTCCTGTTACCGTGCGTGCCATCCATTCAAAAGCGCTATCCAGACGGGCATCATCGCAACCCAGGGCGGTTAACGCATGGCACAAATTGCCCTGTAAACAATCAATCGTTCCAGAAGGCGTACCGTTGTAGCTAAACTGACCATACGGGCTGAGACTGTTCTCCAGTATATAGTTGCTGGCGGTTCTCAAGCGCTCATCGTATCGAATATTGGCACCAAGCTGTGCCAGCAAAGTGACCGCCCATACAGTGGATTTGTATTTAGGACCATACCCTGCACCTGGTTTTATCCAGTATCCTTCGGGATGCATTTTGTCGAGAACAGTACCAATGGCTCCATCTTGATGTGCAGCTATAGCAGCTTTGTCCAGTGCCATGTCAGTTTCGGGTACATCGACAATATCGCGCAAAGTCAGATAGTGTACACCTGGGTCGTCAATCCCAAGCAGCCATGAAATTGTTTCTGGATTCCTGGGCATCAAATGACCTCCTGAAAGTTTATAAACTTTGGATCAAACCTGCCAGACAACCGGCGATGTATACCAATTCCTGTGGGTTGACGTTGTCAATAATGTCATTGGGGGTATGAATGATTTTTGATGTGAATTGACCAAAATCCTGGGTGGTGAGGGCAATTGCGGGGCGTCCCTGTTGAATGAACATGGTATGGTCACTCTGATACCACGCTTCTCCCTCTACCATTCCGCAGGATAGAAATGCTGACCGCGCTTTTTCTTCTACTTCTTTAGAACATCCATATAATGAGAAGGCGGTTGGGTAACCTTTTAAACCAACTCCGTCCATGTTGATCACCAGGGCGATCTCTTGCATGGTCTTGGCATTAGAATCCATATATAAAATCTCACCAGAGCTCGCGTAATAGTCTTCACCATTAAAAACCACGATTTCCAGATCAAAGGCACCTTTATACTCGTGCAACAACTCTCCCAAAAGTAGCAAGGTGGTGATACCTGCAGCGTTATCCAGTGCACCCGGGGTACCTGGTTTGGCATCAATATGCGCACACACCACAATTCTTGATCTTTGACGTCCCTGTTTCTTTGCCAATACGTTGTATCCGAATGCAGGGATCCGCCGAGAGCGGCATTCCAACTGAGCGATTTGCCCACCCAGCTTTGCCAATTGTTCGCCATCCACATCTTTCATGTAAACAGAGGGGATCTCAAAATCACCATCCTCGAACATGGGAAAGGGGTACATTGCTCCTGCCAGGTCTGGGTTCTTCCCAGTTGCGGTGATGATCGCTTTCGGAGAGCCTGCTTCAAGAAGATGATAAATATGCTGGTGTTCTTCAGGGTTGTAAAAGCGGAAGTTTTTTGGGAAGAGTTGTGAGGCGGTTACCTCGCCTTGCAGTAACAAGATTTTATCGCGCATATCCAGATTTTCAAGTTCCGCCACTGTGCTTGCACTTACAAGCTCTCCCTGTCCTGAAAATCCATTAGAATAAGGACTTGGAAGTACATCAAAGTGGGTGCCATTTACCACCAGGCTGGCTCCTTGTTCTTCCCAATCCATGCAGTTAAATCGCGGTGTTTCTACAGAAAAACCGGATGCAGCGATTTTCTCAGCAAAGAAAGAGGTGGCTTTCTGATTTTCTTCGCTTCCGACACGCCTGGTGTGTAATTCTTCGCACAAAAAATGCAAAATATTAGTTGCCATTCCGGTCAATTCATGTGAATCCAATTTACCCTCTATTTCTTGATCGAATTTTTATTGATCCCTGTGGATCATTGAAAGATACTTATCAGATCAGAAGAAATGTGTAATCATTGTACAATAATTCTTATAAAATGATGGCTATCTGCTTGTTGCAGAAGGATTTATTTCATGAAAGGCAAAAAGCATCCTGGATTACTCTGGAAAATCATGCGATGGATGAATTCACGCATGGTACAGAATTATCAAAAAGGAATTGGTCCGCAACGGATGGTATTGTTGCTGACCACGATTGGTAGAAAAAGTGGTTTACCCCGAATAACACCATTACAATTCGAAAAGATTGATGACAGGTATTATGTTGCTTCAGCTCGGGGTGAAAACGCTGATTGGTATCGGAATTTGCAGCACAATACTTCAGTGCATGTTCAGGTAGGGAAGCTCGAAAGCGATGGGATCGCAGAACTGGTGACTGATCCAGCACGCATTGCAGATTTTCTTGAGTTACGGCTGAAAATGCATCCACTCTTTATCGGACTGCTCCTTCGTCTCGAAGGGTTGCCAATCCATTGGAAGCGAATAGATATGGAAAGGATCGCCTCCAAAAAGGTATTAGCGATCCTTCATCCAATTACCACTCAGTAATCCATAGAAGAGAGAAGTAGATCAGATTGCTGGCTTACCTCATAGCTGGCAGCGTGGGCAGAAATAACATGATCCACCCAGGTATTGCATTTTTAAGATGCTTCCGCCACATTCCGGACACGGTCGGTTAACTGCATCTGCATCCATGATCCGTTCATATCTACCCGGGTTACCGAAAAGGTCTGTCTCATCGTTACGCCCTCCGGCTGTTGTCACTGCTTTAACGGTGTTGACAATGGCATCGTAAAGCATCTCGCGCTGATCAGGGTAGAGCTCTCCCAGGGGATGCCGCGGGTGAAGTCGGGCATTGAACATGATATCCTGTGCAATGGCGTTCCCCAATCCCGGGATGATCTGATCCTGCGTGAGCAGGCTCTTTACGCTGCGTTTTTCTCCCTTAAGAAGTTCATCGATCATCCCATTGAAATAAGAAAGGGTGAAGTTTTTGCTATCAGGAAGGGTGCGCATATCTTTAATGTACTGTCGTTCCAATTCCTTTCCAGCTTCATAAAGTTCCATTGCTCCCCACATCTGGGTGGTCGATGTGAACAAAGTGTTGTCAGTAAAGCGTAACGCCAGATGATATTTAGCAGGCAAGCTACTTTCTGCGGGGTGAAGCAGGATTTTACCCCCACATTCACCCAGCACCAGCACATATCCCGGATCAATAGAAATACATAACCAGCGTCCACGAGGGACGGCATTTCCTATGGTTTTCCCTTGTGTCAACTGTGCGAATTCTTCATGGGTGCGGTTATACCAGACAAATTTGTGCGGGCTGTTCCCTAACATTCCTTCCGAGATGACTTTTCCAGTCATGTGACTATTGATCTGCGCTGCCAGGGTGGTTACTTCGGGAAGTTCAAACATGCAAAAGCTCCTTTTCGATGAAAATTCAATGATTACTGCACTTCGAATTCCAGGGTGCGGTCCAGTTTATCATTCAGGTAGATATCTACTTTATAACTGCCCGCAGGCCAGGTGGCGTCGTTAGAAAGGTCAAAGGTTATCACATCATTGCCATCGGATGTAGTACTGGTCTCTTCAATCACAAAATTGGGATCCACTTCCGGTACATCTACCGCGATCCAGATTGCTTTCAAGGTAGTATCATCTGGCGCATTTTTCAGTTCGACAATCGCATGAAAGGTGTCAGAAGGTGCAAAAACGGTTGTTTCGCCTGATCCATCGCTGTTGGCAGTGAGGTATGCATTCGAAATTTTGGCTGTGCTGATGCTTCCACCGCAAGCCAAAGAAACCAGCATGAGCACGGTAACCACTATCAGTATTTGAATTTTGGTTTTGTTCATGTTTCCTCCGTTAGAATTATCATATAGGGTTTGTTCGCAGTTTACAAGCAAGCAGTTCGAAGCTATTTCCCCCGAAAATCAATATAAGCACGAAAGTACCTTTGTATTTCTGGTATCTCTGAGGTCAACCTTTTTCCAGGATAGTTTTGTTTTGTAATGGTTGTAAAGGCATATAATGAAAATGACCAAACGCTCAATTTATGCTATCCTAAAATGATAAATATGGTGAATAGGATAACCTTAAGCTATATACTAACAAATTCTTTGTGATCAATATATATAGGAGTATCGTATGAGTGACTGGAAGCGTTCTACGAAAAAATTAGATGTTATTGATATTCAGATCGACCGGCAGCGGGCTTTTTACAAACATATCAACTCCAACAACCTGGGCAATCCACTTGGGAAAACGATCATGTGTGTCGAGACGGTTTCTGAAAAGAAAAGCGGATCGGGTATGGGTGATTCAGTGATCACTTGTGATGTAGTTCTTACGCCCGTATGGATTATGTGGGTCACGCGAGGTGATAAATCAGACCTGGCTGCCTTTTCTGCAAAGCTGGAAAATGTGAAGATCACCGATTATGCACAAAATCCACAGGCAGCAACAAACCCCGATGCGGGTCTGGAAATCACCGGTATTTTTACCGGAAAAGAAGGAGAAAGCACTGCATTTATTGGATTGGGCGATGAACCGGAAGCGAAAGCATTCAAGGAGATGGTTTTTCAAACCATCCAGAATCTGAATAAATAAAGCCAATCACCGGTCAGAATTTCCATCGTCTGTCATACATAGATGCTGGCAGAAGTCTGATAGACCTTACCCTTTTGATCATCGTTTCGAATCAACACACAATGGGTTAATCATTGCATGAATGGAAGATATTCCATTTACAGGTTTGGTGTAAATCTTTCAGGTGAGAATGAAGAAAAAAGTAGCGATTGTTACCGACAGCACTGCGCATATTCCAGAGGAACTGACAAAAGGTCTTCCAGTTTTTACCATTCCTCTTCACCTGATCTGGGGAGAAAAATCCTACCGGGATGATGTGGATATTACCCCAAAAGAATTCTATTCGCGTCTAAAAACGGATCGGGAAACCCCAAAAACGTCGCATGTGACCCCCTTCGAGTTTCAAAAGCTTTATGGAGATCTCCATGCCAGCGGTTTTGATATTTTAAGCATCCATATCACCAGTAAATATACAAAAGTATTTGAATCTGCTTTACAGGCAGCTAAAATGCTCCCCGATGCGGAAATCCAGGTGATGGATTCTGGTTCAGGTGCCATGGCAATGGGATTTCAAGTTTTAGAAGCTGCAAAAGCTGCTGACCAGGGGAAGGATATTAATGAGTGTCGGAAAATAGCCGAAAAAGCTCAGGCGAATACAGGTGTTTTCTTTATTCCAGCTACCCTCGAATTCTTACGGCGGGGTGGGCGGATCAGCCAGATGACTGCTCTCATTGGTTCGATGTTGCAATTTAAACCCATCTTAACGGTTCAGAACGGATCTCTGGTAGCATTGAGTAAAGTTCGTACCATGCATCACGCCATAGATCGCCTGGTCGAGATCGTTACCCAACATATTTTCACCGGAAAAGGTATTCACTTTGCTTTCCTTCATTCGAATTTCCCAGAACGAGCGCAGGAGTTGCTGGAAAAAACACTATCGAGGTTTCATCCTGACAGGATAAAGGATATCATTATGACGGACATCAGCCCTGCTTTGGGCACACACATCGGTCCGGATGCTGTTGGATTAGCTTACATGCTGGATGAGCCTTCGGCTTAACAGGGTTAATTTGGAAGAGTGCTGGCTGATTGAGGAAATTGGATTGGAATAGCCGAAAAGATGCATGAAAAGAACAACAGGATAGCACTGATGGTATAAACCCAATGGATACCTATCAGGGGGATCAATGTAAATGCCAGAGTTGGACCAAGACTACTGCCAATATCGCCCATCATGGCGAATTGCCCCATTGCTGTACCAGTATGTGTATTTTTGGCGTAATCTCCGATGGTAGATATTAACATGACCATGATCGCTCCGCCGCAGAAAGCAGTAAGAATCGCGCCGAGAACCAGCCCTCCCTGTGAACGAGTAAATGCCATGAAGAGATAACTGCCTGCACTCATCAAGAACACGGTTGTAAGAACTGGTTTCCGACCGAAATGGTCTGCGATCCTGCCTGCCAAAGGGCTTGAAAGGGCAGCGACTATAGATCTTATCGCAAAGAGCGAACCGCTAAAGGTTGCCACACCCACCCAGGTTCCCAGGAAAGGAAGGGTATTTCCCAGGCGCTCATTGAGCAACAGGGTAAGGGTAGAAAGAACCACGCCATCCCCTGCGAACATAAAAATTGCCAGCAAGATCTGTGTTCTCAATATCTCCCGATTATTTGCCAGGGGGTTGAGACGCGTAAGAAAATCATGCCAGGTAAAACGCGGATGGGAATTCTGGCGAGCATCAGGATAAGTTTCTCTTATCAGGAAAACAGAGAGCAATAAACCCAGAGCAGCAATTCCACTACAGATCAGCATGGCTATCTTGAAACCTTCAGTGTCTGTTAACCTTCCTCCCAATGCTGGTCCAATTGCGAAACCAATCCATATAAAAGTGTTATACAAACCAGCCAACTTTCCGCGATCTTTAGGAGTGCATAAGTCGAGCGTCATGCTCATTCCCCCAACATTGATTAAGCCCCAGGCAGTTCCCCATAATAAGCGGCTGATGAGGAATGGAATAAATCCATGGACCACTCCATACATAAATGTGGAGATAATCGCCAGGGTTAATCCCGTCAGAAAGGGGATGCGGCGGCCAATTCTATCTTGCAGGATGCCAATCAGGGGATTGAGCGGGATGCGGATCAGACGGTGGATGCTGAGTAGAATACCCACCTGTGCAAGAGTGAGGTGAGTGACTTCTAATTGAGTGACCAATACGGTAAAGAGGGTCAGGTCACCAAAAAGCGATAAGGCTACAGCCGTTCCGATCGGCAAGATTCGTTTGATGTTTATTTTTGCAGATGCCATAGTAACCTTATTGTACATAAGAAGAAGAATTCTAAGAGAAATCTTATGTTTTCTCTATTGACAGACCTGATAAAAGGATATAAACTTCCAACCCTAATAGTTCTATGTGGTACTAAATTGAGGAGCGATGGAAAAACCTTGCAAGGTCGATCATAAAAAATTTGAAGAGACATTCCGCCAAAAAGCGATGGAGTTGTTTGAGCTAGAAGACACCACAGTTTTCGAATTGTTCGGGAAGATACAAAGAGTGGCGCAATTATGCGAAATCCTTGATTACGCTCAGGGGGATGAAATTACTCTTTCAGGTCCTCGTTGGCGCATCATGCTGCGATTATTGATGGATGAAAAGTTTGGCAACACTGAAGGGGTCACTCCTACCATGTTAAGCCATTCTCAAAGGGTCAGTAAAAATACCATCAGTGCATTGCTGCGAGGGCTCGAAGAACAGGAATTGATCAAACGTAATCTTGATTCGGCGGACCTGAGAGTTTTCCGCATTCAACTCACCGATAAAGGACGAGATCTAATTCATAAGTCAGCTCCTGATCGGATCGATTCGTTGAACAGGATGTTCTGCACCCTTACACAAGAGGAGAAAAAGCAGCTTCTTGACCTGCTGGAAAAATTGCATCAATCCTTAATTTCACAGGTTCGTTCCTCACAATGCATAGATGAGCTGCACCCCCCGTTGAAGGAGCAATAAATTAATGGCGCGTTTACTAAAACATTTAAAACCATATACCATAATGATCCTGGTCGCAATTGTGCTGTTGTTTGTTCAGGCGAACAGCGAGTTGGCATTGCCAGATTACCTATCCCGAATTGTAAATGTTGGTATTCAACAGAACGGCATCGAGAATGCTGTGCCTGTAGCAATTCGAAAAGCTCAGATGGAAAAGATTGGCTTGTTCCTTACTCAAAGCGACTATACCAGGCTGCTTCAAAGTTATACCCTTAAGGATACCAACGCTGAAAATTATTCGGAATTACTAAAAGATTATCCTGCGATAGAAAATGAAGCGATCTATGTTCTTAATCAAGTGGACGCCACAGAAATGTCCTGGTTAAATTCCACCATGATGCGGGCGCTTCTGATCGTCAATGGCATTCAACAAATGATCGAGGATCCAGAAAAAGCCGCCGCCTTTGGTGCAAACCTGGGATTTGATCTCTCGAAACTCCCGTCTGGGGTCGATCCTTTCACCATCCTGGCGAGCCTGCCTTCTGAACAATTAAGTCAAATCCAGGCAAAGATTTCTGCTGTGTTTGACCAGCAGATTTCGACTATGGGTGAAAAAATGGCAGAGCAATCTGCTATCCAATATGTGAAAGCAGAGTACGAAGCGATGGGAATGAACCTTGCCAGTATTCAAACCATTTACATCTTGCGCACTGGCGGTCTAATGCTCCTGATCACCCTGTTAGCTGGGGTAAGCGCAGTGCTGGTTGGTTTTCTGGCTTCTCGAACCGCTGCTGGGTTTGGTCGTGATGTGCGGCAGGATATTTTCAGCCGTGTGGAGAACTTTTCAAATACAGAATTCGACCAGTTTTCCACGGCTTCCCTTATCACCCGCTCAACGAACGATGTTACCCAGATCCAACAAGTCACCTTTATGATCATCCGCATGGTGTTCTTTGCTCCCATTATGGGTATTGGGGGCATCATTCGGGCGATGCAAAAAAATTCTTCCATGTGGTGGTTGATTGCAGTGGCGGTCGGTTTGTTATTGGGTGTTATTGCAATACTTTTCTCTGTTACTCTTCCAAAATTCAAGATCATCCAAAAATTGACCGACCGGTTGAATCTGGTGACTCGTGAGCACCTTACCGGTATGATGGTTATCCGGGCTTTCAACCGGCAGGATCTGGAGCAGAAACGGTTCGATGGTGCCAATGTCGATCTGACAGATACATCCCTGTTTATCAACAAAGCTATGACTGCCCTCTTCCCAACAATGACGATTATCATGAATGGCTTATCTATCATGATCATCTGGATCGGAGCCCATCAGGTCGCAGAAGCAACTATGCAGGTTGGAGATATGATGGCTTTTATGCAATATGCCATGCAAATCGTGTTTTCCTTCCTGATGATGTCTTTTATGTTCATCTTTTTACCTCGGGCAATGGTTTCTGCCACACGTCTTGCAGAAGTGTTGAATACCGATCCGGTAATCAAGGATCCTGTACAACCCAAACATTTTTCAGAACCCTTCCGAGGAGAAATTTCTTTCAATAATGTCTCCTTCAAATACCCTGGCGCAGAGGCAAACGTTATTTGTAATTTGAGTTTTGTAGCAAAACCTGGTCAGATGACAGCATTTATCGGATCAACAGGTTCAGGCAAATCTACTGTTGTTAATCTTATTCCCCGGTTTTATGATGTTACTGAAGGAAGCATCACAATCGATGGGGTGGACATACGCGATGTCTCACAGCATGAGCTGCGGGAAAAGATAGGATATATCCCCCAGAAGAGCATATTGTTTTCAGGAACGATTGAAAGCAATTTAAGATATGCAGATGAAAAAGCCACACAAGAAGATTTGCTAAATGCTATCACTATTGCCCAGGCTGATGAATTTATAAACAGTGATGGAAAAGGTCTTGATCTAGAAATTGCTCAGGGTGGCATGAATATTTCTGGTGGGCAAAAACAACGCCTTACAATCGCCCGGGCGCTGATAAAAAATGCCCCAATTTATATTTTTGATGATAGTTTTTCAGCGCTTGATTTCAAGACAGACGCAGCTTTGCGTAAAGCCCTAAAAGAAAAAACCGCCAGCAGTACTTTGTTGATTGTTACGCAGCGAGTTTCTACGATATTACAGGCAGATCAAATCATTGTCCTGGATGATGGCGATATTGTCGGTAAAGGCACCCATAAAGAATTGATGAAAACATGTCAAACATATCGCGAAATAGCATTATCTCAACTGAAGGCAGAGGAGTTGGAACTATGAACCAACCTATACACGACTCACGTCCTTCTCAACCGCAAAAAACCCAAATCCGCCCATTGGGTATGGGTAGACTAAGACCTGGCGGAACTGGTGGCGGACCAGGGGGTGGACCTCCAGGAATGAGGATGACAGAAAAAGCCCGTGATTTTAAGGGCACCATGAAGAAATTACTCAAATATTTGCGCCCTTTCAGAGTATCCATCATTATCGTTATGGTGTTGGCAGCCATCTCTACGATCTTTAATATCTTTGGACCAAAAATCCTGGGTAAAGCCACCACAAAACTATTTGAAGGCGTGATGGGGATGATTACTGGCACAGGCACAGGCATCGATTTTGCCTATATCGGTAAAATTCTCCTAATCATGGCAGGTTTATACGTTCTTTCTGCTGTGTTTTCCTACATTCAAGGTTGGGTGATGGCAATTGTTACCGCCAGGATCACCTACCAGTTCAGAAAGGAAATCTCAGAGAAAATCAACCGGCTACCATTGAAATACTTTGATGGTGTCAGTCATGGCGAAGTACTCTCACGCATCACCAACGATGTGGATACGGTAAGCCAGACAATGAACCAGAGTCTGACCCAGATTATCTCCTCTGGAGTGACGCTGGTAGGCGTTCTCATCATGATGCTTTCGATCAATGTAGTGATGACTTTAATATCTCTTGTAGTGATCCCGCTTTCTGTGATAACTACAATGTTTATCGTCAAACGTTCACAGCATTTCTTCAAACAACAGCAAGACTACCTGGGGCATGTCAATGGGCATGTAGAGGAGATGTACAGCGGTCATCAGGTAATGAAAGCCTTCAATGGTGAAGAGAAAAGTGTCGCCAAGTTTAATACTTACAATAATGTGCTGTATCACTCTTCCTGGATGTCGCAATTCTTATCCAGTCTAATGCATCCGGTGATCAACTTCTTGGGTAATGTGAGTTATGTCGTTGTTTCCATTCTGGGAGGGTGGTTAGCGATCCGTGGTGCCATCACGGTGGGTGATATTCAGGCATTCATCCAATATGTACGTTCATTCAACCAACCTGTAACACAACTGGCAACCATTTCCAATGTGTTGCAGCAAACTGCTGCGGCAGCCGAACGTGTATTCGAGTTTTTGAATGAAGCTGAAGAAATTCCTGAAACAAGCAATCCGATCCAACTCTCTAGTATTAATGGAGAAGTTGAATTCAACCATGTTTACTTTGGTTATACCCCTGACAAAGTGGTTATCAACGATTTTTCTGTTCGCGTTCACCCTGGGCAGCGCATTGCGATTGTGGGGCCAACTGGTGCAGGTAAAACAACCATGGTCAAATTGCTGATGCGTTTTTATGATGTGAACAGTGGAGCCATACTCATCGATGGACACAATATTCAAGACTTTGCCCGCAACGATCTGCGGAAGATTTTTGGTATGGTATTGCAGGATACCTGGTTATTCAATGGCACCATTATGGAAAATATACGATATGGGCGGCCGGAAGCAACCGATAAAGAAGTGATCGCGGCTGCGAAGTCTGCTCATGTGGATCACTTTATTCACACTCTGCCAAGAGGGTATAACATGATACTCAATGAGGAAGTATCGAATGTTTCTCAGGGACAAAAGCAATTGCTGACTATTGCCCGAGCGATCCTGGCAGACCCGCGCATCCTGATTCTCGATGAAGCTACCAGTTCTGTAGATACCCGTACTGAGGTGCTCATCCAGCGGGCAATGGCCACCTTGATGCAGGGGCGTACCAGCTTTGTGATCGCTCACCGGCTTTCTACCATTCGTGATGCTGACCTGATCCTGGTGATGCGAGACGGTGATATTGTAGAACAAGGGAACCATAAGGAATTGCTGGCAAAGAATAGCTTCTATGCCGAGTTATATAACAGCCAATTCGAAACGGCTGCCATCGCTTCTGTAGCAGCGGTGTAACGGGTTATCTTGTCCGGTAGTGGCATGTATGATAGAATTCGGGGGCACCGGTTACTACCGAACCTGGAGGGATGGCCGAGAGGCTTAAGGCGCCTGTCTTGAAAACAGGTATGGTGAAAGCCATCGTGGGTTCGAATCCCGCTCCCTCCGCTGGAGCGATTGGGGAGGTGCCAGAGTGGCCGATTGGGCTCGCCTGCTAAGTGAGTGCTGGGCTTAAACTCAGCCGCGGGTTCGAATCCCGCCCTCCCCGCCATAAAAACGAGAGCCTGCTAGAAAGCAGGCTCTTTGTTTTATTTCAATAATCCGATGGAAAGGAATGAAGAAACGAAATCGAAACATTCCATTAAAGACTTGTTCCAAGTTCTCCGGTTCTCAACAGATACGTGAATACATTTGCCAACACTGGATCAAAATGCTTGCCTGATTGATCGCAAATATACTTGATCGCTCTTTCATACGTCCAGGCTTTACGATATGGCCGGTCTGTTGTCAGAGCATCGAATACATCTGCCAGGGCAAACATACGGGCTGACAAAGGAATTTCTGAACCTTTCAAACCGCGGGGGTAACCACTCCCATCCCATTTTTCATGATGACAATAAGGGATGTCTAAAGCAGGACGTAAATATTCAATGGGATAGAGCATATCATATGCCAATTGCGGGTGACGTTTCATGATCGCCTGCTCGTCTTCTGTCAGGCTTCCTGCTTTTAGCAAGATATTATCTGGTACTCCCAATTTACCAATATCATGCAATAGTGCTCCGCGCCAGATATGGACAATCTTTTCTTCATTAATCCCCATGCGGCGAGCAAGCCGTAACGTAAGTTCTGTAACACGCCGGGTATGGTTTTCTGTTTCTTTGTCACGCATATCAAGAGCTTTTGACCAACCTTCAATGGTAGCGTTATAAGCCACTGCCAGATCAAGATTGGACTGCTGCAGGCTTTCGAACATAGTGGCATTATCCATTGCGATTGCCACCTGACCTGCAAGGGTATCCAGGAAAACAAACCATTCCTTTTCAGGGGTTAAGACATCTCTGTGGAATACTTCAAGAACACCTTTTACTTCATTTTTTACGATTAGCGGTACCGCATAATGCGCAACAAATCCCTCTTCAGGAATTTCAAGAATACGTGTACATTTGGAATCGGCTGATTGGGAATTATCTGAAACTCCAATGATTTTCCTATTAAGTGCAGCTTGACCCGCGTGACCTTCACCCATGCGTGTCCGAAATTTCTGTGATAGGGGTGAGTTGAAACCTAATCCGGTAATGAATTCTAAATTCTGAGTCTGTGGATCAAATTGTAAAACATCTGCCGCATCAACATGTAGCTGGAGTGTGATATGACTTAGAAGGGTATCCAGAAGCAGATGCAAGTCAAGAGTTGAGCTTATTGCGTGATCGATATCGTGCAGGGCAGATAGATGTTTTAACTGCCGCTGGGTTTGATCATGCAATCTGGCACGATGGATGGTATTTCCTGCGATTTCAGAAACGGTAGTTAGCAGACGGACATCTTCTTCGCCCCAATGATGGGGGATTTGTTTTGCAACAAATAAAACACCAATGGTTTCCATTTCTGCTCGAATTGGCACACAGATTCCTCCCCATCCTTCTGGTACTTCATTAATAGTTCTTTTATAAAGAAGTGGATCATGCCTGAAATCTGGAGAGATATGTACTTCGCCAGTCTTATAAACTGTTCCAGCTATTCCTTCTCCCGCTGTCATGTTTGGTTTTTTAAGCTCGGTAAACCACCCGTTTGCCACGGCATGTTCGAAATTTTTTGTGTGCTTATCATATAACCATATGGCGCCAGTTTCGGTTTCCACCATACTCAATGTTTCTTTAAGAAGGTGAGGCAGTATTTCATCCAGGGTTTGCGCGCCTCGCAAGATGGTTGATATGCGATTGACTGCTTTCTGGTATGTCAGTTGCTTCTTGATTTCTTCTTCTACCATCTTGCGTTCTGTGATGTCTTTTGCAGCGCCATAAACACCAATATACTCCCCGGTCTGTTCATCAATTACAGGACGAGCATAAACACTTAGCCAGACCAGAGAACCATCTTTTTTGAATGTCCGAATTTCAGAGGTGACAGGTTGGTTAGAACGCAATTTTTCCTGATCACGATCATCGATTACCTGATCATCTGGGTGGAGGATTGTGCGCCATCCCCCCCGGGCATTATATTCTTCCATTGTGTAGCCAGTAATACTCTCGAACGCACCAGCGGTCCAGATCAAGGTTGATCTCCCATCTTTTCCAAAGCGACTCTCGTACATATAATCAGATGCTATGGAAGAGATCATCTGGTATCGTTTTTCACTTTCGTGGAGAGCTTTTTCTGCCAGCTTCTGTTCTGTTATATCGCGAGAAATACCCTGATACCCAGTCAGATTTCCTTTGCTATCCATTCTTGGTGTAATCCGATCAGATATCCAAATATAGTCATTTTTGACCGCATTCCATGCACGATAAACACGATCGACGGAACTTTTATTAATCAGTAAAGTTTTCACACTTCCTAAGAGCTGTGGAAGATCATCCGGATGGATCAATTTGAGGACTGAGTCATACAAAGCCTCAGGATCAAGATTCATCTCTTCAACATTTTTTAAACCAAAAATTTTGCTAAATTGAGGACTTAGAAAAATTAACTTTTTTACTGAAAGATCTTTGTCTAAAGCAACTTGATAGACCAAGTCAGAAGCATTTTCGATCAGCAAGCGGAATCGATCTTCGCTTTCTTGTAATTCTATTTCGGCTTGTTTCCGTAAAGAAATATCTGTTATAGATATCAATAATTGTTTTGGTGTTCCATCACCATGTTGAGAAAACAAGGTTGCCCGTTGCTGGATCCAAATCCAACTACCATCTTTCTTTTTAAATCTGTACTCAATCTGATGGGATGATCCGGTTTGCGTGCTTTCATTCCAGGCATCAATTACTACATGACGATCTTCTGGATGTATCCGACCAAGAATTGTCTCATGGTTTTGCAATTCTTCGATAGAAAATCCAAAAAGGTCTCTACGATTAATAAACATAAACCTGTTGGATGAAATATCAAAGGCATAAATAATATCTGGCGAGTTTTCGAGCACACGATTCAACAGGCGCTCGTTTTCCTCTAAAGCTATCTCTGCCTGTCTGCGTTTGGTGATATTCACTGCCATAATGAGGGCATAATCTTTCCCCCGAAAATGAAGAGGTTGCAGTGATACCAGCCCGGTAATAAGTTTGCCAGATTTTGTTCGGAAAACCAATTCAACGTTATTGACTTCGCCTTTTTCAGACAATACTTGATATAGCTGCAATCTATGGTTAGGATTGGTATAAATTTCCAGATCAAGAGTTGTGCGTCCAATAATTTCTTCAGGGGAGAATTCCAGCATATTGGTGAAACTCTCGTTCACCTCCATGCAAATTCCCTCTGGGATAGTCGTTATCAGCATTGCTGCAGGATTGAATTTGAAGGTTCTAAAGAAAACCTCTTGAGTTTCTTTTAACTGCTCTTCTATTTGTTTGCTTTTAGTTATGTCATAGATTGTGCCAGTTATACGAACCGGTTTGCCTGTTTCACTGTGGATTGCTTCTCCGCGTATCTGTATATAACGAATGGAATTATCAGGCGAAAGGATTCGAAAATTGCATTCGTCGGTATAACCTGTCTTTTGAAGTGACACAAGGAATTTTTTTACAGCTTCACGGTCATCAGGATGGATCAGCTTCAAGAATGATAGATATGAATGGGTAAAAGAAGCGGGCGAAATGCCAAGGATTCCAAGCATTTCATCGGAAAAATACAGTTTATGAGTAGAACTATCAAATTCCCAACAACCTAAATTAGCAATTCGTTGTGCTTCTACTAACCGTCGTATTTCATCAACGATACTATCTTTAGCAAGTTTATGATCAGGGGTTTCACTGATCAGAATGCAGATCCCAACGTTCGAAGGATAAATGCAATTTTTATATTGCTTTCCCCAGGGGCTGTTATTCCCTTCGAGAATAACAGTAACCTGTGTTTTCTGGGCGCTTTCAATTGCTTTAATAAATGGGGTGTCTTTTATCTCTGGAAATACATCTAACAGGTTTTTACCAACCAGATCATCTGCGTTTCGTTTAAGCACTTTAACTGCTTGTGCATTAGTATAAAGAAAAATAAGATTCTTATCTACTAATAAAAATCCGTCTGAAAGATGATCGAGAGCGTTTGAGAAATTATCTATTGAAAAGTTTTGTAAATTTGTTTCTTCAACTTGTTTCTTTTTTTCAATCGCTTCTTGCCAATAATTGCCTGTTAATTGCACGTTCTGCACTGCATGCTCCTGAAAATACCACTAACAAAATACAACTTCCGTAACAACTGCGGTTTGTGCGAAGATGTAAGTAATCAGATTGCAGCGGAAATACAGTCGCGTGCTATTTTAGCATACAATTTGAGAAATTCTGAGTGATTATTCAGTTTTGTAATCATCTCAATAGATCATTTCACCGGAAATTGGTTGAATGGAATGCCCTATATAGATCCATTTTGGTTTTGCAGCCTGCAGGGTTAATAAACTGTTTGAAAGCTGATCCCAATTGATCGCCAGTAAACGTTGCAAACCGGGTTGAGGAAATCCTCCCAGCAGGTCACCAGCAAAAACTATTCCTTCTTCCAATTTTAGACAGGTATGCCCAGGTGTGTGACCAGGGGTGTGAAGTATTGAAGCATTAAGCCCATAAGGTTCCAAAGTGTCACCACCCTCACATACAAAATCTGGTGAGGTAGGTGCAAGGGGGCGGAAAAAGTTGAGAAATTTTTGGGCAGGGGGATAAATAAAACCATATCTACGTGTAGTGCCCAGAGGAGATAAACCTGCAATCATGTTCTCCGCGTCATCTGCATGTACTCCTATCAATACCCCTGTTATCTTTCGCAGTGCAGACGCGCTGCCATAGTGATCATAATGGGCATGTGTAATCCAGATCAGCTTCAGGTCGTTTCTTCCCAGTTCTTTCATTTTGGTGAGAATGCGATCCTGCTGGTCAGGAGAGCCACTATCGATCAAGAACAAACCACGGGTGGTTTCGATCAGGAAAGCAATTCCCCACCCACAGGATATTGGATGAATCTTCATTACGACCTTTTGAGAACAGAAACCTAAAAACCAGAAAATCAAGCAAACTACTACTTAAAAACCCGCAACGATCAGAGACTATAGAGGGCTTTCATCTCTAGCGGTGACAACGAGGATTCCAGGCCGATTCATTTCTGGTGTATGGGATAAAGATCATTTGAGTATGCCTGAGTTATAAGTATTGATCCACATCAGTCATTATCATGAATTCCCTTGGCGATCACCTTCGCGACTTCAACGATTGCTAACAGAAGCAATGCAATCCCTGCAATGATACCCCATTCCATCAATGATAGCGGGACAATTCCTAGTACATTCCGCAAGCCGGGGATCAGGAATGCGATCAAAGCTGTTGCCAGCCCTGCAAGGATGGTCCAAAATAAGGGTTTGTTTTCCCGTAAGGGCACCATCTTCCAGATTGGTCGACGCATGGATCTATATGCAAAGATGTAGATCATAGAATTAATCGCAAAGCTTGCAAAAACCATACTGCGTCCTTCTGTTACATTACCATGAATAGTACTGAAGTGGTTGAATATTAAAAGAGCGAATATTGAACTAACAACGCTGATCACTCCGATAAGGCTTAATCCCAGGTGGGTCAGGATAGGGGCATCCTTTGACTTGGGTGGTTCATCCATGATGCCTCTTTCTTTGGGTTCAAATCCCAACACAATATCTGATGGCCCATCACAAATCAGATGAATCCAAAGGATCTGTGCCACAGCCAGAGGTGCCGGCCATTGTAATACCATTGCAATGAAGATCGTCAAGACTTCTGCGAAGGAATTGGAAAGCGTGTAAGCCACCACTTTACGAATATTTTGGAAGATGGTGCGTCCTTCCTCTACTGCCGCTACTATGGTGCGGAAGTTGCTATCCAGAAGAACAAGGTCTGCAGTTTCTTTTGCCACATCAGTGGCTGAATTGACTACTACGCCAATATTGGCTCGTTTTAGAGCTGGGGCATCATTTACCCCATCACCGATCATGGCTGTTACCTGATTGGTTCCTTGTAATGCTTTAACAATACGGAGTTTATCGTTCGGTCGGATACGAGCAAAGACTGCCACATGATTCACCAGTTGTTGAAGTTGGTTATCGTCGAGTTGTGCCATATCCTCGCCATCGATAATCCTATCGCCATCACGGAACAGGCCGATGTTGCGGCCAATACGTTCAGCAGTTTTACGATAATCTCCTGTGATCATGCAAACTCTGATACCGGCATGCTGTGCAACTTTCACCGCATCGATCACACCTTCACGGATAGGATCTTCCATGCCAATTAACCCAACCCATGTATAACCAGTATGGTTTTCCAATTTCCCCAGAGGACGGTAAGCTAATCCAAGCAAGCGAAGCCCTTCACCTGCCCATTCATCTATCTGAGATAGGATTCGATCTTTCTCAAACTGATCGAGCTGGCACATTTCCAACACAATCTCTGGTGCACCTTTGAGAAAGTTAAAGCTGCCTCGCCCATTCACTTTATTGGCTGTGATCATATACTTGGTTTCACTGGTAAAAAGTTCTTCTGCCAGTCTTTCAGATTCATCAAACCTGTCTTGAATATTGTTTACCCCATTCTGAGATTGCGCATATTCCCATAATGCAACATCTACAGGACCTTCCAGGTTGTTACAAAGTATCATCGTTTCAAGAGCGCGTTCACGGTCTGCAAGATTGACATGGTTTACACGCATTCGACCTTCGGTAAGCGTTCCTGTTTTATCGGTACAGATTGTGGTTACTGAACCCAGCGTTTCCACTGCCAGCAAGCGCTTTACCAGGCCATTTCGCTTAAGAATCTTACGCATACCCAACACGAGGATGACCGTGACAGCAATCAGCAATCCTTCTGGCACTGCAGCAATCGCCAGGATGATTGACGTCCGCAGCATATCCAGGAATTCTTTGCCCATTAAGAGACCGGTGATGAGTATGGCAATAGTAAATCCGAGCACGATGAAAGTCAGAGTCTTGCTGAATTTCTTTAGTCGGATTTGCAGGGGAGTATCTTCTTCAACATGTTCACGCAGGCTGGAGGCAATCTGACCGAGCTCAGTGTGAGTTCCCGTTTTGGTTACTTCCATTAGCCCGCGACCAGTCAGGATCGTGGTTCCCATAAAAGCTTTATTTACGTTTGAAGATTTGCTCTCATCAGCAATGTCACTTTTATTGACCGGTTCGCTTTCACCTGTCAGAATGGACTCATCCACCGCAATTTTGTACCCTTCCAGGATCACCCCATCTCCCGGCACCTTTTCTCCTGCGTTAACCACCACAAGGTCACCCGGTACAAGCTCGCTAACTTCTACTTCTTTCCGTTCTATACCGTGTTCCCCCATTCTGATCACGGTGGTCGTTGGTTTGAGGAGATTCTTTAATGCCAGATATGTGTTTTGAGCCTGATATTCCTGAACAAAACCGAGTATCGCATCCACGAAAACAACAACCATGATGATGGCAAAATCGCCATATTCCGCTACGATCAAAGAAACCAGAGCAGCAACCAGGATGATATAAACCAGGGGGCTTTTGAATTGATTGAAAAGGATGATCCACCACGGAGTGGTTTTTTCTGCGGGCAGAACGTTTTCTCCGAATTCTTTCCGGCGTTCAATTACCTGGCTTTCAGAAAGACCGGTTGCGGTTAAAGGCTTACTGTTGTTTTCAGCTGAACCTTGCATCCACTTTATTCCTGCAGTGTGTTTAGGTATTTGATCAAACTCTCTTTTTCATTGGCAACATATTCTGAATTTTGACCAGTTTTTGAAATGGACTGATCTTCGAAAGCAAGTTTACTTAATTGAATCATATCTTTCTAGAAAAATATTTCAAGCTTGAATTTTCACAGTAGAGTGGAAAACTTCCACCTTGCTGGTTTGAGGGTGTGGAATACACACCCTCTCCTAACCCCGGGATCCTTGGTTTCCTCTTTAATGGAGGAAATTTGCCAGTCATCCCAACAGAAGTTGAACCTGTATGCCTTGCCTGAAAAGTTTAGCAGCCTCTCCGGGTGGGACGAATTGCTTGTTTTCTATGAACGATCCAATTTGAGAATCTTCATCTTCTTTTTCGCAGTTATCTGAACTATCCATTTTCTCCAGGTTGGTTTTTTAATCGTCATCTTCGAGTAAATTTTGCATTCGCTAACGACGAAGATTCCCTGCAAATCTTTCTTTAAACCGATCACTTTGCAGACTGCGCATTTCTTTTGACCTCTTGTCCTGGTTCCTCGTTGGCTGTGGTGCTTGTTAAGCAAAGAATATCACCAGCAAATGTTAGTGTCATGCATCCGAAGTGCTAAAAAAGTAAATAATTAATTATGGAAAGCATGGAATTATTGGCTGAATAAGGTATGATACTGAACAGATAGAAACACTATTTGTTCCGCGAACAATGCTTCGAAATATAAGGCGGGACGATATGGTGGTAATAAGCCAGCGCAACAGAAAGAAGATTCCTACTGAGTAAACAAAGATCGATGAAGCTAATAGTTTGTGCTTGCTTCTTGAAGTTCCGGCTTGATCGATTTTTTATAATCAGCCAGGCAAATGGCCTGTAAGGAGATTCAGATCTGTTATCCAGACCTGATCCCTAATTTAGCTATGCGCCCGGAGATAGGTTTTATACCTGTTCGATTATCATCGAAAGGTGATCTGTTTCTATGGAAAGAAGGGATCAATCAACCCTGTAGCATCAGTCATACGCTGAAGCAAAAACAAAAGGAGGAACATATATTTGCAAATTCCTCCTTTTGATTCGATTGATCGTGGTGAATTAAGATTCTGTTATTTCCAGGGCTTTTTTGACGGCTGTGCCATCAACCGTCTCGGTTTCCAGTAATTGTCTCGCCAGGTGCTCAAGAGCAGAACGATGTTCTTTCAGCAGTTGTTGTGCGCGTTGATATTGTTCACTCGTGATCCGCATCACTTCTTCGTCAATCAATTTTTGGGTTTCCGGGCTGGCAACAGAGCCCGTGTCGCTTCCGGTCAGGAATTGAGATTGTTGTGTAACGTACCGCACAACGCCTAGCTTTTCACTCATACCAAATTCAGTCACCATTCTACGAGCCAGCTCACTTGCCCTTTGAATGTCGTCACTGGCGCCGGTGCTTATCATGTTACAAACTACCTGTTCAGCAGCCCTTCCACCCAGCATGGTGGCGATATGATCTTCCAATTCTTCACGGGTCAAGAGGTACCGGTCTTCGGTGGGCATTTGCATGGTATAGCCCAGGGCGCCTCGTCCTCGAGGAACAATACTTACTTTCGCGACCGGATTGGCATGAGGCAATAATTCTGCGATCAAGGCATGCCCACTTTCATGATAAGCCACGGTAGTTCGCTCTTTTTCATTCATGATGCGTGATTTCTTTTCCAACCCTGCAACCACACGTTCGATCGCAGCTTCGAAATCATTCATCGTCACATCTTTTGCATTGCGACGGGCAGCCAAAAGAGCAGCCTCATTGATGACATTGGCAAGGTCTGCACCGCTGAATCCTGGAGTGATCCTGGCGGCTCGCTCCATATCAAAATCAGGCGCAAGCACAACATTCTTACTATGAACGCGTAATATCTGTAGTCTTCCAATCAAGTCAGGAGCTGCAACTGTAATCTGCCTGTCAAACCGCCCGGCACGCAGCAGCGCCTGGTCGAGTACTTCGGGGCGGTTGGTGGCTGCCATGATGATCACCGGTTTATCTCTTTCAGTATGGAATCCATCGATCTCAGAAAGAAGCTGATTAAGAGTTTGCTCTCGTTCATCATTTCCACCAAATCGGGTTGCTCCAACACGAGATTGACCGATTGCGTCGATTTCATCGATAAAGATGATTGCAGGTGCAGCCTTGCGAGCCTGCTCGAACAGATCACGCACACGAGCCGCGCCTACTCCAACGAACATTTCAACAAATTCAGAGCCACTGGTTTCAAAGAAGGGCACTTCTGCTTCACCTGCAGAGGCTTTGGCAAGTAATGTCTTTCCAGTTCCAGGAGGTCCAACCAACAAAACGCCTTTCGGGATGCGCCCACCGAGGTTGGAGAATTTTTCAGGCGTTTTCAGAAATTGGATGATCTCTCTCAGCTCACTGATCGCTTCATCTGCTCCACCTACATCTTTGAAAGTAATTCCGATGCTTTCTGGCTTCACTTCTGTTGCTTTGCTTTTTCCTACACCCATGATGCTGCCAGCACCACCCAATCCACTTTTTGCCAACTTTTTATACCCAAAATACCATACTGCGCCAATTAATAGCAGTGGAAGACCATACGCCAGTAAAAAGCTGCCAACCGGGCTGGGAGGTGGACTGACGCTGTACTTTATACCCGCAGCATCCAATTCTTCGATCAAGCTTGGATCGCCGTTGGGTACAGCAATGACTGTGAAGGGGATGCTTTTGACACTTGTTGAAGTATCGCCTGTGTTCTTCATTGTCCCAACAATTTTGTCTTCTCCCAGTGTAGCTTCGAGAATATCACCCGATTTAATCTTTGCCTTGAACTCACTGTATGGGATTTGAATTTCTTGATTCAAAAGTGGATTTAATATGAACTGCTGAAATAACCACAAACCGATCATGCTCACAATTAAATAACTTAAACCAAATCCGGTTTGTTTCCTGCGCAGGTCTTGTATTCTTTTATTTTCATTCTCCTCACCTTTCTTTGGTGAGTTACTTTCTTTTTCCATCGTCTTGCCTCGCTTTTCTTCTAAAAAGCTAAATAGCAGATATTCATTGGTATACAGAATCTTCGTAAAGAAGATGTATTGTTGATAGTACCATAGAACGCTTTTCAGGCAGGTCTATTCTTATAAATTTCTGATCATTATCTATTAGTTTGATTATTTAGAAAAATATAAAGCAAAGAATAAGCGATCAATCAACGGACAAATATTTACTTTCCCTCAATGAACAGCACAATAGAATCTCTTTTAGGGTAAATCAAAGAGGTAGATTGATAGATGGATTATTTTGTCTGGTGAATAAAAACTATTTAGTGATCGTGCTCTTCGGCTTCAACTTTTGTTTTATAAAGGACGCCATTGGGACGTTCACGTGCAGCGTACACGGTGTACAGTTCAAATTCAAAACTTTTCCATCCAATATATCTTCTCAGCATCTTTTTCGATGCAAATGATTGATCAGTACGAGATTGCGGAACATTACCAATCAATGATCAAGTTTCAGAATAAAAACTACATTGGTTGATATAAGGCTCGCGTGCGAAATTTTGTACAACCTCATTTCTTTGTTACCTTCAAATTCTTCCTTTTGAAAGTTAGCCCTTTTTTAATTTCCAACCAAAAAGTGCCAATAAAAGTAGTGATGATGATCATTTCCCATTGAGAAACTGTCAGCGATGTGGTTTTCACTAGACTCTGTGCACCCGGAATGAGAGAAATACCCAAAAGGAAAATTGCTATACCAGCTCCCCAGATGACCATCATCCGGTTGCTCCCAAGCCCAAGTTGATAAATGGGCTGGCGATCTGATCGCATGTTGAACGCCAACAGAACATGTCCGATCAACCAGCTAAAGAATGCAACCGTTTGCGAAGTGGCGATATTTGCAGTACTGAACCATGTGAAGAGATAAACGATGGTCACTGATGCAAACAGCCCTATAGAAGAAGTGACGATATTGCCAGCCATCGACCTGTTCATGAACTTGGTTTTCAGATCGCGTGGTTTTTGTTCCAGCAGATCAGATTCGGGCTTTTCAGTTACAAAAGATGCGGCTGCCATCAAGTCCATAAAAAACTCCATCAAAATGATCTGCACTGGGGCAAAGGGCACGGGAACCAACAAGAGAGCAGGCAACAGGTTGATCAGCACCAATGCCAGCTTGCAGGTAAGATAGTATCGTACTCCTTTTTTGAGATTTTCATAGATTAAGCGACCTTCTTTTACTGCACTGACAATGGTGGTGAGACTGTCATCCAGCAATACCATATCGCTGGCTTCACGAGCAACATCGGTGCCGATTTCACCCATCGCTATGCCAATATCTGCAGCTGACAAAGCAGGAGCATCGTTGACACCATCTCCAGTAACCGCAACTCGCTCTCCTGATGATTGTAATGCCTGGACAATACGTAATTTGTGCTCCGGGGTGGTACGCGCAAAAATGGATGTGTGTTGAACAACCTTTTTAAGTTCATCACTCGAAAGATGATCTACTTCCGGTCCAGTTACCAATTCCTGGCTTCCATTAAGTCCAATCTGTTGACCTATGGATTTTGCTGTCAGGGGATGGTCTCCAGTGATCATGACCACCCGTACTCCGGCTTTTTGGCAGGTGGCGATTGCATCGCGCGCTTCGGCACGGGGTGGATCCTGAAGTCCAATCAGCCCAACAAATGTCAGGTCGTTTTCTGCCAGATCCTGGGTGAAATGCTCATCAGGCATGGTGCGTTCAGCAAATGCCAACACCCTTAATCCATCGGCGGCAAGCTTTGCAACCTTATCCATGATGATCTCGCGAGTTTGATTGGTTAACTTTTCCATGGTATTTTCTATCTGTCGTTGCTTACATTGTGAAAGAATTGATTCAGGGGAACCTTTCACTGCTGACCAGAATTTTCCATCTCTCATTGAAACCGTTGACATTCGCTTACGATCATTATCAAAAGGAAATTCATGAAGAATGGGTTGTGCTATACGCAAATTATTTACTTCCAGCCCAGATCGTTTTGCTGCACGCAGCAACGCAGAATCTACTGCATCTCCTGAAAAATCGACACTATCAGGGATGGCATCATTACAGAAAACTCCAATTTCCAATAAATGATTTTTGGCTGCTTCAGGTTCGAACTGAGCGACTTCGATCCGATTTTGAGTCAGAGTGCCGGTTTTATCAGTGGCAATGATGGTGACAGACCCCAGGGTTTCAACGCAATGCAATCGCTTGACAACCGCATGTTTCTTCGAAAGCCGAAATGCTCCAAGAGAAAGTACCATTGTGATAATAATGGGCAGCTCTTCTGGAATGGTCGCAAATGCCAGAGATAAGCCGGTGAGAAGCATTTGTTTGGGTGGCAGGCGGGTCAGGAATATTCCGATCAGAGGAATCAATACACTAAATCCCAGGGCTACCCAGACCAGAGTTCTGCTTAACTCTTCCATCGTTTCCTGGAGGGGGGTTCGTGGTTCTTTCCCCCGGTGAGTCATTCCGGCAATTCGCCCAATTTCAGTATTCATGCCAGTTGAAATTATCAAAGCCTTTCCTTTGCCGCGACTGACCAACGTTGAGGAATACACCATGTTATGACACTCAGCAAGTGGTAAATTATGGTTGGAAATTGCATCTGATCGTTTCTCTACTGGAAGTGATTCTCCTGTGAGTGAGGATTCATCTACTGAAAGACTGCATGCTTCAATCAACCTGGCGTCTGCCGGCACACGGTGACCTTCTTGAAGGTAGATCAAATCTCCTGGGACTGCCTGATCTACTGGAATATCCAAAAATTGACCTTCTCGAATTACAGACATGGTGGGTTCTGACAGTTTACGCAGGCTTCTGATGGCTTTTTTCGATCGTTGCTCATTTATTACTTCCACAGTGTTCAATGTCAGGATGATCACGAAAATGATGATGGCATCTGCCAGTTCACCCCAAATTGCATACAACACGCCGGTAATGAGCAGCATCAATACCAACGGTTCACGTAGCTTTTCGAGAAACTCCTTCCAGAAGGATTCCTTCTTTTCTTCTACCAGTGAATTACATCCGAACTGTGAAAGGCGAAGTTTTGCCTCGTTACTATCCAAACCTTTAGTCAGGTCTGTGCCAAGTATGGAAGCTGCTTCTTCGCTAGAAATGGTATGCCAGGGTGTGTCCGCTATTTTTGAAATGTCTATCATTCATGCAATCCTTGATACCTTTGATCAATCTTTCTGATTCAACTCCGAATCTGCAGTAAAACCATCTGCATTGCGACTGTATACAATGCTTGAAAATGATTCAAAAGCTGCCTGGCATTTCTTAAACACATTGGCTGCAGTCAGGGCGATCTCTCCACCTGTAAAATCGCGCTTCTGGATCTTTCCCAACCAGTTTGATAAATGTTGTAGATCCTGTTCGTTCTCTTCCAATTCGGCGTATGTGAATTTTTGTTTTGTGCTTTCTTTTTCGATTTCATCCAGGAATTCCTGGCTGCGTTCGAGGAACTCGGTATATTCTTCTTCTCGATCTTTACTAAACAGGTTCAAGATATCCTTTTCGATGGTTTCATCCAAAGGTGATACCTTGAAGATCTGACAGCCTGCCCCTTGTTTTTGAATGATCTCTGATAAATCATGCAGGAAAGCGGTTTGTTCGGGCTTTTCAGGAAGTATCCAGACACCATTTTGAATGCCCAGAGCACCGGCAGCCCGCATTTTCCGCCATACGGTAACGCGCAGGCTGGATGGAGTAGAAGGTAGTTGAGAAAGGAAAAGGAGCCAGTTCATGACACACCTCGAATGCAACAGTTGTTGCATTAATATACCTTGATTCAAATAAAAATGCAACAAATGTTGCATTTATTGAAAGTGATATCAATGGGAAATGCTTGAGGGGTTTGGCTATTTCACTCTCATTGGTGTAGAGGATTACCTGATCAATTTGAGCAAGCCGCTCCCTCCCAGAACGATCGCTGCTGCTCCAATCATATTTGCAACGATGGTTGTCCACAAGTAGGTAATCATGGGTACCTGATAGATTCCGCTAGCAATGCTCACAAATTTAGGTCCAAACCCTGGCAACATGCGGGCGAGTAACAGGAAAGCTGGTGAATTAATGGGTAACTTGCCTAAATGGAATGGTAGTTTTTCTTTCTTCTTTTCAAAGTCGGTGAGATCTCCAATTCCCCCGCCAATAAAAAACTCCACGATCGCTGCCAGTGTATTGCCAATTGTTGCCAAAAGAATCGCAACCACGGGTCCTTTCCAGGCAAGAACCAGAATGGATACTGGTTCAGAAGGTATGACTGTTATTCCCAGAAATATATATGCGAATAAGCAAATGCAAATTCCAAATCTCTCATACTTTTCAAGAAGATAGTTCAGCTGTGAGATGTTAAAATTTAATGCAAGAATGATCGCACCAACAACGATGATCACCAAAGGTGCGTATTTGAGGAGCTTTATCCATGTTTTACCATTCTGTGGGTTATTCAAATTTGCTCCTGATACTCAAGGAAGGAATTATATAACAAGATTTGTTTTCGGTTGCCTGCCAGAGAGCATTGGTAATGATTGTTGCAGCATCGGGGTGAAATGAAGTACGCGATTTGCTTGCTATGCCCTTCAAGAGTGTCTGATTATTTCTCAGCTACTTCATGCGTATTTTTAAGCTTAAGAAACCGATACTCAGGTGGATTACCACCCAGGCAAAGAATCTACGAGTAGAGTTTCTCCTGGTTCGAGAAAAATGATTTGCATGGGATATAATCCTTCAAAAGGTCAACAACTTCAAGCAGGGCATACCTGAGAAGGAATGCATTATCGTGAAACCAAAGTGCTATTAAAGTATCAAAAGCTACTTCACGTACCAGTTTTGTGGGAATTTGATGCTAACGAAGAACGTATCACTATAATAGATGAGAAAGAGGCTGCCAGCCTGGCAACCTCTTTCGTTATTATGAATAATATTGAGCGGAGGAATTATTTTTCTTTACCGCTTAGTTTGAGATATTCATCCAGGCGGTCTTTATTGGGGATCACACAAATAAATCCAAGAGGTTCATCTCCTGTGTTGATGACCCCATGAACATCATTTGGAGCAACATAAACCATATCCCGTGCTTGAATGGGATAGGTCTTCCCATTGATCATCACTTCACCCTTGCCATGCAAGATATACATGCCGTGATCATGGATATGCTGATCGGGCATGGTTGAATGACCGCCAGGTTGAACGCAGAAATATCGGAAAACGTAATTGACAGCTTCATCTTGCGGACCAATTACTACTTTCCCCTTTGCGAATTTGGCAGTATCTGTGGGTGGGATTTGTTTTGGGATGCTGTTTTCCCAATCATATTCCGTTTCAGTACCATTGAAATGATGTACGGCTGAACTCATAGTTTATCTCCTTTTTCTTTACATGAGTTGTTCAGTTCTTTTTTAATAACTCTTTTGCACTGCTAACATCCGTAATGAGAACATTGATGTAATTACCAAGTAAGGCAGCTTTCATGGCGTTAATTTTGTTTTCACCACCAGAAACCAGCACACTATAAGGGATATGTTTCAGGTCATCCAATTGAATTGCCATTAATCTACCATCCAAAGGATTTGAAACGGGGCGACCGCGTTCGTCGATAAAATGACCCAATAAATCACCAACGGCTTTCTCTCGTTGCAAGTGCTGTAAAATTTCGTCATTGATGTACCCAATTTGATGCAGAAGGGCGTCATTGTCAACGGTGCCAACACTGGTAATTAGTATATCGCAGTGACGGGCTATTTCGAACCTTTCTGCGATATGGGTTTCGCTCATTAACAGATCCCGGATGGATTGGCTAGACACAAAGGTGGGAACATCCAGCAGATGCGCTTGCCCGCCGTAAAGCTGAGCAATCCGGCTGATAACAGCATAGGAGCTGAAACCACTATTGACGGAATCGGATGCTCCCATTACTTCAATGAAGGTGGTTCCGGTGGGCTGTTTATTTTCGATTACTTCCGGGAGGTATGCCAGGGTTCGTCCCATCGATATACCGACTACAAGCTCTGGTCGCAGATGAGGTGTCAACCATTGCGCAGCGGCTTTTGCCAGAAGCCTGCGAATAGGTTCTCCGTTGGGGATATCCAGAATCACCGATGCGTCACGAAGGTTGTACCGGCTAATGAGTTCCTGTTCAAGGTCAACAAACATCCCAGAAGGTTGATGAATTCGAATTTCTATGATGCCATAACTTTTAGCCCTGGCGATCAACCTGGTAACTTTAATCCTGGAGACATTCAGTTCTTCCGCGACTTCTGTCTGAGTCAATCCTTGAATGTAATAAAGCCAGGCAGCGCGCGTGATCAATCGTAATTCATCTTGCTGGATTTCGCTTATTGGAATGTTCTTTAAAGGTTCCATCAGAACTCATCCGCTTAACAGGAAAGCCATTAAAGAGTTTTTTCCTCTTTTATTCCATTTGGATAAACTATGGTTTTTAATGATTCATCCGCCTTCACCATCATCTGAAATGCTTCCAAAGTGTCATCCAATTCCACACGATGAGTAATGGCAGCTTTAACATTGATGCGCCCTGCTGAAATCCATTTCATGATCTGACTGGTATCAAAGTGATCTGCAGAGTATTTTGCTGAAATCTTGATCTCTCCAAAGTATTCATGTTGCGGATCGATCGTCCACTTTGGTTCAGGCATAGTAGGAGCACCAAGATGGAGAAAACCACCTTTTTCAACCAGGCTATGTCCTTGTGCATAGAGATTGACAGAAGGTACCGTCACGATCACAACATCAGCAAGATACCCACCGTTGATATCTCGCAATTTTTCCTCAACGTTTTCTGTTTTGGGATTAATGGTATGAGTGGCACCCATGGTTAAAGCTTTTTGTAAGCGCCAATCGGATAGATCCATCGAAATGACTTTGCCAGCACCAAAAAGAGGTGCCATATGCAAGAATCCCATCCCCATGAAACCGGCACCAATCACCAGAACGGTATCGCCGGGAAGGATTTCTGTAACTTTTAATCCACCAATAACACATCCCCAGGGCTCACAAACAGTAGCTTCAGCAAAACTTACGTTTTCTGGAATAAGGATGGTATCTCGATTGAGTTGGCGGGAAGGTACCCGAAAATATTGGCAGGTGGTACCCGGGAAAAGCATGGATTCTTTTAAACGTTCACAATTGGTATACCGTCCACGTAAGCACTGCCGGCAAGTTCCACAGGAAACATAGTGATTGACAAAGATATGATCACCCACATTAAAGTTTTTTACCTGGGAACCTTTTTCGACAATAATGCCTGCGGGTTCATGCCCCATGACTTTTGGAGCGCGTGGGGCGTGATACCATTCCATCAATTCACCGCCACAAATGCCACTGGCGATCGATTTTACCAGCACTTCATCTGGACCAATTTCAGGAATTGGAACCTCTTCAATGCGGATATCATGGTTATTATAGTAAACAGCAGCTCGCATCATATTAGCCATCGTATTTATCCCTGTAATAAAATGAACAATTGTACATATAAGCGAACAATTGTATATATTTGACCTTATTGTAAACGAAAGAATGATAATTGTCAATTTCCCTAGAAGGAACAAATATCAACAAAATTTCATTATAATTTTAATTATGGGGAGAAAAAATTAATGATCGTATCATGATAGAAAGAATAATTAGATATTGTTAGGTGCTCTTTTGTAATTATTAACGAAAGCTGGAAAGATTAAAAACTAGATTAGTGAACAATATTTCACTATTGCACTATTGACACGGAAAAGAATCCTGCTATAATGTTGAAAACGTTCAGTATTGAGCAATTGTTCACATCCCTGATTAAAAATGAACCGAGGAATATGAACGTAAGCCTTCTCGAAAAAGTTGCTAAGCTCTATTACGAAGATGGACTGACGCAAGATATCATTGCTAAAAAGATCAGGGTATCGCGTCCAAAAGTATCTCGCTTGCTGAATGAGGCGCGAGAAATGGGGGTTGTACAAATCGTTATTAGCTCGCTTTCTAATCAATATGAAGATCTCGAAAGAGAATTGGAGCAAAAAACTGGCTTGCTGGATAGCGTTATTTGCAAAGTAAGCGACCCTAACGATCCTGGAATTGTCAGCCAGGAGTTGGGTGTAGAGGCAGCCCAGTATTTTGAGCGGATCGTTCAGGATACGGATGTTGTTGGATTCACCTGGGGTAACACTCTTTCGGTCATGGCTGATCAGATCACTCCCAACAAAATGCCACAGGTTGTGATCGTCCAAATGGTTGGCGGGTTTGGAGAACCGATCTCGGATACACATGCTGGGGATATTGCCCGTCGGGTGGCGCAAACAGTTAATGCAAAACTGGTGATCATCCCTGCTCCAGGGATTGTCGAAAGCGCCGAACTGTGTGAAGCTATTCGGAAAAATAAACATGTAAATTATGCACTTTCATTGTGTGCTGAAGTAAATGTTGCATTTGTTGGCATTGGATCTTTTCGTAAAGATGCTTTATTGATGCGCAATGAAGACATTATTACCTGGAGTGAAGTAGACCCTCTGATAAAACAAGGCGTGATCGGAGATATTGGATTGCGCTTTTTTGACGTTCAAGGCAACCGGGTTAAATCAGAAATTGATCAAAGAATTATTGGTGCCGACCTGGAAGTAATGCAAAAGATTGAGCGTGTAGTAGGTATTGCGGGCGGAACACAAAAGTACGATGCCATTTTGGGTTCGATACGTGGCAAATTCATTAACTCACTTGTAACAGATGACGAAACAGCCCGACGCCTTATCCACGATTTTTCACTTTCATAACTGAGATATTGTTATGCAAAAGGAGGAACTAACGAGTAGAAGATATTCATTAACATTCCCCGTACGAAAATTTTATAAATCTGTACGAAAAATTTGAGGAGAAAAATGAAAAAATCAAAGATCGTAGTAGTTGTAATGCTTGTTGTTCTGCTAGCCTCCATGATGAGTGCTTGTGGACAAAAAGCTGCTGATGATACCATCAAAATTGGTTACATTGGCGCTCTCTCTGGCGACACCGCCGTTTGGGGTCAGGCTGGATTAAATGGTATGCTGCTCACCGCTAAAGAAATTAATGACGCTGGCGGCATCCTGGGCAAAAAAGTGGAAGTAATTGGTCTTGATGGTCGTGGCGATCCCACCGATTCCGTCAACGCCTTCCGTCGCCTGGTAACTGAAGAAAAAGTTATTGCAGTTATTGGTACCAACTTCTCAAGCTGCAATATTGCCATGGCACCCATTGCAGATGAACTCAAAGTTCCATTGATCGCTACAGCAGCCTCCAATCCTAAAGTAACTGTTGATGAAAATGGAGTTTTACATCCATACAGCTTCCGCATTGGTTTCATCGATCCCTTCCAGGGACAGGTACTTGCTAATCTGGCTTCCAATGAATTAAAAGCCAAGACAGCCGGCATCATCTATGATATCGGTTCAGACTACTCAACTGGTCTTGCTCAATACTTCGAAGATCAGTTTGTAAAGAACGGTGGTACGGTTGTAGTCAAAGTAGAAGCGCACTCTGGCGATAATGATTTCCGCGCTCAGCTTTCCAAGGTTGCTGAAGCCAATCCAGATGTCCTCTTGGTTCCGTGGATCTACAAAGATGTTGCTCTGATCGCAAACCAGGCTCGTGAACTCGGTATCACCGTCCCCATGCTGGGTGGTGATGGCTGGGATTCCCCCGAACTGATCACCATGGCTGGACCCGCAATCGAAGGAAGCTTCTATACTTCTCAGCCTTCCTTTGCCAATCCAATTACCAAACCATACTACGATGCTTACATGAAAGAATATGACGGTTTGGTTCCTGAAACCGAAGCCTTATTCGGACATGATGGTCTCTATTGGATCAAGGATGCACTCGAACGTGCTGGCGAAGCAACTCCTGCTGCTCTGCGCGATGCCCTCGAGAATACAACACAATTTGATGGTTTGATGGGCTCCATGTCCATTGATCCCGCAACCCATAATCCTGCCAAACCAGCCAGTGTCTATACTTTCACCAATGGCGAACGTGTCTGGTTCGGTGATTTCAAATAGTTTACCTTTCTAGTTCGTACTCGGGGGAGCATAACGCTCCCCCGAGAAATTGGTTTATGGAGTAATCCTTATGATCTGGCAACAAATTGTGAATGGTATTTCCGTAGGAAGTATTTATGCCCTGATGGCAACAGGATATGCGCTGATCTATTCATTGTTGGGCTTTTCCAACTGGGCGCATGGCGATATTGCCATGGTTGGTGCATATATAGGTTTCTTCTCTATTGCAACGATGCATCTACCCTGGTGGGCTTCTCTCATTCTGGCACTGTTAGGCGCGGGGTTGCTCTCATTACTTAGCGAAAGATTTGCTTACCGGAGAATTCGTCAAAATAATTCTCCAACCATGTTCTTGATGATTGCAGCCATGGGCTTATCTGTGGCACTGCAAAACTTCGTTCTTGTCACGGTTGGTTCAAAATTCAAAACGTATCCCCAGATTCTTGCCGTAAAAGCAATTCAAATTGGTGATACTTATATTGGTTTGATTGACCTTATCTCGCTGTGCATCACGATTGTGGTGATCAGTATCCTCTTCTATCTCATTGAAAAAACAAAGTTTGGTTTGGCGGTGAAGTCTGCTGCGACCAATATGCAGGTGGCTTCTCTGTTGGGAATTAACGTAGACAAATACATCAGCCTGGTATTTTTGTTGGCTGGTTCTCTTGCTGGTTTATCGGGCGTTTTCCTTGGTATGAAATATACTGTGTATCCACAACTAGGCAACTTTGCTCTCAAGGCATTTATTGCATCTGTTTTCGGAGGGTTAGGAAGCGTACCTGGTGCAATTGTTGGCGCTCTATTTATTGGTTTGATGGAAGTTTTTGTGGCTGGCTACATCAGTTCGGGCTTGCGTGATTTCTTCACCTTTGCCTTATTAATTGGTGTGCTTGTCATTCGACCTACCGGTTTGTTTGGCAAGGATATTCAAGATAAAGCCTAAACAGGCTGACTATTCTCGGAAAATGGAGCTCTGTAATGGCTGGATATTATGAAGGATTGTTCATTTTAGTTGGGATCAACATCATTGCGGTGATCGGGGTTTCCATCCTGACAGGATTCACCAGATTATTTTCCTTCGGAAATGCCGGTTTTATGGCTATTGGTGCTTATACTGGTGCGATCATCTCTACCAAACTGCATGCCCCGCTGGTTGTTTCCATTATTGGTGGAATGGTAGTTGCAGGTTTTATAGCTTTCCTCTTAGGAAAGATCACCCTGGGTTTAAAAGGTGATTATTTCTTAATTGCAACACTGGGTTTTGGTGAAAGTGTCCGCGTGATCATTGAAAACCTGCAAAAGATTACGGGTGGGGCGCGTGGATATACTGGCATCCCAATGAAAACGACCCTGTTAGTGGTTATTATCTCTGTTGTAATTGCAATATTTATTGCATGGAATTTGCTTCACTCCAAAATTGGGCGGAATTTTCAAGCTATCCGCGAACAGGAAGTGGCAGCGGATGCGATTGGTATAGATACAGCTAAATACAAAAATATTGCATTTATTATCAGTGCCATGTACGCAGCCTGGGCGGGAGTATTATGGGCACATTTTTACTCCCTCATCGTTCCCAGTATGTTCAATCTGGGAAAATCAAGTGAACTCACCATTACGGTGGTCATTGGCGGTTTAGGTTCACTGACAGGTTCGATAATCGCAACAACGATCTTGACTTTGCTGCCAGAACTGGCTCGTGCTGCTGCTGAATACCGTATGCTGGCATATGGTGTTGCTGTGGTATTGATCATTACATTGAGACCAAGTGGTTTGATGGGGTATCAAGAGTTTTCATTAAAAGGAATGATCGCCTGGGTGAAGAAACTATTTACGAAGAAAACCTCCAAGATACGAAAGGAGGATGCATAATGTCTGAAACCATTTTGCAAATCCGCGATCTACAAAAGAATTTTGGTGGTGTAGTAGCCACGAAAGATTTCAATTTACAGATTGAAAAGAATCAAATTGCGGGATTGATCGGTCCAAATGGTGCTGGAAAAACCACTATTTTTAACATGATCACTGGTATTTATAAACCAAATGGTGGCAGTGTCGAATTCATGGGAAATAATTTAGTGGGCAAGAAACCTTATCAGATTGCCCAGGCAGGAATTGCTCGTACTTTCCAGAATATACGATTATTTACCAACTTATCTGTGCTTCAAAATGTAGTCATTGCCTGTCATAAAGAATGTAAATATTCGGTTTTTGAGGCAGCAGTGCATTTGGGTAATTATAAGAAAGATGAAAAGATTGTACATGATCGTGCTTTGACGTTGCTTGAAATCGTAGGGCTGCAGGATGTTGCTACCCGGATCGCAGGTGGGCTGCCTTATGGCTTTCAACGTCGTTTGGAGATCGCTCGTGCATTGGCAATCAATCCAAAGTTGCTTCTTTTAGATGAACCAGCAGCTGGTATGAATGCGGAAGAATCCAATGATCTGTGCGGATTTGTGTTTGATCTACATAAAAAGTTTGATTTGACTATTTTCTTAATCGAACACCATATGGATGTAGTTGTTAAGCTGTGCGATCGAATCACAGTGCTTAATTTTGGGCAAACGATCTGTGAAGGTACCCCCGATGAAGTGATAAAGAATAAAAGTGTAGTCGAAGCGTACCTGGGAGAGGAGAATAACCATGCTTGAAATCACCAATCTTGAAGCGAGCTATGGTGGTATCCGAGCCCTGCGCGGTATCAACCTTCATGTCGATAAGGGTGAAATTGTTGCCGTATTAGGTTCAAATGGAGCAGGAAAATCGACCTTGTTGAAGTCAATTTCATCCGTTGTTAAGCCAACTGCAGGTGAAATAAAATTCGAAGGGAAATCCATTCCAAAACTTCCATACAAAGTTGTGGAAGCAGGGATTGTTCATGTGCCGGAAGGACGCCAGATCATCCCAAATTTAACTGTGTATGAAAACCTGATGATTGGTTGTTTTTTACGGAAAGACACAGAACAGATTCATCGGGATCTTGAGATCGTGTACTCTTATTTCCCAAGACTTCTCGAAAGAAAAAATCAATATGGCGGGCTGCTTTCTGGTGGGGAACAGCAAATGCTGGCATTGGGGCGAGGGTTAATGTCAAAACCTAAAATCATGATGTTGGATGAGCCTTCTCTGGGTCTTGCTCCAATCATCGTGAATCAGATATTTGAACTTCTTTCCGTTTTTAACCGTGAACAAGGTGTCACGATCTTGATCGTTGAACAGAATGCATATAAAGCACTCTCTATCGCCAATCGCGGTTATATAATGACCACCGGTGAGATCACAGCTGAAGGTGATGCAAAAGAGCTTTTGGGAAGGCAAGATATGAAAGATATCTACCTTGGTCGAAAAGAAGGAAGCCTTTAGTTTATTGATAATTATTATAAGGAGTATTGCATGAAAGGCATTGGTGTTGGTGTCTGGTCTTTTGGTATGGGAACTGATCGTTATGTGGGTAACGGATATAAGCCATACATGAAGGTGGAAGAACGTATAGCACAAATTGCCAAACTTCCTAATGTGACTGGTCTCGAAGTTACTTTCCCCAATGAAGTGGATACAAAATCAACAAAGCAATTTAAAGAATTGTTGGATAAGAATGGCTTAAAGCTTTGCGGCATGGGTGTCGAGATCGTATGTGATGGAGAATGGAAAACAGGTTCGTTTACTTCTCCTGACCCCCAGCGACGGGAAAAGACCATCAATATGGTACGTGCTGCAATGGATGTTGCCGCAGAATTTGGCGTGTCTACTGTCAGCCTCTGGTTGGGGCAGGATGGTTTTGATTATGTATTTGAGGAAGATTACGAGTTTGCCTGGAACAACCTGGTAGAAGGACTACGTACTGTTGCCAGCCATCGACCGGATATTCAGCTTGGATTGGAATACAAGACCAGCGAACCCAAAATGGCGAATTACGTTAATTCAGGTGGAAAAGCCCTGGCATTGGCTTATGCAACCGGAAAGAAGAATGTGGGCATTACACTGGATGTTGGACACGCCTTCAATGCCCGTGAAAACCCCGCGGAAATTGCCGCAGTTTTGCTTGCAGAAAAGCGATTGTTTCACCTGCATTTGAATGATAACTATGCTTGGGCTGATGATGACATGCCCGTAGGTAGTGTCCATTTGATCCAATATATTGAGCTCTTTTATTGGTTAAAGAAAATGCAATATGATGGTTGGCTGTCGCTAGACCTCTATCCTTATCGTGACAATCCTTCCGAAGCTTGCCTAACATCACTCCATTTTATTGAGAAATTACAGAACCTGGTGAACCAACCTGATTTTGACAAAGTGGTAGAAAGCAACCGGTACAAGGGGAGCCGTTCTGTTCGAGCGATGTATGAACTATTAATGGGTAAATAAGAGGAGAGTTGGCATGAAAGCAGCCCGATATTATGGTTATAAAGACATTCGCGTTGAAGATATTCCAGTCCCAGCAATTCCTAAAGGATATGTCCAGGTAAGGGTTGCCTGGGCGGGTATTTGCGGTACTGACCGGCATGAATATACAGGACCCGTTTGGATACCGATAGAAAAACCGCACCGGATCACTGGACAAATGGCACCAATTACTCTTGGGCATGAACTTTCGGGTGTGATCGTAGGGTTAGGCGAAAATGTGACTGGCTGGAATGTAGGAGACAGGGTCACTGCCAGTGGTAATATCTATTGTGGCGAATGTGACCTGTGCAAAAGTGGCAGGGTCAATTTATGTGAAAATCTTGCATTCAATGGTATTGGGTGTGATGGTGCATTTGCTGAATATGTAAATTTACCTGCTTACCAGTTGTTCTCTGTGCCTGATAATGTCACCCTTGAGCAGGCAGTACTGGCAGAACCTCTGGCTTGCGGCTGGCATGCCACCCAAATGATGGGCGATATGCAAGGAAAAAATGTTGCTGTGGTTGGTCCTGGTATTATCGGTATTAGCTGTGTTATTGCTGCTCACGCTGCGGGGGCAAAAGAGATCATGGTATCAGGGATAGGGCGTGACAATGAAGCAATAGCACGCCAAATGGGTGCCACACTCTATGTTGACAGCCGGGAGCAGGATCCCATCGCTGAAGGGAAGAAATTAACTGGAAAACCCGGATTTGATGTCGTCTATGAATGTGTTGGCATCCAGCCCTCTCTGAATACAGCTTTGGATTTATTACGAAAAGCAGGGAAACTGATGCAAATGGGTGTCTACGAAAAGATGCCACTGTTCAATATGAATATTTTCCAGGAAGGTGAGAGAACTCTCTATTCATCACAGGCATATACCGATGAACTACGTGATGTTCTCCAACTGATGAAGAAACACACTCTTCCTTTTGAAAAATTGATTACAGCAAAAATTTCTTTAGACCGTATTGTGGAAGATGGATTTGAAGAATTACTTCGCAATCCTTCCAAACACGTCAAAATTGCGATACAGATCACACCTATCGATTAATGAATTGAAATAAGAACTTAAGAGGTAAAACAAATGGATTCAAAGAATAAAAAATTTGCAACTCGTGCTGTGCATGCTGGACAACATCCAGATAAGGAAACAGGCGCGCTTGTTTCTCCAATGTATTTAACAAGTACTTTTGTATTCACTCCAGAAAAAATGGAGCGATATATCCGTGGCGATAAGGAAGGAATTTTTACATACGGTCGTTCCCGCAACCCAACCCAGAACAGTTTCCAGGAAAAAATTGCTTCTTTGGAAGGAGCAGACATGGCACTGGCAACTGCTTCTGGCATGGCAGCCATTTCAACTGCTTTGCTTGCGGTAGTTCACGCGGGAGATCATATTATTTCCTGCAAAACCGTATATGGTGGTACCTTTGCTTTATTCACCAGTATTTTCCCCGAATTAAATATTGATGTTACTTTCCTCCCCGAGATGACACCCGAAGCTCTCGATGCAGCAAAACGACCGAACACCAAGGTTGTTTACATGGAAACCATTCTCAATCCAACCCTTGAGGTGCTGGATCTTGATCCCATTTATGCCTGGGCAAAGAAGAACAATGTTTTGTCATTTGTTGATAATACCTTTACCACCCCTTATCTTTACCGACCAATTGAACACGGTGCAGACGTAGTTGTGCATTCCACCACCAAATATATCAATGGTCACGGCGATCATATTGGTGGAGCCATTGTTTGCGATAAGAAATTTCATGAGAAAGTTCGCAGTGGCGTGTATCAGGAGTTGGGACCTGTACCAAGCCCCTTTGCTTGCTGGTTAGGATTACGTGGTTTGAAAACTCTTCATCTTCGTATGAAAGCACACTGTGAAAATGCAATGAAACTCGCCGAATGGCTTGAGAAGCAGCCAAAAGTTACATCCGTTTCTTACCCTGGTTTAAAAAGCCACCCCCAGCATGACCTGGCGAAAAAGCAATTCCCCGATGGTTTTGGCGGCATGGTTGGTTTCTGCGTGAAGGGCGGCATCGACGAAGCCAAGAATTTGATTAATCACATGGAAATGGGTTATTATGCCGTTTCATTGGGTGATCTGGATACGCTGGTCGAGCAGCCTGCAACCATGACCCACGGAAAGATGCCAAAAGAGCAACGTGAAGCGATGGGCATTCAGGATTCATATATTCGTGTGTCTGTGGGTGTTGAAGACGTGGATGATATCATTGCAGATATTGAACACGCGTTGACCTTTATCTAAAATATATTTATGAACTTTAATACCATTCTGACCGTCGATGCCGGAACATCCCGGCTAAAAGCTGCTTTATACAGCGAAGAGGGCAAGCTATTAGCAATTGCCTCTCGTGCAATGACGGTCATTCATCCCTTTGACGGTGCATCTGAAATGGACATGTGCACCGTCTGGGATGGGATGGTGGAATGTTGTCTTGAATTGTCCAGATCTCATCCTGAAAATTGGAAACACTTGACTGGTGTTGCCATAACAGGGCAGGGTGATGGGTTGTGGCCAGTTGATATTAATGGCAAACCGGTAAGGAATGCCATCCTGTGGAATGACAGCCGGTGCAAGAGGTTGCAGCTTGCCAATGAAACTGAAATTACGGCATTTGGCATAGCGCATTCCATTTCTCCACTTTTTGTTGCCGCAAAGCCATTGTTATTGAAATGGATGCTCGAATACGAGCCTGATCAGTTTAAACAGGTGCGATATGCACTATATTGCAAAGACTGGTTGGTGTATAACCTGACAGGTAGGATAATCACCGAACGTACAGATGCTTCTACTTCGATGGTGAATATTCTAGAAGACCAGTATGAATTTAAATTACTGGAACTGCTGGGTCTTCCATCAAAAACTGCTGAATTCTTCCCTGAAATTGTTGATTCACTACAGATTGTGGGAAAAACAACCCAAACTGCACAAAATATTTGCGGTATTCCTGCAGGAGTTCCAGTGATGGCAGGAGCCATCGATGTTGTCGCCACTTCCTTTGGTGCAGGTGCACGTATGCCGGGAGATGCAGTGACCACCCTGGGAACCACATTCTGTAATCAGGTAGTGCTGACTGCTGATCAGGTATCCCATGAGGATGTTGCAGGCAGCACGCTTTGTTTTATGTATCCGAAAAGGTTTGTTCGGGTGATGGCATCCTCTAACGGTTGTTCAGCCATTGATTGGGCGCGCAATATTTTCATGCAAGGTAAGGATTTCAGCATCATCGAATCGGGAGTATCTCAAATTCCTGCTTGTTCAGAAGGGGTATTTTTCCTCCCTTATATGAATGGTGAAAGGGCACCTTTCCGGGTTTCCTGTGCGGCTGCTCAATTCAGCGGGTTATCACCTCAACATACACCCGATCACCTGATGCGGGCAGTGTATGAAGGATTGGTTTACAGCCTGAAAGATTGTTATTCTCATCTTCCTTCAGGTGAAACACCCATTGTACTTGCGGGTGGTGCTACAGCTAGCAAGGTACTTTGCCAGATGTGTGCAGATATATTAAACCGTCCCACGCTTCGAATCCCTGAACAGGAGTTTGGACTGCATGGAATGGCAATGAGCCTGTTAGAGGCTTTGGGAATTGGCTCCCCGCAATTGTCTTTGGAAGAACGTGGAGAAGTTTTCACTCCGGATGAGAAAACTATTGCAATTTACCAGGAAGGTTTTGAGATTTATCGTCAATTGCGAGAATCGATGGTGCCTTTTTGGAAAAGCCGGGATGCATTTTTATCGAATATCCATTCCCGGTAATTTTGGAGATATTTCATGATGCTGCAAGAGTTAAGACAAGAAGTATATAAATGCAATATGATGTTGCCCGAAAACGACCTGGTAAAAATGACCAGTGGGAATGTCAGCGGGCGTGATCCAAAAACGAATTTTATTGTGATCAAACCCAGTGGTATTCCATACGATTTACTGACGCCGGAAAACCTGGTCATCGTGGATATCGATGGAAAAATCGTCGAAGGTGATTTAACCCCGTCAATCGATACAGAAACCCATCTGGTTGTTTACCGTGCCCGACCCGATGTTTTTGGCATGGTGCACACCCACTCAGCCTATGCAACCAGTTTCGCCGTCTTGGGGCAACCTATTCCACCTGTTACCACAACCTGTGGTTTAATCGGTGGGGGTGTTCCACTCGGTGGATTTGCCTGTTTTGGTGGAGAGGATATCGGTAAAGAGATAGTCAAGAAGATCGGAAGCCATTATTCCATCATTATGCAAAACCATGGCGTGTTTACCATTGGACCGACTGCTTCATACGCCACCAGAGTGGCTGTTGAAGTAGAAGATATGGCGAAAATTGCCCATCTTGCCATGTTACGTGGAAAACCTGTTGTTCTTACTGATGCACAAATTGCCCTTGTTTCAGGCGGGTATGAAAACAACTATGGGCAAAAGAAAAGATGATCTTCAATGAAAGCATTTGTTACTGCACGCATTACCGATAAATGGCTTGATGAATTAAAGAAAAGATTTGAAATACACCAATCTATGAATTTCAACCACGGTGATCTGTCTACCGCTGATCTGATCGCTGGGCTGCAAGATTGCCAGGTAGCAGTGATCGAAAATGATTCCATTACCCGTGAAGTACTGGAGCAATGCCCAGGATTGGGTGCCATTGTAGATTTCCGCGGAACTGCTTCGAATGTTGATATCAACGCGGCAACTGAATCTGGTGTGATTGTGATCAACACCCCTGGACGCAACGCCAATGCCGTCGCTGATTTTACGGTAGGGCTCATGATCGCATGTGCCAGGCATGTTTCTCAAGGGATCGACGCTATCCGTCAGAATCAATGGGTAGAAAAAGGGACACGCTGGGTGTATGTGCATTATCAAGGATATGACCTGGCAGGTAAAACGGTTGGAATATTAGGACTGGGAGCTATCGGAAGATTGGTAGCAAAAAGACTGCTCGGGTTTGATGTTAACCTCGTAGGGTATGACCCATTTGTTACCCCTGAGGATGCTGCTTTGTTCAATGTCAAATGGATGCCATTGGACGAAGTAATGAAATGTTCAGATATCATCACCATTCATATTCCCTTGAATGATTCCACAACGAATATATTGTCTGAACATGAGCTATACCTGATGAAACCTACTGCATACCTGATCAATACTGCCAGAGCTGAAATTGTAAATGAACAGGTACTGATCAAATGCCTGGAAGAAAAGAGAATTGCAGGTCTTGCGCAAGATGTTTTTCCTCACGAGCCTATTGGTTTGGATCATCCCCTCATGAAATTACCCAATGTGATCTGTACACCACATTTGGGGGGAGCCAGTTGCGATGTGATAGGTAACCAATCACAGATTGGTGTCAGTGATTTGTTTGCATTTTTAGATGGGAATAAACCGAAGCACTGCATCAATCCCGCTGCTATTCCTGCCGCTTTTCAAAAAATAAATAAACCAATTTTCTGATAAAACCAGGTTGATTTTCATTATGTTTAAACCCGGCTGTTTTCCTGCCGGGTTGTTTCTTTATATCTTTGTGTGAACTTTATGAGAATTTGATAAAGTATCAGGTAAAATAAATTAAATTCGGTTCAATATCCTATAAAATAGCTCATGAATCTCCTCATTACTGTCATCCTTATTGTTTGTGGACTGGGTTTACTCAGCCTGATCATTGGATGGTTGATTGCAGAACGTTGGCATATCTATCTTCCATCCTCGAAAAAATTCATTCCTTGGTTTACATTCAATCCAAAAATTGCTGTTAAAAGCCTGCTGACATATATTTATCATCGTTGGCCAAAGATCATTCAGGGAGTTTTGATCAATGTCGTTCATCCCTATCTCAACGGTCCAATCAAACGTTATTTGCGCGAGCATTATCATGGTAAAGTACTCACTCAGGAATTGGCAGAAGCCGTAATCAATCTGGACCATGAAATTCCGCTTCAAGACCTTGGGCAACATATTATTCCCTACTCGACGGCAAGAGACCTTGTATTGCAACTTCCGCTGGATATTGTGGCATATGAATGTGGCTGCCGTTCATCCCGTCCAAAGCATTGTGAGCCTACCCAGGTCTGCATGCTCATTGGGAAACCTTTTACTGATTTCGCTCTGGAGCATCACCCCAAACACAGCAAGCGGTTGACCCAGCAAGAAGCCATTCAATTATTACGCGATGAGCATGAGCGGGGGCATGTGCATAGCGCATTTTTTAAAGAAGACCGGTTGAATCGCTTCTATGTCATCTGTAATTGTTGTACCTGCTGTTGTGGGGGATTGGAAGCAATGGTGAAATACCATAATCCGATGATCGCATCTTCGGGATTTGTGGCACAAGTGGATGCGAACACATGTATTGCCTGCGGGACTTGCACTGAAAGTTGTCCCACGGGTGCGCTTTCTGCTCAATCAGAAGCGGTAGTGGAATGGGAGAAATGCATCGGCTGCGGCATTTGTGTGGATCGATGCACACAGGGTGCAATTGCGTTAGTCCAAGATATTCGTAAGGGAACCCCCTTGAACGTTGCCAATATAAAATAAACATGTTCCACCAGGTAAAAAATGGCGTAAGATAAAGGTTGAATTCCAAATTCATAAAATGAGGAGGATGAAATGCTAAAAGAATTTAAAGAATTCGTAATGCGCGGGAGTGTTCTCGACCTTGCCATTGGTGTGATTATTGGCGGCGCGTTTGGAAAGATCGTTTCGTCTCTGGTTAATGATGTGATCATGCCGCCCATCGGTTTACTATTAGGGAAAGTAGATTTTTCAAACCTTTTCATCAACCTCTCTGGTACAAAATATGATACTCTCGCTGCCGCACAAGCAGCAGGTGCTCCTACTTTGAACTATGGGGTGTTCTTAAATACAGTCATTGAGTTCTTGATCATTGCCCTGGTGATCTTTTTGATGGTTCGCCAGATTAACAAGCTCTTCAAACCAAAAGCTGCTCCGGCTGAACCCACAACGAAAACCTGCCCATTCTGTCAGACAGAAATTCCTATCAAGGCTGTACGCTGCCCACATTGCACATCGGAGTTGTGATTTTTCATGGATACCTGGACAATTCTCTGGATCATTCTCGTAATACTGGTAATAGGTAGCTTTGCTATTCTCATCATTTTCAACAATCGTCGATCTGCAATGGAAAAAGGGATCAAAGAAGCGATTGGACAGGCAGGTTGGAAGATCCATGACGACCTGATCACAGGAAAAGATAATTATGGCAACACTTGGCAGATGAGCATTAGCGGTGAGGGAATCAACCGCGCGCTTCATTGGACAACAACATCTGTTCATCTTCGAAAGGGAGTATTTGTAATCATGCCTGCCGCATCAGCGGATATTTTCACTGGTGCAAATCGCCGGCTGGCTTACCGTCTTACCGGAACGGGCAAAAACTGGTTGGAAGATGGGATAAAGACGCTGCAACTTGCGACATCCAGAGGAAATGCATTGGTGTTGGGTTCAGATGATTTTCGAAAACGCTTCAGTGTTTATGGGTTTAACGAAGGAGATGTTAGTGGTTTAATCACTCCTGAGATTGAAGCGATGCTATCGAATTTCCCCAACCTGCCAGGTCAACCACCTGCACCCGTATATGTGTTCGCTAACCGCGCATCGCTTCAGGTATACGCTGAAACTGCAGAGCACAGCATGGATCAATTTACCCACATTGTGATGTTGGGGAATGCTTTGGCACAAAAAGTAGCAGAAATTCCTGAAGAAAACATCCAATCCTGAAGATCGATTAAACCCTTTGTGGATAGACAGGCCGGGAGAATAGCGTCCTGGTCTGTTTGTTTTTCGTAAATAAGGGTATGTGGCAGCAAACAGAAGGAAGGTGTAATATATTTGTATAAAGATTCATCCACCCGGTCTATCAGGTGGCATTTGATACCCTCATTACAATTATTTCTTGGAGGTCGAAATGCCAATAACCAATGAAATTCTTGCAGTAATTTTGGGCGGTGGTCGAGGTGCACGTCTATATCCACTAACTCAACAGCGTTCAAAACCAGCGGTACCAATAGCTGGCAAATACCGGTTAATTGATATTCCCATCAGTAATTGTATTAATTCCGAAATTTATCGGATAGCAGTGCTGACACAATTCAATTCAGTTTCATTACACCGTCACATATCGCGTACTTATCAGTTTGATAATTTTCATACAGGTTGGGTGCAGATCTGGGCAGCCGAACAGACGATAGAAACAACTGATTGGTATCAGGGAACTGCGGATGCCGTTCGAAAACAATTTTTTGAGATCCGCTCTACACGAGCTAAATATGTGCTTATTTTGGCTGGCGATCATCTTTATCGCATGGATTATGCCGCGATGGCTAAATTCCATTGGGATAATCAAGCAGATATTACCGTTGCTGTTCAACCCGTACATGCAAAGGATGCTGATCGCTTTGGCATTCTCAAACGTGACCCTTCCATGCAGATAGTCCAATTTGCAGAGAAACCTAAAGACCCTAAATTGCTAAAGAAGATGGTCAGCAGGGATGAACCAGAAAGACCTTACCTTGGATCAATGGGCATCTACCTCTTCAATATTGACGTACTGGAAGATCTCTTGTTGCGAAAAGATTTCGAAGACTTTGGCAGTCATGTGATCCCTCATGCTATTCACCACCACAAAGTCTGTGGATTCGATTTCGATGGTTTCTGGGAAGACATTGGAACTATTCGTTCATTTTATGAAACGAACCTGCGGCTGACCACACCCAATCCACCGTTTAACTTATTTGATGATAAATGTCCCATTTACACACATCCACGTTACTTACCTGGTTCTACCATTGAGGACAGCCAGTTGGAGAATGTGCTATTGTCAGAAGGCTGCTGTATTAAAAATGCGGATGTGCGTCATTCGATTGTAGGGCTACGCAGCCAGATCGGAAGTGGGGTAAGGGTTGAAGATAGTATCCTCATGGGTGCCGATTACCTGCAATCTACAGATGGAAAAGAGAGAGAAGATTTTATACCTATTGGAATTGGTGATGGCTCACTCATTAAAGGAGCCATTGTTGATAAAAATGCCCGGATAGGGAGGGGGGTAACTATTTTGCCTTTCCCCCGCGGAACAGATATGGATGGAGTGAATTGGTACGTAAGAGATGGGATCGTTGTCATTCCGAAAAATGCCGTGATCCAGAACGGAACATATATTGGACCTGAGCGTAAACTTCCTGAGGTGCAAACCCCTGGGTGACAGTTAGTTTATCATCATGAACGCGTAGCAAGGTGTGCTGGCAATGGCTCTTCATGAGATTACTACGTTCCAAAGAATGAGACTCGCAAAGACGAGGCATTTCATCACGAAGCGCGCGAGGAATCTTGCCTTGTGCGTTGTCTCACGAACGCAGTGAAGCGATCTCACTGAAGAGCAAATTGTAAGCTTTATAATACAGGGCTCACAATAGTGAGTTATTTCACTACCAGGCCATAAAGCGCACAAGGCACAGGTAAAAATTCATTGTGCGCTTCATACTCTATATAGTTGATAAGATTTATTTCGTGTTTGTTCGTGAATTTAGTGGTTGCTGATCCTCAATGAGATCACCTTATGCGGAGGAGCATCGAAAGAGATGCTATTCTCTGATGATACAGGCACATCCTCCAACGGTTCTTCTGCCAGAGAAGCAAAGCACACTTCCTTGAGTGGAAGGTGGAAATTTACCCTGCATTTCAACGGTTTATCTGTCAGGTTCACCCCTCGCAATATCCAATCCTTTCCTTCCTCAGTGGGCTTGATGGCTGTGATATGGAAATCATCTGGTTCAATCTGGATGAAACTGCTGGTTGATCGTATCGAACCTTCATGCTGCTGGCTGATGACCCCGATCATGGGTGTATTGAAGCCATATCCTTCTGCCATAGCCTGATCCCATTTTCCTGCGTGGGGAATCAAAGAATATGCGAATACATGGTTACCATGCATCTGTGCGCCTGGGGTGGCAAGCATTGGTCCTGCATGACCTTTACGGGTTGAGAAATCATCGCGTGAGATCCATCCTACACAACGTAAAAGGGTCAATGCTACTTCAAGATTTCCATTTTCCCGGTGTTGTACTGCCACTTCTGGCAATCCCCGCACAGCCAGCATCAATCCAACATTTCCATCAGTAAGGTCGGTGAAAGCGCGTTGCGGGACCTCTGGGCGGCGCTGCTCGATCCAATCTGCTTCCATTAAAGGGGGCAGTACCGGTCGTTCGATTATTTCAAAATGCCCATCATAATAAGCAGTGGATGCAGTAAAGGGTACAGGAAAATGGACACGAAGCCGGTGATCGCTGGCATGCTGGGTGATGGTGGTCTCAAAATCCAGCCTGTTTATACCGGGGTATAAAGATACTCTGGAGTTGATCTCCAGGGGAACCAATGTGGAAATGCGGTTTTTACGATCCGCGGATGCGCTTTCGGGAATTTGCATTACCCAAAGAAGCTTTAATTCGTCATGGTCAGGATACGAAACTTTAGTGGCGTATTTAAACGAAAGATGCGAGGTGATTAAAGAATCATTTTCTGGGGGAGCATAGTTATACTCATCACCAACATCTCCTCCATCAGTGAAGAAGTGCAGGCGGGGATGTGTAACACCTGTGGCAAAATCTGTAAGGGTCAGGGTGCCATTTTGAGGATCTACTTCTACCTTGAGGTTTGAGTTTTCCATGGAGAAAGATCCACTTTTTTCAATGGTCGCAGTAGCGATCGCTTTCAAACCAAAAACTTTATATCCAAAACTGGGCACTCTGGGTGCGATGAATTGGATTTCTGCGTGGTTGGCTGTGTGCGCATCAATGGAAAAATGCGTAATCGTGTCATCCGCAAGAAGATTTTGTAGCAGAGACAATCCCTCAGCTACCGCTTGAGGTTTGGAGGGTTTCTCCTGAAGCATTTCTACTTCGATGATGGCTGTTTTCCCTTCTTTACGTGCGCCAACTGCCTGAATACCATACCCGCCATTGTTCCCCTGAAGTATTGGCGTAAGCTCAATTAGCCCATTCCGGTCTACCTCATAATGTGCGACTATCAGGTTTTCTTGTTTTAAAATGCTGCAAGGGATCACTTTCCCATCTGGATCAAGAACTTCAACTGCCTGTACTGCTGGTGGGAGATAAATACCAGTTTTCACCACATCTGTCCGGTTGTTCTGCAATGGATTGAATACAACCAGGCTGGCAAAACAACTTTCATCCCGTAAACGAGTATCTACCTGTTGGGTAATGGCTTCAAGGTTAAGATTAGCGACATTCCACCCGACCTGCTCTACCTTTGTGAATCGGGTACGCATTTCTTCATGTACTGAATCTATTGAGCATCCGCAGATGGAATCGTGCGGATGGTTTTGAATGAGCAGCCGCCAGGCATAGCGTAAATAACCCTTAGAGGATTCTGCGTTTCTTCCTTCTGGTTGTATCCAATCTGCAAAAACGGAAGCAGGTTCTGCCCATTTCTCCAGTAAATCCTCGCAAAACGCGTTGCGCTGCTTGATCCACATGCGGGTGCTCAACACTCCCGGTAGCAGGTTAATATACGGTGAGGTACGTAATTCCCCATGAATGACGGGAATTTGCTCTTCCAGGTTGTTTGCATTTAACCACTCTCGCACTGCCTGAATGTATGCAGGGAGATTGGAATGGATAAGGTGGATTTCATCCACCGGGTGAGCTTGAAATCGCTTTATCGCTTCTGAAGTGCGCGCATCAGGTATCTGGTGGTCGGTGCCAAACATCAATAAGCGATGGGGAGCCGCTGTATAAGATGCCAGGGCAGCTTCTTTCTCTTGAATCTTTGCAGAAAAACCCTCAATACCGTCTATCAGCACATCCCAGGCATTCGAATAGCTTTCGCGTAGATTGCTTAGGAATACTTGCGAACCGTCTGGCGATTCCCAAAACAGCTCACTGGGGGCTGGTTGCATACCTCGCCACAGGCAAGCCGCATCGATTCCAAAACCCTGCAGAATTTGTGGCATTTGTCCAATATGCCCAAATGGATCGGGAATATATCCCACTGGCATTATTTTTCCATACTGTTTGCAGATTTCCCGCCCAATCAGCAGGTTGCGGATGGTTGCTTCGGGGCTGACCAGGAATTCATCAGGCAGGATATACCAGGGACCGATCTGGATTCTGTCATTCAGGATGTATTGCTTTAACTTTGACTCATTCTCCGGGCGGATTTGCAAGTAATCTTCCAGTACGATTGTTTGCCCATCCAGCATAAAGTAGCGGTAATCAGGATCATTGTCGAGAATATTTAACAGGCTGTCGATCAGGGTCACCAATCGAAAGCGGAAATCTTCAAAAGAGCGGTACCATTCTCTGTCCCAATGGGTATGTGGAACAAGGTGTAATGTGGGCATTTTTCTTACCCTTCTATTGGTGTGTAAGTATGCATCTTGTTAATTGTATGCTAATTGGAGAAGAATGATGATCATGTGTTTTTGAGCATCAATGGAATGTCTATGTATGAGATTGCTCACCTGCACTGCAACAAACGTGGTGCGGTGCAAGTGTCACCCCAAATAGCGGGGGTTCGCAATACCCTAAAAAGCTGGCAAAACTGGACAAGCTTCAATGTTATAATTTCATAGATATGAAACATTCTTTTCGATTCCTCATCCTGTTGATCCCCTTACTCATCCTGGGTTTTGCTTTCACCTTGACCATTCCAGCTCAAGCAGGTTCTCAACAGCAGGTATATTATGTAACCAACACTCCTGATGAAACTGGCAGGATCCTTTACACCGTTCAGGAAGGAGATTCTTGTCTTGTTATCGAGTTATTGACTGGGGTGAAAGTCAGTCAGATTGTTCAACTCAATAACCTCGATGAAGCCTGCACCCTGCGCGAAGGTCAGCAGCTTGTTCTTGCTTATTACGAGACTCCAACTGTCACAGCAGGACCATCTCCAACACTCACTCCTATCTTGCCTACCGCGACACCCTTCAATGGAAACGGAGAAGTGTGTGTATATCTATTCGATGATGTCAATGGTAATGGCAATCCAGAAGGCAGCGAAGCACAGATCGCGGGCGGTGCCGTGAGCATCACCGACCGTGAAGGAAAAGTAAACTTGACCGGAAATACTCTGGGTGGTGTTGACCCATTATGCTTTGCTGAAGTACCAGAAGGTGAATATAACGTCAGTGTAGCTCCACCTGAAGGGTATAATGCCACCACTGCTATGAATTACCCGCTTGTGGTGAGGGCTGGAGATCAATCACTGATGAATTTTGGAGCGCAAGGTAGTTCTTCAGCAATTGAGCCAATTGGTGAAGGTGGAAAGTCACCGATTATGCTTATCCTGGGCGCAATATTAATTTTGGCAGGCGGCGGGGTTGGTTTCTACTTCTTTAAAATGAAGCGATAAGATAGCGTGAATATTGTACAAAATTGTAAACCAGCAAGAGGGCATCTTGCTGGTATTTTCATTAATACCAGTTCATCACGTGGTAGAATCAAATAGTATTAAAAGATTTTTTGAGGAGGTTTTATGGAGAAGGAAGTGGCGACCTTCGCCGTTAAGAAGGGTTTAGCACAGATGCTAAAAGGTGGAGTGATCATGGATGTGGTTACTCCAGAGCAGGCAAAAATAGCAGAGGATGCGGGTGCCGTAGCTGTCATGGCACTCGAAAGGGTTCCTGCAGACATTCGAGCTACGGGTGGAGTGGCGCGAATGACCGATCCGGAGATCATCTTGAAAATCATGGATGCCGTAACGATCCCGGTTATGGCAAAAGCCCGAATTGGACATTTTGTTGAAGCACAAATCCTTGAAGCAATTGGAATTGATTATATTGATGAATCAGAAGTATTAACCCCTGCAGATGAAGAGCACCATATTTACAAGCACGCATTCAAAGTGCCTTTCGTCTGTGGATGCCGAAATCTGGGTGAAGCATTGCGCCGGATCGGTGAAGGTGCTGCAATGATCCGCACCAAGGGCGAAGCAGGAACCGGTGATGTAGTCGAAGCGGTTCGACACGCCCGCACCGTGTTGGGAGAAATCCGACGATTGCAGAACCTTCCAGAAGAAGAAGTAATGGCATTTGCAAAGGAAATTGGTGCACCGTATGAATTGGTGCTTGAAACTCGCAGTCTGGGTCGCATGCCAGTTGTCAACTTTGCAGCAGGTGGTATTGCCACCCCAGCCGATGCAGCCCTGATGATGCAAATTGGTGTGGATGGTGTGTTCGTGGGCTCTGGCATCTTTAAATCTGGCGATCCAGCTAAACGGGCAGCCGCCATCGTTAAAGCTACCACTCATTATAATGATCCAAAAATTCTGGCAGAAGTAAGTCGAAACCTGGGTGAACCGATGGTTGGGCGTTCTGTAGCCGTAATGCCAGATGTTGAAAAAATTGCAGGCAGGGGCTGGTAGAAATACGTTATGGAAATTGGAGTACTGGCTCTCCAGGGTGATTTCATAGAACACCAGTCAGTGCTTGAAAAGCTCGGCGTTAAAGTCAGACAGATCAGATTGGCAGAACATCTTGCCGGTCTTGCAGGTCTGATCATTCCGGGAGGGGAATCAACCACGATTGGTAAACTGGCTGTAGCATATCATTTGATGGAACCGCTGCGAGATTTCGGGCAGAAGCACGCCATTTGGGGCACTTGCGCAGGTGCGATCTTTCTTTCGCGCGACATTAAACGCAATCAACCCCTCTTGGGTTTAATGGATATTACAGTTGCTCGTAATGCATTTGGCAGGCAGGTGGATAGTTTTGAAGCAGATCTGGATATTCCAATTCTGACAAAAGTAGATCCATCGAACAAACTCTACCATGCTGTTTTTATACGAGCTCCCTTGATCGAATCCGTCAGCGGTTCCGCGGTTGCAATCTCGAAATTGCCAGATGGACGCATTGTAGCTGCGCAACAAGGACACCTTCTGGCAACTTCGTTTCATCCAGAACTGACTGATGATGACCGTTTTCACCGGTATTTTGTGGAGATGGCAAAATCGACATACGACCATTAGCCTGGTACGACCTTCTGGCAATATATCGCCATCGAAAAGCTGTTGTTTCGTTGGACAGTGCCATGGTACTTACGCATGGCAAGCCATTAAGCCCATCTGGTGTACTCGTGCAGCTTCACCCAAACCGGGGGAGTTTCACGGGAGTGGTGGATAATGATGATGGCCCAAACTTGATTGGTCAATTCAGTTACAACCAGGGCGATCGTTTTGCCAGGTTGTCTTTCTTCTTACCAGAAGATACTCTGGAAACAAAAGCTTTCCCTGTTTTTCTTCAGGGAATATCAGCTTTGGCGTGCGAATGGGGAGCGTTCAGCCTTTTAGGTGAAGTGCCAGAAAGTGGATCGCTATTCGATCGGATGCGGCAAAATGGGTTTTCTACTTATGGTTGGCAAACAGTCTGGAAAGCTGCAAAACCTTCGAGTGGTGATTACCCTTCTCAAAGCACCTGGCAATCATCTGGAAGTGATGATTATCTCACAGTCAAAAATCTATACCAGAGTTTGATACCTCCATTGGTACAATCGATTGAACCTTTTCCTGATCATATTCCTTCAGGAAAGGTATTCCGTATACAAGGAGAAGCGGTTGCCTGGGCAGCGATCAATATTGGATTAGAAGGTGTATATGTTGTGCCGCTTTTTCATCCAGAAGTGCAGGATGTTCAAGAGAGATTGAAGACACTGGCAATGCAAATCCAACGGGAGACCCGGCTGCCAGTTTACTTTGCCATTCGTTCATACCAGGCATGGCTTGAACCCGCTCTGGAATCCCTGGATTGGAAAGCTCTTCCTCGCCAGGCATTAATGGCAAAACGTCTGGCGATCGTTCAGAAAGCATCTGTGTTTGCTGCGCGTACAGCAATGAATGACCAGCGCATTGAACCGACCACTCCTATGGTCGGATATGCTGTACCTGGTGAAGAAAATGGCAAGGAGATTTGATGATCGTCCTTGTGAAATTACAGGTAGAATAAATAGCATAAAGAGATCTAAAGAATGACACAACGAAGAATTACAGATGATTTACAGGCATTATTGAGTGTATTGCCACCTCATATTTCCAAAGCAGTGCAGGAAGCCAATAATTCTGACAACCTGGTTGAAATTGTTTTGGATCTTGGGCGGGTTCCTCTTGCCCGTTTTGTTGATAGTGAAGTAAAACTGGTTGAAAAAGAGATCACCCGTGCAGATATCGATGCGGTGGTGGAAAAGATCGGTGATTTTGACGCTGACAACCGGGCTGGATTGGAGCGTACCCTGCATCGGATTTCTGCCATTCGCAACCGGCATGCCCATATTGTCGGGCTTACCTGTCGCGTAGGTCGTGCAGTATATGGCACTCTTGACATCATCCAGGATCTGGTGGAATCGGGGAAGAGTCTGCTTCTATTGGGCAAACCTGGTATTGGTAAAACCACCATGCTACGTGAAGCTGCACGTATCCTGGCAGAAAACAAACGTGTGATCATTGTGGATACTTCCAATGAAATTGGTGGTGATGGGGATGTTCCCCATCCGGCTATTGGGCGGGCACGCCGAATGCAGGTTGCTACACCGTCACTGCAACATGAAGTGATGATCGAAGCAGTTGAAAACCACAATCCTGAAGTGATTGTAATCGATGAAATTGGACGTGAGCTTGAAGCGGTTGCTGCCCGTACCATCGCAGAACGTGGGGTTCAGCTGATCGGTACGGCACATGGACGAACTCTTGAAAACCTGCTGCTCAATCCCACTCTTTCTGACCTGGTGGGCGGCATTGAATCGGTTACCTTATCGGATGAAGAAGCTCGCCGACGAGGGACGCAAAAGACCGTTCTTGAAAGACGATCTGCTCCAACCTTTGATGTTCTTGTAGAGATCCTGGAACGGAATCGCCTGGCTGTTCATGCAGATGTGTCTGCCGCAGTTGATTCTTTGGTGCGGGGGGTTGCCCTTCCGCCAGAGATCCGCTGGCGTGATGAGCAGGATGAAATCCATATCGAAAAAGCGCCAGCTCTACCATCTTTTCAAACCAGGCAATCATCAACGCAGGGACAGCGCCGGTTGACGGCTGCCGGGTTGGAACCGTACCAACCGGGAAGGGTTGGTGAATCCAGCTCTCGTATTGCTCAAATAGAAAACGAGATATCTTATTCTTCGACGGAAGAAGTGCTTGAGAAAAAAACACCGAGAAAACCGGTCAACATCTATCCTTATGGTGTTGCTCGTAACCGTTTAATCCAGGCTACTAAAAGACTGGGAGTTCCTCTGATCATAGTCAAAGATTTGGATTCAGCGGATGTTTTAATCACCTTGCGTACATATTATCGCAGCCGCCACGATACTATCTTGGAAGCCGAACGTCGAAGAATGCCAATATTTGTTTTACGTTCAAATACAGTCAGCCAGATTGAACAATCTCTGGCAGACCTTTTCAATATTGCACTACAACCCGAATCTTCGGATGTAGATGATATCACCGACCAGACACAAGCAGCCATACAGGCGGTTTTAAATGGGCAGCATTGGGTGGATATGCCGCCAGCAAATGCACAAATACGACGTATCCAACATGAAATGGCAAAGCAAGCTCAGCTTGTTTCTCATTCATATGGTAAAGAACCACACCGCCGAGTACGTATTTTCAAGGAATAATTATGTTCATTACACTGGAAGGCCCGGATGGAAGTGGTAAATCCACACAAGTTCAACCACTGGCAGATTTTCTTCGCCTGCAGGGGTATACCGTCTTTACTACACGTGAACCTGGTGGAACAACCATAGGTGACCAGGTACGCGAAATTTTAATGCGTCTGGATAATCAGACCATGCATCCCCGTACAGAAACCCTGCTATTTTGTGCTGCACGTGCGCAACTGGTTGAAGAGGAAATCCGCCCCCGGTTGAAAAGAAGTGAAATCGTGATCAGTGACCGGTATGCTGATTCAACACTGGCATACCAGGGATATGGTCATGGCAATGACCTCAACAACCTGCGCCAGCTTTTAAATTTCGCAACAGGCAATTTATGGCCTGACCTGACTGTTTTATTCGACATTGATGCAGTCACCGGTCTGAACAGGCGTAAAACTGGAGGGGGGGAGTGGAATCGCCTGGATGATTATCAGGTGGCTTTTCACAGGCGTGTTAGAGAAGGGTATCTGGAAATGGCTCGCCTGGAACCCGAAAGGTGGGTTAAGATCAATGCAGAAATGGATATTGACAGCATACAAAACGAGCTACGCTCTATTGTGATGAATCATATAAAGAAGATGCAAAAATAATCATTCATTAGATAATTTACTCTTAAAGCAGTCAGGAGTGTACCTATGCCATTGGAAAACGGTCCAGAAGATCAAGAATTTGTGAAGGGAAATATTACGCCACCTCCTTCTCGTCCAAAGAGAAATTATGTGGTTATTGGGTTGATGGGGATTGCTTCCGTATTGGTTATCGTTGCGGCAGTATTAGCTGTGGTTGACTCATCAAAGAATAGAATGGCTGCAAAACCAACCGAAATCCAGATAGCGACCATTGCACCCACTAAAGAAGCTACCAAAGAGGTTGCTGTTAAGGAACCCACCCCTATTCCTACAAGCGGACCAGCAACCTGCAGCACCTACAACATGATTGCTACGGTAGATCCAACGACTTCCAATTTGTTCCCTCCGGTGAGTGAAACGGATAATATTGATGGACCTTCTGATGCGGCGGTGACGTTTGTCATTTATAGTGACTATATGTGTCCAGGCTGTATAGCCTATGTGCCTGTGTTGACTCAACTCCGAGAAGCCTATCCTGATGATGTTCGTATCGTCTATCGCTATTATCCTCTAATCACTATCCATGATAAATCTTTCCTGGCTGCTACTGCTGCTGAAGCTGCTGCACGGCAAGGAAAATTCCTTGAGATGAATCAGTACCTGTTTGAAAATGAAGAAAGTACCTGGGCGAGTATGACTTCCGAGGATTTTGAGAGCTGGCTGGGAAAAAGTGCTGCTGTTCTTGGACTTGATGTAGAGCAATTTAAAGCTGATCTTAAAAGTGAAGATGTCATTGCTACTGTACAAGCATCGTATGACAGCGCTACCGCCATTGGTATTCCAGGTACACCCTTCACATTGATTAACGGGCAGCCTTATCAATCTGCAAGAGATTATTCTAATTTATCTTTGATCGTTGACCTGATCTTGCTTGAAAATCGGCAATTTAAAGATTGCCCGCCTATGGAAATCGACGTAACTGCAAATTATCAGGCAATTATTCATACCACAAAAGGTGATATTACGATTGCGCTTTATCCTGACGCAGCACCTGTGACCGCCAACAATTTTGTATATTTAGCTGAAAATGGCTGGTATGACAACAATGCCTTCTTCCGCGTACTTGCTGGGCAGCTTGCCCAAACAGGAGATCCAACAAATTCGGGATATGGATTGCCAGGCTATATTTTTGGTGATGAAATCAGCAACCTTCGATTTGACAAAGCCGGCGTTGTTGGCATGGCATCTGCCGGACCCAATACCAATGGCAGCCAATTCTTTATTACCATGGATGCACTACCTTCTTTAAATGGGAACTACACAATATTTGGTCAGGTGGTGGATGGGTTGGATGTGGTTAATTCTTTGACCGCGCGCGATCCTTCGAGTGGTGAAGCGTTAGCTGAACCAGATTATATTTTGAGCATAGAAATCATTAAAGAATGACACAAACAAACTCAAAGCTCCACATTCCTTCGTTGCTCTATCTCATCTTCAGTGGTTGTGGCTTGTTGTTTACCATTACTGTAGGTGTGATCGTTCTTTTAAGTAGTCTTGTGGGTGTTATTGGTGGTGAAACGAGAGATTTCCTATATCCGGGTTTCGTAGCAAGTTGGACACTGATTGGTGTGAGTGTATTGTTGGTACCGGGGATTGTGTACGCTATTCTCCGGTTGATGAATAAACCTCTTCCTGAAAAGTTTGTTACAAAACAAAAATACTTACTATTTGTTTTCCTTGGACTCTGGCTGCCACTCCTTGCATTGGGTGGTGTGCTTTCACAAAAAGCAAGTGGAGACTGGCTTCTATTACCCGCTCTGACGGTTTTCTTGATCGCAATCCCCCTTTGGATATGGATAAGGCTTGGAAACAAAGGTGTCCAGCCAGAAGATAAACAAGCGACCTGGAGCTTGTTAGGGGTCAATATGCTGATCACACCTGCCTTTGTCATGGTATTGGAAATTATCGTTATCATGATGATCGCACTTGTAGGAATTATTGTGATCTTCATTTCACCGTCGTTGACAGAGGAATTCATGAAGATTGTTCAACTTTTAAATTCCTCTGGTATGAATACTGTTCTCATCATGCGTGTGATCAAACCTCTGATACAGAATCCCTGGGTGATATTCAGTATTCTGGGTACCATGTCAGTAATTATTCCGATCATAGAAGAATTGTGTAAACCGATCTGGATGTGGGTTTTTGTTAAAAAAGTAGATTCGTCTCAAGGTTTCTTATATGGTATGTTTTGTGGCGCAGCCTTTGCATTGATCGAAAGCATTGGATATATGGCTACACCTATGGACGAAGCCTGGACAGGTTTAATGATTGGCAGGGTGGGTACCGGTTTGTTGCATGTGGTTACATCAGGTCTTGTGGGCTGGGGTCTGGCAAGCGCATGGCATGACAAAAAATATTATCGTCTTGCTAAAGCCTATTTTCTAGCTGTTTTTATTCACGGATTATGGAACGCAATTGGTTTATTGATGGGATTTGTCGAATATCTTGAGCCGGTCACTACATTAAATCTGATCCTGACACGTGTAGGTAGCATTGCTCCATTTGCCTTGTTTATATTATCCATTTGCATGATCATATTCTTAGCTATCGCTCGACATCATTTGATCAGAAAATCCGAAACTGAAATTCCTGTGGTAGAGATGAGAATAGATTTAGACAATACCGATTCGCCCATGAAAACAGAGTAGAATATTTAGATTACTATTCGTTAAGAAGGTTAGGTTCCATACATGGATATTATTATGAGCTTTGTTGATTTCATCCTTCATATGGATGTGCATCTTGCGCAGATGGTGACGGATTTTGGTTTCTGGACATATCTGATTCTTTTTGTTGTTATCTTCATTGAAACTGGATTGGTATTCACCCCATTTCTTCCCGGAGATTCACTTCTTTTCGCAGCAGGTGCAATCAGTGCATTACCCGAACAAACTACGCTTCGGCCAGTGCTTATTTTTGTTCTCATGGCAACCGCTGCCATTCTGGGGGATACCGCAAATTACTGGATCGGTCATTACATTGGACCGCGTGCTTTTTCTGGAAATATTCGTTTTCTTAAAAAGGAATATTTGATCCGTACTCAAAATTTTTATGATAAGCATGGTGGTATAACCATCTTCCTGGCACGTTTTATTCCAATTATTCGCACTTTTGCTCCTTTTGTAGCGGGGATCGGGAAGATGCGCTACAAATATTTCATTACATACAACGTTATTGGTGGTATTTCTTGGACCGCTGCTTTTGTTTTTCTAGGCTATTTCTTTGGGCAGGTACCCTTTGTAAAGGATCATTTCTCATTATTGGTGATTGCTTTAGTTTTAATCCCCGGCATTCCTGCAATCATTGAATTCTTCAAAGCCCGTTCACATGGAAAAAAGCAAGAAGCTATTCAATCACAAGATGAATCGGCTTAATCAGGTTCGATTATTATTATCTTGATAACTTTCAAAAATACCCCCGTTTCTTTTGAAACTGCTTTGTGTTTATCCTGGTGCAGGAGTCAGCTGTGAAACGAGAAAACTTACAAAAAATTGTCGGTTATTTGATGCCGAAATTGATCAATGTAATATATATTGGACTCGAACATATTCCCCTTGAGGGACCGGTTCTCATCACGACCAATCATCTCAGTAGATTTGATATTCCTGTCCTATTCATGAATGGGCGTCGAAAAGATATCACTGCCCTTGTCACGGATAAATATAAAAAGAATCCTTTCTTTCATTGGTTTGCGACAAGTGCTGGAGGGATCTGGATAGATCGAACGCGGGCGGATTTTACAGCATTCAAAGAATCATTTGAATTGCTCAAAAAAGGTATCGCATTGGGTATCTCACCTGAAGGTACACGCAGCCAGACAGGTGCATTGTTGGAAGGAAAATCGGGTTCTATACTCTTAGCTACAAAAATGGATGTGCCGATCGTGCCGGTAGGTCTGGCAGGTACCGAAAAGGTTGTTCCCATGTTTAGAAAATTAAAAAAGCCTACCGTCATTGCAAAGTTTGGTCCCGCTTATAAGCTACCACCTATCGATCGAAAAAATCGAGAAGAGAGCATAAAAGAATTGACCGATGAAGTCATGTGCAGGATCGCGGTGTGTCTGCCGGAAAAATATCATGGATTCTATGCGGGGTATACTCGTATTAGAGAGATTCAGACAGAACAAAGTTAATTGAAGCCCTGTATTGAAGGGCTCAATCCTGAAAAATTTCTCTTATTTTCGAATGTTATTTCTTGCAATGCAGCAGAGCATCCGCCTCTGCTGCTGCTTGTTTAATTTCTGTGTTACTCGAAGATCGGTTTTCGATCCGCGCCCATGTCTGGCATAACAAAGTGTTCATGCCATCCGTTTTCGATAAAGCCTGTTTGGTTAAATCGAGTGCGAGGCTGGTATTCCCTGAAGCAGCAAATCCTTCGATAAACGGGATCAATTCAGTGCCATTATATGCGCTGTATCCCAGTCTGTCGGCTTCATAATAAATACTTGGTATGGAATCCCAATCTTCTTGTTGGCGTGCAAGGTCCGCACGTTGATAATAATAGCACCAGTCATCTACGGGAGGTGCACCGAAGATGGAGGTCAACAGATTGTCATTACCAACCGGTTCAGCAAGGATCTGTTCGGTATGAGAGATGCCATACAGCTCAATTTCTCCTTCGTAAATCGGGTAATCAGAAAGGTAGGGAGCGTCACGGTAGATCGGATCCATGACGCGTACACATCCGCGTGCAGGTTTGTAATTCACAGCAATCGCCTGGTCTGTATTTCCTTTGAAAACAATATTTCGCAGCTCTTTATAAGTAATGGGCGTGTCAGGTAGGAAATCTGCCAAAACATTACTATTTCGATAGCGCAAGGCTTCGATGTACCAGTATGGTACCTGGGTAGAATCGGGCGCCCGGTCGTAGAGAATATTATAGGCAAATCCCATTGAAGTACCCGATACATAAGAAAATGGCATTTCAGGGGAAAGGATTGCAGTGCCTTTAGCCAACGATGGGATACGCCAATGAAGCTGCCAGTAATATTGTTTTTGGAGCTGCCAATGATTGGCATATTTATCTGAAGTGCGTACATGGGCAGCGATAGAAATTCCCATCAGAAAAGCCAGCATGATCGCTTTGCGGCTCGGGGTGCGTCCCAGCCAATCCACCAGTGCAACGATAAGAATGACCGCTCCCAGCATTGGTGCCAGAGTGAAGCGGTCTGACCAGGCACCCACAAGGATCGAACGATTTGTGATCCATACTGGAATACCACCCAGGATCAATCCAGCCAAACCCAGAAGGATAGCCTGCCTTGTGAAATGGGATTTGTTTTCAGGTTCAGTGTTTTGATCTTCCGCTTTTGAGCGGATGATGCTTCCCCAGGCTATTGCGACAGCCACCAGCGTACCTATCACCCAGGAAAATATGGTGAACTTTGAGGTCAGGGCAACAGTGTCGGGTGCAATGGTATTTACCCAGGCAAACAGAGAGGTGTGCAATGTGTCCTGTACCGCTACCTGGATCAACTGAAGCAATGTACTGAATGGTTGAGAGATCAGTTGTTGCAGCAACACAGGGGCGTTTTGGTCTTTTGTTGGCAGCCAATCGGGTAGGAGTACAAACCGGTAAACGAGAAAGAGAGCGAAAGTAAAGATATAGGGAAGCCACTGCAGCATTATTTTCCGGAAGGCGGATCGGACATTCTGTTTTTGTGGCCAAACGATAAACCCCAGGATCAAAGGGCGTAGAAGCTCCAAACCGGCAAAATATTCCATGGTCAGCATTTGCAGAAGGCTGGCAATTACCGATAAAGGCATGAAAAGCCAGTATTTTTTGGGGTGAAGAGCTGCGGCAACCATTCCTGCAAGAGATAATGTGAACAGCGCATAGGTGATGAAGTGTTGTGAATACGCCACTGAAATTGCCTGCTGGGAGAAACCAGGGAAAATTGCCAGTAGCAATCCCATCCATTGCACCTGCCAGCGACGCTGCGGCCAGACACCAATCAAAGCCCAGACCAGCCCCATCACACTCAGCCAGCGAATGAGTAATGAGAAAAGTTGCCAGGCAAGGGGGTGAAGCCCCAGCACTGGCATAGTGATGATATATGTCCAGGCTGAAATAGGGCGATCAGAAAGGAAGAAATCCCAATAGGCTTTGATGTTGTTAAAGCGGGAAAGGAAGAGTGCCTGCCAATCGTCCCAATAGAATCCCAGTTTTGTGATCTGCAACCCATAAGCTGCCAGCATCACCAGAAAAAGCGAAAGGGGATAAACCCATTTCTTTTGTAGTATTTTCTGCAATTGCATCCGTTTCATCTCCGGGCTAAAATCATACCATAAGAGGAGAATATCGTTACAGTCAGCATCATTTTTTACATCGCTTACTCCATGCAAGAATGGCACTTGCTGTTTCTTCGATCGTTTCTTTCGTCGTATCCAGCAATTCTATCTTTGGATTTCCTATGTTCCCGTTATCCATGAACCAGCGATTGAAAACTTTCTGCGATTGAATGAACTCTTTGCTCTTACATCCCCGCCATTCAGGGCGTCTCAATAACCGCTTTTCCAACTCTGTTTCGCTACATACGAGTGCCAGATAATGGATTTGTGAAAAATAACGCCGTTCGATGCAGGGCTCGATATTTTCTGGCACCCCTATCCCGGAACCAAATATCATCACTGGCCGGCCAGATTGCCCGATATTCTTGCACATCCTTAGCCACGTCTCGAAATATTCACGGTAGTGATTTTCTGGATGATCAAACTCGGCTCGCCATAAAATGTCCGAATCGAGCAGCACAAATTCGTCTACTTCTCCCAAGAGATAATGAAGGATTGTGGTCTTCCCTGTCCCACTCGCTCCAGACAAAACAAAGAGAGGTAATTGTAAAAAGAGATGCTTGTGACCACATTCAGGACAGATGGCATATGGACCTTTTGGATCAATGATCTTATCTGCCCGATATAATCCACACTGTACGCACACATTTATCATCAATAACCTCCTGACAAATGATGAGTCTGTTTACCACAAAGGGAGCCAGGAACACAAAAGATGCTCTTTTCTGTTTGTTGTTATCCAAAAAGCGCGAAGCAACTCAAAAATCTCACCTTGTGCAGTATCGGATATCATAGCGAATGCAATGAAGCGATCTCAAAAACAAGATTGCCATGCGTCAAAAACAGAACAAATGACTACAAAACATATCACCTGATCAGACACTACTCATTATTTTCTTGAAAGAAATTGCGTCGGTGTCATCTCCGAATTACAATCATACCAATAGTGAGGACGATCTAGATGTACAGTGTTGTGATTATTGTACTGGTAGTTGGAATTTGGGGTGCAATTCACTCAGTTTTAGCATCTCTGACTGTTAAAGAGATGCTGGAAAACAGATTTGGTATTCTGTATCACCAATATTATCGACTCATTTATGTGATATTCAGCGCTCTATCTTTTTTGGGGGTGCTGGCTGCAGTGATTTTCCTTCCTGATAAACATTTCTACACAATCCCTTTTCCCTGGATCATCATCACAGGGATCATCCAACTGGCAGGCGTTGGGCTTGTAATGTATAGTGTTCATCAAACAGGGACTATGATCTTTTTAGGTTTCTCGCAGGCGGTGAAGCCTGGATTTGAAAACAAAACCGTGCCTTTCATTACCAATGGAGTATTTCACTATATCAGGCATCCCATTTATACAGGCAGCTTTTTTTTGATATGGTTTCTCCCTTTTATGAGTCAAAATATCCTGGCGTTTAATATTGCAGCGACGGCGTACATATTTATTGGGGTGATCTTTGAAGAGCGAAAGTTGGAGATCGAATTTGGAGAGCAGTATCGAGAATACAAAAGGCATACACCGAAGTTCATACCATTTCTAAAACGATAATCAATGCGGCATCTACCTCTTTTATGGATATCCCTGGCATTCATGGCTGGCATTCTTCTTTCTGCCCAGGTGAATTTGCATTGGGGTTGGTGGCTACTTTTTACCGTACTATTGTTTGCAGGAAGCTGGTTCGAACAACGGTTTACAGCATCATGGCATGCAACTCGTCAATGGAAGAAGATCAGTCCATTCCCCGTATTGTTTCTTCTTGCATGTATCACAGCAGGATCAGCCAGATACCAATTGTCGCAACCTGTGATCAATCCATCTCATGCTGCCTGGTATACCAGGTATGACAGCGTTATTCTAAAAGGAGAAGTAAATTCCTTCCCTGATATTCGAAGCAACGCGGTATTGTTGCATGTGAAGGTGAAAACCATCATCTTGCCAGATGACGGCTCTGAAATTCAAGTGAAGGGAAATGTGCTTGTGCGCCTGCCCTGGAATCCTGATTGGCAGGTGGGTGACCAGATCGTATTGGATGGAAAACTGAATGACCCGCCAGAGGGCAACGGCTTTGATTATCGTGATTATCTGGCTCGAAAAAGGATTTATGCCTATATGGTATATCCCAGTGTGCTGCATGTCCAGTCTGCTGAAACGCCAACTTTATTGGGAATCCTCTGGAAGGTACGCATCGCTGCTGAGGAATGTATCTTTCGTCTCCTGTCGCAGAATGAAGCAGCTCTGTTGACAGGGATTCTTTTAGGGGATGAGCAGCACATATCAAACGAGTTGGTCACCGCTTTTCGAAATACTGGTACTTCGCACATCATCGCTATTTCAGGTTTCAACATTGCCATTCTCAGTGGGGTATTTATTAAATTATTCTCCCGAATATTCTCGAATAAACGCAAAGCCTTTTGGCTCACAGTCATAACCATCCTTTTATATACCTTACTTGTTGGTGCACAACCCCCTGTGGTTCGCGCAGCTATTATGGGTATGATGGGCATGTTGGGACAGGTTCTAGGAAGAAGACAGGTTGGAATGAACAGCCTGGTATTTACAGCTGCAGTGATGACAGCCATTACCCCCGGGCTGTTATGGGATGCGAGCTTTCAATTATCCTTTTGTGCCACTTTGGGATTAGTGATGTTTGCTGATTCGATTTCAGCCTGGTTCGAGGATTGGATGACCAGACACTTTCCACGCTTACAGAATTCTATTTTTTCCAGAGCAATTGTCGAATATTTCTTCTTCACCCTGGCTGCACAAATCACCACTTTACCTGTGCTGGCATTTCATTTCAAGCAGTTTCCGCTGATCAGTTTGATCGCAAACCCACTCATTCTTCCCCCTCAACCATTGGTGATGATCCTGGGTGGGGTGATGGTTATCTTCTCTCTGATCTGGTTTCCGCTTGGACAGATATTTGCCTGGTTAGCCTGGCCAGCGATCGCTTATACCATCAAGATGGTTTGTTGGTTAAGCCAGTTAGGTGGTAGCCCGGTAGCCTTGCAATCTTTTTCGCCTCTCGGGTTGATCTTCTTCTATTTTCTACTCATACTGGTCGCTTTTCGCACCAGGTTATCGGAAATCTGGCGAAAGATTGTACTGCCTTCTACATTACTTCTTTGCACTGCATTGTTGGCAATCGCTGTGTGGAAACCAGCGATAGAACGACTGGATACCCGGCTGCATATTGTTATTCCAGACCAGGGAAGCGGGCAAGGGGTACTTCTACGGGACGGACATGGATCTACCTGGTTGATCGCAGGTGGAAAAGAAGCATCCGCAGCAATACAGGAGATTACTCAATGGCAGGATGCCCCATCTACAAAGCTTTCAGGTGTAATCTGGGTATCCGAAAACATCGATCGAAAGAGCATTTCGCAGATATCATCCAGATATCCCGGGTTCATTCTGGCAACTGATTCTTTGATAGCAACCACAAATGGAGCTGAACTTTCTAGCAAATCAATGGATTGGGGAGGAGAGTATCAAAGTGTGGAGCTTCCGAGAACAATAACTCTTGGCGATTCGGTTAAGATTTTCGTATCATCATTTTGCGATCAAAGCTGCCCTTATGTAATCCAGTATGGTAAATTTTCCTTGTTGGTACCAGGAAGAAATGATCCTGCCACCTTGCGATCATGGCTAGAAGAGAATAGCCTTACACTGGATGGATTGCTTCTGGCAGAGCGGGATGAAGACTCTGGCATATGGATTGATTCTTTTATCGAGGATCCTCTCATGATAGTGAATACAGCTTCAGGAGGGGAAATATCTTCGAGAAACCTCTTGAATACGCAATCTTGTGGTTGGGTGGATATTGCTACAGACGGAAACCTGGTTTGGGTGGAGACACAGCGTTAGGGCATTGTTTTGAGAATTGAATCAGGTTATACTGCTTTAAGGAGGTGTGTTATGCTTACCGTTTTGGACTTGGTAGCGAAGAAAGGGCACACCATTTGGAGCATTGAACCTGACGCTAAAGTGTATGATGCTTTGCAGGTAATGGCTGAGAAGAATATTGGTGCCTTATTAGTTATTGAAGCAAATAGCCTTATTGGTGTGATTTCTGAACGTGATTATGCTAGAAAGATCATTCTAAAGGGGAAGGCTTCTCGAGATGTTCCGGTACGAGAGATCATGTCATCTCCTGTTATTACAATCTCGTCACGTGAAAATCTGGAAAAAGCTCTGGAATTGATGACCAGAAACCATATCAGACATTTACCTGTTGTGGAGGAGGGCAAAATCCAGGGAGTGTTATCCATGCGGGATGTCATGGAAGCTATTATTCAAAACCAGGATGATACCATTCGTTTCTTGAAAGACCTTGCATCTGACACCATTTAATTTTGAGCAACCATTTTGTTATTTCTCCGTATATAGAATAAAGGAGTTCAAAATGGAAACGCGAAGGTTGTACCGAAGTAAAAGTGATATGATGATTGGTGGTGTTTGTGGCGGGTTGGCTGAATATTTTGGTTGGGACCCGACATTAGTGCGACTAGGTTTTGCTATTCTTGCATTGCTGGGTGGAAATGGATTGCTTCTCTATATTATTTTGTGGATCATCACACCTGCTGCACCTTAATACATCCTATTTCTAAAAAATATCCATGAGTAGTACCAATCATGATCAACCCTGCTCCACCAATTAAAAAGGTGGAGCGGTTTTTTTTGCGAATCTGTAAAGTAAATTATCTTGAATCATAATTTAAAAGCACTATATAATTGATTCATTCAGTATAAAAATCAGTAACCCATCTTTTTTCTAGCAAAAAAAATAGAAGCAAAGGTATGACTTATGTCAGTAAAACCAGTAAGGGGCAATCAATCCAAAGAAAATGATTCTTTTGATATTCCCATTATTGATAATTACTTAAGTAAAATGGGGGATGTAGATATGAGTTCTATGATCTGTTATTCACAAGCACCTGTAATGATGCATACAATCGATAATCAAGGAAAGATCATCAGGGTCAATGATTACTGGTTAAGGCATTTGGGTTATGAAAAAGATGAGGTTGTTGGGAAAAAAATAACCGATTTCCTGGTGAATGGGATTCCTGATAAAACAAAAAAGAAAGAACAACCCCTATTGATCGACCTGCTATCTTGCAATGAGCTCCCATTGTGCTTTCGTCACAAGAACGGCAGGCAAGTCGATGTCCTTTATTCAAGTGTGGCAGATAGGTCTGATAATGGAAAGCCTTTCCAATCGTATGCTGTGCTGATAGATGTTACATCTTTTAACCGGACTGCATTAGTTCAGGAAGCATTGTATAAAATCTCGCAAGCAGCACATTCTGTGCATAATTTGGATGAGTTATATTACCTGATCCATACAATCGTGGCAGATCTGATGCCTGCTCGTAATTTGTATATTGCTTTAATCGAACCTTCGGATAATCTTATCCATTTTGCTTATTGGGTGGATGAGTTTGATCCAATACCCAGTCCTCGATCGCAGGGCGGCAGGGGATTAACTGATTATGTATTACGTACGGGAAAACCTCTGCTAATTTCAGGTGAAAGTTCTTTTGATAAACTGGTACAAACCGGAGAGGTGGATAGCTTCGGCTCTCCATCTATCGATTGGTTGGGAATGCCTTTACTGGTTTCTAATTCCATCATTGGGGTTATAGTAGTTCAGAGTTATGATCAGGGAGTAAGATACACCGAAGAACACAAAGATATTTTAGAGTTCGTTTCGGAACAAATCGCTTCTGCCATTGATGCAAAAAGAGCCGAAGAAGCTTTACGCCAAAATGAGCAAAAATATCGAAGCATTGTCAATAATATGGATGATGGTGTTCTTCTTTTGGATGAGAAAGCCAAAATCGTTGAATGGAACAAAGGCATGGAAGCCATTACCAAGATTCCACGTGATGAAGTCATTGGTAAAGATGTTATTGAATTTCACCAGATGATCCTTCCTAAAGATAACGAAAAGTATAAAGATCCTGATGCGCTAAATAAATTTATCAAAGAAATGTTGGAAAAGGGTGAAGTTTCTGATAGTGGAAATCTAAAACAATCAGGCAAGTATTTTGAAGGCGAAATTGTCAATCGTCTCGGAGAAATTCGATTGGTTCAAATAACCTACTCTCCCATAAAAACAGACACAGGATTCCAGGTACTCTGTCTGGCAAACGATATGACTGAGAGGAAAAAAGCTGAACTTGCGCTTGTAGAAAGTGAAACCCGTTATGCTCTGGCTGTGCAGGGTGCAAACGATGGTATTTGGGATTGGAATTTGCAAACCAATACGATCTATTATTCACCACGTTGGAAAGCCATGTTGGGTTTTAATGATGATGAAATTGGTGATAGCCCAGATGAGTGGTTCGGGCGTATTCATCCAGAGGATATTGAAGGTGTAAATGCTGAAATCAGGAATCATTTGGAAGGTCACACCACTCATTTCGAAAGTGAACACCGTATTTTCCACCGGGATGGATTTTATCGGTGGGTGTTGGCTCGTGGGAATGCCAATTGGGATAGTAAAACCGGAACAAGAAGAATGGCAGGTTCCTTGAGTGATGTCACTGCCCGTAAAGTAACAGAAGAAAGACTGCTGCACGATGCTCTGCACGACCCATTGACCGGTTTGCATAACCGCATTTACTTCATGGATCAGTTGCTGCGTGCAATCGACCGCAGTCACCGGCGATCCAACTATCAGGCTGCAGTGCTTTATCTTGATCTGGACCGATTTAAAATTGTCAATGACTCGCTTGGGCATGCTATTGGTGACTCCATGCTGCTCTCTATCGCTGAACGCTTGCAGTCCAGCCTGCGTACTGGCGATACCCTCGCACGTCTGGGTGGAGATGAGTTCGCAATTTTATTGGATGATATTGAAGGAATTCAGGATGCCATACGTGTTGCCGAACGGTTACAACAATCTCTGGAATTGCCGTTCAACCTGTTTGGTCATGAAGTATTTGCAACTGCCAGCATCGGTATAGCCCAAACCTCAACAGGTTATGAACGTGCTGAAGATATGCTGCGTGATGCTGATACTGCACTGTATCGAGCAAAAGCAGCTGGCAGAGCACGCTACGCCCTTTTTGATACTGAAATGCATGCTCAAAACCTGGAACTTCTGCAACTTGAAGCTGAACTTCGCCGGGCTGTTGAACGAGAAGAATTTGTGCTTTATTTTCAACCTGTAGTGAATTTAAAAAGTGGGATCATCAGTAGTTTTGAAGCATTGATCCGCTGGCAACATCCAATTCGAGGGTTGGTTTTTCCTCATGAATTCATCCCATTGGCTGAAGAAACAGGTCTGATCATGCCCATTGGAGAATGGGTGCTTCGCCAAGCGTGTAAACAAGCCAAACTTTGGGCTGAAGCAGGGTATGAAAATATTCCCATTGCGGTCAATTTATCTGCTCGCCAGCTCCAGGATCCAAAATTGCCAGAACTTGTCCAATCCATAATGAAAGAAGTAGGTGTTCCTTCAGAATTAATTCACCTGGAGATCACAGAATCCGCTGCGATGCAGGATATTGCGGTCACCACTCGAGCGCTAGAAACATTACACTCGGTTGGGCTTCAATTTTCTATTGATGACTTTGGAACAAGCTATTCATCTCTTTCCTATCTTCAACGTTTTCCCGTTACCCGTTTGAAGATCGATCAATCTTTTATTTGGGATATCCATGAAGCTACAGATGAGTCAGGCATCATTACCGCTATCATTGCCATGGGGCATATCTTGAATTTAAGTGTTACTGCTGAAGGCGTAGAAACAATGCGTCAATTAGAATTCCTTCAATCGAAAGGTTGTGATGATGTACAGGGATTTCTGATCAGCAGCGCCATTAGCGAAGAGGAAGCAAGTAAATTACTGGCAAACAGACATAAGTTTTTACCTTCAATAAAATAAATTTATAGTATAGATATGGAGGAAACTATGATAGTTCAAACACTTTCAAAGCTGGATAAATTAATCCATTTTGAAACAGCCAGTGCCCATTGCGATATTCCATGTGGAATTTATGATCCACATCTAGCCCAACTTTCTGCACTTACTGTCATTCGCATGATTGATCTGATGAATGAGCTTGATAAAAAAACTGAAAAAGTCGATATGACTTTTCGTAACAGCATGATCCGTTATGTTTCCGTTAAGGAAGAACACGCCGAACAATGCAAGCGAGAGATACGTGTGATCATGGGTGATTATTTCAAGAAAGAACATCTGGAAAAGTATCCCGAACTACCGGAATTGACTTATAAGATCATGCAGATGGGATCGAAATGCAGGCAGTCTGTGGTACGAGAGAATGGAGTAGAGCTGCTTAATCTGGTAAATCGATTTGCTGAAATATTTTGGGAAAGCAAAGGTGTGCAAACGAAGAAAGTTGTCGCTCCATATAAACCTTCCGAAGAAATCACCTACCCAATACTATAATGGATTAGTTTGATCTGATTCTGCAGCAATAACCAATTTATAAGTTGATGGTCCCGCTTTGATACGGATCCTGCGCATTACAGGTGCTTCTCTTACCCCAAAATTTCAGCCGGGTGATTATATTCTCATTTGTACCAGGGTTGATAAACGCAAGTTAAAGCCAGGCGATGTGGTGGTATTTCGCCAACCCGGTTATGGCACTCTCGTAAAAAGGGTACAGGCGGTATATCCAGAGAGAGAAGTCTGCTGGCTGATCGGTAATGTACCAGAAAGCGTGGATAGCAATGAATTTGGTGAGGTACCTTTCAAGAACATCATTGGTAAGAGTGTAATGCATTTCTCTACCAGGAAGTGAAATGGATATTTTTTCTTATAACCGTGAAGCCTGGAACAATGAGGTAGCCAAAGGGAATTTGTGGACAATCCCTGTTACACATGAACAGGTACAGGTTGCCAGAAGTGGAACAATTCAAATTTTGCTTACCCCTACAAAATTTGTGCCTGAAGAATGGTGGGGAGATATACGAGGTAAAGAAGTACTTTGTCTTGCATCAGGAGGTGGGCAGCAAGGACCCTTACTGGCTGCTGTTGGCGCCAGGGTAACGGTTTTTGATCAATCGCCTGCTCAACTGGCGCAGGATGAAATGGTTGCACGAAGAGAGGGGTTGGATATTCGACTGGTGGAGGGTAATATGCAGGACCTTTCTTGCTTTGGCGATGATTGTTTTGATATGATCGTGCACCCGGTATCCAACGTCTTTACCCCTGATGTGATTGCGGTATGGAAAGAAGCTTATCGGGTGCTACGAACAGAAGGCAGATTGCTTTCGGGTTTCAACAATCCTGCAACATATTTATTTAATTTTGATGCCCTGGAAAATGGTCAGATGATTGTCGAACACCCTCTCCCGTATTCTGACTGTGATGATTTATCCGAAGAAGAATTGACAAAATACATGGAAAACATGGAACCCCTTGAATTCAGCCATACCCTTAGCGAGCAAATTGGAGGGCAACTAGCAGCAGGTTTTATTTTAGCTGGCTTTTATGAAGATATCGATCCCAGTTCAATAATTTCGAAATACTTTCCTGAATTTATTGCAACTTTGGCAATCAAACGGTAGTTGTCTTGATCGATATATCTCTTGCAGCTACCTGTTTCATGATCTTTCGGCTGCGAATATACATCCATATTACCTGCGCTCCAGTTCCTGAGACTAATGCAGATATGCCGAAATATACCCCGGGAGTTCTGGACCAGAGGATTCCAGCCAACAATACAAGAATGATCACTCCTAAATAAATCGCCACTGATTCTGGTATGGGGCGTGTATTTTTGCTGAACAAAATTGCTCCCTGATACCAGCTCTGAAGAACAGTAAGCAAAGGCAAAGGAATGCCAATCCAAAAAGCGATCAAGGCTAATTCCAATAGAGCGGGTCTCAATTCAAATAATTCTTCAAACCAGAGTGTTGCCAAAGGTGTAGCGGCGATAATGAAATAAACCGCAGTTGATAATACGATCAAATAGATTGCAAACTTTTTAAGTAAGCGATAAGCACCTGGCTTTTCTAGAAAAGCTACCACTACCTCATTAAGTGCAGTTCCTGGGCTTCGCAAAATAAATAACAATCCAGACAGCACCTGCCAGACAGCCAGAGATTCTACAGCTTTAGGCATACGGCTGAGTGCAGCGCTGCCAATAGGTTGCCAGATGAGTGACAGGTAAGATGTGAGCATGAGAGGGATGTAAAAAGCAAAGAATGCCTTCCATGTGAGAGGTTTGACAATAGGAGCGGGGACGAGATATTTGCGAATTACAGGCTGAACATAAATTCCGTTAAATATTGCTTCTGCCAAAACGGCAAAACCCTGCGCTCCTCCCCCAACCAACACACCGGGTAATGAGCCGATGGAGTACCCGATAGATAGAAGTATAACCAGGCTGCATAGCCGTACCATGGTTCCATACCAGACCGCCTGAGAATGGTTATACCGTATCATCACTCCTTGTTGAAACCGCCTGTACCCAATCGACCAGGTCCAGGGGGTCATGAACATTAACCCAATCCGGGCAGGTTCGATGATCTCCTCGGGGGAGCCTATGATGTTACGGACTACCACATAATACAGTGGGGTGAATGCCACCAAAATGTGAACCACAGTCATACTGAATCCGGTCCACATCATGAATTTATACATTTTTCGATAAGAGGGCATATCCAGGCTGAGGGCTGTTGAAGCGGCTAACAGCATGATGATCGGAGCTTCAATAATTAAAGAAACCGGATAAACAATTCCTCCGTAAGCTGCAAGATTCACCTCTGCATTGGGAAGGCGAGCGATCACTGCACTGATGGCTGGACTTTCCAGCCCCATTAATAGCCAACTGGCTGCCAAAGGCCACCATGTTCTGACGATCTGTTTGGAGGATAAAGCCATGAAGCGATTATAATACATGCATGAGAGTAGCTTACCCTTTCTGGGAAACAACCCCTTTGGAAAAAATGAGTCCAGAACAATGGGAATCATTATGCGATGGGTGTGCGCAATGCTGCCTGCATAAACTGGAAGATGAAGAAACGGGAGATATTTTTTTTACCCGGGTGGTATGTAAATATCTTGATATTGAGAAATGCCAGTGTACCCAATATGAACAACGTCATATATTCAATCCAGAATGCATCGCACTTACCCCTGATGTGGTAATGCGATTACACTGGTTACCTGAGACCTGTGCATATAGAAGGCTTGCTTTTCATGAACCTCTTCCCTCATGGCATCCTTTGTTAACAGGGGATATGGAATCCGTTCACCAAAGTGGGCATTCTGTCAGGGGTAAAGTGCTATCAGAATCAGATATTGATATGGATGATCTGGATATGTATTTGCAAGAAACGGAATGAAGCGTAATCCTAAATTAGCATAAAGCTGTTTTGGGTGAATAAAAAAAGCGCAGATGATTTCATCTGCGCTTATGTTTCTATTTGAAAATCACTCTTCTTTGTTGTTGTCGTAAGGAGTAAGATCGATTATCCCATATCCGGGATCCCAGGGGTGCAAATCCTGCATTTTTGCACATAACAGGGTTACCGGGTTTGGAAGAACCAGATTCCAACACAATTCTGGCTGCCAATCACGTTCGAGGTGAATAGGACCTTCCCATAAAACGCTGCCATCCCGAGCCTGCAATTGTAATTGATAGTCAATGAACCATAAAGGTGGGCTGATAACATAAGAATGGTTGGTTGTTCCAAATGAAATCTGTTCGTCTGTTGGATCGGTCTGAAGGTTTATTGTCAACCAGGGAGTGACCAGGTTGCTTTTTTCAAACCATTTCAGTGTCAACCCTTCAGGTGAAGTCTGGTTGAAAGTGAATGAAAAAGTACAGACACTATCTGGATATAAGAGTGACATCGTGCCATCATCGGTTTGGGATGCTGCCCTGCCGTTTTCTGGCATAGCTGCAGATGTGATCGTGCCGGCAGTTCCGTAGATTTCAGGCATACACCAGGCATTCACCGCTTCCACTTCCAACGCCGGTATGGGGGTGCTTGTTGCCGTTGCAGTAGGTTCCAATGTTGGTTCCTGCGTGGGGGTTGGAGAGATAATTGATTCTATTGTAGGAGTTGGAGAAGCAACCAGATTTACTGCTGTGGGTGAGATGCTTTCAACTGATGAAGAAGAACCTGAGCATGCAGATAATACGCCGCTCATTATAAGTACCATAACGACGAGAAGTAAGCCATATTTATTCCAATGCATTCGAGCTCCCGCTATTTCTGGAATGAATTAATGCACAGATTCTACGACTACAATCATCAAGCTGCAAGATACTGCTAAGGCAAAGTATAAAGTTTATGAAAGAAGAAATGCCAGGATCCAACGTGTTGTGGCGATCAAACCATCCATGTGGGTTCTTTCATAATTATGAGAAGCATCTACCCCAGGCCCGATCAGTGCTACTGCAACATCTGCACCTGACCTTAAAAATGCTCCACCATCGGATCGGTAATATGGATAGATATCCAGTTTGTAGTCGATTTGATTTTGCTTTGCGAGGGTTTTCAGGCGTTCCATGAGATCATAATGGTATGCTCCATCACCATCTTTGACACATAGTGTGGAGTGGAACTCGTCTGAATTCTGTCCTTCCCCCACAGCTGCCATATCGACTACCAATAGTTCATCGATCCCTTTAGGCAACCCTGCTGCGCCACCATGCCCAGCTTCTTCATAATTGGAGAAATAAAAATAGCTATTATTCGCAGGCGTAATTCCAGCATTAGAAATTGCTTTTAATGCGGTAACAATACATGCCGCTCCACTCTTATCATCCAGATGACGCGAACGAATGAAGCCGTTGGTGATTTCTACACGAGGATCAAAAAACACAAAATCACCTACATCAATTCCGAGGGCTTTTGTTTCTGCCTGATTGGATGTGATTGCATCCAGGCGAACTTCCATCGTTGCATCTTCGCGGGGTGTTTTTTCAACTTTATCGGCATGTACATGCACTGATGCGTTTTCAATGAGGATAGAACCCCGTATTCGTCCTCTATCATGGGTCTGCACCCAACAACCTTCTCCTTCAACAGTGTTCCAGGCAAAACCACCCAGTTTGCTGAGTCGTAGCCGGCCATTCGGCTTGATCTCTTTTACCATCGCGCCTAATGTATCCACATGAGCCGTCACCGCTCGTGCCAGATCAGGGTTTTTTCCTGGTAGCATTGCTAATAAGCCGCCTTTGCGGATCACTCTGGCAGATTGCGGTAAATATGGTTCGACTGTGCGTTGAACATACGCGATTGCCTCCCGGCTGTACCCGGTGGGGCTTGGGGTTTCCAAAAGTTCTTTCAAGAACGCTTGCAAAAAATCAGCGTCAATGTTTGGGAGTTCCATAGCATCCTTTTTGTTTACAAGAATCAGGCGAATTATTTTGCAGAATCAAGCCCTTCAAAAGTACTGATAACCTGGCGCCATTGATCAGATACAGGCTTGCTGGTATGTGTATGGAAGTCATACGCTACCATCACGTTTTCACAAGTCGCAAGTATAGAGCCATCGTCAGCGTCTTCAATTTGAGACTCAAACTGCAAACTTTTATTCCCAATACGAGTTACCCGCACACCCACACGCACATTCTGCCCGAGCATGATGGGAGCCTTGTAAGCAATATGAACATCTGCAACGATCACCTGAAGGTCTTCAAATGATTTGCCATCAAATAGGCCTAATTTAACCAGATATTCAAAACGAGCTTGTTCGATGTAAGACATAAATTTGGCATTATTCACATGCCATTGAGCATCGAGATCACTATATCGCACCTGAATTGGAATATAAAAATTAAATTTTGTCATGCTATGATTATACCAAAGTAAAAAGGTCATGATTACCCTGTGACCAATTACACTTGTTGGTAAATTTGGAGTAGAATAGACTAATTGCAAAGTAGAGTATTTTTACCTGATATTAAGAAAAGGATTTTGAAAGATGCAGATTACACGCCAGGCTGATTATGCACTCCGTGCAATGATGTTCTTGGCTCGTTTGGAACCCAAACAACGGGCAGCAACCAGCCAAATTGCCGAAGAACAGCAAATACCCCCATCATTTCTCGCGAAAATTATTTCGCAATTGTCTATTGCAGGATTTATCCATACATCGAGGGGAGCGCACGGTGGTGTAACATTGGCACGACCCGCATCAGAAATCTCAATTTTAGAAGTAGTGGAAGCGATCGATGGCCCTATAGCGGTGAATGAATGCACTTTATCCCCGGCGGGATGCCCATTTGTCAAGGCGAATTGTCCATTACATGAAATTTGGTGTGATGTGCAAAAAGATTTGGTTGACCGATTAAAGAATACGAATTTTGCACAAATTGTCGCTGAAAGTTAATCCGTAATTAAGTTTTTTATGAGAGGCGAGTCATGCCAGTTGGTTCACCGATTGATCGTCATTGGGTATTGATGTTACACGATGGAAGAGTAGTCATCGATTGGGGAAATGATCTTTTCCAGGATGTTGCTGAAGGGACTTTCATTAAAGATTGCGAACCTCTTGTCAGTCATCATATTTTAGATGAAGAGCTAGAGATATTAATTCGTGCTGGTCGAGTGGATCGATATGACAGCAAGTGGGTTTATTTCTTTAGCTTGCCTGAACGTCCTCAAAAGCCAATTGAATAAAATGATTTCATAATCCGCAAAGAATGGCGGTGCAAAACTCGCCATTCTTTTTTAATACTGGTTGAGCAATGAACCCATGAAGATTTACTATTGGTTTTTATCAAATAAAGGGATTATTGATCTATGAATACCAGGCAGCCCATAAGTTCAACATTGAAAATCCAGATCATTTTGTTTACATTGGTGAGAACGATCTTCAGTACTTCTAACCGCATGTTCTATCCTTTTCTATCGCATTTTGCACGCGGGTTGGGAGTGACCATTGGAGACATGTCACTAGCGCTCACTGCCCGTTCCATGATAGGAATCCTTAGCCCATTATTTTCAAGTCTGGCAGACAGGTACAACAAACGATTTGGGATGTTGATCGGAACTGCACTATTTACTATAGGGAATGGTCTGGTCTGGATCATGCCAAATTTTCCCATATTTGTAACCGCAATCAGTGTGTCATTTTTGGGTGTGTTCATTTTTGTTGCTTCTACCCAGGCTTTTTTGGGTGATGAAGTAGCTTATGAACAACGGGGAAGCATGATGGCAATTGTTGAATTCAATTGGTCTCTGGCGTTTATTGCAGGTGTCCCCCTAATTGGACTTTTGATCGCTGCGAAAGGGTGGTTGGCTCCTTTTCCCCTGTTAACCATTCTGGGATTTGTCTGTTTTGTTGCGGTTCTCCGGTTTGTTCCGGGGGGTTCAATAAACGCAACCCGGGCATCTGGCTTCAAACAGAACATTGGAATCGTCTTCCATAGTAAGTCCGCTGTCGCCGCCCTTGTTATGGCAACGGCAGTCACGATGGGCAATGAAATTGTGAATCTCATGTTTGGAGTATGGTTGGAGGATTCATACCAGCTGCAGATAGCTGCGCTAGGGGCAGCTTCGATTGTTATTGGCTCTGCAGAAATGCTCGGTGAAGGTGTAACAGCGTTTATTGTTGATAAAGTGGGAAAGAAACGCACTGTAATGATCACTTTGATCTTAAACATGGCTGTTGCCTTGATCATGCCTTGGATCGCACATTCAATAATCGGTGCTCTGATTGGTTTGTTTCTGTTCTACCTTAGTTTTGAAACAATGATCGTCAGCAGCCTGCCGATCATGACAGAAATCTTACCCTCTGCCCGGGCAACCTTGATGGGGCTGAGTGTCGGCGCTTTTTCTTTGGGTAGGGCAATCGGAGCTGCTACAGCTCCAATTCTGTATACCTTAGGGTTTCGTGTGAATACTATTGCCACCATTGTTATGAACTTACTTGCGTTCTATATGCTTACCCGTATTGAAGTAAGTGATAAAAAAGAGAGACATTGCCCGGGATTTCAGATCAGTCTGTAAAAAAGTTGTAATCAATGAGCATCACCAATTAGCCGATTACATTTCTTAGCGCTATATCGTTCTGAGTATTATCACGAAGAAATCCCTTTTTCGTTCTACAAAATTGCCTATTGACATTATAGAAAGTATGTTCTATAATACGAACAATCGTTCTAATAATGATTGTTCACTTGTTTTTAAAAAGGAGATGATACGATGAGCGTAACGACAGCCCGATCTACTGGATTTAACCCTGTAAAGAGCCTTAAACAAATGCAATTTCGTTCTGGATTGCTATATGGTGTGATCATTCTAATGGCGTTACTGGCATTTGAAGCATTTAACTACAGCACTACTGATTTTGCTTTAAAAGACCTTCTCGGTGACCTTAAGTTCGCTGGAATTCGCTGGTCTACCATCCTTGCATTGGCGTTCTGCGGTATTGATTTTGCTGGGATCGCCCGTCTCTTTTCTCCTGAAGACTCACGAAATGAAGCGAAAGAAGCATGGTATCTTTTTGGCGCGTGGCTTCTCGCAGCCACAATGAATGCGATACTAACCTGGTGGGGAGTATCAATGGCTATGACAACCCACGCATTAAAAAGCACAGCCGTGATCACTGCCAGTGCCCTAACCAATATTGTTCCAGTATTTGTCGCCATCATGGTATGGGTTATCCGCATTCTGGTCATTGGTTCGCTCACAGTCACAAGCGAACGGATGATGAGTGGGAAACGTAGTTCAACTGGTACCATGAATCATAGTATGGCAACCCCAATGCGTGATGGTGAAGTTCGAAATATGCCTATGAATTCAGCCGCTCTTTCCCATCGATCTATGATCCGACCTGCTTCCAGCCAATCATTCAGTCCTTCTCGCAGACCGGAACCCAGCTATCATAATGTGAATGTTGATGCTTCATCAGAAACCAGTTCCGCACGTGTTCTTTAACAGATTGAATCAAACAAAGGTAATTCTTGCCACAAAAAATCCATTTTCGCCAGACAACATAAAAACACAGCAGAGATGTCAAATGTTAATTCGATCTCTACTGTGTTTTATTTCCAAAAGGAGTTTTTGATCAATGACTGGGATTCAATCCCGTAAATTGGCTATACCTTGGGCGAAATCTAAGATGGCTTAATCTCTCCCAAAGGTAAGTTGACGCAAAATGTTGTTCCTTTATTTTCTTGTGATGTGACTTCAATACGACCGTTATGGTTTTTAACGATCCAATTAGAAATAGAAAGTCCCAGACCAAAACCAGTATTCCGATCACGTTTGCGAGATTTCTCACCCCGATAGAATCGATCGAAAATATGCGGTAAGTCTTCTTCGCTGATCCCCCTGCCGGTATCGCTAACGATGATCTGAGCGTATTTTTCTGTCCTTTGTAAAGCGAGCGTGACCTGCCCATCCTGGGGAGTATATTGAATGGCATTCCCTACAAGATTGAGTAAAACCTGCTTAATCCGATCTCTGTCTCCAATTATTTGGATCTGATCCATTTCGCCCAGTTTTAATTTCACTTTTCCCCCAGCGACAACCTTCATCTGACGATAAACATCAAGTACCACAGTATCCAGATCCAAGGTTGCCATTTCAAAAGGAACTTCCCCAGATTCTGCTTTGGCAAGCAGGAGAAGGTTGTTTACCAACCTGGTCATTCTGGAGACTTCAGAGTCGATGGCGGTCAAGGATTCAGCATCGGCTTCGCCCATTTTCTTGATCAAGTCCACATTAATCTTTATGACCGTCAATGGGGTACGCAGCTCGTGGCTTACATCCAAAAGGAATCTTTGTTGTACATCAAATAATCGTTCCATTCTTTCCAGCGATTGGTTGAATGCCACGATTAATTCATCAATTTCTTCACCCGCATTAGGTGGCAATGGAATACGGCGGTGAAGGTCATCGGCTTTTGTGATTTGGGTGGCAGTGTTGGTTGCTACAGCCAGAGGTGCCAATGCCTGATCAGTCACAACCCAGGCTGCTAGAGCAGAGAAAATGGCACCGATAAAAGAAACCACCAGCAACACACTGATGAGGGTTTCCAGCGAAAGGTCAATGAATGACAGATCGAGAGATAATTGCAGAACCCCCACATTACCCTCAATAGATTTGAGTGGAACTGTAAGAACTCGTAAATGCGTCTGATCTACATTGACGGTGCTGAAAACTGGTTCACTGCTTTGCAAAGAGAAATCATCAGCAGGGTTCAGGTTTCCGGCAGGGTGAGAATATACCAATACATCATTGATATCCCAAAGTTGAATACTCAATCCTTCATCCGCTTGATAAGAAGAGAGTTGATGAATATCAAACTGTTCAGTTGAATTGATCTGAATACGATTGATCAATTGTTCTGATTGTTGTTCAAGGCGGACATCAGCCTGGTTTAAAAGAATCAGACTGACAAGACCATAAACCAATGAGCCAAACAGGAGGAGGGTTCCCGCTAGAATGGTGGTATACAGTAATGTCAGCCTGAGCCGTAACGACATAGGCTAGTTTTTCTCACGCAGCACATAGCCTACGCTGCGTACCGTATAAATCAGACGTGCTTCCCCACCAGATTCAAGCTTCATCCGCAAATAACGGATATATACATCCAGGACATTCGATTCACCGCCAAAATCATACCCCCAAACACGATCGAAGATCATCTCGCGGGTTAATACCTGGCGTGGATGGCGCAGGAAAAGCTCCAAAAGATCATATTCTTTTGCCGTAAGATTAATCACGCGATTCTTCCGTGTTGCCTGACGGGTCGAAGTATCTAAGGTCAAGTCAGCAAATGCCAGAATTGGCGCCCGGTCTTGTTGCGTGCGTCGTAACAATGCCCTCACCCTGGCTAATAATTCTTCTAATTCATAGGGTTTAACCATATAGTCATCTGCGCCAGCATCTAAACCCTGAACCCTATCCTGTGTGGAATCTTTTGCAGTAAGGATGAGAATTGGTACATTATCGCCAGAACGTAATCGCTGGCAGACTTCCAATCCATCAATTCCAGGCAGCATCCAATCAAGAATAACCAGGTCTGGAGTATGGTCACGAGCAGCCAACAACCCTGTTTCACCGTCTATAGCAGCATCAACCTGATAACCTTCATACGCTAGAGCGCGCCTGAGTGTTTTAACGATTGCTTCATCATCCTCAATTATTAAAATTCGTTCATTCATCGAGCCCTCCCGTTGTTTGCTTGTTAATAATTATATTGCATCTACTCGAATTAATCATTCATCTTTCTTTCAATTATATAGCTCTACCGTAAACGAATGAAAAACTCGACTATAATTTCTTGCATGATTGCACCTCCTTTATCAGAACCGGTCTGGATCGATACGACAGCAGCACTGGAATGCATGGCTGCTGATCTGAAACACTATTCACAAATAGGTGTAGATACAGAATCAAACAGCTTATTCGCGTATAAAGAACGTGTGTGTCTGATCCAGTTTTCTACACCCACCACGGATTATTTGCTCGACCCCTTTCCATTTGATGATTTGAATATCCTGGCACCTATCTTTGCTGATCCCAATGTGGAAAAGATATTTCACGCTGCTGAATATGACATTATTTGCTTAAAAAGGGATTATGGATTTGTTTTTAACCATGTCTTCGACACGATGCTTACCGCTAAAATATTGGGAAAAAAGGAAGTAGGATTAGGGAATTTATTAGAAGCGGAATTTGGTGTTACTGTGAATAAGCATTTCCAGCGTGCCAATTGGGGAATCCGCCCAATAGAACCTGCTTTGATGGCTTATGCACGAATGGATACCCATTATCTAATCGCATTACGACAGCGAATGCAGGCTGCACTTACCGCAAGTGGTCTCGAAAGCCTGGCTCTGGAGGATTTTAACCGCATCTCTCAGGTGGAGCCACCAGTAGAAAGCAACAGCTGCAATTGGCGGATATCTGGAAGCCAGCAATTAGATCCTATTCAGCTTTCAGTTCTATGCGAATTATGGCATTATCGTGATCAAAGAGCCGAACAAGCAAATCTTCCGCTTTTTAAAGTAATGTCCAACCAGGTTCTTTTGAATGTTGCCAGGTCTTGTCCAAAAACAAAACAGGATCTTGCAAAACTTGAAGGGCTCACCTCTCGCCTTATAGAAAGACATGGAGAGGGGTTATTGCATGCGGTGGAAAGTGGATTACAAAAACCTCCGAAACCCCAGCGAAATAAGAATTGTAGCAAGCCTTCTGATGAATATTTACAGCGAATTGAAGCTCTGCGTAACTGGCGCCGAATAACTGGCATGCGCTATAAAGTGGAATCTGATGTAATATTACCCCGTGATTTAATGGAAAAAATCGCACAGCGGAATCCCACCTCTGAACAAGATTTGGAGCAGGTAATGAAGGATTTTCCCTGGCGGTTCCAACAGCTGGGAAAGCAAATCCTGGAAGTCTTACAAACGCTCGAAAGAGGGAAGAAATGAAAATAAAAATCAATGGTGCTGCACAAACGGTTACCGGTTCTCAGTATCTTATTGAAGTAGATCATTATTCGATGCTTCTGGAATGTGGTTTGTTTCAGGGAAGGCGACAGGATACTTTCGAACAAAACCGCAACTTTAAATTCAACCCAAAGAAAATACAGGCAGTCATCTTGAGTCATGCTCACATCGACCATAGCGGCAATCTTCCCAACCTTGTGTTGAGTGGATATGATGGTCCCATTTATACGACTACTGCCTCAGCACGATTGGGTGAAGTTATGCTGGAAGATTCCGGACATATCCAGGAAGAAGATGCCCAGTTTGTGAATAAGAAGCGGGCAAAAAAAGGTGAACCACCCATTGAACCGATTTACACCGCAAACGATGCCAAACAAGCCAGCCAGCATTTCCATCCAGTCAGGTATAATGATCCCTTTGAGCCCATTCCGGGGGTGACAGTTCGTCTGATCGATGCCGGGCATATCCTTGGCTCGGCAGCTATCTGCCTGGATGTGAAGGAAGATGGGAAGACTTTTCGTTTCTGGTTCTCTGGTGATATTGGCAGAATGAATTTGCCACTGATCCCCGATCCGGTGCTACCAGAAGCAGTGGATTATTTAATGATGGAATGCACCTATGGCGATAAAGCTCATCGTGATCCCGCTGAAGCATATATCGAGTTTCGTGATGTGATCAACCGCACCATCAAACGTCATGGCAAGGTCATCGTTCCCGCTTTCGCCGTGGGAAGAACCCAGGAACTGGTATATGACATCAACCAGATGATCGAAGAAAATGAGATTCCCCGTATACCTGTATTTGTCGATAGCCCACTGGCGGTGAAGGCGACTGAAGTATTCAAAGCCAGTCCGGAATATTTTGACGCAGAAACCCGGCAATTCATCAATGAAAACAGGCATCCTGCCCTGTCTTTTAACGGTCTGGAATATATCAGCGATGTCAATGATTCGAAGAAATTAAATTTTCGCAAGGAGCCGATGATCATTATTTCAGCTTCTGGCATGGCAGAAAATGGACGGATTCTGCACCATCTTGCCAACAACATCGAAGATGACCGAAATACGATCTGTATCGTAGGCTGGCAGGCACCATATACCCTGGGTCGCAGATTGGCTGAGCGGCAAACATCGGTAAACATTTTTGGTGAGAGGTACATTCGACGGGCAGAAGTTGCCACCATTGGGGGGCTATCTGCACATGCCGGGCAAGATTTTTTGTTGAAATATGCCAAGGCTACAAAGAGTAGTTTAAAGCAGATCATTCTGGTGCATGGCGAACAGGATGCCGAGGAAGCTTTCAAGCAAGTGCTGAATGATAATGGGATGAAGAATATCAGCTATCCTGCTCAATATGATGAAATGGAAATTTAGGAATTCTCTGCTATAATCTTATCCGCAATCCGGAGAGGTGCCAGAGTGGTTGAATGGGACGGTCTCGAAAACCGTTGTGGGGCTAGTCCCCACCGTGGGTTCGAATCCCACCCTCTCCGCCAGCTAAGGTAATATTTTGGTGTGTTCGAACACCATCGAGGTGCAGGTGTCCCACCCTTTCTGTTGAGATTAATTTCATGTTTTCTCTCCCCATTTTCTGATTGAAAATGGTAAGGGTGGCGAAACCGGGTGGGGTAAGCCGCATCGATGTTGATTAATTGATCATGAAGGTTATTGCCCCCTCATGCACCTCTCCAATTTTCATAAGCCGATGAAGCAAGCTGAAATAATATAAATAAAGAGGTTCTGCCATGGATTGTTCATTTTCTACTCCAACCGGAAGGTTCAACTATAAAGTCGGAGCGATCATTATTCGTAATAGAAAAGTACTTATGGTAAGAAATCAGCGAGATCCCTATTACTATGCGGTAGGGGGTAGAGTAAAGATGAATGAAACCATGGAAGAAGCAGTTATTCGCGAAGTTCTTGAAGAGACAGGTGTGCTTTTTGAGATTGATCGTTTGGGATATATTCACGAAAATCTTTTCATCATGAAACCGACAGGAGAGCGTTTTCATGAATTGGGTATGTTCTATTTCATGAAACCAAACAATCGATGTGATGTTATTTGCAAAAGTTACAATGAAGATGGTATTTCCGAAACACTTGAATGGCTGCCTATCGATGACCTGGAGAAGTGCGATATTTATCCCGAATTCTTTAAAACGAAATTGGCTCATCCGCAATCCTGTGTAGAACACATCATTACCCGTGAATAAATCCATGAAGTAAATAACTGGCTTAAGGTAGAAGGTAAGAGCAGCGAAGAAATTCGCTGCTCTTTTTGCTTGAAAATGAAGAATGAACCAATAGTTGCCTGATCAGGATGAATTCGAACTGTTATCCTGATATTTTCCTTCCTTATACATCAGTACGCATATCGTATTGGATCATTTTCCACTAGTTATTTTCTACTTTAAATTGAGAAACCATACTGGAAAGCTTCTTTGCCATTTCATGCAGGTCGCTTGCAGAAACTCCAACTTGCTCCACCTGAGTTGTCAGACCCTCAATATTTGTTGCAGCATGGTTTGAAGATCTTGAATTGTCTTCACCCATCTTCGCGATCTCACGGATCGTTTCTGTGATGACCTTTGAATTGTTGAACATTTGCTCGGTCGCAACCGTATTTTGCTCAACTATATTGGATACATTCATTGATTGGTTGGCAAGCTCAGTGGATAATTTTTCTATTTGTTCAGTTGCTTCTAAAACCAATTCAGCCTGTCGATTAACTTCTTCATTGGATTGAATGATGTTACCAAGGGATGTGCCGGATTGATTGGCAAGCGTTTCACCAGCTTCAACCTCTTTTGCACCATCTTCCATTGCAGAGGCAGTCTGCGATATTGCTGACTTAATATCCTTGATCAACGAAGCGATTTCTTTTGACGCGTCATGAGAGCGATCTGCGAGCTGGCGAACTTCTTCTGCAACTACTGCAAATCCTTTTCCCGAGTCCCCGGCGCGTGCTGCTTCTATCGCAGCATTAAGCGCAAGCAAATTTGTTTGAGAAGCAATATCATCAATTGTTTCCAGAATAATATTGATCTGTTCAGATCGTACCAGCATATCTTCCACTTTTTGAGTAGATATGTTGACTTTCTCTTTGATGGTCGCCATTCCGCGGATCGTTTTTTCTACAGTATCCGAGCCATCTTTTGCTGTTTCAATCGCCTGGGAAGAGCTTTTCACCATTTGTGAAATATTTGAGCCAACAGACCTGATCGCAGTGTTGAGATTGTTGAAAAGGAGAGCCATTTCGCCTATTGTTGTTGATTGCCCGACTGCACCGGTAGATACTTCATCAATTGCCTGTTCCATTTCTTCGATCGATTCCAGGGTGGATGATAGGTCGTTGGATGTTTTGCTCGAGCTTACAGATACTTCTCTCATAGTAACTGCAATTTCTTTCGTTTCAAGATCGGCTTTGTGAGAAATATCCGCCAACTTATTCGAATTATCCATCAGATCATGCGAAAAATTTAAGAGAGATCTCATCTGTTGATTCAAGTTTACGACCATCTTAGAAAAGGCACTGCCAATTTCATCTTTATCCGATTTTGGATGAACCTGCATCGAAAGATCTCCTGATGCGATCTTCCCTGCCAGATGAGCCATGCTAGCAAGGTATTGTTTAGTAAGGGTGAAGTACCTCCCGATTTCTCCGATTTCCCCTTTTTGCTTTGAAATAAAATTATCTTCCAGGTCAGTAGGAATCTTTCCCACTGATAGCCCTGCCAATTCATCTCTCAAATGGATAATAGGTTTGCTGAGAGTTTTTCCCACAAAGCAACCGGTGAGCAAACCGATTGGGATGGAAATAAAAAAGATGATCATTGCAGTAATAAATGCCCGCTGCTTGTTTTCTAAATAGCTATCTGCAATCATGTCAACTGCCAATATTTCTGCTACCGTTCCATCACTTCGATATATTGGCGTGTAAGCTGATAACCAGGTTCCCCATTCATCGGTATAAATATCTGGTTCAACGGAAATAACAGCACCATTTGAAAAAGCCTCGATCAATGTGTCGGTTGCATCGGGATAAATTTCTCCCACTTCCGGCGCGTCTTCGCCAGAATATGCATCAATCCCAAAAACCACATTCCCATCTTCATCCATCCTCAGGGTGTATAGATCATCGGCTTGAGGAATATTTTTGATTGCATTATTCAAATATTCTTTATAGGTACTAATTTCGTCAATGGTGGTTTCGGGGGAAGCTTGAATTTTATCTAATTGATCGCCATTCAACCCAGCGGAAGCGACCAACACGATATAGCTGATTTCTTCTTTAAATTCCTGAATATTCTGTTTTTCTAGAATTCCATAAATTGAAAGAGAGCTGATGGCTGATAGAGCAACGGAAAACAATAAAAATAAGAAAATAATTTGTTTCTCAAAAGTGGATAACTTTGTAATGAATCTCATACAATTTTCCTTAATATCTTAAGAATGGTATTACAACAAGAAAGATATGGTAATAAAAAATTAACTAGCTACCTGACAGTTTAAAAAAAGAAGGTTGAACGACATTGAATCTCCAATAAAATAGTTTTTGCGAAAGCATTTTATAAAACGGAGTAAGAC
>DAOUFE010000022.1:0-29526 GCA_034430215.1 Anaerolineaceae bacterium | reverse complement strand
ATTGGTTTGTATATGCGTGATCGTCATTTATCTAACTCGTCCCAATTCTCGCTTGCTTTTATCCCTGTCTATGACAAACTGTCAGGTGGCTAGTAAATTAATCAAAATTTTAGGGGAAACAAACCCTACAGATCGCCCTCTTCAGGCCAGGTGGATACAAAATCTGCAGCTTCACCATGAATATGGTCTGAATTCGCCCATTGGATCAACCTGACATCGAGCTTGCCATCCAAACATTCCGCTTCCATTTCAGTAATCGAGCAATTATTGTTCGTACCACGGTCAAGCATGCTGCCTGTGTTAACATTAGAACAAAGATCGTTCAAAGTGAAATTGAACATGCCCAAATGTCCCACAATAGCAATGGTACTATTCTCTCTACCAGTTATAGCTTTCTGTAAAGAAGTTCGTGCCCTGCCAAGCAAGCTGTTGTAATCTTCACCACCAGGGAAACTGAGGTCGTGTTCTCCATTTTGCCAACGCCTGATGATGGAATCGTGTTCATCCCAGATTGCTAAAGTTGACCGAACTTTTTCCAGATCGCCAACATTAATCTCTCTTAACTCTTCAATTACCTGTGGGGTGAGGTTAAGATAAGAGCCAATGATCGCTGCAGTTTCTCGGGTACGTTTCATCGGAGAGCAAAAAAGAGCTTCAATACCCTTTCCAACTAATGCTTCACCTGTTTGATGAGCCTGTAATTTTCCTTTTTCTGTCAATGAATAATCAACAAGTCGAGAAGATAATTGTTTAATTACGTTTGCATAGTTTTCACCATGCCGGATGACAAACACACGAGTCATATACAACCTTTTTTACAACATACATTGAACCTTGTATGTTGCGAATAAATTTCACCTCTCTTTTTGTAAAACCGGGGCTACTCCAGACAACCGTGCTGGTGTAAAAATTCAGCGGCTTGTTCGTTGCCGTATTTTACCGCAGTACCAAGAAGTGTCAACCCATCGGCTTCCAACCGGGGGTTCAGCATTCGCTTTTATGGATCCTGAGCGATCAAGATGGCAGAGCCCCCCTGTGCATTACAAGTTTGAGCCAGAGCAGGTTTCTTTGCAAGCAGTTCTTTCACCAGCTCGAAATCTCCAGATTGGATTGCCTCGAGGATCACCGGGTGAGTTACAGCTTCCATTCAACCTTTCTTCTTGCACGATTACATATGTTTCCACCAGATGCCCGTGCATTCAGGTAGGTAGGATATATCACCGCTAGTTATTTCATTGATCATCTCATCGCCAAAGAAAAAGCGTGTCAACATTTCTGCTTCTTCGCGCGATTGAAACAGGTAATCTGTTCTGATCCAGGTACCTTCAAAGCCAAATTGCTTCAACGCCTCATAATATGGTATCAAATGGGCAGGTGGGTCAGGTTGCTGTTTTCCCGTGCCCTGGGTTTCGATTAACATGACCATCCCACCCGGGGTTATGGTTCGCTGCATTTCTTCCATCGCCTTGTTCAGTTCGGTTTGCCAGGTCTCAGGATACCATGAAACCAGGTAGCACACGCTCCATCCGGCAGCGATTAGAGAAACGCTATGGTTAGCTATCGGTAAAGCTCGATGGTCTGCTGCGGCTAATTGCGGGAAGGGATAACCTGTTTGCGATGCCAGATAATTCTTTGCCTGGATGAGCATCGCTGGAGATACATCCAACGCGGTCAGATGATCCGACAAAGGACGAAGCATCTTTGTCAACCTTCCTGTTCCCGCCCCTAATTCAAGAGTATTCCATCGCTGACCTGCCAGCAATTTCTCCAACAGGTCTGGTAAATTATGCTGATAGTCTTCTCGCATTACCAGTAGATGATAAAGGTCAGTTTCTTTCTGATAAACAGTTTTATGATCAGGCATATGTTTCAATTCCCTACCAGGGAAGTAATTTGATTATATCAAGCTAAATGAAGATATTCATTCCAACTTATTGACGCACAAAATTGGGCATATTTTCCGGGATTTCCAGCGACAGCTCTACCAGACCGGCATATTCACCATCTTTGAACCAGGGACTCTGGTAGATAAGTTTTCGCACGCCTTTCTTTTCGATCGTATACGCATTCCCTTTACCGCTAGCCAACAGTTCCTGTAATTTTTCACGCGCTGGTGCAGGGTGACAATCCAGCACATTTTTACCTATCAAAGCAGCACCACCATCAGAGCGAAAGGTCTCACAGGCATGTGCATTCATCATTATGATGATGCCCTGCCTATCACACACCGTAATCGCGCCTGGGAATTCCTGTACCCAATCTATTTCGTCGTGCATAACACCTCCGTTAATTGATCAAAAGAAGACAGTATTTGTGGGTAAGAACCACTGACAGGATCAAGTTCTGTCATGAATCTGGCGCGCTTCTCCAGGTTGAATGGAGATGAGTAAAATAGGGCCAAATACAGGTAAAGTAAGGGCAATCACCGCCCAGAAAACATATCCCGCTGGTGGAAGTTCGCGCTTATGCAAATAATTGAGCGCCAGTACTGCCAGCAGGATGATGATAAAAACAAGCATGGCTTTGATGATGGTTTCGGCAGGCAAAATGACTCCTCTATCCATTATTGTATGGGCTGCGATGAAAATGGGCAAGGGAAACAGACTATCTGCAGATGAATATAATAATGGTATGGCTTCTTCAGTCAAAAGGATCATCTTCTCCTGACCATGTCAAAACCAAACAATCCACACATCCCTTTCACCAACCTTTCTTCTGATGCCTGGAGAAAACTGGGGCTGGCAGCAATATTGTTTTTTTATATCCTTAACTTTTTCTTTGTTGCAGCGAATACGAAAATGTGGGTGGGATTAGGAAACGATTTTCTGGCATTCTGGAGTGCTGGAAAAATCGCTGACGAAGTTGGATATGACCAGGTATATAACATTGAAAATCTCGCCCAGGTACAAAATCAGATCCTTGATCCAGAGGATGATCTCGAACTTTACTACCAACCCATTCCTACCCCCTATTTTTCTCTTTTTATTGTTCCATTCCAATTCCTTTCAAAGGTTAATATCCAAACTGCTTTTCTTATCTGGACTCTCATTAATCTAATTCTTTTTGTTACCTATCTCTCATTTTTCACCAACTCCATAGCCAAACAACTTGGGATGAAAAGTTTTCCATTCTTGCTGGTACTTTCGGTGATTATTGCCTACCCGATATTTATTAACTTTTTTTCAGGTCAATTCGAAGTATTGCTGGTGATCTGTGCAGGAGAAATGATTCGCGCAGCATTGGCTGAAAAACCTGTGGTTGCAGGTGCATGGCTGGCAGGGTTTTTACTCAAACCTCAGGCATTGATTCTGATACTTCCCGCACTTCTCGTGATGAAAAACTGGAAAAACTTACTGGGATTTTTTCTTTCTTCTATTAGTATCTTGATCCCTTCATTGGCTCTTTCAGGGTTTCAAGGTTTAATATCCATGATTTCTTTGTGGTTCAATTATGTTCCTGGGATTGCTTCTAATTCTCCCCAGGCTATGGCTAACTGGCGGATGCTCGCGATCAATATCAATCATTGGACAAATTCTTCTGCAGGCTGGATTCTTGCTGGAACTGGAATGGTTGCTACACTGGTACTCTGCATCATGCTCTGTAGAAAGAAAACGTCTTTCGGTTCTCCTCTTTGGGGTATCCAGTGGTTGGGAATCTTTGCCACATCTCTTGCTTTCACCTGGCATTCGCATCTTCACATGATGATGGCTTTGATTCCCTTTATCATCTTCTTCGCTCTCAATTTTCCAGATAAGAGGAACCGCCTGCTTAACTTTTGGGTTTTCCTCTTTCCATTGGCGTTATTGATAGGATATGTCTTGCTACAGTTGATCATTTTAAATATCATTCCACCCACTTTTGACCTAGCAAAAGTACTTCTTGGATTTTCTGGTTTGAGTCTGAATATTTATATCATGCTAATGGCATCAAAGCTGCTCTCTCAAAATTCTGATGAAAGCATCCTTAGTCATTGACAATTAAACAGACATCCAGTTTTCTATTTCTTGCTATATGGATTCTGCTTAAACAAAACTAAAAATCTTGATTGGAGTGTGAAAAATGAAAATACTCATCATCTATGATTCTTATTTTGGCAATACCGAGCTTGTGGCAAAGAAGATCAGCGAGGCATTGGCTTCTCAAAATGAAGTCCAGATAGTCAAAGTGTCTGAAGTTCGCCTGGAAGAGCTAAAAGATTTCGATCTGGTGTTGTTTGGTTCTCCAACCCGAGGATTCAAAGCATCAGAATCTACACTGTACTTTGTAAATTCAATCCCTGCAGAAGGGTTAAAAGGACTAAAGGTTGCAGTATTTGATACCCGCATTGCAGCACAGGATATTAAGCCAGCAATTTTCCGATTCATAGTCAAACGGGGTGGATATGCCGCAGACAAACTGGCTACTGCGTTGGTGAAGCTGGGTGCCGAACTGGTTATTCCTGCTGAACCTTTTTATGTCAAGGAATCAGAAGGTCCACTGAAAGATGGAGAACTGGAACATGCCACCCTTTGGGGGCAATCCCTTTTAGAAAAAATTATATGAGAATATAATTAACGAACATCCAACTATGGGAGGTTCCATTGTTCAAGTTCAAAGCTCCTCTTTCTGCACTGTTCATCATCGCTGCTATTTTGTTGAGTGCCTGTAGTTCGACTCCAACAGCCACACCTTATAACACAGTAACACCCTTACCTCCCCCTCAAACGAGCACGCCCGTTCCCACCCAGGCGCCAACGAATACAGTAACGCCAAAACCTACAGCCACCCTCGAACCCACACTTACCCCAACTTTTGGGGTAGTTGATACGGGGTTCAGCGCCTGGTGTCTGCCAAACAGTGTTTACATTTCAGATTCCAGTTACACGGTTGCTGAAGGTGGAGTACCAGCAAGGAACATCGAAGGTGGTATCGAACTGGATGGCATCGTTCAATCCTGTACTTTTGTGTACACCTTCAACCAGCCGATGCCTGCAGGTATGCAGGTAGCATTGTATGATTCACGCACCGAACCCTGGTTCCTCTACCCCCTGACCCAGGCTGCTGACAATCCAAACATTGGTTACTTTACTACCGATCATGAATACATCGTCAACCTGCCCTATTGGGAAGTGGACTACCGATTTGACCTGCAGGATGCGAATGGGCAGGTAGTAAAATCGGATATCGTACGGATCTTGCGACCCCAAAATGTTGGCTACTGCTATGGCGGCGTCTTGCCTGACCCTGTCACCCTGAAATGCCCACCCTTGCCAGAAGCGCATCCCTGGGACCCATGGTACGGCTGGGGTTCTGATCCGGTAACCCCGTAAATAATCATGCAGATGATAAAAATCCATGGGTTCTCCCATGGATTTTTGTTTTCTTGAAGTAGTGAATTACTTTTGTTTATGGGTGTGGATACAGTGAACTTTTCGAGGGGTCTGCAGGCAGGTAAAGCACATACATCTTTTTACCAGGTTGCAGCATCATAGCAGGTGGATTGAGCGTGGTGACTTTTCCACTGTACAGACGGTTACCAACGACGTAGTCGTATTCGATCAACCAGGGATGCCTGTTATTGATGGATACAAGATAGTTTTCTTCTACTGAAGTAATTTCTCCCACAGCAGATTCCCCAAACTTGAGAACATTCATGATGTTTTCTTTTTCATGGTACAGCTTTATCCCCAGGGTCAACCCACCAACCAACATTCCAACACCCAATAATGTAAATGGAATACCAACAAATGCAGTGACAATCCCGATAATCATCGGCACTCCAATAACAGTGAAGATAAATCCGATGAGAATCAGAATCATCGCAGTAATTCCTGAGCCATCGGTCATGAGCATTTTCCAGATATAAGAATTTGCAATCTCTCGTGGCGGTGCAGGAGGCTCGATCGAAGGTACGACTGCGTCCAATACAGACTGAAACAAATCGGGAGCAGATGCAGGAATGGGAGCACCACAATTCTTGCAATTGGATTGAAATTTTTGATATTGTGTACCGCAATAAGGGCAGGAGATCATAGGGCATTCATCCGCAAAAAGGAATTATCAACCTATGAATTGTAGCAAATTCAGAAGAACTACACATAATCTGACAGGAGAGGTTTCTCGGAATCTTGAACTGTCATTTTCCAGCGATTAAAATGTTAGTATTATGAAAGAAGGAGACAAATATGTCCATTACTGATATTCTCATCTGGATCGTGGTTGGTGGAATTGCAGGTATATTGGCAGATGCCGTTGTCAAGGGAATCAGGCTTGGTTTATTAGGCGCCATTCTGGTGGGTATTCTTGGCGGCTTCATCGGCGGTTGGATCTTTGGGCAATTGGGGATCAACATTGGTGCCGGCATATTAGGTCAAATTATTTCATCTTTTGTTGGAGCTGTGATCCTGCTGCTCGTTTTAAGGCTTTTCCGCCGTCGCAGGTAAGGGATAATAGTTGAGGGGGAATTTTTTTAAATTCTGTCGATAAACATTTGCATCAAGCAGAGTACCCTGGTCGTCCAATCAGCTATGCGATTGTTTTTCTTCTGCCAGGAATCGGATAATGGTAAGTTCGCTAGAGATAGTGGTTTCGAACCAAAATCCCACAATCCTTCAGAATTTCTTTGATGCCATAACCAATTCATGGAATCCTGTGCAAAATTCACCCAACCAGGAAACCTTCTTGCTAAGAGTTCATAGGAAGCCAGCCATGGATCAACCTGATTCTGCGTTTGCGGTGGTCTATCCAAAGGTACTGTCAGGTATCCGATTCCTGCTGGCCTTTTCCATAACCACTTGAGCAAAGCATTTTCAATTTTTTGTGAAAGCAGCCGGGGGGTTGAACCCAGGATGTTTAATTGATATTTTCCACTAACAATCAGATAAGTGCTTTGCATGGAAACGCCCGTGAGGTCACGGTGCGCCTCTGTTTCATCTTCCTCGCAGTATTTCCCGGATTGAAAAGTTCGGTTGGCGATTTCCTTCCAAAGTGCCCGGTCACGATCAAGATTGGGATGGGCAGGTGTGATCAATGATAGGGTGGATGCCATGAACAATCTTGTTCCAATCTCCCAGCGTTCATTTTTCTCTGGCGGGTCAGGAAAAGGAATGGATTTATCCAATATCTGGCAAATGTAATCTCGTGCACTTTGTAAAATCGCATGCCTGGTATCCAGCCCTAAAGATAACGCACGTTCCACTCCAATTTCAGTGGTAAGTATGGTATGCTTTTCCTTTGTATTCCGTGAGTGAAACCTGCCCCAGCTTCCATCTGATCTCTGCTCCTGTGCAAGCGTCTGAACACATTGACTTGTTTGTAAATCTTCATATGCCGTGGATAACTCTTGTGAGGAGGAGGGTAGTTTCAGCACATCCCTGAACAACCGGTATCTGACCACCGGGCAAGGATTCATGTCAAGGATGGCATTGGCAATACCGGTGATCTCACCTTTTGTTATTGATGTCATAATTATCACGAATGACCATTTCTTGCTGTAATAATCAGGTTTTCACTTTGCTCAGGGGAAAAAGTACTGCCATCCATCGAGCCAAAGCATTGCATGTCACTGAATCCGGTGGCAATCAAAGCCCGGTTGAGATCAACCTGTAATAGTGGAAATAGTCTGGTAGAGCGCAGGGTCTGCTGCCAGTTTCTTGCACCTTCGCGATACAGAGTGACGATATGGAACTGGATATGTCCGTCCGGTTCGAAATCATAAAAGCGGAAAAAAGCCCACTCCCGTTCCCCCTCACGATGTGCCTGGGGTTCCATCCAGCGGATTTTCTGAGCCATTACTTTATCAAAATTGCGGTTCTGCAGCAGCAACACTCCTCCGGGACGTAAAACCATGGCAAAATCGTTTAGAGCAGCCTGTAAAGCTGCTTCATTATCTACATGAGGTAATGAATTCCCCAGGCAGACCAATGCGTCTATACTTGCTTTACCGAAGGTTTGCGTCAGACCGCCAAACCCCGCAACCTCAAAACGCACATCAGCGTTTGCCTCTCTCGCATTTTGCCTTGCCCGATCGATCATATTAGGGAAGAGGTCAGCGCCAGAAACGGAATAACCGTGTCTGGAAAGAGAAATAGCGTGCATACCCGTACCACAGGCAACATCCAGTATTTTTAATGCTTCCTTGCCTTGCTGTGCAATCGTAATCGCTTTCTCGATGAATGGCAGCTCAAATGCCAGTCGGGATTCCCAATTTACAAAACGATCATAATCATCACTGAAAGTGTTGTACATGGAAACCTCCTTGAGTGATCAAAAAGAATATTACAAGAATTGGGAAAGTAGCTGGCTGTCTTAATCCCCCTCACGTAATGAGAATATCGCCATCATCGCGACCACCAGCCCATAAGCCAACAATTCCGCAAGGCTTTGCCATTTATCCAGCAGCCCGCCATTGGCGATCAGTTCTTGAACAACCTCATTGGCATAGAATAACGGCGTTGCATAACTGAGAACCTGTGTCCATTTGGGTAATTCTTCCACGGGAAGGATAATTCCCGAAATGATGACCGAAATAATAATGATGGGCAGCATCACCACAACTTGCCCTTCGGTGCGAGCCAGGCTCGAAAGAACTATCCCCAATGCCATACTGAGCACGGAGAGCAGCCAGTATACCAGGTAAATCGAAGCCAACCTGCTGAAGGTATATTCCAGTTCAAATAACCAGTTCAACTCTGCAAGAATGAGTAAACTTTGTAATGTAACAAGAACAGTATACGCAAGCAAATAGCCTACAACGATCTCGAATGGGTTGTACCCGCTGACGAATGTTCGCGCCATAGTACCCACCCGGCGTTCTCGCACAAGCACGATGCCGGTCATCATGAAAGTGAGGAAGTGCACCACAAATGCACCATAAGGCACAACATATTGCGTGATGTTGAACATCGGCCCTGCCAGAGCATCAAACAACACCTTGATGAAGTAGATGATCACCAGCGGAAAACCCAGGGCTATCCCGATCAAACGGTGATCGCGCCGCAGTTGATTGAGAACCCTGCCCATAACGATACCTACATGCCTGATCGCCTGGTTCATTTTCCACCTCGTCGCTCTGGGTCTTCTTCTTGATCATGGATCAGGCGAAGCACGATCGTTTCCAATGTATCCTCTTCTACTTCGATCCGGGTAATTGCTGGATCGAGTCCGTGCTGATGCAATAATTCAGGCAATTGGGTTGGATAATTGAATGCTTCATGGATTTCTCGCTGGTTTCCCCTCCAAAGATTAATACGGGCTTTTCCATTCCACATAATATTTTGGGGCGAATCACATGTCAGCACCTTGCCTTCATGGAGAATCGCCAGTTTATCACAATGAACCGCTTCGTCCATCTGATGTGTGCTAATAATAATTGTGACACCTTGATCACACAACGTTCTGAAATGTTTCCAGAAAGTTTCGCGCAGTTGTGGATCGATCCCTGAAGTTGGTTCATCCAGAAGAAGGATCCGGGGTTGGTGTACCAGAGCACAAGCCAATGAAACACGCTGCTTCATCCCACCCGAAAAAGTGTATACCTGGTCACGAGCACGATCGCTGAGCCCGATGAATTCGATCACCTCATCAACCCGCTGGTTGAACTTTTCGATCTGATGGGCATTCCCAAAGAATCGGATATTGTCCCAAGCAGAAAGGTCATCGTAAAGGGCGGGTTCCTGCGGCATATAGCCGATCTGTTTTCGCAGTGCCCATTTTTGGGCAATGGGGTCAAAACCAAGTACGCTTATCTGTCCACCGGTTTTCCGGGTGGCTCCAATACACAAACGGATGAGGGTGGTTTTGCCTGCCCCGTTTGGTCCCAATAAACCAAAGATCAATCCCTGCTCTACCTGCAAACTCACATTTCGCAGGGCATGTACTTTTTTGAAGTTCTTATTCAACCCTTCGACCACCACCGCTGCCGAATTATTCATTTACTCTCCTAAGAGACTTGGGAATTAGAACTTCTTTTATTATACGAGGTTCTTTGGTTGAAGTTATGATGCAGACTTCCTTCTTCGCAACAATAGTGGACCCATCAAATCCACTGCCCAGCCAAAGAAAGCATAAATATAGGGGAAAATACCGATCCCTGCGGGCACATATACCACCTTCCGTGGCCACCGGATCAACCAAAAAATCGCATTTGCAACTCGCGAAGCTGGCACAGCCATCCTTTCAAAAGGTACTTGACTTCCTTTATCCCTTTTTGCAGAACGATCATAGAACTCTGTTATAACTGGTCCGGGTCTGACAACACTGACTTCGACACCGCTGCCGCGTAGTTCGCGATAAAGGGAAATTGTGAAAGCATCCAGAAAGGCTTTACTGGCGCTGTACATGGCAACACCTTGCGCTGGCAGCCCACCAACCACAGAACCAACATTGATCACGTGCCCGCTCCGGCGTTTCACCATTTCAGGTAAAAAAAGCCTGGTGAGATGCACCACTGCTTCTACATTCACTTGTAAAATATCCAGCGCAATCTCCCAGGGCATTTCGTGGTAATAGCCATACCATCCCAATCCGGCATTGTTCAGCAGCACATCCGGTATTCCCCACTGCTGTATCACTTCATCGTAAACCATACAGCGTGCGTCATAATTACTGAGATCAGCTTGAAGCACGTGGGCAGTACCTCCCTGTGCTCTGATAGTATCTGCAAGAGCCTCCAGTTTTTCCTGCCGGCGGGCTACCAGGATGACCTGCATCCCCTCACTTGCCAATTTTGATGCTGTTACCGCCCCTATTCCACTGGACGCTCCCGTAATAAGAACCGTTTTCCCTGCATATTTGCTGACCTTATTCTTTTGCTTCATATTTTCCCTTTTTGCTGCTGTTATGCTCATATTCTATACACAACAACACCGCAAGACATTAAATTCAGTTTATGATTTCTTGGAAATGGTTTGTTAAAAGAAGAGAAGCCAGGTGATATTGATTAATTTTCATCAAAAGCATATTCTATAGTTTATTCTCTTGACAAAAGAAAAGGTTGGAGTATACTCAAACTAGTTTGTAATACAAACTAGTTTATATGTTGAGGTTTTCATGAAAGACCCTATCCAGGATACGATCCAACGAACTCAACGCTATTGGTTTTCTGACGGAGCCAATGAAATCGGTATGGGAATCTTGTTTACTCTGTTAGCTCTTTCTCTTTTTGTGATGGAACGGGTGAACTCTTCTGGATATCTGGGTCTGATCATTGGGATCCTTCAACCGGTAATATTCCTTGCTGGTTTCTGGTTAATCAATCATCTTGTGCAAAAGTTCAAGGAAAAAATCACATACCCGCGTACCGGATATATATTGTATCCGCGACGAAATGGAAAACGCCGTCTGACAGCTGCGTTCATTAGTGGAGGAACTGCTGCAATTTTGGCGATCGGCGCTTCAATCATTTCGGATCGCCTGGGTGGAGAGATCATGCCGGTTATCAGTGGAATAATCATTGCGGCAGCGATTGTTTATCTAGGGATACGTTTTGGTTTGAACCGGTTTTATCTTCTGGCAGTGTATATTTTTATCTGTGGTGCATTGATTACCTTATCTGACATCCAGGGAATAAACTCCATTGCCCTGTTCTTTGGATTAATGGGTATGGGTTGGGTATTCTCGGGTATATGGACTCTGATCCATTATTTACGCACGACTCATCCCCTGGATGAAGAGGAGCATGAATGAGTGATGAATCCTGTTCCTCATTTCAAAACCTCAATAATGTAAACCGGTTGATCCACGAACCAGCACGTTTAATGATCGTCACCATTCTCTATTCAGTGGCGAAAGCTGATTTTCTTTATCTATTGCGTGAAACTGGATTGACTCGTGGCAATCTTTCTACACACCTTACCCGGCTTGAACAGGCGGGCTATGTATTGATCGAAAAAACATTTCGGGTGAAAGTACCTCAAACTCTATGTAGTCTGACACCCGAAGGTAGGGCTGCATTTGAGAATTATCGAAACCAACTAAAACAAATTATGACACAAATTTCGCAGGAAGGGAAAAATGAGTGACTATGCTATTCAAACGCGTGGATTAACGCGGGTTTTTTCTACTGTACGAGCGGTGGATCATCTGGATTTGGATATACCACACGGAATAGTGTTTGGTTTCTTAGGTCCAAATGGGGCAGGTAAAACCACAACCATTCACCTGTTGCTGGGATTACTTGAAGCAACAGAAGGCAGTGCACACGTATTGGGATTAGATGTCCTCAGTCAGGCAAACCAGATCCGAGCGCTAAGCGGTGCATTGTTGGAACATACTGGTTTATATGAGCGACTGTCTGCACAGGAAAACCTCGAATATTATGGGCGGATCGCTCGCATGTCTTCAGGTGATCGGTCAGCGCGGATTCGTGAGTTGTTGGTAAAACTGGATTTGTATGACCGCCGAAACGAATCTGTTGGTAAATGGAGCCGTGGAATGAAACAAAAACTAGCAGTTGCTCGTGCTTTGATGCACCATCCCAGGCTACTCTTTTTGGATGAACCAACTTCGGGATTGGATCCGATATCAGCTTCTGCGTTGCGCGATGATCTGGCAATGATTGCTGCACATGAAGGTGTGACTGTCTTTCTCACTACACACAATCTGACAGAAGCAGAAAAATTATGCGCCCAGGTGGCGGTTATCCGCGAGGGGAAACTGCTGCGGGTCGGCAGTCCCGATCTGCTGCGTACTCAAGAAGCAGCACCACGAATGGAAGTGGTCGGGACTGGATTCAGCGAGTCACTTTTGGCAGCTTTGCGTACTCGCCCAGAAGTTCTTTCAACGGAACTTGCCAATAGTCACTTGATTATTGAAACTCAGCCCGGCGCGGATACTGCCCCCCTTGTAAATTTAATCGTTTCCAATGGTGCATCTATTGAGGAAGTTCGTAAAGGCAAAGCCAGTCTTGAGGAAGTATTCCTCACCTTGATGGAGGAGGAAAAATGATCACGGATATTCAAACTGTTTTATGGAAAGAATTCAAAGAAATCATAGCAATACGCGGCAGTCGCCGTGGCGGATTGCTCTCTATGGGAATTTTGATAGCTCTGATCGGGATTTTTATGCCATTGCAAAGTGGTCCAGAGTGGTTCACGAACCCTCTCCTCCTTATCGCGTGGTCCTGGATGCCGCTGTTCCTGGTAATGGGCATTATTTCCGATTCAATCGCTGGCGAGCGCGAGCGACATACACTTGAAACTTTACTGGCAAGTCGTATCCCAGATGCCGCTATCCTGTTAGGAAAAATTCTCGCAGCAGTGTTATATGCCTGGGTTACTCTGGTAATTGGGCTATTGCTGGGTGCGTTGGTGATCAACATTGCATATCCGCAATTACCAACGAAATTCTATGATATTCAAATGTTTCTAGGAGTATTAGCGATGGTCTTTCTGGGAGCACTGCTGATGACTGCAATAGGTGTTTTAGCCTCATTGCGAGCTGAAACTGTGCGTCAGGCATACCAGCGTATGAGTATTGGTTTTCTTGCTATTTGGTTAATTCCAATAATTGGAATGCAAATCATGCCTACTGGATGGAAAGATGTATTGAATACGATCCTGATAGGGGTAAATTGGGATTCACTAGTAATCGGCGTGATGATAGGGTTGGCAGTACTTGATTGCATCTTGCTCATGATAGCCTTCAATCGATTCAAACGCATCCGCCTTATTCTGGATTAAGGAAAACCATATCAAAGGTATTTATAAGAAGAATGCGGGGCTTCTCCCGCATTCTTTTCTTTACTTTTTTGTGGCAGCCATCCCATTTCTTTTGGAGCTGTCCACACTTCCAGAGAAATTCTCAAAAAAGTTGATATAAAAGTTTAGACCCAACCGCGCAGTTGCATGGCTTTTACAACTTTATCGATAGCAACCATATATGCTGCATCACGCATGTAAACCTTGCGGGATAAAGCCATTTCCAATACGCTGTGGAAAGCTACTGTCATCTTCTGATCCAGTTTCTGCAGTACTTCTTCCTGTGACCAGTAGAAGTTCATATCGTTCTGGACACCTTCGAAGTACGAAACGGTAACACCACCAGAATTACACAAGAAATCTGGTACTACAAAGATGCCACGAGCTTTGATGACTTCGTCGGCTTCTGGTGTTGTTGGACCATTAGCGCCTTCAGCGATCAGTTTTACTTTTGGACTGATCTTGTTTACTGTTTCGCCATTGATCTGACCTTCCAAAGCTGCTGGGATAAGGACGTCAACATCTTTACTGATCCATGCATCACCGGGTTCAATGGAGTAGCCGGCTTCACGTGCTTTATTCTTGTCAATGGTGCCATATTGATCAGTGATTGAAAGCAGGAAATGCGGGTCAATTCCCGATTCCTTCGTTACGGTATAACCAATGCGATCGTCGCGATCCCAATAAGAAACACACACTACGGTACCTTTGAGGATTTCGATGAAACCGATGGCTGCAAATTGGGCAACATTACCAAAACCTTGAATGGCAGCACGGCATTTTGTAGCATCAATTCCCAGATGCTTGAGGGCTTCGCGCACATTGAAGATCACACCGTAGCCAGTGGCTTCCTTACGACCCAATGAACCGCCGCCGCCCACTGGTTTACCAGTGATCACACCAGGCGTATATTCACCGGAAAGCGTGGAATATTCATCCATCATCCAGCACATCATTTGAGGTGTGGTACCTACATCTGGTGCGGGGATATCATTGCGTGGGCCAATATTCTTCCAGACCACCTTCATATATGCACGTACCAGGCGCTCTTTTTCAGAATCTGACAAAGTAGCCGGATCGACCACCACACCACCTTTACCGCCTCCCAATGGAATATCGGCAACAGCACATTTCCATGTCATCCAGGTTGCCAGGGCTCGAACAGTATCGATGGTTTCGGCAGGGTGAAAACGAATGCCACCTTTGTTAGGCCCACGTGCATCATTGTGTTGAACACGGAACCCCTGGAAAACGCGAATGCTGCCGTCATCCATACGAACAGGGATGCGGAAGTGAAACTCGCGCATTGGCCAGCGCAGTATCTCCCTTACTTGTGGATCGAGTTGCAGCATTTCTGCTACATGATCAAACTGCGCCTGTGCCATTTCAAAAGCATTTGTAGTTGACGTCATTCAATCACTCCTATAGGATTATGGTTTGTCTGACACAAGAAAGGGGAGATAAGAAGGTTTCTGGCTTAATAAATGATAAACGGACACCACGGGGTGCCCGCCATATTTTCGTAAGCCATTCAAAACCTGCAAATCAACCTCCCCAAGCTTTTACTCAACTATAAGATTAACAAATATACACATTCCAGTCAATATGATGAAAGTCGGATTTATCAGGTGAAGAATGGAAGGGAATTTTATGTAAAACATAAGTTTAGGGATTTCTTACACACCTGATCACAAACAAGATGAAAAGAAAGAGGAAAACGAGAATTTTATTTTTTCTCTTCAATGACCGATTGCGTTGATGGTGCAATTTGGCGGCGAAATACAGGTTGTGTGTTTTGCTTTATTGCATCATGTATCCTTTCAACCTGTTTTGGAGAAGTATTGGTAGGAATCTCATCTACAGCAAAATAATTGTGTTGATCTGCCTCATCGGTAAGAATGAGCTGCCCGCCGGTTACCCGACACACGAAAGCAAAGACCAGTTCATCTTTTTCCACCTTACCATAGACACCCACCAATCGCTCAAGTGTTACATCTAACCCCGTCTCTTCTTTGACTTCACGGATTACCGCTTCATTGGGCATCTCCTTTGCCTCTACCCCTCCACCTGGTAAATTCCACATATCCATATCCCGGCGGTGAGAGAGTAGTACTTTTCCGTTTTCATCAAAAATGATCGCAAATGCACCGATAGAAAACATGGATATTCCTCTCCGAACAGCTTGAACGGTATTCTGACAAATAATTTTTCGTGTTTTTTATGGCTTTCTTGGTTAAAACTTTCTTGCCTGTAAAGTGATCAAATAAGCAACGATCAAGAATACTAACCCGCTGACGTCAAACACAATGAACCGCATTACCGATGAGTGCAATAGGACATGCCCGGCAGGGAAGGTAATCAACAACAGAGTTTCACCGGCTGCCCCGATCGCCTGCATGATGATTGCCTGGATCAACGAGATACGAAATTTCTTTGGATTCCACAGCGCAAACGCATAAGGCACATTCCACATCAGAAATAGGATGCCCATTCCCCGGATCATCCCCGCTCCGGGAAATCCTGCCAATTCGAAAGCAGGGGCATACATCTCTGGTGCAATAATAAATGACAGAGCGCATTCGACGTTGAAGAAAAATACCACACCGATCAGCAAGCGAGCCAGCCAGAGCTTCCATTGATATGATTTGCCTTCCGAAGTGATCTCTTTGTCTGTCATATTTTCCTTTATCGAGAAAATCCACGCTATTTATTGTACGCTAATCTGAAAAAGTTCACTGATTACGGTAGTTTCCCCCGCGTGAGTATGGTTTCTGTTACAATCACAACAATTAATAAGAAAGGAAACCTTATGACCACAAAACAACAATGGGCAACCCCTCCAGCAATGGAAATTGACCCGAAAAAAAGTTATCAAGCTACCATCACCACGGATAAAGGTGATATTGTTGTTGACCTTTTTGCTGCTAAAGTACCCAGCACTGTCAACAACTTCGTGTTTTTAGCCAGGCAGGGTTTTTATAACGACACAATTTTTCACCGTGTGATCGCAGATTTCATGGCACAGGGTGGTGATCCCACAGGTACGGGTATGGGTGGACCAGGGTATCGATTTAAAGACGAATTTGACAACACTCTGCGGCATGATAAACCAGGCGTCCTTTCCATGGCAAACGCTGGACCAAATACCAACGGTTCCCAGTTCTTCATTACGCACGTTCCAACCCCCTGGCTGGATGGCAAACACAGTGTATTTGGACAGGTAACCAAAGGTATGGATGTTCTGCTTTCCATCCCACCCCGTGATCCGCAGAGACCGGAATATGCCGGAGTGAAGATCCAAAAGATCGTTATTACTGAAAGCTGATAAAAACCATCACGCCCCTTTATTCTGGGGCGTGATTCTTTTTGCTTCATAGATCATCAATCTAATTTCACAACCGTGTCTACATGCGCGGGTTGATCAGGATCCAATCCCTTCACGATAGCCCTGTGATACGCCAAAAGTTGTATTACTGGCATATATAGTGGTCCCCGCGTGATGTCATCCAGGTTTGCATTTAGACAAATACGGTAGTCTGGCTTAAGATCATCCATACCATCAGCCACTTCTAATACGGTGGCTCCCAGTTCTTTCATTTCTTCAAGCACTTTCAATTCTGCATCCCTGGTTTGGTCAGACACCAGCCCAACCACCAGACTTTTCTTCGTGATGATGGATTTGGGTCCATGCCTGAATTCCATGAATGGAAATGCTTCGGCATGGGATAGAGAAATTTCTTTCATTTTCAAATGTGCTTCACATGCCAGCCCATAATTGATGCCAGTGCCAAGAAACACGATATGATCGAGCTCTGTTCTGCGGGCAATCTCCTTTGCCATGGGATGATATTCATCGATCAAGGGTTGAAAAAAGTTGGGGATGTGTCGAATCTTCTCGATCAGTTCTGGTTTCTCTGCAGCAATGCATGCTGCGATCTGTGCCAGGATATACATGCTGGTAATGGAACGTGTCTGGGCAACACCTTGCTCGTTGGCTGTAGATGCATCCAGGATCCGGCTGGTCAATGAACCAATTTCCAACTCGGGAGAGCAGGTGATTGCCAGAGGTTCATTTCTCGTCTTGTTGATATAGCTTTGCATAGCCCGGATCGTTTCTGTGGTTTCACCAGAGCGAGAAGTGGCGATAAGCATGGGATCGTCTCTTGTCACATAAACTTCAGGATGAAACCATATCTCGGATGCATGGACAGGTCGTGCAATACGACCCGTTAATGTCTGCCAGATGATGGAAGCACTGATGGAAAGATAATATGCTGAACCACAACCGGTGAAAATTGTCTGCAGGTGTTTTTCTTTGATCCAATCTTTCAGGCTGGATGGCATAGTATCGATAAATTGAAAAATGCGTTCCCAGGTGGCGCCCTGGCTCATGATCTCTTGAAAAGTAAAAATGCCTTTTTCTTTTCCCATTCCACCTCAATTTTTGATTTGTTCTCTGGTTCAATAATAATTTTATGATCTAATCTATTTCCAATTCACTTCACCCACATTTCCAGCGCATAAGTAAGGATCATAATGATCGTTGCTGCGGATGAAAGAGTAATGATACGCCCCATGGCAGGTGTGTAATGGCTTTCATCGTCATATTTTGCGGCATGTTGCAGCATATTCACCGCTAGCGGGATGGTTATAAAAACCAACAAGGACCAGATGGGGATGACTTGAAAAATTACACCGGCAACAATTGCCAGGTATGCAATGATCGTATCAGCCAGCATGATATGTAAAGCAGTTGCCTGCCCAAACCGAACAGAGAGAGTGCGTTTTCCTGAGCGAATATCATCATGGTAATCAAATGTATTGCTGACAATGCCAACATTCATGGTGAAAATGCCAGGAACAAGAGATACAAGGAAAGGTTCAACCGTTACCTTTCCAGTAAGAACATACCAGATTCCAAAGACGATCATCGGACCAAACGCCAGGAAGAGTACAGTTTCACCTAAACCACGGTAGTTGAGTTTCAGTGGAGGTGAGGTATAAAAGAATACCGCGATCAATCCGATCCCTACCAGGATAAGTACTGGATAACCTACCTTGATAAAAACAACCAACCCGGCAGCAAAAGCAATTACCAGGCAGAGGATGATGGCTATCAAGACCTGTTTCAGATTGACTTTACCATCGATCAACGGGCTATCATGGAACTGCTGCACCTTGTTACCCAGGTTGCCCTTTTGGAAATCAAAATAATCATCTACGAAATCGCTGGCAGAATGTGCCATCACTACACCAATGGTAGCCATGATGAATATCAGGGTATCGAAAGAGCCGCGCACATATGCCATAATGCCACCCAGCAGACACGGCAGGATGCTGACAATCAGGAAAGGCGCACGGGCAGCTTTAAACCAGGTAACCAGCCATTGCTTCATGTATTATCTCCTGACCACGGGCAGAAATGATCAAGCCCACAGATATAAACAGGCAGGTCGCAATAAAAACAACCAGCGCATATACCGTCGCCCATAGATAATCCGCGATCTTTTTCTGCACGAGCAGCCGCCTGTAAAGGATCAATGAAAAAGGGAAGGTTAAAAGACCGAGCAGTGCCCAGGGTGAACAAAATTTAAACACAACTGCTATGACCAAACTGATATATGCCAGAATAGACAAAACGAGTACAATCTTTGGCTTCAAATTCAGAATAATTTCTGAATCCCCTTCCTCAACGATCTTGTATCGGGCACCCTTGAGGTAAGCCACCACGGTCACCAGAAAACCCACCGGCAGAGATACCATAACCGGCGCAAGACGGAACTTTTGCGTGATCACAAAATCAACTCCCAACATGCAAAGCGGTCCAAATGTAATAAACACCGTTGGTTCTTTCAATCCATGCAGCATGAGCGGAGTAAAAAAGATCGAAACCAACCCTCCAGCCAGAACCAGCCAGAGGATGGATGTTCCCAATTGGAAGAAGAAGTAAACCCCAATCAAAAGTGCAACAAATAGACAGGAAAACCCAACATAAATTGATTGCTCATTTTTAAGCAAACTGCCAATGAATAGCGGTTTCCACCCGGCAAAAATCTTTGAGTGAGCATCACGGCTGTCAGAGTGATAATGGGTGAAAAAATAGTAAAGGTAATCTGCGCCAGCTTGCCCGAAGAACAGCCCCACTGTCGCCAGCAACCAAAATATCCAATTGATATAGCAGTCCGCATACGCCAGAGATCCTGCCATAATGGCAGGTATGATCGAAGCACTGAAAAGCATGATCTTAATGAATCGTATGGGGCGCGAGCGTTCTTCAGAGATTGTATCTTGAGAGGACATGGTCATTACCTATATCTTGCTGGCTTTTGCTTAAACGTACACACAAGAGCATAAAAAAGGCATTGAATATCTTTATCATACTCTACTCTGGATACATTGCCAGTGTCTGGCGCGCAAAATCAACCAGACTTACTCTCAGGGAATGTGGTTCTATTACTTCGATGCTGCCCCCCAGACTCAGTAAACGCTTACGGGCATGGTCGAATGACGAAAAGGAAAGGGTAAACCATCGCCAATCATCCGAAACCATTTTCTCTAGGGAGATTTCCTGAAATGAACCAGCAGAAAATACCCATGCCAGGTATGGTAACAAAGATGGTGATACGCGCACTTTACATTGAAATACCTGCTGATATTGTCTGTGCTGTTCACACCACTCACGCCAAAATGATTCCAGGTGAAATGTTGGTTGTCTTGTAAATCTCTCAGAAAGCAGATGAACCTGAATGATATTGACCACGTTTTGTACCTTCAATCTCTCCTGGATGGCATAGATCAGGTACCACTCATCTGCTTTTGCCACCAGGGCATACGGAGCAATTTGCACTACCCCTAAACCCCCTGATTGCAGCCGGTAATGGATTTGAACAAAGTTCTCCGAACAAATCGCCTGATAGAGTTGCTGCAGAACCTGAACAGACGCAGGGTGTTTTTCCCAACTGGTTGAATCTAAAAGAAACCGTTGCTGAGTGCTTTCATCAGGATGCAATTGCCTGGGAATGGTCGAAGAAAGTTTCAACAACGCGGATTTCATGGATGAACCGATTCCCAGGGCATCCAATGACTCAGGAATGCCTAAAGTAAACAGAGCACTGATCTCATTTTCAGTAAGCCCTGTCAGGCTGCTGCGAAAATTTTCCACCAGTGAATAACCCCCTTCTTTCCCCGGCTCACTGGTCACGGGTATTCCAGCAGTGTTCAATGCAATCATATCCCGAATAATGGTGCGGCGGGAAACTTCCAATTCTTTTGCCAACTGGCGAGAGGTCATCTTCCCTTTTGTCTGCAGCAACATGATGAGGGCGATCAAACGATCCGCGCGCATGCAACATCCTTCTATCAGATATTTTGATAATCGCTAATAGTGACATAAGATGTCACCATTAGCGATTATACTCTGAAGAAACTAAAAAAGATTTGACTGGATGAAAGGAATAATATGGAAAATTCACAAGTAACCCTCGTAACCATACCCGCTCTTTATGTGATCAGCGCCTGGAGCTATAGCGCATCACCGGAAGATGAAGCCTGGGAAAAGTTGAAGGCATTTGCAGAACCTTTGGGATTACTGCAGGCTGAGAAAAAACCCATCATCTTTGGATTTAACAATCCCTGCCCTTCTATCGGAAGCCCGAATTATGGTTATGAGTTTTGCCTGGTAACTGACCCATCGGTAAAGGCAACCGGAGATTTGAAAGTTAAAGAGCTGCCAGGGGGATTGTATGCACGCATGGAATTCGACCCGACCGGAACAGATCCTTGCGTGAGTATTCCGGCTGCATGGCAAAGGTTGAATGCATGGTTGGCTGCAAGCAGCTACCAGCAAGGTCAACATCAATGGCTCGAAGAACATTCATGTAAAGGAATCCTCCAGGCACTCCTGCTGCCGATTGAGAACATAGGAAAATGATATAACAAGGCAGCACAAGAATGAGCTTCCTCTTCAACGAGAAAGCTCTTTTTTTTCATTTCTAACAAAGGACGACCTGGTGCCAGTAATTCTTTATCATATGCAATATTCAGCAACAGGACCCACTACACGATAAAAAATGCACAGCGAACCGAGATGGGGAAATTTAATCAACTTCTTCCCAAATTTCCAATCCAATACTCTACGTATGCTATATGCATGCTGGCTTTATTCTATTTGCCAGAGAGCGCTCCGCCACACCCTCATGCCCCCCGAAATGGAAGCACACTTGTCGGTTCCTGATGGTGTAAATGAATAATCCCCCAATAGTGATGCCATTCAAATCCCTGTAGACGATCATACCAGTCGCAGCAGCACTGGTCGCCATCATGACTCGCAGCGAACAGGAAGACCAGACTTCACCGGCAGAACTACCCGGGTATACAGCCTGCTCAAAGCGTGTGCATTACTGGCTGACGCTGGGAATCTGACAAATTCTCTTCATTAATCATCTGATGAAAAGTTTTGATTGGTAAAATTATCTGTCCTGGTGCGCGATAATTGATACAGGATAACCCACCGATCCTGTCACTGAAAAGCATCTTCACATGTTTTCATGCTGCAAACGAGAAAGGAGATGCCATGCATATCTATCAAAGACTCTGGTTGTGGCTGGCTGCAGCATTTTTCCTTATTGTAGGCATCACGCTGATCATAAAACAGAATACTGCGGGATGGCTTCTTATCATTCTGGCGATAGTAGATATTGTCGCTTCGATGAATGTTGGTGAGAAGTGGGCAGCATTTCATCCCATGCTTACCCGATGGGTTCTCATTGGTATTTCATTCATCCTCATCCTTGTTACCGTAATCATCCTCAGCGTGATGAATCTGAAGTAAGCCTGCCATCATCGGTTTGCATGCATAAATTTTCTCAAGTACCAGGGGGTGGTAGAGCATTGAGGTTCATACTCTTTTGTATAATACTTTTAAGTTCACGCTAATTTGGAGAGTTCATGGATCATCAAGCGAATACCTTTAAAAATCCCTCTCAACCAAAGACTATTCCCATCCCTGCTTCAGAAGAAAAGTATGCCAGGCTTCTGAGTGGACCTCCTGAAACCTCTGGTATGCGGTCGGGATATGTTGTTCTTGCGCCGGGCGAATCGGTTGGATTTCACAATTCCAATGATCATGAAGAGGTCATTATCCCACTAGCAGGTAAAGGTGAATTGAGATTTGATGGTTTGGATAGTTTGCCAGTGCAACCGGGATGTATTTTGTATAATCCCCCGCATACCGGGCATGATGTGGTCAATACAGGAATAGAACCTCTCAAGTATATTTATATCGTCGCGAAAGCATGAGTAATCTCTTGAAATGACATCCCCCGCATTGTAAGATAAGAGTAACTTTTGCACAAAAGGAGTATTCCCATGTCTGTTGCAAAAATTACCGAGATCAAAGCTTCTTCGCCGGTCAGTTTCGATGATGCGATTAAAGTTGGAGTAGCCCGAGCCCACAAAACACTGAAAAACGTGGTTTCTGCCTGGATAGAAGATCAAGAAGTTGTCATTGATAAATACGGAGAGATATCCGAGTACCGCGTTCACATGAAAATCACATTCATCCTCGAAGACTGATATAGCTATTACGATGTATTATCAGCACAGGTCATTCCCTGTGCATTTTGGCATTAAGGTGAAATTCTTCTCCTCCTAAATTCTGTCGATTTCAGGGGAGGAGTAACCTTTAGCATGTTTCTCTTCATCAATACTATAAGCGTTTTTCTCTCCCTGAATTTCGAAGAAATTTGGGGAGGGCAGGGTGAGGTGTATACAGCCTTCAACCCCCACCAGCAACTATCCGATATTCTTTATGGCTTTCTTTCAATTGTGTCTAAAATAACATCCAAAACGCCTTCAATGTTATCCATTACTTCGTTATTCCAGAAGCGTAATATGCGATAGCCTTTAGACTCAAGGTAAGCTGTTCGGCTCGCATCGTAATCTCTCTGATCTAGATGTTGACTACCATCCAATTCAATAATCAGCTTTAGATGTGGCGCACAGAAGTCTACAATATAGTTTCCAATATAATGTTGGCGACGAAAATGGATATTGCTTACACGATGGTTTCGCAGCATTGACCAAAGCCTGGCTTCTGCAGGAGTCTGGTTGTGACGTAATACTCGGGAAAGGTTAAATATCTTTGGGTTATTATGACGGTGGGTCATGACCCCTTCCCAACCTCCCCCAAAATCTGGCGATTTTAGGGGAGGAGTAATAGCCTAAGTTAAACGATGCATACCTTATCCAAATATAACAGAAATTCGGAGAAGCTGATAAAGGGCTCTCCAGCAGCCAGAGATGCGTTGTCCCCTCCCTGAATTTCGAAGAAATTTGGGGAGGGTAGCGAAGCCAGGTGGGGCGCATGTAGCCCTAAACCCACACCAGCAGAGAGAATCATTTTCCATCCCAATTCTTTTTCTATTTTTGCCTTATACTAGAGATTGTCTTTCCTATTCCTTTGAAGCAACAGGTGGTCGATGGATTGGACAATTCCCGTCATCATATTACAACTGATCCTTCTAGAGGGGCTGCTTTCCATAGATAACGCTGCCGTCCTTGGCGCGATGGTGATCCATTTGCCGAACGACAAACCCATCGAGTGGCCGCATAGTTTACAAAAAGTGGGAGACAGGCTGCATTTCCTTCTTGGCAATCAGCGCACCGCCGCATTGCGCGTGGGTCTCCTGGGAGCTTACGTCGGGCGCGGGTTGATGCTTCTCCTCGCCAGCTTGATCGTGCATAACCCCTGGCTAAAGGTGATTGGCGCAATCTACCTGATCCTTTTGGCTTTTGAAAACCTCGGCATGGCTGAAGAAAGTGCTGCCGATACCGAAGTAAGAACGGTGAAAGCAACATCATTCTGGGGGATCGTCGTGTCCGTTGAAATTGCTGACCTGGTTTTCAGTTTAGATAATGTTGTGGCAGCCGTCTCCCTTTCCGACAGGTTATGGGTTGTAATGGTCGGTGTTGCCATCGGTATTCTATGTATGCGGTTTGCTGCCGGGTTGTTCAGTTACGCGGTCGAGCGAGAGCCTGTTTTACGCGAGGCTGCTTATCTTCTTGTTTTCAATATTGGCGTGGAACTGCTGGTGGAGGAATTCGCGCATGTCGAGATCAATGATTGGCTTCGCTTTGGCATTTCAATCGGTACCATTTTGTTATCCCTGGCATACGCTCACTTTAAGTTCCTGCGAATTTTCCGCCCGGTGATCCTCTGGGTTGCCCAGGGTTTTGCAAAAATGAATGAAGTAATCGATTGGGCGCTTGTGCCCATTTTTGCCATACTGGGACTGATTAAAAACATGATCATGAGTCTGTTCACAAAATCGTTGCCATCGGAAAAATAAAGAAAATCCCCGGAACTCCGGGGAACCTTTTAACTTAAGTCTTTTTCCATCCACATCATCTGCAACTTGCCAAATAGCACACCGGTTATTCCAATGGGCTGGTATCCACAGCGCTCGTAAAAACCTGTGGCAGTCAATCGCGTAAGCGTTCCCAACCTTTTATATCCAAGCTCACGGGATTTTTGCTCTACGGCTTCAATCAGCATTCTGCCAATACCTTTTCCCTGATACGCATCTGCAACTGCAATGTGAGAATACTGCCCGATGCCGGATTCTTTTTCAAATAATTTGACCACGCCAACGATTTCATTCGTTTGATCGTCCACCGCCATGAAATGGTAGCTGATGGGCTCATAATCATCTTTTTCACTTCCACGGGGTTGCCCAAGCGGTTCTCGCAATATTTTGTATCGTAAAGCGTAATAAGCTTTGAATTCCTCTTTGGTTTTGGGGGTACGAATGACGATCATGCCCAATACTCCTGAAATATTTTATGTGATTGATAATGAAGGGGCACAGCAGGTGAAAGTTCTTCTGAAAATGCTAAAGAAAATATCCTTTACGGGTAACCTACCTTATTATCATATCGCATTTTACCTGAAATGGCGAAAGCAACAGCCCGGATAAAAAGGCTTCCGAAGGTTCTATCCTTCGGAAGCCTGTCTTGATCATTAATATTCCTGGAATGGGTTTTTATAAATGCGGTACTGGCGAGGGATCTGGTCACCGCCATCCCATACCACCCGTCGATAATCATCGGGATCGGTGTTCCGCTCAGAGTTAACCAGAAGTACCCGAGCGTTTTCATCAAGCCCCAGGGCTTTTCGGATGTGTGCATATTGGTCGAGCTCCATAATGAACATCAATGCACCCAGCGTCACCGCACCAGATTCACCGGCGATGATGTAAGGATCACCGTACAACGGCACCCCACCCACACGCATACCTTTGGCTGCGACATAATCGGGGCATTTGATAAAGCCATCAGCACAATCATAGAGCACTTCCCAGGCGATCGGATTGGGGTCACCGCACGCAAGACCAGCCATGATGGTATCCAGGTTGCCAACGAAAGAATGCGGCTTGCCATCGCCAAATTCCATTGAATGAAACAGGCAGGCTGCCAGGTCAGGTTCAACCACTACCATTTTAGGACGTTCGGGGGCAAAAAGGCTGGAATAAAAGCCAAATGCAGAAGCCGCCAGTGATCCAACGCCGGCTTGCATAAAGATATGCGTGGGTTTGAATTGCCCCATGGCTACCAGTTGCTGCTGTACTTCAGAGAACATGGTTGTGTATCCCTGCATCACCCAAATCGGGATCTCTTCATACCCTTCCCAGGATGTATCAGAAATGACCTGCCAGCCGTTCTTTTGAGCATCTTCATTTACCTGGCGAACTGCATCATCGTAAGTTCCGTCGATCACTTCTACACGGGCGCCGTTCTTTTCTATCGCTGCGATGCGCGCTTCAGAAGTATGTTTGTGCACATAGATCACAGATTTAAAACCCAGCGAAGTAGCCGCCCAGGCTACACCGCGACCATGATTGCCATCGGTAGCTGCTGCAAACGTGATATCACCCAATTTTTTTCGCACTTCGGGTGTATTTAGATCCGCAAAAGTAAAACCTTCTGGGTTTCCCAATCGTTTAAGGATGGTTTGAAAAATTGCGTATGAGCCACCCAAAACCTTAAAGGAGCCCAGGCTTAACCGGTCAGCTTCGTCTTTTACCCATAAATTTGCGATGCCCAGTAATTTTGCGAGACGGTTCAGACTCTTGAGAGGAGTTACATGATAATTTGGAACACTGGAATGAAAGGCGCGGGTTTTTTCTGAAATTCCCGCAGGAAAATATTTTGCCACAGCCGGGCTGTGACTGATGGTTGCCGCACGAGGATTTGCGATCCAGGTAATCGGTTCAGGAGCAGACATTTTATTCACCACAAGTTTATATATTTCTCACAAATGGAGATAAGGGGATTATACCAGTTGTCTGACAATTAAGCGAGCGAGCATGATCCAGAGCAGTTGGTTGGCTGCGGCGATCTCTATGAATAACCCAATCGGCGATATTGTAGACGTTATTATCATTTTTATTTTAAAAGAAGGACTCCACACAAGAGCGAATTTATGGGTTATATATCGTTCAGGGTTGTGAAGGGGGAAGAAAGGTATCTTGTGGAAAAGAATTCTTAACTGGAATTCGAACCTTGAATCAAATTACTGTTTCACGATTTCTATTTCAAATCCAAGTGCTTTTAGTCTCTTTACAACAACTTGAAGACCACCAACAAATTCAGATGCTCGTAGAGCACCCTTTTCAGGGAATTGATATTTATGTGCAACACCAAGAATTGCTTTGGATGGATAAAGATGGTCTTTATATTTGAGGAAATATATTTTTGCTTTTCCAAAGCCATATTTATCTAAAAACAATTGAGAACCCAGTTTGTCATATTCTTCAATAGCTTGAATTACTGCACCTGCAGAACTTATTTGATTAATTCCCATACTCACCTCTTGGTAGGATTTAAATAAACATAAAAATCATTAATCAATCCAATAGAAATTTTTAAAATTAAATAGTGAAACAATTTTGTGGTAAGGTTTTTTTTGAAGATTTTCAATGATCCTTTACAGCCAACTGAAAAAGTATTGCGAGTTAAAAAACAAGTATTCAACAGATTATCTTGGCATTAATGTGGTTTGAATAGAACCACAGCTTCTACACGGCTCTCCTTCCTTTACTCTCCTACCACAATATGAACAATATAAGATGCTTTGATTCAGAACATTTCCATTACCCTTGAATCGAGAAACCCATAGAATCTTTTTGTCAATGTCTTGTAGTTGTCGATTTATTACTGATTTTGCTTCTTCATTCGATTTATTTGCTGTTTCTTTTTGATACCTAACACTCATACGACTGTATCTGGCAATATCACCAACAAAACCTTTACTAATGCCAGTAAGTTTTGATATTTCTTGTCGTGTTTGTGCATTTACTTGGCGTATTGATTCGTTAATTTCTCTTTTCTGCAAAGTCAACTCTTTTTTGTGATACCTTAACTCGTTTAGCATTTCTTTTTGCTCTGCTATTGAAGTTGGTGTACTGTCAATATTTTCCTGTAATTTCTCGATTACAATTTTCATCTGCTTCACTGTAGTGTTTATTTCGCGAATATTTTCCTCATGTTCTTTCTTAATTTTATTTGAAGAAAATATTCTTACAAAAAGAGGTTTCTCCTTCAATTCTTCTTCAATTTTTCTAACTTGGAGTTTTTCATTTTCCCTATATTTAAATAATTCTTTCGTCTAGCCACCTGACAGTTTGTCATAGACAGGGATAAAAGCAAGCGAGAATTGGGACGAGTTAGATAAATGACGATCACGCATATACAAACCAATGCGAAAAACGCTCAAATCACGACGGTCATGGCGATCAACGAGATGACGCAAACCGTTCTTGATGATTTTCGATCCGGAAGTAACCAGTTCAAGGAAGATCAGAACCACCGCCAGAGTAAGTCGATGCAATTTCATTGTAGAACGCAAATGAGTGCTTTCAAGGTCAAAACCATTCTCTTTCAAATCGCCAAACATTTCTTCAATCCACATTCTTTTTTCATAGGCTCGCAACGCTTCTTTCAAAGAAGGCAGATTAGTAGCCAAAAGCCAGGGTTCTTTTTCACCGATTTTCCAATGGGCCAGAACATTGGTCAAATAAGCATGAACGCGGGTCAATTGATGCTGGTCCAACCAAAGACTCTGTCCAGGTTTATTCAACAAGTCTCCCAAAGACGTCCAAGGATCAGAGTCGCTTTTACGCACCAGATGACTACCCTTTTCTCGCAAAACATACTTCCAGCCCCATTGATCCAGCTGTTTAAGTACTTCAATCGCCCCAAATTCAGAATCACCCAGGAGCAAAACCTGAGTTTGTGCGGGAATAAGCTTGTAAATGTAACGCAGCAAGGCCAATTGGCGTTCAGGCGTACTATGACCACGACTACTACCAACCCACATCCAGACCAGGGGAATAGCTCTTTGATGGTAAGCCAGAGTCACAATCAACAGTTGATGTCCAAAACCGACTTTACTGCCATCCACAATCAAACAGATTTTTCCACCTTTGCGCTGAACCAAAAGTTCTTTCACAATTGGTTCATACCAATCCCGCACCCGCACAGCAGAATTTTCCAGAAAACGATCAAGGCGACGTGTCAGGCTGTTCAATGTGGCTTGGCCTGGCAATTTACAGGCTACTCGGCTGAGATGCACCGAACGGCTCAAGAAAATACCTGTAATCAGCCAAGCCATGTTTTGAATTCTCGTTTTCCGTTCATTCGGAAGCAATTGCATCATTTTCTTTATCCAGGTATCATAGAGGTGGTTGTTCGACATTGTCTTACTCCGTTTTATAAAATGCTTTCGCAAAAACTATTTTATTGGAGATTCAATGTCGTTCAACCTTCTTTTTTTAAACTGTCAGGTAGCTAG
>DAOUFE010000021.1:0-33594 GCA_034430215.1 Anaerolineaceae bacterium | reverse complement strand
GTTAGAGTCGTTTTTCCATGGTCAATGTGTCCCATGGTCCCAATATTCAGATGTGGCTTTGTCCTCTCAAATTTCTGCTTCGCCATGTTCCTTCTCCTTAAAAAGCATTCATTTTAAGTAATATTTAGCAGCTAGAGCCCTCAATGGGACTTGAACCCATGACCCCGTTCTTACCAAGAACGTGCTCTACCAACTGAGCTATGAGGGCTTGCCGTTCTTGCTGGTGTCCTTACCGCAGGGCTTAACCAGCTGCAGTGGACGGTGAAGGATTCGAACCTCCGAAGGCTTCTGCCATCTGATTTACAGTCAGACCCCGTTGGCCACTTGGGTAACCGTCCATAAGCAGTTATCTGCTTGAGAGTAAGGCGTGGTAAACCTCACCTCACTCGCCAGCCGGTAACTGAGCCGACGATGGGAATTGAACCCATAACCTACCACTTACAAGGCGGTTGCTCTGCCATTGAGCTACGTCGGCAAAAAAACTCAATTGTTAAGATTTCAAACTTAGCGCGTGAATTATATCAAAGCCCCCCCGGAATGACAAGGTGTACATCTTCGGGAATACCGGCAAGGGGTAAGCACGCGAAAAGAGAGTCTATCATTTGTCCATTATTGAGTCAAGGAATCCTATCTCCAGGAATTTTGTCACCATCAACCAAACCTTTCAATGTAACGTTTCAAGTATAATCTCATAATATGAAACAAACATCATCCTCTCATGAAACCATTACCAACACACTCCGTAACGAGAAGAAAAAGTATGCATTTCATCCCTTTCTCATTGGGATTTTCCCATTTCTAGCTTTGCTGGCAAAGAATTTCAGTCAGGTTATTCCACTCCTGACCTTGCGGGCTTTCATTCTCACAGCAATTTTTATCATCATAACGTTTTGGATACTGCGAAAAATCATTCATGAACAGAATCGTGCAGCGTTAATTCTTAGTGTCAGTTTTATTTTCTTCTCTACTTATGGTCATGTTTATGATTTCCTTGAAGGGAAATCATTGTTTGGTTTCGTGCTTGGCAGACACCTGGTTCTTGCTCCTCTCTGGTTGGTTGTATGGGTTGCACTTTTACTCTTGATCTTCAAGAGTAAAAGTGATCTTGAAATAATTTCAAGGATTTTCAATGCCATTTCTGTTTTCCTGGTATGTATTTCACTTATGCAAATTAGCTGGCAATGGATCCGTACCCCCCGAACACAGTCTGAAAAACCTGCAATAAATGAAAATTTACAGGTATCCACAGATATGCCGGATGTATATTACATCATTTTGGATGCATATTCTCGTGAAGATATGTTGCAAAAATATCACCATTTAGATATCAGTAATTTTGTCGAGACGTTGGAAAAGATGGGTTTTATTTTCCCGTCCTGTACCCAGAGTAACTACAGCATTACAGCACTTTCATTGGCATCTTCATTAAACATGAATTATGTGGAGGAGATTTCCCCTGATATTGTGCAGCAAAATCTTGATTGGGGAAATTTTTCTGATCCCATCATTCATAGCATTGTTCGCAATGAATTCGAGCAGCTTGGGTATTCTTTCGTCTCTTTCGAAACTGGTATTTCGTGGGATGAGATCACCGATGCGGATATTTATTACACCAGACAGAAATCCCCCTTCCTGCAGATGCTGAACTTCAGGCAAGTTACGGAATTTGAGGTGCTTTATCTGCGCACAACCGCGCTACGCGTCTTGGATGAACTTCGCGCTAAGATGGGATTTCAATTAACCACCAATATCCAGACTCCCCAGCAGGATCATTATGATCGTATCCTGTATGTTCTTGATCAACTTGAAAACTCATCTACTATTGAGAGCCCAAAATTTATTTTTCTCCACATCATGGCACCCCATGGTCCATGGGTGATAGGAACAAATGGCGAATATGCCTTCACTAATGACGAAAAAAGTGGATACGCAAATGAAGTGTTGTTCCTCAACAGCCAGTTGCCAGCAATCTTGCAAAAGATCATAGAAAACTCTACCCATCCACCTGTGATCATCCTTCAGGGAGATCATGGTTACTATAATGAAGAACGTATGGCAATTCTCAATGCTTATTATCTGCCTGGGGATGGCAAAGATGATCTATACTCCGGAATCACTCCTGTGAATACTTTTCGGGTGATATTCAACCACTATCTGGGTGGAAATTATGAGTTGCTTCCGGATCACAGTTATCTCTCTGACAGGGACATACCCTATGAATTCGAAGAAATTTCCTATCCCTGTACGGTTCAATAAAATCGAAAAAATTACCTGTTAATCCAATGAACTCAAGATCACCATTGCCAGGTTCTCATTGATCCCCTTTACCTGCATTAATTCTTCCACACTGGCAGATTTGATCCCTTCAATTGAACCAAATTGCATCAGCAATGCTTTTCGTTTTTTCGGTCCAATTCCCGGAATGGCATCCAATCGCGAGGCAATGCCTTCTTTCCCACGCCGATTTCGGTGTGCGGTGATGGCAAAACGATGTGCCTCATCGCGAATCCGCTGCAACAGGTAAAGCCCCTGCGAATTTCGTGGTAATAGGATAGACTCTGGTTTATCAGGCATAAAAAGCTCTTCTTGTTGCTTTGCCAGACCCGCAACCTTGACCTTATCCATCAAACCAAACTTTTCAAGAACCGTTATTGCCCTGCTCAATTGCCCCTTGCCCCCATCCACAAGCAGAATATCAGGCAACAATGCAAAGGATGGATCGACTTTTTTCCCTGGCGTTTCATCTTCTTGAATGGTTTTCCAGCGATTCAACCGTCGGTTGAGTACTTCTTCCATACTTGCAAAGTCATCGGGACCCTGTACTGTCTTGATGTTGAAACGCCGGTAAAGTGCTTTATTTGGTACTCCCTGTTCAAAAACCACCATGCTACCTACTGCGGCTGTTCCCTGCGTATTGGAAATATCGTAACACTCAATGCGATTGGGCGGATCCTGAAGGTCAAATGCATTTTGAAGTTCTGCCAATGCTTCAGTTTGCCGGTTGGTATCAGCTTCCCAGCGTACTTTTAGAGCCTGTAGAGTTTCCACCGCGTTTTCAGTAGCCATTTGTATCAGTTCTTGAGAAGGACCATCTCTCGGCACCAGGAGTTCAACAAGATCCCCTTGCCGGCGAGTATTCAACCACTGTTTGATGATGGCTGCTTCTTCCACTTCGTTTGGTAAAAGTACCTGGCTCGGAATTGAAGCTGCTTCAGCATAAAATTGCTTGATAAATTCAGCTATTACTTCTGCATCAGCTTCGTCTGCAGTACCTTCCAGAATGAAGTATTCGCGACCGATCAGTTTTCCATTTCGGATGAAGAAGATTTGTACACAGGCTTCACCATTATTGCGCGCCATGGCGATCACATCAGAATCTTTCTGATCGCTGCTGATCACTTTTTGCTTTTCGACAACTTTCTCAATGGCTTGCAACTGATCTCGGATGGCGGCAGCTTTTTCAAAACGCAATTCATCTGCTGCTTTTTCCATTTCCTGTTGCAAGCGATTAACAATTGGTCCTGTTCTTCCTTCCAGGAAGGACCCCAGGTCTTCGATCAGTTGCCGGTAGCCTGTCTTGTCAATCGCTCCTATACAAGGACCACTACACAACTTGATATCGTAGTACAGGCATGGGCGAGCATCTTTGCCGGTAATTTCACGATCGCAAGTTAAGTAAGGGAAGATCCTCCTCAAGACATCCAGGGTTTGATGAACCGCCCAAACACTCGTATATGGTCCATAATACCGGGAACCATCTTGTGCCATCAATCGGGTAACAGTTACTTTTGGAAAGGGAGTATTCCAGTGCACCTTGATGTATGGGTAATTTTTGTCATCTTTTAACCGGATGTTAAAATGAGGGCGGTATTTCTTGATGAGGTTCATTTCAAGGATCAGGGCTTCAAGCTCTGAATCCACCACGATCCATTCAATATCCGCAATTTGAGTTACCAGTTTACGCGTTTTTCGATCCCAATCTGGCAGGGCATGAAAATATGACCTCACTCGATTGCGAAGATTGACCGCTTTGCCAACATAAATTACCTGCTTCTCTGCGTTGCGGTACACATAGCAGCCAGGCTTCAGTGGCAGGGTATCTAAAATGCCCTGAATATGTTCATTTGGCTCAAACATAAAGATATTTTAACACCAGAAAAACAGGTTCATAGATTTGCCATTGCACAGCCATCTGCTCGTAAATCGCTGGCGCCTTCCAACACTCCTGTATCAGGGTAGTTCCGGATGATCTGACCTCGCCCAAATAATGCTCGTTCCATCCCGGCAACCTGTGATACGGCATGCCCCCATTTTTCCAGCTGATTGATCACATTCTCGGGAATTCCCTCTTCAAGAGCGACCACTGAACCAGTTTTATCCGGTTCGATGCAAAAACGCGGTTGATTCAATGCTGCCTGGGCATCCAGCCTGTCATCCAATAAAGCACAGGCAACCTGAACATGTCCTTGCGGTTGCATGAATCCTCCCATCACACCAAATGCAGCGTACAGGCTACCATCAGTGCGGGTTGCCATTGCAGGAATGATTGTATGATAGGGTCGTTTGCCCGGTTCTACACAATTGGGATGTTCGGGATCCAACGAAAAACCAAGTCCACGATTTTGCAATGTGAATCCCCACCCTTTCGGTACTATTCCCGTCCCAAATCCTTTATAGTTACTATTCGTGATGGAGCAGGCATTTCCTGCGCCATCGACCACACAAAAATATACTGTGCCACTCTGATTTTGAGGGCATCCATGTTGGATCGCCGGGTTAGCTTTTTCGGGAAGGATCATGGATTTTCTCTGTTGAGAATAATCTCGTGATAACAAACCAGAAAGAGGTGCAGGGGAAAACGCAGGATCAGTCACATAGTATTGAGCATCAGCAAATGCCAGGCGCATCGCCTCAATTTGGAGGTGCAACCTCTCAGCACTCATGGGAGGTATTGAAGCAACATCGAATTCAGATAAGATATTCAGTGCCAGAAGTGCCGCCAGCCCCTGCCCGTTCGGTGGACATTCCCATACATTTACACCTCGATACTCAACACCAATGGGTTCTTCCCAGGTACTTGTATGAGCAGCCAGATCGGCCATTTCCAGGCAGCCGCCTGCCTGCTGATTGACATCAACAATGGCTTGTGCGATCTCACCATGATAAAAAGTAGCTTTCCCGTCATTGACGATTGCCCGCAGTGTTCGAGCTAACCCCGGATTATAGAAAATTTCACCCGCTGCAGGACTGTGACCATCCAGCAACAATTCTTGACCATTCAAGCTTGTTTTCAAGATTCGATCGACGGAACGTTGCCAGAACCAGGCAGTGATTGGCGCAACAGGATACCCTTCTTCGGCAAGTTTGATGGCTGGATGCAACGTGTGAGATAGGGGCAAACAGCCATAGCGTTCCGATAGATCACACCATGCTGCGCAGGCTCCCGGCACGGTAACAGTCAGGGGGTGAGTTGCAGGCAGCCCATTTCCATATCCTTCAGACTGTATCAGCTCCAGTGTTAATCCTGCAGGAGCCCGCCCTGAACCATTGAGCGCAATGACCTTCCGGGTCTTTGCGTCATAATATAACGCAAAGACATCTCCACCCAATCCGGTGGAAGTCGGTTCAGTCACATTCAGAGCGGCTGCAACAGCAACTGCAGCATCTGCTGCGTTTCCTCCCTGCCTTAATATTTCCAGTCCGGCAGCCGTGGCTAACGGTTGAGAAGAAGCCACCATTCCATTTTTCCCAAACACGGATGAACGTTGATACCCAGGATCTATTACTGGCTTAATCACTTTACAGTTACCTCAATTCCATTTCCTTCAATGACTTCTCCCACTACCCAGGCAGGCTGATCGATAGCTTTCGCTTTATTCACAAAGGATTGTAATTTCTGGTTTGGAACTGCCAGCAGCAGCCCGCCGCTGGTTTGCGGGTCGAAAAGTAACATCTGGTCGAGTTCATTTATTGTGTTGTCAAACCTTACCTGACTCTCGAAAAACATCTTGTTATCACTCGCACCGCCAGGAAAAGTAAGTTTTTTGGCATATTTACCAGCGCAAGAAACAAATGGGATGGAGTTGAAATGCAGTCTTAACCCAACACCGCTGGCATTTGCCATCTCCAACCCATGCCCCAGTAAACTATAACCAGTCACATCTGTTCCGCATTTCACTCCAGAAGCCACTGCCAGTTGAGATGCCAGCTTGTTTAGCTGTTTCATCCAATCTGTTACTTCTGCTACATCTTCTTGAGATGCCACTTCTCGTTTCAATGCTGTCGTTGTTACGCCAAAACCAAGCGGTTTGGTCAAAACTAGAGTATCTCCCACCCTCGCACCGGTTTTTGTGATCATGGTATTGGGATTCACAAATCCCACCACTACCAATCCAAATTTCGGCTCTTTATCTTGAACGGTGTGTCCACCAGCAATGGCAACCCCGGCTTCTTTCGCTTTTTCTGCACATCCCTTAATGATGGCTTCGCTTATTTCGAAAGGTAGATCTGGAGGCAATGCAGCTACGTTCAAAGCCAGGAAAGGCTGCCCGCCCATCGCATAAATATCCGAAATACTATTGGCAGCTGCGATTGAACCATAATCAAAAGGATCATCGACCACAGGGGTGAAGAAATCGGTAGTGACAACCAATGCACGGTCAGGTTCCAACCGCCATACCGCTGCATCATCCGGGGAATCCAAACCTACCAGCAAATCAGGAAAATTGCTGGATGCAAAAGTATTTTTAATGGGGCGCAGTACCTGCGCCAGCGTTTCCGCATTCAGCTTAGACGCTCAACCAGCGCAACTTGATAGGCTGGTCAATCGTATTTGCTTTCCAGAAGGTGCTTTTGCGGGTTCACTCATACTTCCTCCTAGGTCACGGTGTTGTCGTTACTGTCATCCCTTCAGTGGTTGGCAGAGGAAAAACGAATGGAGCATCTGAAGGTAGTAACATTACGTCAATATTAGGTGAGAGAGCATTAATATAGTTATACATGAGAATATCAGGATTCTCATTAACCACATTGGCAATGGTTTGAAGAGCGTAAGCTTCAGCATCCGCCTGTATCTTGCGAGCCTCTGCAGCGCCTTTGGCTTCAGTTACCTGGGCATCTGCTTTTCCTTGAGCCACCTGTCGTGCTTGCTCTGCTTCTTGTTTCTTCTGTTCTACCACAAATTGCGCTTGCTGTGCCTGTTGTTCAGCGATCTGCTTCTGCTCTACTGAAGCGGCATATTCCGGTGAAAAAGTGATATTTCTTAGAACAAAATCCACCAATAATAATCCGTTCTCCTCAAGCTTTGTCTTTAAACCAGTGTTGATCATATTTACAAGTTCAAAGCGTTTGGTGCTGTATACTTCCTCTACCCCAAATTGAGAAACAGCATCACGTATGATGCCCCGTGCCTGTGCGCGCACCAGATCTGAACCATACCGGTCCTGCCATTCGATATGCACCTGGACAACTTTTTCGGGATCGATGGAAAAGATCACCGATGCATCAACGTAAATCTCTTGCCCATCAGAAGTCCTTGCTGTAATGGAATCATCACCAGAAATCGCACCTTCTGAAGGCGCAATGGACATAGTGTATGTTTGCCGTGAAATGGGATAACGCACTACACTTTCAGCAAATGGAACAATATAGTTTAAGCCAGGCTCCAGAGGTTTCATTCGATATCCGTCAGGCGCAATTGCTGATATCACGACGCCTCTTTCTTCAGGTTGTATGAATACCATTCCAGCTGAAGATACACTGAGGATAATAGCGGCAACAACAAGAATGATGATGATCTGCCTGGCTTTCATGATCGGTTTTCCCCTGCTTGCTCGATAAACTGCCATGAATACAAAGAAAACTGCAGCGATCCAACCCAGAACTGCTATTCCTTGAACCAACTGTGCAATATTCATTTCACTGCTCCTGATCAAACTAAATTGTAGACAAAGCACTGGACATAAGATATTATACCTGTCCATATGTTCTCAGAAAACCTTGAAAATCTGGATATTCTCTCCTCATTTTGATGTTTTTTAAATAATCAATTGCACTTTGAGCATCCAAACTTCACACCCTCAAGGCAGGATGTGATAACATTTACACTTATTATCACACCCCGGAGAAAGAATTATGGAAAGAGTATCTGTATATGCAATAGAACTCAAAAATACTCCTATTGGTTCAATCAGCATTACGGGAACCCTCGATCAGGTTTTTTCACTTCACTTTTGCAATCTTGCCCAGTTGATAGAAAGGCATCCCGGGTGGGTACCAGGTAATGGTGAAAAAAGCGCTGTTCTATGTAGTGCAGCAGATCAAATCCAGGAATACTTCGCCGGGAAAAGAAAAGATTTTTCCATCGATTTAAATTTTGATGACCGTACACCTTTCCAACAGCATGTCCTGACTATCACCCGCCAGATTCCCTATGGGCAAACCACAACGTATTCTGAGCTGGCGAGATCAGCAGGTAAGCCCCTGGCTGCCCGGGCGGTAGGTGCCACAATGGCGAATAATCCTATTCCGATCTTTATCCCCTGCCATCGTGTCATTGGTTCTGATCGCTCTCTACACGGTTTTGGTGCACCAGATGGCATTGTTACAAAAGCTATTCTGCTAAAACTTGAGGGAAATTACCTTGTCGGTAAAAAACTGGCTTAAATTCATTGCTTTAGGTTCGATCTGGGGAACTTCGTTTCTCTGGATAAAGATCATCGTTCAGGAGATCAGCCCTTTTACGTTAGTCGCTTTACGCGTTTCTTTTGCGTTATTGACTTTGCTTATTTTTTCTCTTATCACTCATCAGAAATTTTCTTTTGGTTCAAGATGGTGGGTTTTTCTTGTTCTTGGGGGTTTTAACCTGGCTTTTCCATTTATGTTAATCTCGTGGGCAGAGTTGCATATACCTTCTGCGATTGCAGCCATATTAAACGGCACACCCCCTCTCTTCACGATCATCTTTTCATCCATTTTTTTGGCTGACGATAGGTTTACCTGGCGAAAATTCCTCGGATTGATCGTCGGCTTTAGCGGTGTATTGATCTTGATGTCAAACCAATTGGGTAATGGTTTAAGTAGTTACACCATGGGGTTAATCGCCATGCTTATTGCCACCATGTTTTATGGGGGTTCATCCGTTTTTGCTAGAAAATTCACAAAAGGGTTTCCTGCGATCACTCAAGCCCTGGGTCAACAGCTTGGAGCAAATATCATTATCTGGCCTATTGCACTCCTCGGGCAAAAACAATTTGTTTTACCCGTACTACCACGCACCTGGATAGCCCTGGCAATTCTGGGAATAGTGTGTACTGGTCTGGCTACTACGATCTATTATTCCCTGCTTCATTCTGTTGGACCAACAAAAACAATGATGACCAACTATATCTTCCCCATAGTGGGAGCGATTCTGGGTCTCATTTTTCTGGGAGAACCATTTGAATGGCAAATGGTTGTTGGATGTATCATTATTATCGGTGGAGTGATTATTGTTAACTGGCAAAAGACGGTAAAATCATAATATGGATGCACCTTTTCGTTCTGGATTTGTTACACTTATTGGCCGACCCAATGTTGGGAAATCGACCCTGTTGAATGCGCTATTAGGTCAGAAAGTAGCCGCTGTCTCTCCCCGCCCGCAAACTACCCGCCGCAGGCAATTGGGAATTCTGACTCTCAAAACAGCTCAATTGGTTTTCATGGATACCCCCGGAATACACAAACCGCAACATCAGTTGGGTCAGTATATGAACGAAGTCGCCCTTCAGACCATCCCCGATGCAGATGCAATTATCTGGCTGGTTGATGCCAGTGTCAGCCCGCACCCTGAAGATGAACTGATCGCCAAACAGATCGCGGAGCATCCTGTGCCTGGTTGGTTATTGATGGTCTTGAATAAATGTGACTTGATCTCACCTGACGAAATCAAACATCGTATCGAACAATATTCAAAGCTATGCCCAAATATTGAGACCCTTCCCATTTCTTCGCTTGATGAGAAGAACCGTCAGGTATTACTGGATAAAGTGATCGAGCACCTTCCAGAAGGTCCAGCTTATTATGATGAAGACCAGGTCACTGACCTATATGAAAGAGATATTGCAGCAGATTTGATCCGTGAAGCAGCCCTCTTTCATTTACGGGATGAAATCCCACATTCGATCGGTGTAAAGATCGATGAATATACCGAGCGGTCAGATCAACTGGCTTACATTTTAGCCACCCTGCATCTCGAACGTGAAAATCATAAAGGTATTGTGATTGGTAAGGGCGGAGAAATGCTAAAGAAAATTGGCAGTACTGCGCGTAAGGAAATCGAAGCCATGAGTGGGCGAAAAGTTTTTCTGGAATTAAAAGTAAAGCTGAATAAGAACTGGCGAGATAATCCAGAAGCACTTTCGCAATTGGGTTATGTTCTTCCAAAAGATGATTGATATTAACTCATATTGGCTATTCTTTGCAGCAGCTTCCGCGGGCACCGATTGGGTTGCCACCTGGTTTGGAAAACATCGGGTGATGTACGTTTTTAAACCCTCAACCATGGTTTTTCTCATTCTGTGGACATTTTTTGTCTCTCATTGGAAGGGAGACTTCATTTTTATTGCGGTTGGTTTGATTTTAGGTTTGCTGGGAGATATTCTGCTCATGCTACGTGCCAGGTTCTTCCTTGGAGGGCTGGCAGCGTTCATGTTTAGCCAAATCTGGTATATGGTTGCATTGAACCGGTCACCCTTGCCACAAAATTCACTTGCCTATATTGGTGGTGGCGTTATCCTGGTAATTGCATTTTTCCCTGTTTTTGAAATTATCCGCACAATTCAAAAGCGAAAGGGGCCCAAAAGACTGATCAGCGGTGTCATTCTGTACAGCCTGGTAGAAGGAACTTTTCTGGTATTTTCCAGTTTTACTTTCTATAAAACTGACTGGCCACTTGCACATGCGTTATTGTTCACATGCGGCGCTGCTTTTTTTGTTGTTTCGGATATCATGTTGGGGTTCGATCGTTTTGTCCGCTCTATCCCCCATGGTCGTACTCTGGTACATATCACCTATCACTTCGCACAGTTTGCAATTGCATTCGCGGCATTGCAGCACTTCGTCAAGTGATCGAGTTTTTTTCTACTTTTTATTCTCTTCAAGCGGTTTGAAACCTTCACCCAGAGCTTCATTTGCTTGACCGATCACCATAAATGCAGAGGGGTCGATTTCTGAAACGATTTCTTTTAACTGATTGACTTCTGCGCGGGTCACTACACAGTACAAAACGGGACGATCAGCACCAGTATACCCACCCTTTCCCGAAAGAATGGTAACACCTCTTTCCATATCTTCCAGAACTACTTTCGCAACTTCTTCTGGGGAACGTGAAACAATGATTACTGACCTGTAAACACCGGTACCTTCTGAAACCATTTCTGCAGCTAAACCACTGACATAAATAACTACCAGACCATATAAAGCTTTTGACCAGCCGAAAGAGAAACCGCTTGCCAGAACAACCAGAGAATCTGTGATCATATATGCTTGTGATATCGAAATCCCAAGTTTACGATTGAGTATTCTACCTAATATATCCGATCCACCACTGGTTCCTTTTCCCCGATACACCAGCCCTAATCCAACACCTAAAGTAACGCCACCATAAAGGCAGTTTAAAACCATATCATTTGTGACGCCTTGAGCCGGGATGAAAAATACCAGTAAATCAGTAAAAAGCGAAAATGCCGCAACAGAGACTGCTGTTCGAAGGGCAAAACGCACTCCCCCAAGGTAACGCCAACCCAGAAGGAACAGTGGAGCGTTTCCCAAGAAGATCATCAAGCCAATCGGCCAATGAGTATAGTAATTAATGATTTGTGATGCACCACTGATCCCGCCACTCACCATCTGACCGGGAACCAAGAACAGGCGCATGGAGAATGCCTGCACCAAAGCACCTGCCAATATAAAGATGTAATCACCGATTACCTGGCGATTGATCGTCAAATGTCGTATTTCATTTTTTACAACATCATGAAGAAAAACTTTACTCATACTGCTTAGCCGTTCTTATTCTCTTTTTGAATCGGTTTTCCACATTCGTGGCAAAACTTATCACCTTTTTGAATGCTTTTTCCGCAATTAGCACAATACAAGAACGTTTGATTGATCAATTGCTCTGCCTGGCGTAAAGAGTGAAGTGTTGGCTCGATAGGGGGTGTAATCAGTTCCTGAGCAGGTGCTTTTCGCCCAACTTGCCAATACCAGAATCCACCCGAAACGATCAAAAGAATTCCCAACAACGCCATTGCCCAGGGAATAACCCGTGTAATGGTAGTTCTTCCTTCAGTGCTGATCGTTATCGGCTCAACCGGAGAGACAGGCAGCAATCCCGAACTTAAAGTGTAATCTGACTTTTCGTATTTTATAATAATTGAATAGGTTTTATTCGCGGGTATTTCGCTAAAAATGGAAGAATAATACACGAGACCATCTTGTCCGACCTGGCCAACACCCATATCTGGATTTATGCTCATTTCTGTGGTGTTGAGTGGTTGTTGCACCCTGACTGAAAACATCATGACAGGGTAAGGATTTTGCCACTCATACCGGTACGTGCGGGTATATCCAGAAAAATTAATCCGTGGGTCATAATATTCTAATTGGATCTTTCTGCTATACGTCTTGAAATTTATGATCACCCAATCTTTTTGCTCTTGGTTAGCATAGTCAATGTCAGCGTACAATCCATCCTGGTTTAGAACAGACAGGCGGGAAGGAGAAATAACCTCAGCAGGAATTTTTATTGATAGTGTGGCCGGAAGAACAGTATCTTCAGTTAAAGTGATGTTGCAAATCACAAACACAGAAGGTCGATCATATTCAGGCCAAATATCCAATTGCAGCCGTTCGATTATGATTTCTTCAGGTTTGCCTTGAACCGTGGGAATAAAAACGAAGAAAAGTGCAAAAATTATTGCCATGAAAAATACACCCTTTTTCAAGGCTTTTGCTTTTTTATGTAGACATGCTGTATTCATGATAATTTTCGCGCTCATACTTCCAATAATTCTATCTTACCATAAACTCCTGCTATACTTTTAATACCGGAGGACACCTGTGGACGCAAAAAAGATGGTTCCCAAAGTAATTTTAGAAGGCACAAGGCTTACCCTTAAAACAGATCTTGCGTTTGTCTTAAATGAGCATCCCAGAATAGTGGGACCACGAAAATACCGGTATCATTCACCCCTGATCTCTGCAGAATGGTGTGCATTCACCAATTTTCCCTGGGGAAGAGGATTGATCAATTTTGATCCTGCAGAAGAATCATTAGCGATGGAAACGTATGAAGCCTGGGTTCATCTATTTGAATTGCAACGATACTACTCCTGGATCATCGATCGATTTCACATCTCCTCACAGATGTATCAGCAAACATATCACAAGAAATACTATGACTTTTCGTGGCTTGAACAACGCCTGTTACCTCTTGGTTTCCGGCTGGTATTCCTGACACGTACTCCGGCATCATTTGAGCAAGCCAGAGTTGAACGTTTAAAAGTATCGGGGAATCCTTCTCAATATGATGACCTTCAGAAATTCATTGATGAACAGGAGCAACTAAAAATATTGGTATCGCGATCCCAATTACCCACCCTCCACCTGGATATCTCTGACAGCGATGTAGGCAAAGCCGCTAATTCTGTAGCGGAATGGCTTGAACATACCAATGGCCTTTATATGGAATGATCCTTTATTCGTGTGACGGGTATTAAATGCACAAGACACCTGCTGTCATTGACAACAGGTGTCTTGGTCTATACAATCGAAATCAATCTATGGCTAAAAGTATTTAAGCAATAGATGCGAAATTCTCCAGAATGTATTCGTGCTCTTTGCCCACTTTTTCTGCCATTTGAATAAAAGCTTCCATATTAGCTTCTTCTTCAATTTGCTCATTGGTGAACCAATCCAGGAATTGCTGAGATGCGTAATCTTTATCTTCAATGGCAATATCCATCAAACCATAGATGTTTTTAGTCACGATCTTTTCCCAGGCAAGAGCTGCTTTGAAAACAGCCAGTGCAGATCCAAATTTACCAGCAGGAGCAGGCAATTCTGGAAGAACAATTTCTCCTCCACGCTCAAGAACAAACTTGAAAAATTTCATACCATGTTCATGTTCTTCATCGGCTTGTTCGTACATACGGGCAGCTAATTTCTTAAAACCCTGCCTTTCAAAGTAAGCTGCCATGCTGAGGTACTGCATAGTAGCTTCAAATTCATGTCCTATTTGTGCATTGATCGCGTCATTTAATTTTTTGCTGATTTCCATATTATCCTCCTATATTTAATCAATAAAGTTATGTTAATAATATATCACAAAACCTTACTAATTGGAGAACAATGCTCTTATTTTTTAGGAGATTTGTCTTCCTTAATTTTCCGCATGATGCTGGTTTGAAATAATGCGATCGAACCAGCGACTGCAGCGTTGAAAGAATCAACTTTTCCGCTCATCGGTAGTGAAACCAGGACATCGCAATTCTTCTTTACCAGTTCACGTATGCCTTCGCCTTCATTGCCTACCACCCATGCCAGGGGGATGGTTAAATCAACTTTTTCAACAGATTGAGTTCCCTCACCAGCTTCCATTCCGTAGATCCAAAGGCCTGCCTCTTTCAGGGTATTGATTGCCTGCACCAGGTTTGTCTGAGCCAGGGTTAAATGCTCGCTGGCGCCAGATGAAGCATGCACTACAGCGGGCGTAACCCCCGCTGTTCGAGCTAAAGGCATTATGACACCCTGAACCCCTATCGCTTCCGCACTTCTTAATAACGTTCCCAGGTTTTGTGGATTTTGGATCATATCAAGAATAAGAACCAGAGCTGGGCCCTGGTTCTTTTCAATATTTTGAATAATGTCGGCTACTTCCAGATATGGATATCCGCTGACTTCAATGCCAACCCCTTGATGGTGTTCATCCAGCTTATCCAACATATTCCGTTGAACCTGCTCAATGATGATACGGCGTTGCTTTCCCAGGTCGATTATTTCCTGCAATCTTCCAGATACCTGTGCACCCGCTGCTACAACAATCCTGAAAACTTGCCGTCTACGTGCACGAAGTACTTCGTAAACGGGATTCCGTCCTACAATCCACTCGCGCACTACTTCATTCTCCAGGTGGTTCCATTCTTACTATCTTCCAAAATAACACCTAACTCAGAGAGGCGATCGCGTATCTGGTCAGAAATACCATACAATTTTTGCTTGCGCATTTCCAATCGTAGTTCGACCAGCAGATCAATGAATGGTCCTGCTGCCTGATCCGCTGTGGGTACTTCTTCCAACTTCAATCCCAAAACTCCAACTAATTCTTTAAGAAGGTTTTGTGCTTCAAGCAATTGAGCATTCGTGCCACCATCAGCACGGGTTTGATTGATCACTCTGACCAGCTCAAATAGATACCCAAGTGCACCAGCAGAGTTGAAATCATCATCCATCGATTGCTCAAAGCCATCCCTTGTTGCCTTCACCTGGGCACTTAATACATCAATGCTGGCTTGTGGTGCCCCTGTGGCTCCTGCATCTTCAGGGCGAAGCGCACCACGCAGTCGCTCTATCGCTTTTTCAGCCTGTTCAACTACCTCATTATTAAAAGTGAGCGGGTTGCGATAGCCGCTGTTCAATATCAAATAGCGCAGTGAATCGGCACTGTGCTTCGAAAGGTAATCTTCAATGGTTACCATATTCCCCAGGCTCTTCGACATCTTATCGCCGCCCAGTTGTAACATTCCATTATGAACCCAATAGCGGGCAAAGGATTTTCCGGTAAAACATTCCGTTTGTGCGATCTCGTTTTCATGATGAGGGAAAATCAGATCATTTCCACCACCATGAATGTCGATCTGCTCTCCCAGGTGATGCAGATTCATGGCAGAGCATTCAATGTGCCAGCCTGGTCGTCCCAATCCCCAGGGACTCTCCCAGGAGGGTTCACCCGGTTTAGACGCCTTCCAGAGCGCAAAATCCATGGGGTGTTCTTTTCTTCCGTCCACATCGATGCGGGCACCAGCCTGCATATCATCCAATTTGCGCCCAGAAAGCTTGCCATATTCTTTATCTTTTTCCACCCGAAAATAGACATCACCATCCACAGGGTAGGCATACCCTTTCTTGATCAATCCATCGATCATCTGGATGATGAGTCCAATTTCCTGGGTGGCGCGAGGGTTGATGGTAGCAGGCAGGATATTTAAATCTTTTAGGTTCTGGCGAAATTCATTAATATATCCTTCTGCTAATGCAAAAGGATCCACATTCATCTGGCTGGCGCGCGCAATGATCTTGTCATCGACATCGGTGAAATTCATGACGTGTTTTACCTGGTATCCACGATATTCCAGGTAGCGTCGGATCACATCAAATACCAAAGCGAACATGGCATGCCCAATGTGCGCTTTGTTGTATACGGTAACTCCGCAAACATACATCCGGACTTTTCCGGGTTCAATGGTCTCAAAGTCCTCTTTTTTACGACTTAATGTACTATAAATCTTAATACTCATGCGAAGAAGGCTCCTACAATCAATAATAATTTATTCAGGTCGTGCAAATATCATCCGCCCGGCGGCTGTTTGCAATACCTTTGTTACGGTAACATTGATCTCCTGGTCAAGATAATCTTTACCGTTTTCGATCACAACCATGGTGCCATCATCCATATACCCGACACCCTGATTGAGCTCTTTCCCTTCCTGAATGACGTGAATGTGCAATATTTCACCAGGAAGCATGGCAGATTTGACCGCATTGGCAAGCTCATTGATGTTCAATACAGTAACTCCCTGCAATTCAGCCACCCTATTCAAGTTGTAGTCATTGGTTAAAATGGGACAGCGTAATTGTCTGGCTAAGACTACCAGCTTGTCATCCACTTCACGCATTCCCTCAACATCGATGTCTGAAACCCGCACCGGAATGCTGGGATCTTTCTGCAATGATGCCAGTACCTCGATCCCTCGCCTTCCACGCTGCCGGCGCAGACTGTCAGGGGAATCAGCAATATACTGTAATTCATTAAGCACAAATCGGGGGATCAACAAGGAACCAGAAAGAAATCCCGTTTTCGCCACGTCTGCAATACGTCCATCGATGATGACACTGGTATCCAACAGAATTGTACGTAGATCGGTATGTCCTATAGCAGTAGCACCACCTGTGCTGACAGTAGAAGTACCAATTTGCTTATTAGATATCGCCTGCATAACACTGAAAAGATCATTCTGGCGGGCAACAAACACCGCTACTCCCAGATACCCGAATACCAGCACACCGACAAACGGTGTAAGGTCACCAAATGGATAGGGCAGTAACGAAAGGGGGAATGAAAGCAGCGCTGCGACAACCAATCCAGCAATCAAGCCAATCAAAGCCGCAAACAAAGATTGAGTGGACAGCTTGCCTAATACAGATCGAATTGCTCGAATGGGTCGAGTGGTAATATAAGGAGTAAGAATAAGTCCAGCAAGTGCTCCCACAAGACCCAGGGTGAATGCATATTGCTCCACGTTGAGAGACGATTGGTTTGGGTTAACATTCGCTGCCTGACCCAAAGAAATTCCCCAACTGACTCCCAGAATGGTGCAAATAATCATTCCAATGAGACGGATTTTAAAATCAGTGCTCATTTTTCTCCTTAACTTCCTAATAAAGGATAATAGAATAATAACATCTTTAAATGATAGCACTCGGAAGTATGATAGTCAAATAAGCCTTAAACCAAAGACCCTGCTTCCTATAACATGTCTCCCTGATCGGGAACAAAATTATATCAATGATCATCCAATAATTATGCAGTCATTCGATCAAGGATTACATATTCATCCAAGAAAGATAAGGATTTTTTGTCAATGAAAAAAATACTCGCTTTTCTAATGTGTTCTTTATTTCTTGCTAGCGGTTGTTCAACCACACTATACACACCAACCAGTACACCGGTACAACAAATCACATTCGCATCCATTACACCCACTCCCATACCGACTATAAATCCCAATGATCTGCCCATTACGATTGCTACAGATCCATCCGAAATCCGCTTGCGCATGATCCTCAGCCATCTTTTCTGGAATACCGTCTGGATGGATGCATCGGTGACAAGCTATGGTGATGATGGCACAACTCCCATTCAACAAGATCACCAACAGATCTGGGTAGACAGTGAAAACTATCAATTCCGGGTTATCGGCGGATCCCAGGAGGGAGACCCGACATTCTTACAAGTCAGTGATGGGAATCTGGTTGTGTACTTCGACGCCACAACGGCTCAACAAGAAACACAGGAATTACCCCCATCAGTGAAAGACCCATTCACTCCACCGATCGACCAATCAGATACCGTTTATCCTTATCCTCTGGCGATGAGTATGTTTACACCTCTCAGCGACCTTGTATTCCCAACGGGATTGGCACAGAATACCAGCGAGCTGGTGGTCATTGGAGAAGATGCCATTGCCGGCAGAGATGTGATTGTGGTTGATAGATTGGTTGGTGAAGGTTTCAGGTTGACCCGGATGTGGGTTGACAGCCTTACTGGTATGATATTGAAAAGACAGGATTTCTCGAAAGCGGACAGCGATAAAGTTAGTACAGAGCTTGTCGTGAACCAGATACAGGTTGACGCAGAATTTTCTGAAGAACTGTTTTCCACTATCATCAGTTCCATGCCCACATTCGCAGCTGATTACTCCGGTACTCCCGTTGAAAAAACACAAGCGGAAAATGTTGTCACCTCTACCCAATGGGGCACCTTGTATTTCACGATTATGGAAAGTGATGGAACAATAAATCTTAAATCATTGCCTGCAGATTGTGTCATTTTGCAGGCAGTCTGTCCTGAAACCACAGTTGTTGCTGGGTATCCCAATATCAACGGAACGATCAATCCCCTCATCTGGTCTCCTGATGGTACGCAAGCAGCATTGGTGGTGACGATAAATGATGATATATCTGTTGACAAGTTGTATCTGTATGCCCCCAGTATAAACTCCTGGATAGAACTGGCGACATTTCAATACATCAGCACCCCGGTCTGGTCTTTGAACGGTAAAACTATCGTCTTTGCTGGCAGTGTGGATCAGCAACTCGATATTTATGCCGTAGATGCCAAAGGAGGTTCGCCCATTTTTAACCTGACTCAAGGAGCTTTTACCGGTGAGGAGCAGGCACTTGCTATAGCTGGTTGGGTAAATAATACTCTCCTGATAAGCCATTCTTTAGAAGGGCGCACTCTGGAATACTTTACCATCCCACTAACTGGAGGAGAAATTACCCCAATTGAAACCCTTACACTTACTGGAGGGTATGCTGTGACATCGCCTGACCAGCAGTTCATCGCTACCGTTGCATATGATGACAACCAGAATGTCTCTCTGGCTGTACTTAACAACCGATATAACCCTTTAAAAACCCTTGCATCTTTCCAAAAAAGTGGGATATCCACCGTTGTATGGACACCAGACAGCAAATGGATCATTTTTGAAGTAACCACTTCCACCTCTCCCGATAATGCAATTGCAACGATCTATGCAATTCATCCGGATGGAACAGGAATGCAGGCATTGGCTACCAATACAGGTGGCAATCGTCTGGCGCCTTCTCCAGATTCCCAATATGTACTTCTCCTGTCTCAAATGGACAATTCCAGAATGACAATCCTCTCATTGAATATGGAACCATCCGTTCTGGTTCAGCCATCCGGTATCCCACTAGATACCCTCGTAGAAGGGATTTCCTGGCAAACTGGGCAATAGAATGGAAAACAAGACACCCTGAAGGTTTTGCTTCAGGGTGTCTTTCCTCTCATCTGCGTCGAAAATGGCGTGCCTGTTCGGACATCCGCCATTGTTTCACTTGCTGCGTAAGTTCTGCCAGATAGCGGGTGTGATCACTACCTGTTAACGTTGCCACAGCCTTGTGGATAGAATCCACCACACCATCTGATAAACCAGTCTGGCTGATGGTATCAATCAAACCTTTTTTCACTTCATCCGAAACGGGGATCTTCTCAAGCCATTTGATCATCTGGCGGTCATTTGTTGTTAATTTATTAGCCATATTCTTCTCCTTCCATTCACTCTGCGATGTTTTAATCGAGAATGGTGCTCTGATTTATCCATCTACTTTCTACCTGTGCTGTTCACTATCTTCAATTGCATCCAACAATTCTTGAGCAAGCCTTTTTGCTTCTTTTACTGTTAGATAAATCTGGGTTTGTTCTCCTCTAAAAAGCCGTTCCTCATCCGGACAATCTTCGTTGATACAAATACAAATATTGTCCTCAAATCCAGAGTCGGATTCTTCATAGAAAATTTGGACATTCAGGCTATTGTCAAGAAGCGAAATACTCATACGATCCTCCTGAAGGTTCATTTCTTCTTTCTATTTATCATACCACTGCCATTCACTTTCCGACCATCCATACTGCCCGCGTAAAGGAACAAATGCAACAGAGATCGAATACGTACAGACGAATTCTTTTTTCTCTGCCGTCCATATCTGTAGAGTTTGTCCTTCCCAGCCCCCCACTGGAATGACCAATCTGCCATTTTCTTTTAATTGATCCAGAAGCGGTCTTGGCGGTCGGGGAGACGCTGCCGTAACCACAATTGCATGATAGGGAGCATGCTCCTGCCACCCAATGGACCCATCTCCTAATCTCGTCTCAATATTATGTATCTCACATTCTTCAAATGTCTTTATCGCCTTGAGAGCCAGCTCTTCCCGCATTTCGATGGTATACACCTGCTTAAAAAGATGGGCAAGGATGGCTGCCTGATACCCCGATCCTGTTCCAACTTCCAGAACCGTTTCTTCAGGGTCAGGCAACATCAGTGCAGACATCAATGCCACCATATAGGGTTGAGAAATTGTCTGGTGCTGTCCAATTGGCAATGGGCGGTCTTCATAAGCGAAAGAGCGCAGGTTTTCCGGTATAAAACAATGTCGCGGAACAACCCTCATGGCTTCGAGCACATTCACATCATGCAGCCCTCGCGCTTCCAATTGCTGTGAGACCATTTCCAGCCGTTCTTTTTCGAAATCACTGGCTCGGCAAGGCATTCATCTACCTCATGCACAATAAGACAGTAAAATCCGTTACAAGATCTTGTTACCCAACTTTAACACATCTCGTGAGATCATACGATCGATTTTTCCCATAGGATATTGTTGCAGTGTTTCTGGTTTCACCCAGCGGATTTCCTGGGCTTCCAAAGCTTCTGGTTGTCTACCATTCAATGTGCAATAGAATGCGTACAGGGTGACTTTATAATGAGTGTACGCGTGATGGTAGGCTCCAATTTGTTCACCTACTTCGATTATCGCGCCAAGTTCTTCTTGAATCTCACGCATCAACCCATGCACATAACTTTCACCCATCTGAAGTTTTCCCCCTGGAAATTCCCACATCCCTGCCAGTAACCCAGATGCAGGTCGTTTCGCCAATAAGACTCGACCCTGCTGCCAGATGACTGCAGCTGTCACTTCATAATGGGGTATTTCCTTTTTTGCCTTTCTTACAGGGCGTTCATCTTGAACTCCCTCTTTGTATGCCATGCAAAATGATTGCATTGGGCAGGCAGTGCAGGCAGGTTGATGTGGAGTACATACACATGCACCTAATTCCATCAGCGCCTGGTTATAATCACCTGCTTTTCCTGCTGGAAGATTTGCCCGCATGGCTTGATGTACCCGCTCTTCCAGGGCAGGCGATCCTGCAGGATCATCAATGTTGAACAAACGGGCAGCAACCCTGCGAACATTTGCATCCACAGTAACAACATCCTCATTAAAAGCGATGGATGCTACTGCAGCAGCCGTATATACACCCACACCGGGCAGCTTCTGTAATTCTGTCAAAGTTCCAGGGATTACACCTGCGTATTTTTGAAATATTTCACGGGCGGCTTTATGCAAATTACGCGCCCGGCTGTAATACCCCAACCCTTCCCAGACTCGCAGCACCTCATCCTCTGTGGCGATTGCTAACGAGGTGATCGTTGGAAAGAGTTCCATCCAACGCTGATAATATGGGATGACCGTATCCACCCGGGTTTGCTGCAACATCACTTCTGAAACCAGAATTGCATAAGGATCTTTGGTTTCTCGCCAGGGAAGCGAACGTGCGTTCTTTTTATACCAATCGAGTATCTGCCTGGCAAATGTGCCAGCCATAGGGAATATCCTTAAAATTGAAAACCACCACGCGCCGGTATCAGCTTTTGATTATAGTTCTTTACGTAATCAAGCAACCGGTGATATAAGCTGATCCATTCAGGAGAAACAAGCATGACCTTTGCATTTTCAAGGGACGGGAGAAGAGCTGCAACCATGATCTGCGGTTCTTCTCCGTATACGGTTGCCCAAGCATCGCTTAACTCAAACCCTAATTTCTGCAATCCGGGCAAGAACTCACGGATCACAAACTCGAAATACTCTTGCTCGTGATCTGGTGCGATATCCCAGCTCATAATTAGCTTTACTGGTGGCATGTTGACCTCATGATTTTTGGATATCTAAAACGATCACCTGCGTTTCTTCTGGCAGATCAGAAACACGCGTCACCTTCAGCGAAGGTTTGGTTTCTGTACTGCTTAAACCCATCTCTTTTAAGAATTTGCTCAATGGATCGAGCTTGATTAATGATGCAGGCATGGCGTACATCATGGGCACCACCAGGTTGGGTTCAAGCAGGCTGATCACTTCAGCCGCTTTAGCCGCATTCAACGCGCCATCCCCACCAACCGGTACCAGACAAATATTCACACTCCCTAATGCTTCCACTTCTGCCTGGGTGGGTACCCGATCAAGCCTTCCCAAATGAGCAACAGATATGCCATTGTATTCGACCACAAATAATGTATTGCGAGGTTCGTTTTCATTCTTTTTATTGAACCCATTTGTTTGTACACCGGTAATAAAAACGCCACCGATCTCATATTCACCCGGGCTGGAAACCTCATAGGTATACCCTTTCACACCAGGTAAGTGATTATGACCAGGCGTTTGATTGCTGATCGTCACAATATCTGCTTTAAGTTTCAGTGGGTCAAAGCCGATCTGTTTATGGTCGAAAGGATCACAAACAATCGAAACCATACCCCTTTCAGTAATTTTAAAGCAGGAATGACCATACCAAAAAAGTTCCATGAAACCTCCATCATGCAGTTCGATTATACAATAAAGCTTTAAAGCTTGTAGATATCTTAAACCAATTCTAAAAGTATCTCAGAAATTCCTTCCCCTTATGATAGGTTCATGATCTGGACTAACGGCTGGTGATTCTATAGTTGGCAAATTCCAGCAAACTCTCAATACTGTTTAATCCTATTTGGATTAAAATTAATAAATCTATTCTGGAGGGATTATGAGTCTTTTTGATCATCAGAGGTTAAACAACGACACATTCAAACTTGATATTGAACGTATGCGAAAAGGTTGGTATACGGATAAGTACTTTGTTAATGTTGCCATCATTCTGGAAACATTATCTAAAGAAGGGTATACCTTTCAGGGTGATCCTGGCAGGTTGCCTGCTGGCTTTTCTTCAGAGGGGATTAATTGTGGTGATATTGAAGTAGAAATGCAGTGGTTTACCCGTCGTCCTGGAACATCAATCATTGTGGGGGTGGATAAGGCTCTCACCATGCTTCAACATTGCACAGGTTACTTTGAAGGGGATAAATTTATTGACACGCATAAGAATTTAGAAGTATGGGCTGTTCAAGATGGATGCACAACCTACTACAATGATGACCCTATGGATATCCAACCTGTTCTAAAAGTTCGCGGCAGATATCGTGATTTCTCCATTTTAGAAACCCCAACATTGGGCATATTGGGACGTTCCAGCCGTGTGGCTACCAATGTTTATCAATCCCTGATCGCAACTCGTGGAAAACCAATCATGTTCTTCCCAGCCCGTTTTGATATTCATGAAGTGCAGGCAGCAGATGGTTACGCTTACAACATCGCTGTCCAGCGCTTTAACATGGATTATGCTGAAAAATTAGGACCTTTCATCTCTACTGATGCACAGGGTGATTGGTGGAATGGTTCAGGTGGTGGAACAGTAGCCCACGCATCCATTGCTTCCTTCATGGGCGATATTTCTGAAGCCATGCTGGCATTCTCAAGAATTTTACCGGTGAACATACCACGCATCGCTCTAGTAGATTTCAATAATAACTGTGTTAAAGATTCTTTATTGGTTTGTCGCGCCATGTTCAATGAGTATATGAAATTTTTTGAAGCCGGGGATATTAAAACAGCTGAACGGTACAAACTCTATGGTGTACGCATGGATACTTCGAAATCTTTGCGAGATGAATCGGTTCCCCCATTAGGCGACCCAAATCTGGATATGGGTGTAACCCCACGCCTGGTATTCAATGTTCGCCAGGCTCTGGATTCTGCCTGGAAAACATGGGATATTCCAACCAGTCAAAAAACCGTAGCGGAACAATATTGCCATTCAGTGAAAATTGTCGTTTCGGGTGGTTTTAATCCAGAAAGAATTGACCGCTTTGAAAAATTAAATGTGCCGGTGGATATTTATGCAGTTGGTTCCGCCTTGTTTGATTATCACGGTCCTACGATCACAGATTTCACTGCGGATGTGGTGAAGGTAAAGGTGCATGGAGAGTGGATCGATATGGCAAAGACTGGTCGACGCTCCAACGATAACCCGGATCTCGAACGAGTGTGGTAAAAGTATAATATTTACCCGCATTGTCTATATTGAATTCTTCAATAATAAATGCTAAACTAATTTTACAGTTTAGTAGGATTTTGGCTGTCATTCAAATACCTTGTAATTAAGTTGATTCTCTAATTATCAAAAGGAGAAATACAATGACAACCGTCAGAAATATTTTGCAAATCAAAGGTAACCAGGTTTGGACAATTTCGCCCGAAACCTCAATCCTTGACGCGCTCAAGTTCATGGTAGAAAAACAGGTTGGAGCTCTTGTTATTACGGAAAAGGATCAGATTGCCGGGATAATTTCTGAAAGGGATTTTGTTCATTCTGTTGCCAAAACGGGAAAATATATCCTTGATTCTGCAGTCAAACAATATATGACAAAGGCAGTTTATGTTATCAATATTGACGCATTAATCGAAGATTGCATGCAATTGATGACAGAAAAAAGGATTCGGCATCTGCCTGTAATGGAAAATAATAAAATGGTAGGATTAGTTTCTATTGGTGACATTGTGAAATCAATTATTGCCAATAGAGAATCAACCATAGAGAGCTTAGAAAGCTATATTGTTGGCAGTTACCGTTAGGGATTCTTATTCTGAAATACCAGCACAACCCAGTCTTTGATCAAGGCTTTTTCAAGCAAACGATACCCCTCACTCTCACTGCGCTGGATCACTCCATCTGCCTGTTCATCCAAAATACCAGAAAGAATAAGCAGTCCTTCAGATGCAACAAGACTGGATAATCCTTGATCATACAGCCGCAGGATGATCGGTGCCAGAATGTTCACCACCACCAGCGGCGCCTGTTTGATGCTAAATTTTCCAGATTTGACCTCTGTCACTGAACCAGCACCAATCTCCAGACCTTCGAGGGTGTTGTTCGCTTCAGCGTTTTCATGAGTGGCTTTGACCGATTCAGGATCAATATCTACAGCCAGTACATGCGGGCTGCCCAGCTTTTTCGCAGCGATAGAAAGAATACCCGAACCGCAACCCACATCGATGACATCTACACCAGGCTGTTGGTATTTTTCCAGCATCGCCAGACAAAGTTGAGTGGTAGGATGGGTTCCTGTTCCAAATGCCATGCTCGGATCGATTTTCACCACAATCCGACCACCTTTTGGTTCTTTAATCCAGGCTGGCAGGATCAACAGTCGTTTACCAATTGGAATGGGATTATATTTATCCTTCCAGGCTTCCATCCAATTCTGATTGGCAATAAAGCGAAACTCTGGTTCCGGCAAAGGTTGGATTTGCCCAAGATAGAACAACGCTTCGGCGATCTTCTGCCGGGTATCTTCCAATTTTTCATCAGCAGCGATATAACCAAAGATACGTACAGGACCATAAGGTGTACCTTCATCTTCAGCATCGTTATATTTCACATCGCTTTCAACCACAACACCATTAACAGTATAACGAGCCAGCACTTCGGAAACAGCTTCTGCCAGCTCGCCATCTACAGTCATTTTTATTTCAAGCCAATCTGATTCAGCCACCAAACACATCCTTCAATACATCAAAGAAACCTTTTTCATCCGGTTTTACTTCACTGCCCAGCGTTCCTGCCAGTTGCTCCAGCAATTTTCTTTGTTCAGCAGTTAAATGTGTAGGAATTTCAACATTCACCACAACAAATTGATCGCCCCTGCCTGAAGAGCGTAAATGTGGAACACCCTGGTTCTTAAGGGTAAAAACCTTTCCTGGCTGTGTGCCAGAAGGTATCTTCAGTTTTTCCTTCCCCTGCAAAGTAGGGACTTCGATTTCAGCACCTAATGATGCTTGAGCCATATTTACTTTCAGATCCAGGTAGATATCGTCCTTCTTGCGGCGGAAAAACTTATGGGGTTTTACTTTCAGGTCAAGGTAGAAATTCCCATTGGGTCCATTATTGATACCAGGCTGCCCTTCACCAGCCAGCCGGATCTGTGTGCCATCATCCACACCTGATGGAATGGGAACAACTTTTCGTACGGTTTTTCTTTCTAGACCAGTGCCACGACATGAATGGCAGGGGGTACTTATTACTTCGCCAGTACCATTACAGGTAGGGCACGTTGTTACCTGAACCATTGAGCCAAGTAGTGTCTGCCTTACCTGCCGTACTTCTCCCCTGCCAGAACAGGTAGAACAGCGCTGCGAACTGGTTCCGGGTTCAGCCTTTGTACCATGGCATACGCTGCATGCCTCATCGCGTGTGATCTGAATCTCTTTTTCTACGCCAAACACTGCTTCTTCAAATGTCAGTTCAAGCGTTTGAGATAGATCCGCTCCGCGGCGTGGAGCATTGCGTTGCTTTCGCGACATTCCTCCACCAAATCCAAAGAGACCTTCGAAAATATCTGAAAAGTCGATGGTACTATAGTCTGGCATACCACCCATACCATTGACCGCCTCGTGACCAAACCGATCATAGGTAGCGCGCTTATCAGGATCGGAAAGGACTACATACGCCTCATTGATCTCTTTAAATTTCTCTTCTGCATCCGGAGCTTTATTAATATCTGGGTGATATTGGCGTGCCAGATTTCTAAATGCACCTTTGATCTCATCAGAAGATGCTTCTCGATTTACACCTAGTATTTCGTAATAGTCTCGTTTTGTCATGGAAGCTTATGATACACCCATGGGGCTGTTTTTGTAGAACCAGTTTTCAGGAAAATATCCCGCCTGTTTGTGAAAAACAGCCCCATGGTATGATTTGTTTATTTATGAAGCATTCTTAAATTCGCCATCAACTACATCTTCACCACCATCATGAGATGATGGTCCACCAGTGTTGCCAGTGTTATCAGTGCCAGCACCAGGGGTTTGACCGGTTTCTGGCTGCTGGTACATAGTGGCACCCATTTTCTGCAATATTTGTCCCAGATCATCAGAAGCTTTCCTGATCGTGGCAACATCATCAGAGTTCATGACATCGCGCACTTTCTTGATGCCGTCTTCAGCCTGACTTTTTATATCAGCTGGAACTTTATCACCATAGTCGCGTAACGATTTTTCAGTTGTATAAATCACATTATCAGCCTGGTTGCGTGCTTCAATGAGCTCTTTACGCTTTTTATCTTCATCAGCATGTGCTTCGGCATCGCGGCGCATCCTTTCGATTTCTGCTTCACTTAAACCAGAAGATGCTGTGATCGTAATATGCTGTGAGCGGTTAGTTGCCTTATCCAAGGCTGTTACTTTCAAAATACCATTGGCATCGATATCGAAGGTCACCTCAATTTGCGGAATGCCGCGCGGAGCAGAAGGAATTCCATCCAAATTGAATCTGCCCAATGATTTATTATCTGCAGCCATTTGCCTTTCACCCTGCAGTACATGGATCTCGACCTGGGTCTGACCATCACTGGCAGTAGAGAAGATCTGTGACCGTCGGGTTGGAATAGTGGTGTTTCGTTCGATTAATGGGGTTGCAATTCCACCCAGTGTTTCCACCGAGAGAGTTAGTGGAGTAACATCAAGCAGCAGAATATCTTTGACATCGCCGCCCAGCACACCGCCCTGAATTGCAGCACCAATAGCAACAACTTCATCGGGGTTAACACCCTTGTTGGGGTCTTTTCCAAATTCCCGCTTCACAAGCTCCTGCACAGCAGGCATACGGGTCATACCACCTACCAGAACCACTTCATTGACATCACCATTTTTCATGCCAGCATCAGACAATGCACGGCGTACAGGGTCCAGAGTTTTATTAACAAGGTCAGCCGTTAACTGTTCCAATTTTGCACGCGTTAGTGGCATCACCAGATGTTTAGGACCGGTGGCATCAGCGGTCAGATAGGGCAGGTTGATTTCAGTCTGCATCATGCTTGAAAGCTCGATCTTTGCTTTTTCTGCCGCTTCACGCAGACGCTGCAGAGCCTGGCGATCCTGTCGTAGATCAACACCACTTTGTTTCTTGAATTCTTCCAATAAATAATCCATCACGCGTAAATCAAAATCATCACCACCTAAGAAGGTATCACCTGCGGTAGAGCGAACCTGGAAGACACCATCGCCGACATCAAGGATGGAAACATCAAAAGTACCGCCACCCAGGTCATACACAGCAATTGCCTCATTTTTTTTCTTATCAAGACCATACGCTAGGGATGAAGCAGTTGGTTCATTGATGATACGCTGCACTTCGAGACCAGCGATCTTACCGGCATCTTTCGTGGCATTGCGTTGTGCATCATTAAAATATGCAGGGACGGTAATGACAGCCTGCGTGATAGATTCACCTAGATATGCCTCTGCATCTGTCTTTAGCTTTGCCAGGATCATGGCAGAAATTTCTGGTGGTGAATACTCTTTACCATCCAACACAACACGCACATCTCCATTGGGTGCTTTAGTTACTTTATAAGGCACACGACTGATCGTGCGTTGTACTTCTGGATCATCATACTTACGACCCATAAAGCGTTTGATCGAAAAAATTGTATTCTCAGGGTTGATGATCGCCTGGTTACGCGCCACACGCCCCACCAGTCGTTCATGATTCTTATTTACAGCAACAACAGATGGGCATAAACGTTCCCCTTCTGCTGTCGGGATGACAGTTGGTTCGCCACCAACCATCACTGCAACCACTGAGTTAGTAGTACCAAGATCAATTCCTATAATTTTTCCCATAATTCATTTCTCCTATCGAGCAACTCGAACTCGCGCCGGGCGAATCACCCGGTCGCCAAGAATATATCCTTGATCAATTACTTCAATTATTTGCCCACTTTCATGATCGGGGCTTTCTTCATGCGTGATGGCTTCATGCAGATTGGGATCAAATTCTTTATTCTCCACATCCATCTGGGTTACCCCATTGGCTTCGAGCGTGTTCAAGAGTTTACGGTAAATACATTCAATCCCACTTGCCCATGCAGCACCATCACCATCTACAGGTTTAGTTTTCAGTGCACGTTCCAGGTCGTCAAGCACATCCAAGAATGTCTTGTAAATATCGCCTTTCATCGCCTGCAACGTGGCGATCTGATCACGTTCAACACGCTTTTTATAATTGAGAAAGTCAGCCCGTTCTCGTTGCCAACCCTCAAAATTTTCAGCAGCTCGTTGATTTGCTTCTTCTAGTTCGGTTTTTAATTCATCTACATTGGTAACCATCTCGTTGATGGTTTCCTGTTCTGGTGTAGAGGCAGCTTCTTCAACTGCCGGGGTTTCTTTTATTTTCTTTTTCTCCTTTTCCATTCCATCTCCTTGATGTCAGGATGCAAGGTTTACACCAACCTGCTTATCCGTATTGCTCTTCATTTAGAGATTCAGAAACCAGTTCGCTCAAGATTCCAGCGATGTATCGAACAGTCGAGATCGTTCGTCCATATGACATACGCATGGGCCCCAACACTCCTAACGTGCCAGTGACCACACCTTGTATACCATAACGGGCCAGGACCACAGAAAACTGGCTGAGCTCTGTCATGGCGCCTTCACCACCTATCAATACCTGAACGCCACCTACTCCACTTCCTAGCATCGATCGGTTCAAGATTTGCTGTAAATGAGACCGTTCTTCCAGCACACGCAAAGCTCGCCTGGCTTCTGCGTTATCAGAAAATTCCGGTTCAGCCAACACATTCGATAACCCATCCAGATAAACTTCTCCCGCAACAATCGAATCTGACTCTCCCATTACCTGCATCATCCAGCGGGTCAGGTCATATTCCAACCCTTGCAACTGCGGTAAAGCTGCTTGAATCGCGCTTACATCTTTACCCTGCAACAATTGCGTGATGTTACGGGCTGCTGCAGTAAGTTGTTCCTGCGATATAACATCGGTTAACGTCATAATTCGCTGGCGAACTTCTCCGCCAACCATTACCAATACCAATAACACCTGCCGCCCTATCGTGGAGATTAACTCTACATGCTTGATAAAATCCTTTTCAGGATGTGGTGCGGTAACTAGAGAAGCTGCCCTGGATTGATGTGCCAGTACTGATGCAGCTAATCGCATCCATTGATCAATATCAGGTGGCGATTGATAGAACTGATGGCTGATCATATGCCTTGTAGAGTCGGGCAGTTCGGTTTCTCGCATCAACCTTCCAACAAAATAGCGAAATCCTTCTTCTGAAGGGACACGTCCCGCAGAAGTATGCGGCTGGCGCAGGTAGCCCAGATCAGTCAGAGTAGCCATTTCATTACGCACCGTTGCCGGACTCATCGCCAGGTGATAGCGTTTGACCAGCGTATTTGAGCCAACCGGCTGCGCTGATTGGGTATACTCGTGTACCACCAGACTAAGGATCAGTTTTTGTCTTTCAGATAATGCTTCCATTTCAGTTCCAATTTAGCACTCTCGATACGAGAGTGCTAATATTATGTGAATCATGATACCATGCAGCAAAAATCAAGTCAAGCGCCTGTAGAAAACTCTTATAAGATTCAAACAAACGATAATGAGCATTGGTCTAAAGGTTCGCTTTTTAGCTCTTTCTACCTGTAAACCGTTTGACGCAGATTGCTTTATCTTGACAGAATGAGAAAATTTAGTATACTCCCCTATAGTATATTTTAGGAGCAGTGGATATGCCACTTTATGAGTACATCTGTTCTGATTGTGGGAATGAGTTTGAAAAAGTAGTTTCTTTCTTCAACTCAAATGAGGAAGTAATTTGCCCCAAGTGTGAAAGTAAAGAAACTCACAGGCAGCTTTCTTTGGTAGCCGCTCACAATTCTGGTAAAAAAACCTCCAGTTCTAGTTCATGTGGTGATTCTTCCAGTTTATTCCGCTGAGGATAAAGTTTTGGCTGCGTGACAGCCACAGGAGATTTTTATGAAACTTGAGGATCCAGAATCGAAAAAGAATCTGTTGAACCGCCTGAAGCGAATAGAAGGTCAGGTGCGGGGTGTGCAGATAATGGTGGAAGATGAACGCGATTGCCGCGAAATTCTCCAACAGCTTTCCTCCATTCGTTCAGCAGTGCAAGGTGCCAGTCTCGATTTTCTTCAAGGATATGCCACAGAATGCCTGCTCCATCAACCCATTGAAGGGGGAGAACTACAGCGCGAGCAGCTTGTTAAAGATATCGTCATGCTGATTGGAAAAGGAATTTAATTAGGTACCATCTACAGGAGGAGTATGAGCTCTGCAGCAGTGAAATGGATTGGTGGGAAACAATTCGTGGGGATCGATTCAACAAAACATTCTGTTGTCCTTTCAACCAGCGAAGAAGGTGTTGGTGTAAAACCATCTGAAATGCTTTTAGTTGCACTTGCCTCTTGCACCGCAGTGGATGTTGTAGAGATCATGGCTAAGCGCCGGACTCCTTTGTCCTTATTAGAAATAGGAGTAAGCGCAGAACAGGATAAAGAACCACCCTGGGCATTCAGAAAGATCCATCTTCACTATAAACTTGCAGGTGAAGGCATTACAGAAGAAACGGCCAACATGGCAATCCATATTTCTGAACAGAAATATTGTTCGGTAGCTGCAACGGTCCGAGGCGTTGCAGAAATCAGTTGGGATTTTGAACTTATCAAGGAAGCAGAAAAAACCAGTTAGCTTAATGATTAAACCATCGAAAAATCAGGTTTATCAGTAATGTCAACCCAATACTCAGAACAATACATAAGAGAATTGGAAATACACAGGTAATCCCTGATCCCGAAAACTTTATCGTGCCAGGGATTTTCTCCAATCCTGGTATCCGGCTGACGAGCCAAAGCACCCCGCCCAAAAGGATCAGAATAGCACCCGCGAGGATGATAAACTTCGCAATCGGCTCAAGTGAATTCATGAGCACAATCATATCAGATTCTTTTTATTCGCAATGAGCAATTAAATAACTTTCAACCTGGGTTTTGTTGTAAAATTAATCGAGAAGTATCGGGTTAGTGGAATTTGCTGGTTGGCATTAAAATTCCTTATCTTGTTTGTATAAATGGAGATCCTATGCGCTCAAAATTCCTGCCGCTATTTTCGCTATTGATCTTAATCGTAATGCTGATCGCTGGATGTACAACTTCTCCGGAAGCAACCGTAGCAACAGTACCTACTTCGCAAACAAGTACGGCAGCTGTAGGAGACCCTTGCTCTTTAGATTCAATTTCGAGCCTGATAGATGAGATGGATATTCAGGCGAAGGAATTTGAAGATGTACTTTCGCTGGCAATGGTATCCAAACAGGATAGCCTCACTACATTGGTGCTTCGTTTACAAGATGTAAGGCGAAATGTAGAAAGGTTGGAAGTACCAACCTGCGCAGCTACCTTACAAACAAACCTTGTCAGCTATATGGATCAAAGGATCACCTATTTAACCACTGCCATTCAAACCAGTGCCATTTCTGAAGAAGACATTCAGAAAGGCGATGAATTAAGAAATGTATACCTGCAGGAAAGATCCCGATTGCTTGGCGAAGCCTTCGAACCCGTCTCGACCAGCACACCTCAACCTACCCAGGTAGTTGTTTTGGCAACCAATTCCAGTGGTGCTGATCTTCCTATTTATGCGATGCCCACCTTAGATTCTACGGTATTAGGCACTCTCAGCGTTGGCGGTCAGGTTCAGGTAATTGCCCATACAGCAGATTATGCATGGCTGGTCATCGTTATCAGCCAGACTCAAGGTGGATTTGTCGAAGCATCAAAAGTGACTGTTCAAGGTGCATTAGATCAGTTACCGAACTATGAAGATATAGTAACGAACAAGTGATCCATTTTTGCCTAGCTTGACGCCTCCACGCGCATATGCTAGGATGATATTTGTATAAGTTTTTGTGTTGTGTTTGTAAAAAGGAGAATGTATGATGAAAAAATACACACCCTGGATATTTCTGGTCCTCCTGGTATTGATGATAGGGTCAACCGCCTGTACACGGTCTG
>DAOUFE010000020.1:0-13168 GCA_034430215.1 Anaerolineaceae bacterium | reverse complement strand
TTGTCTTACTCCGTTTTATAAAATGCTTTCGCAAAAACTATTTTATTGGAGATTCAATGTCGTTCAACCTTCTTTTTTTAAACTGTCAGGTAGCTAGTTTGTAAATTCTAGAATCCCTGTTTATTCTTTCCCACTTTCACCCAACACGGGGGAATTCTATCATTCACGTTAAGATTATTATACGCCAAATAATTTTCAATAATTCTTGGTAAGCACCTTCAAATGATTTCAAAAATTTCATTCTTATCATTCAGGTGTAAAATTTCTTCTGCACTTTGAAAAGAGTAGTATGATACTGATGCTGTTTGATCATCTATGATCCTTACAGCGAACAGGAGTAATTTCGATTTCTTATTTGGCAACTATCAGGAAGCCTGTATGCACGTTGTGATCGTTTATAATCTGGATATTGCCACTGATTTTGGAAATTCTGAGGACATTGTTGCCATTCAAGATACTAATCACACTGCGAATTCCATTTTAAGTGCGTTGTTACAAAGTGGATATGATGCGTCGATTGTCTCTGTCAGCAGTTCCCTGGATGAATTAAAGCAAAAACTATCCCCTTATAATCCACAAGACACATTTATCTTCCATAACTGTGATGGATTTATGGGTCGTTCGCTGGGTGCAGTGGATCTGGTAGGGGCAATTGAACAATTAGGTTATGCGCATACAGCTTCTCATCCTTCTGCCATTCTTGCCTCGACAGACAAGCGGCTGGCAAAGCGTTTGTTAACAGAAGCAAATATTCCTACCCCGACATATCAAATCTGTGAATCAGTGGATGACGTTATTACCATCCCCTGCCCGGTGATCATTAAACCAGCTACAGAAGAAGCAAGCCTGGGCATTACAGTAGATTCTGTAGCGCGCACACCCGACGCAATACCGCGACTGATCCAACACATTCTTACCGACTATCACCAACCAGCCCTTGTCGAGCAGTTTATTTGCGGCAGAGAGCTGGCATGTGCAGTATTAGGAAATGATGATGACGCGGTTCTATTACCATTATCAGAAATGGATTATTCTGAAATTTCTGATCCATTGGCACGCCTCCTTACCTATGAATCAAAATGGATCGAAGGTACTTTTTACCATGACAATATCGGTGTGCTTTGCCCTGCTCCCATGGATCCAATTGAACTGAAACATGTTGAAAAAGCAGCTTTACAGGCAGGGAAAGCCCTACAACTAAGGGATTTCTACCGCCTCGATATTCGCCTGGAGAATGGTGTCCCTTATGTTTTGGATGTAAATGACCTGCCCGATCTGGCACCTGAGTCTGGCTTTGCCCGTTCAGCCCTGGCGGCAGGGTATACATATTCTGGAATGATCGATGCGATCGTAAAAATTGCAATGAAACGCGAAGGTTGGAATGGATGAGACAATAGATATTCATATACCGCTAGAAGATGATGGTGAAGACATCGTTTCAGTTGCGGCAAGCACCTCTCTTTTTACTGAAGAAGAAGTAGCGACTGTAAAAGAATTATGGGATGACTTTGTTACCAGTCATGACAAAAAAGAGGATTATCAATTCCTGGCAGCTTATGAAAATGGTACCCTGGTTGGTTTTTCCTGTTACGGTCACAGGGCTCTTACAAGAAGCACCTATGACCTGTATTGGATCGCAGTAGATAGTAAACTACAGCATCATGGAATTGGTAAATTGCTGTTGCAGGCAACAGAAGATGCGATTAAGAAATTAGGCGGAACAATTATAGTGGTTGAAACATCTACAAGTGAAGCATATGCCTCAACTCGCAAGTTCTACATTGCACAAAACTATCGAGTTGCAGGTGAAATTGCTGATTTTTATGAACCGGGGGATGGATTGATACTGTTTATAAAGGTTCTATAATATCCGGGCAGGGTATTTCATCGACATTTTCAAGAAATTCGACCCGGTTTCTCCCCTTCTCTTTTGCATTGTAGAGCGCTTTATCGGCAGTGGCGATCAATTGTTGCACAGTAGTTATTGAGTTTTCCAGGGTTGCCACTCCCAAACTAATTGTTGTTTGAATAGGTCCATAAGGAGAATTCACAACAGTATTGTTTACCAGATTTCTGATCCGTTCAGCTACGGAAACTGCACTGGAAAGGGTTGTTTCAGGTAATAGAAGTACAATTTCTTCTCCACCATACCGCCCAGCAAGATCCATTTTTCGAAGAACGGACAGGAAACAATCTACCGATAGAGTACGCAGTACCTGATCTCCGATCATATGACCATAAGTATCGTTAACATTTTTAAAATGATCAATATCGACCATAATCAGCGAAAGAGGCCGATTATATCGAAGGGCGCGGTCTACTTCGATCTCAGCCAGGTTAAAAAATTGATGTCGGGTTAATAATCCAGTCAGGGAATCTGTAGTAGCCAGATGCTCCATTTCGGCATACAGGAGAGAATTAACGATGGCGGCTGCCACAGGTACAGAAAATGCCACTGCAATGTTTGCATCATCTTGTGTAAAGTGATTTAAATCCTTGCTATCGAAAGTGAGCATGCCGATCATTTTGCTCTTGTATTTTAATGGAATTCCCATCCAAGAATGTACTGATTTCAGGTGCTCAGCTTGAAATCCCTCGTATTTACCCTGAACATCATCGACGATATAAGGAGCACCTGTTTCAAAGACAACTCTGTTTGGGTTATTGTCATTTAATGAGAAACGGCTGCCAGCCAGTTCTACATTGGGGGGAAATCCAAAAGTATTCAGAATAACCATGCTATCTTCATCGACCAGCAATACACTTGCGCTATCAAACGAAAGCACCTGGTTCGCTTGCTCAAGGATCAATTTTGAAACCTGATCAAGCTGTAATGTTGAAGAAAGAACCAGCCCAACCTGTCTTAATGCCTCCGTGACCCTTTGAGCTTTCTTTTCTGCTTCGTATAATCTTTTCCGATCTGTGATATCACGGCAAACGGCAATTGCACCTTCGAAGTTTCCTTCACTATTCTTAAGATAATGAATGACCACTTCCAACCAGATGTATCCTTTACTCGCATGTTTACAACGAAATTCATTAATAAGCGCAGTTTTGGAATCCACTTGATTCAACGCCGTGGAAATTCCATTTTGAATTTCTATATGATCAGCCGGGATGACAAAATCGTAAATCGATCGTCCTATCAGTTCGTCAGGGGGATATCCCAATAAATCTTTTACTGAAGGGCTGATGTAACTCAAGTGCATCTGTGCATCGATCTCCATGATTACATCCAGCATGTTATCGGTGATCCTTCGAAGCTGATTCTCACTACGAGCAAGTTCATCTTCTGCATGCTTCCGGCGGGTGATATCTTGCATGATCAATAAATACCCGTGGTTTTTCTTCTTACGGTCTTTTAATGATGAAATCCGTAGATCGATCACCATATCTGGTTTGTCGGGAACAATAATTTCTTGATTGAATTCATCAATAACAGTAGAAAGAACAGGGAATGACGGCCAATGAGAAAATACTGTCTTCGCGGAAGTACCGATCACCTCACTTGCCTTCTTGTTGATCATCCTGCAGGCTGTAAAATTGATATCAATAATTCTTTTTTGAGAATCCAATACGATCACGCCATCTCGCATCATATCTACAACAGCAGTTCGGGCAATTGGCACGAGATCCAGCAGGTTAAAACGAAGTACAGCCCAGATCAAGACAAGACTGCTGATAGTAAAAGCTATGCAAGAGAAGTCAACCCCCGGGACAGGAGAAAGATCCAACATGTAAATCACATTCCCTATCCAGGGGAAAATCGAGCCTATTAATACCATTACCCCCTGATAACGATAAACGCCTTTGTGCGTAATCGTATTAATGAGCACCAGGATAAAGCCAAATAACATACAGGCATAAAAATAAATAGTAGCAATCCATAAACCTATGCCATGCCCATACTCAACCAGGAAATTATCACCAAAGGGATATGTAACAAATTTTGTCCAAATCAGGTGATGAAAATCATTTGTAAAGGCAAGAATGATCGTGATTACTGGTATCGTCCACAACAGGAGAAAGTATTCTTTTTTCCGCCATTTTGTATGGTTAGTGTATTCGAGTGCAAAAATGAGATATGAAACGGGTACGGTTGCAATGCCAAAATATTGAAATCGTGAAAGCCAGGTTCTGACGATCAGGGTGGAAGCGGTAAACTCCAGCGCAGTAAAAAATGACCAGATGGCAACGCCCAGCATCAGGGAAGCCAACTGCAATCCCCCCGTAATACTGCGACGGCGCCATGCCATCCATGTCAAAATACCAGCTATAACCGCAGTAATAAATATCGCTACAATAATCAGATCAAGTTGCCAATTCATAAAAAAAATAATAATGAAAATGAGATGAATGAATTTTAGCATTAAGCAAGCTTTTCATTACACAAAAAAGCTTACAATCACTCTTCAAAAAGCTTGACATGACAATCGATCTATATGATAATATTTCTATCTTTATCGAAACATATTTATCAACTTAGGTGTGCTCATGGATACAAATTCAATCCCCGACGAGATGCTTCAATACTTTAAAGCGCTGGCAGACGCCAATCGGCTTAAGATAATAGGCTTACTTTCACAACAACCCTGTACGGTTGAACAACTTGCTGCCCTGCTTGGGTTGAGCAAATCCACTACTTCGCACCACCTTGCTTATCTCGCGAAAGCGAACCTGGTGGAAGCGCGTGCAGATGGGCATTATTTCTTCTACTCTTTATGCACCGAGACTCTCGAAAAAATGTCAAAGAAGTTATTGCAGCGAGATTCTTTACCAACGCTGGCAGATTCCGTGGATATGGAAGCATATGATCGCAAGGTATTGCAAACATTCACTGATTCTGAAGGACGGATCATTGCATTTCCTTCTCAGTTAAAAAAATACCAGGTTCTGTTGAAATATGTGGTAAAAGCGTTCGAACCAGGAGTGCGATACTCAGAAAAGCAGGTGAATGAGATACTCTCTCGCTTCAACGAAGACACTGCCGATCTACGAAGAGGATTGGTAGAGTTTAAATTCATGGCGCGTGAGGGTGGTGGAGGAGAGTACTGGCGCCTGGATACCTCCGTTAAAGATTAGCCAGCTTAAGAACAAACTCGCTAGTTTTTTTATCACATACGAAAGAGCCAGATAACTACTTCACATTAGCGTGTGATTTCTTGCGTATTTATCAAAAACAAAATTATTACAATTGGAAATTGGTAATTTTTTGCATTTTTAAGTAATTTGGTATATTATTATCTTAATTATCTATATTAAGATTTATTGGTAATGTGAGATGAAAAAGAAAGCATATTTTGACCCTTCTATCCCATCATCAGAGATAACACCGAAGTCTTTATATCAAAGCCGGCGTTTATTTCTAAAGTCACTTGGGCTTTCCATGGCTGGGGCAATTTTAGCATCCTGCACACCTCGTAGATCACAAATCCCCGAAGAAACAGATGAAACTCGCCTTCCTACAACAGAATTCCAAGATGAGTTTGGAAATCCGGCTACTTCGTTTGATGCAATAACAAATTACAACAATTATTATGAGTTTTCACTTTCAAAAGAACGTGTTGCATCGGTTTCGGAGGATTTTAAAATTTCTCCGTGGCAAGTAGAAATAACAGGGCTGGTAAAGAAACTAAGGGTCTTTGGCATAGACGAGTTGTATCGACTTTTTCCTGATGAAGAACGGGTTTATCGCATGCGATGTGTAGAAGGGTGGTCAATGGTGATTCCCTGGCTGGGTTTTCCCCTTGCATCAATCCTTAACGAAATCGAGCCCACTGGTGACGCCAAATTTGTTCGTTTTGAAACAGTATATCGACCTGAGGAAATGCCCGGTCAGAGAGACAGTACTTTTCCCTGGCCATACCAGGAAGGATTGCGGCTGGATGAAGCATTGAATGACCTGACAATCCTTTCAACAGGACTATACGGTGAGCATCTTCTTCCACAAAATGGTGCCCCTCTGCGATTAGTAGTTCCCTGGAAATATGGCTTTAAATCCATCAAATCTATTGTAAAGATTGAATTGGTGAAAGATCAACCTGCAACGCTCTGGAATACTATTGCCCCCAATGAATATGGTTTTTATTCCAATGTTAACCCCTATCACGATCATCCCCGTTGGTCTCAGGCAAACGAAAGGCGAATCGGTGAGATGGAGCGGAGAGAAACCCTCATGTTCAATGGTTATGCAGAACAAGTAGCACCACTATACGCAGGCATGGACCTGGATGTATTCTTCTAAATGACAAGTTCTATTCGCTTTCAGAAAATTGCTAATCTACTCATTTGGTTGCCAGCATTGCTTATATTGGTGCTATTTATGGCTGGTTACCTTAGCTTTGACCCAATTCGAGCTGCCCAAAAGTGGATGGGCAGAATAGCTATTGCTTTTCTCATTCTAAACCTTGCAATTACTCCCCTGGTGATTATTACTGGTTTTCACTCACTCTCAGCAGTTCGTAGACCTTTAGGATTAGCAGCCTGGTATTATGCATTAATCCATCTCTTCATATATATTGGACTTGACCTTCAATTCAAGTGGAAAATCATTGCTCATAATCTGTTTACTCAACCCTATCTTTGGGTAGGGCTATCAGGATTCGTCATTATATTAATCCTGGGGATAACGTCTATCAATCTATGGAAGCAGAATTTAGGAAAATATTGGAAATGGATTCATCAACTCGCATATCCCGCATGTATTCTGGTTGTTATCCACTATGCGATGGCTCGTAAAGGAAATATCCTCACTTTACAGGGGGATATTCAAATACCAATCATATTGCTCATCATTACATTAATTTTGTTGAGTTTTCGTTTTCGATTTGTCCAAAACTGGTTTATTAAATTATGTCATCGAGATTGAATTAATTTAATTTTTTCCGAATTGCAGCATCGAGATCAGCAAAATTTATATTAGCGGTCATATCCAATTGCAGCGGGGTAATCGAGATCATACGGTCATGCCGCAAAGTATAAATATCTGAATCTTTGCTCACCAGGTCAAAACGATCTACGGGATGCCCTTCAATAAAGGCTGGATGATCCCAACTTCCTTTTCTATTCAGGTAAGGCTCAAAATACCGGTGCTCGCCAAGGCGGGTAATCCTCCAGGGAGTTTCGGGTGTTGCATCGTGGGGCACATCAAGTTTGACAAGATCCACACCATTTGGCAAACCGTGGGTTAAGATCCATTTCGCGAGCCTATGGGTATAGTTGGCTGCAGTAGAAAAGTTGATGTCGGTTGGATTGCTCCGGTAATCCTGAATATTGATCATCTCTAAAGAAGCAGCAATGGCAGGGATGCCCATCGCAGCAGCTTCCATAGCGGCACCCACCGTGCCTGAAACTGTAATAGAATTACCCAGATTTTCTCCGTAATTGATACCCGAAACCACCAGGTCAGGTTTGACATCCATGACCTCCAAAAGGGCATGCATCACCACCTGGGCGGGTGTGCCGCCAATAGCATGCACAGTCCAGGATTGATCACCAATTTGTAATTGTTTCACCAGGATTCGTCCATCATAGAACGTGGGCATGCTCCGACCACTGGCTGAAACCTGATCACGCGGAGCAGCCACAGTCACAAAGCCCAAGCTGGAAAGAGCTTCTGCCGCAGCCCATAAACCAGGTGATTCGATACCATCATCATTAGTCAATAAGATCTGTTTTCGTTTTGATTTTGACATATAGAACCTGTCCCTTTTTAAAACAAAGAGCGGTTATTATTATAACCGCTCTATAGGTGCCCCCGGCAGAACTCGAATCTGCAACCTTTTGCTCCGCAAGCAGACGCTCTATCCAATTGAGCTACGAGGGCGGGTACGCTTGCATACCAAATATACCTCGTGCTGGAAGAATCGTCAAGACGATTACCAACAAGCAACGCATCAACCGTAAGGGAGAATTCGTTGGACGATCGCCCTCTTCGCTTAAAAAGATAAAATATAGACCTCTGAGATTTCAGAGGTCTTTGTTCTTTAACCCTGATAATTCTCTCCAGGTTTGAGAACCACCACTTCTGTGTTCGTCTGTGTGCGAACCTGTTCTGCCCATTTGTTAGCGTCCTGGGAGATCAACTCCCAGGTGGAATAATGAATAGGGATGACAACTCTGGGTTGCAGTAGTTTGACAGCCCGCAGGGCATCTACTGGTCCCATAGTAAAGTTGTCGCCAATGGGGATCACCGCCAGATCGATTCCTTCCTCACCGATCAGACGCATATCGCCAAACAAACCGGTATCACCCGCCAGGTAGATTCTCTTGCCTGATGCTAAAGTGATCAAGAAACCCGCCGGGTTTCCACCACAACTGCCATCTGGCAGGCAGGAACCGTGCAGCGCCATGGTCAACTTTACATACCCAAACGGATAAGAGAAACCACCTCCCAGATGTTGTGAATGGGTCTTCACTCCAAATTTCTTCATCCAATCTGCAATTTCTGAATTGCAGATAACCGTAGCATCACATCGTTTGGCGATCGTTACAGCCTTACCAATATGGTCGCCATGCCCGTGAGTGACGAGGATATAATCAGCCTTGATAGTATCTGGATTTGAAAATGAGGCGGTTGGATTCGGAAAATAGGGGTCTACCAGTAGAGTGGTATCCCCAATCTCAAGTTGCAAAGCTGCATGTCCCAACCATGTGATTTTGTAATCCATGCTTTCCTCCACTTATTTCGTATTTTTCTTTTGGATTTCATCCAGTAGTAATGGATGGAGTTCGGGATTGGCTACCAGAACATTACAGGGGTGTGTCAGGTAATTGGAGCCACCCAGAAGGTCGGTAACTTTACCTCCTGCTTCTTCAACAATGACAGCGCCTGCAGCAATATCCCAGGAATGGATGGAGTTCGTCCAGTAGCCGTCAAGCCTACCAGCAGCTACATAAACCATATCCAAAGCAGCCGAACCCTGGCGCCGAATACCCTGCGTAAGCCTGGATAAATGCACAAACAATTCAAGAGAAACACGCTTTTTTTCGCCTTCATCGACAGGGAAGCTCGTCACCAGTAAGCTGTCGATTAATCTACTGGCATTGGCAACATGAATGGGTTCTCCATTCAATGTGGCTCCCTTTCCATGCTCAGCGGTAAAACATTCATTCCGCATGGGATCATAGACCACTCCCATCACTACCTTGCCATGTTCGGCAAATGCCACCGAAACACAAAAAACTGGCAGGCTGTGGGCGTAATTCATTGTCCCATCCAGCGGATCAATATGCCAGCATGCTCCGTCATCCCCTTTTATAAATCCACTTTCTTCAGCCATTATGGTATGATCCGGAAAATTACTACGGATTTGTTCAAGCAGGTAGGCTTCTGATTTCTTATCCATTTCGGTTACCAGGTCTATTGCGCCTTTGTGATGGATCTGGTGCTCTTTGCCAAAGCCTTCGCGCAGAATCGCACCTGCCTGGGTTGCCCATTGGGTCATCTGGTTCAGTGTAGGTTTCATAATATCTCGTTTCTCAATAAATTCATCTTTCATACCGCATTTCTGCAGCTAATTGTTCAAAGTATTCCACCAGTACTTCATGACGTTGTTGCGCCATCGCCTTGGCTGAAGGGGTAAATAACTTCTCACGTATGTGGATCAATTTAAAAAGGTATTCGTGATAAGCGCTGTGAGGCTCGCCTGGTTCATGCTCTCCACTGCGGAGAAAAAGTTCTGAAGGTTCCGCAAATACAGGTTGATTTGCCAGCACTGCATAGGCAATGGTACGGGCAGTACCAATAGCACCGATCACATCCATTTTGTCCGCGTCAAATATGATCTTCGCCTCCAACGTCTGGGGCTTGTTACCATCTCCGCGATAGCGGTGAGATCGGATGCAGTGCTGTACGGCTTCGATCCTTTCCGGCTGCCAACCTTCTTCGATCAGCACTTTTCCGGCAAACTCTGCAGATGCAATGTGGTGCCCTTTTCGTTCTTCAGTTCCTGGCGCTGCACCTTTCACATCGTGCAGAAGAGCTGATGCAGCTACGATTTCTTTATCGGCACCTTCCATTTCCGCCAGCTTCATCGCGGTATGGTAGACACGGAGCACATGGTCAAAATCATGTGCGGCATCCGTCTGTTCGTACCATTTCTTAACCTGCTCAATGCTCAACACATTCAACCTCGATCTGTTCTGCAATGGGATAAATCTTTCCTTTTTTAATGACTGTATCCACCAGGTTGCCGCCAAAACGATACATCAGTTGGCGATAATCATTAACTGACAGGATCAGAAGGTCAGCCTGTTTGCCAGGTTCGATCGAACCCAGCCTATCGGCTCGCTCAACGGCAGCCGCAGCGTTGATAGTTGCTGCCGCCAGTGCTTCTGCGGGGGTCATTTTCAGGTACCTGCAGGCAAGTGCCATAACAAACTGCATATTTTCACACCATGCTGTACCCGGGTTGAGGTCGGTTGCTAGCGCCAGTACTCCGCCCAAATCAATAATGGTTCGCGCAGCAGTATAATGTTGATCTGCTAAACCAAAGGGTGTGCAGGGTAAAGATACTGCTACGGTATTGCTCTTTGCCAAGAGGTGGAGCTCTTCGAGAGGAGTTTTCACCAGATGGTCAGCAGATGCTGCTTTAAGTTCGACTGCCAGCCGGGTACCGCCCAAAGCTTCAAATTCATCCACGTGAATTTTCAAGGGGAAGCCCAATGCCTTGGCTTTCAAGAAAATTTTCCAGGTTTGCTCTAAAGAAAATGCACCTTTTTCGCAGAATGCATCTACAAAAGGCAAAGGAAGACCTGAGGCATGCTTTTTCCACCATTCCAGAACTGCAGGAAGCATTTCAGTACAAAGAATATTGGTGTATCTATCCGAATCTTTCTTATATTCAGGGGCAATATCATGCGCACCCAGAAAAGTGGGGACAAGTTCCAGGGGGCACACATCGTTAAGCTTCAAAATGGTTTGTAACTGATCAAGTTCAGCGCGGATTTCCAGCCCATACCCACTTTTCGCTTCTGCGGTAGTGGTGCCATACGAAAACATCCTGCGTGCTCGCGGCAGAGCCTGCTTCACCAGCTCTTCTACGCCAGCTTCCCGGGTGGCTCGCACGGTAGAAGCGATCCCACCACCGGCTGCCATGATCTCCATGTAAGTTTTACCCTGGAGACGCATCTCGAATTCTGCTGCCCTGTCTCCCGCCCAGATCAAATGCGTGTGCGGGTCGACAAATCCAGGAACGATCGCTTTCCCTCCCGCATCCAGTTTTTCTTCTTCCGGGTAAGCAGCCACAAGTTCTGATGAGGATCCCACTGCTTCAATTTTTCCATTCCGTACTAAAACAGCCCCGTCAGTCAGGATGTTCAATTCGTTCATGCGAGCACCCCTGCGGACTCCGCCAGCAAGGGTAACTACCTGTGAAGCAGAATGAATGAGCATGTCTTAAACCCCTTCCGTTTCTGTTCTTCCAGGGATGTATGCAATTAATTCCACTACTTTTTCAGCCAGGGAATTGATCTCTGGCAGATTGGCTTGCTCGATTTTACCTGTATCGCCTAACCGGGTAATTTCTGGGGTAATGGGCAGATGTTCTAACACTTCGCATTGAGCTGCCAGGGCAATCTCGTTGGAGTGGCTTTCACCAAAAATGAAATACTCATTCCCTGTGTCAGGAGCGCGGAAGAAGCTCATATTTTCCACCACTCCCAGGAAGGGGATGTGCAAAGCAGCAATCATGCCCACCGCTTTCCTGACAACCATAGCAGCCAGTTCTTGTGGAGTTGTTACCAGCAGCACACCCTGGAGCGGCAGCCGTTGCGTTACGGTCAGCGCGGCATCCGAAGTTCCAGGGGGAAGATCCACAAGCAGAAAATCCAGATTTCCCCATAGTGTATCCGTCCAAAATTGCTGAATGACCCCTGTGATCAGTGGTCCTCGCCAGATGACAGGAGCATCTTCATCTTTTAATAGAAGATTGGTTGAAACCACCTTGATCCCACTCTGAGTCACAGCGGGTAATATACCTTGTTCTGTTCCCCGTAGCCCTCCAGAAGGCAGCCCAAACAACCGTGGAATGCTCGGACCCGTGATGTCAGCATCTAATATGCCAACCTTTTTCCCCTGTCTGCGTAAAGCGACAGCCAGCATGGCAGTGACAGAAGATTTACCCACCCCGCCTTTTCCACTCATGATCGCTATGAGATGATCCACTTTATTTAATTGAGTCAAACTTGGCAAAATCGTTTTCTTAGGCATGATGCGAGCCAGTTCTTCTTTGGTCATCTCGCCAAAGGTGATCTCAACCTGTCGCACACCTGGGAGCGCCATCACAGCCTGCCGTGCATCACTTGCGAGCCTATCCTTCAAGGGGCAGCCAGGTGTGGTTAATGCCAGCGTGAATTTTACCCGCCCAAAATGATTGATCTCCAGGGCACGGATCATATTCAGCTCTACTAAATTTCGGTTCAACTCGGGATCCATCACTTTGGATAAAGCGTCAAGAACTTGTTTTTCATCAACCATAAGAGAAGAATTCCTCCTCAAAGATTATACCTTTGAAAGGTCTGAACCATGCAAACAGGGTACATTTTAATGCACTCGCCAGGAGGGGGAGTGACTCTGCTGATATGAAGATGCTTGAAGCATGTGCATTTCAATCCACGCTCCCGAACGGGGAGCGACTTGTCCACAAGCACAAAATCGGTCTTGTACTTTATATTTCAATCCACGCTCCCGAACGGGGAGCGACATGCAGCGGACAATCTTATATCCGTACCTAAAAGAATTTCAATCCACGCTCCCGAACGGGGAGCGACTTTACCCGTTCCTTCAACGCCGTGTTTTCAATTTATTTCAATCCACGCTCCCGAACGGGGAGCGACTCGTTCTGGTCACAGTCAGCAGGTTGCACGTGTCTATTTCAATCCACGCTCCCGAACGGGGAGCGACTGCAGCCATGTTCTCCCGTGCTGCACTGGCAATATTTCAATCCACGCTCCCGAACGGGGAGCGACGCAACAGGGAAAGCCTTCCGCCTGACATTCTCATATTTCAATCCACGCTCCCGAACGGGGAGCGACTTCACCAATAATGCTAACATTAACTTATCCTAAAATTTCAATCCACGCTCCCGAACGGGGAGCGACGCGTGCCGATAGTCCAGGCGATTGAACGGCATGTTATTTCAATCCACGCTCCCGAACGGGGAGCGAC
>DAOUFE010000019.1:0-682884 GCA_034430215.1 Anaerolineaceae bacterium | reverse complement strand
CTCGATGGTATTGAAAGTGCCCCCAAAGGAATTCGAGTCCTTATGCTGGCACCTGTACCTCGATGGTATTGAAAGTGCCCCCAAAGGAATTCGAATCCTTGTTTTGGCCTTGAGAGGGCCACGTCCTGGGCCGCTAGACGATGGGGGCGTGTAGCGGAAAGATTTTAACATGCATTAAGAGAGACGTCAAACAATTCGATTCTTTGAATTATTTGCAAACTAAATAAGCACCTTTTCATGCCCACTTATAGCTGGTGAGGGTTTTCAGACCTATCGGACCACGTGTATGGATGTTATGTCTTCCTGCCGTTAATGTAGATGTTCATAGTTCAATAATGATGCGTTTCATTAATTTTTGAATAATCCTCTTGCAACGCAGTAATCTTCACAACCAATTGCAAATTAACGTGCAAGGATCTGCGATAGGAAAGCCTGGGTTCGTTCATTGCGGGGTGATGTGAAGAAATCCTGCGCTGGTGCTTTTTCGATGATCTGACCACCATCCATGAAAACGATCTCATCTGCGGCTGCTCTTGCAAAACCCATTTCGTGCGTTACGACCACCATTGTAATTCCATCTTTTGCCAAATTCATCATAACATCCAAAACTTCTTTGATCATTTCAGGGTCAAGGGCGCTGGTGGGTTCATCAAAAAGCATGATGGTAGGGTTCATGGCCAGAGCGCGTGCGATGGCAACCCGCTGCTGCTGCCCGCCAGAAAGTTGAGCCGGGTAGCTATCTGCTTTTTGCTCAATGCCCACTCTTTTTAGCTGGATTCGCGCATTTTCAATCGCCTGTTCTGGTGAAATTTTGCGAACAACCCTCTGCGCCAGGGTAATGTTTTCAAGAACGGTAAGATGTGGATATAAATTAAACTGCTGAAACACCATGCCAATTTTCGTGCGGAGCTGGTTCAAGTGTTTCTGGTTACCATTGACTCGCTCGCCCTCCACCAGAATTTCACCAGAGGTTTCCACTTCGAGGTGGTTGATGCATCGCAGGAGGGTGGATTTGCCTGAACCGCTGGGACCGATAATAACCACAACCTGTCCTTTCTGGATATCCAGGCTTACATTATTTAATGCTTCGACAGCTCCAAAAGTTTTCGAGACATTTCTAATTCGGATGATTGGATCAGGCGCGTTCATTTTGTCCAAACCTTTTTTCGAGATATTTCACCAGGAAGGATAAGATCACTGTCATGATGAGATACATCACTGCCAGGGTGATATATGATTCTTTGAATTGAAAAGACCGTCCGGCATACAACCTGGCGATTTGAGTAATATCACGTACCGCCAGCACAGAAACCAGAGATGAGTCTTTCAACATACAAACAAAATCATTGCCAATTGCGGGAAGGACATTTCGTATTGCCTGGGGCAGGATGACATATCGCATTGCCTGACCGTAGCTCATGCCCTGAGATCGAGCTGCTTCCATTTGCCCTTTCGAGATGGATTGAATACCAGCCCGGAAAATCTCTGCAGAAAAAGCACCGTAGGTAATAGATAGCGCTGCAATTGCCCGCAGATTCATGGATATCGCATCACTTTTGATTGAAGTGAGAGCAGTTCCGATGGCAGCAAAACCACTTTCTACCAACCAGACTCCCAGGCTTTTCAGACCATCCAGGATCATTGGAACACCCACCAGGGCAATGAAGAAAATAAGCACCAGCATGGGTATGCCACGTACAAGTTCTACATATAGCGTTGTTGCATTTCGGAAAAATACATTATTGGAAATTCGCCCCAGGCTGGTGATCAATCCAATGACAATCGCGATGGCATACGATATCAGCGTGGTGGTGATGGTAATTGTTAGACCAGCTTTAATAAATTCAAAAGCATCCCGGTAAGATTCTTTTGTGGAAATCATCCAGATAGTGCCAATGGCGATTACACTCATGGCAACGAGCCACCAGGGAAAAGTTCGCAAGTTTTTCCGTAATTTGTCCCGAGCTGCAGGAAAGGAAGCGGCGGCATAAGGAAGCGGAATGGTTTCTTTTTGTATCATGATTGCTCCTTTGGGTGCTCTGGGTTTTATGATCCAGAGCACCCTGAAAAAAAATAAAAAATTAACCTTGAATATCGTCGTAAGTGAGATCGAAGCTTGGACCAAAGAATTTCAGATTGATTGCTTCCAATGTTCCATCAGACATCATCGATTTAAGCGCCTGGTTCACAGGTTCCACAAGGTCACTTCCTTTGGGGAAAATGAAGCCCAGTTCATCGGAGGAAATCGAGGGACCGATCAGTTCCACTTTATCGGCTTCCTGTCCCTGATAACCTAATCCGACGACCTCATCGATGATCACTGCATCTACATCTCCAGCTATGAGAGCCTGGACGGCAAAGGGAAATTGCTCATAAGCTTTGATGCGTTCTTCGGGTAAATATTCGATGGCGGTCTCGTAATTGGTGGTGGCAGCCTGCGTGCCGAGGATCAGGCTCTCATCTGCTACGAAGGTTTCCATGCTGTCAAAACGATCTTCACCCACACGCACCAGGAGACGCTGTTGTAATTTGATGTACCCAATAGAAAAATCAACAATTTCAGCTCTTTTATCAGTGATCGTGATTCCATCACCGGCGCTATCATACTGACCATCAGCAACAGATTGGATCATACCCTCCCAGGCTGATTCAACGAAAACGGGGGTGCAGTGCAGGCGAGTACAAACCTCATTCCAGGTATCGTAGTCCCATCCACCGGGCTGCCCTGTTTCCAGCTCAATGTAGTTGAAAGGCAGGTAGGCATTTTCAACCGCGATCGTAATTTCCTGGCAATTCAGGTCGACCAGGGCGGTATCTGCGCTGCCCAGGCAGCCTTCAGGTTCTTGTGCTGCAGCTCCGGTTGGTTCTGCAGCTACATTTCCGGCAACTTCAGTGGAACTGTCATTTGCAGCATCAGGAATGGTGGCGGCTTGAGAAGCGCTCTGGCAGGAGGCTGCCAGCATCATGATGATCACAGCAATAATCAATACAACTTTCCTTTTCATTTCATTTTTCCTTCTTTTATTTAAAAATTTGTTTATCATTTTTTCTACGTCGTAGTACCTGTAATGCTTGCCCGGGTTTTTCATCGTCTTCCCAACTTCTACCACCTCCTTTCATGCAAAATTTGAAAAGGCAACAAAAAAGCCCTCCTGGTTAGGAGGGCTTGTGGGTTCAGCTATTTATTCGAAAATATTCCTGTAGCTAACAGGTAAGCGAAGCCGCTCCTTCCAGAAGAAGGCTTGTATGTGCATGCAGTCGCTTAGCGTTGAACACAGATAACATAATGTTGCTTTTATAGCACTAGAAAAGCAGATTGTCAATGCTTTTCCTGTCCCATTCTTTGAGAAGGATTACCTCTTGACTTTGCCTCCGCGTCTTTCTATATTGATTCAGTAAATCAGGGAGGAAATACAGGCAGGGCAAGAAATAATGCAGTCTCCCAAGAATAACAAACAAAATCAGGCATTATGCATCGAAGTTGGAGGAGTAACTATGTCATACGTTGCAAACCTTTCACAAAGGCGTTACACAGCCTGGTTGTTATTGCATTGATCGTTGCTCCTTTTCAATATCCCCGACCCCGACACCCACGTACACCGAGATCCCCACACCAACAGCCACAACGGCAGGCGTGCCCACCGAGCCGCTGCCTGCACCGCTGGAGCATGCCTATTATATATACGATGGTGACGGGAACCTGGTGAAAAGCATTGTCAATGACACCGTGACATATTTTGTGGGGAAGTACTACACAGTACTGTGTGCAGGGTACTTCACAAAACGCGCAAAAACAGCGATTATTAGCAGCTACACAACTACGGCACAGAAATTCTTACTTATAAATCCTTCTCAAATAATGGGACAGAATAAAACATGCCCCTGATCGAGCTTGACCTGCCGCTCTTTTGATAGTATAATTCAAACCTTGAATATTGAGAGCGCGAATGGATCAATCCAATATCACCGAGCGTGATCTGGTACTTCTCGAACAAATAGAACAGAATCCCGATATCAACCAGGCTTCGCTGGCTACGCAATTGGGCGTGGCAGTAGGCACGGTGAATTGGCATTTAAAACGCCTGATCTCAAAGGGATATGTAAAAGTCCGCCGATTGGAGCGCAAAAAATTACGCTATATCATTACCCCTGAAGGCATTTCTCTGCGCGCACGCCTGACAATGGATTATGTGCAGAATTCTTTCCGCATGTACCGGCTGGTGCGTGAGCGGATGGGCGAAGTACTTCATCAGGTAAGGCAGGCGGGGTATCATCAGGTGATCCTGAACGGGGATGGCGAAGTAGCAGATGTTTGCCGGCTTTCCTGCCTTGAACAGGAGATCGAGGTACTTCCCTCTGGCAATATCCCCGAGCTGATATTGGAAGGGTACAAGATCCTTATTCGCTATCCACAATCTAAAGTAAAGAATAACTCCATAGAACAGGATGTTCAAATATGAACGAGATCACACCGAATGAGTTTTGGAAAGATAAACGAGTCTGTGTAACCGGAGGTGCTGGCTTTCTGGGCAGGAATGTTCAAAAGATACTGCGCGCGCATGGCGCAACAGATATCTATGTTCCCACCATCGAAGAATATGACCTTGTCAAAGGGGAAGATATCGATCGGATGTACGATACCGCAAAACCGGATGTGGTGATCCATCTTGCAGCGCATGTGGGCGGGATTGGCGCCAACCGGATGCGCCCGGCAGAGTTCTTTTACGATAACCTGATGATGGGTGTGCAGTTGATGCATAAAGCCTGGCAGCGAGGCGTGGGTAAATTCGTGGCAATTGGAACCGTTTGCGCCTACCCTAAATTCACCCCCGTTCCCTTTAAAGAAGATGATATCTGGAACGGATATCCCGAAGAAACAAACGCCCCTTATGGATTGGCGAAAAAGATGCTTCTGGTTCAGTCGCAGTCTTACCGCCAGCAGTACGGATACAACAGTATTTTCTTGCTGCCGGTCAACCTGTATGGACCCGGTGATAATTTCGATCCCAGTAGTTCTCACGTGATCCCGGCGCTCATTCGCAAGTGTATCGAAGCAGAAGAACGAGGTGACAACGAGATCGAGGTGTGGGGGGATGGCAGCCCAACACGCGAATTCCTCTACGTGGAAGATGCTGCCCGGGGTATAGTTATGGCTACAGAAAGTTATAACGAATCAGAACCTGTCAACCTGGGGTCAGGGTATGAGATCTCGATCAAGGACCTTTCTGAAATGATCGCCCGTCTCACGGGTTTCCATGGAAAACTGGTTTGGGATCCGAGTAAACCTAATGGTCAGCCGCGCCGTGGATTGGACACAACCCGGGCTGAGAAATATTTCGGATTTAAAGCAGAGGTCAAGTTTGAAGAGGGACTGCGGAATACCATCGAATGGTACCGTCAAAACCGAAAGGCATGATCACAAAGTGAGCATTGAGACTATAAAGTCCAAATCCGAACAGCAGGTCACTATCATCCAGCCCGAAAAAGGGTGGAGCGCACTTAAATTGGGAGACCTATGGCGTTATCGCGAGTTGATCTATTTCATGACCTGGCGCGATGTCAAAGTGCGATATAAACAGACACTGTTAGGTGCCAGTTGGGCGATCCTGCGACCGTTTTTAACGATGGTCGTCTTCAGTATCTTTTTTGGGAATCTGGCGAAAGTCCCATCCGATGGGATCCCATATCCCATTTATACATTCACTGCGCTGCTTCCCTGGGAATTGTTTGCAACAGCGCTCAGCCAGGCAAGCCGTTCGCTGGTGCAGAACACCAATATGGTGACGAAAATTTATTTTCCCCGTATGATCCTGCCAATCTCTTCAATTCTGGCAGGTGTGGTGGATTTCTTAGTGGCTTTTCTGGTGTTGATCGGAATGATGATCTTTTACAAGATCACACCTACTGTCTATATCTGGACATTACCTTTATATCTGCTGTTGACGCTGGTCACCGCCCTGGGAGTGGGGTTGTGGCTTTCAGCGTTGAATGTGCTTTACCGTGATATCAATTACATCACACCATTCCTGACGCAGTTCTGGCTTTACATTACACCTATAGCTTACCCTGTCAGTATGATTCCTGAGAAATGGCGCCTGATCTATGCGCTCAATCCCATGTCGGGGGTTGTGGATGGGTTCAGGTGGGCATTGTTGGGGAACCAGCAGTCAGCACCGGGACCTATGTTGGTCGTTTCTTCTGTGATCGCAGTGGTCGTTCTCATCAGCGGATTGTTCTACTTCCGGCGGATGGAACGCCAGTTTGCGGATATGGTGTAGCTATGAGCGATACTGTCATCCGTGTAGAAAATCTGGGAAAACGTTACCATATCGGTACTGCCGTTGCTGCTTATCAGACGCTGCGAGAGACATTGGGGGGAGCATTCCAAAAGGTAAAGGACAAGAAAACCCTTTCGAATAATGATGATGACTATATCTGGGCATTGCGCGATCTGAATTTTGAAGTGAAGCAGGGGCAGGTGTTGGGCATCATAGGTCGTAATGGCGCCGGTAAAAGCACCTTGTTGAAGATCCTTTCGCGGGTTACTTATCCAACCGAAGGTAAAGCTGAAATTCAAGGCAGAGTGGGTTCACTATTGGAAGTTGGCACTGGTTTTCATCCTGAGTTGACCGGCAGAGAGAACATTTTTCTCAATGGTGCAATTCTCGGGATGAAGCGTACTGAAATCGAAAAGAAGTTTGATGAAATCGTTGAATTCTCTGAGGTCGAGAAATTCATTGATACACCTGTTAAACGGTATTCCAGTGGCATGTATCTACGGCTGGCTTTTGCGGTTGCTGCGCACCTGGAACCGGAAATTTTGGTGGTGGATGAAGTACTGGCTGTTGGTGATGCCGAATTCCAGCGCAAATGTCTGGGAAAGATGAGCGATGTCGCCCAACAAGGGCGCACCGTTCTATTCGTCAGTCACAACATGTCTGCAGTACTGCGATTGACCCAAGAGAGCCTGGTGATCGAAAAAGGCAGACTGGCTTTGCGAGCGCCGACTGCTGAAGCGGTGGATTATTATCTTTCACAAGGGTATTCATTGGAAGGTCAACGTATCTGGCAGCCGGATGAAATTCCCGCAGATGCAGCACCTTTTCAACCAGTTTCGCTCAAGGTGCTCAACACGGCAGGCACTATTGTTGACACATTGCGTTCTATTGAGCCAGCCGTTGTTGAAATGGAATATATACTTCATGCGCCGGTTACCGGGTTAAGGGTTGGAATGTACCTGATCAGTTCACGAGGTGAGTTCATCTTCACCAGCTTCGATACGGATGAACCCGGCCTGTTCGAAAAATTCTCCACGCGCCAGCCTGGTAGATATATAAGTCGGTGTGTCATCCCGGCTGATACATTGAACGAAGGGCGCTATATCATTGGCATCAATGCCAGCTCATATAAGATAAAAAGGTATTTTCAGGATGAGCAGGCATTAACATTCAACGTGGACGCGGCTGGTGCGCCAGGCATGCAATGGCCTGAACCCCGTCTGGGTTCCTACCGGCCACGGTTAGATTGGGAAATCAAAAGGGTATAAACTATGCCTTCGAAGAGTAAAGATATCATCAAAGAAGTACTGGGACAGATCCCTTTTTCTGCGGAATTATATTGGCTGATCCGGCAGCGTAATAAACCGTTCAACAGCCACTTTTCTTTAAAATCACTGGAGACAAAAATTCCAGAATTGGTGAAGGAAACTTCGAAGTATCAGGAAAAAGCACCTGAGGGAAAGCGAATATTTATCTTCACATCGCTGCACTACTGGATTGAGCATGCAGTCCTGATGGGAATGGCATTGGCTGCTCAGGGACACAAAGTTACTTTTGCCTACCTTCCGTATGCTGAGTGGCAAACCCCAATCAATAAATTCGACCTGCGACGTCAGGATATTTATGCTTCGAAAATATTAAAACAGTTGGAACCTGTAATGAAGGTGGTTTCGTTGATGAAAGTCAATGGGATCGAGGTTTCTTTACCACAGGCAGTGCAAAACGCGATCACTCAGGTTACAGAGTATGATGCGCAATACACTTTGCAGGTAGAAGAAGTCGACCCTGAAAATGAAACTTACCAGCTTCGTTTCCGCCGCAATCAGGCAGCCGCAAAAGCGGTATATCGTTATTTGACAGAAAATAAATTTGATGCGGTGATCGTGCCAAATGGTACCATCCAGGAAATGGGAGTTGCATTTCGAGTTGCAAGGTTCTTGAAGATTCCGGTAACCACCTATGAGTTTGGCGATCAACGCCAGACCATCTGGCTGGCACAAAACAGTGAGATCATGCGGCAGGATACCGATGCCATGTGGAATGCTTGCAGTCATATCCCTCTCCAGGATAAGGAAAAAACCGAGATTCATAATCTCTTTAAGGCTCGCCAGAAAGCAGATCTGTATGGAAATTTTGCCCGTCGCTGGCAGAAGACACCCACTGTAGGAAGCCAAAAAATCCGAAAAACTATGGGGTTGGATGATCGCCCTGTGGTACTTCTCCCCACCAATGTTCTGGGAGACAGCCTGACATTGGGACGGAATATTTTTTCGAAGTCTATGGCTGAATGGATCAGCCGGACAGTGCAGTATTTTGCGGGCAGAGATGATGCCCAATTGATCATCCGTGTTCACCCTGGAGAAGTTTTAACCCACGGTCTGGCAATGGCAGATGTAGTGAAAGATGTACTGCCAGTGTTGCCTGAACATATTCGTCTGATCGAACCGCAAGACACAACCAACACTTATGACCTGATCGAGATAGCGGACCTGGGTCTAGTTTATACAACCACCGTAGGGTTGGAAATGGCAATGACAGGTGTGCCTGTTATCGTCAGCGGATATACTCATTATCGGAACCGTGGATTCACTCAGGATCCGGAAAGTTGGGTGGATTACTATAAGATCCTGGGGAAAATGCTTGAAAGTCCTGAAACCTTTAAAATGTCTCCTGAAAAGGTGGATATTGCCTGGCAATATGCATACCGTTTCTTCTTTGATTTTGCTCGACCATATCCATGGCACCTGGTGCGCGTATGGGAAGATTTCCAACAGCGTCCATTCAATCAGGTTTTTAGCCAAAGAGGACGGGCACAATTCCAGGACACCTTTGATTACCTGATCGGAAAGCCGATATCCTGGGAGAAAATATTTACACCAGAAGCGCCTGTCAAATCTGTTCAAACCGCTAAGGAAGCACTGGCATAAGGATGATGTGAAGATGAGCGACCAGGATATTCCTAACCAGGTGCGTCAGTTCTACAATCAAATTGGTTGGACCATGCAGAGCGATGGTTTCTATCAGAATGCCCGATATGAGGACCTGCGCCCGGTGTCAGCAGAATATATTCATCGCTGTCATTTGCGGGTGAACAGACATATCCCTGCGAAGGGAAAATATCTGTTAGATGCGGGATGCGGTCCTATCCAATACCCTGAATATCTAACCTATTCTCAAAACTTCCAATACCGGCTGTGTGTAGATATTTCGATTGTAGCGTTAAAGGAAGCCCGTAAACGGATCGGGAAGCATGGTTTGTTTGTGGTTGCTGATGTGTCGCAATTGCCATTTAGCAATAATTGTGTAGATGGAGCAGTTACGCTGCATACTTTTCACCATCTGCCATTGGAAGCACAGGTGAAGGCATATCACGAGATCCATCGGATGATCAAATCAGGGGCGACTGCCGTGGTTGTCAATGGATGGACCGATCCTTTCTTGATGCGTATTTCAATGTGGATGGTAAAACTGGTGGAAAAATGGGGGAGGCGAGTTGCGCAAGAAAGAGGAAACTCAACAGAGGGTGTGAATACCTCAAGCTCTGAAAAGAAAACTGCAAAGGGAACATTCATTGCCAAATTGACTCCACGCTGGTTGAAAGAGCAGATTGGAAAGGAAATTCCTTACCATATCTATTGCTGGCGCAGTGTGAATGTGCGTTTTCTTAGAGCATTTATTCATGAGAAAACAGCAGGAAAATTTCTTCTCAAAGTTCTATACTGGAAGGAAGAAATTTTACCCGGTTTCTTTGGAAAAGTTGGTCAATATCCTTTGATCGTGATCACCAAGGAGCGTAAATCATGAAAAAGGTAACCGAAGCTGTCAATCTGGATGAACTGGTCGCCAGGCCACTCACCAGGGATACCTGGCATGCATTTGAGACACTTTTTGGCGAGAATGGCGCTTGTGGTGGGTGCTGGTGCATGTATTGGCAGCTCAAACATTCAGACTTTTACGCCCAGCATGGAGAAGGTACGCACGAAATGATGCGCCAAAGGGTCGAACAGGGTGCGATTCCCGGGTTGCTAGCATTCTCAGGTGATAAAGCTATCGGGTGGGTGGCTGTCGAACCCCGATCAGCATACCCGGTACTGGCACGTTCACGCACATTGGCTCCAGTGGATGATCTTCCTGTCTGGTCAATCACTTGCTTCTTCATTGACAGGCATTATCGCAAGCAGGGATTGAATGCCTGGCTGATCAAGCAGGCGGTTAATTATGCGTTTGCACAAGGCGCACCTGCTGTGGAAAGTTATCCATCGCTTTTCAAGGGTGGAAAGACTTCTGACACTTTTTATTACACAGGGAAAGAAACTACTTTTGAAAAATTAGGATTCAAAGAAGTTGCTCACCCTTCAACATCAAGAGCAATTATGCGATTATTCAAATTGGAGGATTGACATGTACTGGAAAGATAAAGTAATTCTGGTTACCGGTGGTACTGGTTCGTTTGGCAAGAAATTCATTGACCTCATTCTTAAAGAATATCAACCAGCCAAGGTAATCGTGTTCAGCCGGGATGAGCTTAAACAACATGAAATGCGTGTGGCTGGTTTTACTCATCCCAACTTGCGATATTTTATTGGTGACATTCGTGATCGTGACCGCTTACGCCGTGCACTTAATGGTGTAGATATTGTTGTACATGCAGCCGCCCTGAAGCAGGTGCCTGCCTGTGAATATAACCCGATGGAAGCGATCAAGACAAATATATTGGGAAGCAGCAATGTAATTGATGCATCGCTGGATGTTGGCGTGGAAAAAGTGATCGCATTGAGTACCGACAAGGCAGTCAATCCAGTCAATCTGTATGGTGCCACCAAATTAGCAGCCGAAAAACTGTTCGTACAGAGCAATTATTACGCTGGTGGTACCCAGACGCGTTTTTCCTGTGTACGATATGGAAACGTGGTCGGTTCACGCGGAAGTGTGGTACCCGTTTTTCTCAAACAACGACAGACTGGTAAAGTAACCGTCACGGATGATCGTATGACCCGTTTCTGGATCTCGCTGGAGCAGGGTGTACGATTTGTAATCCGCTGTGTTGAGCAGATGCAGGGTGGTGAGGTCTTTGTGCCTAAAATTCCCAGCATGCGTGTATCTGATTTAGCGAGAACCATTGCACCCGAAGCTGAAGTTGAAGTTATTGGTATTCGCCCTGGTGAAAAATTGCACGAAGTCCTCATTTCAGATGATGAAGCACGCACCACGATCGAATTATCGGATATGTTCGTTGTGCAACCTCCAGAAGCTCCGTGGTTTGGACATGCCTGGGAAAAACAGGGGCAACCTTTACCGGATGGTTTCCGCTATGCCAGTGATACCAACCCGAATTGGATGACACTGGAGCAGATCCATGCGATGATTGCACCATTTGAAGACGCCATCAATCAGGGAAAGGAAGTATGACCCGAATTTTGGTTACAGGTGCCAGTGGGTTATTAGGTTTTCACTTTGCCTGGCAAGTATCTCAAAAGGCAGAGGTGATTGGAATTACCCATTCCCAAGAGTTGGTCAATACTCCATTCCAGAGTGTAAAGATAGATCTCAGCCAACCTGGAATGGGAGAAAAGATCATCACCCAGTATAAACCTGATGTACTGGTACATTGCGCTGCACTGGCAAACGTTGATGCCTGTGACCTGCAACCGGAACTGGCTGACAGAATGAATGCCGTGTTGCCGGAAGAACTGGCAGTGGCGGCAGAAAAAAAAGATATTCGCATGGTGCATATTTCAACGGATGCAGTTTTTGATGGTAGCAAGGGAAATTATCGGGAAGATGACGAACCCAACCCATTAAGCACCTATGCCCGCACAAAATTAAAAGGAGAGAAAGCTGTTTTACAAGCCTGCCCTGATGCCATCGTCGCCAGGGTGAATTTCTTCGGTTGGAGCATGAGCGGCAGACGTAGTCTGGCGGAATGGTTTGTTTCCAACCTAACCGCTGGCAGGGTTGTGAATGGTTTTATAGATATATTCTTCTGCCCGCTTGAAGTGACTCAATTATGTGAATTCCTGCAGATGATGCTGGAAAAGGATTTAAAAGGTTTATTCCATGTGGTCAGTAGTGAATCCATCAGTAAATATGCTTTTGGCGTGAAATTGGCAGAAGCATTTGGTTTGGAAAGCAAACTGATCAAACCAGTTTCTTGGAAGGATGGCGGGCTTCTGGCAGCCCGTTCACCAATGCTTACTCTGGATACAGAAAAACTAACGAAAGCGTTGGGGATGACCATGCCAGACATTCAAGATGGTATAGACCGGTTTCATCAACAATATGAAACCCTTTGGCCATTGAAAATGAGGAATACTCTGACTTCTTGAGATATTAAAAAAATCAACGTATGTTGAAATGGAGGAATAAAATGGAAATTCAGATAGGCAAACATACATTAGGCGAGAATCATCCAACGTACTTTATTGCCGATATCGCAGCGAATCACGATGGAAGCCTGGAACGAGCAAAAATGCTTATCCGATTGGCTGCTGAAGCAGGTGCAGATGCAGCGAAATTTCAGAATTTCTCCGCTGCAAAGATTGTCTCTGACTATGGGTTTCGTACCATGGGCGGGCAGCAAAGCCACCAGGCAAAATGGAAGAAATCAGTATTTGAAGTTTATTCTGATGCATCCATTTCATTTGATTGGACACCTGAATTGAAGAAAACCTGTGATGAGGTGGGTATTGATTACTTCTCCTCCCCTTATGATTTTGAAGCCATTGACAGACTAAACGCATACATGGCTGCCTATAAGGTGGGTTCAGGTGAAATTGACTGGTTGGAAGCGTTGGATAGAATGGCATCTAAAGGAAAACCTGTGATTTTAGCGACAGGAGCTGCAACTATTGGCGAGGTGCAGAAAGCGGTGCATACCATTCTTGCAAAAAACTCGCAACTGGTACTGATGCAATGTAACACCAACTACACAGCCAGTCTTGAAAACTTAAAATTTGTCAATCTACGTGTACTTGAAACATATAAGACTATGTTTCCGAATGTTGTCCTGGGGCTTTCAGACCATACTCCCGGGCATGCTACCGTTCTAGGTGCTGTTGCCCTGGGTGCACGCGCCATTGAGAAGCATTTTACCGATGACAATCATCGTGAAGGTCCTGATCATGCTTTCGCTATGAATCCAGTGACATGGAAAGAAATGGTAGAAAACACCCGTCGTCTCGAAAGTGCATTGGGTTCAGGTGATAAGAAAATTGAAGACAACGAGAAAGATACCAGTGTGATCCAGCGCAGATGCATCCGGGCGGCAACAGACATCCCTGCGGGAGCTCAGATTACCAGGGATATGCTGGATGTGTTGCGCCCGGCAACACCAGGAGCGATCAAGCCTGACCAGATTGATAATGTCATTGGTACGCATGCCGTGAATTCGATACCTGCTGGAAGAGAAATCCGCTGGACTGATCTGATTGCATAATGAAAGTACTTTACTTCACCCGAGATTTCAACGCGCATGATCAGCGTTTTCTAACAGCGCTAGCTCAAACCAACCACCAGATTTATCTTCTCCGGTTGGAGAGTAATCCATATACCCCCCAGCCAAGGATGATTCCACCAGGTGTGGAAGAAATCGTGTGGATGGGAGGAGAAAAACCTTTCCATTGGAGAGATCTGCTAGCTTATGTGAAAGATCTGAAACGGGTGCTAAATAAGATTAGACCAGATGTAGTGCATGCCGGACCAGTTCATACCTGTGCGTACCTGGTTGCTCTGGCAGGGTTTAAATCGCTGGTAACCATGTCGTGGGCATCGGATATATTGCACGAGGTAAAATTTGATCCCTGGCTGGCACGTACTGCTTCTTATGCTATGAAACGCACCAGCGTGTTGGTGGGTGATTGCGATGCTGTAGCACGAAAGGCTATAGAGGAATATCACTACCCATCAGACAAGATTGTGCTTTTTCCCTGGGGAGTAGACCTTGAATTATTCAAGCCAAATGGCGTGCCTTTCCTGCGAAAAGAACTAGAATGGAAAGATAAATTTGTTTTGCTCTGTCTGCGTTCCTGGGAACCGGTCTATGGCGTCAAAGATACCATTAAGGCATTTACCCGGGCGGCAGGTGAGATTCCTGACCTGCGTTTGCTCCTGTATGGGAATGGTTCTCAGGAGAAAGAAATCCGCGAAATGATCGCGAAATCAGGTCTCCAGGAGCGAATATTTCTGGGTGGAAAGATCCGAAATGGCGATCTTCCAGCGGTATATCGCAGCGCAGACCTGTACCTGACAGCGGCATACAGTGATGGGTCATCGGTTTCTCTAATGGAAGCAATGGCTTGCGGGATACCTTCGATCGTTTCGGATATCCCAGGCAATCTCGAATGGGTAGAAAATGGGGTACATGGATGGGTTTTTCCCAGAGGAGATAGCGATATGATGGCTGAAGCCATTTTGACTGCTTATACTAATCGTAAGCAATTGAAAGAAATGTCTCTTAAATCCCGGCAGAAAGCCGAAGTAAAAGCTGATTGGAGCAAGAACTTTCCAAAGTTGTTAAATGCTTATGATCTGGCTATTGGAGGAAAAGCATGAACGGGAAAAGAATTGTTGCAATCATTCAAGCTCGAATGAGTTCCAGCCGGCTGCCAGGGAAAGTATTACTGGATATCGAAGGAAAACCCATGCTGCAATGGGTGGTGGAAAGAGTAGAGAAGGCAAAAGAAATTGATGAAGTATTGGTTGCCACCACTGTCAATCCAGCGGATGATCCGATCGAGGACTTCTGTAAAAAACATGGTGTGAGAATCTATCGTGGCGACCAATTTGATGTACTTGATCGTTATTACCAGGCAGCCAAAGAAGTAGAAGCTGATGTGATTGTAAGAATTACTGCGGATTGCCCATTGATTGACCCGGGTGAGATCGATATTCTGTTGAAGGAGTTCTTCACCCGAAAAGTGGATTTCGCAGCCAACCGGTTACCTCCTCCCTGGCATCGTACTTTTCCCATTGGGTTGGATGTTGAGATCGCCAGTTTTGCCGCATTGGAAAGAGCCTGGAAGGATGCTACTGAAAAACACGATCGTGAACATGTGATGCCCTATCTTTATGAGGTAGAAGGGCGTTTTGATGTTTATTATCACAACACCAAACCGGATTATGGCGAAATGCGCTGGACTGTGGATACGAAGCAGGATATTGACGCTGTAAGAATGATCTATCGTTCATTGCCAGATAAAGAGCATTTTACCTGGCATGATGTATTGCACCTTGTTCAAGAGCATCCTGATCTATCTGCATTGAATGCAGGTGTAAGGCATAAGGCTTTTAATGAAGTGGATGATCGAATTTTAAAAAGTAGGGATGAATAGAATGGTTGAATCTACATCTCCCTGGATGACCATTTTTACTGCCCCTAAATCATTCGAAGATGAGCATATTCGTTTGATCCAGCGGAATGCGATCCTTTCTTGGTTAAATCTGGGAAATGAAGTGGAAATCATCCTCATTGGCGATGATGCAGGCGTTGCAGAAACAGCCAGAGAGTTTGGATTGAAGCATTTATCCGATGTGGAAAAAAACACAAAAGGTACACCTCTGGTCAGTTCCATTTTCGAATTGGCAAGGGTGAACAGCACAAGCCCAATCCTTGTTTATCTCAATGCAGATATTATTGCTCTACCTGATATGCTTACTACTACCAGGAAAGTGATGCAGAAGTTCGAAAAATTCCTCATCGTAGGGCAGCGCTGGGATATCGATATTCGAGAAGTTATAACGCCGGGTGATCATCTTCTGGGTTGGTTGCAACTGCAGATCAAAGAGCGCGGTGTGCTGCATCCCCAGGGTGGGAGTGATTATTTTATCTATCCACGCGAATGCTTCACTAAAATACCGAAGTTCGCAATTGGTAGAGCTGGCTGGGATAACTGGATGATTTACCAGGCTCGAAACGAAAAACAGGCATTGGTTGATGGCACCGGTGCGATCAATATCATTCACCAGCTACATGATTACCGTCATTTGCCCAATGGACAGCCTCACTATCGCACTCCTGAAACGTATGAAAATGTTCGCCTGGCGGGTGGAAAGCGCACCATCTTTGACCTGAAAGATTCTAACTGGCAGGTGAAGGATGATGTTCTGCAGCGAAAACCCCTTACGTGGAAACGATTCTGGCGGGAAGTAGAAATATTTCCGCTGATCACGTTAAAAAGCATGGGATTGGCACAGATTGCTTATGGCGTATTTCACCCAATGAAAGCCTACCGGGAGTTCAGAGCCTGGCTACGACAGAAGAATGCTTTCAAGATCGAGTAGCAGTTCATTTTTGGAGTAATGTATGCGTGTTGGTCAAAACCCTGCAAAGAATTTAAAAGAAGTTGCTCACCCAGAACGCATCACTATTGCGGTGCTGAATTACATTCCCTTTCAAGATGGGTTTTATGCTGAATCGCTGGATGTACTTAAAGTCTGCCTGCAATCAGCCAGAGATGGGGCTGATCTTCCATTTGATATGATGGTATTTGATAATGGAAGCTGTCCGGATGTGGTGCGGTATCTCGTTGAAGAAAAGGAAGCTGGACGTATCCAGTTTCTGGTGCTTTCTCAAAAGAACCTGGGAAAGGGTGGAGCATGGAATTATATTTTCAATGCTGCTCCTGGGGAGATCATCGCTTACTGTGATAGTGATGCGTTATTCTATCCAGGTTGGCTATCGAAGAGTGTTCAAATACTGGAAACCTATCCCAGGGTTGGGATGATCACTGCCAGACCTTTGCGGACTTCTCCCGAGTTATATTCTGCTACCATGGATTGGGCAGAGAATAATCCTGACGCTACGGTTGAAGAAGGTCAGTTGCAATCGTGGGAAATGTTCGAAGAGTTTAACAAGACACTTAATTATGGCATCGAAAAAGACCGCGAAATATTTAACTCTACACGGGATGTAAAAATTACCTATAAGGGTATTACCGCGTTTGCAGGTGCCAACCATTTTCAATTTGTCGGATGGAAAGAGACACTTCGCTCTTTTACACCTTTTCAAATGGATAAACCGATGGGTCAGGTACGTATGCTTGATAGACGACTTAATGAGAGTGGATACCTGCGATTAATGACGGCAGACCCTCTGGTGCAAAACATGAGCAATACTTTACCTGATGAGTTGAAAAACCAACCCAGACAGGACCCCAAGAAACGAACCAAAATGGGAAAACGAATTGCCAGTTTTACCCCTATTCGGAAAGTACTTCTCTGGTTCCATGATGCAATTTTCCGTTTATATAACGAGTAGAATGGATTTTAAAAAAAGGTATCATAGATGGCGAAAAAAACAGTATTTATCAGCGCAGATCACGGGTTGGCGATCGTTTACTTTTTACAGAGCGATGTAGTTCCCACTTTGCTCGAAAATGATGTACAGGTTGTTGTATTAACCGATGACGGTATCAAGGAGCAGATCCAGAAACGCTTTGGTAAAGATGGGTTGATCATCGAAGGATTAAGGTTGAAAGAAGCCCGCAGATACGCTGAAACGCATTTTGCAACTGCGCAATGGTGGTTGAATTTCATGCGGCGGGTGGGTGGTTCAAAAAGGATCAACACCGAGGCGATGGATAGCCATGTGGAACAGGTGGCATTTGAAGCAACTGGCAGACGCAGGATTATGATGCCATTCATGCGTATGATGATCAATTATCTGCGCAGTTCCTCTGCAGCACGGAAACATCTGGTACAAGATCAAATGATGTTCAGCCCGGAGCTTTACACAGATCTGTTCGAAAAATATCAACCTGAGCTGGTGGTTGCCTCAACCCCCGGGTGGCGATTGGATAGATATTTACTACGGCAGGCTGCAAAAAGGAAAATACCTACTGCATCTGTAATCGTTGGCTGGGATAATCCAAGCAGTTATAGCATTCCCGGATCATCGATGGATTGGGTTAACTGCTGGTCGGAAGTGCAAAAGGAAGAACTGGTACTTGGTTCGGATTGGAAACCTGAACAGGTGCACGTTGGCGGTATTCCGACCTATGATGGCTATTTTCGCAAGCAATGGCTGATGAGTAAAGAAGAATATTTCAAGCTCCACGGTTTGGATCCAAATCGTAAATTACTGGGGTATGCCTGCAGTTTCATCACTTTTTCACCGAATTATCAAAATATTGAACCACTGGCACGCATGGTGGCAGAGAATCAATTTGAACAACCTGCACAGTTGCTTATCCGGTTACACCCCAATCACTTCATGACCGAACCATTGTTTGCCGGAGAGCGTGAACGGATTCAGGAATTGACCCGCCGGTATCCCCATGTACATGTGGTAGAACCGGTTCCGCTGGGTGGTGAGCTGGGGTATTATTCTGGCGAGGATATGCCAGAAAAAACTTCCATGATGGCGTATTCCGATGTATTTTTGACAGTATATTCCACCATGGTTGTAGAAGCTGCTATTCATGATCGTCCAATTGTGAGTGTGTGTTTCGATGCTCCGGGAGGTTGGAATGTGCCTGGTAGATTCGATCTTCCACTTTCAAAAATTGGCGAATGGCCAACCCACCAGCGTTTCCGCCAGGCTGGAGCAGGGCGCGTGGCGTTGACCGAAGCAGAATTGCAGGAAGCAGTGCAGTATTCGCTGAACAATCCTGATGCGGAGAAAGAGGCACGACGTAAGTTCATTGAACAAGAAGTAACCTTCCGAGATGGATTTTCAGGGAAACGAACGGGCGAATACCTGTACAGTTGCATTGGAAAGCGGGCAAGCAAATGAAATTCGTGATCGCTGGTTTGGGTTCAATAGGGCGCAGGCACTTCCGAAATCTGATCAATCTTGGAGAACGGGACATAGTGTTATACCGCAGCCATAAAAGTACCTTACCAGATGATGAATTGGCGGGTTTTCCAGTTGAAACAGACCTGAAAGCTGCATTGGCACATAAGCCTGATGCAGTGATCATCTCCAACCCAACCGCATTACATCTGGAAGTAGCATTTGAGGCTGCAGAAGCTGGGTGTCATATATTGATCGAAAAACCAGTTGCGCATAGTCATCAGGGAACAGAAAAGCTACTCACGATGATGCAAGAGAATAACCTGACTGGTGCTGTCGGATACCAATTCCGTTTCCATCCGGGATTAAGAATTGCGTATGATTTAGTGAAACAAGGGAAATTAGGAAGTATCGTTTCTGCTCAAGCTTTTTGGGGTGAGTATTTGCCTGGCTGGCATCCATGGGAAGATTACCGCATGACATATGCTGCAAGAGCAGATTTAGGTGGAGGTGTTGTGCGCACCTTGTGCCATCCGCTTGATTATTTAACCTGGATGTTTGGACCAGTGAAAACAGTTGATGCGAGTGTTCTTTCAACTGGTCAATTGGGAATTGATGTGGATGACCTTGCAGAAATAAATTTTTCATTTGTGAATGGCACGTTGGGACATATTCACCTTGATTATCATCGAAGACCAGGCAGCCATACATTGAGCCTGATTGGAACCGAAGGCACGTTGGAATGGGATAATGCTACGGGTATAACGCGCTATCTCACTACGGATATGGATCAATGGAGGGAATTTATCCCTGCCGAGGGGTTCGAGCGCAATACCATGTTCGTTTCTGAAATGAAGAATTTTCTTCAAGCGATCAAAGGGGTTGAAAAACCCGCCTGCAGCATCAAAGAGGGGATCTATGATATGCGCCTGGTTGATGCTGTTTATCAATCGGGTGAACAGCATAAGGTGATTAACCTTACCGAGGTGGACAGGTGAAACTTCCACGATGGGTGACGGGTGCATTGATAGTTCTGTATTTTGCAGCAATGTCTGTGATTATTACTTACCCATTGATTACGCACTTATCCACCCGGATGATTGGCTCGATTGGGGACAACATTTACTTTGTCTGGTTGATCGGCTGGTTCAAGAAGGCTCTTTTTGAATTACATGTCAACCCTTTCAATATTTGGTTCTTGAATTACCCTGCAGGATGGAGTCTGGCATACACAGAAATCAGCCCGGCACAGCTTCTCCTTGCCATGCCATTTGCCCTGATTTTCAACCCACTGACTGGCTATAACGTTTCGATGCTTTTGACGTTCATTCTATCGGGCATCAATATGTATTTGTGGATGAAACATCTGACTGGCAGAACCAGTGTGGCAATCATCATTGGTACAGCTTTTGCCATTTTGCCCTATCACCTGGCTCATTTTCTTATCGGACACCTGAACATTTCAGGGATCCAATGGTTCCCATTATTCTTCTGGGGATTGTTTGAATTGATGAAAGGTGATTCCTCTCAAGAAAAGAAGAAATTTATCCTTTTGACTGGAATTGGTTTCGGATTGATAGGCATGACATCTATGTACAGCCTGTATATGGCTGTTTTGGTTGCAGGAGCGCTTGCTGTCATCAACCTTTTCTTTATCCGAAAGAAAGTATTGACATGGAATTATTGGAAACCATTGTTGATAGCAGGATTGATCTCCATTCCTTTTGTGGCTTTTAGCGTTTGGCCTTATCTCACTTTGAATGCCCAGGGTGGTATACCTGATAGAAACCTGGAAACTGTTCGTCTTCTTGCTGCATCAGCAAGCCCGCTTGATTATCTGTTACCCTCGACCGATCACTTTTTAGTGGGGAAGTGGGTAAACGATCATTTTAACCGGCAGTTATGGATTGAAACTTCTCTCTATGTTGGATTAGTGAACATCATTTTCGCAGGTATTACTCTATTCACAAGGAAAGAAAAACGAGAAAAGGAATTCGTGATTCTGGTCCTGCTTGGAATAGCATTGGCATGGGTATTATCACTAGGTACAGACTTGTTTTGGAATGGCGAACGGTTACAGGTTCAATTAACCGGAATTTTCGCCAAACTTCTCAATCGGACAGAAACTTATATCATCCTGCCCGATTATTTCCTCTTCAAATACCTGCCATTATTCTCAAAAATGCGGGTTTTCGCCCGGTTTGGCATTTTTGTCTTGATTTTCGTTCTAGTTTTATCAGCAATGGGACTGACGAAAATTCTGGATCGTTTCCGAAACAAGAAAGCGGCATTGGTATTCAGCGTGTTTATACTGGGTGTTGTCTGGTTAGAGTTCTACCCAGGTGTGTATGAAACGACTTCTTCTATAGAAGCCCGTCCTGTGGATACCTGGCTGGCAGAACAACCTGGGACAGGGGCGGTAATCCAATTCCCTATCGAAGAAAGTGAAGACCAGATCCTGGTTTATGCGACTCTTATCCATGGGAAACCATTCATAGGTGGATTCTTCAATGCATTTCCACCTTTGCAATACCAGGAGATTAAACCTGTCATGGCAAATTTTCCTGATGAATCCAGTATTAGCTTGCTGGATAAACTAAAGGTAAGATATGTTCTGGTAGACAAAACAGCTTACAATGAAACGCCTCAAGCAATTATCGATATATGTAAAAAAATGGGATTGGATTACGTAAACACGATGGGCGATGAAATCGTTTTTCTGAATGATCTAGAGGAATGACACGAGCTAAATGAAAAAATACTGGCACATCAACTATCTATTGGTGTTAATTGCCGTTACAGGAATGGTAATGGTCATATACAGCACGACTATTGCACCTGGAATCGGGGGAGATGCGACCATTTACATTATCTCAGCTCGAAATCTCCTGGCTGGTAAAGGATTGGGTCTTATCCAGGCTGATGGTTCTTTCCGTCTTTTGCCCTATTTTCCACCCGGATATCCCCTGCTGTTAAGTCTATTTGGATTGACAGGGATCGATCTTGTTCCTGTTTCGCGATGGTTAAATATCTGTTTGTTTGGGGCAATCATCTTTCTTTTAGGAAGAATTTTGTTTACAGCAAGCAAAGGAAAAATCTGGCTTACCTGTGCAGGCAGCCTGATCTTTGCACTTTCGCCTGTATTAATCCCAATTTTTTCCTGGTCTATGTCTGAGCCATTGGCTCTCTTTCTTGGGTTTGCCAGTATGTTCTTCCTGGTAAAAGCAATCTGGAAAATTTCTGATGTAAAACAAGAAGAAGCATCAAAAAAACAAAACGCAAAGAGTTCTTCAGCACTATCACTCTATCTACTGCCGGCTGGAATATTTGCAGGGGCAGCTATTCTTACCCGGTACAATGCAGTCGCATTCGCTATTACAGGCGGGTTGTTCCTGTTATTCAGTGGAAAAGAAAAAGCAGCGAGGAAGGTCTTCCGGACCGTTGTTTACTCGATACTGGCATTGCTTCCCATTGTCATCTGGTTGGTGATCGACCTTCGCCTGACCGGAACAGTTTCATCCCGGAGTATGGAGTTTCCAACTAACTTTAGTACATTTTTGTTAAACTTCTGGAATGATGTTCAACAATCAGTGCTTTTCTGGTTTTTGCCTGATTCGTGGATATATACACCGCGTTTTCCAGCGCTCGTAATGAACAGCCTGGTTCCTATCATATTTCTAGGATTACTGGTCTGGTTCATCATCTGGTTCGTCAGGGAGAAAAAGCAATCATCAGCAACCTCATCTCCTACCCGATCCTGGATTCCAATCCTTGGGGTATTCAGTTTGATCTTCATCCTTGTGACGCTGGCAGTGAAGATCACAACATACCCACCTATCACGATCAATGTGCGCATGTTGTCACCGTTGTACATATCAGTAGGTCTGATGGTATTACTGTTCTTCACCGATACGGTTTCGTGGTATGAGAAAATACGATGGTTTGTGAGTTTGGCAGGGCTGATCCTGGTATTTGCCATCCTTGTTTATGGTATCCATTCTTTTCATGTCGTTGAGCAATTACATGACAAAGGAATGGGTTACACTTCATTAGAATGGCAGCAATCAGATACTTTGCAGGCGTTAAAAGCCCTACCTGAAGATACAACCCTGGTGACCAATCAGGACATGCTTGTTCTTTTCTGGACAGGAAGGACATCCTACCCGGTAAAGGAAATATACATCAATGAGCCTTACCAAACTTTCAGCCGGTACGGAGATGGTGATCTTTCCAATGATCCCGGTCAGAGCCTGTTCCGTCAGGATAAGGCAACGCTGGTATTATTTGATTCGATCACTGAGCAATTTTCCGATATTTACGGTGACCAGGCTGCAGAGCGGGTGGAGGTATTCACTGAAGGATTGCATATTGAGTATGATGGAAAAGATGGAGGAATCTATACTTATCCGAAACCGTAAAAATATAGAAAGTTTATTAGTTTTGTTCTGCAAAAACATCTTTTTAAAATTACAAGTTCTAGCAGACTCTCTTCAAAGGAGCATATGACGACTATTTTAGACAAATTTCGACTTGATGGGAAAGTAGCGATCGTAACAGGGGGAGCTGGATTATTGGGAAAACAATTTTGCTTGACATTAGCCCAGGCAGGTGCCAACGTATTGGTTGCGGATCTGAATGAAAAGGTGGCAACAGAAACTGCTGAAAACATCACCCAGCAGGGTTATTCTGCTATGCCTGTAAAAGTGAATGTCACTGATCCAGATTCAACCCGGGCAATGGCTGCAATTGCGAAAGACCGTTTTGGCAGATTGGATGTATTGGTATGCAGTGCAGCAATGGATCCAAAATTTGATCCTGAACACCAGGGTTCCCACGGGAACCGTTTTGAGGATTACCCACTTGATGCCTGGCGGCAGGCGGTGGATGTCAATCTGACAGGTATGTTCCTCTGCTCGCAGGCAGTTGTACCTGCAATGTTGGAACAGGGGCAAGGTGTGATCATCACGATTTGCTCAACATACGGATTGGCGGGACCTGACCAAAGGATCTATCAAAAGCCAGACCAACCAGCTCAATTTAAACCAGTATATTATTCTGTAACCAAAGCAGGTGTTTTAGGGTTCACTCGCTACCTGGCAGCGTATTATGCCGGCAAGAACATACGTGTAAATTCTCTAACTCCCGGTGGGGTGTTCAATAATCACGATGAGCATTTCGAGAAAGCATATTCTTATCGGACAATGATGGGACGTATGGCTCACCTGGACGAAATGAATGGTGCTATGTTATTTCTGGCTTCCGATGCATCCACCTATATGACGGGTTCCAACCTGGTGGTGGATGGAGGATGGACGGCATGGTAAAGCCCGAAGTATTGGCTATCATCCCTGCAAGAGGGGGTTCGAAAGGCATTCCACGCAAGAATATCCGGAATTTTGCCGGTTATCCGCTGATTGCATATAGCATTGCAGCGGGCTTGCAGGCAGAAATGGTATCCCGGGTGATCGTCTCGACTGATGATGAGGAAATTGCAGCCGTTGCTAGGCAGTATGGTGCCGAAACACCGTTTTACCGTCCTGCAGAACTGGCACAGGATAATTCCACTGATCTTCCTTTGTTCGAACATGCATTGAATTGGTTGAAAGCAAATGAGAATTATCAACCAGATATAGTTGTGCAGTTACGTCCGACATCTCCCATCCGTCCTCCGGAACTGGTGAATGATGCAATCAACCAGCTCATTAATGATCCCGATGCAGATTGTGTTCGGGGAGTGGTCATTGCGGGGCAAAATCCTCACAAGATGTGGCGAATTGATAATGCTACAAAAAGGATGACGCCTCTTTTAACGGTTGAAGGAATAAAAGAACCCTACAATGCTCCCCGCCAGATACTTCCACCAGTGTATTGGCAGACCGGGCATATCGATGCGATTAGAACTTCGACCATCCTGAATAAACATTCGTTAACAGGTGATGTCATTCTCCCTCTCATCATCGATAGCAACTACACGGTGGATATCGATAATTTAAGCGATTGGCACAGATATGAAGATCTGGTTTTCAGTGGAAAACTGGAAATGGTCAACCCAGGGCAAAAACATAGACCTTTACCAGCCAATATACAACTGGTGGTGTTGGATTTTGATGGTGTACTCACCGATAACCGTGTCTGGGTGGATGGTGATGGGAAAGAAGCCGTAATGGCATATCGCAGTGATCCCATTGGCTTGAAAGCATTGAAAAAAGCTGGCATACCAGTGATTGTAATTTCTACTGAGACCGATCCAGTCGTAACAGCACGCTGTAGAAAGATTGGTATTCAGGCAATACAAGGCGTAGAAGATAAATCCGCTTTACTACAGCAATATCTGCAGCAGCATAAAATCTCCAATGAACAGGTTGTTTATCTTGGAAATGATATTAATGACACCCCTTGCTTTCCTCTGGTAGGATGCGCAGTAGTAGTGGCAGATGCACAACCCGAAGCAAAGCGTCAGGCAGACAGAGTACTTACTCGCAATGGTGGGTATGGTGCAGTACGTGAATTGTGTGATATCATCTTGCAGTCATTAACCGAAAGGAGTTAGCATGTCACGAGAAGTAAAAATAGGGAATACCTATGTTGGAGAAGGTCATCCAACATATGTTGTTTCAGAAATTGGGATTAACCATAATGGAGATCTGAATATTGCAAAGCAGTTGATTCGTGCAGCAAAAGAAGCAGGAGTGGATGCGGTTAAATTCCAGAAAAGAACACCAGAATTATGTGTTCCTCCAGAACAGCGAAGCCAAATGCGAGATACTCCATGGGGTTATATTACGTATCTTGATTACCGTTACAAGGTGGAGTTTGGGGAAGAAGAGTATCGTGAGATCGATAATTACTGCAATGAACTTGGGATGACCTGGTTCGCATCCGTATGGGATGAACCTTCAGTGGATTTTCTCGAACAATTTAAACCAGTATGTTACAAAATTCCATCAGCTTCATTGACTGACCATGCATTATTACGACATCTCCGCAAAACAGGGCGACCGGTTATTCTCTCTACTGGTATGTCAACGATTGAACAGATTCGCGAGGCAGTGGAAGTGTTGGGCATGCAAGATCTTATCATCACACATGCTACCAGTACATACCCCTGTGAACCTGATGAGTTAAACTTAAAGATGATCGAAACCTTGAAAAAAGAATTCTCCTGCCCAATTGGCTATTCAGGGCATGAGGTTGGCTTGATCCCATCGGTCATTGCTGTAGCATTTGGCGCTTGTTTGGTTGAACGCCATATCACCCTGGATCGGGCAATGTGGGGTAGCGATCAAGCTGCATCTGTCGAGCCCAGCGGTTTTGAAAGGTTGGTGAAATATATTCGGGTTACTGAGCAGGCAGTTGGTGACGGTGTGAAAAAAGTATATGAAAGTGAACTATCCTCTCTGAAAAAGTTACGTAGAGTACAAGGCTAGGTGAAGTATGCATATTAAGTTGATTAACCTTCTATATCTTGATCCCGGATCCGGATCATTTATATTGCAAATTGTTATTGCCGCCGCTTTAGGTGGTGCTTATGCACTAAAAGTATATTGGAAGAAGGTCAAGAAGTTATTTAAAGGAAAAGCAGGGGTAGAAGAACCAGTAGAAATTTCAGATGGCGCGGGGGTTGAGCAAAACGAGAATGATGACCAAAAATAACATTCACTCAGCTTCTTTTCGTGATCCCAGTGGCTTTCTTTTCTGGTCTGATGATGTTCTCTATCGTCAGGTTAATACCAGCTATCAAACCCATTATGATGCTCTGATGCAATCAGGTTTATATGAAGAGCTGGTAAAGAAAGGGTATCTGGTGAAACATCAAGAAGTTGAACAAACACCTGCATGCCCTGAAATTGCATATAAAGTTATTGCCCCAGAAAGAGTATCTTTCATCTCATACCCGTATGAGTGGTCGTTCAGCGAGTTAAAAGATGCTGCCCTATTGACATTGGATGTGTGCATTCTAGCATTAGGAAAAGGTCTGATTTTAAAAGACGCTTCTGCATATAACATTCAATTTGTTCATGGCAAACCTGTATTGATTGATACGCTTTCTTTTGAGAAATATAAAGAGGGTGCGCCCTGGGTGGCATATCGGCAGTTTTGCCAGCATTTCCTGGCTCCGTTGGCACTGATGGCATATACTGACATTCGATTAAGCCAGCTCATGAGGGTATATATAGATGGTATTCCCCTTGATCTTGCCAGTAAATTACTTCCTGGAAATACTCAATGGAAATTGGGCATTGCGACACACATTCATATCCATGCGAAAACCCAGCAAAAATATGCAGGAAAAGCGATCAGCCAGGAAGAAAAACAACGAACTGTTGGAAAGACTGCCATGTTGGGATTGCTGGATAGCCTGAAGGGAACCATCAACTCTCTGAAATGGGAGCCATCTGGAACTGAGTGGGCAGATTACTATGATATTACCAATTATTCCGGTGAAGCTTTTGAAGAGAAAAAGTCAGTAATTCAAAAAATGATCGATATTGCTTCACCTGCTTCTGTATGGGATCTCGGCGCAAATAATGGCATTTTCAGCCGGTTGGCGTCAGAGAAAGGAATACCTACCGTTGCAGCTGATATTGATCCTTCAGCAGTTGAATTAGGATATTTACAGGTAAAGAAAGAAAAGACGAGAAATCTGCTGCCATTAGTACTCGATCTGACTAATCCCAGTGCAGGAGCTGGATGGAACAATGAAGAGCGTCAGAGCTTCACCCAGCGGGGACCGGTGGATCTGGTGATGGCTTTAGCGTTGATCCATCATCTGGCAATTTCCAATAATGTTCCCCTGGAACGCGTGGCGAAATGCTTTGCTCAAATGGGGAAATGGCTCATTATCGAATTTGTACCAAAAAGTGATTCTCAGGTGCAGCGTCTGCTATCAAGCCGGTTGGATATTTTTGATGGGTTTACTGAGGCAGGTTTTGAAGAAAGCTTCAGCAAATACTACACCATACAACAAAAAGTACCGGTGAAAGATTCACAACGAACACTTTACATGATGAGAGCGATAGAATAGCGCATGAAGCAGGTCAATCAAATTCTATCTGCCATTCGACGCAGGTGGGCTCATTTTCAAAATAATCACCGCATTCAGGTGATGGCAAGAAAAGTACAACGCGCTCCGTTACAAGAAGATGGCGCACCTGTCCTTTTTTTCAATGCTACAACCCGTTTAAGTGGATTGAGTCTGAATGCAGGATTTTCTCTATTAACTTCCTGGGCTATTCGGAGTGCAGGTGTGCCAGTAATGCATTTTGTATGTGATGCCGGGATGAGTCGCTGCGTTCTGGGTACACGACAGGATGACCCATCCCATAAACCACCCTGTACAGCATGTAAAGCACAATCAAGAGTCTGTTTCAACACATCTCCTCACCGGCGATTTCGTTTCCATGTAGATAATGTTTTGAACAGTAAGATAAAAGACTTATCTCTGGCAGAATTAGAGACCTTTGTTTATGAAGATATTCCTTTAGGTCAGCTTGTTTTGCCTTCATTACGCTGGATATTGCGGCGGCATCATTTATTGGATGACGAACCAACCCGGTATCTATTTCGCCAATACATCATCTCAGCCAACAATGTTGCACAGAAATTTCTAGTAATGTTGGAAAGTGTTACACCTCGCTGTGTGGTGGTATTTAATGGTCAATTCTTCCCAGAAGCAACGGTACGTTATCTGGCGATGAAAAAAGGGATCAGGGTGATCGCACATGAAGTGGGATTGATGCCGTTTTGTGCGTTTTTTACCGAAGGTGAAGCCACAGCTTATCCGATCGACATCCCTGAAGAGTTTGAGTTGAACGAAATGCAGAATGCCAGACTAGATGGATATCTATCCAACCGTTTTCGCGGTCATTTTTCCATGGCAGGTATTCAATTTTGGCCAGAAATACGTAATTTGAGTCCGGATTTTATAGAAAAATCAAAGAGCTTCAAGCAGGTGGTGCCAGTTTTCACGAATGTTGTTTTTGACACATCGCAAGGACACGCAAATACGCTATTCAGCGATATGTTTTCCTGGCTTGATGAAGTTTTCGAAGTGATCAAACGAAATCCCGAAACACTATTCGTTATCCGTGCTCATCCTGACGAGCTGCGTCAGGGGAAAGAGAGTCGGGAGAGTGTTGCCGCCTGGGCATCTGAAAAGAAAATCACAGACCTGCCCAATGTTTTCTTTATAAATGCCACTGAATATTTTAGTTCGTATGAGTTGATTCAGTTGTCGAAGTTTGTTATGGTGTACAACTCGACCATTGGAATGGAAGCATCCATCTTAGGCAAACCTGTGCTATGTGCAGGAAAAGCAAGATTCACACAACTTGATACAGTCTTCATGCCACAGGATAAAGTGGAATATGTTCATATGTTGGAAGAATTCCTGGATGCTGAATCCCTGGAAGCGCCTGCTGAACACCGGATCAATGCCCGGAAATTCTTGTATTACCAGCTATTTTGTTCATCTCTGCCATTCAGTGAATTCTTAGAAGAAGATCGTGTCTGGCGAGGATATGTTAAGTTGAAACAATTCCCGCTTTCAACTTTAACACCTGAAGGTTCACAGACAATCCGTGTAATTTTAGATGGTATATTGAAACAGACTGACTTTTTATTAGAACCATGAAACCAGAATGCTCTGTAATTGTGCGTTCTTATAATGAAGAAAAACATATCGGGAAATTGTTTACCGGTATTCGAGAACAAACCCTTAAGAATATCCAGGTGATACTGGTTGATTCAGGATCAACAGATCGTACGGTTGATATAGCAAAGGAATGTGGTGTTCAGGTTGTGCATATCGACCCCCAAACCTTTACTTTTGGACGTTCGTTAAACTTTGGGATCTCCCATGCAGAATCGGATATCCTCGTTTTTGCCAGTGCACATGTATATCCAATCTATCCGGATTGGTTGGAAAAGTTGATTGCACCTTTCAAGGATGATTCTGTTGCGGTCTGTTATGGCAAACAATCTGGAACGTTCAATTCGCAATTCTCGGAAAAACAAATTTTCCAGCACTGGTATCCTGAAACCAGCCAGCATAAACAGGGGACCCCATTCTGTAATAATGCGAATGCCGCTATTCGAAAAAGTTTATGGGAACAGCATCCGTATGACGAAAAAATTCCCGCACTAGAAGACCTCGCATGGGCGAAGTGGGCATCCGAAAAGGGATATACTGTCAGTTATTCCGCTGAAGCGGAAGTCATCCATATTCATCATGAGTCATGGAAGGGTGTCTATAACCGTTACAGGCGAGAGGGAATGGCATTCAAGCAGATCTATCCAAATGCTCACTTTACTCTGGGAGACCTGATAAGGTTGCTTATTGTCAACATCTCATCAGATTATTTAGCTGCCAGGGTTCAAAAAGTTTTACTCAAAGAATGGCATCACATTATTAAATTCCGTTGGAGTCAGTTCTGGGGTACGTACCAGGGTTACCGGCAATCAGCCAGGCTGTTGACCTGGAATCTGAAGCGGACATTTTATTATCCAAATACATCTTTCCGGGAGAAGGCACCACAGAAGCACCGGATCGATCCGATACAATATAAAGAAGAATCAGAAAAGCGTTAAGCTACCTTTGAGGATGCTATGACTAATAAATTTGTTGCTCTGGTACCTATGCGGCATCATTCACAGAGAGTTCCAGAAAAAAATTACCGGATGATAGCAGGAAAACCCTTATATGCATACATCATTGAAACTTTGTTGTCTTGCTCAGAATTCGATTCTATTGTAGTAGACACAGACAGCCCTATTATCTCAAAGGGGCTTGAGAAGAATTACCCTGCTGTGCGGGTTATACCACGCCCCGAGAGGTTGTCAGGCGATACTGTTTCGATGAATGAGATTCTGCTCTATGATACTGAATTGGTTCCGGCTGATTTCTACCTTCAGACCCATAGTACCAATCCATTGCTAAAACCTGCAACAATTTCACGAGCCATCAAGGAAATGGTTGCACAATTTCCCCACCACGATTCACTTTTCTCAGCAACACCGTACAAAAAACGATTATGGACAGGAGATGGGAAACCCATCAATCACAACCCTGAAGTTTTGCTGCAAACCCAGGACCTCCCTCCCGTTTACGAAGAAAACTCTTGTATATATATCTTCACCCGTGAAAACCTGGTACGAAGAAAAAATCGCATGGGTGAACATCCATTGATGTTTACAATGGATGCTTCTGAAGCTTATGATATTGATGATGAGAATGATTTTTGGGTAGTGGATGCTCTGCTTAACCGGCAAAAAAAGATTTGATAAATGGATAAAAAATGACAACTGTCTTACTTTCTGCCCCTTATATGATGCCCTTTATTGACCGTTTTCGACCAGTTTTTGATCATTATGGGTTGAACCTGATTGTTGCGGAAGTTCATGAACGGCTTTCTGAAGAAGAGATCTTACAATATGCTGGCACTTTTGATGCTGCAATTTGTGGAGATGACCGGTATTCGGAGCGTGTATTGCAGAAATGTCTGCCGCGGTTGAAAGTGATCTCCAAATGGGGAACCGGCATCGACTCGATCAACAAAGAAGCAGCTGAAAAGATGGGTATTTCCGTCTGGAGGACACCCAACGCATTTACCTTGCCGGTTTCAGATTCTGTTTTGGGTTACATACTGGCTTTTGCCCGGCAATTACCCTGGTTGGATAAGGAAGTGAAGCGGGGTGGTTGGGGGAAATTCCCGGCCAGGTCATTAAGCGAATGCACCCTGGGTGTGATCGGAGTGGGAAATGTTGGTAAGGCGGTCATCCGAAGGGCGCGTGGCTTCGGTATGCGGTTACTTGGAAATGATATTATCCCTATCGCACCTGATTTCGTTGTGGAGATGGGTGTTCAAATGGTTGACTTGAAAACGTTGCTCCAGCAATCGGATTTTATTTCGCTGAATTGCGATCTGAATCCAACCAGTTTTCATATTATGAATGAAAGTACTTTCGCTGAAGTAAAACCAGGTGCTGTTCTCATCAATACTGCGCGTGGACCCCTGGTAGATGAGCCAGCATTGATCAAAGCGCTGGAACAGAAAAGACTGGGTGGTGCAGCTCTGGATGTATATGAAATCGAACCTCTTCCCCAGGATAGCCCGTTGAGGAAGTTTGATAATGTCATGCTGGCTTCGCACAATTCCAATTCGAGTCCAACCGCATGGGAAAGAATTCATTGGAATACCATTCGTAATTTATTGATCGGGCTTGGGCTCGATACCAGTGATCTGGAGAATCTCAGTCGAACGATATAAGGAAATTTACCTATGGAAAATAAAGAAATCAAATGGGTATTAATTTCAGGTGCAGCGGGTGGAATTGGCTCTGCTACGGTGAGTGTTTTTAAAAATCATGGCTGGAATGTAGTGGCGGTAGATAGAAAGCAATTTGAAGAAACAAGACTGGATTCCGATAGATACATCCAGGCAGATATTTCTAATCCAGATGAGTTGGAATTCATTTACAAAAAGACGCACGAGTACACCTCCAAATTGGATGCAGTCGTGAATAATGCGGGTATTCAGATTTCCAAACCTATTGTTGACACGAGCGTCGAAGAATGGGATATGGTGATGGCATCGAATCTTCGTTCTGTTTTTCTGGGTGCCAAACTTGCACATCCACTGCTTAAAGCTGCAGGGGGGGGCGCAATTGTGAATATGTCTTCAGTCCATGCAGTGGTAACCTCAGTCAATATCGCAGCTTATGCGGCCAGCAAAGGTGGTTTGCTTGCTCTCACTCGCGCAATGGCGATCGAATTTGCACCTGATAACATCCGTGTGAATGCTGTACTCCCTGGAGCCGTGGATACACCCATGCTCCGTGCGGGATTACAGCGCGGGCATCTCTCTGGAGAGAATGTGATGGATCGCCTGGAGAACCTGGCACGAAAAACGGTCAATGGCAGAATTGGGCAGCCAGAAGAGATAGCCAATTGTATCTATTTCCTGGCTGATTCCAGCCAATCATCGTTCATGACTGGACAGGCGATGATCGTAGATGGTGGAGCAACCGCACGTTTGAGCACAGAATGAACAGGACATCATGCCAAGCATTAAAGAAAATCTCAAGAAAGTACTTCCAGTTTCAACGATAAGAACCATAGGTTCCTTTCGTGATAGTTTGGTGCGGTTGCAGGATGTGCCTGCTGCATATTTTCACCCCTGGCGTGTTGAAACTCGAAAGAACCTGCAAAAACTGCAGGGTATTCATAAAGGAGAACGCTGTTTTATCATCGGCAACGGTCCAAGTTTACGAAATACAGATCTTTCGAAATTAAAAAATGAATACACCATTGGAATGAATCGGATCTATCTGATGTTTCCTGAACTTGGTTTTACGACCAGTTATTATCTTTCAGTTAATGACCTGGTAATCGAGCAATGTGCACAGGATATTCAGGCATTGAAGATACCACGATTTGTCTCCTGGCGATCCAGACAATGGTTAAAACCTGATCCTGATCTTTATTTCCTTTACACTACCTATACTGGAAAAGGTTTCAACACTTCGGCGAGGGACAGATTATGGGAAGGGGCAACGGTAACGTATGTAGCTCTTCAGCTTGCTTTCTTCCTTGGATTTGACCAGGTGATCTTGATCGGGGTTGACCATAATTTCGAAACCAAAGGCAAGCCAAATACCACTGTTATTTCACAAGGCGATGATCCAAACCATTTCTCTCCTGCCTATTTTGGAAAAGGTTTCCGATGGCAATTGCCTGATCTCGAGACTTCTGAACTTGCATACGGTATGGCACGTAAGGCTTATGAAAAGCATGGCAGAACTATATTGGATGCCACAGTCGGTGGAAAACTGACTGTTTTCGAAAAAGTAGATTTCGACGCATTATTTGCGAAGTAGCGTGGAATTCGCATGAATCCGTTAATTACTGTGGTAACCCCTTCCTATAATCAGGCTCAATTTCTTGAGCAAACAATCTGCTCAGTATTGAACCAGGAAACCACCGATCTTGAATATATGGTGGTCGATGGCGGATCAAAGGATGGAAGTCTGGCAATCATTCAAAAATATGCTGGTGATCTGGCATGGTGGGTGAGCGAGTCAGATAAAGGTCAAGGGCATGCCATTCAAAAAGGTTTCAACAGAGCACAGGGTGAATACCTGGCATGGCTCAATTCGGATGATTATTACCTGCCTGGTGCTCTTGATTCTGCTATCAACATGCTTGAAGCTCATCCTGAAATGGGGATGGTGTATGGTGATGTTCTTGCGGTAGATGAAAATGGAAAAACAATCAGACGGTTGCGTTACCAACCCTGGGATCTAAAAGACCTGATGCAGTTCAATATTATCGGTCAGCCCTCGGTTGTAATGCGTCATACGGCTTATGAACAAGCTGGTGGAATTTCTACCCAATATCAATACTTGCTAGATCATCATCTCTGGCTTCGCATTGCAGCCAATACAAAAATCGGGTATGTGCCGGAACTTTGGTCGGCAGCGCGATTTCATAAGGCTGCAAAGAATATTGCTCATGCATCTGCATTTGGCGAAGAAGCCATCAGAATTGCAACCTGGCTATCTGAGGATGAAGAATTTGCTTCTTTGTATAAACAATATCGAAAGCGAATCTGGGCTGGAGCGTATCGTTTTGGTGCGCGTTACCTTTCTGAAGGGAAGCAGTATCGGGATTCACTAGAGATTTACATGAAAGCCTGGAGATTTGATCCTGCCGTTGTACTACATGACTGGAAGCGGGTAGGTGTAACCCTTTTGGGTCGTTTAGGTATGTGGAAATAAGCACGGGTATAATACACTTCTTTCTGGTTGAAGAATTTGGTTTTTGGAGAACAAGATGATCGAAAAATGGCTGGATATCGTCAATAAAGCTTCAGGATATATCTTTACTCCTTTCGCATATCCAACCGGATTTTTCAAAAATGTCGGTTTGACTTTCACCAATCGTAGCCTGGTGCGTGAGCTAGTTCATCTTACCCCCATGAGAAAATGGTATCGTTCGAAAGGGTTTGCTACTGTATTGGATGTTGGGGCTTTCATTGGTGCGTATGCCTATGCCATGAAATATATTTTGCCTGATGCACAGGTGTTTTCTTTCGAACCACTCCCTGATAATTTTACAAAGCTTTCCAAGAACATGAAACCATTCAAAGGGTGGAATGGCTTTAATACTGCAGTGGGTGATTCCACCGGTTCGATGGATTTTTATAAAAATGATTTTGCAGCTTCCTCTTCCGCTCTCCCTATGGAGGAGTTGCATCGCCAGGCATTTCCTCAAACGCAAAAAAGTGAAAAAGTAAGTGTGCCCGTCACCACGCTGGATAATATTTTTCAAAATATCGCTTTAAGAGGCCCAGTTCTTTTGAAAATAGATGTTCAGGGATTTGAGTTATCTGTGCTTGAAGGAGCAGAACAGTTGCTCAAACAGGTAGATTGTATCGTTTGTGAGGTCTCTTATATTCCTTTGTATCAGGGGCAGGCTGTCTTTCCTGAAGTATTTCATCTATTAAAGCATTCAGGTTTTCGTTATGGTGGTTCCCTGGAGAACCTGCATTCACCTATTGACGGGTCAATCCTTCAATCTGATGCAGTCTTCCTGCATGAATGATCAGGGAAAGAAAGCGTATAAATCTTCATGAAAAACTCTGCCAACCGGTTTTCTCCTTCATTCCTGGCACCTGCAAAGTGGGTACTGGTTGTTATTTTTCTTTTTCTTTTTGGGGTTGCTGCATTAATAAGGTTCTATGACCTGACCGATGCTCCTCTGGATTTTCACCCAACCCGGCAGTTGCATTCCATGCTGATCGCCCGTGGAATGTTCGCGGAGCATACCGATACCTATAATGATACCCAGAAGGAAATCGCCATACGGCAGTGGAAAGCAGAGGGGTTGATCGAACCGCCCATCATGGAGCGCTTGACTGCATTAACCTACCAGTTGCTGGGAAGAGAAGTGCTCTGGGTAGCCAGGATATATGCCATTCTTTTCTGGCTGTTGGGTGCAGTAGGGTTGTATCTTTTTGTCAGGGAAATTGCAGGACGAGATGCCGGGATCATCTCGCTGATCTATTTTCTCTTTCTTCCTTATGGTGCATTAGCCAGCCGTGCTTTCCAGCCTGATCCACTGCTGGTTGCAGCTATCATCTGGTCATGGTGGGCTGCGATAAAGTGGTATCGCAATCCCACCTGGAAATGGACGATCATCGCCGGATTACTGGCGGGATTTTCCATATTTGTTAAATCCACCGCAATCTATTTTCTCTTGATTGCGTATGCAGGATTAATTATATTTGGCAGAGGTTTCAAGACAGCGATCAAGGATAAAAAGACCTGGCTGCTGGCAGTGCTTGCCATCATTCCTTACGCATGTTTTCATGTATATGGTGTCTACATTACCGGTCTGCTTACCTCTCAATTCAGTTTACGCTTCTTCCCACAATTATGGCTGCAGCCTGCTTTTTACCTTCAATGGGAGGGTATGATCAATGGTACCATTGGCCTGGCATGGCTCCTGATCGCCATCCTTGCCATGTTTCTCATCGAAGATAAAGGGCATCGGGCGTTATATGCAGGAGTGTTGATCGGTTATTTTCTTTATGGAATGACCTTCACACACCATATCACTACCCATGACTATTACCAGCTACCCCTTATTCCACTTATCGCCGCAGGAATTGGAATTGCTGCTGGAAGTCTCTTTAAACTGCTGAAAGGTCCAGCCTGGTTAACCCGCCTGGCGACTGTTTTTGTGCTGGTATTTTATATTGCCATCAATGCCTGGGATGTACGGGTAACCTTGAAGCGTGATGATTACCGTCAGGAAGTTGCCATCTGGCAGGAGCTGGGAAAAACGCTCGGTGAAGGAGCTTCTGTTGTAGGATTAACTCATGATTATGGTGCAAGATTGGCTTATTGGGGGTGGGTCACTCCCGCGAACTGGATGACTTCAGGTGATATGAAATATCGCGAGTTGGCTGGTCAAACTTTTGATTTTGAAACCTTGTTTACTGAAGCAATCGAAGGAAAGCAATATTTTGTAGTCACATTATTTGGTGAATTTGATAGCCAACCCGAGTTAAAGAACACACTGGAACGAGGATATCCTGTCTATAAAGAGACGGGGGACTATATCATCTATGACCTGCTTCACCCTATCGGTAAGGAGAACAAATGACCCTACCGAAGGTAAGTATCATTACTCCTTCTTACAACCAGGCACCTTTTCTCGAAGATACCATTCGATCAATTCTCGATCAAGATTACCCGAACCTGGAATATATCATTATTGATGGCGGATCTACTGATGGCAGCATCGAGATCATCAAGAAGTATGCTGATAGGCTTGCTTTTTGGATATCTGAACCCGATCAGGGGCAGACGGATGCCATCAACAAGGGTTTTTCCCATGCAACAGGAGAAATATTCGCCTGGTTGAATTCAGATGATACGTATGAGCCTGGTGCTGTAAGAAAAGCTCTAGAAGCCTTACAAAAGCACCCTGAAGTGAGTATGGTTTATGGCGAAGCGAATTTTATTAATAATACAGGGAAAGTTATTGGAAAATTTCCTGCTGCTCAGACGGATTATCAGAAATTAAGAAACGGGTTTGTTCACATTCCGCAACAGGCTTCATTTTTCAGGGCGAAGTACTATCAGAAGGTGGCCCCCCTGGATACCAGCTTTTACTTTGCCATGGATTATGATCTATGGGTAAGATTGGCAGAACTTGCGCCGTTCATATTTGTAAAGGATACATGGGCGAATTTCCGTTTGCATGATGATGCGAAATCCATCGCTGCTGATGATCGGTGTTGGCCGGAAATGCTGCGGGTTCACCGAAGGTTGGGGGGCAGCAATTTCTCAATCATATATGCAAAATATCTTTTACGCATAGTATTAGGGCCAATCCTGCGTTTAGTAAGGCGACGTTGGATAAAAGTAAAAGGATAATTAGCATTTATTCAGCAAGCATTAAATAATATTAATGACAGTTGACACCCTACAATTACTTTACATTATTTATTTAAGAGTAAGTACAAATTATTTAAAGAGTATAATGAAATTGATATTAATATTTTAATTCATGTATTGAGTATATTTGATACCAGATGGTAAAAAGAGAAAAGACAATGAACTTACTCCATCGGCATAAGCATACCAATTCACAAAAAGGTCAAAGTTTAGTTGAATTAGCCTTGACTATTCCGGTATTCCTTTTACTTTTATTTGGCATATTTGAAGTTGGTTGGTTTATTGTTATTTATAGTACTGTCTATACATCCAGCCAAGAAGCAGCACGGTATGCAGCTGTCAGTGGATTAAATGAATATGGTATAAATTATTATTCCGACTGCACAGCAATTCGAAATGTTGCTAAGCAAAAAGGTTCTTTACTTGGGTTGAAAGATGATGATATTTCCATTATATATGATCACGGTCCAGATAGTAATGGTGAAGTTTTTCCATTTGGCAATTGTAATCCAACCTATAGCCTGACTGAAGGTCTTGCATTAGGCGATCGTGTAAGCGTGAAGATAACGTATAAATATAATCCTCTTGAACCCTTTATCAGCTTTGCCTCTGTGCCTGTTACCTCTACCTCATCAAGAAGTTTATTAACAAACCTGGATATCGTAAGCACACCTCCTTTTACGCTTACACCTAAGCATACATTTACTGCATCAATCACACTCACTCCCTCGATCACTTCCACCCCAACAATTACTGGTACACCAACAAATACATCAACCATTACCTTAACGCCTACGATCACTTCCACGCCTACAATTACTCAAACACCAACAATCACTTCAACACCAACCATTACGAATACACCTACAATTACTTCGACACCAACTATTACACATACAGCTACAATTACGTGTACCTCGACTAATACTTCAACCATCACCCAAACTTCAACTATTACGTCTACTGGGACGATCACTGCCACACCTACTCCAACTCCTACGCGTACAAATACACCAACTGCAACAAGTACTTATACTGCAACTACTACCGCTACACGTACCAGCACTGCGACAAACATTTCTGGGTGTGGCTCTTATACATTTGTATCTCCGCCAACTGTAAGTGGAAATGTATGGACGAACACATTAAAAAATGGTTCGAATAAAGCAATAACATTAACGAAAATCGAGATCGAGTGGGATAGAACTGCATTATTAACCAAAGTTGATAAAGCAGGAACGCAACTCTGGTATAACGAGATTGGTGTTCCTTCTCCGGCGACAATCACTTTCACTCAAACAGTCACAGTAAGTAAATTCACTTCTCAGAAACTGAATTTCACTTTTTCAAGTACAGATTACGATGTGGCGTGGATGAAGGTGTATTTATCAAATGGGTGTTATATAGTTTGGGTACGACCATGAAAATTAGAAAGATAAATACGAAAAATAATCAAAGAAAGGGTGAAGCAGGTCAGAGCCTAGTTGAACTGGCAATGGGGCTGGTAGTACTGCTCCTTTTGATTTCAGGTATTTTTGATGTAGGACGAGCAATATTTACATATTTTGCCATGCAGGATGCAGCAGAGGAAGGGATAATATATGGTGTTGGATTTCCAACAGACTGTAATCAAATCATTGAAAGAATACGAGTGAATCTTGAGGACAGATTTGTTCCAGAATCGTATGTGGTTTCTGTGAATATTCAACGCAATGATGGTTCATATGCAACCTGTTATGTCATACCGTATAGTGAAGTCTATGCAGGAAAAAAGATTCATGTGGAATTAACTGTTGATTTTCCAATAACCATGCCATTTATTGGAACTTTTATAGGGCAGAGCATTCCATTGACAGCAACTGCCAACGGGGTAATACTCCGCCCACAACCACCGAGTACTCCCTGATTAAGGAAGGTAAATATGAAATACGAACAATATGCACACAAGAATGAAAAGGGACAGATAATCATCATTCTCGCAATTGCATTTGTAGCCATATTAGCAATCACAGGTTTAGCAGTTGATGGAAGTCTGATTTATACCGCGCGCAGGACCAATCAAAGCACATCAGATTCATCTGCTCTTGCCGGAGCAGGTGCAGCAGCACAATATCTAAAAACTGCCAATATGGCGGGTTTTTCATGTGGTACTACTGTAGCAAATACTGCAAAAGCAAAGGCAGTTGACGCTGCAAAAACTTCTGCTTTACAAGATGGGATTACTCTTGTGACTGATGATATGACAGTAAGTGGTGTGACAACTACTTGTGGGGTTGAGAATGGACGAAAATATATTGATGTAAAGACGATAGTCACTACAGAAGTAAAACCATTTTTTATGGGTATCGTTAGCACCAAACCATCATTAATACTTGCTGAAGCAACGGCAAGAGTATACATTAATACATCGTTTGCAGGTGGGAATGCAATCGTTACAACTGGTACTGCTTGCAGCGCAACCGATACTGGTGGTGGGGTTTTTACCAGTGGCACAGGTACGATAAATATAAATGCTGGTGGAATCTATTCTGCTTCTTGCATTAGCTCATCTGGCTCATCCAAAACATTGGTAACTAATGGAATCATGCAGTATTACGGCAGAGGGACAAAAACTTTCTATGTTGGTTCACAGGTTGAGTATTCCAAAAGCAACGGAATACTTTTTGCTATGAATGCTCCAAATTTTCTTCTGAATGACCTGGATACTACATCAGGTCCATCAATTTCAGCTGCCTTGACTGAAAGTTATCAATTATGGAGTACTTATACTGGTAATCCCAATATCGATGAATCTCTCTGGCCTAAGCCAACCACTCAAACTGTTCCTACTTTTGATATTGAAGCAATGACTGTTCCATCTTGCACTGGTCTACCTGCAAGAACTTTTCCAACCAGGACTTCGAGTAATAAAGTTTACACTGTATACCCTGGTATTTACTCATCCATTACCTGGAATAACTGGGGTGACGCAACAGTGACTTTCTCACCTGGTGTATATTGTATTGATAGTCAATTTACACTGGGTGGTGGTTCTGATATTTTTAAAATGGATAATGTAGTACTTTACTTCCGAAATACTGGAGGTATATCTTTTGGTGGAACTGTAAGGCCTTCGCTTAACAATAGTACAGTATATATAAATAATGGGAATTTTGTCGTTGGATCTGGAATTACACTGTATGCGAATAATATTACAGTTTATATCAATCAGGGTAATTTCACTGTCGACGGAGCTGGTACAGGTCTTATGTCTGCCCCTGGTTGTAATACTAGCGACTGTGGGGTGGGCCCATCAATTCCCGGTGTTTTATTGTATATGCCAAGTACAAATACAGGAAAAGTTACCATTGCAGGTTCTGGAGCACTAGAGATGACAGGAACAATGTATGCTCCAAATTCTCCTTACTATATAAGCGGTGATTCGGGTATGCAAGCATTGAATGTTCAAGTGATTGGACGTATGGTATCAGTATCTGGTTCAAGTACGATTAACATGGATCAATCTGCTGCAACTTTGTATTCTCAATCATCAACTACAATCCAGTTATTAAAGTAAATTTTAAAAAGATTGAAACGAGCCCTGCATATTGCAGGGCTCGTTTCAATAATAATATAATCCATCAAGTATATATTTGTGCTTGAATAATGTACGATATGCGAATTTATTTTATAACTTATTCATGATACAATCTCGCTTGATTTTACGCAAATAAATGAGGTTATCCATGAGTGATCCTATTCTAATTGCTGTTGCCTGGCCATACGCAAATGCTGAAATTCATGTTGGAAATATCACTGGTGCCTACTTGCCGGCAGACATTTTTGCACGTTATCAGAGGCTAAAAGGTCGGAAAGTATTGATGGTCTCAGGTTCAGATTCTCATGGGACACCAATCACTGTCAGAGCTGATGCTGAAAACACCACACCGGTGGAAGTATACAAACGATATCATGCATCCTTCCTGGATCTCTTCCAACAGTTAGGATTGACATACGACCTTTTCACTTGTACACATACCAGTAATCATTTCAAGGTTTCTCAGGCGATGTTTTTAGCTTTGAAAGAGAATGGATATTTATACAAAGCCAGTGAATCACAATGGTATGCTCCCAGCCAGGGGCGTTTTCTCCCAGATCGTTATGTAGAAGGTACATGCTACATTTGCGGTTACGAAAATGCCCGAAGTGATCAATGTGATAAATGTGGAAATATGCTGGATGCAGAAAAATTGATCAACCCACGATCCAAGGTGGATGGAAGCACACCCGAATTACGGCAAACTGAGCATTATTACCTGGATCTGGCGAAACTTCAGAATGAAGTGACTGAATTCATGGAAAAACGCCAGGATTACTGGCGACCAAATGTGGTGCGGCAGAGCCTGGGGCAGATCCAGGCAGAAAACTTACACGGAAGACCGATTACCCGAGACCTTGATTGGGGTATCCCTGTCCCATTGGATGATATGAAAGGGAAGTGCCTGTATGTCTGGTTTGAGGCAGTCATTGGCTATCTTTCTGCATCCTTGGAATGGGGCCAGCTTGCAAACGATCCAGACGCCTGGCGAAGCTGGTGGCACGATACTGCAACAAAAGCCTATTACTTTATTGGCAAGGATAATATTCCATTCCATGCGATCATCTGGCCGGCCGAGTTGATTGGTGTAGGCACAAAATTCGATGAGTTGATCGAAAGTAAACCGGCTGAAAAACTGGTTCTGCCTTATGACGTACCTGCCAATGAATTCATGAATCTGGAAGGCCAGAAAATATCGGGTAGCAGAAACTGGGCAGTGTGGGGACGGGATTTCCTCAGCCGGTATGACCCTGATCCATTAAGGTATTACCTCACGGTGAATATGCCTGAGAGCAAAGATACCGATTGGGATTGGGAAGATTTCTATAAACGCAACAACGATGAACTGGTAGCCACCTGGGGTAATTTGGTGAATAGAGTTCTAGCTTTTACATATAAGCACTGGGAAGGGCAGGTACCTGAACCGGGAGAATTAACTGATCTGGATAGAACCCTTTTGGAAACAGTCGAAGCTGGCTTTACAAAGGTCAGTGATGAAATGGAGAAGGTTCATCTGCGTTCTGCCCTTGGTGAAGCAATGGCATTAGCCACTGAAGTGAATCGTTATCTGGATACTACTGCACCCTGGCAGGCTGTGAAAACTGATAAAGTCGCTGCAGGGCGATCCATTTTTGTCGCAATTAATGCGATCAATATGATCAAGATCATGCTTGCCCCATTTTTACCATTTACCAGTCAAAGGTTGCATGAATTCCTGGGATTTGATGGGATGCTTTTCGGCGGGCAAAGTGTCGAGGCTGTTACTGATGAATTGGGTGTACACGACGTTCTGAAGTATCATCCTGAGAATGCTGTTGGAACATGGTCTTCTGTACAGATTGAACCAGGGAAGAAATTACGCCAGCCCCAACCTCTGTTCCGGAAATTGGAAGCAAAGATCATCGAAGAAGAGCGGGCAAGACTCGGCAAATCTTGATTTACTGGATCGTCGAAAATTTTGAATCACCTCTGAATTATTTTCAGAGGTGATTTATATTTGATAGATAAACTATATAATTCCTAACAATTATCCATTACAATATTTCTTAAGAGGAGAAACGTAGATGGAAATCATTTTATCAGCGATCGCTGCTGGTGGTCTGGTAGGAGCATCTGATCAGTACTTATGTCTGCTCATCGTTGCGATAGCTTCAAAAACCGGATTGATCCAGTTAGCCAGCCCAATGATCTTTTTATCATCCTGGTGGTTCATCGCTTTTTCTGCAATTTTCTGGCTGGTATCCATTGCACCAGCTTATGCTTCGTTGCTTACACCGGGCATTATGAATGTGATCAATGCCATTCATAAATTCTTATCTGGTTTTTTAGTTCCATTTTCATCAGCACTGGTAGCATTGGCATCAGTGGGAGTGATCACCTCTCTTAATCCTGACCTTAAATCTATGCTGGACTCTTTACGTATTTTTACTCCTCAAGGAGGAATTGGGGTTACAGGATGGGCGGTTTCGGGAGCCAGCGCCCTGGTGGGTCTCTCAGTCACTGGGGTGAAAGCGTTAACAAAACCGATGTTAAGTGCTGCAACTGGTACTACTGGACATCTTTCAGCACCGATTTACATCACGATCGAGAATCTCTTGTCTGTACTTCTTATGGCAGGGGCATACCTTCTTACGAAAGTGGATCCCTGGTTAATCATCGTTTTACTGGCAGTTGTGGTCATCCTTGTGATCATTATTTTTATATATGCAATATCCCAGATGGTTCGTCTTAAAAGAGGAATTGGTAAAGTTCTTTACCTGGCCCAAACGAATCCAAAAGCTGGTTTGGCAGTTGTGGCAGAATTCTTTGTATGGGGTGTTGGCTGGCTCGTATGGAAAGGTTGGGGGCGTGGTGTTCTGATGTTCTTGCTTTGGGTATTATGGGTGGCTTTCTTTATATCCATTCAGGGCATCGTGATAATGGTATTCTCTTTTATTGCGCCCGCAATACCATTCATCTCTTTTGCTGCTGGTGCCATCATGGTGATTATTTTCCTCGCCATTGGATTTGGGACATCAGGTGCTTTATTAAAGTTTGTGGAAAGCCAATTGAAAGCATCTGTGCCTGTTGTAGCTAAGTAGAAATTACATGGATTAATTCTCACCGACACAAGCGGTCGAATAAATAGTTATTGTCTATGGATAAAAAAAGTCCCCTAACCAGGGGACTTTGAATTTCTTATTAGTTATTTGAGACTTGCGTGCTGGTTTGTTCTAATTTTTTTTGTTTTGTCTTTTTTGCTTTTTTTTCTCGGTTCGCTTCATCCTGCTTCGATAATTCGCTTGCCTGCATCAGTGTCACCACTATAAAGCCACAGGAAAGTAGTGCAGCAACAAAACCGGCTACCATATCATATAACGTGAAGGTTCCGAAAGGAAGAGTAATTTGAGGATTTCCCGAGAAGAAAACGACTGCATTTGCAATAATTGCAATCAGACGCATTTCTGTTGGTCCAAGTTTTAGATAAGAAATGCGAAAAACACCTTTCACATAAGTCATGATATAGACCAGAATGGAAAACAATAAATATCCGATCAAAGCCAGGCAGGCAATATCAAATCTTACGTAAGGAGATAACCCAATACCCAGAAAAACCAAAACTTCACTTAAAGCATCAACTGTGTGATCAATGAAAAAACCAAATCTAGGTCGTTCAATATGGCGATGTCGAGCAAGAGTACCATCAAGGCTATCGCCAAACCAATTTAATATGAAACCAAAACTAGCAAGCCAGAGAAATGCCGGATTCTGGTTGGTAAGGATATAACTGGCGAAAATTATTACAGTAGCAAAAAAACCTATCCCGGTCAAAGTATCTGGTGTGACCCATTCCGGCATTTTCTTTGCCATCCATGCAAGAGCAGGTCTTTCAAGCGGACCAAGTATGATGTTATTGACGCGCTCTGCGTCTTTTTCGATAGGTTTCTTAGAAAGTTCTGGCTGTGTCATTTTTGTTATCCGTTTCTATATTTTGATTTTACCAAGAAATTGGGGCCATACAGGGTAAAACATTGCCCATTGTTCAGGATGCTGACGAATAAATTTTTCGGCAATTCGTAGAGTGCGCTCAGTGTTTTCAATTAATTCTGTAGCAAGATTGGGGCTTCTTTCTAATTCAATAAAGGGAGACGAATAAATAGTGTACTTACCCCTTTTTTGATGAATACATGCACAAACGGCAACCTGAGCGTCATATTTTAAAACCAAACGAATTGGGGTTACAGGCAGCAAGGTAGAGTGAGAGAAAAATTTAACCGGATAATTTGATGATTCCATAGGTCTGTCAAGACCTGTTATAACTATCCCTCCGGATTTTAACCGCTCTCCTGCCAATCGTAAGTTCGTCTGAGACATAGGTAAAACTTCCATCCCTGATATTTCGCGAATCTTGTTTTGCCAATGATATCCTGATGGCGGATTCGGGTAGGAAAGTACAGTGAATTTCACCAGATTCCTTACCATAGACATTCCGACCAGGTCAAAATTGCTCAGGTGCGGAGCTAATATTAATAACCCTCTTTTTGTTCCTTCGTGTTGCTTAATCAGATCAATTAATTCCGACGAAAACGTTACCTTTTTTGCAATTCGATTGGGGTGGTTTACATTATGATATAAGTCGTATAAACAATTCAAATGCGATTTAAACACTGCGTATACACATTTATCCAGTTGTTCTGAATCCAAATTTTGATCATGGATCACCCACTGATTACAGCGCACTGTGTCAACGATCTCCAGGTTTTTCTGTTTATAAACAATCCTTGCCATCAGACTGGTCAATGGATCAGCAATCACAGGGGGCAGAAGTTTGCTTAGGAAAAGTGCAGTTGCAATTCCGAAAGTGCTATTGGTAAGTGATGTAAGTTTCATTATTTTTTGATGAAGAAACGGTCTTCTGGAATTTTTATTTTGTATCGATTGAGTAACTCTACCAGGTTCTGTTGGAATTCTGGGCGTAAAGCTGTGCTTTTTTCATATTTTGTTTGGGCTGCAGAGTATAAAATCTTCGCTATATGAATTGCTGAATCTGGTTTGCCGATACATTTGGCATTTTGAGATTTTTCAATGAGAATTTTTTGATCATTACTCAGCCAATGATAGAGAGTCTCAAGTACCTCTATTGGTTCCAGGGTTATTTGCCCTGCACCATGATTTACAACATATTCAGCGTTTCCTGTCTCTTGACCAGGGATGATATCTATCAGCATAATTGGAAGCCCTGCAGCTAATGACTCTGTAACGATTAAACCTCCTGCTTTTGTTATGATACAATCCGATGCCATCATGAAGCGTGGCATATCCGAAACAAATTCATAAATATGTGTGGGAATATGCCAATCAATTTCCATTAGCTGTTGATAAAGGATGGAGTCTTTACCAGCTATTCCGATCAATTGAAGCTTTTTACCAAAATGATTAATTACATTCATGGTGGCTTCAAGTTGCTCAACTCTCCGGCTGCCTACCGCCAGAATGGTGGTAAGGTCAGGATCCCAGCCAAATTCATTTCGTAATGTTTTCTTATCCTTCGTGATATGGGTGTAAGCAGGAGAAACTGGAATACCGGTTATTTCGATCCTGTTTTCTGGAATCTTTGAATCTATCGCGAGTTGCTTTACTTCTTCGGTCGGTACAAATAAACCATCAATATGACGATTGAACCAGATATGATGGACAGTTACCAGATCGGTGATCACAGTATACATGGGAATATTGATACGATGAATGAACCGGACTGCAGTGAAAGGTGCTTGATAAAGCGGGTAAGTGGTCAAGATTACATCAGGTTGGTACTCCTGGATGACTTCGAAAATCACGTCAAACAAAAGAACAGTTAAAGCCCTTTCGAATACTGTTGCTGAGAAAGTGCTATCGCTGGCTTCATATCCAACCTTATAAAGCTCGGGGATACTGCGAATTATCTTGTCATAATCTGATTGGCTTTCCCGTAAGAAGAAAGGGGCTTTTCTATTATCCAGAGGATTAACGATATCGACATGAAGTTTATCGCCATAGGTTTGTTTTAATGCATCAGAAACTGCAGTAGCAGCACTTCGATGACCAAAACCTGCGTCAGCAGTCAAAATAAGAATTTTCTTTTTATCAGAAGATTCCATGATCAGTACCTGTTGTGATTTATTGAAAGAATGTCACAATGCTATATCATTTTTCTGCGAAGAAAATCCTGTTTGATAGACCATTGTTTTAAAGTGTTGTCGAAGAATAATTCAACAACATCGCCATCTTCGAGTTGGGCAAGGATAGAAAATCCTGCACTGGTTTGGCTAGAGCGCCCAAAATCGATGACCTGACACTCCCTTGTTGCAGTGAGAAATTTCCAGGGAAGATCTTTTCCATTTATCTGTCGAGAATTCAGAATATTAATAGTTTGGCTTTTCATAGCCTTTTAAATATTCTACAAGCAATGACAATGCTTTTCTAGCAGAAAATCGTTTATTTTCTATTCTATTTCCGTTACCAATATACTGATATGCCCAATTTCCCGTAGGCGTGCTGAGCCCTATCCAAACAAGTCCGACCGGTTTTCCTGGCATACCTCCACCGGGCCCTGCGATACCGCTTACAGCTACACCCACCAACTGATTTAGAGTAAAAGAAGGAACCATGCTATTTCGTGCTCCAGCAGCCATTTCCAAAACAGTTTCTCTGCTTACAGCGCCATGATCCAAAAGGGTTTGTTTCTTTACCCCTAATAATAATTCTTTTGCCTCATAAGAGTATGCAACAATACCGCTAACGAAGTACTCAGATGACCCTGGAACATTTGTGATCTTATTGGCGATAAGCCCTCCAGTGCATGATTCAGCCAGGCAGAGCTTCAAGCCTTTTTCTAGTAGTAAATTCCCGATTTTTTGCTCGATACTTGTTGCCATGTTCTCTCCGTTTTAATAATTATATCTCGTCCAGGTTCAGTTATGCTTCCTATTGATTTATTCATATATATTTCTAATGAAATGACAGGTTATCACGGGTATACTTTCTTGACCGTCATTTTTTGCTGTGTTATGATGCAAAATAAGGTATTTTATATGGAAGAAATAAAAAATGAAGTTATAGAGAAGTCGAAGGATAGCCCTTCAGAAATTAAAAATCCTGCAAATACTCCTGAGCCTTCTTCAAAATTATTGACATTATGGGAAAATATAATTCGCTTTGGACTCAGTGGAACTTTTTTACGAGCATCAACGGCAATAATTTCGTTATTGCTCATCATTTTATTTGTGATCATTATTCGCAAGCTAGATCTAGGGAGTAAAGCTGCTGCAATTGCTGAGCCAACTGCAACATCTACTATTCCTCTCATTATTCCCACCTACCAAACTTCTGATGGTGCGGGTGGTCCTATAGAGGCAGCAGAAGAATACCCGGGTATTACCCGAGATGCATTATTGCACACCATGTTTCCTGTAAGACCGCGTACTGAAGTGATCACCTATACTGTTCAAGAGGGCGATACGGTATTTGGTATCGCAGAAAAATTCAACCTTAAGCCTGAAACCATTCTATGGGGTAACTATTACACGCTGGCAGATGATCCACACAACCTCTCTCCAGGGCAGGAATTAAATATCATGCCTACTGATGGTGTGTATTATGAATGGCATGCCGGAGATGGTTTGAATGGGGTTTCAGCAGCTTATGGTGTAACACCTGAAGATATTATTAATTGGGGAAGCAATAATCTCTCCATGGAAACAATTGGAGATTATGCGAATCCAAACATCGAGCCTGGTACCTGGATATTTGTTCCCGGCGGTTCACGTGGTTTTGTTACCTGGAGCGCACCTCGAATTTCAAGGGATAACCCGGCAGTTGCGAAGAATTTTGGTCCTGGAGCTTGTGGTGAAATCATGGATGGCCCGGTTGGCTCTGGAACTTATGTCTGGCCTACGACTGCACGATATATTTCAGGATATAACTATTCTCCCGAATCTAACCATCCTGCCATTGACATTGGTGGTCAGGAGGGAAACGCTATTTATGCAGTGGATAATGGTGTGGTGGTGTATGCCGGGTGGAATGATTATGGGTATGGGAATATGATCGTTATCGATCATGGCTATGGTTGGCAATCGCTTTATGCCCACTTAAGCGCTTTGAATGTCGCTTGTGGTTCTTACGTTTATCAAGGTAATGTGATAGGGTATATGGGTTCCACAGGTAACTCAAGTGGTCCACATCTGCATTTTGAGTTAATGAGTGAAACTTATGGAAAGGTCAACCCTTTGAATTTTTTGCAATAGAATCTATTTTTGCTCCAGAGAAAAGATGAAACTTATCAACCTGATCACTTTATCATTCCTGTTGGCAGTTTTGGTATTAACTGGTTGTGCGATGGATAATCAAACAACAACAGATATCTCACCTGATGTACTGGTAGCAGAATCTTTTTTAGCTGACATTACACAGCAAGTTGCTGGGGATCGTTTAACGGTGGATGTATTAGTTCCTGCTGGAACGGATCCCCATGCATTTCAAGCCAGTCCTCAGGATGTAGCCCGTTTAGAGAATGCAAAAGTGTTAGTGCTCAATGGTGGCGGGTTAGAACAATGGCTTGATCCATTGATGATCAAGAATGACAAACAAATTCGTGTTATTGCTTCTGATGGGCTTAAACCAGTGATCAGAGACCTGCAAGGAGAAACTGGGCATGATGGAGAAGGTGATCCTCATTTTTGGCTTGATCCAAATCTTGTGATCACTTATGTGAATAACATTCGCGAAGGCTTATCAATATATGATCCACAGGGTAAGTCCATCTATGAAAAAAACGCAAATGCGTATATCCAAGAGTTAAAGAATCTGGATTCTTGGATCGCTGAGCAGGTTTCTTTGATTCCGCCTGAAAACCGAATTCTTGTGACAAATCATGAAAGCTTGGGCTATTTCGCCGACCGGTATGGTTTCAAGGTGGCGGGAACGATCATTCCATCTGTCAGCAGCGAAGCGGCACCATCAGCAGCTGATCTTGCAGATCTGATCGGAATAATTCAAAAGGAACATGTGCGGGCAATTTTTATTGAAACAGGTGCAAATACAGATCTGGCTGACCAAATTGCAAGTGAAACGGGTGTTGCGGTTGTTTCTGATATCTATACCCATTCTATTACTACATCAGAAGGATCTGCTGGTTCATACATCGAAATGATGAAGTATGATACTTTGCGAATTGTGGGTGCTTTGAAGGAAAACAAAAAATGAAAAAAGATTTTGATCTTGCTTCAAAGAATCCTGCAGAATTAAAACTTATAGATGTAACTGTGTATTTTGGGAAAGTTCCCGCACTTGAAGATTTGACTTTAACCATTCCTCATGGCATCTGCCTGGCTGTGGTAGGACCAAATGGAGCAGGAAAGTCCACGTTCTTCAAAGCGTTGGTTGGTTTGCTTCCGCTTGCCAGTGGTGAAATATTCATCCATGGGCTTCCTTTAGGACATCACAAGGATTGTGTTGCGTTCGTTCCACAACGTGAAGATGTGGATTGGAAATTTCCTATCACTGTTAAAGATGTTGTAATGATGGGGCGTTATTTACATACCGGGTGGTTAAAAAAGCCTTCTGAACATGATGAAGAATCTGTGCAAAGAGCTATGAAGCAACTGGGGATTGCTGACCTTGCAAAACGATCGATTCATGACCTTTCTGGCGGGCAGCAGCAACGAGTTTTTTTAGCCAGAGCAATTGCCCAGGAACCACATATTCTGCTTCTGGATGAACCATTTACAGGTGTAGATATTCCAACCCAGGAAACTACAATGTATCTTCTAGAGGAAATGCATAGGCAGAATGTTACTGTAATGGTATCCACTCATGATCTCAATATGGCAAGCAAGCGATTTGAAAAAGTATTGATGATCAACCGGCGTTTGATAGCATATGGTACTCCTGATGAAGTATTTACCCCTGAGCAGGTAAGAGCTGCGTTTGGTGAAAGAATATTAATGTTAAATGGAGCCATGATTGTTGATGAATGTTGTCCTCATGAAGAGGCGGAGGAAGAACATGACCTTCATTAACTGGCTTGTTGCACCATTACAATATGCTTTCATGCAGCGAGCATTGGTGGCTGCATTAGTGGTGGGTGTTCTCTGTGCGATTTTAGGTTGTTATGTTGTCCTTAAATCCATGGCATTTATCGGAGATGCTTTGGCTCACGCTATACTACCCGGAATAGCAATTGCTTATTTGTTGGGAGGAAATCTGACCCTGGGTGCTTTAATCGCTGCAATAATCATCTCCATAGGCATAGGCTTATTATCACGGCAAGGAACGATCCGGGAAGACACAGCTATTGGCATCCTGTTTTCTGCAGCACTTTCTCTGGGTATCGTTCTGATCAGTAGTATTCGATCATATGCGGTAGATTTGTCGCATATTCTATTTGGTAACGTGTTGGGAGTGAGTACGCAGGATCTGATCGTTACCATTGGAGCAGCTATTGTCATTCTATTATCGGTTGCTTTTTTGTATCGCAGATTTCTTGTAGTGTTATTCGATCCCATCCTGGCAGTAACTCAACGATTAAAAGTTGGTTTATTGCGGAATGTTTTATTGATCATTCTGGCAGTAACAATTGTGGTTTCCATTCAAACTGTGGGTGTGGGATTAGTAGCAGCATTGCTCGTTACACCTCCGGCAACTGCATATCTATTGACACGCAGATTGCCATCGATGATGGCATTATCCGCCATGTTTGGAGCTTTCTCAAGTCTGGTGGGTTTATATGCCAGTTTTTATGGTAATGTTTCTTCAGGTGCTGCGATCGTATTTACCGCTACATTGATATTCTTATTTGTATTTTTGTTCTCGCCGCGTAAGGGAGTGGTCGTTGCGTTGCTGAAGCAATGGGTAAGAAAAAGACAGATTGCTGAATAAATGGATACGAAAAGCGTATTGTACATTGTTGCTACACCTATTGGCAACCTGCAAGATATTACTTTACGAGCGATAGATATCCTTCGGAATGTAGATGTTGTTATTTGTGAGGAACGAAGAGAAGGCACCACGCTCTTGAAAAAACTGGACATACCAATCAAGGAAGTTCTTCTGGTTAATGAACACAATGAGATACAGATGCAGGAAGCGGTATTAATGAGACTTGCTACTGGCAAAAACGTTGCTATGATCTCAGATTGTGGAACACCAGTATTTGCGGATCCTGGAGCTGATATTATCGCAATGGTTAGTCAGGCTGGTTATCGAGTTGTGCCTGTGCCTGGTCCCTCCTCTTTGATGACAACTTTATCCATTTTGGATTTTCAAGCTGAACCTTTTTATTATGTGGGGTTTTTACCGAGAGATGACGCAGAACGATCACGAACCCTTCTGCGATTGAAGTCAATGAAAGTAACCCTGGTAATTATGGAAACACCTTACCGGTTAAGGCGTGTGTTGCAAGATATATCAAAGACGTTTGGAGATACCCAGCGAATTACGCTGGCGTTTGACCTGACGTTACCAGGTGAAAGAATCTTTCGGGGAAGCATCAAAGAAATATCAAACCAGGTTGGCGACAAAAAAGGGGAGTTCGTCCTGGTAATTCATCCGCCAAACAGATAGACTATTTTTCTACGACAACCAATAAAGAATTCATTCCTGCTTTGATACATTCTTCATTCTCGCAAACGACATCCAATTGGATGGGGGATTTTGGTGAATTAAAACTGGTATATATTGTTTTTCCAGCAGGTACTTCTACTTCAAAATAAACATCAGGAGGACCTTGAAGGTAAGGGTTCACATACGAATCTGCCAGGATAATCCAGTTATGGTCTTCTTGTGTTGAATTTATCAGGGTGATTTTAATTTCCTTTCCTGTGGGAACATAGAGAACATCCGGGGTGAACCCTTTATCTGAAATTTGAACTTCTATGGATGTTTCGGGATGAATTGTTGGTGCGTTACAGCCGGTCATAATAAGGATAGAAATAAAAACAAATAACAATGAAGCGATACATTTCCATTTAGACATGGATAAATACTATCATAATTTGAACTATTGCAAAAATAGAACAAACGTGCTATATTGTGTAAGAAATGAAAACTCCAGTTCGATTTTTAATCCCTTCACTGCTGATCGCTTTCCTGGTTATCATTCTGTCCACAGCGCATCTGGCTTCGGCTAATTTTGTGATTGGATTTGAACAAAATAAGGAAAGAACAATTAACGTTATTGAAGATATTGGTACCTACGAGGATGCGATGATACAGGAGAATTCATCTGGCTGCATCATATCCAGCCAGTTTCCAGAGTCTGTTCTACAGTGGTGCGAATGGATCACAATCAGTGCGCAGGAGGTGAGTATAGATGCAAATTTGATCGCTGCAGTGATCCAGGTAGAAAGTGCAGGAGTTGCTGACGCATATTCAAGTAATGGTGCAGTGGGGTTAATGCAGGTTATGCCATGTGATGGGTTGGCAGCTAATTTTCTTTGTATCAATGGCCCCTGCTTTGCAGAAAGACCCACCATGAATGAATTATTCGACCCTGAATTCAATATTCATTATGGTTCACAATTATTGAAGGGATATCTTCAAAAAAATCAAAACCTACGGGATGGGCTGCTAGCCTATGGTCCCGCAGGTGTTGGATATTCTTATGCAGATGAAGTGCTGCGTGTTTATAATGAAGCACTCAATAACTAGATACGTTCCATACTAACAACCTGATGTTCCCAGCGATGCCAACCACCAAACTTCTCTTCAATAATCCGTTTTCCCTCACCAGGGCTTTCCAGACCCATCAATTCCAGATCGGCATCCACCATGATCCGAACCAGCTCATGGAAGTGAACTTTCGGTTTCCAACCTAAAATAGTTTCTGCCCGTGAAGAATCAGCCTGCAGGTAATCGACCTCTGTGGGGCGATAGTAACGGGGGTCGATCTTTACATACTTGTTCCAATCCAAACCCACATATCCAAATGCTTCATCCAGGAATTGGCGGACTGTATGAGCTTCACCTGTGCCAAGAACAAAATCTCCGGCCTGGTCTTGCTGTAAAATCTTCCACATAGCTTCTACATATTCGGGAGCGTATCCCCAGTCGCGTTTTGAATCAAGATTGCCAAGGTAGAGGGTGTTCTGTTTCTTTGCCATAATGGATGCCAGAGCGCGAGTGATCTTTCGGGTGACAAATGTTTCCCCTCTGCGTGGGCTTTCGTGATTAAAAAGAATTCCATTGCTGGCGAAAAGCTTGTACCCTTCGCGGTAATTACGGGTGATCCAATAAGCGTATACTTTTGCTGCAGCATACGGCGAGCGGGGTTCGAAAGCTGTCATTTCATTTTGTGGAGGTTTAGCACCGCCAAACATTTCACTGGATGATGCCTGATAAAAGCGGGTAGTCACTCCACTTTTTCGGATTGCCTCAAGGATGCGTGTCGTTCCCAATCCGGTAACATCGCCGGTATATTCAGGCATGTCAAAGCTTACCCGTACATGGCTCTGAGCAGATAAATTGTAAATTTCCTCGGGACGAATGTTGTAGATGACATCCAAAATAGTTTCAGAAGATGTGGAATCCCCATAATGTAAATATAAATGAACCGTTTCACCATTGTTGTGTGGATCATGATAGATGTGGTCTATACGGCGGGTATTAAAGGTGCTGGCACGGCGAATGAGACCATGTACTTCGTATCCTTTTGCCAACAGAAGCTCAGCCAGGTAGGAACCATCCTGACCAGTAATGCCCGTGATAAGTGCTTTTTTCAATCGTACCTCCATGTGCCAATATTGCGCAAGGCAAGTATAACCAGTGAAAGGATGGATGTCAATTTAAATAATTTTCTATTGCAGATCGTTGAAGGAAAACAAATCGGAAAAAAGGGTAGAAAATGAACCATGAATTTTTATAATTTGATAATTGGAAAGAGTGAGAAAGATAATCACCATTTTATAACAAAAAATTTCACTTTATGTGAAATTTTTTGCATACCTGGAAAAAACAGGTGGAGATGGCGGGATTCGAACCCGCGTCCGAAAGATTCGACCCTCGAATATACTACGAGCGTATCTGGCTTTCAGGTATCGCCCCGGCTGGCACAACCAGCGAAATCCAGAAAGGGCTATCCGCTCAGGCCCGAAAGCCCTCTTTCACCTGGTTCACGGATCACCAGATGGCACTCCGGCTTTGTGACGCCCTATCTCGCGACCGGCAGGAGTTCGGTGTGAGTGGACGTGACCTTACTTGAAGGTCAGCTGCGCTCTTCGCTTATGCAGCTAAGGGCATTGCAGCGTATGAAGTGCGGTTGGCACTTGTGTTTTGTACTGATTTTTCGAGGTCGGTACCTCTCGGCTCGCAATTCGGGACCAGCCTCCCCCGTCGATGCCTGTCATCCCCATTGCACATCTATTATACCTCAAGGCGAGTTGGATATTTGTGATTAAGATTTATCTTTGGCTCGTTTTTAAGAGTGTAGAAATTTCGACCATTAATTTCCTTTTTCTTAACTTCTTGTTTTCTCTTAAGCTCATTATGATAAGGAAAGCAAGGGAGAGAGTACTACAGATTGTTCCGGCAATTAGTGTGGAAGAATATAGTGGATCCGAATGATTACCAACAACCTGTGATATTAAGTCCAAATCTACAACAGAAAAAATTTGTTGAACTTTTTCTACATCCCATTGAAATGCCCAATGGAGTAGATCATAGGCGAGATAACCTCCAAACAGCCAGATCACGATCGAAGAAATGATCTTACCAATCTTTGGAAGCTTTTCCCTGATCTTTTCAAGGGCAACAACTCCGATTATGACAACAATAATTAATGGAATAATGATCAGCCGCGTATATACACGAATCCCAGAAAATAATGGTATCCATGTAATATATTCGGCGTAGTTATTCCTGATTGAAAGGTAAAAAAGTCCAAAAATTGGCAACCAGAAAGCGGATATTCGTTTTTCGAAGAGCTGCTGCAATATCCAAAACGCACCGAGAGCAACCAAAAGCAATATTCCAATTTTGCCAAAATATATATTAAATTCCCACCAACCAAGAGGACTCTGAAAATTCATATACGGAAGCCAGTTATCCACTGTTCTTGTGGAAATTACGGAACTCCACATGAACCTTAAGAGTGGATAACCACCAAGGGGAGCATTATCTGCAATTCCGAAGATTAAAATGGATGGGAGAATTCTTCCAAGAGAAACCAATATGCTAAAAAGAACGGATATGAGTACTGTACCTGTTTTTCGCCATGAAAACAAACTAAAAAGAAGAAGCAAAATGAGACCAATTATGTACTGTTGAAAAGAACCCAACAGCCACATAAACAACATTAAAACCGCAACTGCAGATATCCATATCCAATTCCGTTTTACTGTTCTAAGTTCCATGCAAAGGATGATCAGCCAGGGAAACAGGAAATATCCTCCCCAGGTAAAGTGACCGACACTGAGATGGCTGACAATATGTCCATTAAAATTCACTAGAATAAACAACAGGAATAGCGAATCAGGCTGAACATTATGTCGTTTATAAAGCCATATCAGAGAAATAAATCCCAGGGTATAGCAGAACAACCAGTGAATTAGGATAAATGTATCGATATTCAGGAAACTGAGAAGGATAATATCTAGCGATAGGATGACATCCGGTATGGATAAAAAGCGATCAGTCAATCCGCGTAAGGCACCGGTTCCCGCCATATGCAGAGGTAATGATAGTGTTCGGACTGCATTTTGCAAGAAAGCCAGTCTGGGAAGATTGATTTCTGCCCAATCATGAACAGCCGAAACATTTCCCCAATTTAGAAGCGAACCCCAGATAATTACGCCGCAAAGATATAAACCAACAAAGAAAAAAACCTTAATCCATTTTGATTTCACAGAAACTTCTTGGTAAAAATTTAATTTGCCTTATCTAAAATGTATTAGAACATCATTGTTCGAAGGGATCGTAAAATCAGGTGGGATCCTCTCAAAAGCTTATCTTCTTGTAGTTTGAAATTTTGAGGGATTAGAAGAACCCGACCTTCCAGGAAGGTCAATTGCGAACATTGATGTTTTGACAGGGGAACTGTAGTGCGGATTTGTGATGCGCGATTGAATAACTTCTGTTTCTTCAATTTATACACAATCCTGATAAGGTTTTCAACTAAAGATGCATCATAACGCTATCAGGTTTAGAACCAATGAAGTTTTTATTCATTTTTTCTAAAAAATTTCACAAAGAATTCACCACAAAATCACTATGAAGAAAACTCGAAAAGAGGTAAAATAGCATACCAACAAGACGTAAAGCCTTGCGAAGGTTTATTTTTATACCAGTTCCGGGTTTGTTTTCGGGCAACTCGGGCAATTATCTGGCAAAGGAATGATTTTCCTGCAATATGGAGCCTTTGAGACCTTCGCAAGGTTTTTTTGTTGCAAACCATTTTACGGAGGAACCCATGCTGACTATTTACAAAAGCACTGAAAATGGGCTACAGATCCTGAGCCAACCCGTAGATGGTTGCTGGATCAACCTGGTTGACCCGACAACCGAGGAAATCGAAGAAGTTGTAGGTCTGGGTATTCCACAAGATTTTGTTACTTACCCTCTAGACCTCGATGAAAGATCGCGTACTGAGCGCGAAGATGACGGCACCTTGTTCATATTGATGAGAATGCCATATTATCAAGGTGAAGGTGTGGATATTCCCTATAACACAATACCGCTTGGTATGGTGATCCATGAGAACTACTTTGTGACGATCAGTAAACTTCCTACAGATATTCTTAACGACTTTACTATTGGTAAAGTCAAGAACTGGTCTACAGGAAAAAGAATCAGGTTTGTTTTGCGAATCCTTCTGGTTGCAGCCAATAAATACCTGACATACCTGCGCGAAATTAATAAGAATGTCGATATATTGGAAGACCAACTTACCTTGTCTTCAAGAAATAAAGAGATATTAGAAATACTGAAATATCAAAAAAGCCTGGTGTATTTCACTACTGCTTTAAAATCCAATGAATTAGTGCTGAACCGGCTACAAAACACCCGGTTATTCCGGATGTATCCTGAAGATGAGGATCTGTTGGAGGATGTAATAACTGAAAATCAGCAAGCAATCGAAATGATCAATATTGCTAATAACATTCTCAGCTCGATGATGGATGCTTTTGCTTCGATTATTTCAAATAACCTTAACGTGGTCATGAAATTCCTGACATCCATTACGATCGTGTTCAGCATCCCTACGATCGTGACCAGTTTCTTTGGAATGAATGTAACTCTACCATTCGCTCAACTTCCATGGGCATATCTCATCATTATTGCGATTTTCACTGGATTGGCTGGCTTAGTGATCGGCATCTTTATTAAACGTGATTGGTTTTAATAAAGCACAGTGCCAAAATAATTCTGATGACGCAAACACATTTGGTAATTTGTTATTTCAGGATCGTGATTAAAACATTAGTGATAACTTCTCTTCTAGAGAAGTTATCACTTTGAAGGAGTGGGCGGAACAGGACTCGAACCTGCGACATCTTCTGTGTAAGAGAAGCTCTCTAACCAACTGAGATACCCGCCCGCAGGCAGATATTATACCTTAAACTGGGGAAAATACTATGAAATTTATTCGATATCAATGGAAAGATAAGGCAGCTTCTTATGGCTGGTTATATAATAATATGGTGGGTGAAGTGGAGGGGGATATATTTGGTGAATTTCGCCGGCATGAAGTATATCTTCCAATCAACCAGGTAAAACTATTGCCTCCAGTTATCCCCTCAAAAATTATCTGTGTGGGGAGAAATTATGTTGCTCATGCTCTGGAACATGGGGCTGAGGTTCCCGAAATACCGATCCTCTTTCTCAAGCCACTGAGTTCGTTGATTGGGCATCAAGATATGATCCGGTTACCGAGGCAATCCAACCAGGTTGAACATGAGGGGGAACTGGTGGTTGTGATGGGAAAACGAGGGCGCGGAATCACTACAGAAAAAGCTGGGGAATATATCTTAGGTTATACGATAGCCAATGATGTAACTGCACGCGATCTGCAACGTATGGATGGACAATGGACGCGTGGAAAAGGATTTGATACATTCTGTCCAATTGGCCCCTGGATAGAGACAAATTTCGATCCTGCAGATGCAATGCTGACCTGCCGTGTTAACAATGAGATCCGGCAGCTGGTTTCTACCCGAGAAATGGTCTTTAGTATCAATCAATTGATTGCATTTGCTTCATCGATCATGACATTGGAGCCTGGCGATATCATATTAACCGGAACACCGGCGGGAGTGGGTCCTCTCCATGCCGGTGATATCGTCGAAGTAGAAATCGAAGGGATTGGTGTGTTGACCAACCCGGTTGTCAATGAATAAGATTATGGTTGAAATTCCTGGATTGGTTCAGCCAGGATGAACATTCTTCCCCAGGAAGTTTGATTACCATTGGCGATGCAGGTTTGCAACACCAGGGTTCCTGCATTTGCGTAAACATGCATGAATAAATCTTCAGCGCTCATCACAGCACCATTTGTATCAAGATTTACAAATTGTGAATAAGGACTGGTAGGACTAAGCGCCTGATATTTTTCTATTGCTGTGATGTGATAATAATCCAGAGAACCATCTCCATAGATAACCACAATAGTTTGCCCAGGAATGACATTTTCGAATGTAGCTCCTGCAAGATTATTGTGTGCCATCAAACCTATCGAACCATACTTGCTTGCCAATGCGAATTGAGTTATTACATCTTCTGCACTTGAAACGTATGCTGGATTACCCGCTGGCTGCTGAACTACATTGAATGCGAACGTGTTAGGTATATAAACACCTGTCACTGTTTCGGAAGAATTCAATTGTAATGATTGGACAAAATGTGAAATGGTAGGGAACGAAGAATTAACGGATGTTTCCTGGTCCAGTTTAGATTCAACAGCAGTCGTTGGAATGAAAGAAGAAAATCCTGATGTCAAAAGAAGACAGAGGAGTGAAGTTAATACCAGGAAAAAGCGAAAAGTTGATTTTTTTAGTTTCATATTTGATCTACATCATGAAGCAATAAAATATAAATATATCATTTGGTAATAAATTGGTAATACTATAGTGGAATTTTAGTATATTCAACTGAAGGATTCAATACTTAAGGGTAGAAAAAAGCACCGCCTTGCAGATCTGTTAAGACGGCGCGTTATGGTATAATCTTGAAAAATTAGGCTATTCTAAAAAAGATGGAGAAAGAATATGTCTGGTCATAATAAATGGTCGACCATTAAACGTAAAAAGGGTGCAGCGGACGCCAAAAGAGGTCAGTTATTTACCCGACTGACCCGAGAAATTGTGATGGCAGCACGCGAGGGGGGTGGTGATCCGGAAATGAATTTCAGGCTGCGATTGGCAGTGGATAAAGCTCGGGCGCAGAACATGCCCAAAGACAATATCGAACGATCAATCAAGCGCGGTACAGGCGATTTAAAGGATGGCTTTGCATTTGAGCAAGTGATGTATGAAGGTTACGCTCCGCATGGTATTGCAGTCCTTATTGACTGCATGACAGAAAATCGTAATCGGACTGTCGCTGAAGTGCGCCACATTCTGACTCGTTCGGGCGGTAACCTGGGTGAAGCTGGTTCTGTCGCATGGCAATTTACTCGTCAGGCATATTTTTCCATTCCATCCAAGGGAAATGATTTTGATAAAATATTTGAGATTGCTTTGGATGGCGGCGCAGATGATGTGACTGATGATGGAACATCCATCGAGATAATAGCACCCGTCGACAAATTCAAGATTTTAAGTGACAAATTGCGTTCTGCAGGTATTCAGATTGAAGATGCCTCTATACGTATGGAACCCAACCAAGAAATGGATCTGGGTGTAGAGGAAACTCTTCAGGTTTTAAAGACACTGGATGCACTGGAAGAGCTGGATGATGTGCAGAATGTGTATTCCAACCTCAATATTTCTGAGGAGGCTCTGGCTGTCCTGGAAGAGGGTTAATGCTTGTATTGGGGATTGATCCGGGTGTTGCGATCACTGGATATGGTTTCATCACTCAAAAGCCCGATGGAAGCATTCAGGCAGTCAACTATGGGATCATTCAAACAAAACCAGGCATCAGCCTTAGTGATCGTTTATTGATCCTTCATTCTGAATTAAAACAATTACTTCTTCTCCACCATCCTGCCACTGCAGCGGTGGAGAAGTTGTTTTTTCAGCGGAATGTATCGACTGCCATTTCGGTAGGTGAGGCTCGTGGAATTTGTTTACTGGCTCTTGCGCAGGAGAAAATCCCGATCGGAGAATATACCCCTTTAGAAGTCAAGCAAGCGGTCACAGGTTATGGCATGGCGGATAAACATCAGGTTCAGAGTATGGTGAAGACATTATTGCAGCTTGACAAGATTCCCCAACCCGATGATGCTGCAGACGCCCTGGCAATAGCCATCTGCCATTTGAATCACAATAATTACTACCAGGCTACAATATGATCACAAGTACCGCCAATGCAAAGATCAAAGCCATTCGAAAATTACGCGAGAAGAAAGAACGTCAAAACAGCGGACTTTTCTACTGCGAAGGATTGCGAATTGTTGGAGATGCATTTGATCATCAGGCTGTATTTGATAGCCTTCTTTATGCACCAAAACTTCTCCATAGCGATTATGGATACTCTTTAGTCGAAAAAGCCAATACATTAAAAATCCCTATTTTAGAGCTAGATGAAGTAGTCTTTCGTTCCATCGCACAAAAGGAAAATCCACAGGGAATCGCTGCGGTTTGTGAACAAAGATGGATGAATCTTGATGAGCTAAAACCAAACACTGGTGATTTGATGGTTGCGCTGGATTCTATAGCAGATCCTGGTAATCTTGGTACGATCATGCGGACTTTGGATGGGGTCGGAGGAAGAGGACTGATCCTATTGGACCAATCCACCGATCCATATGACCCTGCAGCTATGCGTGCCAGTATGGGTACGCTTTTTAGTCTTCAATTCATTAAAGCCAGCCTGGAGCAGTTTGCAGCCTGGAAACAATCAAAAGGTATTAAGATTATTGGCACTTCAGATAAAGCTCAGGTAGATTATTATGGGTATCCTTATCCTGATCCAATGGTTTTACTCATGGGGAGTGAACGGCAAGGACTGACTGAAGCGCACTATGCTCTCTGTGATGATGTAGTTGCTATTTCTATGGTAGGATCCGCCGATTCGTTGAATCTAGCAGTTGCAACTGCCGTGGTTATTTATGAGATCTTCAATCAACACAGAAAATCGAATGAAGGAGAGTGAGCGATGATCGCATTTCTGGAAGGCACAGTGCTTACTGTTGAAGAAGGATCACTGGTGATCATGCAGGGTGGAATTGGTTTGCGGGTTTATACTGTGCCAGGGCTTCTTCATCAGACATATGCTGGGCAGAAGGTCGCATTGTACACTCATCTTATAGTTCGCGAGGATCTTTTAGCATTATATGGATTTGAAAGAGTCGATGAACGCGATTTATTCACACAATTGCTTGGGGTAAATGGAGTAGGACCGCGACTTGCTCTGGCAATCCTTGGAACGCTTTCCACGGATATGATCAAAAGAGCTGTGTTATCTGAACAGTCAGATGTGTTTGGGAGAGTGCCCGGCGTTGGGAAAACGACAGCACAAAAGATATTGCTGTATCTGAAGGGAAAGATCAAAGGGGATCTGGAAACCATGGGTGGTGCGATCCTGGATGTGGATACCGAAATACTGGAAGCGCTTACCAGTCTGGGATATAGTGTGATCGAGGCACAATCGGTGATCCAGGCCTTGCCAAAGGATGCACCAAAAGACGTAGAATCTCGACTTCGAATGGCCTTGCAATATTTTCAAAAGCCATGAATAGTTACCTATTAACAATATATGAATGATAATTCTTAAAAACAAATAAAAAATCCAGCAGGTATTTCTGCTGGATTTTTACACAATTCAACAAAATAGGGTGCTGGTTAGAGTTTAACCAATCTGTGCATCTGACATCCGCGCTTCTTCTTCCAGAGCAGCTTCCATTCCGCGTTTTACGTTCACACGGGTAAGTAGAATCAAGCCGACGATAAAGAAAATGATAAGAGATACGATGCTTAGCCGGCTTTCGCCCATGATGGTGGAAACCACACCAAAAAGCAGTGGACCCAAGACGGAAGCAAATTTTTCAAACACGCTGAAGAAACCGTAGAACTCTGCTGATTTGCTTTTTGGCATTAATTTACCAATCAATGAGCGACTAAGTGCCTGACTTCCACCCTGAACGGTAGCAACCGCAGCACCCAATACCCAGAATTGCCATTCATGGTACAGGAAATATCCCGCAATAGAAATGAAAGTGTAAATAATCAAGCTGATGTAAATGGATTTGATCGTGCCAATTTTACGTGATAACCAACCAAAAAGAAAAGCAAAAGGAGCAGCCAGGAATTGCACCATCAATAAAGTGCCAATGGTTGTTGTTGAGCTAAAACCAAGCTCGGTGGCATATGCAGTAGCCATGACAATAATGGTACCAATTCCGTTAGCATATATCCAAAAAGCCAGCATCGCCATTGCTAGATCTCGATAGTGGCGAATTTCTTTAAAAGTTTTCTTGAGTCGAGAAAAACTGGCCTGTATTGGCTTGTAATTCTCTTCCCCTTGTTCAATACGTCGGGGAGGTTCTTTTACATGTCGCAGTAGAGGAAGGGTGAAAACAAACCACCAAACAGCTACTGTGACGAATGAAAGCCGGCTCATCAAAGCGGTATCAATTCCTTCAATGAATTTTGGAGCAATCATAATCATGACCAGGTTAATCGCCAGCAAAATACCACCACCGATATACCCCATGGCATATCCACGCGAGGAAACCTGGTCAATTTCATCTGGATTAGCTACATGAGGGAGTAGTCCATCATAATACACCAGGCTACCAGCGAAGCCAATATTGGCAAAAATGAAAAATAAAGAAGCTAGAAGGTAATCACCTGTTTGAACGAAATACAGCAAGGCGGTTGCTGTCACGCCCAGGATCATGAAAACTGTCAGAAAGCGCTTCTTTTTCCCACTAAAATCTGCAGCAGCTCCCAATATGGGGCTGATCAGCGCAGCAATAAGTGCACTAAAAGAAGTTGTGAACCCCCAATAGGCGGTTGCCATATTTTTGGGAAGATTAGAAGCAGCCACAGATGAATAATACACAGGCAAAACCGCAGCCATGATCGTGGTTGCAAATGCTGAATTTGCCCAGTCATACATTGTCCAGGCTCGAATTGCTCTTTTATGTTCTGTTATTTCCATGGAGACCTCAGTAAGGAGGAATGAATTCAATACTCATTATACATGCTTTAGAAAATTCCGAATTTAAGGAAAAATTTTGGCTATGTTATAATGCAAAGTTGCATAATTGATGTATAATAAGAATAAATGTTCTATTTAGGATTAAAATGAGTTCCTCTTCAAACATCAGGGTTGTAGGTGCCCGTCAGCATAATCTAAAAAATATAACTGTTGAAATACCTCGTGATAAGCTGGTTGTCATTACCGGCCTTTCGGGGTCTGGAAAGTCATCGCTAGCTTTTGATACCATTTTTGCAGAAGGACAAAGGCGGTATGTTGAGTCGCTTTCTGCATATGCACGTCAATTCCTGGGGCAAATGGATAAACCGGATGTGGATTATATTGAAGGACTTTCTCCTGCGGTTTCGATTGATCAGAAAGCGACATCTCATAATCCACGTTCCACCGTTGGTACGGTAACTGAAATTTATGATTACATGCGTTTGCTTTTTGCCAGAGTTGGGGTACCTCATTGCCCAGTCTGTGATCGGGAGGTTGTAAAGCAGTCTGCCCAGGAAATTGTTGATTCCATTGAGAAGATCCCTGTTGACAGCAAGCTGTTGATCCTGGCACCCATTGTGCGAGCCCGAAAAGGTACCTATCAGGCAGTGCTTGATGAAATTCGCAAAGCCGGGTTTGCAAGGGTGAGGGTGGATGGTGTAGTGCATGATCTTTCGGATGAGCAGATCAACCTTGACCGTTATAAGATCCACACCATAGAAGCTGTTGTAGATCGTCTGGTGATCCGAAAAGCTGAAAATGAGGAGGATGAAAAGGCTGCGCGGACGCGGCTGACTGATTCTGTAGAAACTGCTCTAAAAGTGGGAGAGGGTTTTGTCACAGTTCAGAACTTGAGTCTTGAACCACCGGTTGATTATTTTTATTCAGAACATCTTGCCTGCCCTGAGCATGGGGTAAGCCTGATTGAGATCGAACCACGTACTTTTTCTTTCAATACCCCGCATGGAGCCTGCCCTGAATGTCAGGGATTGGGATCAAAGTTGGAAATTGATCCTGATCTGTTGATACCAGATAAAGAAAGATCATTGGCTGAAGGTGCAATAGCTGCTATGGAGTGGAGTAATGGGGGTAAAGAAAACGGAAAATATTACTGGCAAATGTTGGAATCAGTAGCCAAGCATTATCATATCGATATGAATGCACCGGTTGAGACGTTCACGCCGGAACAGCTCAATGTGATTTTATATGGAACCAGCGATAAAGCGATTACTGTACATTTCCAAAGGGAAGAGCGTGAAACCTCTTTCCAGACCAGTTTTGAGGGAGTGGTAAACAATCTACAGAGGCGATATCACGAAACTCAATCGGAATATATTCGCAGCAAAATATCTGAATTCATGTCCAATCGCCCATGCCCAGTATGTAATGGAGCTCGTCTTCGTAAAGAAGCTCAGGCTGTCAGAGTGGATGGAAGAAATATCATCGAAGTTACCACCTGGCCGGTGAATAAAACTCTTGAATGGGTTCAAAATTTACTTGGAGATCATAGTCCTCTTTCTCAACGAGATAAGACGATTTCCGACCGGATTATTCGAGAAATCATTGCAAGATTGGGTTTTCTGGTAAATGTTGGTTTAGATTACCTGACATTAAACCGATCAGCAGGTTCTTTATCAGGTGGAGAAGCACAACGGATTCGGTTAGCTACCCAGATTGGTTCTCACTTGATGGGTGTTCTGTATGTACTCGATGAGCCGTCCATAGGGTTGCATCCCAGAGATAATGACCGGTTATTGAAAACGTTGAAAGACCTGCGCGATATTGGAAATACCGTTCTGGTGGTGGAGCATGATGAAGAAACAATCCTTTCTGCTGATTGGATCGTTGACTTGGGTCCTGGTGCAGGAGAACATGGAGGGTATCTTATTGCAGAAGGTACCAGCCAACAGATCATGGATAATCCCAATTCGATCACCGGTGCATACCTCTCCCGAAGGTTACAGGTACCGATGCCTGAAAAACGACGTGAGGGGAACGGTAAATTTCTGACTATCGTTGGAGCAAAAGCAAACAACCTGAAGAATTTGACGATACCCATTTCTCTGGGAAAGTTTACCTGCATCACAGGAGTATCTGGGTCGGGTAAATCTACTTTGATGGTTGATATCCTCTACCAGGCATTAGCTCGTGAACTACATGGCGCACATACAAATCCTGGTGAGTATGAACGGATAGATGGAATTGAGCATATCGATAAGATCATCAATATCGATCAATCTCCTATTGGCAGGACTCCGCGGTCAAATCCAGGAACCTATACCGGCGTGTTCGATGAGATCCGCAAATTGTTTGGTGAATTGCCTGAAAGTAAAATGCGTGGCTACAAGGCTAATCGGTTTTCTTTTAATGTTCATGGTGGGAGATGTGAAGCCTGTCAGGGTCATGGGCAATTGCGCATAGAGATGCAATTTTTACCAGATGTCTATGTACCCTGTGATGTCTGTCACGGATCGCGATTCAACCGAGAAACCTTGCAGGTACATTTCAAAGGGAAGACTATTGCTGATGTGTTAGATTCGACAGTGGAAGAGGGATTGGAGTTATTCTCCGCTTTTCCAGCAATCGTCACTCGATTACGAACCCTGAATGAGGTTGGATTGGGATACATACGAATTGGTCAACCTGCAACAACTCTCTCGGGTGGTGAAGCGCAGCGGGTAAAGCTGGCAAAAGAATTATCGAGGCGAGCTACAGGAAGGACTCTCTATGTGCTTGATGAACCATCTGTTGGTTTACATGCAGCAGATGTTCATAAATTGATAGAGGTACTTCAGCAACTGGTCGATTTAGGCAACACAGTATTGATCATTGAGCATAATATGGATATTATCAAAGTTTCTGATGAAATCATTGACCTTGGTCCTGAAGGTGGAGACAGGGGAGGAGAATTGATCGCAATCGGAACTCCAGAGCAAATTTGTAAAGTACCTCAAAGCTATACTGGACAATTCCTTAAAAGCTATATTCATAACAATCATTAACATGGCATGGAAGAGAAGATTTCTCCATCTTGTCATATTGCCTTTTTTCAGGTAATATCCTGATAGCGGGCACAACTGGTTGTTCAAATTAAAGAAAACACAGGAAACCCTATGAGCGAAGATAAAGAAAATCCACAAGAAGTAATCGATTCTTACCGACGTAAACAAAAGCTTATGCCGTTCGTTTTAGGCGGGTTGGCAGCATTACTTGTGATTGTTGGCATTGTGATCCTTGTTGTTTGGTTGATCGGACCAGGAAAAGGTCAGATAGTGCTTTTCAAAACGAAGACACCAACTCCAACGATCACCTATACTCCAACTGAAATACCACCAACGGCAACGATCACTTTAACGCCGACCGAAACACAAACTCCCACGGTAGAAGCCACATTGACCCCCTCTGGACCTTTTGAATATACCGTAAAAGAAGGGGATAATTGTTATGATATTGCTTTGCAATTTGAGGTTGATCTAAATCTGCTTTTGCTAATCAACAATTTTGGTAATAGCTGTCCCATTAATCCTGGTGACAAGATCCTTATACCTGCACCTGATCAGGAAATGCCCACTGAAACACCTATTCCAACAGATCTTGCCCGTGGAACGAAAATCGAATATACCGTCAAATTAGGTGACAGTCTGGATGCAATTGCTTCAAAATTTGGGAGTACGGTTGATGAAATATTGAAGTACACGAATGAGTATCGGAAAAAGAACAACCTGGATGAGATTACTGATAAGAATGCAATTCAAGCAGGTGATTTGCTGATCATACCGGTTTACATTGTTACTCCGACGAAAACGGTTGTACCTTCCAGTACTCCACGTCCAGGGACTCAAACTATCTCAACAACACCAGTTTCCCCTTCAGCTACAGCAACACAATAAATTCACCAGACATATTTTATTAACTAAAATATTTAATGAAGAAAAGCTGCTCATTGCAGCTTTTCTTTTTACTAATTCCTATGCATTGATAACACAAAGTAAAGGAGAGGCTGGATTTTCACATTCATTACTTTTTTATATAATATGTGTTAGGCTTACATTGCGTAATCCAGAAAAAGCAATTTTTATTGGATAGTAAAATTAGATCCATCTGTTCTCTGTTCCAATAATGAAAGAGTTTCCAGGTCTTTCGTTAAATAGTGGGATTATGGAGAAAACTATGAAAAGATACGCAATTGGAATAATACTATTAACCTGTTGTTTTTTTAGCTCCTGTACCAAAACCACCAGTACAGAAACAGAGGAAGCATCTTTGGATGCCTTACATACAGAGGTAGCAGCCACTCTGACCAAACAGGTGACCATCGTTCCAGCAACTGCAACAATCACACCCAGCATTACCGCTACTATTTTTAAAACTTCAACCCTTTTCCCAACGATGACCCCTATGGAGGTCACATACACGCCTGTACCCAGGGTTAACAGTACTCCAATTCTATGCGACAATGCAGCCTATGTCAGCGATGTTACCATCCCTGATGGTTCGATCCTCAAGCCTGGTGAAAAATTTACAAAAACATGGAAAATTCAAAATACTGGTACATGCGATTGGACAACCGCTTATTCCATCATCTTTTCTTACGGGAATGAATTGGATGGTGGAACAACAAAGATTCCCAGTCCAGTCAGGTCTGGAAATGTCGGAGAAGTATCTGTAGATATGGTAGCTCCAACCAATCCTGGTACATATGTTGGATACTGGTTGATGAGAAATGAGGTGGGAAATACCTTCGGTGAGTATGTATTTGTAAAAATCGTTGTTCCTGGAGAAACATCAACACCAGAAGATTAGCCCATTAAATAAGGCAATCGTCAATCTGGTGTTGGTGTTGTTGTTTCAGTGGGAGTGGGTGTACTTGTATTCCCTGACACCACTTTAATGGTAAGCGAAAGGTCGTAAAAATTCACCCCTTCTGAATTGGTAAGTTTCCAATTGGTTTTATAGGTAGCGGGATCGGGGGGGGCAATTGCATCCATCACAAGAGTGATCTCTTCTCCAGGTTTCACTTCCTTTTTAAAAGAAATGAAATATACCTCTGCAAAAGCACGTCCACTGTGATAACGCAATTGATAATCTGGTTGCCAGGTGGTTTCACCTACATTTTTAACCACAAAAATGATATCGAACTTCTGGTTCACCCCTAATTCAGCACCATCAAGTGGGCTCTGAGAAATATATTCAGCTTTATCACCCGCAAAAGTAACCAAAGTTGATGAAGGTATGAAAGGGGTTAACGTTAGTGCAGGTATTTCTGTATTAATAATTTCTGGCGTACTGGTAGCACTAGGAATAACGATAGCCGTTTGGGTGAGGGTGAGTTGGGTTTGAAATGTAGCAACTGCCTGGGTTGCCATAAAATCATTATCAGGTGTTGAAGTCTCTGAAACCTTGCTGCACGCGGAAACCAGGATTACAAAACAAACAAGGATGGAGATAATTTTAGCTTTCATTCTTTCATTATATTACAAATGGTTTATACGATTTTGGCCAGTATCTCTCGTATCGATTTACAAACATTTTCATCTTTTTCATGATCCAATGCTTGCTGTAAAATGGAAATCGAAGACTTTCCTGCTAACCGATACACGGCTTCAGCTGCATGAGATCGTACCAATGGTGACGGGTCATTACGAAGAATATTTATCATGAGAGGGACTAAAGACTGGTCACCAGAGTTCACCGCAGAAACCAGTGCATTTCTCAACCATCTTTCTCTGTGCAATCGTTCCAGAGGTGTGTGGGTAAATATCCTGGAAAATTTCTCATCATCCATTTCTAAAACTTGCTGCCATGTTTCTGGGAAAGTATTTAGCAAAGATTGCTGAAGTAAACTCTCAGGTTTCGATCTGGATGGTTTATTCCATGGACAGACACTCTGGCACACATCACAACCAAAGATTTTATTCTGCAAAACAGGTTGCGATTCCCCGGGTATCTCGCTATGATGCTCGATGGTAAGGTATGAGATACATTTCCGGGCATCAAGAGTGCGGTTAGGAAGAATGCACTGCGCAGGGCAAGCCGTAATACAGCGGGTACATTTTCCGCAAAAATCCTTTTTTGTGGGTGGATCAGGATCGATGAATGCATTTGTAAAAACTTCGGCAAGCAGCAGCCAGGAACCAAAATCCTTATTAATGAAACAACCATTCTTACCAATCCAGCCTAATCCTGCTTTTTGTGCTAATGCTTTTTCGAGAATGGGAGCTGTATCTACGAAGGATCTGGCCAGTAATTTGTCGCCATTTATTTTAAGCTGATCGTTTTGATAGTAGTTATGTAAGATCAACTCGACTTGATGGCAAGCTTTTTTGAGTGATATATGGTAATCTTCAGCTAGCTGTGCATAGGCAGCTATGGCTGGAAAATTCGAATTTTCAGTCTTTGCGATATCTGGCGGGGGATATGAAGCAGCCAGTACAATTATCGAACACGCTCCGGGCATCAATAAAGCTGGATCAGCTCGCTTACAAATTGCATCCTCCCGAGCAAGATAATCCATTTCTCCATAATATCCCGCATCAACCCAATCCTGAAAAATGGGGAAACTGGAGATAGGATCGGATGAAGTAAAACCTACTAATGAAAAGCCGAGGTTTTTTACCTCGGCCCTGATGGTTTCTTTTTGATCAGCCATTACGGAATGGTTATTGCTACAAAGATGTAGCAGAATGGCATTCCTACGTTATTAACGACAGCCCAATTGGAAGTGTATGTTCCAGAAGCGGTTGGGGCAGTCATATCTGCTCTAATTTCAACAGAATCATTGACTGCGACATCACCTTTGATGTAATAGACATCCTTTTCAGTAGGAATGGTTCCGGATACATTTTTGATGTAATATTGTCCATCTGTCCAGGTTACTTTTCCGGTGTTTTTCAAAACCCAAACCCCATCGAAATCCTGCCCGGGAGTCATTACCTGATAATCTTTGGGGGTTGTAGAAACAACACTGCAATTATCGGTATAAGGTGTTTTTGTGATGGTTGGTACGGTAACTGAGGGTGGATTCGTTTTTGCAGTTATAGGTGTGTTGATCACAACTGTTGTTGATGATACGGCAGTGGTAGGTTCAAGGGTGGGTAAAGCAATCGTTGGACTTGGATTAAGTTTTGCTTCTTCTGTAATGGCTGCAATAGCAGTAGCCACAGCTTCGGTTTTCGCTACATTCATCTGTTCATCAAGGTTTGCGTTTGCTGTAGCAACTGCCGCAGTTTGTACTGCACCCAGGTCCTCAGTCGGTACTGAAGTTGCCTGGTTTAAGGCACTGCAGCCTGTAGCAGCAAGAAAAACCATGATAATGCTGGTCCGTAAGACCAATTTCATTAAAGCTTTCATGAAAAGTCTCCTTTTGCGGCTGGTTACTTAACACCTGCCGGACAGGTGTTTCCAGTTCCGGGTTCTGGAGTGCCACTTTTATCCGCATTCCAATAGGTTGCACAAGTTGAATCATTCTTGCGTGCAGGATCCGGTACACCTTCACCGGAACAGCAATATGCATCCAGATCAAAGGGGGTTGAAGTGACTGAACCAACTTTGATAGTCAAGGTAAATGCATAGAAGTTAGTGCCTGCTTCGTTGGTGATTACCCAGGTGGTTGTGTATTCACCAGCTGTCATTGGGGCGATACCATCTACTACAAGCAGCGCTTCATCATTAGGTGCAACGGCAGCTTTGAGGTTATAACTATTCTTATTTTCGTGAAGTTTGGCACCTGAGTAATAGCGATAGACATAATTTGTTGTCCAGGTAGTGGTTCCAGTATTTTTTAACTTCCATACAATATCAAATGTCTGACCGGGATTCATCTGAAAACCATCAGCAGGGGTTTGTTCTACCCATGTAGCAGCATCTGGTGATTTAGGTGCTGCCAAAGTAGCGGTTGCAACGCCCGGGAGGGTAACCGCCGGCTGGACGGTTCCCAAAGGCAGCGTAGCGGCTAATGTCGCGGTAGGTGCCTGTGTCTCAGTGGGAGATGCAGTGAATGTTGCGGTTGGCATGGCAGCTGCAGTGCCAGTAAGCTGGACAGCAAGCGTTTCGGCAGCCTGTGTGTAGATCATATTCACATCTGGGGTTGGTGAAGCTGCGGTGCGATTCAAACAGGCGCTCAAAACAACTACACATAACAGCAAAGCCAGCACAATTCTGAGTTTGCCTTTTTTTAACATTGATTCCTCCATAAGTGGGCATTTCTAAAAAGCCCCAAGAAAAATTTCTCTTAACACAAAGAGACTTCAGGTTTTGCTCAAGACCTGATTTGGAAATAATACCATAGAATAAGAGATTTATGTCAAGGTGATCCAGGGTTGGGTAATTCGCTTGAGAAGCCGTTTGAACCGGCAAATTGAAAATAAGTGATTGCGCCTGGATTAATGGTGACTTCGTACCTGAATACCTCTTCATCGTACTTGATCTTTATTTGATACTTGCCGGCGGGTAGATCGCTCAACACCAGGTTCTCTTGATAGTAATCATCACTATTGGCTGGCTGTCCTCCATATGTGAATACTGTCCACTGTTTCTCGGTTTCTTCAGAAATTACTGTGACTTCCTGTCTATACAATAATGTTCTATCCCGTTTCATGACTCTTCCCGCTAATACTCCCCAGCCTTGTGGCGGAACAAGCCACAGTTCGGGATTACGGGTCGAGTAAAAGCTGTTTGTTTCGATCCTGACCTCAAAATGAAGATGTGGACCTGTGGTGGCTCCCGTAGTACCAACAATCCCCAACTGGTCACCAACATTCACCTTTTGACCAACGGATACGTCAATCCGATCCATGTGGGCATATACTGTGCTCAGGTTGCGTCCTTTGTAACCAAAATCATGACGAATAACCACCGCCAACCCATAAGGATCGTCACTTGATTTCGGATCGTTCTGGTAAAGACCATTACCAGCCCAAATGACTTTACCACCAGCGGCTGCAATAACAGGTGTTCCCTTTGGGTTGGGAAGATCGATCCCTGTGTGAATGATATCCATACCAAAAAAGACACCCCCATAGCGGTAATCTGCAAGTGGCCAATTTACATCATCTGTTGCGATTGGTCGCGTGAAGTAAAAATGATCAAAAGGATTCAATGCCCAGGGTACCTCATAAAGCGGAGGTCGCCATAAGGATACAGGGGGTGCAGCAGATGTTGGAAAAGTAAAATGAAGGGGTTCTTCGGTTACTTTAGTTGTAGGTTGCTGAATGATGGTTTGAGTATCAACAAGGTTTTGTGTTCCCGCAAGCGGCAGAGTTGGGGATCCTTGAGAGACTGTATCCATTTCTGTATTGCATGAGTTAAAAAGGACAATGCATACTATCAAGAAACAGAAAAGGAAACATTTCTTCTCCCAATGAAAATTTCCCCAGGGCTTCTTATTATTGAAATGGGATGGGGCATAGTTCTTCATGGTTTTGGGGTGACAGAAAGAAATGGAGCAAAATCGGAAGAGGTTAATACTTCAGGGGGATAAATTTGTACCATCGCTTCATACCAGCTTAGCCCACCAGTAAGAACAAGTTGGTTGAATCGAGTGCCTTCGAAATAAGTACGCCAGTTGCCCTCTGCTGGCAGGCGCGACCATCCATACCGGTTTGCCAGAGAAGTGAAATCAATCCAGTACCCAGAGGGAGGGTTTACATATTGTCCTCCCTGTTCATAGCCAACGGTATCTCCACTATACCGGGCGGTAAAATCCCAAACTGAATGCGTAATTGGTTCACCCTGCGAACCATCCTGATATCGAGCTTTAAGATAAATCCTCCAATAAGTAGCACCAAAATAATCTTCTCTGCTTACTGCCATCCACCCTGCGTAATAACTGGCTGGATTTACAGCAATTCCACGTCCTGTAATCAACCAATCTTGCTGGATGCCTGGTTGAACAGGCTGGGTGAGCGGGGTATACATATTTTCGAGACTAGCAAGAAAATCCCATCCGGTCTTCACTGCGGTTGCTTCTTTTAGGGCTGCAAACGCTTCATCTACCTGGTCATCAAGAAATGCATAAGGAGCTTCGACATCTTGCACCGGTACAATCGAATCGCGTCCTGCAGGGGGTGATGCAGTGGCATCCAATTCAACCTGCCACAATTCAACCTGGTTTGCTGAAGAATTAGTCTTGTATTGATCTACTGCAATTTGCGTAATTAGACCTTTTGCCCAAACTATACCTCGTACTTCACCCCATAAGTGCATGGGTTGAATGGATATGCTGGCATCTTGAATATGATAGCCTACTAGATAAGATTCATTGGGACTTTGTAAGATACCACCGAGCTGGTCAGATGGTGGATTCCAGACCGGGAAAGTTCCATCTCCCATCTCACGGGGCGGATGAGCCAGGTCAGATATCCACATAGCAGTAATATTGCCATCAGATCTTGACCATGCCAATTGGTTACCGTCAGATGACCAGGCAGGGTTGGCTTCCATCGCATCAGGAGTTTGAGACACGTTCTTGAAGCGATCGTTCGTCTCATCCAGAGATGCCAGCCAAATATCTTCATTACCAGAACGATTGGAAACAAAAGCTATGATTCTCCCTGATGGCGACCACGAAGGTGCATAATCGACAGATGGATCATCTGTCAATTGTAGAACTGGCAGCGTTGGGTCTGTGGTAGATTGAACAACGATCTCAAGATTGTCATTGATATAGCTTTCATACGCAATCCATTGACCATCTGGTGACCAGGAAGGACGGCTGTCATATGCAAGAGTGTTGGTTAAACGAGTAATCGCATTATCATTAAAATTGAGAATGTAAATATCCCAGGCTCCATCTCGATTGGAGGCAAATGCCAGTTGTGTTCCATCGGGGCTGATAGATGGATAGCAATCATCCCAAGTGTCATTCGTTATTCGTGTAAGGGGTAGATAAGCAGGATGGTAAGCAAAAAGATGGAAATTACTGCCATCTGCCATTGAGAATACAAAAACACCCTCTGTAGAAAGATTCTGCAGAATATTGTCTACAGTTTCTGAAGGGATTTCTGTGTTTTGAAAGGTTAATTGTATTGTGGGATTTGCTGATATTTCAGCAGGTACGATGGTTTGAACCTGTGTATTGCCAATTGGATTTTGGGATGCCATACCTATCAGATATCCCAGTAACAGAATTACAACGATTGCTATCAGGTTTTTTAATGAAAAGACTTTTCGCAGCTTCATGCACATTCCATTTTAAGGAAGACCTGCAGATAATACATCCATAGGATTGACTAGTTGAAAAATACCGCTCACCCTCCAGGTGCAATAGTTATACCTCTCGGTTTCTGTGAGATCATTTAGATAGTGTGCCATTTCTGTGAATCGAAAACCAGATGGTCCAATGCGCGCCTCAAAATGCAAATGTGCATTACTGGAATCACCTGTATTACCTACCTGACCAAGGCTTTCACCACATGCAATAACATCACCCGATTGATGAGTAGAAGCTTCCAGCATATGTGCGTATAGCAGATATAATGATTTCTGCTGGCTTGGGAAATCAGAAGGCGAAATGGCTGGGCAGGTTAGAGGAGAATATGCTAGGTCTGGCAAAGGAGATTCTGATATTGAACTTAATACTTCCTGTAAAGCAACAGGAAGCTGCTCCAGTGGTGTTTCTATCATGATCATATTTCCATAAGGGAATCGATCATGAACTGTACCAGCAACTATGCCATCCAATACACTTGAAATTTCCAGACCTTCGATGGTTTTCCATTTTCCGTATGACCAAAAGGAAAAATCTACCCCTTGATGTCCATCATCTTTCCCTGGTAAAGGAGTTTTCATTGAATTAGTCAAAATATTTGAGATATCTGAAAGTGAAAAATCTAACAAAGGAGAACATACCTTGCTGGTAAGGATGGGTGTGTTCGTTACAGTTGGCGTTATGGTAGAGATTTCAGGAGTGCAGGTTATTTCTGGGGTGACAATGATGGAAGGAATAAGTGTCGCCGTTGTGGCGACACTTTCAGGTTTATTCTGACATGAAACAACCATCAGAGAAAATAGGCTGCATAAAAGCAAGTGTCCAACATGAATTGCTTTTTGCTTCATCGATGTATGGATGATTTTGTTCATATCCTTTCGCGATTGCCTTAAGCTATCTGTTTGCATTCCATATAGAAACGTTTCTCTTTAGCTTCACCCATGGAGAAGGTTTTTCGGGGTAAAACACCATCAACAATTACTGTTTTAAAAAGTTCAGATTTTTGCATAGCAGGAACATAAAATCCTGCACAATTTTCCTGGCAGCCCAGATCTCTCAACACATCTGAACCATGAACATAGTCAATTTTTTCAGCTCCGCCCTGTTTGATCCATTTATCCAGGAATGCCTGCAATGTTCCAACGGCAAGGTTATGAGTTGGCTGTTGAATGGAAAGAAGATAATTTCCGGATTTTTCAACCAGACCTATCTTCTGAGTCTGACCAGTCTGTTTTTGCACCAATGTCGTTAATTCATCGTAATTTGAGAGTATTTCTATTGTTAGATTGCTGCCAAATTCCTGTTTCATTGATTCAATGATAGGCTGTTTTATACCAAACAGAACGCGATGGATAGGCTCGAATTCAAGTGCTTCATCGTGAAGGTTTTCGATCTCTACTAAGGCAAAACGGGCAGGGTGGTTCATACCAACCTGGCTTTTGATCTTTTCCCAGATGGATTTGGCTGTAGCAAGAGAATGATTACCATCGCCAACAGCAAAGAGGAGTATCCCTTTATTCTTATCAACACCATATCGTTGATAAAAAGTGTTTGGATCTGTCAATTTTTCAAGGGCACGAACGACGTTGTGTTCCATCGCAGGATCGTTGATGCCATATCCGGTGAGATGTCCGCTACCCATCATCAAGTCGAAATCATATAGTTGTTTCAAACGGGGGCGATACTCTAATAACGGTTCAATTACTGTGCAATTTGGATCGTCGATCAGCACAAGGATGTGAGGAATTTCAACAGGTGCACCTTCGCGAATACGCATACGAGGTGGTAGCCGGTCCAAGATGGTACCTTCAGTGGCACGGATTAGAGATTGAGATCCTGCGCTAAAATCATATCGTTCTAAATCCAATGCCATCATTAAGCCCCGGCGGATGCGACCGTTAATATTCCGCTCTACGAGAATGAAACCATCATGAGTGGTGAAAATATCATTGTCAAGATAATTCTGCATGGTTTGCTGAGTTCGCAAGATTCGAGCAGGTTCATCCGGTCTTCCTAGATACACTTCAGGCAAGATCATATGAAGAGTGGATGGTGTATCACCAACTAAGCTTTCGACCTGCTTCCAATATTCTGGCTGGGAAGTAAACTGGTCACAGGCGATGACAGCCCAGGTCTGGGGGTTAATCCCTTGCCGTGGAAGAAGAATTTTTGTACTTTGAACACCAATCGAATGATAAGATTTCATGCCACATTGTCCTTTGATGTAGATTATGCCTTCATTGTACCAAAAAGAAAATAGGGTGCAGTAATGAACTGCACCCTGACAATGATGAGGATCAATCTAAATACCAAAAAAGTATGCTAAGCCTAATGTGCCGGGACCAGTATGAGCACCAATGACAGGACTGATATCGACGTACACAATCTTGACGATACGATCAGGATTATCAATGCGTGACAAAATCTTCTGATTTAAAAATTGTGCTTTTTCATACGTTTTAGCTAGCAAATATCCAATATGGATCTCTTGATGATTTCTAACACGCTCAATAAAAATATCAGCCAGTCGGTCAATGGCTTTTGAGAAAGTTCTTACTCTTCCCATGGCTTCAATTTTCCCTTCCCGTAATTCCAGAAGAGGTTTCATGTCTAACAAGGTTCCCATGAACGCTGCAGCCGTATTGATCCTTCCACCAAGAAAAAGGTATTTTAATGTGTCTACTGTAAATATTGCCCCAGCATTTTGAAGGAGTTTTTCTGCTAATTGTTTGCATTCTTGAAGATTAGCTCCCTGGCTAGCAGCCTGAGCAACTTTAATGATCGGATATCCCATTCCCATACTGGTTAGGCGTGAATCGATTACTTCAATATGTTCGTTTTTCAATGATTCACGCGCCTGACATGCAGAGTGGTAGGTGCCGGAAATCCCTGAAGAAATGACAACGCAGAGAATATCATACCCATCTTTTAAAAGCTTTTGGAATTGACTAATGAATTCCTCTGGAGATGGCTGCGATGTAGTTGGAACAACTTTACTTTCTTTCTGCAATGAATAAAATTCATCTGGCTGAATATCCACCCCATCCAAATAAGTTGTTTTCCCAATAACCAAATGAAGCGGAACGATGAAGATTGGCAAGTCTTTTGCAAGATCTGCGGGAAGGTAGGCAGTACTGTCGGTCACTACTGCGACTTTTCTCAATTTCAACCTCCAGGGTCAATTGTTGTGAAAACGGATTTCTAATTAATTTTATCGTATATGTTATTAGATTACCACAAATTTACTGCATTAACTCATCCCAAGCATATAGGCAATCCCAAGTGTGCCAGGACCGGTATGAGTGCCAATGACGGGACTCACTTCGGAAATCATTTTAGTGGTAATTTTCCCTTCGGGAAAACGTGCTGATACTTTTTCTAACAGGTTAGCGGCTTCTTCATGAGCTTTTGCATGAACACAGGCGATCTGTAGATTTCCGCAACCATCTGCACGTTCCACAAACAGGTCTACAAGCTGATCAATCGCTTTCGAAAGGGTGCGGACGCGATCAATGGGTTCGATCTTTCCTTCTCTTAATTCAAGAATGGGTTTTAGATCAAGAGCAGTCCCAAGAAAAGCTGAGGCTCCCCCAATACGTCCGCCACGATGCAAGTATTCCAATGTGCTGACTGTGAATAATGCACCAGTTTTTTCTGAAGCCATCTCAGCAAGAGCTTTACATTCATGTAGCGTTGCACCTTTTGCAGCAGCTTTTGCTACGGTTAGAACCTGAAAACCAAGTGCCATGCTGGTTGAAAGGGAATCAACCAATTCAATTGGAGCGCCAGGGAATTCTCGCATTGCCTGTTGTGCTGAATCGAGGGTTCCAGAAAGTTTAGAAGAAATGACAATATTCAAAATATCAAAACCTTCATCTAGTAAATGAAGATATAACTTTTTAAATGATGCAGGTGTTGCCTGCGAGGTTGAAGGGTTTACTTTGTTCATCTGCAGACGAGTATAGAATTCTTCTGGGTGAATGGTAATACCATCTTCATAAACCTGTTCTCCAAATATTACCTGCAAGGGCACAGTATGAATCGATAGCCCGTTCAGCATTGAATCTGGAATATATGCAGTGCTATCGGTAATAATTGCTACTTTGCTCATAATGATCACTCCTTCTATTGCCTAAAACCCAATAATGAGAAAATAGTTACCAGAATATCTCTGATTTTCAATATTTACGATCAGTTCCATCTTGACCTTCAGAACTATGTCGGCTAAAATGAACTGCTACCAAACCTTGAGGCGGATAGATCTTTTTTCTTTAGTAATGAGTTGTCATGTTTGAAAATCTTTCTGGACGATTAAACACTATCTTTCAAAACTTGCGACGTCGAGGGAAGCTGACCGATGCCGATGTTGACGTTTCTTTGCGCGAAGTACGCCTTGCCCTTCTGGAAGCTGATGTGCATTACAGCGTTGTGAAAGATTTTTTGAACAGAGTACGTGAACGTGCTGTGGGGCATGAAGTTTCAAAAGCTTTAAATCCAGCTCAACAAGTAATAAAAATCGTTCATGAAGAATTGATCACCACACTTGGCGAACCTGGAAGGTTGAACCTGGCTGGTGAGAAACCTCGGTTGGTTATTCTTGTGGGTTTGCAGGGTTCTGGTAAAACAACTGCAGTTGCAAAACTGGCAAGATTGCTTCGCTCTCAGGGAGAGCGTGTCCTATTAGTTGCAGCAGATCCATATCGACCTGCAGCAGTTAAACAATTGCAGACTTTAGGTGAACGGATTGGTGTACCTGTAGTATACGAACAGGGAGTAAAACCTCCTGATCTGGTGAAGCGGGCGTATGAGCAAGGGCAAAAAGGTGGATACACTATTGTTATTGCGGATACTGCTGGGCGTTCTCAGCTCGATCAGGAATTAATGGATGAACTTTCGGCTATCGCTAAAAAGGCTCCTGTTGCAGAAACTTTATTAGTAGTAGATGCTATGATCGGGCAAACGGCTTTACAGGTAGCTGAAGGTTTCAAACAAGCAGTTTCGATCAGTGGATTGATCTTTACAAAGATGGATGGTGATGCGCGCGGAGGTGCAGCAATTTCTATCCGGCATGTTACTGGCGTCCCAATCAAGTTCCTGGGTACAGGGGAAGGCATTGATGCTATTGAGGTTTATGAGCCCTCTCGCCTGGCTTCTCGCATATTGGGAATGGGCGATGTACTGGGGTTGATCGAAAAAGCTGAAGCTGCGCTCGATGAAGAAGAAGCAAAAAAGCAAGCTGGTAAGATGATGAGTGGCAAATTCACACTGGAAGATTTTGCCAGTCAAATTAAACAAGTAAAAAAAATGGGTTCCTTTTCACAAATCATGGAGATGCTACCTGGAAGTTTAGGTCAGGCAGCAAAAATGGTTGATCCTAAGGATGCTGAAAACCAATTTAAGAAAACCGAAGCAATCATTAATTCTATGACTATGCAAGAAAGGCGAAATCCGGATATACTTAACGCCAGCCGCAGAAGACGTATTGCCCGTGGCAGCGGTTTAGAAGTACAGGATGTCAACCGCTTGATGAAACAGTTTCGTGATGCACAGCGGTTGATGAAAACTTTGCAATCATCAGGTGGAAAAGGTTTATCCCGCCTGTTTGGATGAGTTTCTTCAAGCAGACAGATGCGCACCCTTCGCGCTCTCTCAACTGGATGTGGAAGAAACAAAAATATAAATATGATCATAATTTTATGAGGAGATAGTTCGATGGTTCGTATTCGTTTGCGAAGAACTGGTTTGAAAAATCAACCAACATACCGGATCATGGTCGCTGATAAAGAAGCCCCACGTGATGGTCGTTTTTTGGAGATCTTAGGCTCTTACAATCCCCGCACCGAACCCTTTACACTTGAGGTAAATGAAGAAAGGGTCTACCATTGGATGAGCACCGGTGCTCAACCCAGTGAATCTGTTGCAAAATTATTCAAAATCGTTGGCGTAATGGATCGCTATGCACGCTATAAAGCGGGTGAAAAACTCGAAACCCTTATGGAAGAAAGCCGCCAGGCATTCGAAGCTCGTAAAGTAGATAATCGTACCCGACGAGATTAGTTCCTTCATTCCAAAATACAAACACATCAGGGAATATTTTCGTTTTTTTCTGATGGAAAGGATGGTGCGATATGAAAGAGCTCATTGAATATATAGCCACAGCTTTAGTAGATGATCCCGCTCGTGTCAGTGTCAAGCAGGGTAAAGCAATTGGAAATAAAATCAGTCTCGAATTGCATGTGGCAAAAGATGATATGGGAAGAATTATCGGAAAAGCAGGCAGAGTAGCCAATGCCATGCGTATTTTATTACGTGTGGCTGCAGCCCGTGATAACAAGCAGGTGACACTCGATGTTATTGAGGCCCGATGAGCCCAAACGGAAATATCCTGCCTGGCAATACGAAAGATCAAAGCAAAACAGGCTCGCTCAAACCGGGCGAGCCTGAATTTTTAGAAGTTGGACGGTTAAGGCGGTCACATGGTGTAAAAGGGGAAATGGTCCTTGAAATATTTTCCGAAAGTTTGAATTTTTTTAAGAAAGGAAAACAATTATTCATTGGACAACATCACCAGCCTTTTACGATCGAAAGCACCCGATCACATGATGATCTACTGCTGATTAAATTTGAAGGTATCGATACTCCAGAAGCTTTAACCAGTTTTCGAAACAAGTTGGTTTATATACCAGTATCACAATTGCCCCCTTTACCAGAAGGAAAGTATTATTTTTACCAATTAATAGGACTCGAAGCGGTAGATCAGCAAGGCAGATCACTGGGATTGATCACTGAGATTATACAAACTGGTTCAGCACCTGTTTATGTGGTTACATCAACTGATGGCAATGAGCAATTATTCCCCGCCATACCAGATGTTGTAAAGAAAATCGATATTAAAACACGAAAGATCATTATCCAACCTCAAGAATGGGATTAAGCCAGAAATATGGATCAAAAGAAATTCTGGGTAGCATTCAGCCTGGTTAAAGGTATTGGTGCAGTCAGATTTCGAGCACTATTAAACTATTTTGGTGATCTTGAATCTGCATGGCTGGCTTCGCCGAATACCCTGCTGCAGGCAGGGTTGAGCGAGAAGATAGTTGGAAAACTCATTGAAGTGCGTGAAACAAAAGACCCAGATAAGATGATCCGTTGGATCGACCAGCAAAATATTCAAGTATTAACCTGGGAAGATGAAGCCTACCCTACTTTATTAAAGGAGATTGATCAACCACCACCCGTACTTTATTTAAAAGGGGAAATCCAGCCAGAGAATAATCAAACTGCTGCCATTGTGGGAACACGAAAAGTCACTCCCTATGGAAGGCAAGTGACCGAGGAAATTGCGGATTATCTGGCAAGAATCGGGTTTACGATTGTCAGTGGTCTGGCGCGCGGGGTTGATGGCATAGCCCATCAAACAGCATTGAATGCAGGAGGAAAAACTTATGCAGTATTGGGTTGTGGGGTAGAACAGGTTTATCCTCCCGAGCATAAGAAACTGGCTGAACAAATTATGAAGAATGGCGCAGTGATCAGTGATTATCCCCCTGGAACCAAGCCAGACGCGGCAAATTTTCCTCCCCGCAACCGGATCATATCGGGATTATCGCAGATAACCATTGTGGTTGAAGCGGGTGAAACCAGTGGTGCTTTAATCACTGCGACATTTGCGGCTGACCAAGGGAGAGACGTCCTGGCGGTACCGGGCAATGTTTATGCTCCGCAAAGCAAGGGTACCAATCGATTGATCGCTCAGGGAGCTTATCCATATACAGGTATCAGTAGCCTGGAAGCTCTACTCAAAATATCCAAACATAAAGTGGACCATCAACCAGCCATTCTTCCAGAAAACGAAATTGAAGCCAGCTTATTGAAAATCATGCAAAATTCAAGCGGGATGCATATTGATGAAATTGTTGCTTCAAGTAGTTTAAGTATTGATATAATTTCGGCAACCCTTACCATGATGGAATTAAAAGGAATGGTCAACAGTGTAGGCGGAATGACCTATTCCTTACGTGAGGCGGGAGTATCTTATGTCGAAGACCCAGACGAATGAGAATTTTTACGCAGTGATTATGGCTGGTGGAGGTGGAACGAGGTTATGGCCACTTTCGCGTATCCAGAAACCCAAGCAAATGCTGAAGTTAACTGATGAAGGCACGTTGTTTCAACTTGCAGTATCTCGATTAACTGGTTTGTTTGATCCCGATCATATTCTTGTTGTTACTGTAGCCGAACAGGCAAGCGCTTTACAAAGACAGACACCTCAAATCCCTGTTGAGAATTACCTGATCGAGCCTATGCCCAAAGGTACAGCATCCGTTGTTGGAATGGCTGCGGTGGCAATTCAATCCAGGAATCCAGATGGTGTGATGGCAGTGCTCACTGCCGATCATTTCATTGCTAATGTGCAGAAATTTCAGCAATGTTTGAAAGCCGCATATCAACAGGCCAGTGAAGGCTATTTATTGACCCTGGGAATTAAACCAACGTTTCCAGCAACCGGATATGGATATGTGCAGAGGGGAAAATTTTTGAATGAAGTAGAAAACCTGCCCATTTTCCTGGTCGAAGAATTTAAGGAAAAACCTGATTTGGAAAAAGCGGAAGAATTTATCCATCGAGGTGATCACGACTGGAATTCGGGAATGTTCATCTGGCGGGTCGATAAAATCATGGATGAATTCAATCGGCTGATGCCTGAACTGGCAGCACAATTAAGTAAGATTTCTGGCGCATGGAATACTCCAAGGAGAAGTGAAGTCATAGGGGAGGAATGGCCAAAAATCCAACCACAAACAATAGATTATGGGATCATGGAAAAAGCCAGGTCTGTTGCTGTTATTCCCGCAACGGATCTGGAATGGAATGATGTAGGTAGCTGGGAATCGCTATATGATGTGTTGCCTGCGGATGAAAACGGGAACATTATTCTACAAGGAAACACTATTAATGTAGATACACAACAATCTGTGATATATTCAGACTCAAATGAACGCCTGTTGGTCACTATTGGATTGAAAGATATCATCGTGATTGATTCAGGAGATGCTCTTTTGGTTTGTAACCGGAAAGATGCTCAGAAGGTTCGTTCTGTCGTGAAAATTCTTAAAGACCGCGGTGAAACCCGGTATTTATAGGAGAGAAACTGTGGAAATTCAATGCATGAAATGTAAAACGAAGAGAGAAATATCTGACGCCATGCCGGATTTTAATGCTCGGGGCACTCCCATAACACGTGGTACGTGTCCGGTTTGTGGTTCGAAAGTCATCCGAATTGGAAAGACTGAAGCACATGAAGGATTAACTCCTCCTGAAAAGAAGCGCCAAACAAGAGAAGGCAAGCTGGTTATTGTAGAAAGCCCTGCGAAAGCTAAAACGGTTGGGCGGTTCTTGGGAAAGGGTTATGCTGTACGAGCATCGGTTGGGCACGTGCGTGACCTACTCCGTTCGGAATTATCGATCGATGTAGAAAACAACTTTACACCACGATATCGGGTACCTAACGAAAAACGTCCTGTAGTGAAAGAATTAAAGCAACTGGCGAAAGAAGCAGAAAGCATTTACCTGGCAACAGACCCTGATCGTGAAGGTGAAGCTATTGCCTGGCATTTATTAGAAGCAGCCGAGATCAATCCTTCGATTTCTCATCGCGTGGTTTTCCATGAGATCACAGAGCACGCCATTCAAGATGCTTTTTCTCATCCTCGAAATATCAATATGGATCTGGTGAATGCACAACAAGCACGCCGTCTTTTAGACCGGTTGGTTGGGTACAGCATCAGTCCAATTTTATGGGAGAAAGTTCGCAGCAGATTGTCTGCTGGACGTGTGCAATCAGTAGCTTTGCGTTTAATCGTTGAGCGTGAACGTGAAATCGATGCATTCATCCCTGAAGAATATTGGTCGATCGAAGCTGAATTCAGACCTGAAGGATATAAGTCCAACTATATCGCCAAACTGGCAAGAATTGATGATGTAGAACCACAGCTTCCTACACAAGGTGTGGTGGATGGCATTCTGGCTGACATGCAGGACGCTGCCTATAAGATCGATAAGATCAAAAGAAGCGAACGCCGGCGCAAACCATCAGGTCCATTCATCACCAGTACTTTACAGCAAGAGGCTTCTCGAAAATTGGGATATACCGCTCGTCGAACAATGGCCTTGGCTCAACAATTATACGAAGGTATTGATGTAGGTGAAGGTGGTACCACCGGTTTGATCACCTATATGCGTACTGATTCCACCAATATTGCTGAAGTAGCCCAGGATGAAGCCAGGAAATATATTCTGGAAGTTCATGGACAGAGTTTCCTGCCCGAGACACCTCCTCAGTACAAAACAAGAGCTGCTGTAGCTCAAGAAGCGCATGAAGCGATCCGACCCACATCAGTATTTCGTACCCCTGAAAAGGTGAAACCTTTTCTGGCTCCTGATCAATTCAAGGTATATCAAATCATTTGGCAACGCTTCGTTGCATGCCAGATGGAAGCAGCTGTGTTTGATACGATTTCTGTGGATATTTTGGGTACAACCAAAGACCACAATTACCTACTGAGAACATCCGGTTCCTCTCTTAAATTCCCAGGATACCTGGTTGTATATGAAGAAGCAAAGGATGAAGATGTAAAGGGTGAAGAAGCGGAGAATGTCCGTATTCCGGTTGAACTGGAAGAAGGTCAAAATCAAAAATTGCTTCGCATTATCCCTGCCCAACATTTTACTCAGCCACCACCACGCTATACCGAAGCATCCCTGGTGCAGGCGTTAGAGGAATACGGAATTGGCAGGCCATCTACATACGCTCCTATCCTTTCCATTATTCAAAATCGAGGTTATGTGACCCGGGATGGAAAACGCCTTACTCCGACCGACATTGGCATCCAGGTTTCTGATCTGGTGGTGGAATATTTTTCTGATGTGGTCAATGTGAATTTTACCGCCAAGATGGAAGATGATCTTGATCAAATTGCCAATGGGAATGAGGATTGGGTTGAGACTATTCGAAATTTTTACGAGAAGTTCGAGCCACAACTAAAACATGCACAGGCTGAAATGCCTGAACAAAAAGCTGAACTGGAAAAGATAGGTAAAATCTGTCCAGAGTGCGGGCAGGAACTGGTGATACGCTGGGGCAGGTATGGTAAATTTGTTTCCTGCAGCGGATTCCCGGCCTGTCGCCATACAGAAGCCTTCTTGGAGAAGATTGGCGTGACATGCCCCAAAGATGGTGGTGAAATTGTGCTGCGTAAGACCCGACGCGGTCGTGTTTTCTATGGGTGTGAGAATTATCCCAATTGTGACTTTACTTCGTGGAAAGAACCGGTGAAGCATAAATGCCCCAACTGCCAGGGAATGCTTGTGGTGGCAAATAAGCGAGAATATCAATGCCTTGATTGTGAGAACACGTTCTTGCAAAGTGAGTTCAGTGAACTGGTAGAAGAGACGGCATAAACCTTGCAACAGACTTCATTATAGTATTTGCGTCTTTTGTTGCGCAGGGTAGATTTCTCATCTACAATAACAATAATTTGGTGCACCTGTCGACAGCAAATTGATGCGCTGATGGAGGAACGCGATGAACAAAATTCTCGATTACCTAAAGAATCCGCTTTTTTCTGGGATTGCAGGTCTGATAGTAGGAATTGTCATAGGGTTATTCGTTCTAGGGTGGGGCTTGTTCCCTGTGGAGTGGACCAATGCAGAACCATCAGATATGTACATCGATTTTCAAAAGGATTACCTTAAAGGTGCAATTTACTCTTACTCCGCTGATGGGAACAAAGAAGAAGCAATTCGAAAATATGAAGCTTTAGGTCCAAATGCGGGCTCGGTTCTTGACCAGCTTATGATGGATTCAAGCATCGATGCTCAGGTGATCGCAAAATTCACTGATCTGATTGGTACCGGCACTGGGACTATCTCTACTGTTGAACCAGGTATAACCCAACCACCTGCTGCGGTTGTCACACCAGGTACTGAAAAGAAGGGAATTTCTTCGGCCATATTGCTGGCGATTCTCTGTATCGTCTTGCTGGCAATTGGAGGCGCGCTGGTTTACATCCTATTTATTCGCAAGAAAGGGACTATTGCACAGGAATATGTTCCCCCTCAAAAAGTTGAACGACCAGTTAGACAACAGCCACAGCCAGTAGTTCCAACGAAAGTAGTTACCAGCAAGCCTGCACCAGTCGAAATGGAACCCGAAGAGCAAGATATTCCTGTAGCTCAATTCATGACAACCTATATGATCGGTGATGATCTTTATGATGACTCCTTTAGTATTGACTCTCCCACTGGTGAATTCCTGGGTGAATGTGGTGTGGGTATTTCTGAAACAATAGGAGTTGGTGACCCAAAGAAAGTCACTGCTTTTGAAGTCTGGTTGTTCGATAAAAACGATATTCAAACCATAACAAAAGTAATAATGAGCGAACACGCCTGGAATGATGTTGCAATAAGCCAAAGATTGGCTGCTAAAGGCGAACCTGTTTTAATGGATGCAGGGAAGCAAATTGTTTTAGAAACCGCCAGTTTGATCCTGGAAGCCCGCGTTGTGGATGTGGCATACGGACAAGGCGCTTTGCCCGCTCACAGTTTCTTTGACAGAATGACGTTAGAACTCGCAATATGGACAAAGTAATATCGATTTTTCACTCATGATTTAAAATAAATGCCTCTCAACTGAAATCAGTGAGAGGCATTTCTATTCAAAATTCAATAGTCTATTCGATTTTCAAGATGCGAAAATAAAGATCACCGCCAGGAGTGGATACTGCAACTGTATCACCAATCTTGTGACCGATAAGCGCTTTTCCAATGGGTGATTCATGCGAAATGCGACCATTCGCTGGGTCAGCTTCTTTTGGTCCCACAACAAAGTATGTTTCTTCGGGAAAGTCTTCTTCTTGAATGGTAACCCGGTTTCCCACTCCTACATGATCGGTGGAAATCTCCAAGTCATCAATCAGTGTTGCGTTGTTCAAAATACTTTCAAGCTCGAGAATTCGACCTTCCAGGAATGATTGATCTTCTTTGGCTTTGGAATAATCTGCATTTTCAGAAAGGTCACCCTGTTGAATAGCAGCCCGCAGTCGTTTTGAAAGTTCCAGGCGGGCTGGACCTTTTAATTCTTCCAATTCTGCCTTAAGTTTTTCAGCGCCTTCACGGGTTAAATAATGAACTTCACTGGTCATAAAAAATCAATTCCTCTGAATACCGTCTATGTGTATTTTATATTTCTTGCTTCTAATAGTTGCAAAATTGTACCATGTATCAGGGCAGTAAGGTTGGGTCAAATAATTTTTGATGCTCTTCGATTGCAAATCGATCGGTCATGCCAGCAATGTAATCACAAATGGTACGTTCGAGACCTCTTTCCTTCGATTGGTCTTGAATATGTGGTGGAAGGATTGTTGGTTCATTTTGGTACGCGTGAAATAGATCCGTAATGATCCCTTCGGCCTTAACCGCCATGCGTACCACACGATAATGGCGATAGAGTTTGGCATAAAGGAAATCTTTCAACTGCCTGTTACGTGTATGCATTGGTTCACTGAAAGATATCACATTGTGATCCATTTTTTGAAGTTCCAGGGCTGATTTCACCCTACTCCGACGTAGATTCTCTGTCGTTTCTGCAACAAGGTCAGACACTTCCATCCCAATCAGTTCTCGGATCAATTCGTGTCGTGGAAGATCAGTCAGCTCGTTATCTTTAATTCCCAGTTTACTGGTTAATATTTCCCACAAGTCAATGCCCTGCAGTAACTGTGGATTGATCATGCCAGATCGTAGTCCATCATCCAGGTCATGAGCAGTATACGCAAGTTCATCAGCTGCGTTTGAAATCTGAGCTTCAAGATGGCCGCGTAAATCGGGATTAAAATTGCTTGCATCAGCGAGATCATATTCGGTTTCATGTTTCACGATACCTTCAAGCACTTCCCAGGAAAGGTTCAAACCAGGGAAATTTGGATAACGATCTTCTAATTCTGTGACAATTCGTAGTGATTGCTTATTATGATCGAAACCACCGTAATCTTTCATCAGGCGGGCTAGCGTGATCTCTCCAGAATGCCCAAATGCAGGATGACCCAAGTCATGAGCCAGACAAATGGCTTCGGTTAGATCCTCATTTGCACCCAGAGCACGCGCGATGGTACGCCCGATCTGGGTAACCTCCAGGGTATGAGTCAGGCGGGTACGATAATAATCACCTTCATAGGTAATAAAAACCTGGGTTTTATGTTCTAACCTGCGGAAAGCAGTAGTATGTAAGATACGATCGCGATCTCGTTGAAAACAGGTGCGATATTCAGGTTCGTTATCCGGATATAATCTGCCGTGTGTATTCTTACAAAGGGTAGCATACGGTGCCAGGTTTTTCTCTTCTAATTCTTCTAGTTCTTGACGGGTATACATAGTGCCCTCCTAGGAGTGAATCCATGTTCCTGTTGTAGGTTCACCAGACAATGCCTGATAGAGTGAACCCTGTTCTATACCAGGAAATATCCATGCCTGAGTTTCAGGCAGATCCTGAACTAATTTGACCAGATTCTCGACCTTGGCTGCCATTCCACCTGTCACATCAATGGCAGAAGAGCCTTTGATGAGAGTGCGTTGAGATGAATATACGGTTGGGGTTATTTCAGAAATGAGGTGATGATTTTCGGGGTAATCCGAGAATACTCCTTGTTCAATTCCTGAAATAAAAATACGTTGTGGATGGAAAATTCCAGCAAGGTAGGTAAATAATTCCTCGGTGGAGAGGATTGTACCTCCGAGATCTTGGTCAAAAATGACATCACCATAAATCACTGGAATGAGACCTGCCAATAATGCGTGCTCAAGGGTTGATACATCCCAATGAATGATTTTTCTGCTTTTTGCAACTACAGCAGTAGATGGGGCAATAGAAATGATGGGTAAACCAGCCTTGGCGAGTTCTTCAACCACAATCTGATTTAAAGTACGAGCTTCAAGCCAGACTTTAGAAAAACCTGCCCACTGATCGTGTGTGTGGACTCCCAACCGTGTGTCATATTCTTTTGCTGGAACATGCCCGAAAGAACCTGATCCATGTCCGATGATCAGTTGAGATTGAGGATCAAACTGGTGAAAACGGGCGATTTCTTGAGCAATCCGTTGAATCAGGACAACGTGCGCAGTGGAGGGTTTGTTTTTATCCGTTATGAGCGATCCACCAAGTTTTAGGAAAGTCAGCATCTTATCCTTCTTCGTTTGTGTTTCTTACAACAGTCGAAAAAACCTGTGTCGCACCAGCTTGAATCAGTGCCTGTTGAACAGGTAAAACTGTGTTGTCATCCACTAATGCAATGATGTTGCCGCCTCCACCACCTCCAGAGAGCTTTGCACCCATCGCACCCGCCTGAAGCGCAGCATTAACCAAATTGTCTAATTTTGGAATGGATACACCCAATTTTTTTAAAAGAAGATGATTCTGGTTGAGAGTTCTACCCAAGTCTGCAATATTCCCATTTTCTAAATAGTATTTAGCCTGTTGAACAAGATCGCCAATTTGCTGGATGATGGTTTTAATTTTTTCTGGATCTTCATCATATCGCTGGTTGACTGCGCTGACGGTTTCAATGGTTTTACTGGGAATCCCGCTATTAGCGATTAGAAGAGTGAATTTTGTTGGAATTTGAATAAAGTTAATGGGTTGTTCGCGAATAAAAAATACCGGTGTTTCGTATGCAATCACCGTGTTATCAATCCCAGAGGGATTCCCGTGATATGCTTTTTCTGTTTCAAAAGCAATAGCCGAAAGGTATTCTGGCTTTATCTCCATTCCAAAAAAATGGTAGAGCGCTTTCAGTATTGCTACCGATACGGCAGCACCCGATCCCATTCCTGAGGCAACTGGTATATCCGAAGAAATATGAATCTGCATCGAAGGAAAGTGATCTATCCCAGATGTGCCAAGGAAATTTCGAAATAATCGCGAAAAAGCGTGCTCTGGTGAGAGGTCTGATAATAATGTATGAAGACCAATCTGTTTTGAGATGATCTCTACTTCGTTAGTTTTCCCCAAAGGTTTTGCCACGATTGCAGCTCTGGCACGCAAATCAGTGACAGGTACAGCAATGGCAGGTTGGTGATATACAACGGCATGTTCACCGAGCAAAATGATCTTAGCAGACGCGGTTGCACTTACAGCAGGCATTTTTTACACCAAATAAAAGACTAACAATACTGCCAGACCAAATAGCAGAATAGTGATTTGTAAAGGACGATCCGTCAGCAGGAGGTCTTCGGGAGCGCCACCTTCTCCTTTGATTTGGATCAAATACAAGTAGCGAAAAATGCCATACATTACAAAAGGTATAGTCAACATCATTGTATGGTTTTCTGGCAGGTTTGGCGCTGAAAAAGTGTACAGGCTGTACGTTATGATGGTGCAACTGGAAACGATCGTGATCAATTGGTCGAGAAAAGGTATTGAGTAGCCATCAAGTACCTTGCGATGACTGTTCGCATCGGTGGTTAACAAATTTAGCTCAGCCCGACGTTTACCAAAACCAATGTATAAAGCCAGCAAGGTGGTTACAACGTACAGCCAGGGTGAAAATCGTTGTACGTTGATCAAAGTAACTCCTGCGCCAACTCTAAGTACAAACCCGGCAGCGATAATTAAAACATCGATCAGAGGTACATGTTTGAGGTAAGCTGAATATAAAAGATTGATGACGAAGTAGGTAATTGAAACAACTGCAAATTGGGGGGTAAGCAAGTAAGAGCAAGGGAAGCTGATCACCAACAGGGCAATAGCGGCAATCAGTGCGACTTTAATTGGCAATTTGCCAGAAGCAATTGGGCGAAATTTCTTAACTGGGTGATTGCGATCAAAATCAATATCCCGGATGTCGTTGATCAAATATACGCTGCTTGAGATCAAGCAGAAAATGAAAACTCCAGCAATGGAGACCATTAATGCTTTAGTGTCAAATAATTTTCCGTCAAAAATCACTGCAGCCATTACGAAGAGGTTCTTTGGCCATTGACGAAGCCGCATGGACTTGATGAGTGCTCTTAGCATAAATGCCCTTACCCCTTAATGAAATTTGCCATAATGAATTAAATATATCATAGTTGAGCTTTCAGGAAAGCGTACAATAAAGCAAAGTTCTTTTTTACAGAAATAGTGGTGATCATTATACTTTTTAACTGTGGTTGTATTGTAAAATGAAGGCGATGCATAAAGAACGATTGGATATTCTGGTTACTGAACTTGGGCTGGCTGAAAGCCGCAGCCTTGCACAACGATTGATTATGGCTGGGCAGGTTCTAGTAAATGGTGAAATGGTGGTAAAGCCATCGGAAAAAGTGTTGCCAGAATCTGAGATAAGGTTGAAGGAAAAAGCCCCCTTTGTTTCACGGGGGGGAGAGAAACTTGAAGCAGCGATCCAGGCATTTGGTTTTTCGGATATTTCTGGCTGGGTCTGTGCAGATGTGGGCTCTTCAACGGGTGGGTTTACTGATTGCCTTCTTCAACATGGCGCAAGGAAGGTTTTTTCGATTGACGTGGGGTATGGTCAGCTCCATTGGTCACTGCGACAAAATCCGGCAGTCGTGGTAATGGAGCGTACCAATGCCAGATATGTTGAGAAGCTGGATGAGCCAGTGCAATTGATCGTTATCGACGCATCTTTTATTTCTCTAAAAATATTCTGGGATGTTTTTCCTAAATGGTTTGTTGAAACACCTGGGCATGTTATAGCGCTGATCAAACCACAGTTCGAAGCTGGAAGAAAGCAGAGCGCAAAGGGTGAAGGTGTGATTCGGGATAAACAGGTTCACAAACAAGTATTGGAAGATGTATTACAGACGGCGCAGGATCACGGGTATAGTATTCATGGATTGATCAATTCGCCTATTTTGGGGCCTAAAGGGAATCGCGAATTCCTTGTGCATTTGCAGTATCCACAGAGCGAAAAAATGAATATTTCTACCTTGATAGATGAACTATCTTTGGATGATGAAATATTAAATATCGAATAAATCTATTGATTTTTTCAGGAGGATCCATGACAAACCGCTATGTAAAAAATATGCTTGGTGAAAATGAAGAGATATTGCTGGTAACCCGGCAACATGGTCTGGTGTTATTCAAGAACATCGTGGCGGAGATCGTATTGATCCTCGTGATTTGTGCAGCAATAGCAGCAGTATCCATTTTTCTGGTCCCGACTGGTTTCTTGTCGATTCTGGTTTGGATTGTGGGTGGGGGCATCCTTCTATTTCCTCTCATTGGAATGGTACACGATATCCTGGTGTGGTCAAACAAGCAATTTATCATTACCAATCGAAGGGTCATCCAGGTGGCGGGGATCATAAACAAGAATGTTACGGATTCTTCTCTGGAAAAGGTAAATGATGTCAAAATGGTGCAATCCTTTTGGGGGAGGATGCTAAATTATGGAGATATTGAAATTTTGACTGCCAGTGAATTGGGTGTGAATCTGTTCAGGAGAATTGGAAATCCTGTGAAAGTCAAAACTACCATGATAAATGCCAAGAACAGACTTGCCAATGATGATTTACCAGGTCAGAAACCAGGAGCGAAAGTAGTTCCGGCAGAAATCGCTATCCCTGATATGCTTACCGAACTGGATGAACTCAAGAAAAAGGGGATCATCACCGAAGAAGAATTTCAGGAAAAGAAAAAAGACCTGTTAGCCAGATACTGATTGAGTAATTTACCAGCGCCTTCCGATTTGACCTGATAATAAGGTATACTTTGCTGCGTCTATGATTACTTCACACGTACGAAATTTCTGCATTATTGCTCATGTCGACCATGGCAAGTCAACTCTTGCTGATCGGATGCTTCAGCTCACCCATACCATCTCCGATCGTGAAATGGTCGATCAGATCCTGGATAGCATGGATCTGGAGCGTGAAAAAGGGGTAACCATCAAGGCTTCAGCGGTGCGTATGAATTACACTGCACAAGATGGGAATGCTTATGAGTTAAACCTGATTGACACTCCCGGGCATGTGGATTTTCATTATGAAGTGGATCGGGCATTGGCTGCCTGTGAAGGTGCAGTATTGGTGGTAGATGCAACCCAGGGCATTGAAGCACAAACGCTAGCAAACCTGTACCTGGCTCTGGATTCAGACCTCACGATCATCCCTGTAATCAATAAGATTGATCTCATATCTGCACAACCAGATGTGGTTGCTCAGGATATTGGTAATTTGCTGGGTATGCCGGCTAATGAGGTAATACGGATCTCAGCGAAAGAAGGAACAAATGTACCCGAAGTCCTGGAAGCTATCGTTAAGCAAATTCCACCTCCACATGGAGAACCTGATTATCCCCTAAGGGCACTCATTTTTGATTCACATTATGACTCTTATAAGGGTGTTGTTGCGTATATCCGAATTATCGATGGCAGTCTTAAACAAGGAGAAACCGTTCGCATGATGGCTACGGGGGTAGAAGTAAAGCCAGTCGAAATTGGAATTTTTTCTCCTACATTCAATCCAGTTCCGAAACTGGATACGGGGGATGTTGGGTATATTGCTACTGGTTTGAAAACAGTTTCTGAATGTCGGGTTGGTGATACTATCACTCTTGCCTCCCGGGCAGCCAGCGAACCATTACCTGGGTATCGGAAAGCCAAACCAATGGTATATGCCGGAATTTATCCCGTAGACGGCGAAGATTACCCGGATTTGAAGGAAGCACTGGAAAAGCTTCAATTAAATGATGCATCGCTTATTTATGAGCCAGAAACCTCGCAGGCGCTAAATTTTGGCTTTCGCTGTGGTTTCCTGGGTTTATTCCATATGGAGATTATCCAGGAAAGGCTTGAGCGTGAATATGATCTGGATATTGTAGTCACTGCACCATCTGTTGAATACGAAGTAGAGCAGATAGATGGAGAAATAATTAAAATTGACAGCCCAGCGCAGTTGCCACCAGAGGACAAGATACTGGAAATACGTGAACCCTGGATGCTATTGGAAATTTTCACTCCAACAGAGTATTTTGGAACCTTGATGGAACTGGTAAAGAAACGTCGAGGAGTTTTCCAATCACAGGATTATCCTGCTCCCAACCGTGTACAACTCAATTTTGAAATTCCACTGGCTGAAATTTTGGTTAATTTTTTTGATCAGGTAAAAAGCAGATCACGTGGTTATGCTTCGATGGATTATCATTTTTTAGAGTATCGTCAAGGCAATTTGACCCGTCTTGAAGTATTAGTAGGGGGCGAACAGGTAGATGCGCTGGCAATGATCGTTCATAAAGAAGATGCGTATCATCAAGGACAGCGTCTGGTTACAAAGTTGAAAGAACTTATTCCACGACAATTATTTGACGTTGCCATTCAAGCATCTGCTAATGGACGGATTATCTCCAGGGCGAATGTTAAAGCTACCCGAAAAGATGTACTTGCAAAATGCTATGGTGGGGATATCACACGGAAAAAGAAACTGCTTGAGAAACAGAAGAAGGGCAAGCGGCGGATGAAAATGGTCGGCAATGTGGAAATTCCGCAGGAAGCGTTTATGGCGATGTTGAAGCTGGAGGAGGAATAGTGCAATCCTCTTCGGCATTCTGGCAAAAATCCATACGTTGGATACCTGGTGTTTTAATCAGTCTTGTTGCCATTATTATCCTGATAAAGGTCGCCTCCTGGCAAGATTTGAAAGCAGCGCTGGCTTCAATAAAGGTAATAAACATTGTTGGAGCAATAACATTAACTATCATATCGTTGATTTTTCGGTCCATGGCATGGAAGATTATGCTGGGTGGAAAGACAACAACAGGAAAAGCGTTTCTTACTATTAATGAAGGGTATCTTCTGAACAACCTGTTGCCATTCAAGTTGGGAGAAATAGGTAGAGCGGTACTGATGGGGCAGTCGACAGGGTTAGGAACATTGCATGTGCTTTCGACCATTGTGATCGAGCGTGCTTTTGACGTGGGGATTGCAGCGGGTATCATCATCGCCACATTGCCTTTTGCAATTGGTGCTGAGTGGGCAAAATCTGTTGCTTTCATCGCGCTGGCATTGGTCATTGTTGGGTTCTTTATTCTGTTCTTAATCGCTTCCAATCATCAGAAAGTAGAATCGTGGTTAGAGAAGGTTGGGAAAAAGCAGCTCTGGGTAAGTCGCTGGGTAATGCCTAAAATCGGCTCATTATTGGAAGGATTAAGTATTTTAACCTCCCCTCAAAAATTTCTTTACTGTTTTGGTCTTATTGTTTTATCCTGGGGGTTATGGACATTGCTTTATTTCGTGATGCTGCTACCTCTGGTTCCAGGTGTAGCTCTTTGGCAAGCAGCTTTTGTAGAAGGTGTGTTAGCTCTGGGTGTTGCTGTACCTTCTGCCCCCGCTGCTCTGGGTGTTTATGAAGGAGCCATGGTCGGTGGATTGGCAATTCTAGGTATATCCGAATCCGTAGGATTGGGGTATGCAATTGTGATGCATTTTATGCAATTTTCCACTACGGGTGTTTTAGGATTTTGGGGATTGATACGCGAAAAACAATCGCTAAGCAAATTATTCTCGCAGTTGCAACATCCTCAAAATACCCCGGTGGAATGATTGATTTGGAGAAAAGAGTATGGGAAAAAAATATCTAATAACCGGTGGAGCAGGTTTCATTGGTTCCAATTTTGTCAACCGTCTTCTACAACGCGGAGAAGATATAACCATATTTGATAACCTCAGCAGGGCAGGTGCACAGCGGAATATTCGCTGGTTGAAAGAAATTCACGGTGAGAAATCTGTCAATCTGATCCTTGGAGATGTGCGAAATGACAAGCAGATCCTTGAAGCAGCTAAAGATGCTGATGTGATCGTGCATCTGGCTGCCCAGGTTGCAGTTACCACTTCTGTGACGCACCCCCGTGAAGATTTCGAGATCAATGCTCAAGGTACTTTTAATACTCTGGAAGCCGCACGTCAATCTGGGAAAAATCCAATCTTCCTTTACTCTTCAACAAATAAAGTCTATGGCGGTATGGATGATGTGAAGATCATTGAAGAGGAGACGCGATATCGGTATGAATCTTTACCGGAAGGCGCATCAGAACTTCAGCCATTGGATTTTCATTCACCCTATGGATGTTCGAAAGGTGCAGGTGACCAGTATGTACGGGATTATTCCCGCATTTATGGTATTCCCACTGTTGTCTTTCGCCAGAGCTGTATTTATGGTCCACGCCAGTTTGGTATTGAAGATCAGGGCTGGGTTGCATGGTTTGTGATTGCTGCTATTACAGGAAGGAAGATTAATATTTATGGTGATGGCAAGCAAGTACGTGATATTTTATTCGTTGAAGATCTAATCAATGCGTATGATGCTGCGATCAACAAACCAGAAATCAGCGCTGGTAAAGTGTATAACATTGGTGGTGGCTCGAAGAACACCATTTCCATCTGGACAGAGTTCAAGCCGATTTTGGAAAAACTCTTAGGGAAGCCATTGGATATTTCAAAAGGAGATTGGCGTCCGGGCGATCAACGGGTATATGTTTCAGATATCCGAAAAATCAACAATGAACTTGGGTGGCAGCCAAAAATTTCCGTTGAAGAGGGGATCACCCGCCTGTTCAATTGGGTTAACTCAAATAAAAATTTATTCTAGGAATCAGACTTTATGCGTATCCTGGTAGTATTGACCTATTATCGCCCTCATACCAGCGGGTTGACTATCTATGCAGAACGTCTTGCTAAAGCATTGGTAAAACGAGGTCATGATGTAACCGTACTGACATCACAATATGATAAGGATTTACCACTGGAAGAAATTGTTGATGGTGTGAAAATCATCCGGGTTCCTGTACTGTTCCGTATCAGTAAGGGCGTCATCATGCCGAAGTTTGGCAGGATGGCATCAGAGATGGTGAAGAGCCATGATGTAGTGCAATTACATTTACCTCAATTCGATGCTGCTGGTGTGGCTCTGCGGGGAAGGTTGTGGAAAAAGCCAACTGTGATCACGTATCATTGTGATGTACATATGCCGGCTGGATTAATCAGTTGGGCTGCAAACCAGGCTGTCAGGATCATGAACAATCTGGCGGCATTGTTCACTCATCAAATCGTGACATATACACAGGACTATGCTGATAATTCAAATTACCTGCGAAGATATTTAGATAAATTGCATGTAATACTTCCGCCAGTGGAACTTCCCCTAATTTCTGACGAGGAGATATATCAATTCGAAGAGAAAAACAATCCAGAGAAGAAGCACCCGGTAATTGGCATGGCTGCCCGATTTGCCACTGAAAAAGGCGTTGAAATCCTGCTGGATGCTTTACCAGCTATTTTGGCAGAGCATCCCGATGCACAGGTATGGTTTGCAGGACCTTACGAAAACATCATCGGTGAGGAAGCTTATGCTGCCAGATTAATGCCCCGTATTGAGGAATATCAAAAATCTAGAACCTGGCATTTTTTAGGTACCTTAAATCCTCAAAAAATGGCTGCTTATTACCCCAACCTGGATGTTTTGGTTCTACCCAGCTTAAACGCCACAGAAGCATTTGGATTAGTACAGATCGAAGCCATGATGAATGGTGTGCCTTGTGTGGCTTCCAACTTACCTGGAGTAAGACGACCTGTACAGATGCATGGCATGGGAGAAGTAATTCCCATAGGTGATTCTAAAGCCCTGGGTGAAGCGGTAAATCGCATCCTGGCAAATCCGACTAAATATAAGAAGGATCCAATAGAAATCGCGTCACACTATCTCCCTGAACAGGTGGCACAGGAATACGAAGAGTTATTCAATAATCTTCTCAAAACAGTCAGGTTTTCAAACAATGGATAACAATTCATCACGAACACAAAAACCACAAGAACGTGATTTTTTGTGGCTGAACATTCGTGAGCTTCCTTATTTCCGCGGATTGCTACGGGCGGTGGAAGCACGAGAGTATCAAGACATTAATTTACCAGGACCTCTCCTTGATCTAGGATGTGGAGATGGGCAATTTGTCACAACTGCATTTGACCATCCCATTGATGTGGGAATTGATCCCTGGAAAGGGCCAGTTCGTGAAGCAGGGCGCAGAAAGAGCTACCGGCTGGTGGTACATGGCTCTGGCGATCGAGTCCCATTTGCCGACCAGTATTTTGGCAGTGTCATGAGCAATTCTGTCCTTGAGCACATCCTGGCTTTGGATCCAGTTTTAATAGAGGTAGCTAGAGTTTTAAAACCAGGTGGTACTTTCGTTTTTTGTGTTCCGAATCACCGTTTTCTGGATAATTTATCTATTTTCAGATTCTTTCAACATATTGGTTTGAGAAAACTGGCAGAATGGTATCGTAATTTCTTCAACCGAATTTCTCGACACCATCATTGTGATGATTGTCAGGTCTGGGAAGAACGTCTGAAGAAGGCTGGATTCACCATCGAGAAGCATTGGGATTATTTTTCTCCTGAAGCAACAAAAATATTGGAATGGGGTCATTATTTTGGATTGCCTTCTTTGATCACCCATTTTCTTTTTAGAAAATGGATCATTGCTCCAGTCAGGTGGAATCTCTGGTTGACAAAAAAACTTGTAACCAGATATTATTTGGAACCACGGAACCAACCTGAAGGATCCTATTCTTTTTATATAACCCGGAAGACGCAATAGTAGTTTTGACCTGGATTAATACATGTAGGGCGTATAATTAAGCATTCATTGGAACAGGATAACAGCATGCCCGAACCAAGCATACTGGATTTCATAAAACAATACTTTACTCCCTGGCGAAAAAGAAACATCATTTTATCGCAATTACAGGAACCCTGTGAGTCCCCCGAACCAAGTATAGAAGAAAAGGGCGTTATACCGACACCTGTATTGGTCGAGGAAGCGCAGTTAGAAAAAAGGCACAGTGCGCGAGTTTATGCCTGGCCGTGGGAAGTCTTTCTATCGATCGTTATTGGGCTTATAGCACAATGGTCATTGGAACCCCCAAAACAGAAGTTGGTATTTTCTCTTCTTTTTTATGCAATTGCAGTTGGATTGCTGATGTGGGGGTATATGAAAAAACGCTGGATAATGCCAGAAAGAATGCATGAAAGTGCCGAATGGAAAGATACACCGGTTCGTTGGCGAAGAATATTTTTGGCGCTTCCTGTAATGGTATTGGCATTCATTTTATTTGGCAACAATCAATTTAACTTGATCAATATCGCGGTCTGGCTGGTTGCAATTGTATTAATTATCACAGGATTTTGGTCTAGCTATGATCAAGAAAAGCGTTTTCAATGGCAGAAGGTCGTAGCATTTATAAAAAATCCGATCATACATTTAACCATTTCGCCATCCTTCTGGGTAATCGTTGTGTTATTCAGTCTGGCAGTATTTTTCCGATTTGGACAATTAAGTGAAATCCCTGGCGAGATGTTCAGTGACCATGCAGAAAAGCTATTAGATGTAAATGATGTATTGAACGGGCAGTATTCCATTTTCTTCCCCCGAAATACTGGTCGTGAAGCAATCCAGATGTATCTGACAGCTGCGGTGTCAAAGTTGTTTGGAACCGGATTATCCTTTATAAGCCTGAAGATAGGCACAACTCTGGCTGGATTTTTTGCTCTTCCATTTATCTATTTGCTTGCAAAAGAAATCGGTGGAAAAAGATTGGGATTGATCGCCTTCTTTCTGGCAGCGATTGCATACTGGCCTAATGTCATCAGCCGGGTAGGATTGCGTTTTCCACTGTATCCGTTATTCGTAGCACCCATGTTGTACTTTCTTATCAAAGGGCTGAAAAATGGTGATCGAAACCAATTCATCTGGGCTGGGTTGGCACTTGGCCTGGGATTGCATGGTTACAGCCCTATGCGGATTGTACCTTTTGTGGTGGTAGTACTGCTTGGTATCTATATGCTTTTTCCATCTGCGAAAGGTAAACGCCAACAGGTTTTGATAGGGCTGATTGTTCTGGCTGTTGTAGCGCTTGTTGTATTCTTGCCATTATTGCGCTATGCCTTCGATGATCCGCAAATGTTTGCTTTCCGCGCTTTTAGCCGGCTGAGCACTACTGAACGGGCATTCCCCGCTTCTCCAGTTTTAATCTTTTTCCAAAATTTATGGAAATCAATGGTCATGTTCTTCTGGAACAATGGCAATATCTGGGTTCACTCAGTTACCAACCGACCCGCATTAGATGTAGTCAGTGCAGTATTTCTTTTATTTGGCATGGGAATTACTTTATGGAGAAGCATTCGCCAACGATCATGGGTGGATGCAATGCTTTTCGTCTCAATTCCCTTGTTGATGTTGCCCTCTATACTATCATTGGCATTTCCAGAAGAGAATCCATCTTTGAACAGGAGTGGTGGAGCGATCATTCCGGTTTTCATAACCGCAGCAATTGGTATTGATGGTTTGTTCAGTAACCTGATCAGCGGATTGAAAAGCCGGATAGGAAAAACCATGGGGTATGTATTTGCGGGAATATTAGTTTTCATGACGATCAGCCAGAATTATGACCTGGTTTTTCGACAATATAAAACACAGTTCAATGCAGGCGCCTGGAATACTTCAGAAATGGGAGCTGTAATTCGAGATTTCGCTGAATCCACGGGTACTTATGATACTGCTTATGTTGTACCTGTTGCATACTGGGTGGACACCCGGCTCGTAGGAATCAATGCAGGTATTCCCACCAAAGATTATGCATTGTGGCCTGATAGCTTTGCTTCTACATTAAGTGAACCTCGTGCAAAACTCTTTCTTATAAAAGGTGATGATTGGATCGATCTGGATTTGTTATTGCAATATTATCCTGATGCGGCGGTCTACCTATATGATCAACCCCTGGAAGGAAAAGATTTCTTTATTGTGTCTGTACCACCAGCGCGATAAAATCAAAAAATGTTGCCAGTATTAAAACTATGAACGAGATAAACACGAAACCAATCAAAATGAAAAACACTAGTAAGAATTCCATCCCCTGGATAGCATATATCTTACTGCTTGGAATTTTAATGCTGGGTGCGTATTTTCGATTTGTCGGGCTGGATTGGGATGACGACCAACATTTACATCCCGATGAACGGTTCTTGACCATGGTTGAAACTGCCATCCAGCCGGTTCATAGTTTATCAGAATATTTTGATACAGAGCATTCTACCCTCAATCCTCATAATGTTGGGTATACCTTTTATGTATATGGTACCTTGCCCATTTTCATTGTGCGATACCTGGCAGCAGCAATCGGGAAAATTGGATATAGCCAGGTTTACCTGGTTGGAAGGGCAGTTTCGGGAGTTTTTGATCTTCTGACGGTAATTCTCGTTTTCTTTGTTTCATACAAGATCTATCATAAGTACCGCTTAAGCCTGGTTGCGGCAGCATTCATGGCATTCGCTGTACTACCCATCCAGTTATCACACTACTTTACCGTTGATGTTATTGCGAACTTCTTCTCTTTTCTTACCATTGCCTGCGCTGTATTGATCATGACTGTCAATCAGGATGAAAAACCTGATACAAAAGTTGGCAAGAATCAAAATGATCCTGAATATTACGAAGTTCCGGTTCCCATTTCGACCATCTGGAAGGGTGATAAAACCCTGGTGTATTATGTGTTATTTGGGCTTGCTTTTGGCATGGCACTGGCTTCCAAGGTCAGCACAGCCCCATTGGTGTTGACTCTTTTACCAGCATGTGTAATTTACTATTCACGTGTGCCACACGCGCAGCGAAGACTGGAAAGCACAATTATTTTTCGCAACCTGGTAGTGGCTGGGTTGATCACCATTCTCGTTTTCCGTATCTTTCAACCTTACGCATTTTCTGGTCCGGGTTTCTTTGGCATCCTTCCCAATGAAAAATGGATCGCGAACATGAAGGAATTGAGTGCTCAATCTGGTGGAGATGTGGATTTTCCGCCTGCACTGCAGTGGGCACGCCGACCGATCACCTTTGCCTGGACAAACATGGTGAAATGGGGGCTTGGACTTCCATTAGGTTTACTTGCGTGGGCTGGATTCTTGTATATGGGATGGAGGATCATCCGTAAGGAATGGCGACAGCATCTGCTTCTGTGGGGTTGGACCGGTGTGTACTTTACATGGCAAAGTCTGAACTTCACCCGAAGTATGAGGTACCAGATACCGGTATATCCTACCCTGGTGATCATTGCAGCCTGGTTGATCTTTGAATTGTGGCAAACGCGGAATACCTGGAAACCTGTTGTCAAGAAAATATCCAAAATTGTATCAGTTGTGTTGGGAGCAGGTGTACTTGTAGGAACTCTGGCATGGGCTTATGCTTTTACACGTATTTATACACGCCCAGTGACACGCATCGAAGCCAGCCAATGGATCTATCAAAATGTGTATAGTGCCATGAATTTCCAGGTGGAAACACAACAAGGTATGCAAAATTTCCCTGTCGCGATGCGAAATGATATGCAGGCGACTGCTGATAAACCCATCGTGCAGGCTTTTCGTTCGGAAAAAACAGCGGCATTGACTTCAGTACAACTCAGCCATGTGGTTAATACCACCAAGCCAAATGAAATTGATAACCTTGTTGTGATCGTTTCAGAGAATGCTGATGGTAGTGACCGCATCGCAGCCGGGTTGGTTTCTGCTGCATTTGCCCCGGGTGATGATCCGCGAGGTTCTTCATATCTTGTTGAATTGAACGCGCCTGTAGTTGTAGAGAAGGACAAACAATACTACATTCTTATTCAACCGGTGGCTTCTGACAGCATTTTTTATCTTGCCGGGTCAACTGAATTGATGCTGGTTGATGGCAGTGGTACTACCATCCAATACTTACCAGAACTGGTTACAGGTATAAGGTCAGATCAAGAATACACGACCGTGATTTCTTTTCAGCAGAGTGGAACATTGAATGAAATGTTCATTCCGCGAGCTGTGGATTGGGAAGCATCTACGGGGAAAAAGGACCTGACTGTAATCATCAAAGATACAGAGAGTGGTGAAATTCTGACCAAAGGAACTATACAGAGCGAATTTGATGCAGGAGTAGACGCCCGCGGGGATGCCTACACTGTCACATTCAACCCTGCCATTCAAATAAGCCAGGGCAAAATGTACACTGCAGCAATATCAGTATCAGGTGGAACGATCGCTTTTTATGGTGACAAACAAGCTATTGAAAGCAGTTGGGATGATTCGCTGCCTTATCCGATGGATGGTTATAACCCATTTGATTATTACACAGGCATTTATCGCAGTGATTTGAATTTTGAGATGTACTGGGACGATAATGCTGATAAATTGCAGCGAATGGAATCTATTCTCAATCAGGCGGATTATCTATTCATTTCCTCCAATCGACAGTATGCAACAACGGTTCGGGTTCCCGAGCGATATCCCCTGACAACAGAATATTATCGTCAATTGCTGGGTTGCCCGGAAGATAAGGATATTGTCTGGTGTTATAACGTCGCAAAACCAGGGCTGTTTAAAGGAAATCTTGGCTTTGAACTGGTTGCAACGTTTCAATCCAATCCGAACCTGGGCAACCTGGAATTTAATACCCAGTTTGCAGAAGAAGCTTTTACTGTCTATGATGCGCCAAAAGTTTTGATCTTCAAAAAGACAAGTGATTACAATGCTGAAAAGGTAGCGGCGATTTTGGAAGCAGTTGACCTGACCCAGGTGGTTCATCTGACACCCCGCAAAGCCTCACAATATCCAGGAAATTTACTTTTAAGCAAAGATAATCTGGCAATTCAACAAGAAGGCGGCACATATTCCGAGATTTTCAATCGCAATTCGATCCTGAATATGGTCGAGCCAGTTGGTGTGATTGTCTGGTATCTGGTGATTATGCTGGTTGGCTGGTTGGTCACCCCATGGCTGCGATTGGGATTGTGGGGTTTACCAGATAAGGGATACCCATTCGCACGTATATTTGGGCTTTTGCTGGTTGCTTCCATAGTCTGGCTGGCTGGTTCGGCTGGTATTCCGTTCACCAGGTTAACGATAACCCTCGCCATTGTCGTTATCGCATTGATCAGCGCTGTTCTATTGTTTTTCCAGAGAAATAAGATCAAACAGGATATCAAGCAAAATTGGCGTTACTACCTGACCGTCGAAATATTCTTCCTTGTATTATTTGTAGCGTTCCTTTTGGTAAGATTGGGAAATCCAGATTTATGGCACCCATATAAGGGTGGCGAAAAGCCTATGGATCTGTCGTATTTCACGGCAGTATTGAAGAGCACAACATTCCCCCCCTATGATCCATGGTTCGAGGGTGGATACCTGAATTATTACTACTACGGATTTGTGATTGTAGGAGTGTTGGTGAAATGGCTGGGACTGCTTCCCACATTTGCCTATAACTTGATCCTGCCAACCCTGTTTGCCATGACCGGTATTGGGGCATTCAGCATTGGATGGAATCTCCTTTACAAACAACGGGTGGATACTGAACCCGCCAACATTCGAGAGTGGTGGCGAAACCGCCAACCAGCACTTATCGCTGGCATTTCTTCTACTTGTGCCATTATCCTGCTGGGAAATCTGGGAACCGTACGTCAGATCTGGCAAGGGATCATGCGCCTTGCTCCAGATGTTGACCTGGCTACTGGTACTTTTATTGATAGAATACGATGGACGTTCCAGGGTTTTGTTCAATTTATTGGTGGTGCCACTTTACCATACGGCAGGGGAGATTGGTACTGGATACCCAGCCGGGTGTATCCTAATGAGCCAATCACAGAATTTCCACTTTTTACTTTCTTATACGCTGACCTGCATGCCCACTTGATCTCGCTCTCGATTACACTACTGGTTATTGTTTGTTGTATTGCATTCTTGAAGGGAAGATTGCAATCTGAAATGTCTGGAAAAGTTTCGAGATGGCTGCAGTATGGGATGGCATTATTCATCAGTGCTCTTGCACTTGGAGCATTAAAACCGACCAACACCTGGGATATGCCAACCTATATGCTTTTTGCTGGTATGGTGCTTCTCTATGGTGCAATCCGTTATTTAATTGTTCCCAGTTTCTTCATGAAAAGCTTCAATCCCTGGGTTAAGCGGATTGGTATCGCGATCTGTATGCTTGGAGCATTGATAGGGTTGAGTTTCTTACTCTACCTGCCTTTTTCACAAAAATTCGGGGCAGGGTACACCGCATTTGATCTATGGAAAGGTGAGCATTCTCCTTTCTGGTCTTATTTCACCCATTGGGGATTATTCCTGGTAGTAATACTGACCTGGTTGTACTGGGAAACCCATCAATGGCTAGCGAATACTCCAGCTTCTGCATTGAAGAGATTCCTTCCATATCGTGACCTGATCTGGCTGGGAGTTGCGGTATTCATCATCGTTGTTGTTGTACTTTTAGCTATCGGTATCAAAATTGCCTGGTTAGTAGTTCCAATGATTTTATGGGCAGGAATACTCATCCTGCGTCCTGGCATTTCAGACAGCAAACGGCTGGTGCTATTCATGATCTTTACTGGACTACTATTGACTCTAGCAGTCGAACTTGTAGTTCTGCGCGGAGATATTGGCAGGATGAACTCGGTGTTCAAGTTTTACTATCAAGCGTGGACGATGCTTTCCCTTTCCGCTGCCGCCAGTTTCACCTGGTTGATTCCGGAAATCAATTTCCGATGGAAAGAAGGATGGCGGGTTACCTGGCAGCTTGGGTTTGCCTGTCTGGTTGCAAGTGCATTTCTGTTTACTATGTTAGCAACCACCGATAAGATCACTGACCGAATCAGTGAGAACATCCCAACCAGTCTGGATGGAATGACTTACATGCAGGTATCTACTTACAATGACATGGGGAATGATATTGATTTAAGCTCGGATTATCGTGCTATTCGGTGGATGCAAGATAATATTCAAGGTTCACCGGTGATCGTTGAAGCTAACACCACAGAATATCGATGGGGCAGCCGATTCACAATTTATACCGGTTTACCTGGCGTGGTGGGTTGGAACTGGCACCAAAGACAACAACGCGCCATCACACCTCAAGAATGGGTGACAGATCGTGTTGCTGCAATTGATAGTTTTTACCTGACAGAAGACAGGCAATTAGTGACTCAATTCTTGCAAAGATACAATGTGAAGTATATTATCGTAGGCAAGCTTGAACGAAGCTTGTACCCAACGCTCAGCCTGGCAAAATTCGAAACCTGGAATAATGACCTTTGGATTGATGTTTACCGTGATGGCGATACTGTCATCTATCAGGTAAAGTGAAACGGACAATATGCTATCATTTTTCGTTTGGTATTTGATCATCATAATAGTTGGTTGGGTTGCTTTCCCGATCTCTTTCAAGTTCTTCAAACGGCTACCAGATATGGGGTATGCATTCAGTAAAGCATTGGGACTATTGCTTTGGGGGTATGGTTTCTGGTTACTGGCATCCCTGCACCTGCTGCAAAATACCATCTCTTCAATCCTGGTAGCGATGTGTCTGGTTGCAATTGCAAGCGCTCTGGTCAATCGCAAAGAAGGGTTACAGAAAGTTTTGGATTGGATCAAGACCCATTGGAAGACTGTACTTTCGACAGAAGTAGTTTTCCTCGTTGCTTTTGGAGTGTGGGTCTTTATTCGCGCTCTCAATCCTGAAATCATCGGCACAGAAAAACCGATGGAGCTGGCATTCATTAATGCCATTCTGCAAAGCTCTACTTTTCCTCCGGCAGACCCCTGGTTATCCGGATATTCGATTTCATATTACTATTTTGGATATGTCATGGTTGCCATGCTAGTGAAGTTAAGCGGCGTGGCTTCAGGCGTTGGATTCAATCTGGCTGCAGCTCTATGGTTTGGTTTGACTGCTATATCAGCATATGGATTGTTATTCAATCTGATCAGCCAGTGGCAAAAGAAAGAAAGCGAACAAAGAGGATTCGGTGAGAATACGCTGGCAAGAAAGCCATTTTTTGCTTCTCTCCTTGGACCTTTCTTTATTCTCATAGTCAGCAACCTGGAAGGTTTTCTTGAAATGCTTCACAGCCGTGGGCTGTTCTGGAAACAAGCGGCGGATGGAACACTGCAATCGAAATTCTGGACATGGCTGAATATTCTCGAAATAAATGAAGCACCAAAACAAGCATTCAGTTGGATACCTCAACGAGCAGGTGGAATCTGGTGGTGGCGCGCTTCACGGGTGGTGCAGGATTGGGACTTGATGAATAATCGCCAGGAAGTCATCGATGAATTCCCATTTTTCTCATATCTGTTGGCAGATTTACATCCGCATGTGCTGGCAATGCCTTTTGTGATTCTTGCTATTGCTGTGTCATTCAATCTATGGCTACAAATTCAAGAAGGATGGAATGGAGAGGATAAACTGCCATTCTTTACCTGGGTTAAGAATTGGCTTGCTGGTGAGCAGGTTTCTTTAATGGATTGCCGGCTGGTTGCAAGGTTTGGTGAAGGACGATTCATCCTTCCCATTATTGTGTTGGGTGGTCTGGCATTTTTAAATACCTGGGATTTGCCCATCTATGTAGCTCTTGTTGCTGCTGTATGGGTGCTGGCAGACTATCGAAAAAAAGGATGGCGAGCGGGGCTCCTTCTGGATTTCATTGGTTTAGTCATTGTTTATGTTATCCTGGCAGTAATATTCTACCTGCCTTTTTATCTTGGGTTTGGGTCTCAAGCGGGAGGGATTCTTCCCAGCATGAGTTTCTATACACGAGGCGTGCATTTCTGGATCATGTTTGCACCGCTCCTGATCCCGATCTTTATTTTCACAATTTGGCATTTTGTGACAGCGAAAAAGCCTAAAAAACTATCAGGCGGTTTCAAGTTTGCAGCATATACAACCCTCGGGCTATGGATCTTTTCATTTCTTTTTGGTTGGCTGGCATCCAATCTATCGGGTTGGGGGAGTAGCATTCTGGCAAATGGTCAGGTCAGTGGAATATTGTCTGCAATTGGCAACAAGATGATTGAATTGGGGGGCCTATTTGCTAACCTGCAGGGATCTTCAGATAGCGGCACATTGATTGTGAATTCGCTTTTACGAAGATTAGCCGCGCCAGGAACCTGGATAACCCTGTTTATCTTGATTGTTCTCGTTTGGGGTGGATTAGGCTTGTATAAAAAATTCACACCAGATAAAGAGAATGAGAATGAAGAGCAAAAAGAAAATTCTATTCATGCTTTTGTTTTATTGTTGATCCTGGTTGGTGCTGGATTGACATTGGTACCAGAATTCGTCTACTTGCGCGATCAATTTGGTACCAGAATGAATACCATTTTCAAGTTTTACTTTGAAACGTGGATATTATGGGGTCTGACGGCTGCATATGCGGTGGTGGTGCTTGCTCGTAGCTTGCCAAGAATAGCAAATCAGGTTTTTACAATTGGTATCAGCCTGCTGTTGGTCCTTTCTTTGGCTTATCCGTTTTGGGGGCTTTGGTCAAAAACCAACCATTTCAATATGAAAGAAATGACATTGGATGGGAATGCCTATATTCAAAAGTATAATCCGTCTGATTGGGCAGCAATGGAATGGCTGAAAAGTGCTCCTAAAGGTGTCATTGCAGAAGCAGTAGGAGGAAGTTACTCGGCGTATGCAAGGTTTGCCACACAGAGTGGTCTTCCCAATGTGTTAGGTTGGCCAGGACATGAAGGACAATGGCGAGGTGGCTGGTACGATATTCTTAGTCAACGAGAAAATGACATTGAGACCTTATATAAAACTACCGATTGGACTGAAGCACAAGCGATCATTCAAAGGTATCAAATACGATATATTGTGGTTAGCAGTTATGAAACCAGTACTTATCATCCCAGTACAGTGAAGTTTGATAATTTCCTAAAAGTCTCATTTACAAATGATGCAGTTACAATTTATGAAGTACCAGAAATTTCGGAAACAGGAATCTAATGATAAAGCGTAGTTTTACACTAGAGAAGGCTTTATGGCTGGGCGCATTGATCACAATGTTATTTATGCGTATTATGCTGCTCAGTCAGCCAACTTTAAATGATACTGAAGCCAGCCTTGCCTTGCAAGCAGTTCAATTAGCAAATGGTGAGCAATCGATCCTTTTAGATAACCCGCTTTACGTTCTTGTCACAGGTGCGCTATTCCGGTTCTTTGGAAGTACAACATTTCTCGCGCGCTTTCTTCCGATGATCACCGGAATTGGATTATTAGGCGTAGCTTATCTGTTAAGAGACCGCCTGGGAAGGGAAACCGCCCTGATCTCTTCCTGGTTGTTGGCTATCGATCCTGGTTTTGTAGCTGCCTCACGGCAGGTTGACTCTCCCATAATGGGTATGTTCTTCTTCTTGTTGTTATATGCTTTACTTGCAAACAAAAAGGCAATTCTGGCTGGTTTTGTCCTTGGATTGGGTTTATTAACTGGGATTTCTTTTTTGCAAGGGATCATCTATACCGCTATTGTATTTGTTGTCTGGAAAATTCTGCTTTGGAAAGATGGTGATGAACCCTGGAAATGGTTGATACAGAAGGTAATTGTGTTCTGGCAGGATAAAGGTTGGATAGGATTCCTGGGTGGTGTGCTGGTAGCAGGAACGATGATATTTTGGGTACCCACTGCAATGGGCGATATTTTTTCGGGAATTGTAGATTATTTTGCTGGATGGGGAAACAGGTATCACACTAGTTTACTGCAGTTCCTTGTTCTACTCCCTGTATACGAGTTGATCCCAATGATCCTGGGGTTGGTGTATGGAATTATCTCAACCGTGAAGCAAAACCGTACAGCACAATATTTACTTTTATTCTGGTTTATAGCAGTCTTCATGACCCTTTCTTACCCAGGCAGAAATATTCTTGATATGATCTGGGTGGTTCTGCCATTGATCCTATTGGCTGCAAAGGGATTATTTGAACTTTTATCGATCATTCGTGAAGCATGGCTGCCAACAATGGGATTAGGGGCAGCAATAGCGCTACTTGTTACATTTGCAATTTATAGTAGTTTACTTATTGTAACTTTGGGTGCAGGTGGGCGTGAACTTGAAGCCCGAATTGTAAGCCTGGTAGGCGCCCTGATAATTGCCGGAGTGTTGGTTGGTATGATGGTATGGGCCTGGTCAGGTATAGTAGGATTTTCTGGATTGACCATCGGTTTATTATTGGTCGGATCCTTCTTTACGGTTTCTCAAGCTTGGAAAGCAGCCGGGTTGGGATCACATCCTGAAATGGAATTATGGCGAAATAGCTCGCGAGTGAATGATGCTGACCTGTTGGTGAAGACGATTGAATCGATTGGTTCATGGAATAATGGTGTCAAAAACGAAACTCCAATCGCTGTGGTTAATTTAACATCACCATCCATGCAATGGGAATTGAGGAATTTCACTTTTGTCCAGCAATATTCTATTTTCCCTGTGGGACAGAACCCGGAAATAGTGATCACTTCAATAGGAGAACAACCAGCGTCAACTGATAGTTACACCGGACAAGATTTCGTCTGGCAAAAGGATGCTGAATGGGATTCGCTAACAAACCAGGAATGGATGAATTGGTTCTTGAGACGTCAGGTATCACAAACAAAACAAATGATTATTCTTTGGGCTCGCACAGATATTCTTCCTGCGGGCAAAGCAGATTCAGGAGGTTCCAAGTAGTCATGTCTGTTCCTCATATTATTGCGATTGATGGCCCCGCCGCATCAGGAAAATCAACCCTGGCTGAAAAATTGGCTGAGCATCTTGGATATTTATACTTTGATACAGGGGTAATGTACCGGGCTGTTACACTTGCTGCGATAAATGCACAAATGGATATTCTTGACGAGGTTGCAGTAACAAATTTGGCTGAAACCGTTTTAATTGATGTCCGGCAACCTACTCAAAAGGATGGAAGAAAATGTGATGTTCTCTTAAATGGGGTAGATGTCACATGGGAAATTCGCTCTGCAAAGGTGAATACACAAGTTTCGGTGGTATCAGCGTATGCTGGTGTGCGAAAAGCAATGACAGCTCAACAGCGACGCATTGGTATGCAGGGGGATGTGGTCATGGTTGGGCGTGATATTGGAACAGTGGTATTGCCAGAAGCTGATCTGAAAATTTATCTGGATGCATCTGCTGAAGAGAGAGCCCGGCGAAGATTTTTGGAGGAGCAAGAGAGGGGAGTCTCTTCTGATTATGAAGAAATATTAAAAAGCATTCAAAACAGAGATCAGATTGACAGCAGTCGTGAAGTTGCACCCTTGAAACCAGCCGAAGATGCGGTTATTCTATTATCAGATGGCAAGGATGCTCAAGAAGTACTTATGGAAGTACTTCAACTAGTTTATAAGCACTAATTTTCATCAGCAGTACAGACAAGGGAGGGTTGGAATATGTGTGATACTATGGTAGCTCTATCAAATAGCACATATGATGGTAGTGTTTTGTTTGCTAAAAACAGTGACAGAGAACCTAACGAAGCATCAATGCTGATAATTATTCCAGCCTGTGACAATGCTGCTGGCAGCCGTGTGAAATGTACGTACATTGACATTCCACAAGTTGATCACACCTATCAGGTTTTATTAGCAAAGCCTTTCTGGATGTGGGGAACCGAAATGGGAGCTAATGAATTTGGGGTTGTGATTGGAAATGAAGCAGTTTTCAGCAAAGAGCCATATGGAAAAGAGCCTGGCTTACTTGGGATGGATTTGATCAGGCTTGCATTGGAGAGAGCTTCTTCTGCATTCCAGGCTTTGGAGTTGATCACTGCATTGTTAGGTGAATATGGGCAAAGTGGGAATTGTGGTTTTACCCATAAAATGTATTACCACAATAGCTTTCTCATTGCTGATAAGAAAGAAGCCTGGGTTCTAGAAACAGCAGGGAAAGAGTGGGCTGCGGAGAGGGTACGCGATATCCGATCGATTTCTAATGGATATACTATCCAAGATAAATGGGATCTGGCATCAGAGCATCTGGTTGATCATGCCATTCAAAAAGGGTGGTGTCGAAATAAAACAGAGTTCAATATGGCGCGATGTTATTCTGATTTTCTGTATACCAGGTTTAGCGATAGCAAGAAACGCCAACAATGTTCAACTGATCTCTTAAAAATTGATAAGGGGAAACTCTCTGTTCAATCGATGATGCGCACTTTGCGATTTCATGGAAAACGCAATGGGGATTTTGATCCATCTCATGGAATATTAGGATCAGATGTGTGTATGCATGCTGGATTTGGACCAGCTCGAGGCAGCCAATCTGCAGGTTCCATGATCACGAAGATCAATGATGATCATGTAATTCATTGGTTGACTGGGACTTCAGCTCCCTGTACAGGAGTTTTTAAACCCGTGTGGATGGATTCTGGGCTGCCAAATATGGGTTATGACTTTACTGGAGAATTTAATTCTGATACCTTGTTCTGGAAACACGAAGTATTGCATCGTGCGATCATTCAGAATTATCCAGAGCGTATAGCCATTATTCGGAATGACCGAGATGACATGGAAAGTGATTTTATTGAAAAGGCTGATTCCTTGAAGAACGCTGATGTTCAAGAAAGAAGAAAATTTACTACACAGTGTTTTGCTGATGAAAGTATTAAAACAGATTCATGGATCATTCAAGTGAATAAGATCAAAACAAAAGCATTGCCCTGGCATTACCGGTTTGCATGGAAAGGAATTAATAGAACCGCAAAATTTATTTAATTACAGCGATGCTATAATATTAAAACTTACTCATCCAATATGGAAATTATACTCAGCTTACTTAATCCTTTTCCATACATTTCCATGCCATCCACACTTGTGGGCTGGTTGGGTTGGTTTATCAGTTTTGCACTTTTTATTCTCCTGATCTGGCGGGGATGGGAAGGTGCCAGTGTATATAAGTTAAAAACCTGGGTAATCTTTTTCATATTTACTATTTTGACGCCATTTACCACCTGGTTGATTGGCGTGCGTTTATTAACTGGTTTCGGTACTATTGAAACCACATTAAACAGCGCAGTTACTTCACCAGCGTTGATGCTTTTCACTACACTTCCCTGGGTTTTAACAGGAGGGATACTTGGTCCCGGGTATGCAGCCATTTTAGGAGCCTTTAGTGGACTTTTACTAGGTCTCTACGAAACGCATAATCTCTTTTCATTAGTTGAAATTGGAATAATTGCATTCCTGTTTAGCAAAGCAGTCCGCCAGTTATATCGCACGCGCATCTTTGGATTCATCCGCCACCCCATAGGGGCAGCTGTGATGCTGATGGTATTTCAGATACCTTTGCTGATCCTGACGTCCTTTTTTGCGGTGAATGGTTCACTTGCAAGCAGGCTTGACTTTGCATTTACCCAAACATGGCCAATGATTCTGACCAGATCTGTTGAACTATTGATTGGTGGAATAATTGGAGAAATTCTCTACCAGATGCGAAAAGACATCTGGGGAGTGCAGGGAGAGCTTGTCCCTTCACCAAGTGAAACGAATTTACAATTACGATTTTTATACGGATCTGTCCCGTACATTCTGGTTCTTGTATTTATCCTCATAATTACGGATTGGGTGGTCGCTGTTCGAGCTTCGCGTAATATGGTGGAAGAACAACTGGCGAATGCTTCTTTGGTGGCATCTGATAGCCTTCCATTCTTCTTTGAAACTGGGCAGGATTTGATCCTGACTTACGCCACTGAAGATCTGGTGCAAATGGCACCGGAAGACCTTTCTCGAACGCTGGCAACCCGATATAAATCGGTCAAGTTTTTCTCACAATTATTCGTATTTCGAGCAGATGGAACACCCATTCTAGGTTTTCCTTCCAATGATATCAATTTGCTGAACCTTTCCAGCCAAGAAAAAGCAGGAATGGCAATGGCACAACAGGGCAGATTGATCCAGGTATTTACGGTACCTCCCCGGTTGAATGGTCTACCTGCAGATGTTTCATTTATGGCTGCCATCCGAGACAGTCAGGGGAATGTAAAAGGTATTTTATTAGGGCGGAGCGATCTTACTTCCAATCACTTCACAAGCCCAGCGATCCGTTCCATGCAATCGGTAGCCCAGCTTGGTGGTGAAGGAATGATCCTGGATGAAAATCAAACCATTCTTTATCACACCAACTCATCTATGATCATGCAAGCTTATTATGGTTCAGTTGAAGATGATGAAAAGCTCTACAACGACATTTCGTCGACAGGTGAGAGCCTGCTTGCATACTATAGAAAAGTACCAGATTCTACCTGGTCGATTTTACTGGCTGTACCGGCTGAGCAATCTCAAGAAGTTGCCATGAGTATTGCGGTGCCTTTATTATTAATGATCATTGTTATTGGGATTATTGCATTTGTAGGATTACGTTTTGCTTTACGCGGGGTTCTATCTACAATCAATTCGTTGGGTGATGAGGCATTGCGGATAGCCAACGGACAGCTTGATCACGAATTGACATTTAGTCAGGAAGATGAAGTTGGGAAACTTGGTAAAACGTTTGACCAGATGCGGGTTAGTCTAAAAGCCCGTCTTGAAGAGCTCAACCGATTGCTTGTAGTCAGCCAGGGTGTGGCTGGAAATCTGCAGGTACAGGATGCAATGCGACCGATTCTTGAGGCTGCTTTATTAGACTCGTCAGGAATGGTTCGCGTGGTATTGGTAAGTGAAACAACGTTGGATAATAAAGATGAAAAACGGATCTCCTTCGGTTTAGGTGAGACTGCACATAAATATGCATACCTGGATAGTCAGATATTTGACCTGATGAGAAATAGGGAAGTTGTTAGCGTTCCTAACACCCAGCGGTGGAAAGGTGTTCAATTTGATTATGACACCCGTCCTGGAGCTATTTATGCTTTTGCTTTACATCGCGAAAATCAATACTTTGGGGTATTGTGGGTGGGCTTCCGACAGCCAAAGGTTATCACAGAACCTGAAATTCAATTTATCAATACATTGGCTGGATTGGCAGCGATCGCTGCATCGAATGCCAGTTTATATGCGAATGCTGAAATTGGACGCCAGCGGCTTGAAGCTGTGTTGACATCTACTCCCGAACCCGTTCTTGTGACCGATGAACAAAATCGGTTATTCCTCCTCAACCCAGCAGCTATTGAGGTCAGTGGTCTGCTTCGTTCGGCTTTACCAGGTTTACCTCTTGCTGATGTTGTGATGAATCAGGAGTTGTTAACCCTTTTCCATACAGTGCAAAATAGGAAAATTGCTTCTAAAGAGATCATCTTCCCGAACGATAAGGTATTTTATGCCAGCGTTGCGCCTATCATGAGTGAAGATATGCTTGTTGGAAAAATCTGTATTCTACGGGATATCACCAGCTATAAGGTATTGGATAAATTAAAATCTGAACTGGTTGAGAATGTAAGCCATGATTTTAGATCACCATTGACGCTAATGCGAGGGTATGCGACTATGCTGCAAATGGTTGGACCATTGAATGAGCAGCAGACAAGTTATGTCAACAAAATCACAACAAGCGTGGATAAACTATCTGATTTGGTAACAAACTTGCTTGATTTGAGCCGGATCGAAGCGGGTGCCGCTCTGAAATTTGAAAAGGTGGTTGTCGAAGAAATCATCGAACAGGTGACAGCATCTCTTCAACCACAGGCAGCACAAAAGAAAATTGTTCTGAATACTTCTTCATTAAAGGATTCGAAGAATATTATCGAAGCAGATCGTTCATTGTTGACTCAAGCGATTTATAACCTGGTGGATAATGGGATCAAATATACTGGAACGAATGGAACCGTGACTGCAAAAGTGGTTTCGGAACCTTCAAAGGTGATCATTGAGATATATGATACAGGTATTGGTATTTCGCCTATTGATCTACCTCATATGTTCGAAAAATTCTATCGAAGTGACCGGCGCGAATCATTTTCACAACGTGGGACTGGATTGGGCTTGGCAATTGTAAGCACAATTGTCGAACGGCATGGGGGAAAACCAAAAGTAACCAGTAGCTTAGGGAAAGGAAGTTGTTTTTCTATCGAACTTCCCAGATATCGAACTGTTTCAAATGGTGAAAGTAAAGCCGATTATGCAGGGTAAAATTCTTGCCGTACCATGCTGGGTATGATAAAATTTGTATTCCATGGTGGCTGTAGCTCAATGGCAGAGCGCTTGACTGTGGATCAAGATGTTGTGGGTTCGACCCCCATCAGCCACCCCTGAAGAAGCTGCCAATCATGCAGCTTTTTCTATTTCAAGAGTTGCACCAAGAAGGATTTGCATGGGTTAGCCTCCATCAGCTACCCCTGAAAAAGTGGGTGAATAGGTAATTCTAGATATCAATAGTTGCACCCAAGAAGGGGTCTGCATGGGTTGGCTTCCATCAGCCCCCCTAAAAGAAGCTGCCAATCATGCAGCTTTTTCTATTTCAAGAGTTGCACCAAGAAGGGATTTAGCCACTCAATGAAGAAAAAAAAGATGCCGAATGAGCAGTTTCTCTTCTTTCGCTACAACTGAATAGAGTATATGAAATCAATACTTTAACATTTAAAAATAAAAACTACATCTTCTGGGAAATGACCCCGATCCATTCTGAGTTATGGCTATAAGGGGATCCAGTGAGGTCTCCCCAGAGACTTTGAATGCGAAATCCACCCTCCTTCAATTCCTCGGTTATGGTATGGGGGGTATAATCCTGTCTCCAAACTCGATAGGTAGAAGTTGTTCCGTCTTCTTCAATGATGATATATTGGTCGAGGTAAAGTGCATCTTCAAGATATGAAAAAGTTTGTTCCAACACCAGATGAGTATTCGGACGCCAAAATCCATTAGTATCAACGTGCCAATCAGACCTGGAACGATCAGGTTTAGCAGTATTGAATTGGGTGACATCCAAAATAAAAACCTCACCTGGTTTGAGCGCCTTATATACATTTTCCAGAAGTCTCTTCCTTTGCGATGGTGAAAGAGGGCAAAAATCTCCATAGATCAATAATGCAGTATCATATTTTGAAGTTTCATCAAACGACAGGTAATCCTGGAGACGATAATCAATTTGTAAATTCTGTTCACTGGCATATTGCATGGCATAATTAATGGAATTGGGTGAAAAATCAACTCCAGTGACTTGAAAACCCCTTTTAGCAAAACGAGATGCGTAAAGCCCTGGACCACAACCCAGATCTAAAACAGAACCTCCAGCTTTTATCCCCGCTATCTTTTCTATCCACAATACTATCTTATCAATAGTCTCCGGTCTGCGGCTGGCAGCATCATTATTTGGATTTAGATGTGCTTTTAACATCTGGGTGGAAATATACGGGTCATTCCAAAATAAGTTTTCTCCCAGTTCGTAAGGTTTTGGCTTCTTTTGCAGCTCATGAAGGGCTGCTAAATCCAACAAGAAGTTGTTGAGAATTAAATTTTTTGACATAATTTTTCCTCAATTTTTTAGCAATAAGCCTTCTTAGTTTTCTGAATTCTTATTCAACTGGAAAAATTTGAATAAGCAGAATGAAACTCCAGCCACGACCAGAAAAACTACTGCAAAGGGTATTGTTATTTGTAGTAGTAAACCTGCTTCAGCAAAAAATAAACCTGATCCAACAGAGACAGCAAGCATTTTTGTATGGTTATTCTCAAACGCCTGTACAGCATGATCATTGGTTTTCTGTTTTACAAAATGCTGTTGACGACTCATGTCCCAAATGAACATCACACATGCAGCACCAGCGATCATCAGAGCAGGTTGTACCCCCATAAGAATACCTGAAACTGCTATGCACAATAAAGCAACCAGGCTTAAATCTAATATCCGAAGGTTTCGGTAATGATCACCAAATAAGAATAGCATCAGTGCAACCAGCAAGGCAAGCTCATTCCACCAAGAATGACTTAATAAAAACCCTACGATAAAAAAGCATGTGGAACAAAAAAACATAGACCAAAAAATGACAGGTTGAAAAATTGTCTTCATTGTTTATATTCCACGTCTTCCCATGAGAGAGTTTTCCAGAGGCTGATCAACATACCAATCGGTGATTGCCACACCAAGTTGTTGGATTTTCCGCAACAATAGTTCATGTTCTATTCTGGCTGTACGAATAGCGAAGGAGTTGGAATCCAACTTCGGTAAATGCTTTAAAAGAAAACGAAATGGATTGGGACTGATCACCTGTACCTGATACCCTTCAGCTCGAAACCGTCTGATCGAATCAAGATCTTGAGGGCAAAGAGGGCTGATCAGGATGATCGAGGATTCACCAGGAAATAAACGAGTTGGAATATATTGAAGGGTATCTATTGTGTCTTTCTCTGCTGGGCTGCATGCTGCCAGTTGGTCAAGGATTTTTACAAGCTGGTGTTTTCCAAAACCAGGGAAAGTTTGGCGCAGGTGATCACCAAAAGCAAGCAGCGATACCCGGTTTCCAACTTTAAGCTGATACTGTGCAATCGATGAAGCTGCAATTATTGAATATTCAAACAAGCTTTCATTATCGAATTGGTAATTTGTTACAGCACGGGCATCCAATAATATACCGATATCTGCCATTTCTTCCCGTTCAAATTCTTTTGAAAAGAATTGTTGTGGGTGACGAGCTGTCAGTCGCCAGTTAATTTGACGAAGTGGATCACCCTGATGATATTCCCGTACTCCCCAAAAGCTAGTTCCGTGACCTGGTAATCTCGAAAAATTAGGACCGGGGGCTCGTAATGTTTTTCCGGGACGAAGGGGAAACTTTTTTAAAAGTATAGGCTCAGGAAACACGGAGAGTATGGCTGGCGCAGATATTAAAACTTCTTTCGTAAAAAGACCAAATGGATCACCCACTTCAACTGACACCTTATCCCAGGTATATCTGCCACGGGAAGCCTGAAAAGTATACTGTAATTCAGTAGTTTGATTTGCTGCAAGATATTTGGATTGTTCAGTAAATCCCTCGATGATCGTCTGGTTAGCAAATATTCGATCACTGACCAACATGTATGGAATAGTTTTCCCTGAGTTCCAAAGAGCAAGTACCATATCCACTGGTTCACCCTGTTTACATCTTAAAGAACTCATTTTTCTGGATGCATGCAATGAGATGTTCTTAGGTGATAACACAAAACCAGCAGCTACATAAAAAAGAATGGGGATTGTTAAAAGAGCTATCGCACCATTTTGACTCATCAATGCAGCAATGAGAAGCCCTAGAACGATCAGAAGAAGAAAGTTTAGCTTAGAGTTCATCGCTCTTGAGATAAAACCGGTACAGCAACAGAATTGACGATTTCATTAATTATTGCGCTTTCTGCATTTTTTGTACCCCATAAATTAGGATTCAAGATAATACGATGGCATAAAGCTGGTTGAGCAAAGGTTTTGATATCATCTGGAATGACGAAATCTCTGCCATTGATAACAGCCCAGGCGCGAGAAAGCTTTAACAGCGCTAAAGAGCCACGTGGACTTGCGCCGAGATCGATCTGAGAATGCTGCCTGGTCCTTAAAATCAGTTGAGCAATATAGGCATGAATATCGGGATCGACAAACACACCCTCTACCACATTCCGCATCGTTAAAAATTCCTCTGAAGTAACGATAGGTTTCAATGAAACGGAATCATCTTTTCTCTCGCTTCTCTTCATTAGAATTTCTTTTTCCTCGTTCACATTAGGGTATCCTATTGAAAGACGGATACAAAATCGATCAAGTTGTGCTTCTGGCAACGGGAATGTACCCTCATACTCGATTGGGTTTTGAGTGGCAATTACAATGAAAGGATCCGGAAGTTTCATGACCTCTCCCTCAAGGGAGACCTGATTTTCTTGCATGGCTTCCAATAAGGCAGATTGTGTTTTTGGTGATGCCCGATTGATCTCATCAGCCAATAAGATTTGTGTAAAAAGTGGACCTTTCCGTAAAATGAATTCGTTATTCTTGCTGTTGTAGATGAATCCACCGGAAATATCGCCAGGTAGAAGATCGGGTGTGAATTGGATCCTTTTGAATTCCATGCCAAAAACTCTGGCAAAACTATTGGCGATCAAGGTTTTTGCCAGTCCTGGGTAATCTTCAAGAAGAATGTGACCACCTGAAGTTAAAAAAGCCGCCATCATTTTTATTAACACTTCGTGTTTGCCAATCACTGCTTTTTCAACTTCTGCAATGATGTTTGAGCAGTTCAATGCAACATCTTCAATTGTCATTGATTGGGAATTAATATCAATCATGGTTAATCTCCAGATCCTTTTCCAGTGTGTTGATTAATTTATCAACGCTAATTTCATATTTTTTATTAAGTCTTTTTCTATCAAGATAAAAGAATTTAAAAATTTTGTGAGCCTTTCTTGGTGAGGCGGGAACAATATCAGGAAAATTTGATATTTTTTCTTCACTTCCCTTATTTTTTATCTCGTTGACCAATCTCATGATTGCGTGTAGATTTGATTGAACCTTTAATCTATATTCGAGGTTATTTTCAGCAGTTTTAAATAGTCTGATCCAATAGGAAAGACGGTCATCCAGAAATGGAAGTTTTTGATATGCTGTTTGAGCATGTTTATCTGAATTCTCAGGAAACAAGAAAAGCACGATGATCGCCGCGAAGATTATCAAAAATCCCCAATAGATTTTTTGATCAATAGACTTTAGTACCTGAAAGAATAACCAGACAAGTTTTATAATTGGTTCAAAGATATATTGATTGAGAAATGCCTGGTTGATAAATAGAATTGTTATAGCAGATACTGATAAAACCAAAAAAATCCAGAAAGATCGTTTCTTTATCATTTCTTCACCTGCTTTTTCGGCGAATTGCTATTCTGGATTGCTGTTAAACAATCGATTGCAAGGGTTTCATCATTTGAATCGATTGCTTTCTTCCCATAACGAACTTTTTCAAAAAGCTGTGTTAATTGATGGATTGGAGCGGAAGGAATCCCTAAGGAAGATAGAAGTACCTCAAATTCTCTGGGTGTCACATGCTCCTCGCGATTAATTCCCTGTCTATCTTGTGCTATCTTCAATAAATTCTGATAGCAGGTTATGATCACATTATTCAGCTCTCCCCCATGCTTAATAGCATGAAGTGCAGAATCCACTTCGGCTGCGATCGAATAATCTGTTATTTTTCGGTGCTGCCAAAGTAAAACCATTACAAACATCAATAAAACAACTCCCAGGAAGAAGATAATTTTTACTATCCAAAGTAAATTATCAGGTGGGCCACCAACAGGGGAAGAGTTAATTATTGAAGGTAAGGGTTGCACGGGTTCGTTGATTTCTGTTGGTAATACCCCTGGAGTTCCATCCGAGTTTGTTCCAAAAATGAAAACTAACAACATAAAAGTAGCGATGATCACACTCAGTACCAGGAAAGTCCTTGCATTTTCTTTGTTCTTTAAACCCGAATATATTAGGATCCCCAATATAAAGCTTCCCAATAACAATGTAGCAATAATAAAGGGTCTATTATCCGCCTGTTCATTAATCGGAATGTTTTCGCTTGCTAGTGGTTCGCTACCTTCGTTTCCTGAGGTATTGATCATCTGGGTTGATTCGATCCTGGGCAAAGGAACACCAGATTTCAACTCAATTGAAGAGAGACTGGAACCCAGGAGAATCATTCCAACAATAGCCAATGTCAGGTAGAAGAAAGCTTTTCGCTGGTTCTGTTTAATAGTTAGGATCCTTCCCTGGTCGAAAATATCTTCCCCAAATATCGATTTACAGATATTTTCTCACAATTACCATAATTAAAGTGCCAATTGTGGTGATCGTGGTATAAAGTGAAAGCACATTGATCGAGAGAATTGACCTGACAAGATTCTCAATCCAACTGCCAAAAAGAACCCAGAAACCATAACCCAAAATACTCATTAATATAGACATGCAAATAAAAACAATCAATGCCAGAACTGCCTTCATTTCACTTTCTCCTGAATAGATTATTTCCATTTGAAACCATACAGCAAATATAAATTACCCGTTATTATCTCCTGAACAATCTCTTACATTCTTTTTCAAATCTTCATTCCCTTCAATTTTTCTAACAGAAAGCAAGGTCAAGTTAAGGTCCCGAATTTTATTTAAAACACCGTGTAATCCTGCTGGATCGATATTTGTATTTTTAAGTAAGAACATTCCATTTTCCAGATTCTCTATAGTCCATCCTTCAAAAAAATGAGACCAATAAGCTTCAAGGTGGTCTTTTATAAGGATTTCGTAAGAATTTCCGTTTTCTTTTTGGTTTATCGTCATTATGTTTCCCTTCAAATGAATGATATTTTCAAGATACGTTTATCATAAAAGATTCTGGTCAATTTTTCTTCTATCAAAAGATCAGTTATTAAGTTTGGTTATCTCTACAAGCATTTATTATGGCGTCTATGCATCAAGGCAATTCTAAAGATCTGGATTTATAATCCAATTAGCACTCCCACGATTACGTCCACCGGTAAGATGATCAACCAGCCAGCCGGTTCCCAATGATGTAAAGCATCATCAAGAAAATTCATGGATTGCGCGGATCCTCTGAATTTGACAAATTATCTAGTAAAAAAGGGTTAAAACCTACTATTTCCTCTTCAATTCCTTTTTCGAAAATTTATTTTCTACGATCCTATTGCAAACCCCAGGCATTGTCTTCTATCAAAAAATTAGTACAAGGGTTGATTTATTAACTGAAAACCACCCATACTCAAGAATTGGGTGGTTTTCAGTTTCAAAGATTTGGAGAAGAAGAGAAAATATCTTTTCAGCAAATATGCTTTTTAATTAGCATCTGATCAATTAGTATCCTCTCTGACGAATATAAGTGCTTACATCCGTGTTATAAATTAATTCTTCTACTGTAAAATATGCCCATGGCTTCCCCTGATCAAGCCACATCACTGAACCTGTTGAATTGATATTTGAACCATCAACAGGTTGTCCAGGTTCATTGCGGGCAATCCACAAAATTTTCGGTTTATCTTCACCACTTTCGCGATAGCGCATGGCTTCCATCATATCTAATAAGCCGGATTTGGGATCGAACCGAACAACAAAGCTTTCTTCACTTTGATCATAAGGAACAAATAGTAATGCTGAGGTCTCATCGATGGCTTCCCAGTGTACTCTTGGGTCAGTTATCCATAATGAGGGGAACCATGTAGCTTCTGCCCATAAAGCCAGGTTTGCACCTTGATTTGAGTTTTCCTCGTCGTATAAAGTTGCCATGGGGCTCTCAAAGAAACTGGCACCATCAACATACCCCTCATTCACTTTCAACACCGGGATTCCGTACAACGTAGCTTCAAAATAATGGCGATAATCCTTGCCTGCGTTATGCACAAAGATAAATCGAGCAGGAAGGGGGATGTTCATTGCTGGTTTCATAAGTCCTCGTCCCTGGAGAATCACAGTTTCAATCACCGGAATTTGTTCGCCATATACTGTTCGGTAAAACCGCTCTACAGGAGCTGGCAATCCATCGGGCAGTGGGATAGTTTTCATTTGAGGTATCTCCCCGGAAAAATCAGGGAAAGGTGCAGGTTTTATTTGTAAACCTATCCATCCTAGAATACCGATTGCCACAATTATGCTGATCAAAATTAATAAAATATTTCGTACTATTATCATTTTTCCTCTTGTTTTAATCTTTCAATGCGAAATTTTATGAGCGTTTGCACTGCACTGCGAATTTCTTCTTTTATTCATATGTATCATAAGGATATATCGCTACAAAAACGTTACAACAGGCATTACATCTGGTAACAAATCCATTTTTCTCTTTTTTTTTACCAAATTTTATCTCCATCCATGAATGTTATCTACGCAAATCTTTTCGTAAAGGTTTCTTGATAAGACTCGTAAGTTTCTCTCTACGACTTAGTGAAATATTTTCCCATAGATTTCATTTATATGAAAAGAATTTTTCAGATAGAATGACAAAAAGAATCCTCTATTGAATCTTTGAAAGACTATTTATTTCCTTTGAGAGGAATCTCATTTTTGTAAAGTAATTTGATTGAGTTGATAGATTTTGTTAGACCAAATGGATTTCTCTTGCTTTTGCTATTGCCTGGGTTCGGTTTTTTACCTGAAGTTTATCCAGAATATGATGAACGTGGAATTTTACTGTTCCTTCTGACAGAACCAGCATCTGCGCGATTTCTTGATTGGTGAAGCCCTTAGCAAGATAACGAAGAACTTCCATCTCACGTGATGTAATGGGTTCTATTAGCCCTTTTTGGATTGTGTCTGAAGTAGATTGTTTCTTAAATTCTTTGATTATTTTCAAAGCATATGCTTTATGATTTGATCTAGGCTGTTGAAGATAATCAGAAAGTAAATTGAATGCCAATTCGCCAGTTTTTAAGAAAATCCGTACATATTCACCTTCTTCCGCAAATTCAAGGCATTTCTCTATGCCTTTTCTTGCATCAGCAACTTTTCCTTGCGAATAATGTATACACTCCTTAAGAAGCAGTATTTCAACCAGTGAATTGATCCTCCCTGCATTTTGCGAACTGTCTTCTATCAAAGATAAAACGGTTAAGCAGGCATCATTTCTCTCTGTTTGCTTATCGATTTTTGTTTTTTCCATCCAAACGCGTACCAACATGATCAACTGCATTTCCAGGTACTCATCAATAGCTTTTTCTTCTTTTTTAAGAGAATCAAATTTATTGTTCAGGTCATTTGACCATTGGTCAATTTTTATCCAATCCTTCTGAGCGATCCAATAACTCACCCATGTCAGATCAACGAGGCTATGGACATAAGGAGTCATGAGTCGGTTTTTTCGTGCTTGCTCTGCTTGTTCAATGGCATTAAGGCTGCCATTAAAATCACCCTGTGCAAGGAGTATCTGGGCGAGGCTGGTATATGCTGTTGCAATAATGTTATAACTTGGCCACCATCTTGTGTAGGCAATAGCCTGATTTGCATGGGCAGCAGCCAATTCAAGTTTATTTTGTTCAAACAGAATTAGGCTCAAAAAAGCTTCACCTCTGGAAAGGTTCCCCTGATTTTGAGTACCATGATCTTTCGCTACTTGTTTCGATTGGGCAAAGATATCAACTGACTTAGGTAATTTCCCTACTAATCTTGTTGTAATTGCTAAATCTGACCAAATATCCCGCAGTATAGCTCCAGATTTAACTGCGTATTCTGTTGCTTTTGTTAAAAGTTCTATGGCAAGGTGAAGATTCCCTAAATTCCGGTTTGCCCACCCCTCAACCCACAATAGAACAGCACGTTCTTTTAGCGCCATCTCCGGGATTTCTTTCATTACTTTTTGTGTGTGATTTAATGCGCTATGAGGATCGCCAATACATATCGATTTTAACCCTCGTAGAATCTCTATCATGGATCTACTTACTGTTAGTTCTTCTTGAGATAAATTTAAGAATTGAGCTGCGTTTACTTCCCCAACAGATTCGCAAGCTGAAGCAATAATCTCTTCAGCTTTATCAAGAAGTGGATCAACAAGATCGATCAAGCCTGCTTGAGAATCTATTTCTGCAATTTGCACACATAGTTTTGGATATTTGAAAACCTCTTCCTGGGGAAGACGATCTAACCATTTTAAAACGGTTGCCATCTGTCCTTTTTCCAGATATGTTTGCACATGTAGACTGACGAGCCGGCAGGCATTTTGCCAATCTTTTGCCGTTATTGCATGATTGATCGATTCTTCTACCCAGCCATTTGCTTCAAACCAAAAAGATGCACGCTTGTGAAGAGTTGGGATCAATTCTGGTGAAGTTTGCTCTAATCGAATTCGCAAGAGATCAGAAAAAAGATGATGATAGCGATACCAGGTTCGATTGTCATCCAATGGAATAATAAATAGATTGGATTGCTCAAGTTCTTTTAGAATACTTTTTTCTCCACCTTGAAATGCAGGAAATTCCATTACGGGATAAGTTCTGCCCGGTTCTTGTTTGCTCTCTTGCACTATGACAGCTTCGCATAAAGAATCACATAATCTCTCCAGAATGGATGTCTGTAATAGGAATGCTTTTATCTCGACAGATTGGCGGTTGAGGGCTTCCTCAGTGAGATAATCTAAAATAAATCGATGGCTGCCAGAAAAAACATCAATGAACTGTGCAATATCTCCCCGACCTTGTAAAGAAATTGCAGCCATTTGCAATCCCGCTATCCAACCTTCTGTACGATTATCCAGCTTTGTGATCTGTTCTGGTGTGAGTGAAAGATGAAAGACTTTATTGAGAAATGAAGCAGATTCTTCACCTGTAAAACGCAGGTCTTTTGCTCTTAGTTCATTAAGTTGATTGCGACCACGCAATAGTGCCAAAGGGAGGGGAGGATCAGATCGCGTAGCAATAACAAGATGCACGTTATCAGGTATATGCTCGAGAAAAAATATAATGCCTTCATGGATGATCGGATTATTGATAAATTGGTAATCATCCAATATCAAGATCACTGATTGGCGAAGTTCCTGTAATTCATTGATCAAAATGGATAACGGCCTCGTAGGTTGTAATGGCTGCGAGGAGTCGAGCAAGTTACGTGTTTCTTCACCAAGATCAGGATGCACACTCTCGAAAGCTGCGGATAAATATGTTAGAAAACGTGTTGGATCGTTATCATTTATGTCCAACGAAAGCCAACAAATATTGCATGGAATTGAGCTTTTCTCTTTCCGCTTTTTGTCGATCCATTCCGCAAGCAAGGTTGTTTTTCCATAACCGGCTGGTGCGCTTATTAATGTCAACGCACTATTGGAACCTTGATCAAGTTTATTTATTAAGTGTGGTCGTGAAATTAAGTCATTACGTACTTGAGGAACAAAGAGTTTTAACTTGATGAGCGGTTCTCGAGAGATATTACTTGCGGGCAAGATTAATTTAGGTCCAGTCTCATTGTGGGGTTTGTTAAATTCACCGGATTGGATCCTTTTCATCAAAGATATAGTGTCTGTTTCTGGAGGTTGACCTAACTCATCCTGTAACCAACGTGAACACTCATCAAATTGGTGTAATGCTGCATTACGTTGACCTGCTTGTGCATAAATTAGCATGAGTAGTCGTTGGGCAGTTTCATTTAAGCGATCCAATCTAACCCAGTGTCGAGCTCTTTCAATCGCTTTTTCCCATTCTCCCAATGCAGAATAAGCCTGAGCAAGTTTTTGTAGGATTGATGTGAAATCGGAAAGGTAACTCTCTCGTCGTAAATATTGCCAATCATCGAATTCAGGGCAGTCTCGAAGGTTCAATCCTTCTAGATAATCTCCCCTATAAAGTAGTAAAGTTTTTTCAAGATCGCGTAAACAATCGGAGCATAACTCAAGTTCTAGATGATTGTGTGATTTCACATTCTTAATCAGGGTAACAAACTCGTTTACATCTTGCCATATCAATGCGTTTGAATCCAGACTAATAGATTCCCGGTTAGTTTCCAATATATCGGGTCCTAAGGATTGATTGAGCGAGGAAAGAGTGCGGCGTAGATTTCCTAGAGCATGAGCCTGGTCATACTCTGGCCAGAAAAGCATAGCCAGGTTTTCACGGGAGGTTGGTGCGGGGGAGAGACTGATATAAGCCAGCAATGCAACAGCTTTGCGAGTCTCAAGATGGAGAGTTTCATTGTTGCATTCGATTGTTGGCGAGCCAAACCAGAAAAATTTTGTCTGTTTCAATGAATTCATGGTTTGATAATCATTATACATGGAAAAGAATGTTCATATATTGTGTTGATTATGAAACGAAATGTTACTGTGAGTTGGTATGAACATTCCTTTAGAGGAAGTCGGCGATTTTGATTTTCAAATAAAAATCTAGAGCAATAACCTTCCCACAAAACAATTTTCTTATCTCTATGTATAATATTCATTAAAATAAATTTGTCTGGGTATTAATTGTAACCATCGCATTATATAGCCTCATTAAGGAAAAGCAGGAGTGTGCAATGTCTCACAATGGCGTTCACCCAAACAAATTGGGCTATGTAATTTCCAATCATAAAGCAATAATTGTTGAAAACTGGGTGAAGGAGATCTCTTCCTTACCAATATTTAAAGATGATCCTTCTAGCTTTGAGAAACTCAGGTTACCTGCTTCCGCAACAGTCGTTGCGTTTGTTGAATATCTCATCAACCCTTCAAATTTGAGTTTAATTCAATATACTTCAACAAATTTTTTTCTAAGTTGTGCTGCACAACCTGTCGATGTTATCGCAATAATACAAAAAGGAAGAATTGTTGTTCTACCATTCATTGAAAATGATGAAGGAAATGAAAAGATTGAGCTACTTGTCTCGCTTGATAATCTTTTAAGTGATATCTCGATTTTTCTTACTCGAGTGCTCATGGATAGGTTTACTGAACAATTGGAACAGGCAAATAAACGGATCACATTGATTACAAACCTCGTTCATACTGTCGGCAGCACATTAGATTTATCAGAAGTATTATCCGAGGCTGGAAAAGCAATGGTCTCAGCAGTTGGCACCAATCATTGCTTTTTCTATCTTGTCAGTAATGAAATGGATCTCCAGGTAGCACTTCCATATAACATGCCCTGGCCGAATTGGCAAATGCCAAATCCTAACTATAGACAAGATCTTGAGTTAGGCTATTTGAGCAATAAAGATGCTGTTTGGGATGTTTTAAGAGAAAAGGTACCTGTAAAAATATACGATGCACAAAATGATCCCAGAACATCACATGTTGAAGATATTCGCACTTTTGGAATTAAATCTTTTCTTTTAATTCCCTGTTTATCAAAGGGGCAAGTAATTGCCGTGGCAGTAATCACGATTTTTGATAGGAATCGGATATTTTCACCAGAAGAAGTTGAGTTAACCTGGACAATTGGAAATATTATTGCTCCCGCAATCGAAAATGCCCGATTCCTTCAAAAAGTTGAACAACTTGCAGGTTTAGAAGAACGCGCTCGATTGGCGCGTGAAATGCACGATAGTCTGTCACAGAATCTCAGCGCAATGCAGTTGAAAGCTTCTCAAATGGGAAATCTGCTTCAACATGATCAAATTGAACTTGCCAGTAAGAATCTGAAAGAACTCAATTTGATAGCTAAAGAGGCGTATACTGATGTGCGCGAAGCTATATTTCATCTTCGATCACAGCCACCTTCCGGTAAGGGTTATCTGCCCTTTATTCGTGATTTTCTGACAACATATCAAACCTGCTTTCATATTCCCGTTAATCTTATTGTTGAGAACGATCCTACCGCAAATTTAACGGAAAATATGGGTACTCACATTTTTTATATCATCCAAGAAGCGTTAACAAATATACGAAAACATGCACATGCTTCCAATATAAAAATTGGAATAAAACAGGTTAGTTATACGATTCAAGTAGAGATTAAAGATAACGGGATTGGCTTTGATCCAATGCTCTTGACAGAAGATCAGAAGAAGCGTCATTTTGGTCTTCAAATCATGCAAGAGCGAGCTGAGGAAATTGGCGGCACGATCACAGTGGAATCACAACCAGATCATGGTACACTTGTCCGTTTGGTTGCTCCAATTACAATGGCTAAACTTGAGAAGGCTTAAGACAAATTCAAATGAAAAATATTCGCGTTCTTATTGTTGATGATCATAGTATTTTCCGAAAGGGGATTCGGGCAGCCTTAGAGGGGCAACCTGGTTTCGAGGTGATTGGAGAAGCGGGAAATGGTCTGGATGCTATCAAAATGGCTATTGACTTAATGCCCGACATCATTTTAATGGATATTGCTATGCCAGGCCTAAACGGGCTTGAGGCAACCAGACAAATCAAGAGTCTGGTTCCGAATATTCAAATTGTCATATTAACTGTTTCGGATACCGATGAAGATTTGTTTGAAGCAATTAAGAGTGGTGCTCAAGGATATATTCAGAAAGATGTAAGTGCAAATGAATTAGGTCAAATGCTGCCTCGTGTTATGGATGGCGAAGCATTATTATCAGGTGTTCTTGCAGCAAAAATCATGAAAGAATTCACAAAAACAAGATCTAATATGAAATCACTGGAAGTCGATCCATTAACACCACGCGAAATTGAGGTGATCATGTTAGTAGTAGAGGGGAATAGTAATCGAGAAATAGCCAATAAACTTGTCATCTCAGAAAATACTGTAAAACACCATCTCTCTAATATTTTAGAGAAATTACACATGAATAACCGCATCCAATTGGCAATCTACTCTATTGAACACACATTAACTAAGAAATAATCCTGAAAAGACCTTACCCAAAAGTGCTATTCGCAAAACCCGAATATGAATCTTAAGTGCCTTAAGATATGGCTCTTTTTATTTAACAAAACTACACTGAAGAGCCTTCTGTAGAAGTGCAAGATTATGTATTTTATTGGCATAGATATTTGTTAAAAATTTGTCTAAAAGGAGAAAACTATGCCATTCGATGTTAATTCTAAAATGAAAGATATTGGAGCCAATCCAGAAGCAAAAGCAATATTTGAAAAATATGTACCAGGCTTTTTTGAGAATCCCCAAAGCAAGCCAGCTATGGGAATGACCTTGAAGGCGATCTGTGGTTTTCCACAATCAAAACCAATCAAGGATAAATTGGATCAAATCTTGGCAGAATTTGCCAAACTCCCATAGTAGAAATTTCTCAAGCAGACAGAGGCAGCAGCTACCTTGCCTGTAAGAACCCGCAAACAAGTTCAATCAGGATTCAGGTTGAATTTGCTGCCTTTATGCTCATACAAATTTCCAGTGAAATATGACAGAAAACATGCGGGTTCTTCTCGTTGATGACCATAGTCTCTTTCGAAATGGATTACGCACTGTTCTTGAAGATGAAGTGGGAATTGAGGTAATTGGAGAAGCAGAGGATGGTCAATCTGCAATAAACCTGGCTATTGCCTGTTGTCCAGATATCATTTTGATGGATATCAATATGCCGGTGTGCAACGGTATAGAGGCAACACGCGAGATCAAACGGTTATTACCGCAAATAAAGATTGTTGTTCTAACCGTTTCTGATGCTGATAATGACCTATTTATAGCTGTTAAAAATGGTGCTGATGGATATCTACTTAAAGATATCGACGAAAAAGAGTTAATCAGGTTGATGCGATTAACAGTTAAAGGCGAATCATTTCTACAAGGAAAGCTGGCAACAAGAGTTCTAGAAGAATTCCGCAAATATGAGGAAATTAATGAAGCGAAATATAACCATCAAGAAAAGTTAAGTGAACGAGAACAAGAGGTTCTTAAGTTGATTGCGATTGGGTTCAACAACAGACAGATCGCTAAACAATTATTTATTTCAGAAAGCACAGTCAAGCATCATCTCAGTAGTATTTTAGTAAAGCTGCATGTACAGAACCGTATTCAATTGGCTGTACTCGCAAATAAAAGTAATAAATGAAAGTCAATCCTTTTTAAGTATGAAAATGAATTAGTTGGGCGAAAAATGCGATTCAAGGAGAAAATCCATGTCATCCCAAAAAGAAGAAAAAATGTATTGGAATCCCAAAAAGCCCTGGGGGCATGAACTCATCGTCAACACTCTGCTTGAACAAGGAGTGGAAGTAATTTTCTGTTTGACGGGTGGTCATATAGCTCCGATCCTCCAGGCAGCAGAGGATAAGGGAATCAAGGTAATCAGTAATCACACAGAAGAAGGAGCTGTGGTTGCTGCAATGGGTTATGCTTTAAGCTCGGGTAAGGTTGGTGTAGCTGTCATTACAGCCGGTATGACCGGTTTTGCCCATCCTGCGATTCTAACTGCCAGTTGGGGACAGGTACCAGTGGTGGTGATCAATGGCGCCAGCGAATCATATGCTGACGGTACACGTCACTTGCAAGAATTTGATACAAAAGCTGTTGCGCAGAATGCACAGGTAAAAGAAGCTTTTCATTGCACTAAATGGGAGAGGATCCCACAGATGTTGACTTGGGCATTTAAAGCTGCAACGGGGCCTATTCCTGGATGTGCGTATATTGATTTTCCTGTTGATCTGGTTTGTAGCCAGGGTGATCCTGCAACTCTGGCGAAATGGACGACAAGTGTTTGCAATGCCCGATCGCAAGGAGATCCTGCCCTGATAAAAGAAGCCATTCAAATGTTGCTCAATGCCAAGCAGCCAGTCATAAGCGTAGGGCGGCTGGCAATCTATGCTGGCGCTGAACCTGAAATTAAAGAGTTAGTCGAGCTAACCGGTATTCCTGTTGATACATGTGGTGGCAGCTTAGGTACACATGCCCAAAATATCGGCTTTCAGGTATGCAATGATGCCGATGTCGCATTACTATTAGGGAAAAACTCACAGGGAATTCCTGGTGATATGACCACAAATACCTTCGTAAATGCAAAACTTATCTCTGTTTATCCCGATCCGGTTGATATCGGACGATGCTATCCGGTTGACCTGGGTATTGCTGGCGATGTAAAGATGGTTCTACGCCAGATGATCGAAGAAGTAAAGAAGTATAAATTCCCTGACTATTCTGAATGGATCAGCACACTAGTAAGTATACGCGAAGGTGCGCAGTACCAATTTAATTCAATTGCTGAAGAATCAGAAATCCGTATTCCAATTCATCCAACAGTGGTTACCAAGAATGTCGTGGATTGGATTGTAAGCAACAAATTGAATAAAGAAGCCATAATGGCAGTGGATGGGGCTGATTGCATCTACTGGTGGTTTATGTTCTCAGGGGCGAATTACCTGCCAATGGAATTTCCTAATCAGACCACTGGTGCAATATCAATGGCATTAACCCTGGGTCAAATTGGTATGGGTCTGGCTCTGGCAGTTGGCGAGGCAGTAGCCCATCCTGGCAAACTGTTAATCATGCCAACTCTTGGTGATGGCTCTATCGGTTATCATCTTTCCGAATTTGAGACTCTTGCCAGGTTAAATGTGCCGGCAGTGATCGTGGTCAATAATAATAACTCTTTTGGCATGGTTTACGCCGATCAGCGACGCGTATGGGGGAAGAAAGCACGCGCTGGCGCGTTTTTCAATGATTCGATCCATTACGAAATGGTTGCTGAAGGATTGGGCTGTGCCAAAGGAGAATTTGTAATCAAACCTGATGAGATACGGCCTGCTCTTGATCGTGCGCTGGAACGAGCGCAGAAGGAAAGAAAACCCGTAGTGGTAACATGTATGACAGATCCAGATGTATATGTCCTCGAGTGGCCTTGGATGCTATTGCCAGGAACCCCCGAAGGTGATCCGTATCAGGGAATGGGGTACTGATCTTTTCTATTTCATTTGCAGGCTTCCTATATTAATTGCTCGGGAAGCCTGCAGTCAATTTAGTGAAAGCCAATGAAAGGAAAGCAAATTATGAAAGCAGCTTTCATGGATGAACCTGAACATTTCGTTTTGCGGGATGTTCCTGTTCCTGAAATTGGAGAAAATGAAGTTCTCATTCATGTTCATGCATGTGGCATTTGTGGATCAGATCTTAGCCTGTATAAGATGGGCATGGAAGATCGTATCCTTGGACATGAATTTTCTGGAGATATTGTCGATACTGGTACTAATGTCAATGGATGGAAGACGGGGGATCGCGTAGTTGTAGAACCCTCGCTTGTATGCTGGGAATGCTACTGGTGCAAACATGAGCAATTCCACTTATGCCCCTCTCTCGGTTTTACTGGCATTATGGCAGATGGCGGCTTTGCAGAATATGTTAAGGTACCTTCCTATCAACTCCATCATTTACCCGATGAAGTCTCTTACATACAAGGAGCGTTGGTAGAGCCGCTCAGTGTTTCTCTTCATGGTGTCCTCACTTCTATCATGAAGCCAGGAGATAATGTTGCAATCCTTGGATGTGGCATCATTGGATTAACCTCACTGATATGGGCGAAAGCTTTGGGTGCGGGCAAATTAATCGCAACTGAAGTAGCTGCTTCGCGGATGGTTCCAGCAAAGCAGTTGGCGGATATTGTTCTTAACCCAAATGAAGTTGACCTGGATTCAGAGCTAGAGAAAATTACAGATGAATTAGGCCCCAGGATAATTTTTGAGTGTACTGGTAATCCAACAGTACAGGCTGATGCTATCAACCTTGTTCAACGTGGTGGAGAAATCATATTATTAGGCATTGGTTATGACGAAGTTCCTCTAAAGCTGCTGAATGTTACTTTAAAGGGGATTTCCATAAAAGGTTCTCAAGCATACGCATCCTTAAAAGGTTCGGGCGAATTTCCAATGACGATTAATTTCCTCAAAAATAAGAGGATTGATACAGATTACATCCCATTGACTCAAATGTCATTGGATGAGATCGGAATGGGTTTTAAAGCGCTAAAAAATAGCGAATTTGCAAAGGTCATCATAGTTCCATAAAAGAAAGGAGAGAGGGATGAACGGTGGATATATTTGCAAAATACTCAATATCGACCTGTCAACCAAAACATTGAATGTAGAAGAACTATCTGAGGATATCGCTAGACTCTTCGTTGGAGGTTATGGACTGGGTGCTCGTTTGTTGTATAGCCGAATGAAACCAGGAATCGATCCGCTAGGACCCGAAAGTATTTTGGGTTTTGTCACTGGACCTTTGACTGGAACTGGTGCCATGTTTGGTGGGCGTTTTGCAGTAGTTTGTAAAAGTCCGGTAAATGGTGGATGGAACGATGCAAATTGTGGAGGTTTTTTTGGTCCCGCGCTTAAAAGAGCTGGTTTTGACGTGATCTTGATTTCAGGGATAGCTGATCACCCCGTTTATCTTTGGATTGAAGATGGCAAAGTAGAGTTACGGGACGCACAACACCTATGGCGAAAGGATTGCTCAGAGACTGAAGAAATCTTGAAGAAAGAAACAGGTGATCCCAAGGTTACATCAGCAGTGATCGGTCCTTCTGGAGAAAATGGTTCATGGATGGCAGCAATAATAAACGATCGGCATCGTGCTGCCGGACGAGGTGGAGTAGGAGCAGTGATGGGCTCAAAAAGGCTTAAGGCAATCTGTGTACATGGTTTACAAAAGATCCCGATTGCAAATGAAACCTTGATGCGTGAAATTAATCGATCCATCATCAATGAGATGAAATACGGAGATGCTGCTGGAGCTGTCATAGGATTTGGAGCACAAGGTACTGGTATGGGAAATGTTTTTGGGGTCATGACTGGTGATTCTCCCATAAAAAACTGGGGTGGGGCAGGGACAGTCGATTATATGGCAGAAAATTTGGATGTGGGAACGTGGGACGAAAAATACAAATATAAGAAATATGCTTGTGCCAGTTGTCCAATGGGTTGTGGTGCAGAATATGATGTTAAAGATGGTGCATACCCTGTTGGAAAGACTCAGAGACCCGAATATGAAACCGTAATGGTATTTGGTGGCCTGGCACTGAATGAGGATCCTGAAGTTATCTTCAAATGTAATGAAATTTGCAATCGTTATGGGCTTGATACCATTTCTACAGGTGCAACGATCGCATGGGCAATCGAGTGTTCAGAAAATGGTTTGTTGACCGAAGAAGAGACAGATGGCATTAAGTTATCCTGGGGGAATGGACCTGCCATTGTAGCCATGACTGAAGCAATAGCAGAAAATCGTGGATTTGGGCAAATACTCGCAAACGGTTCAATGGCGGCAGCAAACAGGTTGGGAAAAGGGCATGAATTTTTACAGGTTGTACGTGGAATAGAACTGCCAATGCATGATCCAAAATTTTTACCTGGTTACGCACGTACATATCAAACAGACCCAACTCCTGCGCGTCATGTAAAAGGCGGGCTTGCCAATGTACAGATGACCTGGGATGATGATCAGAAATATAATTTTTTAAATACAGGTGAGGAAGATAAACAGGTGACCTGTATTTACGAATATGTCAACATTACAGGAATGTGTAATTTTCTTCAGATAACATCTATGCTTGATGTTCCAATAAAATTAATGGAAGCAGTGACGGGATGGTCTATAGATCACAAGGAGCGGCTGGCTGCCAGTTTGCGAAGTCTCAATATTCGCCATGCTTTTAATCTACGAGAAGGTATCCTGCCTAAAGATTCAGTACTTCCGGATCGTGTGAAGGGTTTACCACCTCTCTCTGAGGGGCCGAATGAAGGCAAACAACTTGATACCGATGCACTGGCACGAAATTTCTACCAGGCAATGGAGTGGGATGAAGTGACTGGTAAACCAAGCAAAATATCACTTATTAATTTGGGTGGTTTTGAAGATGTCATAAAAGACCTATATGGTTGATTGGTAAGTTCTTTTCATATATCAATTTTTAAAAGCTATGGATTTCCAAATGGAGGAATGTTGCATGATTGAAAAACGGCTAGAAGGAAAAGTGGCTTTAATCACCGGTGGTGGTTCAGGTATTGGTAAGGGGATCGCCAACCGGTATATCCGTGAAGGCGCAAAGGTTATGCTGGCAGATATTTCGGAGGAAAACTTGAAGCAAGCTCAGTCGGAATTGGGCGATACCTGTGAATGTGTTGTGATGGATGTCACTATAGAAGCAGATATAGAAAAAGCAATAGCTGTTACCATTAAAAAATTTGGTGAGCTGAATATTCTTGTCAACTCTGCCGGCATGGGTTCAATGGGAAAAATCATTGATACACCTGTGGAGGATCTGGATATGGTATTCGCTGTTGATCTAAAAGGACCCTATTTATGCATCAAGCATGCTGCCATCCAGATGATCAAACAGGGAAAAGGCGGGGTTGTTGTCAATATTGCTTCACTTAATTCGCGACAACCAGCTATTGGGATGGCTCCTTATTGTTGTGCGAAAGCGGGTATTGAAATGCTCACTAAAGTTGCTGCGATGGAACTTGGACCTCATAAAATCCGTGTGAACGCCATCAGTCCAGGTCTGATCGATACGCCACTGACCAACGGAATAATTGGCATGGAAGGTGTTTTAGAAGGATTTCTTGAAAATACCCCCATGGGACGAAGTGGAGTACCCAATGACATCGCAGGAGCTGCTTTATTTCTGGCTTCAGATGATGCAAGCTGGATTAGTGCCGACACTTTGTTTGTTGATGGCGGTGCAATAACTATGCGCTATCCAAATACCTATAAATTGATCATGGGCGAGTAAAGCATTCGACTTTCTTTATAAGTAAACAATATTTGAATAACAGGACCATTGATTTTTTCAATGATCCTGTTGTGGATTATTCTTCAATGTATCTCAGGCAGGTTCATCTTGAAAAAAATAGTAACCAGCCTGATAAAGGTTGGTGTGTATTGTATTTAAAGTATAGTACTATGGGTTATCAGCCTTAGCTATTAAATTTTGTTTAATGTCGAAGGAGTATTGCTCTGCTTTTCGTGTTTCAATTTCCGTTTCTCTTTAATGGTCAGCTTTGGCTTCTTTCTTTGCTCTTTCTTCTGTTTATCGTTTTTTCCATTGGTACCCATCTGGATAACTCCTAAGCTAATCATTTGTTTGCATATTATTATATAGGATTATCAAAGATTTCAATTGATTCGTTATTTCTTTGCATAGATCTCGGCTAATACTTTCAAAACCATTTCTTTGGTAATTCCAGCTTGTTTGGCTTGTGGCATCGCTAAGAAAGTCTCGAATGTCATTCCCTTTACCAGAGCAATCAAAGGATTCTTGGTGATCCCTGGAACATGTTTTTCAAGGATTTCTATGGCGTTTTTATCTTTTAGTAACGCACCAACTTTTGAATTTAAATTGTATGTCATTTTATTTTCCTAGAAATGATCTGTAATCATCGCTATGTAAACCCGTCATATTTATTATAAAGAATCCAAGAATAAGTGAAACCCCTCAATTTCTAACAAATGTTTGGCGCAATCATTTTTCAGAAATGCCATGCTATTTAATATAGAAATCAAAATTTGTGTCATAATATTTGAATACCAATGAAAATTTTGTAAAGCATTTCAGCCAACATCCCAGTACTTTATTCAACTCTTCTCATAATAATTCAGTCCTTGATGCGGAGGTAGCCAGTATGGTCACAAATACGCATCCAACATTGCCTGAATTTGATTATGTAAAACCCGCAACACTTTCTGAAGCAAGCCAATTTTTATATGAGCACGGTAGTGATGCCCGTCCATTTCTGGGAGGAACGGATATCTTTATCCGAATGAGGGATGGGGTTATTAGACCTCAATATCTTGTGGATATAAAGCATCTGGATGGAACGGATAGGCTGGATTTTGATCTGCAAAAGGGGTTGACCGTTGGTGCTGCACTGAGTATGAACCAGGTGATCAAATCTCCTGATGTTCAGGAGCATTATCCTCTCCTGGTTGATGCCTGCAGATCAGTTGCCAGTTATCAATTACGGAACCGGGCAACCATTATTGGAAATATCTGCAATGCTTCACCTGCAGGGGACACCATTGGTGCATGCATCGCGTTAGATGGAGTGTTGCATATTCATGGTGTTGCGGAACCAAGGTTTGAATCTCTTCATGATTTCTTTCAGGGACCTGGGAAAACTACATTGAAACCAGGAGATATTGTAACAGCTATCTCTTTTCCTTTACCGCCAAAAGGTTGTGCTGGCACTTATATAAAGCTGGGTCGAAATAGATTAGGCGATCTTTCCATCGTCGGCGTAACGGTGTTGGGGAATCTTGATTCTAAAAAGCAGTCAGGATTTCGCTTTCAAGTAATTCTGACTTCTGTTGCACCTGTTCCTCTAATAGTTACGCAAGTAGAAACTTTCCTTTCTTCTCATGAAGTAAATCTTGAAACGATCCATCAGGCTGCATGTATTGCTTCAGAAGCAAGCCAACCAATTAATGATGTACGTGGAAGTGCTCGTTATCGAAGAGATATGGTCAGGAATCTGACCGAAAATGCACTTATTACAGTGTGGAAGAAGTTAATTCAATGAACTCCGCAAATTAGGCAATATCTCAAGGTGAGATCATCCTCTGGAGGAAAATATGACCTTCCATGAAATTATTGTCACAGTTAACCAGAATCAAGAGAAGATTACTGTGCCATCGAATATGACCCTCATGCGAATGTTGCGTGAGGTATTGGCATTAACTGGCACTAAAAATGGTTGTTCTGCTGGGGAGTGTGGGGCATGTACCGTTTTCATGAATGGAGAACCGGTGAATAGCTGTATGGTGCTGGCAGTTGAATGTGATGGCGCAGAGATCATTACGGTTGAGGGGCTTGCAGGTGATAAACAGCTCGATCCCATCCAAGATGCCATTATTCAGACTGGGGGTGTGCAATGTGGTTTTTGCACACCAGGGATCTTGATCTCATCCAGGGCACTTCTCGACCGCGACCCTGATCCTGACGATGTTGAGATCAAGGAAGCTTTAGTTGGTAATTTATGTCGCTGCACCGGGTATACCCGCATTATCGAAGCTATCAAAGAAGCTGCAAGGATACAAAAAGTAGAAGAATAGTCCTTCACGTTCTCAAATGACGAAACTATTTCCTGATTGATGCACCCTTTGAAGAGGTGATCTATGGAAAAAAGTCTTACACAAAAAGTAAGCAGTCCTGTAGGCGAAAGCAAGCCTCGTATTGATGCTTTTGAAAAGGTCTGCGGAGCAGCACAATTTGCTGATGATATTCAATTTGGAAATAAATTGCTGCATGCTCGTATCAAGCGTAGCCCCTACCCGCATGCAATCATCAAGAGGATAGATGTTTCCAGGGCGAGTACACTTCCGGGTGTAAAGGCTGTAGCATGTGGTGAAGATTTTCCGGGTTTTATCGGTTTATATTTGAAAGATCGGCAAATTTTTTGTCGCGATAGGGTACGTTATGTAGGTGATCCTGTTGCAGGGGTGGCTGCGATATCGGAAGAGATCGCTGAAAAGGCTGTTGACCTGATCGAAGTGGAATATGAAGTTCTTGAACCAGTGCTTGATCCGGAATTTGGTGCCAGTATACAGGCTCCTCTACTTCATCCAGATTTGGGAAAGTATGTGGTAGCCGGCTTTATCTTCCCTCAAGCAGGTTCGAATATATCCAATCATTTTAAGATTCGAAAAGGAAATATTGAATCAGCCTGGCAAAAATGTAAAGCAATTATCGAGCGAAAGTATTACATTCCTCATATTCAACATGTTCCTCTTGAACCTCATGTGGCAATTGCCAAGGTTGACGAATCGGGAGAAGTAACCCTATGGGACAGCTCGCAATCACCTTTTGCTCAACGAGAACTTATTGCCGAGGCTCTGGGCATAACGCAAAGCAAAATGCGCGTTATTGCACCACTAGTGGGCGGTGGGTTTGGCAGCAAAGCTGGTGTAAGTATGGAATCATTGGCAGTTGCAATCGCTTCGAAAGTAAAAGGGTATCCGGTTAAGCTGCGATTGACACGGGAAGAGGAATTTTTTACTACATTTGTTCGCCAGGGATTGGTGGCTTATTTCAAAATGGGATGTGATGAGAATGGCAAAATCCTGGCGATGGAGAACACTTTTTATTGGGATGGGGGAGCATATACAGAGTATGGAGTTAACATTACACGCGCTGCCGGGTATAGCTGTACAGGTCCTTACGAAGTACCCAATGTAAAGGCAGATAGCTACTGCGTATATACAAATCATCCGGTGGGTGGGCCTATGCGCGGATTTGGCATGCCTGAAATGCATACAGGGTTGGAACAGTGCATTGATGAACTTGCGTTGAAAATGGACATGGATGCCGTGGAATTCAGGCGGCGAAATTGCTTGAAAGGCGGCAGCATTTTGCCAACGGGTGGCAAGATGCATCCTACTGGACTTTCGGAATGCCTTGAGAAAACAGCAGAAGCAATTGATTGGGGAAAGAAAGTACTACCGAGTGCTCCGAACAAACGACGGGGAAGAGGAATTGCTCTTATGTGGAAAGCGCCAGCCATGCCTGGGAATGCTGGTTCGAGTGCTTTGGTCGAGCTGGCTGAAGATGGGATGTTGACGCTGGGCGTAGGCTGCCAGGATATCGGTCAGGGAGCTTTTACCGTAGCTGCCCAAATGGCGGCGGCTACTTTTGGTGTGCCTTATGAAAGTATACGGTTGGCAACTCCTGTTGATACACGCTATAGCCCGTATGAATGGCAAACAGTAGCCAGCCGGATAACCTGGAGCACAGGAAATGCCATTATCAAGGCAGCGCAAGATGCCCGAAAACAGGTGCTTGATCTAATAGCAGAAGCATGGAATGAAAATCCGGATGATCTCGACATTGTCAATGGAAATGTGATTTCATATAAGAGTGAACGTGAAATTAAAGTAAAAGATTTCGCTGTAAAAGGATTACCAAAACCGGATGGAAAAGGGTGGATGGGAGGCCCTATTATCGGACGTGGGAGATTCATGCCAACCGATGTGACCGGATTGGATGCTGAAACCGGTCAGGGGGAACATGCGGTTGTCCACTTTACGACAGGGGCACAGGCAATTGATCTGGAAGTAGATCTGGATACTGGCAGTATTGAGATTCTGAACGCAGTGGCTGCATTCGATGTAGGAAAGGCAATTAATCCAGACCTGGTAAAGGCACAGATGGAAGGTGGCCTGGTTCAGGGAATTAGCTCTGCGTTGTTTGAATGCCTCATATTGAAAGATGGGTATGTACAAAATCCCTGTTTTGTGGATTATCGCATTGTGACATCTGCGGATATTCCCAAATCTATACAAACAATCATTGTGGAAGTTCCACAAGATGATGGACCCTGGGGGGCGCGTGGAATTGGCGAGCATTCGATGGTACCTACCACTGCAGCGATTGCGAATGCCATTTATGATGCAATTGGGATACGTTTTGAAGGACCACCTTTCACTGCTGAAAAAATCTATCTGGCTATGATGGAAGCGGGGATCGTGAAAAAATGAAAGCAATAGTAAAAGCTTTGGTGAAATGGGGAGAATATCATGATTCGGTTAGCCTGATGCTCGTAGCGCGCGAGCTTAACAATCAGGAAGGTGTTAAAGATGCTGCCGTAGTTATGGCAACCGAAGCAAATAAATCCATCCTGCTTAACTCAGGATTGTTAACCGAAGAAATTCAGAAAGCAACTGCAAATGACCTGGTACTGGTGGTCAGTGCGATGGATGATAGCTCTGCAAAGAAAGCACTTAATAGAGCAGATCAAATTCTCAAGAAGACAACCTCAGAGATAACCGGTGAAATAAGGCCAAAGACAATTCACAGTGCGCTAAACATGACCCCTGGTGTCAACATGGCAATCATTTCTGTTGCTGGCCGATATGCAGCCGATGAAGCATGGGAAGCTTTACGAAATCGACTGCATGTTCTACTCTTCAGTGACAATGTACCGCTGGATGATGAAATTGCTTTAAAGAAATATGCCAGCGAACATGGCTTGTTTCTAATGGGACCAGGTGCAGGAACTGCGATCATAAATGGTGTCGCTTTGGGGTTTGCTAATGTTCTTCCACGCGGGCCAATAGGAATTGTATCTGCAGCTGGGACCGGGCTTCAAGAAGTCAGTACACTGATTGCCCGTCAGGGAATTGGCATCAGCCAGGCGATAGGTACTGGGGGGCGTGACTTGAAAAAGGAAGTTGGGGGTTTAATGATGTTGATGGGGCTTCAGGCACTACAACAGGATGAAGATACGAAAGTAATCGTGTTGATCAGCAAACCGCCATCAAATGAAATTGCAAGAGTTATATTGGAACATGCATATGAATGCGATAAACCAACCATAGTTTGTTTTCTGGGGGGTGAGTTCGAATCAGTTTTAAAACCAAAGAATGTTTCTCTGGTGCATACATTACAGGAATGCAGCTATCTTGCGGTTGCGGCAATTCAGCAGGATGTTAAAGAATTTCAGACGATTCTAGAAGCAGAAAGAAACCATTTGGTAGAAATAGCAGAGGAACAGAGAAAGAAAAACCTTCCGAGTCAGCGATATTTACGAGGTTTATTCTCAGGGGGTACCTTATGTTATGAAGCCCAGGTCATCTGGAAAGACATGAATATCAATCCCATTCATTCAAATGTTCCCCTTCCAGGTGGATCACAATTAGTAAATACAACCAGGAGTGTGGGGCACACCATCATAGACATGGGCGAGGAAGAATTTACCATTGGTCGTCCTCACCCGATGATTGACAATGACTTGCGTATCCGTCGTTTTTTACAGGAAGCACGTGACCCAGAGACAGCGGTTATTCTGCTAGATGTGGTGCTCGGATATGGAACTCATCCTGATCCAGCCAGTGAGCTTGGTTCAGCGATTATTCAAGCTCGTGAATTAGCAGAAAAATCCGGGCATGGGCCTGCTGTCGTTGCGTCTGTAACAGGTACGGAGGGGGATCCACAGGGATTTCAACACACTGTTTCTACTTTAAAACAAGCTGGCGTTATTGTGTGTGAAAGTAATGCTACTGCTGCCAGATTGACAGGAATGATCGTCTCTGATTGATCGGAAGAAACCATGAAAAAATCACCTGATATTTTTGGTAAAGAGCTTGTTGTATTGAATATTGGTTTATCAAGCATGGCTGAGTCAGTCAAAGATCAAGGAGTGAAGGTGGTTGATCTGGATTGGCACCCACCAAGAGAAGGAATTCCCCATTTATATCAAACCAAAGATGGTATTGATATAGACGCAGCCAATCAAGAAGTGGTGGATCGTATTTTAAGAGGGCAGGCAGTTTTGAGAGGAATGGGAATTGCCAGGGATATCATCCCTGGTATGCATGACCATATGATCCTGCATGCTGGACCTCCGATCACATGGGATCGTATGTGTGGCCCGCAACGGGGTGCTGTTATAGGAGCTTTAATCTATGAGGGTTATGCAATTGATGAAGTAGAAGCTGCCCGACTGGTTGCATCGGGCGCATTCGAATTCGATCCCTGCCATCATCACCATGCAGTTGGACCAATGGCTGGCGTGATATCTCCCTCGATGCCGGTATTCATTATTGAAAATAGAACATTTGGTAATCGCGCATATTGCACACAAAATGAGGGCTTAGGGAAAGTACTGCGTTATGGAGGGATGGGGGAAGAAGTAATTGCCCGTTTAAAGTGGATGGAAACTGACCTCTATCCGACCCTTGATCGGGCTTTGCAAACGCTTCAGAATGGTATTGATATTAAGAGTATTATCGCCCAGGCTTTGCACATGGGTGACGAGTGCCATAATCGAAACCGTGCAGCTACTTCGCTATTTCTGCGGGCAATTGGGCCTGCGTTGGCGCGTACCAACCTTGATAACGAGGTTCTTGCAAGGGTCATCGAATTTATCGACCGAAATGATCATTTTTTCTTAAATTTAAGTATGCCAACCGGCAAAGCTCTTCTCGAACCAGCAGAAGGTGTAGCTGGAAGTACCATCGTTACAACCATGGCGCGGAACGGTACAGACTTTGGTATCCGGTTGGCGTCTGCACCAGAACGATGGTTCACATCACCTGCTGGAAAGGTACAGGGACTTTATTTTCCTCAATTCAGTGAAAAAGATGCCAATCCTGACATTGGAGATAGCACCATCACCGAAACGGCCGGGTATGGCGGAATGGCGATGGCGGCAGCTCCAGCAATCGTCCAATTTGTGGGGGGAAGTCCACAGTTGGCAACCCAAACTACTCTGGAAATGTATGAGATCACTTTTAGTGAACATAGTAACTTTACTGTTCCAGCTTTGAATTTCCGTGGAACACCTCTTGGCATTGATGTGAGAAGAGTAATGGAGACAGGTATCCTTCCGCAGATCAATACCGGGATTGCGCACAAAGATCCTGGAGTAGGTATGGTGGGAGCTGGTATCTTGCGCGCACCTGAGAAATGTTTCTCTGATGCTTTTGACTTTCTGATGACGATGTAATTATTAAGTTCTTATCAATGATCAAATTGCATGAAAGGAGAAGATATGAAATTCCTTGATCTAACCATTCCTCTGGGGATTGCAACTCCACCTTGGCCTACTTATGAACCCCTTCAAGTCAAATATTTTAAGCGATTAGCTCCGAATGGAGCCAACGGTCAGGTTGTTACTCATTCTAATCATCTGGGAACGCACCTCGATGGTGAGATCCATTTTCACACTCCTGGAAAAGATATCGCATCATTAGATATGGATTTCCTTGTTCATGAAGCTGCAGTAGTTGATTTAAGCGATATATGTGGAGATTATGACATCTATACCAGTAAAATGGTGGAAGAGCGGGTCGAAGTGAGAGAGGGCGATATACTCATCATTCATACCGGTTATCATCATTTTGGATGGGATATGCCAACTGCCAACGAGATACGGTACATGGTGATGCACCCTGGACCTGATCGCGAATTTGCAGAATGGGCAAAAAAGAAAAAACTTCGATGGATTGGGGTGGACTGCGGAAGCGCCGACCATCCAATGAACACCATCATCCGGGATTGGATGCCGAGACAGGCTCGCCAAGCCGATCGGGTGTTCAAAAAGAAATACGGGAAGCCATTAGTGGAATTCTTTGATGATAGTAAATACCAGCTCATGCATTTGGAAATGTTTCCTTATGGCATCATCCATGCGGAATGCCTGGGTGGTGATATTGATCTGCTGTTGAACCACCGTGTTCAGGTTGGGTTCTTCCCCTGGCGGTTTGTAGATGGTGAATCTTGCATTGGGCGGTGTGTAGCAATGATGGAAGATCAAGAATATACCCACCTCATGGAAAAGAAATTTGGTATGCAGAAAACAAAATTTGGTGATGCAATAGAACCTGCACATGTAGAAAGTATCAATAAGCTGAGTCTGGAAAATCTCAAGGAGGAGTGATATGCCAGTAGATATGGAACTTGAAGCAGTTCTGCGACCTGTACAGATTCCCATGGTGCCATACTCACCGAAAGTTATCATACTGGCAAATGGCAAGAAGATGGTTGTTCGCCAGGCAGTACGCGAGGATGTTCCGGTTATCTTAAAATCTGTTCATCCCTGTTTATTTATTGAGAGAGACTATTACGATATCGTTAGTGCTCGATTGTATGGCGAATTGTTGGCATGGTACAGGCATCGGGTAAAAAGCGAATATTGTCTGATCGGTCAGGTGGATGGATACCTGGTTGGAGTGGTCAATGGTCGATTGGAAACGGAAAAGGTTGGTGTGAGCTATCACACATTGGCAATTGATCGTGGATTGCGTATTGGCTCACACTTGTTTGCTGCAAAGATGGAATATCACATGGAATATCTGGGGCAGGAAGAAGTTCTTATCGTTGCAGAAAGCCCAATCGGATTTCGAAGATGGATGATCGAATATCCACTTGAGAAAACCAATATTCCCCATGAGCTGGGTGGAGTCGAATCATACCGCCTCACACGGGATATCTACTTTGCTGCCAAACCCAGATTGGTGGTTGGTGATCGACCAGTACCTCAAGCGTTGCTTGATGAAGCTGAAGCTGAAATCAAGTTTGCTGACGATGATACCATCCGTGAGCGGATCGCTGGCCTGAAAGGGAGGTGACATGATGAGAGAGGTTGCGATCATTGGGGTTGGGATGATCCCATTTGGAAGGCGCGACGAAGATAGCCTGATGGATTTGCTTGCATACGCATCCATGAAAGCACTGGATGATGCGGGGCTTGGTGAAAAATCAGTCAGTGCTGTTTATGTCGGAAATATGGGAGCTGGCATCATCCAACACCAGACATCCATTGCCAGTTCTCTGGTTGACCGTTTAAGTTTACTTCCTGCTGCTGCAGATGTAGTGGAAAATGGTCCAGCATCCGGTGGTTCAGCAATTAAAAATGGATTACTGGCAGTTGCATCCGGATATTATGATACTGTTTTGGTAGTTGGGGGGGAAAAAATGCGAGAGATTACTGGCTGGCGTGCCACTGATTTTGTCGCCACCATGACGCATCCGGAGGTTGAATATCCTTACGGGATAACACTACCTGGTATGGCAGGTATGTTCACAAGGTTGTACATGGAAAAGTATGGTGTAACACGTGAACATCTGCTGGCAATCACTCTGAAAAATCAGGAAATGGGTGCATTGAATCCTTATGCTCATGTAGAAATGACCCTGGACCGTGAAGGCATTTTTGATAGCCCGCATGCTGTGGTCAATAATCCAGTTGCAGCAGACCCGTTACACCTTTATGATCTTTGCCCGGTGAGCGATGGCGCGGCTGCAGTTATTCTTTGTCCTTTAGAGATGGCAAAGAAAATGGTGAAAACACCCGTTTTGATTGCTGGATTTGGGCAGGCTACAGACACGCATACTTTGCAGGAACGTGACGATCCGACGGACCTAAAGGCGGTTACACTGGCATCAAAACAGGCATTGGAGATGGCAAAACTTACGCCACAAGATATTGACGTGGCTGAATTGCACGACGCTTTCACGATTCTGGAGATCGCTGAAAGCGAACATGTTGGCTTCTTTAAAAAGGGTGAGGGAGGGAAAGCTGCTGCCGCGGGGAAGACTCGCCTTGGTGGTCAAATTCCAATCAATGTTTCGGGTGGCTTGAAGGCTCGGGGGCATCCGGTGGGAGCAACAGGGGTTGCCCAGGTTGTGGATATCGTTTTTCAACTACGGCATGAGCTGCCGGAGAATCGCCAGGTTAAGAATGCAAAAACTGGGTTAACAGTCAACTTTGGCGGCTTTGGGAATAATGTGGTGTCATTCGTTCTGAAGAGGGAAGAGCCATGAAAAAAGAAATTCCCATCATTGCATACAAATGTAAAAAATGTGGGCGGATCCATTATCCTTTTCATGACCGCTGCCTGGAATGTAAAAATCGAGAATTTGAAAAGATTAAACCACAAGGAAATGTCAAATTGCTCACTTTCTCGGTTATCTATAATCTGCCCTGGGGTTTCGATCAGCGTTTTCTGATCCTGGGTGTGGTTGAATTTGAAAATAAGGTGAAGGCGATGGGGCAGATCAAATCTGATTCCATTGAAAACCTGAAAATTGGAATGAGAATGCAGCCAAGTTGGGAACCTGTGAGAGTGCAGGCGGGTGAAGATGTGTATGGGTTAAAGTTTGTGCCGATTCGATGAAAAAGTTTCACCTCGAAGAAACAGTCCGGGATCTTTTTCCGGACTTATTTTTGAATTATGAACCGGTTAAAAGCTATCAGCCTGGGATATGGCGTACCTTGTGATGATTTCACAGCGGTGGTGCATAGTGTGTTTGCACATGCTCTCAATCTCAGTCTGTTATCGAACAGGCAGATCATTACTCTCGTTGTAAAGAGTGAACCTGACTTGCCCCAGGGTATCCGGCTGGATACTCCTGAAGGGTTCACATTTGAGGGTCTAGCTGTAAGTAAATGCACTGTCTGTAAAAATGGCATCTTTTATTTAGAAGATGACCAACTCATAGTTGACCTGCATACAGCGAAGCGATGGAAGTGCAACCTTCAGGTTCTGTCAATTAATTTTTATGATCCAATCGAATATAAATCCTGGCAGTGTGCTGTGAACTGGATTAACCAAAAACATGGAATTAGCCAAGGTGGATCATTGGGATTCCAATACGCTGTGGTATGTAAAATTAATGATCTTTCACGAGAGCTAATTAAACATACTCAGCAATTGAATGAAATTTCAGTTGAGCAAACAATCGAAAAGATTATTGGTCTTGGGCCAGGGTTAACCCCTGCAGGAGATGATTATCTTGTTGGTTACATCGCAGGGTTGTGGAGTACTGCTGGTATGGAAATCAGGCATATTCAATTTTTACGTTATATTGGGAATGCAGTAGAACGTTACTCCTGTTGGACAAACGATATCAGTCAGACATACCTGTATCATGCAGTTCATGGGCAGGTATCCAGCCGTTTGACAGATCTGGCTGGATCGATCAGCCGTGGAGAGTGTGATCATCGTCTGTATGAAGTTATAGAAGCTTCCATACGATCAGGGCATATTTCAGGGCTCATGGCAACAAAGGGATTATTAGAGGGGATGATGGCATGGAACAAAAATCGATTTTAATCCCTCGTTTCAGACTAGCACAATTATAGAAAAAATCTCAGTGGGCATCTTTCCTGGTGAAAATTCAAATAGTATTTTTCTTCTCCTATTTTGTTTTTTGATCAACTAGTTGCTCTTCAGTAATGTCAAACATTGCCCAAGATACGTCCGGATAGACTAAATTTGGATCATTTTGATCGATTCGAACTGGGACATTATTTATCGAGCCCAATTTTCCATAATCCAACCATCGAACAATCCAATAAGCAAAAATTATGTAATGACGAAACCCAGAATCATAAACATCCAGTTTTAGTCTGACTTTAACCATTCCATTACCAAATCGAGAAATTCCATTTGCCTGAAATCCGATGATAACCGCTTGCGCAGGTTTCGCAGAAATGAATCTCTTTTGATAATCATAAAAAGCAAGCTTATCTTTTTTCTGGAATTCATAAAAATCGCGGATATTTCGAATTGCAAAATATACCATTATTCCCCCAAGAATTATGAAGAAAATGATCAAACTTATACTTTGATGAATTTCCATTTATTAGAAGAAAAAAGTTAATCGTTGAAGAACAATCCTATGCACGAAAAAGGTTATTTCAAGGAAGAGGTTCAGTAAAGAAACTGACAGCCAGAATACCTGGACCGCCATGAACAATCAACGCGGAGGATATGCCATAAATGGGGATTTCTTTTGTTGAAAATTTTGTTGTCAGTAGTTCAGCAAGGTATTTTGCTTCATCTTCTGCTTCACATTGCATCAAACAAAGGTCCGTTTCACCATCTGTTGGACATTGCTCAACTACCAGTTCAAACAATTTCTCCACCGCTTTTTTCCGTGTACGAACTTTTAAGTATGGCTCAATTCGATCTTTACCCATCGTCAAAATCGGTTTAATCTGAAGGAGACTTCCTACCATACTGGCTGCACCACCGATCCTGCCACCTCTTCGTAAATACTCTAAAGTATTGAATGTGGCATAAGCTCTATAGTTTTGCTTTAAGGTTTCAAGAAGGAGCATGATTTCATCCAGTGATCTTCCTTCTTTAATCCATTTTGCAGCTCGTAAAGTCATTGTAGCCATAGGTGCTGCAATGATCCCAGTATCAAAGATGCGAATGTCTTTATCGGGAAATTCCTTTTTTGCTGAACGTACACTATTTATTGTGCCACTTAAAACAGACGATGGTCCAATAATTAATACCTGATTGCCATTTTTAGTATATTCTTGAAAAATAGGAAGGTAATGTGAAGGAGATGGTGCAGCGGTCTGAGGATAATGATTTCCATTTTTCATGTATTGTAAAAGCTGAGTTGTTGAAATTTCTGTATCGTCGCGATAGGATCGATCTCCTATGACCACGTATTGTGGAATTATCGTGATTTTCAGATCTCTAGCAATATCGGGGGGAATTCCTGCTAATGTATCTGAGATAAGGCGTATCATTGAATAGCTCCAGTATAGTAGGTAGTATAGATTAAAAACCTGCTTTCTACAACAGCAATCAGATGAGGTTTGTAAAAATAAAAGCAATTTGATTCCGAAGTTTAGAAATGATCATTTCGAAAAAGGGAATGGCGAAAAGCCAGGAAAAGAATTTATTTCATTCTCAGAATATTTTTTTCTGAGTTATAATTCATGAATAAGATCATCAAAAATCAATGGATTAAAAGGTTTGCATTTGTGGTATAATTCAGGTTTGCATGTTAGACACCTGTCTTACCTACAATTTTTACAGCGCCTGAGAGATTGCCAGAGCGCTTATTTGTGTTTTTAACCAGGCACACGGCTCAGGAGGTTTTCCGTGGAAACAAAGGATTTAGTTGCATTACGTATCAGTCTTGCGTCACCAGAAACTATTCGTAGCTGGTCATATGGCGAAGTACTCAAGCCAGAGACAATCAATTATAGAAGATTAAGACCTGAAAAAGACGGACTATTTTGTGAAGCGATTTTTGGTCCCACCCGTGATTGGCAATGCTATTGCGGTAAATACAAAAATCCACGGTATAAAGGTATTGTTTGTGACAAATGCGGTGTAGAAGTTACCCGCTCGCAGGTTCGTCGTGAACGTATGGGTCATATTGACCTGGCGACGCCTGTTGCACATATCTGGTACACCCGCAGAATTCCTTCATACCTTGGTTTGCTTTTAGATATCTCCAGACGAAATCTGGATCGTGTGTTGTATTTTGCACAATACATTGTGACTTATGTTGATGAAGATGCACGTCAGAAAGCCCTTCGCAGGTTGGAGGATGAAATTAGTGTTTCTGAGCGAGAAAAAGCCGCCCAGGTAAACACAAAAATTCTAGAAATCAAACAAAACCGCGACAAGCGAATTGCTGAGCTTCAAAAACAACGTCAAGATATGCAGGCAAGAGCTGATGACGAAATTGCGTCAAAGATCGAGCCTATCATCCAGGAAGGTCAAACTCTTGAGGCAACCCTTCAGCAAATGATTGGCGAACCTGTTCGAAAAGCAATCACCTTTGGAGCTGAAAAGGAATTGATTGCTGAAGCAAATACTGTGATTTCCAACCAGCATATTTCGCATGTGCAGAAGATTGTAAAACAACACCTGGACGAGATCGAGTCGGAAATTCGTGATCGATTGCAACGCGAAATTGACATGCTGGAGACCCAAAAACTGGAAATTAAAGCAGAAGCAGATCTTCAGATGGAAAGTGAAAGGAATAAGCTCGAAGAACAGACTTCTGATGCACATGATAGATCCTCCAAAGAACGCGATGAATTGCTTGATCTCAAAATGTTCAAGTTCCTTAATGAAAGCCAATATCGTGATTTAAAGACGCGTTGGGGTCAGGTTTTTCGTGCAGACATGGGAGCTGAAGCTTTCTATGACATTCTACGCCGGTTAGACCTGGAAAAATTATCAGAAGAACTCTGGACCGAATTACGAACAACCAAATCAAAACAGAAACGAAAGAAAGCCACAACCCGTCTGAAGGTCGTGGAAGCTTTCCGCCGATCTGGTAATCGACCAGAATGGATGATCTTGATAGTATTACCCGTTATTCCACCCGATTTGCGACCAATGGTTCAGTTGGATGGTGGACGTTTTGCAACATCCGATTTGAATGATCTTTATCGAAGGGTGATCAACCGCAATAACCGATTAAAGAGGTTACTGGAACTTGGAGCCCCAGATGTGATCGTTCGTAATGAAAAACGTATGCTTCAGGAAGCAGTTGATTCATTGATTGATAATTCACAACGCGGTAAGGCTCTTTCACGCCGTGGACGCCGTGAGTTGAAATCCTTGAGTGATATGTTGAAAGGCAAGAAAGGTCGCTTCCGCCGCAACCTGCTGGGAAAACGCGTAGACTATTCTGGACGTTCGGTTATTGTTGTTGGTCCAACGTTAAAACTTTACCAATGTGGTCTACCCAAAACCATGGCACTGGAACTATACCGACCTTTTGTAATTTCCAGACTGGTATCACGCTCATACGCAGCTAATGTAAAAGGTGCAAGACGATTCATCGAACGCAACCGTCCAGAAGTGTGGGAAGTTCTTGAAGAGGTCATTAAGGAACGACCAGTATTGTTGAACCGTGCTCCTACACTTCACCGTCTGGGTATTCAAGCGTTTGAACCAGTGCTGATTGAAGGAAGTGCTATTCAATTACACCCTCTAGTAACTACAGCTTTCAACGCTGACTTCGATGGTGACCAGATGGCTGTTCATGTACCATTATCCGAGAAAGCAGTCTGGGAAGTTCGCAATATGATGCTGGCTTCAAAGAATCTTTTGAAGCCTGCAGATGGTGAGCCAATCATCAGCCCATCAAAGGATATGGTGCTGGGTGTGTACTATTTGACCATCAAAGATGATGCACCACACAAAGGTGATGGTCGATCGTTTATTGATATTGATGATGTTGAATTAGCTTATCAACTGGATCAAGTTGAAATTCACACAAACATAAAAATTCATGCCAAAAGCTGGTACGATGATAAGAACAACCGTTTAGAAGAACCCAAAGAAAGAATCATCGATACAACGGTTGGTAGAGCTATTTTCAACCGTATTCTCCCGCCGCAAATGCAATTTGTAAATGAAGTATTGGACAAAGGTGGAGTCAAAGACCTGATTGCAGATGTTTATGAAATCTGCGGGGCAGATGCCACGACTGAATTAGCGGACAGGATCAAAGATATCGGTTTTGAATATGCGATGCGCTCAGGTTCGACGATTGCGGTAGCGGATATCTCCATCCCGCCTGAAAAAGCATCCATCCTGGCAGAGGCTCAGACAGAAGTTGAAAAATTGAACCGTAACTGGCGACGTGGATTGTTAACTGAGCAAGAACGTAATGAAAAGATTGTTGATGTCTGGCAAGAAACAACCAAGAAAGTTGCCGATGCAGTCCGAAAATCATTAGATCCAAGTGGAAACCTTGCAACTATGGCAAATTCTGGTGCAACGAAAGGTGGATTTGGACCAATTTCTCAACTTTCAGGTATGCGAGGTTTGATGGCTGACCCTGCTGGACGTATCATCAGGCTACCTATCCAATCAAACTTCCGAGAAGGCTTAACTGCCCTGGAATATTTTATTTCTACACATGGTGCTCGAAAGGGTCTGGCTGATACTGCTCTACGTACCGCGGATGCTGGCTATCTAACACGACGTCTGGTGGATATAGCTCAAGACATTATAGTTAATGAAGAAGACTGTGGCACACATGAAGGAATCACCATCCGCAGAAAGGATGATGTTGCTGGCCAATCATTTGCAACTCGTCTCTACAGTCGTCTTTTAGCTGAAAGAGTTGTAGATCCAGAGACGGGTGAAATTTTGGGTGAGTATAATGATGTGTTGGATCATGAATTGGCTCGCAAGATATCCAACTCTAAGGTAGCTGAGGTAAAGGTTCGCTCTCCATTAACGTGTGAACTCGTTCATGGTATTTGTGCTTCTTGTTACGGTACAGATCTGGGACGTGGAGAACGTGTATCTCTTGGTTCTGCAGTCGGTATTGTTGCTGCTCAATCTATTGGTGAGCCTGGTACCCAATTAACCCTGCGTACTTTCCATACTGGTGGTGTAGCTGCCGGTGGTGACATTACAACTGGTCTTCCCCGTGTAGAAGAACTTTTTGAAGCCCGACGTACACCGAAGGGTGAGGCGGTCATGTCGCAAATTGATGGTACTGCTCGCATTGTTGTACACGATCTTAATAGTGAACAGCGTTCAGTCAGGATTGAGCATAGTGAAATGGTCAGTGAAGAATATGAAATTCCTGAAGAGTGGACCATCGTTGCAATAGATGAAGTTGATGTCAAAAAAGGTGATGCACTGGCTAATTTGGATGATGCTACCATCACGGCTCAAGAAGGTGGGAAAGTTCGCATTGAAGGAAGAAAAGTCATTGTATCTCATCAAACTAGTGAGTCTGCTGATTATGACATTCCAACCACTGCAAGGCTTTTGATCAAGGATGGTGACCATGTAGAAGCAGGTCAACCATTGACAGAAGGCTCATTAAATCCGCATACCATTCTAAAGATCAATGGTCGGGATAGTTGCCAGATGTACCTGCTTACGGAAATTCAGAAGGTTTATCGTGCGCAAGGGCAGAATATTCACGATAAGCACTTTGAAGTGATCATACGTAAGATGTTGGGTAAAGTTCAGGTAATTCGCTCTGGTGATTCTCCTTACTTACCACTGGATTATGTTGACCGTCTGGAAATTCGAAAGGTAAATGAGCAGTTGGTAGCTGAAGGAAAAACTCCTGCACGGTTTGGTGAGGTTTTGTTAGGTGTAACACGTGCATCGTTGAGCACAGATTCTTTCTTATCTGCAGCTTCTTTCCAACATACTATCAAGGTAATGGCTGGTGCTGCAATTGCATCCACCGAAGACCCATTATATGGTTTGAAAGAGAATGTTATCATTGGCAAGCTGATCCCTGCTGGAACAGGTTTTGTGCAAGGAAAATTTGATCGCATGGTTGCAACAGAAATGCCCATTGAGGTAACACCTGAAATTCCTCAATCCGAATAATTTCGTTTAGATTTAAAAACCGCTCATCGATTTTGATGGGCGGTTTTTCTTTTTAAAAACCTTTTCAAAAATGCATGTAAAATCAAGTTAACTTCTTTGGAGGACATGGTTATGGATTTGGGTCTCGTTCGCAAAGTTGACATTGAAGAAGAAATGCAGCAGTCTTATCTAGATTATGCCATGAGCACGATCGTAGCCCGTGCTCTTCCTGATGCTCGCGATGGGTTAAAGCCAGTACAACGACGTATCCTGTATGCCATGTATGACATGGGAATACGCGCAGACTCTCCCTATAAAAAATCAGCTCGTATTGTTGGCGAAGTACTTGGAAAGTATCATCCTCATGGTGATACTGCGGTGTATGAAGCTATGGCGCGCATGGCACAGGATTTCAGCATGCGGAACATGCTGATAGATGGGCAGGGGAATTTTGGTAGTGTTGATGGCGATGAACCCGCAGCCATGCGATATACAGAAGCTCGCTTGAAACCAGTTGCTATCGAAATGTTGGGGCAAATTGATCGAAATACAGTTGATTTCATCCCCAATTTTGATGGATCTTTAGAGGAACCTTTGGTTTTACCTGCCGCTGTACCAAACATGTTGGTGAACGGTGGAACCGGTATTGCGGTGGGAATGGCTACTAATATTCCTCCGCACAACCTGGGAGAAGTTATCGACGCGTTGATCTACACGTTAAAGGAATGGACTCGACTGGATGATATTAATATATCAGACCTAATGAAGTTCATTAAGGGGCCAGATTTCCCTACGGGTGGCATCATAATTCTGGAAGGAGAAGAAAATGTCCTTCTCTCTGCATACGCCACCGGCAGGGGAAAGCTAAATGTTCGTGGCAAAGTGATGATGGAAGAAATGGTAAAGGGGAGATCGAGACTTATCATCACTGAACTGCCCTACATGACTAACAAATCTGCATTAATCGAACGCATTGCAGATTTAGTTCGCGAAGGGACTTTGGAGGGGATAGCAGACCTGCGAGATGAATCTGATAAGCAAGGAATGCGCATAGTAATTGAATTGAACAAAAATGCTGATGGAGAAAAAATTTTACGTGACCTATACCAGCGGACACCATTACAGTCCACATTTGGAATCAATATGGTAGCGCTTGTGGATGGGGAACCGCGCTTACTTACGTTGAAGCAGGCACTTAAAGTTTATCTGGAACACCGGCTTGAAGTGGTTAAAAGACGCAGTGAGTATGATCTTGAGCGTGCAAAACAGAGACTACATATTCTGGAAGGGCTTCGGGTGGCATTGAACCACCTGGATGAGATTATTGCTTTAATTAGGAATTCTCCAGATACTGAACAGGCTCGAGCAAGATTGATGAAACGATACCGCTTGAGTGAAATCCAGGCACAAGCTATTTTGGATATGGCGTTAAAACGGCTTGCTGCTTTGGAAAGGAAAAAAATCGAGCTTGAATATAAAGAGACGGTTGCATTGATCAAGGAACTAGAAAGTCTTTTGAAGTCTCCCAAAAAGATGAGGCAGGTAGTAGAAGATGAGCTAAATGAGATAAAACTCAAATATGCTGACCGCCGAAGAACACAAATAGTGGCATTAAAAAAGGGAAAATCTGCTAAAGAATTACTCGTTGTATCAGAGTTGACACCTGAAAAACCTTTATGGGTAGGATTAATGCCCAATGGTGTGATAGCCCGGACGATGAATGAAGATCTACCACGAATAAGCGGACGGGCATCTCCTTCTATGGTTGTCAAGACAAGTACACACCAGACTCTCTACCTGGTTCAAGGAGATGGAATGGCAGCAGCAGTCGCAGTAGAAAGCATTCCAGAAGCGGAATCATTTGGCGAAGGTATTTCTGTAGAGAAAGTTGCTCCGTTGCCTGATCCAGATTCAGTTGTGGCAATGTTCACAGTTCCTCAAACCGGAAGAAAAAATGGTGATGCCTTTATTGTCAGTGCAACAAGAAATGGTATGGTGAAAAAATCAGCATTGAGTGAGTTACCTGGTCCAGCTGCTCATGCGTTCACTTTGATGAGAGTGAATTCTGGTGATGAGCTTGGTTTTATTCTTTTTAGTAATGGGAATGATGAATGGCTACTTTTCACTGCAATGGGTATGGCGATACGTTTCAAAGAAGATGATGTTCGACCAATGGGATTGGTTGCAGGTGGTGTAAATGCGATTAAACTGGCTGAAAAAGATCTCATCATCGGTATGGAAGTATTTAGCGAAAAAGGTGAAGTTCTGTTGATTGCAGAAGATGGAAATGCCTGGCGTTTGAGCATGAATGATTTTCCTTTGCAGGGCAGGTATGGGCAGGGAGTAATTGCCTGCCGATTGAGCAAACAAAATACTCTTTCCGTTTGTTTAGATGGATCTAGCAGTAGCACAGGGATCATTCAATTTAGAAATGCAGCAGCAAAAATAGTGAAAATCAGCGATATTCCCCAAGGGAAACGACCATACTCAGGAAAGCCTATTGTGGAAGTAAAAAAGGACGATGAAGTGATCGATCAGACGAAGATAAGGGATTGTTTTCAAGTTTTCTCTTCTCGAACACGAAGCAAGAAAAAATCGGAACAAGGAAATGTTTGACCGGAAGAGAGACACTATCGAGTCAAATTTAGAATAAGAATTCGGGGGAAACCCTTTAATAAAAATATATTGATACCGAAGTTGGTTTCGATACGTATATTAATTAGCCTTGACAAAAAATACTAACCTGCTTTACAATCTATTTAGATAAATATCTAAATAGATTGGCAGGTTAAATGAGTTACGCTGAAACATTAAAAGCTTTAAGTGATCCAGTGAGACGAGAAATTCTCGTCTTGTTGAAATCTGGAAAAATGACAGCAGGTGAAATTGGCAGCCATTTTGACATAAAAGGAGCTACAATTTCATATCATCTTTCCTTACTTAAGAGCGCAGATCTGGTTTTTGAGAGTAAATATAAAAACTTTGTTTATTACGAGCTCAATACATCGGTTTTTGAAGAGATTATTCTTTGGTTGTCCCAGTTTGGAGGTAACAAGAATGAAAGTGAAAAATAATTCAACAGTATTAATAACAACAGTTATGTGCATTATTCCGGTAATTTTTGGTATCCTGGTATTCAACAAATTACCGTTACAGATACCAATCCATTTTGACAATGGGGGAAATCCGGATAGTTATTTAACAAAAACTCTTGCAGTTTTTGGATTGCCAATATTCATGGCAGCGATCAATCTTTATGCGCATTTCAGAGTAAACAATGAGCCAAAACTGAATAATCCCTCTTCTGTGCTCAAACAGGCGGTTAAATGGTTGCCTTCGATCATCGCAATAATATTCATTCCGCTTTCTCTGGTCATTGCTATGGGTGCAGAAATCCCAGTAGTTATGATTGGCACTGCTCTGGCAGGTATTGTGATTGTCATTTGTGGAAACTACCTGCCGAAGAACCGACAAAACTATACATTGGGAATAAAGTTGCCCTGGACTCTTCATAGCGAAAATAACTGGAATAGAACAAATCGTTTTGCGGGTTTTGTATGGGTGATTGGCGGACTGATAGTTATCGCGAATGCATTTCTTTTACAGTTTTATGTCTCGATAGCAGTCATTGCTTTGCTTGTTGTGTTGCCTTTCTTCTACTCTTTTATGATATTTAAATTGGAGACTAAAGAGGGCACAAAATAATAAATCGGATTGGTTGCCTTTTACGAAAGTAGTATTACGTGAGTTGTAGAAAATAAAAATTCAAACTTTAAGGAGTTTTCTCAAATGAAAAAAATTGTATTTACTTTTCTTGTTTCACTCTTTCTTCTCATGCTTACAGCATGTGGATCGATCAAACTTGCAGATATTTATGATGAAAATGCTGTAATCGATCGCGCGAAAGAGGTTGTTGATGTCATTAATTCGCATGACTATGATGCAATCCAAGCTGAACTACGAGATGATCTTGAAGAAAATGTAACCCCTGATCAGCTAAAATCTGCCTGGGATAAAACCTTGACTGAAGCTGGCGACTTTCAAGATTATAAATCGATAACCACTGTAGGTCAGAAAAGCAAATCGACTGGTGAAGATTATGCACAGGTAGTCCTGGTATGCAATTATCAAAATAGCACGCTAATCTACACGATCGTTATGGATGCAAACCTTGATATTGTTGGTATGTATCTAAAATAGAAAAATAGCAAACCTGGTGAGTAATCAAAATAATCTGATACGTAAAAGCCAAACCGAAAAAAGTAAACCAATCTAATGTACAAGAATTTCTTTTAGCAAAAGGCCACCCACAAAAATTCTGGGTGGCCTCTTGTCATTGGGAATATTCTTTTATGTCTTCCAAATGCTTTAACTATTTATTATTTAATGCCTGTTGCAATCATTGATTAATTCCCAAAAGTATAAAAAGAGTAATGATAACCAATCTTTCCGTCTACTAATCCGATGGTGTCATTTCCATTATTCACTTTTCCTGTCGGTCCTACTGCTGTCCAGGTGAAGTGCCTGTTATTGCCTGTACCCGTAAAGCTTGTCAGTTTAAAGACAGCATTGGGAAGTCCAATCGTAAAGAAACTATTGAACCATGTACGGATCAGATCATATCCCTGAACTGTGCGTGATGCAGTTACGCGGATGGCGTTGGCGGTGTACATGCTGGCACACAGGTCTGGATTATGCGAATTCATATTGGCAATATATTTTTCTACTATATCTTGTTCTCCAGTGCCAGCCCAATCATAACTTGCAATAGCATTCCATTGTGCGGGTAATCTTGTCTTGTAATCCCATGTAAAGTAATTCACAGCGGGGATGTTCAGGCTCTTACAAGTATTCATAAAGAGAATTAATTCTGATGCAGAGGGGCTCCAATCACTGACGGGATACAAGGGTCCGGTAGCCAGGTAAGGACGATATGGTGTTAAGGATTGAAATTCTTTAAAGGATTTTGTTACTTGAACATCAGGATTGTGTGATGCTTGCCAATACACCTGGGGCATGTTGTAATCACATTTATCTAAAAAAGCTGCCCAGGGAAATTGCATATGATAAGATGGATACCTGTAAGAGCATAAAGCAATCGGTGTGGAAGGAAGACCTTTTCGAAGGACGTTCATGAAGGTAGTTGCGGCAGTTGCACCCCCTGATACCTTGAATTCACTTTCAGCGTCGATCACATAACCATCCAATCCCAGCGCTTTTGTCCGGTTGACAGCCATGGTGGCTTCACCTGTCGGATTTGCTCCATAAATATAATGCCAACCCCAAACCTGTAGCCCTTTTGCCTTAAGAGCTTTTACAACTGGTGGAACCAGATCAACATTAGTAGTGCGATTGACATTATAGGAACTTACACCATCCGCGATCTTTATCAACACATATGTAAATCCAGCAGAATATGCAACATTGGCAATGGTTGTAGCATTGCCACTTTCGCACGATGGGATTTTCCATATCATCATACCTTTACCATATAATGTCATATCGTAGACTCCTTGATAAACCGCAAATCAGTAAAGATGATCAGCTTTGTTGTGACAGATTTCCTTCCAGACCTAATTCAGGGGCAATTTTACGCATAGCCAGGATTACTTCATCGACGTGTTGCCATAGTTCTACGCCAAATTCCTGAGCTGCTGCAGCGATTTCCTCACGATTTGCACCTGCAGCAAATGCTTTGTCTTTCCATTTTTTTTTCACTGAAGAGGATGTAAGATCATACAATGAGCGAGAAGGTCGTACCAGAGCGACTGCTGTAATCAATCCAGTTACTTCATCACAAGCATATAGTGCTTTTTCCATGGGTGTCAGGCGTGGTATACCTGTATGATCTGCGTGGCTGAGTACTGCCCGGATGATCTCTTCTGGGACATTATTCTCTCTCAGAATGGGCTCGCCAGCTATTGGATGTCCTTCGAGCGTTGGATGTATTTCCCAATCGAAATCATGAAGTAAACCGGTAATCGCCCAGGTTTCTTCATCCTCGCCAAGCTTCAGTGCATAATGCCGCATGGCTGCCTCGACCGCCAGCATGTGATTTACCAGATTTCGGTTCTTTACGTAATGATTTACCAGTGATAATGCTTCATCTCTTTTCATTTTTGCTCCATGTTTAATGCCCGGATATTTTCATCTGGTATACCAGGTAGGGTGCAAGAATAATGCCTGTCAACCAGAAATTTTTAAAAAGCCAACGATATTTAGTTATTCAATTGGTTCAATAGGACCCATAACGGGAAGGGGATGCCTTATCCATACATCAAATAATGCTACTATTTGAGCAGGGATTTCACGTAAACGCCAATAATTTAATGCATAAGAACGGTACACTCTCCTATCCGCAATCACACCAATAGATTCGATCCCTAATGACCGGCAAATGAATAAAGTTCTGGGAAGATGAAATTTTTGGGTGACAAGTAAAGCGTCATAAACTCCAAAGATTGCCTTTGCTCGATAACAAGTGTCGTAGGTTCTCCTTCCAGCATAATCTAAGACGATGGCTTCTTCAGGGACTCCCAATTCAATGGCATACGCACGCATTGCTCCGGGTTCGTTGTAATCGACAAAACGATTATCCCCACTCATGAGAAGTTTTTCGACTTTTCCAGCAAAATATAATTCAGCAGCAGCTGCTACTCTGTCTTGTAAAACAGCCGTTGGTCTTCCATCATGTTGCAAACCAGCACCGAAAACGATGGCCACCTTTTTATTTGGTGCTTCGCTTGCATGCACAATTTTCCCCACAGCCGAAATATTCGTGACGAATAATGCAAATCCAATCATAAGAGTTGCTGCAAGGAGGATTACGAATACAATGATCATAAAAATTCTACCAAGTTTTTTAACCATCTTGAAATTCTACCATGTGATGGTGGCATTATTATTTATCTATCAAGGGCTGAATATCCACACCTGCAGCGCCTAAATAATGACGAAGGGGTTCGTAGGATGCGTCATTGATCGGTTTCACAGCTTCAACAGAAGTATTTGTTGCCTGGCTAAGGATATCTTTTCCTTCCTGTTTATGAGAATAATCTGTAAGTATTTCTGCTACCTGTTGGACCAGTCGCGAATCCAGATCGGGGAAAGCAGAAAGGTTCATCATCGGAATGATGGGATCACTTTTCCAGATGATAACAATTCTTTCATGAACATCTGGCAGGTCAGAAAGGGAGGATGCGGTTCGCGGGTCTCCCGTGTGAGCATAGGTAACACCAAAATCACATATCCCTTTGATATATAGAGAGCGAATTACTGCTGATGCACTATGAGTAAAAACTCCTTTTGCCAGATCAATTCCTTGATCGTTGAACAATCCAATGGGCACAAGATATCCTGAAAGAGAATCAGGATCGACCCAACAGGGTGTTAGGTCAGCAAATTGAGTTAAAGCATCTGCTGCAGAGGCTGTGCTTTCACCTGAATTTTCGTCATAATAAATTTCAAAGCCACTATCTCTATCTGCAAAAAATTGAACTCCATAAAAATATATTCCATAGGAATTAATCAAAACAACTGGTACAGCGGAATTGTTTCGATTTGCAACAATATACGGTATTGGAGGGAGCCAGGCAAAATGGATCTTTTTCTTTTGCAAGTCAAACAAGAGGGATTGATAGTCTGAATAGATTTTTTCAATAAAAACCTGCCCACTTTGATCGGAAAGATAAGTAGCGATTTCTCTTAAAGCTAATTCTGTTTCTCCACCATCATCTGCAGAGGTTATGGATGCTATGATATAGGGATTATCCTTTGAACCAAGCGGAAAAGGGGTAAATGTAGGTTTTATTGTAGCCGTTTGAGTTTGAGGTATAGGCGTTTGAGCGGGTTCCTTTTTTATTAAATTTGATAATTGACAAGAGAGACTAATAATGACAATAAAAAAAATTGGGAGAAAATTGCGAATGGATTCAAGCGCGTTTTTCATATTCGGAAAGTCCACTTGTCATTTGTATATTTTTCTGTAACCAGTGACGCGGCAAGTCTTTCTTCTTCTTTTGTCAATTCATTCAGTTCGAATCGCACACCGATCATAGAAAAACCCTCTTGGATTGCTGATGCACATGTATCCCATGAAACACGTTTGGAAAGAATTTCTTCAAGGGTTGTGGCATGGTTTGAAATGCGAGTGCGTATTGTAATTTCCTTTTCTGGCGTTGTCGAAGAAAGTACCAATGCAATTCGGGTGATATCACCAAATAACGGAATTGCGCCATGTTGCAAAACCAATTCATCACGACGTAATTGCGCACTTCCAATCAGTTTCTTATTATTACAAATAATTTCGTATGATGATGGTACTTCAAAACAAACGGGTTTTGACAGGTCATTTATCTGAACTGGTGGATTATTTTGTGATGCATGTGCAGGAACACCCATAATGTGCATGGCAAAAACCAGGGCGTCTGATATTCTTTGATAACTTTCCAAAAGGGTTCCTGTTACCAGTGGATTACTGGTTGGTGCGATCACAGCATAGGTCAGCTCGTCAGTATGTAGAATAGCTCTTCCTCCCGTCGGACGTCTGACGATATCCCATTCCAGTTGGTTCAACTTTTCAATATTCACATCAGAAATAGGCTGTGATTGACCGAGAGAAAGACAGGGTGGGAACCACCGATATAATCGGATAGTGGGTGGAGAATTGTGTGCTTTAACCTGATCCATAATTGCTTCATCAATAGCCATATTCCAGGCACCTGGTTTTTCTGGTGAAAGGATCAGACGAAAAATCATTTCGTGCATTTTAATTATTATACATTGGCAATTCTTTTCTTAATTGTTATTTCAATATTTAAATCGTCATATGCAATCGTGATAGAATGAATATCAAAATTCACTTTAAAATTGGTTAATTATGAACAACGGTTTGATCCATGAAGTAAAGCCCAATCCTCTTGTTGAAATTCAATTACCTGATGGCAGGGTTTTTTCCGGACCAAGAGGTACAACTGTAGAGACTTTTCTCAAAGCATTACCGGAATGGGAAAAAAAGCCACTAATGGGGGCGGTTGTTAATGGTGAATTGCGAGAGTTGACTTTTCCCATTGAAATCGAATCTCATGTGCAGCCATTGACAATGGTCGATGATGATGGCGCTCGCATTTATCGACGTTCTTTGACATTCATTCTTGAAGCTGCATTTGAAGATCTCTTTCCTGACCATTACCTATCTGTTGACCACGCTGTGTCTTCTGGTGGATTTTTCTGTGAAGTAGAGAATCATGAACCCCTGACACCAGAAGAAATCCAGAAATTAGAATCTCATATGCGTGAGATCGTAAAAGCAGATAAAAAATTTATACGAAAGAAAGTTCCTCTTCAGGAAGCGATTGAATATTTTGCTAAAAAAGGTCAAACGGATAAAACCGGTCTGTTGAAATATCGAACGAAGGATTATCTCATTTTGTATGCGCTGGATGATCATTTCGACTATTTCCACGGGTACATGGTACCTTCGACAGGGTACTTACGCTGGTTTGAGTTGATCCCTGTTGAAGGAGGGTTCATCCTTCACTTTACCCGCAGGCATCGACCAACAGAACTGCAACCGATCACGTATTCGCATCGATTGTTGTCTACTTTTCGGCAATATGGAAATTGGCTTTCTCGATTGGGAATAGAAAACGTAGGTGCGTTGAATGATTCCATCGCAAATGGCAAAATAAGGGAAGTTGTTCTAGTTTCTGAAGCGCTACATGAACAAAGGATCTCTGATATTGCGCATCAGATATTAAATCGTAATCCCAGACCTCAGGTAGTATTGATCTCTGGCCCATCATCTTCTGGTAAGACGACATTCTCGAAACGTTTGAGTGTTCAATTGCTTGCTCAAGGTATTTCACCGTTTCCATTTGAGATGGATAATTATTTTGTCGATCGCGAAGAGACGCCTCGCGATGAAAACGGGCAGTATGATTTTGAAGCATTGGATGCATTGAACATTCCTTTATTAACCGATCATCTGAAGCGTTTGATAAATAACGAAGAAGTTGAGCTACGGCGTTACAATTTTCGAGCCGGAAAAAATGAGCCAGGTGATGTTGTTCAGCTAAAGAAAGATCAAATGATCATCATAGAGGGGATTCATGGATTAAATCCCGCTTTGTTACCCAAGTTCCCAATGGAATTGGCGTATAGAATTTACGTTTCATGCCTTACACAACTGAATCTTGACCGTTACAACCGAATTGCGACGACGGATACCCGTTTGTTACGCAGGACGGTACGCGATGCCCGTGAAAGGGGGTATAGTGCGCAACAAACATTCCAGCAATGGAGTTCTGTACGGTTAGGTGAGATGCGACATATTTTCCCCTATCAAGATAATGCGGATGAAATATTTAATTCAGCTTTGGCATATGATCTATCTGCACTCAAACCTTTCGCTGAACCTTTATTACGACAGGTACCTTTTGGAACGCCCGAATATATAGAGGCAAAAAGGTTGCTTGCTTTTCTTGATTGGTTTTTACCTCTGGATATTGAGTTAATCCCCGATAATTCGATATTGCGGGAATTTCTAGGAAAGTCAATTTTGCAAGATTTTAAATTGTGGTAATTTATTAATAAAAAGGTTGGCAGAAAAACGCCAACCTTTTTATTAATATCCACACTATTTACTAAAGCGTTTTATTACATGGCTCAGTCTAACAATCCCTTCGTTGATCCTATCGGGTGGCATCATCGAGAAGTTGAGCCTCATTGTGTTTTGACCCCCGCCATTAGCAAAAAATGATTCACCGGGTACAAATGCAACATTTTCTTCTAACGCTTTAGGGAACATTTCTGTTGTAGACATTGTCTCGGGTAATGTAACCCAGAGGAACAGGCCGCCCTTAGGATGGGTCCATTGAACACCATCGGGCATATTTTCTTCCAAAGATTCAAGCATAACATCCCTGCGTTCGCGATACACTTTTACAATGTTTTTTACATGCTCGTCAATAAAACCATGTCGGCTCACTTCGTAAGCTACGACTTGATTGAAGGTAGCTGTATGCAAATCAGCGCCTTGTTTTGCAAGGACCAATTTCGAAATTACTTCTTTAGGAGCAATTACCCATGCAAGTCGCAAACCAGGTGCCAAAATTTTTGAAAAAGTGCTTAGATAAATCACATTTCCGGTGTATCCGCCATTTTGTGCCTGCATTTTGCTATCAAGGGTAACAACGGAGGGAAGATTTTCACCCTCAAATCTAAGTTGTCCATAAGGATCATCTTCAATGATGGGAACACCGAAATGATCGGCAATTTCAATTAGTTTAAGTCGGCGTGAAAGAGGAATGGTTGTTCCTGTTGGATTTTGGAAATTAGGAAGGATATACATAAATTTGGGGCCATATCGCATAGCTTCATACAAATTGTCAGTCTGTATACCATCCTCATCAGAAGGGACCGTAATATATTCTGCACCATAAGCATTCCATGCTTGTAGTGCCCCTAAATACGTCGGTGTTTCAACAAGAAGGCGATCACCTCTGTTGATAAATACTTTTCCTAGCAAATCCAACGCCTGCTGAGAGCCTGATGTGATCATGATATTATCAGCGGATACTTGAATTCCATACCTGGCTGTATGCCGGGCGATCATCTCACGTAATGGCATATAGCCTTCAGATGCTCCATATTGCAGGGCTGAATCACTATTTTCTTTCAAAACTTTTCTACAAGCTTCCAAGATTTCATCTGCAGGAAACAACTCGGGAGCTGGCATTCCGCCAGCAAATGAGATCACTTCTTTTCGTTCTGAAACTTTCAGGAGTTCCCTAATAGCGGAACTTTTCATTCTTTGAGTTCTTTGAGCGTACCGATGATCCCAGGGGGTTTGCATTCTTTCTCCTTTTCAAGTGAAATTTGTGTTTCAAAATCTATGCGGGAGATACTATCCTCCCGCATTAACTTTTGGTACATCATTTTGCTTTAGGAAACCGGCTAATTATTACTGCGCTTGTAGGAAGTGTAACTTTATCTCCCAAAATCAATTCTGCAGGGGCTTTGCTGGTCACTTTTGGTGATCCTTGATAAATGAATATCGGTGTACCCTCTGCTGAGGACTTCTTTTCAATAGACGCCTGACCTGTCAGATAACCTTCGCTATCAATAGCGCAACTTGTGACAACGCCTATTACTCGACCTTTTTGGTCCAATATTGGGTCGCCATGATGCGCCATTCGGACTCCAGTTTCGGTAAACCGGAAGCGAATGACTAATGTTGTTCGTCTTTTTTCTCTTTCAATGAAAGCATCTCGACCAATGAACCAGGGTTTATAAGTTTTCACATAGCTACCAAATCCGGCTTCTGCAACACCCAGGTTGAGATCTCCACCCATTTCGTGACCATATAACGGAAGACCTGCTTCAGTGCGAAGAGAATCTCGTGCACCCAGACCACATGGTTTCATACCAAGAGGCGTCCCAACAGCCATCAATGCATTCCAGAAGTCTACTGATTTTTCGGGATGGACAAATAATTCAAATGCCATTTTCTCACCAGTATAACCAGTGCGAGAAACCACCAGGTCAAAGCCACCAATCACTGCTTCGCATAGTTCAGTGCGTTTCAATGCCATCACACGCTTTTTTGTTTGCGCATCACAACCCAATGCCAGAAGAATATCGCGAGATTTTGGGCCCTGTAATGCAATGTCTACCTTCATATCTTTGCCTTCCTTTGGATTGCGCAAATTTCTTAGGATCACATTCTTTCCAAAGGCTCTGGCAGCAGGGAATTTCTTATCTACCAATACTTCTCCATGCAAAACGCTATTCAACCATGCCCAATCTTTATCGTCATTAGAAGCATTGACAACAACCAAATACTTTTCTTCTGATCTGCGATAAACCAACAAGTCATCGATCACGTTGGAATCTGGATCAAGGAAATGGGTATAACAAGATTCGCCGACAGCCAGGGCTGCAATGTCATTTCCACAAACACTATCAAGGAAGATAGATGCTTCTTTCCCTTCGACTTGATAAACACCCATGTGAGACACGTCAAACAATCCTGCAGCGGTACGTGTTGCCAGGTGTTCTTCGACTACTGATGAATACCATACTGGCATATCCCAACCGGCAAATGGAACCATTTTTGCACCTAAATTGCGATGGGTTTCATGCAAAGCTGTTTCCTTTATAGGAGTGTCGGAAGGTTCTTTCCATTCAAAGCGAGGGAATGCTGTACCAGCGACAGCGTTGATACCCATGTAATAGGGTTTATTACTTTCCACTTTGCCAGAAAGAACGATAGGTTCTTCTTCCGAAGCAAATACCAGAATGGGACCAGGCAAACGGCGGGTTTCATCTTCATCGAAAATAACAAAGCCATCTGAAAGGTCACGCAACCAAGTTGCGACAAGACTTGCCTTATTGGCAGGAATCGTCAGGCGGAACAAACCTTGCTTGGCGTATGTCAATGTACCATCTACCCATTCTTTTGGTGTGTAAAGACTGGTAGGTTGGCTTTCACCTAGTTTCAATGCTTCAACATCACTTGCAAGTGCATAATTTAAGAAGTGGATGATGTGATCAGCTTTCAACTCGAGAACACTCCATCCATCCTTTGATGGAAAAGTATCATCAATTGCAAAGAAATGTGGATAGCCATGAATACTGATGGTATGATCAGAATATGCCATTTCAGCAAGATTGCGAACACGAAGCTTGGCATTCTCCAGCACTTCAAAATCAACTTTGGCTCTCTGAACCGGTCCTTGATGAGTTTCTTGTGAGTACGGCTTTACAGCTAATAAAACATCTGCAATGATATCTGCAACTTCGACCATTTCCTTTTCACCTAGACCGCGCTGTGTCATCCAGGGAGTGCCATAGCGAATGCCGCTTGCATACAGGGCGGTTTTATCAAAAGGAATAGTATTGCGGTTTAGTACAATGCCTGCCAGATCAAGGATGCGGGCAGCCATATCCCCAGAAAGGGGAGTACCGTCTTTGCCAACAATAGTCTTACAATCGATGTTTCCTAAATGTGTATCAGTTCCACCATAAGAGATCCGTAACCCACGTTCAGCCAGCCGATTGGTGAGAATTGCACAATTCGCTTTGATCTGGTGTTGCAGTTTTTTAAATTGCTCGGTTTTTGCAATTTTAAATGTAGTAGCAAGCGCAGCAAATACATGCACATGCGGGCCGCCCTGTTCTCCAGGGAATACACCTTTATCGATCTTTTTAGCGATGGCAGCATCATGTGTGAGGATGACCGCACCTCGAGGACCACACATGGTTTTATGCGTAGTGAAGGTGATCACCTGGGCAATTCCTACTGGTGAGGGAATTGCGCCACCTGCAATCAAGCCGGCAATATGCGAAACATCCGCCATTAAGATGGCACCAACTTCATCGGCAATAGCCCGGAATTTTTTCCAATCAGGAACCCAGGGGTAGGAAGAATATCCTGCAATGATGATCTTTGGCTTGCATTCACGTGCTTTATTCGCTAAAGCTTCATAGTCAATTTGTTCAGTTTCAGGGTTTACGTTATAGTGAACAACAGTATAAAGTTTACCCGAACGATTGACCGAGGAACCATGTGAAAGGTGTCCGCCATGGAGTAAATTCATTCCCAGGATCGTATCCCCGGGATTGATTAAAGCAGTATATACTGCGTTATTGGCAGGTGCACCAGAAAGTGGCTGCACATTGACAAATAATTGATCAGCGCTGAATCCTGGTACGGCAAATACTTCTGCACATCTACGGCGAGCCAATTCTTCAATAATATCAGCGTATTCAACACCTTTATAGTAGCGGGGATCGGAATAACGACGATAATGTGCCAATTGCGCTGGGTAATCCAAAATTTCGGCTTCGGTGTAACTATGAGTTTCTTCTTCTGGGTACCCTTCAGCATAAACATTTTGAAAAGTTGACCCCAGGCATTCTCGAACAGATTCAGGAGCAGAACTTTCACTGGGGATCAGGATAAGTTTTCGTACTTGTCGTTCAGTCTCTAATTGAATCAATTCTTCGACATCTTTGTCTACATCAATGAGTTTTCCTCTAAAAAGAAAGTCAACCATAGAAATCTCCTAATAGGAACTATACAAGCAAAATTATTGTAGCCCGGCGAATTCACCGGGTCAAGTGACAGGTGACTAGGTTAGCTTGCTTTTAATCCAATTTATTACATAGTCGTAAACCTGTTGTTTTTCTGGTTCGTTATGAATTTCATGATAAAAGCCATCCCATTCCTTTACTAACAATGATGGCTTTGCATGCTTTATAAATTCACGAATCGATGACAGGTTTACTAAATGGTCATCAGTGCCATACATTAGTAAAGTAGGAATTTCCAAGGAAGCAGCGTTTTGAACCATCCATGCACCTTTTGTAATAAGATCCATCCCTAAACTTGCAGAAACTTGATCATGAACGAGGGGATCGTTGCTATAAATCTGCTCTACTTGAGGATCTCGCGAAAGATATTTTCGTTCAAGGCGATTGGACATGGTAAATGATGGCGAAATTTTGGCAAGTATCTTTGCAAAAAACATGATAATTGGAGGGAAAGGCGTACCGGGTGCTAACCCGGGTGCGGAAATCACTGCACCATTAATATCTGGCTTATTAGTAAGGCAATAGTAAAGTGCCATTGCTCCTCCGAGCGAATGACCATAAATGAAATGGGGAATATTTGGATGACGCAGAAGGTTTTCTTGCAAAAAATGATCAATATCATCGGCTGCAATATCATACGATCGAATATGCCCGCGTTTTCCCTCAGTTTTTCCATGACCACGTTGATCGTAAGACAGGATTGATATGCCCTTGCTGCAGTAATACTCTGCCATGGATTGATACCTGCCACTATGTTCGCCAATTCCATGAACGAGGGTTATTGAAGCAACAATTTCTCCATCAGGCAACCATTCCTGTACATAGAATTTCACCTGATTATTTGAGGTCCATTGTGATTCAAGGTGTTTCATTTTTACTCCCTTCCTTATTTATTTTTCAAACATGAATATGTGCCTAAATAAATACTTGACACAATTAGTTTATGCCAATTGAAAGATTTCCACAATAAAAAGTTCATCCAATCAATGGCGTTCCTATAGTTTTTGTTCGATTTGATCAATAAACAGGTAAAATTAAGGTGAATTTCGAGATAGAATTGGAAGGAAAGCAAGTCTTTTGAAACGTTATGCTTTCATGAGTGTTTAAAATGATAAGTAGTCAAAATGATTACTCTAACATGGAAAGCTTATCCGATGAAGTAGTTGTTCAACTGGCTTCGGAAGGAAATAATGAAGCTTTTGGAGTGATCTATCAAAGGTATATAACCGCAATTTATAACTATATATATTACCGCACGGGTGATCAACACGACGCAGAAGACTTAAGTGCAAGAGTATTTCATCGAGCATATGGGCACATATCTTCATATAAGTATATGGGATTGCCTATTTCTGCATGGCTTTATCGTATTGCTCATAATCTGGTGGCTAACTACCATCGTGATAGCAAGAGAAAAAATGAAGTAAACCTGGAAGACCATCTTGATATTCATGCTCCTGGTGATCTACCTGAGACTGCACTGATCGTAACACAAGAAAATGATGAACTTTTATCTGCAATTCATAAACTTACACCCGATAGACAACAGCTCATCATTCTCAAGTTCGTCGAGCATCTTTCTAATCTAGAAATCGCTGTGATTATGGGTCGTAGTGAAGGAGCAATCAAAAGCTTATACCATCGAACACTCATATCATTAAAGTATTATTTGGATAAGCAGGAAAAATGAAAGTGAAAATCTACAACCATTCGTTGATTAATTTCTCTCAAAATATTTGTGTTGATAAATACTTTACTAACGCAATTTCTGATAGGGGTGAACAATGACTACCGGATCTATTGATAGTGAAATGCATCTGGAATCAAAACTTGCCACAACATTAAACCAAATCCAACCAGACCCTGGTTTCGTTGACTATGTTTATAAGAAGATCATGCATCCTACTTATTTACGGGTTGAAAAAGTAAAATCAGGAATTGGGTTGGTCACTATTGGTTTTGGTTTGTTTTTGGGGGCACTCACTATTTGGCTGGTAAAAAAAGTGCGGAATGGTAAAGGGTAAATTCTTTCTAGTGTATCCCTAATTTTTTTGCCAGTTCCTGATTAGAGGGTTCAGTAAGAATAGAACCATCAGGAAAGACAAGTGTAGGAACACTACAATTTCCCCGGTTGATCTTTCGTACTAATTTTTGTGCTTGTAAATTATCTTCGATATCGATCCATATATACTCGATCTTATTTTCGTCGAGAAATGAGTGCGTTCTACGGCAATCTCCGCACCATTGTGTACCATAAACGATCAATTTCTTTGTTTGTATTTCTTCCATAAATTCTCCTGGGCATTATTTTACCTGAAACTGAAAACATCACACCATGTGAAAATTAAAAATGACGTAAATAGAAAAAGCGACCACCTGATAATCTGGTGATCGCTCATATGTTTGCTATTAATTCCTAAGTGGAGATGGAATTATTAGTGTACCCAACCCTGCTTCTTTACGAAATCTGAAACAAAAGGAATAGCCATTTGTTTATCCTGATATGCATTCACACCAACAACGATACCCCAAATATAAAGTACAGGACTCAGGCATGCACCAATGACAGTAATGCTAACAATGAGAGAAATAACGGTTAATGTCAGGCTTTGCACGGCGTGTAATCGTTGAATTGGTCGGTTTTTTCGATTTTCGCTGAGCAGGACGATGAGTGGAACAATAAGTGGGAAGATGTAACTTAATAATGCCATCGTTTTATCGTCTTGAGTTACATCAGTTGGTGGTGTGTACATTTGTTCAGACATAGGAGACCTCCGATACGTAGTTTTTCCTCATAAATTGATAATTCATTTTACATTATTTTCATAACATAGCAAGTATGGAAAACTATTTGGAAAAAGAGTGTTAAAATCAAATGATGGAATTTAACATCGTTTTCATGGGTTCTCCTGAATTTTCCATTCCCATATTAGAAAAGCTGTATGAACGTTATCCCATTAAAGGTGTAATAACGCAGCCAAACAAGCCTGCTGGAAGGGGGAAAATACTAACCCCACCTCCAATAAAAACTCTAGCTGACTCCCTGGGAATAACAGTAATTCAACCTATCAAATTGCGTGATCCACAGGTTTTTGAGATTTTGTCTTCGTGGAAACCAGATTTGATCATTGTTGCTGCATATGGACAAATAATCAAGCAGAATGTGTTGGATTTACCCAAGTATGGTTGCATTAATGTTCATCCTTCTTTACTTCCGCGCTGGCGTGGGGCTTCGCCTATCCCATATACATTATTGTCTGGAGATAAAATCACAGGGGTAACGATCATGAAAATGGACGCAGGAATAGATACCGGTCCTATCCTTGCCCAGATTGAGGAAAAAATTCGCCCTGAGGATAATGCTCAGACACTTCAAGACAGGCTTTCAGCAATAGGAGCAAATTTACTCCTTGATGTTATTCCCAGGTATACAGCAGGTGAAATCACCCCAATTGCTCAGGATGATAGTCTGGCAACATATTCGCGGTTAATCCATAAGGATGATGGTTTATTAGATTATTCAGTTTCTTTCAATGAAGCGATAAACCAAATTCGGGCTTTTACGCCCTGGCCTGGTGTTCGAATGGTCTGGAAAGATGCCCCATTGAAAATTATCCAGGCTCATGGAAAAACATCTAAAATAACTTGCCCAGGGGAAAGAAGGATTGTTGATTCGTTACCTGCTATTGCAATGAAAGATGGATGGTTGATTTTTGACCAGGTCCAACCAGCGGGTAAACGGCCAATGACTGGCAGTGAGTTTATCAGGGGAGCAAGAGACTGGGTATGAGAATAATCATTTTTGGCGCTGGGGCAGTGGGCACCTATATTGGCTGTAGCTTAAAGAAAGCTGGAGCGGATGTGGTTTTTTATGATCGTCCAGAGACATGTGCATTCATTCGACAAAATGGATTGCATGTAAAGCTTGTTAAAAAAGATGAAATCCATATCCATCATCCAGAATGCATTTCTACTGAAGGTGAACTCAGCACAGTAAAACCATTTGACCTGGGTATCATGGCTGTGAAATCTTTTGATACTGCAGGACTGTTGCAGCAATTGAAAGATGTCGTTGCGTTATTGCCACCTATATTGAGCCTTCAAAATGGTGTGGAAAACGAAATCCTCATACAAAATTTGGTAGGGATTGATAAAACCCTCTATGGAAGTGTCGCAACAGCGATCTATCGAAGCAGGGCAGGTGAAGTTGTTGTAGAACGCTTACGTGGGATTGGGCTAGCGGGTAATTCTCCTATATTATCAGAGGTTATTACTTTATTTAACATTGGCAGCCTGCGTGCAAGGCAATTTGCTTATGAAGATGCATTAAGCATGAAGTGGTCGAAGATGATCTCAAACCTGCTTACAAATGCTCAGGCTGCAATTTTGCAAATGCAGCCAACTGTTATAATGAATGATCCGCAGTTATATGCTGTTGAAGCACAACAGATGATCGAGGTTTCCAATGTTATGCGGGCATTAGGTTTACGGGTGCTTGATATACCTGGTACACCAGTAAAGATCATGACACTCCTATTCACGCATTTTCCAGGTTCGATTGCAAGACCCATCATGGCAAGATCCGCAAGTAGAGCTAGAGGTGAAAAACTACCTTCTTTGTTATTGGATATCAAGGCTGGGAAAAAACAAAGTGAAGTGTATTATTTGAATGGAGCGGTTGCCCGATTTGGCGAAAAAACTGGGGTAAAGACACCTGTGAACAAATTCATGAATGATACATTGCTTGGAATTGCGTCAGGAGAAATAGACGGACAGAAATATCTTGGAAACCCTGGACAATTCCTTGCAGACCTGGCAGCTATGCATTAATTCTGCAGATACTTTTTCTGCCATTCGTATAGTAGATTCAGCGCTTCAATTGGCGTCATACTGTTCATATCCAGACCTTTTAACTCATCCACTAATGGATTTGTTTCTGGGAATAAAGTCAGTTGCTGAGATAGATCTGGGGTGTATTGTTTTGCTTTTCCAGATGATATTTCCAATTCATGAAGAATTTCACTTGCACGTTGGATAACGGGTTTGGGTAATCCTGCTAATTGAGCTACATGAATACCATAAGATCGGTCAGCACCACCCGGGACGATTCGGTGTAAAAATACGACTTTCCCATCAGCTTCAGAAACCGCAACATTATAATTTCGGATCCCTGGCAGTAATTCTGCCAGTTGGGTGAGCTCATGGTAATGGGTGGCGAATAATGTTCTTGCGCGCAAATGCGGGTGGTTGTGAATATATTCGATTACAGCCCAGGCAATCGAAACACCATCATAAGTGCTGGTGCCGCGTCCAATTTCATCCAAAATAAGCAGGCTACGTTCAGTGGCGTGGTGCAAGATGTTTGCGGTTTCGATCATTTCTACCATAAAGGTAGATTGCCCTGAATGGATTTCATCCTGTGCTCCAATACGGGTAAAAATACGGTCAACTAATCCGAGTCTGGCTTGTGATGCAGGAACGAAACAACCCATTTGGGCCATCAAGGTGATCAGGGCTACCTGACGCAAGAAGGTGCTTTTACCACTCATATTTGGTCCAGTGATGATCCTTACTACTTCTCCGGGTTCAAAGATAGCATCATTTGGGATGAATCGGGAACCTTCCAGAGCTTGTTCAACAACCGGATGCCTTCCGTTGTGAATCTCCAAAGTATTATTGTCCAGTATTTCTGGGCGGGTATAACTATTCAGTACGCTCACTTCTGCGAGCGATGCAATAACATCAATTTCTGCCAGTGCACGAGAAGTTTCCAGAAGTTGAGAGCTGGATTTCGCCAGAGCGGCACACATGTCTTTAAAGAGCTTTACCTCAAGATCGTGAATTCTTTCTTCAGCATTCAGAACGACCGATTCATATTCTTTCATTTCTGGCGTGATGAATCGTTCACCATTGACAAGAGTCTGTTTGCGAATATATTCAGGAGGTGCCTGATCAGCTAAAGAACGTGAAATTTCGATGTAATAACCAAAAACCTTGTTGAACCCTACTTTAAGGGTTCTTATTCCTGTGCGTTCGCGTTCTACTTGTTCGAGGTTCGAAATCCATTGGCGAGCGTTTTGCGATGCTGCGATGATGTTATCAAGCTCTTCTGAATAACCTGGTCGGATGATGCCGGTGTTTTGTAGAGTAGCTGGTGGTTCATCAGAAATGGCTTTTTGTAATAATTGCAGCTCTTCTTCGTGGGGTTGAATATGGCGCAGTATCGATTGTAAAGGGCTATTAGCAGCAGGAGCAACAATTCTTAAGAAAGATTGCAGAGTATCAAGGGTTGACCGTAAAGCACTCGCTTCTCTTGGGATGGCATTCCCTGAAATAATACGGTTTGTCAGGCGTTCCATATCATGAATGGATTTGAGAGAGGATCGAATCTCTGCACGCAGCATGCCTTGCTGGGTGAGAAATTCCACACAATCCAGCCGATTGTTGATGGCAGAAATGTCCAATAATGGTTTGCTGACCCATTGACGGATCAATCTTTTTCCCATCATGGTAATTGTGTGATCCAACATTCCTAGAAGAGAACCTTGCACACTTCCAGTTCGGATGGTTTGTTCCAATTCAAGATTTCGTCGTGTGGCTGCATCAAGGGTCATAAATTCATGCAAATCATAAGTTGAGATGCTGGTCAGCAAAGGCAAAGCCTGTGGCTGCGTTTCCTGAAGATACTGAATGATGGCTCCTGCTGCCCGAATTGCCACAGATACTCCATGTAAACCAAAGCCATCCAAAGTCGAAACGTTGAATTGCTCTTTCAAGACTTCGGCACAACGGCCTGGTTCAAATTTATAGACAGGAAGTTGTGTTATATGGAAAGAATCACCGTTTGGTAGGGCAGTATCCTGGGGGATGAGAATTTCCGCTGGATCAAGTCGGATCAATTCTGACCTCACCTGGTTCAAGAAGCCCGATTCAGATAGTTCACAAGTATAGAAATCACCTGTTGTGATGTCTACGTAAGCAATGCCAGCTTTATCTTCCAATATACATAAGGATGCGAGGTAATTATTACGACCAGCTTGTAATAAACCTGGCTCGATGATGGTACCAGGTGTTACAACGCGCACTACCTCGCGGCTAAAAAGGCCTTTGATTGGCTGGTCACCTACCTGTTCGCAAATTGCAACATGATATCCTTTTTCGATCAGGCGTGCCAGATAATTTTCCACCGCATGATATGGGATACCTGCCATTGGGATACGGGTGCCTTTAGCAACTCCGCGTGAAGTCAGAACAATATCCAATTCGCGCGAAGTGATCTCTGCATCATGGTCAAAGGTTTCATAAAAATCGCCCAAACGAAAAAAAACAATTGCATCTGGGTATTGGCGTTTAATTTGCAAATATTGCTGTCGAATTGGGGTTACATCGTCGCTCATAAGATTTCCAGGAATCAATTTGCTTTATTATATCCGGGTTAGGTACATAAGCAAAAATTGAAACCGTATTCATGGGAATGGTATAATCCGGAACATGACACAAAAACAAATACAATATCTTCCTTTTCATGCAATCAATGAATTCATGCTAGATGATTACAGGCAACAAGTGATCAATTATGTTTTTCATGAATTTGAGAATCTTTCTAATACTTCCCGAGGGAAGTTAAATTCTCTTGTCAAACAGCATATGCAGGTTCCTGGTTTCCGAAATGCTGCGCAGGCTCCTTCTGGTGTAAAAGCCAGATACGCAGTTAAAGCATTCGAAAAATCACCTACTTTTACTGCTCAGATTCTACAATGCTGGTTCGAACTCCATTCTGACCTTGCCAAAGATGTTCTTTTGCTCCTTCAAGAAAATGGCTGGGAGATCCTTCCAATTGATGCTAACCGTACAGTTATCCCTGGTTTCATCCCGTCATGGCCTGAAGGCGAAACTTATGAACTACTCGATGAAAAATTTGCCAAAAAATATCCTGAAAAGCAGGTAGATTCGAATGATCTACGTTTAATGGCAGTCTGGTTAAGTGGGCGATTGCCTTTGAATAATTACGCTGAAGAAGAAAAATAGGCTTTTTTAGTTAGCGAATTTAATATTCTGTTATTCAACGAGGTCCAATTCCTCGTCTGAAATGTCATTCCAATTCGCCACAGTTTCGAATTCAATTTCCCCAAATATTTGTTCCTGGCTCGCATTGATGTAATGCCTTTTAACCAATTCCAACAAAGCTAAAAAAGTGACAACTATTTCTATCCGGTTTGATGAAGATAATAGTTTACTGAACTGACCATGCGATTGCTGCATCAGGTAATTACGAATAACATGTATCTTATCGCGTATAGTAATTCGTGGCAGACTTACTACTGTAGAAAGATCTTCCTGCGTCTGGCGGGAATAGAAAACGTCTCGTGCTGCTTGAAGGAGATCTTCAAGGGTTATACCTGTAAGATCAACGTGAGGTTCAACCTTTACCAATGCGGGAGCAACACGTAAATAGGTATGCAGGTTTTGTTGTTCTCTTTGCTCCAAATAATGAGCAATTTGCTTGAACCTGCGATACAGGATCAACTGTTTGGCTAACTCTTCACCTGCATCGATTTCATCTTCACCGTAACCTGGGATTACCGTAGGGCGAGGTAACAAAGCAGCGGATTTAATCTGTAATAATTTTGCAGCCACAACAAGAAACGTTGAAACATCAGAAGGATTTCGCTCTTCAAGGTTGTGTAGATAATCAAGATATTGATCGGTTACCTGCGCTAAAGCTAACTTGGTAATATCCAACTGGGCTTTTTCTATTAAATCCAACAACAGGTCAAGTGGACCCTCATAAACTTCTGTTACAATCCTGTAACCTTCATCAGCAGTTGGTGAATAATTTGCCATAGCAGCAAAATTATACATTATCCTGGAATAATAATTGTTAATTGGATGTCATTGAAAATGAACTGAAAGTGTATAATTCAAACATGGCTGATAAACAACTTTCTCATGTAGATGAAAATGGCATTGCAAAAATGGTGGATGTCTCAGAAAAACCTGAAACAATCCGTACTGCTAAGGCAGTGGGATGTATCATCATGAAATCCGAAACGCTCGAAATGATCATTAAAGGGCAAATGAAAAAAGGTGCAGTGTTAATGACTGCCCAATTGGCGGGGATCCAGGCTGCAAAGAGAACATCAGAACTCATCCCTTTATGTCACCCAATCCCAATTCATCAAGTGGATGTGAAGCTTACTCCACTGCCTGATCTGCCGGGAGTGGAGATTGTTTCTATGGTGAAGACGCAGGGAAAAACAGGTGCAGAAATGGAAGCACTGACAGCTGTCAGTGTGGCTGCATTAACAGTTTACGATATGATCAAAGCGGTAGAGAAAACTGCCGTAATCTCCAATATTCACCTTTTAGAAAAACATGGGGGACAAAGCGGGGATGTCATTTGGGGTGAAAGAAAATAAATATGCAAATTCGAATTCTTTTTTTTGCAGTAATCAAGCAAACATTGGGGACTTCCAGTATTAAATTAGAAATTGATGATCAAACCAACGTTTCAGGTTTGCGCAAAATAATGGAAGAAAAATATCCCGACCACAAGAGATTATTTCAACATACTTTGGTTGCGGTAAATCAAAATTTTGTCACAGAAGATGATTTCATCCCACCAAATGCAGAAGTAGCGTTTTTCCCTCCAGTAAGTGGAGGATCTGAATTGCCGACAATTTATAAAATATCCAAGCGACCGCTAAAGATCGATAGCCTGGTAGAAAAAATTACCTTGCCAACTACGGGCGCAGTTGTGGTATTTACTGGCGTGATCAGAGGAATCACTACGCGCGGACATGCACATGATACAGAAGCTTTAACTTATGAATCATATAAACCTATGGCATTAAAAAAGATGCAGCAAATAGCTGATGAAATCCGTGAACGTTGGACTGCGGTAGAAGGAATAGTATTGACACAACGAGTTGGGACCATGACAAAGAAAACTATAACGGTTGTTATTGCCTGTTCCAGTCCGCATAGAGATGACGGTGTTTTTGATGCAGCAAAATATGGGATCGATCGTTTAAAAGAAATAGTGCCAGTGTGGAAGAAAGAAATCAGCTCCAGTGGGGAAGAGTGGATCGAAGGCGAATATATTCCTAAAGCTGGAGAGTAATGAGCATGTCTACAATTTGTTGTGTACAATGCAATCGTGAATATCCCACAGAGGGTGTTCCGTATCGTTGTATGCAATGTGGTGGAGTATTTGATTTTGATAGTCCATCCATTTTTGATCAGATAAGAATAGACAAAAACAAAGCAGGTTTATGGCGATACCGGCATACATTGGAGTTACCAGCAGAAGCTCCTGAAGTTACTCTAGGCGAAGGTAATACACCTTTAGTTTGGATTGACATTGAGAGAAACAAGGTTGGGTTTAAACTGGAAATGTTGAATCCCTCAGGTTCATATAAGGATCGGGGAACCAGTGTGTTAGCCAGTCAACTTCTGCAACGTGGTGTAAAAGAAGCAGTGGAAGATTCATCAGGGAACGCTGGTGCATCTTTTGCGGCATATGCAGCACGGGCGGGGATCAAAGCTCGAATTTTTGTACCAGAAAGTGCATCAGGCCCAAAAAGACTACAAATTGAACGGTATGGAGCTGAATTAGTCAGTATCCCTGGCCCTCGATCTGCGGCTGCTTCTGCAGTATTGGAGGAAGTGGTTAAAGGTGCTACCTATGCTAGTCATGCTTATCTTCCTTTTGGTATTCCAGGAATTGCAACCATTGCATATGAAATATTTGAACAGATGGATGGAATACCAGGAACTATGATTATGCCTGTAGGGCATGGGGGGTTGATGCTTGGAGTTTTGCGAGGTTTTCAAAGTTTATTCCAGGCTGGAGTGATCAAAACTGTTCCGTATTTTGTAGGTGTTCAAGCGGCAGCCTGTGCTCCAGCAGTAGCGGCATTTATGGCAAAAGATAAAGAAACGATCTCCGTGGTAGAATTGCCTACTATCGCAGAAGGCGTCAGAGTCAGACATCCGGTTCGTGTAGATGCTATACTGAAAGAACTAAAGCCATCTGGTGGAGAGTTTATTGCAGTATCAGAGGAGCGTATTCTGCCAGCTTTTAACTACCTTGCGCATAAGGGTTTGTACGTAGAACCTACTTCAGCAATAACTTGGGCTGCTTATGAAACTTTGAAAGAGAAATTGCCGGAGCCAGTGGTCATTATTCTCACTGGATCAGGTTTGAAATATAATTCTTGATCCTGAAGGAGCGCAAGCTGCTGAAGCGATTGTTTGAGCAGTTTGCTCTCCTACATCTTTGGAGGAAAGTAAATGGAAAATGGAGAGTCTGTCAGCATGGATCCGCAGGAATTTGCGGCTAAATTAAATTTAAAGTTCAATGATCGACTGCTTCTCAGTCGTGCTCTTACTCATCGCTCATACTTAAATGAACACCCTGAAGCCCTTGAGGATAATGAGCGGCTTGAATTCCTGGGGGATGCTGTGCTTGATTTTGTTGTAGGTGCCTGGTTATATAACCGTTATCCCGAAATGGCAGAGGGCGATCTCACCCGAATGCGTTCAGCATTAGTATATACTGAACAACTGGCGATATTTGGACGCCAAATCGACCTTGGAAAAGCAATTCGTCTTGGACGTGGAGAACTTTTAGCTGGCGGTCGAGATCGATCGGTGCTGATCTGTGATGCATTTGAGGCATTGATCGGAGCTATCTATTTGGATGCTGGAATCCCTGCTGTATTGAAATTTATCGATCCTTTGCTGGAAAAATCTGCAGATGATATTCTTACAAATCATCGGAATGAAGATCCAAAATCAAAATTCCAGGAATGGGCGCAATCTCATGGGCACTCCACACCCAAATATATAACCCGGAGTGTCAGTGGACCAGCTCATTCCCGCACATTTGAAGTAGATGTACTGGTGGATGATGAGGTTTTTGGAAAAGGAACAGGTTCCAGCCAGCAAGGGGCGACAAAATCCGCTGCAATTGATGCTTTACAAAAATTAGGTATGCTTGGAAATGGAGAATATTAGTATCAAAATGCAGCTGCGATTAAAATCACTAGAGTTACAAGGGTACAAAACTTTTGCCAGCCGTGCTATTTTTGAGTTTCCAGGAAAAATCACTGCAGTAGTGGGACCAAATGGTTCTGGAAAATCAAATATCGCAGATTCTGCACGGTGGGTGTTAGGGGAACAGGCGTACTCTTTGCTTCGCGCAAGAAAAACAGAAGATATGATCTTTTCGGGTTCAGATCAACGTCCAAAAGCTGGGATGGCATCTGCAACGATAACTTTCAGCAATGAAGATGGCTGGTTACCAATTGACTATAACGAAGTATCTATCACGCGTAGAGCCTATCGTGATGGGCAAAATGAATACCTCATCAATGGACAGCGCGTCAGGTTAAAAGAGATTAATGAACTTCTGGGAAGCTCAGGTCTTTCAGAAAGAACCTATACGATTATTGGTCAAGGATTGGTTGATACTGCACTTTCTTTACATCCTGCAGAACGCAGGAGATTCTTTGAGGAAGCCGCTGGAATAGGTCTATACCGTACAAGAAGGGATGAAGCTATCAACAGGTTGGATGTTACCCGGCGAAATCTTGAACGAGTGCAGGATATTTTGAGCGAGCTTGTTCCTCGTCTGGCCAGTCTTGAAAAACAAGCCAGGAAAGTGCGGGAATATCAGCAAATCCAGGATGGACTGCACGAATTACTCCGTGAATGGTATGGATATCACTGGCATCGAATACAGGCTGAAGTAAAACAACAGCGACAAGTTGTAAAAGCCCAGGAAGAACGACTGGAACAGGCACGCACGAAAACAGTAACCGTTGAAACATCCATGACAGAAATGCGGAAGACGCTAAATACACTGCGCGAAGAAATTGGTGTATTGCATACGAAATCTGCCGGACTTCATTCAGAGCGCGAGCGTATCAGTCGTGAACTTGCTGTAATGGATGAACGAAAAAAATCTCTATCTGCACAATTGCAATCATTGCAAACTGAGCATATTCATTTGGAAGAAGAACAGCAAACTATACAGGAGCGGCTGGTTAATCTGCATGATGAATTGAAAATGCTGCAAGATGAAGTCAATCAGGCTCAAAGCCAGCTTGAAGTAGAAAATGGTAAGCTGGCTGAAGCGCAAAAGTCGCGATCTATTATTGAGCTGCAGTTATCGGATACCAGACGAAAGATCATCGCTCATGAAACCTTGAAAGCGCAGAAAAAAGCCCAGGCAGAAGAACTAAAAGTACAGAGTGCCAGGTATCTTCAGCAGCAGGAGAATCTACAAAAGAAGATCAGCGAGCTCGAACCTGCTTTGCAAATGCTGCAAAACCAGCAGAATGAAAACCTGCAAAAGAGTCATCAATGCAATAAGAGCATTGATCAATGCGAGCATGAGTTAACCTTTTTGCGGGAAGAGTTGCAAAGACTGGAAGAAAAAAGACGAAAATCTCAAGATGAGCGAACTTCTATATCAGCGCAAATTTCTCGACTGAATGCTCAGTTGGATGTCGTTTCACAGGCTGAAAAAGCTCTTTCAGGTTGGGGTCAGGGTGCCAAAAGTATTTTGGAATCAGCCAACAAAGGGAAAATTACTGGTAAATTTCGCACATTGATCAGTGATCTTCATATCCCTGAAAAGTTGGAAAAGGCAGTAAGCGCTGTTCTTGGTGAATACCTTGAAGCCATAGTTATTGAAGCTTCTGACTCGTTGGACAATGTGCTTGTTCTGATCGAAAAGGAAAAGACCAATCGAGTAATGCTTGTTCTTCCAGAAAACAGCGATGAAGGGAAAAAGATCACTGCTCCAGAAGGAAATGGGGTTATTGGTCTTCTGCAAGATGAAATCCAGGTTGCGGATGGTATTAAACCTTTCATCAGGCAGATCTGTGGAAATACCATTCTGGTTGAAAATCGGCAAAGTGCTTATCACCTGGTGCAAAATGCACCCTCTACTATCAGGGTCGTTACGCTTGCTGGAGAAGTCTTTGCGGGTAGGAATACTGTAATTGCGGGGGAGACCCGCTCGCAAAACTTGCTGGCAAGACCACGCTTGTTGAAAGAATTAAGCAGCCAAATTTCTGAACAGCAAAATGCTCTTGAAAAAATACAAACCACCATCCTTGAGACTGAGCAAAGCTTGAAAGAGAAGAGGCAAACTGAACGTGATACACAGGAGCAAATTAATCAACTGCGAAAAGAGCGCGAAAGGATCACCCATCGTAACCAGGAATTAGCTCTTCAGGTGAGCAAGATGCAGCAGCAACTGGATTGGCACAAAAACCAGTTGAACCAGACCGTTTCTGAAATCGAGAAATCCAACCTGACTTGTGAAACTCTTCAAAATGAGCTTGTTTCTATGATCGAGACAGGAAAAAAACTTGAAGAGCAGCAATCATTGATCCTCAAAGCATTGAGTGAGCATAATCTCGATGAGTTAATCAACCAGGTGAACTATTGGAAGACTACTCTAGCAGTGGCACAACGATCATTGCAGGATGCTCAAAGACGCAAACAGGAATATGAAAGTGCAAGTGAAAGCAATTCCCAACGGATAGCATTCGCTTCAGAGAGAATTGAGAAACTGCAAAAAGAATCGCAGGAATTAGAAACTCAACGTACACAGGCATTAAGTTCTGCGGATTCGTTGTCCCAAGAAATTTCCTCTCTTCAACTTGAAATCGACCCTCAAGAAATAGCACTGAAGAAAATGGAAACTGAATATGATCAGCAGCTTTCCAATCAAATAGCCATTCAGCAGGGATTATCTGTTGCAGAAAGATATTTCTCTCAGGCTCAAATTGAGTTGAACCGAAAGAACGAAGAATTAGCTTCTCTACAGCGACGGGTGGAAGATGACTTTGGATTGGTGGCATTCCAATATACTACCGAAATCACTGGACCAACCCCCTTGCCGTTTGGCGAGTTTGTTGAGCAGCTCCCCGAGGTGAAGTTACTTAAATCAGATCTGGAAGACAGCATCACCAGGCAAAGGGCTCTTCTTAAAAGGATGGGTGCGATTAATCCCGAAGCTCAAAATGAGTATGAAGAAGTAAAGAGACGCCATGACTTTTTGGAATCTCAGATGGCTGATCTTCAACATGCTGACGAGGACTTGCGACAGGTTATTCAGGAACTGGATGAATTAATGCAGCAAGAATTTAGAAAAACATTCGACGCGGTTGCTGCCGAGTTCAAGCATTTGTTTACACGATTATTTGGCGGCGGAAGTGCCCGACTTGTATTAGTAGAGGGTGAAAAGATTAACGAAGAGGGCATTGATATTGAAGCCCGGTTGCCCGGAAGAAGAGAACAAGGTTTATCCTTGTTATCTGGTGGTGAAAGAAGCCTGACCGCGGTTGCTTTGATCTTTGCACTGTTAAAAGTTTCACCAACCCCATTCTGTATCCTCGATGAAGTGGATGCAATGCTGGATGAAGCAAATGTGGGTAGATTTTGTGAGTTATTGCAGGAATTAAGTACCGACAGCCAATTCATTGTCATTACCCATAACCGAAATACTGTTCAAATTGCAGATGTGATTTATGGAGTTACCATGGGACGTGATTCCGCCAGCCAGGTGATCAGCTTGAGAATTGATCAGTTGTCAGAAGAAATGGTACATTAAGTTTATATCTGATGACTACAGCAGGCTGCATATTAGAAATGTGCAGCCTGTATATATTCTTACGTATATAAGTAGTTCATTTTTCTTGCTAAAAATAGCATGGCAACAGGGAGTTCAACGTTGGAAAAATATCAACGAAACATTCACTATTGGAATGATGTTTTTCATAAAATTAAGCCGAAATTGATCGAAACAAAAGACATAGGTCAGGTCGATGTTGATGCTGCTTTAGATTGGTTGTGCTTAGAGTCAAAGTCCTTGTTAGATTTTGGATGTGGGTCAGGGACCATACTTTTTAAATGTAGCTTGCGGGGAACACAAATGCATATTGGTATAGATAACTCACCTGAGGCAATTAATTTAGCTAAGGCAACCCAATTACTTATGCAAAAAGGTGAGTTCAACTTTTTGGTTGGCGGTGTGGATTGCTTGAAGGATCTGCCCGAGCGTTCTTTCGATAGTGTGATCCTTTCGAATATCCTTGACAACCTGATCCCTAATGATGCGTTTCAACTGCTGGAGCATATTCAAAGGCTGCTTGTGAATCACGGGAAAGTTTTTCTTAAGTTAAATCCATATCTTTCAAAAAAACAAATAGTGGATTGGAATATTAAAGTAATTGATGGGAATTTTTTAGATGATGGGTTATTCCTCTGGAATCAGACTACTGAAGAATGGCGAGCTTTAGTAGAAAAATATTTTTCAGTGATAGATTTTAAAGAAATTTATTATCCGAACTATGAACAATATAATCGCTTATTCTTATTACAAAATAATCTTTTAAAGTAAATAAGAAAGCCATCTTTCAAAGATGGCTTTCTCACATCATGTAGCAAATTGTTTATTGAACTACAGGAACGCCAGGTTCAGTTGGAACTACTGTCTGCCAGTAATCCAACATCTCATACTTGCTGGCAGAAGTTTTTTGTTCATCGAGCCATTTATTGTATGCATTCGTTTTGAATGTATTGAATTCACTTTCGGTCAAAGTTCGAGTGGTATGATCAATGCACTGGATTAAGTGCCAGCCAAAACTGGTTTGAACAGGAGCGCTAATATCACCAGGTTTTAAGGCAAAGGCTGCATCTTCAAATTCTTTGACCATTGCGCCTTTACTGAACCAACCCAAGTCACCACCATTGCTGGCGTTGCTGGTATCCAGGGAATACTGCTTGGCAAGCTCTGCAAAATCTGCGCCTTCCATGAGTTGGCTGATGAGGTCGTTTGCAGTGGCTTCATCCGAAACAAGGATGTGACGAGCCCAAACCTGTTCCTGCACAGGGCTTTCATTCGCAGTGATTTTCTCTTTCAACTTGATTTCCGTCAATTGAACAAGATACATATAACGAAAATCTTCTACAGTAAAACCATAATCAGCGGCTGACGATACATAATCAGAAACCTTCGTGGCATATCCTTCTTCTGTCATGGGAGTAGAAGTAGGAGCAGGCGTGTTGGTTGGAATAGCTGGATCAACTGTAGCTGTTGGAGTCGAAGATGGGACGGGGGTCAATGTAAATATTGGTGTAGGTGTGATAGTGGGGGGTAGTGAAGTGGGAGTGGCGGTGATGATGTCAAATACCGCTGGATTAAGAGTAGCAGTTGGAAACGTTGTTGAAGTGGCTGTTGGAACAGGAGTTCCATTTGGAAAAAAGCCAAAAGCTTCTTGCATAGCGGCATCTACTTCTTTATCACTGACTGTAATGCCTTCCTTTTGTGCAAGCTGCATGATCAAACGTTCTTCCATCATCCGGTCAAGAACCGTTTGAGCCAGGGTAGATGCATAACTGGGGCTTAATTGTGTCTCCAGTTGTTGAAGACTACTTTGTATCTGGCTGCTAAAAGTTGGATCGCTACCAAACCACTGATAATACTGAACATACTGAAGGTACTGTTGCCCTAATTGGGCACGTACATATTGAACACGTTTTACAAATTCTTTCGCAGTTATTTTTTCGTCATTTACCTCTGCAACAGGTTTCAGATCACGTAGAACAAATTGGTCAAGCAAACCATATCCAATCAATCCGAGAACTGCGATTCCAATGACGATCAATCCCCCAAGTAACCACTTGCGTTGACGCTTTTCACGTTCTACGCGAGCAAGGTGTTTTTTATTGAATTCTTTATGGGAAGGCTTGTCTTCGAATTTGTGTTCAGATTTTTTAAAAATGAATGGAAATCGTGCCATATATTGCTTCCTCTGATTACATTAATGAGCATAGAGAAAACTTCTCTATGCTCATTCTTCGAATTTAAAAAGTGAGCTTATTTATCACCCATATCGAGGGTGAATGGAAGCAGGGCGATGTGTCGGGCGCGTTTGATCGCATTCGCTAATGCACGTTGGTGTCGTGCACAAGTTCCTGTCTGGCGGCGAGGACGAATCTTTCCATCTTCTGTAACATAGCGTCTCAGTAGATCGATCTGCTTGTAATCAATTTCAATATTTTTATCGGCGCAAAACTGGCAAATTTTTGGACGTGCGATATAGCGACGCCCACTACCATATTGCTCGGTATCATTGCCATAATCTTCAGACATACTTACCTCCAACAATTAGTACGGATACTCATCCTGATGCTCAGATTCTCCGAATCCCATCGATGTTGTCGATGAAGATTCTCGTCGTTCTCCCAGCATCATCATTTCATTAGCCACAATTTCAACTGCGGAATGTTTTACTCCTTCAGTATCTTCCCACCGTCGTGTTTGTAACCGTCCTTCAACATATACCTGTTGACCTTTTTTCAAATACTGGTTACAAATTTCTGCAAGGTTACCCCAGGTTACAACTGTGAACCATTCGGTATCTACATGCTTTTCTCCATCTGCGCTATTCCAATTGCGGGTAGTAGCAACGGTAAATGTAGTTACTGGTTTACCAGCAGGGGTATACCGCATTTCGGGATCACGACCCAGGTGACCAATGATCATTACTTTATTCAGTCCACGGCTCATAACGTTCTCCTTGCCAGTTTCCCGGCGGACTGGATGAAATTATTTTACAGTAATCATAAAACGTAAAACCGGTTCTGATAACCGTAGATTACGTTCTAGCGAAGTTGTAAATGCTGGTGCCATCTGTGCATGCAACATGAAATATTGTCCTTCGCGCTGCTTCTTGATCAAATATGCCATTCGCTGTTTACCCCAGAGTTCTGTCTTTAAAACAGAACCACCAGCTTCAGTGATCCAACCTGAAACCTTCTCGACGAGACTCTTAAAACTTGTCTCATCCAGTTCGGGATCAGCAATAACTACGACTTCATATTCGCGCATTTTCGGAAAACCTCCTTTCCCTGGAATTACTCTCATTCATACCGTGGGTATGCCAAGAGTGGAAAGGCAGCAGGAAATCCTGCTAACCAAGTCAATATTTTACCATATAAATCCAAATATTCAGCACGAGGAATTTATCTCATTTCAAGTGGACAATACTATTGGAACTGGCTGATTCATGCAATTTCATAATGGTTTTCACTATCTCTTTTGATTCAAGAAGACTAATACGAACAGGTAAGTTTCCTCGAGAAGCTTGAACCATATTTTCTACTTCACCAAGTGCTACATCTTTTGTAGAAAATGTAAACGTTTGATAGCTTTGACCCTGCCTTAGTATGATCATAGTTCGACCACGTGGTTTGAAAGGAGAGGCAATCGTCATGATACCTTCTGTGCCATGAATTTCGAGCACAGCATAAGCAGGTAAATCGAATGAACAAGAGAAATGGGCTGTAATATCGTCAGGGTAATTTATAGTACCAAAGAAGGTGTTGTCAACACCTGTGGGACCGATGACACCAGTGCCAAAGCCATCAAGCGGCAGAGTTTTCGTGATAAGCTGAAAATAACTGATGGGGTAACATCCCAGATCCCATAAAGCGCCACCACCAGCCTTGGGTAATAAACGAAAATCACCTTCACGATGATGAAAATGCTGGAACCCGCTGCGCAAATAGCGAACCTTCCCCACTGTACCTGAGGATACCAATTGAGCTACTTTATCAGTTTGTGGGTTAAAACGATACATGAATGCTTCTTGAATGATCACTTTGTTCTTTTCAGCAGCAGCAATCATTTCGTCAACTTCTTCAGTGGATAATGCAATTGGTTTTTCGACCAATACATGTTTCCCTGCCTGAGCCGCTTTAACTGTCCATTCACAGTGTAAATGGTTCGGTAAGGGATTGTAAATAATGTCAATGCTGGGATCATCTAAGAGAGCTTGATAGCTACCATAAAACTTCGGGATTTTCCATTGCTTTGCAGCTGCTTCTGCTTTATCAACAGAACGGCTGGCAATTGCGACCAGTTCAGAATCGCGATGCCCTTTTATGGCAGGAATCAGTTGACGATTAATTGTGGCGGTACTAAGAATTCCCCAACGAGTTTTTGTTTTCATTTCATTTATCCTTTTCTACCTTGTAGAGGCACCAGTAATAAGATTATCCGGTGCTACACGTTGATAATACAATCGAAAAGCGTGGGTTTCATTAAGTGCATGGAGCAGTTGAGCTTGCAACACTTCTGAAGTTTTCATATCTGCAACTCCTGCAGATGATATCAGAAAATGACCATTTGTATCTTCCATAAAAGTGTAAAGACCACGTGCCTGGATTAACTCCAAACCCAATCGGATGCTTTTTACATTCTGACCTGTAACCTGCTCCAAATCTAATAGGTCTATTTGTTGATTCTTATGGTTGATTGCATACTTTACCATTCCCAGGAGAGTTTTAAGAAATTCTTTTGGATCATCATTATTTGAGGTTAATCCAAGAAGTAAAACCTGATGAGGAGATGCTTTTTCAATCACCTTGTCCAATACCTCTCGATCGGGCGGACTTCCAGCGATGACCAGTATTTCTGCTGGGAGGATTTGATCTCTTCCTTTTCCAGGAAGAACCTTTTGGTTTGAGCCCTCACTCCAGATTTGCATATTATCTTCTTTATGGTCATCGATCCAATCCAGTCCGGCTTGATGGTCTATTCGAAAATCAAGTATTTCGATTTTTGAGTGGTTCGCGCTGCTAGTACTTAATTCCTTGGTTGGTCGGGCATCGATCCATTCCAACTGAGGAGCTCGTGTCCCCCTGAATTCGGAAATTCGTAACGAAAATGCCAGATCAAATGTACTTTCTGGTATTTCTAATGAACCGGCCTGCCAACGGATGACACGAACCTGATTTCCGTTTTCATCCATAACGAAGAATTGAGCATGCTCGCCATTCCTGCCTATGGGTGTGTGCTTTGCGATGGTCAAATTGCGGCATGCAAATATCAGAGGTGGATTCCCTGAACCAAAAGGTGCGAGTTGATTCAGTTGTTCAATCATTTCAATCGAAATATCTGGAATATTAAGAAAAGCATCTATCTGAATATTCTCTACGAGAGGAGCTGTAAGAACCAATTGATCAACCGTTTGCTCCATAGCAGAACGAAATTTTTCAAGATTTTCTACAGAAAGAGAAAATCCTGCTGCCATTGGGTGACCACCGAAGGTTGTTAGCAACTCATGGTTTTTTTCCAGGCAGGCAGTTATATCTACTCCTTCTATAGACCGTGCAGAACCCCTGGCAAGTTCGCCATCGGGTGACGAAATGACCAGGGCGGGTTTGTGATATACATCAACAAGACGGCTGGCTACAATCCCTACGATTCCACCAGGCCATTCTGGATGGGACAGGATCAGAACAGATTTCTTTTGTAATTCAGGATCATTCTGGACCTGAGCGTAGGCAGCTTGAAAAACCTGGTCGGTAGTGAATTTCCGTTTAGAATTCATAGCTTCGATCTGGCTGACAAACATTCGGCATTCATCAGGGTTGTTCGAAAGAAGCATTTCCACAGCGGGATTTGCATCACCCAACCTGCCAAGAGCATTCAGCCGGGGTGCGATTGTAAAACTAATATCTTCTTCGTCTATTCCTTGGGGGTCGGTTTCAGTAATGGTGAATATCTCTTGCAGCAAAGAAGAGGGTTTTGAGCGAATTTTCTTTAATCCGCGTTGGACAAAGTAACGATTATCCCCTGTCAAAGATGCCAGGTCAGCGATCGTTCCCAAGGTTACCAGATCAAGAAATTCTGCAGCTTGATGCGAAAACTCCAGATCATCCAATAAAGCGGCTGATAATTCTAAAGCAGTACCTACACCACATAATGATCTGGCTGGATGTTCTTTTGCTAACAGGTGAGGATGGATGATGAATTGCGCATCAGGCAAAGTTTCAGCCAGAGTATGATGATCAGTGATAATAACAATGACCCCTTTTTGCCTGGCGTATGTGATTGCTTCATGTGCAGTGATCCCTGTATCGCAGGTGATGAGAATCTGGATCCCTCTCGAAAGGAAAGCATCTAGATATGGGACAGTGATACCGTGACTTTCTTTTGCACGGATTGGAACGTGGTATTCCACTTTTGCATTCAGTGAACGCAACACTTTAACCAGCAGGGCGGTTGCGGTCTGACCATCTACGTCGAAATCACCCCAGATGCCAAAGATCTTTCCCTCAAGGATCGCCTTCTTGATGCATCTCACTGTGTCAGCCATTTGAGGAAAATCATAAGGGCTTGCCGGAGTATAGCTTTCTTCGTGAAGGAAGGGGAGTATTTTATTCAGTGAAGTAAGACCACGCCTGTATAATACCTCTGCAATAAAAGGGTACTCAGGGTAGAGCGCAGAAATTTCTTCCGGAATCGAATGATATTCAGGTTCAAGCCATTGCAAATTGGCAGGTGTCAATGGATGATTTCTCCAATCTGATCGATATCTAGATCTGAAAAAATATCATCCGAAGCATTGTCAAAGGAAGTTTCCTCATCCATTAAGCCTGCATTTATGCCACGATCACATAAAGAACGATACGAGCAGACCTTGCAAAACTTCTCCTTGTCTGTTTTTTCAAAGGCATCCTCAGACAGGGTAGATATTTCTTCGATTAAAGATGCCAAATGATTTTGTTCATTTCGCATAGCGGTTGATGAATAATTAAAGCTTATTGGATTATCGGGGAACTCTACAAACCAGTAAGTCATGCGAATATTTTCCGGATGAAGATTGCTCTCGGTTAATAAGCCTGAACCAGAACTTGCCAGAACATATCGATACACCTGCGTTTGCAGGCTCCTTTCTAAATTGAAGGGTGAAGGTGGCAATTGATTCGTTTTCCAATCGAATATCGTGATACTCAAGTCAGGATAAATAACCAGCAGGTCATATTTTGCATCTAGATGATATCCTGCCAGGCGGGTTGAAAGGGTATATTCAGCCAGTTTTTTCCCCGCTACACCTTTCAAAGGATCATATTTAAGAAAATTTTGCCACCAAAGCTGTAGATTTTCATCCTGTATGGTTCTTGAAAGGTCCATAGCAGAAATTCCTGCAATATATTGCTGGATAAGCAGGTGAAAATTTTTCCCATTTTCAAGTTGTTGTTCATGAAGCAGGATTGGTTCGGTAACAGGTGCCGGCCAGGCTAACTTTTTTACATATCGTAAATAAAAATGCTGCTTGCACTGAACATAAGCTGATAGATTTGATTTCGAAAATCGAAAGGAATGATCCAGGTTCACTTATGCTCCTGTCTGGTAATGGCATCTAACGCCAATAAAGCCTGGGCGGGCTGGCAATCACCCCGTGAACCGGTATTCCAGGTAAGGATTACTTCCTTTTTAGCTCTGGTAATGCCAACAAATAGTACACGAAGCCGTTCTGAGGCTGTTGCTAGCCGCGCTTTTTGCGTTGGGGTTAATTCATCATTGTTATCTTGATCAGTTATCCCCAGTAATTGATTCATTTGTGCAAGGGTTTCTGCTTCCAGGTTTAATTGGTCTTTGACAAAATATTTTTCAGAAACATACCCATCTTGTGCGTCGCCTGATGGAAAATCAAAATTATTGACCGACAATAAATATACTCGATCCCATTCCAGTCCTTTCGCTTTATGATAAGTGGAAACGATCACCTGCCCTTTATATTGATCTGGATCGAAACCGATATCTTTATCAGAAAATCCGATAAATTTTTCTTTATTCTGAGCTATGGGAATAAGAACAGTAATAAAATCGGAAAGGCTAAATTCTGGATTATCTGATGATACATGTTCCAATGTCTGGGCAATTTTATAAGCTAATGCCAGGTCGGACATTTCGGTAAAAAGATCCATGGTAATGATCAAGATCAATTGGTCAATTGGCAGCAGGCAGGCATTATGCCATCGTTGTAAAAGATTCTGAAAATTTATCAGTTTTTGACAGACTTCTTGGTTTTCGAGATTATCAGGGAAGGCATCTTTCCATGATTGAAGGGAAGTTGGCCACAAAAATATTTCGGGTCTTTTTATACCTTTTAATAGATGGACAATTTCAGTTTCAATAAGAGATAAACTTTCATCATGATTCTTAAATCTGGTGATGAAGGAGTATGCTTCTGCCAGAGTGGATGCTCTTGCCGGAGTAGCCAGGTGTTGCAGGATGTGTATAAAAAGATTGACTATTTTTCGTGTGGAATCGGTTGAGCGTAAAAGTTCATGATGAGGTACATTATTCTTTTTTAGCTCTTCAACCAGTTGTTCGCCATAATAATTACTAGGGATGAGCATTGCAACCGTCTCATCAGGATGTTTTGGTAGCCAATTTTTCACTGATTTCACGACAAGAGCCAATTCTTCTTTTGAAGTTTGTTTATTCAGGTATAAAGTAATTCCCGCTGGGTCATCTGGAGGATTAGGATGTGGGTCGTTGGGATCAGTGATTTGAATCAGAGGTTCACGGAGTGAATGGCGGAGAAGTACATTTGGGTGACTTGATCCAGTCCATTTGATTAGATTATTGGCAAGGTTAATGATACTGGCAGTTGAACGTCCAGATTCGGGCAAATTGCAAGGAGTAACTCCTTCCTCCTGCATGAACTGGATTAGAAAATCAGGATTTGCGGTGGTGAAAGTCTCATAGATCGCCTGGTTGGGATCACCTACACGTACCCAATTGCCATTCAGGCCGCTCAATTTGCGCAGGATTTCCTCTTGCATGCGGCTTGAGTCCTGGGCTTCATCTTCCAATATATAAGGCCAACGCGCCTGTAATTCTTGCAGATAATCGGGATCGGAATTCAAGATATGCAATGCCATTCCTATCAGATCATCAAAGTCAACTGCTCCTCGATATGCCAATCCCTGCTGATAATCGGTGTAGATCTCTAATCCCATTTGAAGCAGTTCATTCTGCCAGCCGAGGGCTCTCATTCTTTCTTCGATGACGGCTGGTTCAACTCTGAGGTCTTTTGCCTGGCGGATGAATGCGATTGCGATGTTTTCTACCAGATCGTGCCAACCATTACGGACTTTAGAATTATTCAGGCTATGAAGTTCTGAAGTCAGGTCCTGAATCACATCCGGATGAAGCCGTAACCATTTATTTACTGCTGCATCTCGTAGGCTCTTCTGACTATATTCATCTGCAACATCATAATTGTTTGACAGACCAACTAGCGCAGGTTTCTGCCGGACAATATCATTTGCCAATCCATGCAGTGTGCGAACACGGTATCCCATACCGGGAATTTGCCGGGCTTCGCGCAGCATTTCTTGAATACGTGCATTGAAGTTGTCTACTGCTGAATTGACCAGCGTAACGATCAGTATCTCTTCATCTTCTTTAATTTTCCCATTTTTGATCAGTTGAACAGCCAGCATAGAAAGGGTAGTGGTTTTTCCGCTTCCTGGAACAGCAGAGACACCCATTTTTCCGCCCCGATAGCTCACAACTGGTTTTTGAGAGATACGTGGTTCAAACATTTTCGACATCCTCAATTTGAACCAAACTGCGGTTTAGGCGTTGCAATGCTTTCAAGAATGGGCTGCTTTGTTCCTGCCCCTGTTCGCTCAAACCACTTGCATAAAGGAAAATATGCTTATTACAGCGAGCACAGAGCCCATTTATGAGCGATGAGAGGGTATCATTGCTTAATTGGTTTTCATGGGCATGTGTCCATTTTTCATCAACGTTCCAATTACGGCTTAAAACGAAGGGATGAGTGAGAGGTTGTTCCAATCGCTCAGACCAGGAAATGTTGCCAATATCCAACCAGAGCTGATAATCAACAGACTGGTTGGACATTAAAAAAGTAAAAGCAGGTGATATTAAAACAGCATTTTCTTTATTTTTATCTCCGTCATCCTGTTCAAGGTATTGAGCTGCCAAAACCCCTCGATTGACCATTTCTACATATTCATGACCTATATCTTTTCCGCCCATTGTGCCAGCTATAGTAACTACTTTGCGGAACTTCTGCACTGATTCGATCAGTCTGGCACAGATAGATACATTATCAAGGTGATCATGAAAACCAAAACCTTTTTGGGATAATACTTCACCAAAAATGCGGCTGAAGAAAATATCAAGAAAAGTGGGAGATTCTTGTTGATAATTACTGAGCCAGAGGCGTAACGTCTCATACTTGTTACCAAGCTCATAAGTGATCTGATCATTGCGTGAAGGTTCTTTTATATTGTCAAAGGAGGACAGAGAATACGTATCCTGTTTCTTATGCAAGACAATGTCGCTTAGAATTGCTGCGCGGACCATATCCATCTTCTCAATAGCTACCATCAAGGCGTTTCGGAACTCAAAATTGTTGATTGGCAGATGCCATTGCGGATGAGCAAGCTTTGCAAGGGTGAGAAGACATTTGGAAGCTGGTTCTGCGTTGAGAGGTCGAGATGGACGATGTGTACGGCAGCGAATACCTTTCTTTTCAAGTGCATCTGATAGAGTAAACCGGGTTGTGTCATTCAAGAAGGGAGTAAGGATAGCTATTTGCGAGGGAGAAATCCCTGAATTTACCATGCTAACAACCTGCTGTACCACTGCCTGATTGCTTTCAGGTGCCAACCGGAAGATATCAGTCGAGAAAGCATCGAGTATCTCTTTATCCACTTCAGGTTTTTCATGATATATGCAGGAAGATAGAGCCAGCGAAAATCTTTGAATAGGTTCAGAGGATTCATAAGAGTGTGTGAAATGAAAAATCTCCGGGCAATATTGTTTGAATCGGTCAGCACTGATCGGATCTGCACCCATGAATGAACGATATCCTGCACCATCATCTTTAATAAAGAGCGCTGTATCAAATTGGGATATCCAATCCTCAATTAAGTCATGGGATGCTGGCGCATCTTCTTCCACGTTGTCATAAACAAGATGAGAATAGCTATCACGGAGGTATGTTCTCACAGCAGATTGATGTGAGAGAAATCTGTGAAAAACCTCCATCTGAAGAGAAAAATCTAGAAGATTGTGTTGAAAACAATAGGAACGAAATTGTCTGGCAATTTCCTGTGCCTGGTGAAAGATGATGGTATGCCCACTTTCACCGTTCCACGCGGCAGAAAGCTTTTCTCCTATGTTCTCAAGTGAAAATCCCACCAGGGCAGCTTTATTGAGGTTGTCCAAAATTTGACTATAAAGACGGTTCCGCTTAATTTTTAGCGAAGTGAAATAACCAGATGTGTCAATAATACTGTCTGCAACATTTGCAAGGTAATATTGTGCTGTTTCGAGTGTAAGAAATACGGGTGGAGAATCTTTCAGACTAAAATTATATTCGGCATTTACCAGAGGCCAAAACAGGGTGATCATCCTTTGGGCAAGCCCTCCCAGGGTTGCTGTTGTTGGAATGGATCCTGAGGGTAGATCGAAAGATTGGATCAAATCATTGTAGGGTTTTGCCAACATCCGTTGGGGAATGATTATAAGTATTTGACTGGCAATTGCACCATTTTTCACCAGATCAATAACATGTTGCAATGCAACACTTGTTTTGCCTGTACCGGCTCGGCCAGTAAGAAAAGTTTTTCTTCTTTGAGCTGTAACCAGCGCGATTTTTTGTTCTAAAGAAAAATCATCAATGGCGGTCATATCCCCCTCAAGAAGCAATTTTCAGAGAAGCCAAATATTTAAGTAGTGCATGTGCAAGCAAGGTATCATCAACTGCACGATGTGAATTGGGAATCTGTATCCCGCATTGCTGCCCTGCTTTTTCCAGTGTAACAAATCTAAAATCGTTCCGAGAAGAATTCCAATCACCCAGAAATGCGGCATAAAGTTTCATCAGGCATACAGGTGTGAAAGTTTTCTTCCATAACATTTGATTTGCACGATGGGTCTGGGCCATCATGCGAACATCGAAATCGGAATTGTATATAGCAACTATTTTCCCTTTAAGAAGAGATTCGACGTTTGGCCATATCTGCTGCCATGAAGGAGCGTTTTGCACCATCTCATTGGTGATGTTATTGATCCAGGTAGCTTCCATTGGAATGGAAATTGAAGGATGAACCAGGCTCTGAAAAAGGATAATCCCTTTGTGATCTACCAGAGCAATTTCGATAATCTCATCAGAGGTACCCAATCCAGTGGTTTCAGTGTCTAAAAAAACTGGTTCTTTGGATAGTATTTCACGGGCTTTCTGAATTATTATTTGTTTTGATGGTAAGAAAGCTGGTTGCATCAGGTTCTCGGTTCAGAAGTATGTACTAATTGGATTAAATTGTATTCCACCATGAATTTCACTGCAAATTCCAATATGCAATGTCTGTTAGTTCAACTGTAAAACCAGGGGTATTCAATCCAGCGATAAAAGCTCCAACATACCCTTCGTCTTTGATAGCTGGATCGGTAACTTCCTGAATGAATTTGCCATTTGCGTATATCTGGAAAGAATCACCATTGGCAAGTACGCCTATCCGGTTGGTCTGGTTTGAACCAGCCAGTATCGAATCTGATTGAGTCAACGCAAACACATTTGTTTTCCCGGATGCATCACACTTGTCCAGGCTATACCGTCCATCACAGGTGACTCCCAGATAATATCCAATTCCACTGGTGTAGTCTTTTGCCCGGAAAACCAACCCATACATATCTCCACCTGAACAAGTTTGTACAGCAAATGTTCCTTCGAGATACATGTTCTGAGGACGCGGATAAGTCAAACGCCAGGTTTGATATCCTCCGGTTGATTTACTGGTCATGATCATTGCTCCAGAAGAAACCGATACTTTGGAATTGTCATCTTCATAAGGTGAGCATAATCCAAAAGAGGAGCAATCATTCAGTTGATCTTCCCAGACGGGTGAACCCAAAGTATTTCGGATATCATCGGGAACAATGGTTGGCGACAAGGTGATTGATGGGGTAAACGATGGCATAACTGTCTGAGTGGGTGGTGCAAGTGTTTCTTCTGTTTTTGTTGGAACTTCGGTGTTGGTAGGCATTGAAGATAATGTTTGCTGCACCATCGTAGCAAGTAGATCTTCTGTTGCTTCGGGGGATTTTATGCCACAAGCAGTCAATATCACCAATATGATGATCATCAATGGTGTCTTTTTCATTTTGCATTCTCCAAATAATCTTTCTGTATCGAAAAACAATAATCCAAGTTATCTATGTAACCACGAGGTGGTTTGTGTAATATTGATATTTCATTATAACGAATATTCCTGTCATTTCCTGGCTGAACCTTTTTTCATCTTCGGCAGATATGAGTTGTTTGGGATATAAAGTATAATTTTCAAAGCAATTAAGATGATCACATGAAAACACATGTCCTTCACCCTGAAAGTCATGATGATGTTATTTCTGTGCTTGACCAGATATCTTGGTCAAAAAGCACAAGAGTATTACTTGTTTTACCGAATAAACAGCATGTCATTAATTCAAAAAAAGATCTTCAGTTGTTATCTCGCAAGGCAAAAATGCAGGGTGCACAACTGGGTCTGATCACTAATGATAGTGAAGTACTCGAGTTAGCAAAAGAAATGGGTGTGCCGTTCTTCTCTTCTATTCCAGAAGCGAACAGTAAACCGTGGCGAAGAAGCAAAAAGTATATTCGAAAGTTACCTGAACGTGAAAAAGTCGTTTCAGTAGCAGAATTAAGAGAAATGAGTGAGGTATTAAAACCGAGAAGACAACCAATCTGGTTGAGATTGACGTCTTTTCTTGTTGGAATTTTGGCAATGCTTTCTCTGGTTGTGTTATTTGCACCTCGTGCAAAGGTGGTTATTCAAACCTCCACTTTACAGCAAGAAATTACGATGACTCTACACGGAAGCAGCAAATTTACCTCACCTGATATTGCAGGGAACATTCCCTTGAAAGTAGCAGATATCAGTGTGACTAAAGAAAGGCAAATCCAAACCAGCGGTCAACAGGCTGTACCGAAAACTTACGCACAAGGAGAAATCGTTATCACAAGTTTAACTAACAGCCCCTTCACTGTGCCTGCTGGAACTATCGTATTGACGCAGGATGATCCTGCCATCCGATTTGCAACCACAAGAGATGTTCTCGTGACTGGTGGGATGGGTGCTACGCGATCAGTTGAGATCATAGCATTGCAGCCAGGAACTATTGGCAATGTGGAAGCCAACCAGATTGTTGCTGTCGAAGGAGCAGTTGGGGTATATTTGAATGTTAATAATCCTTCGCCCTGTACAGGGGGAGAAGATGTTACTTCTCCTGTGGGGAACGAGAGCGATCTTGCAAAATTACGTCAACAGCTAAAGGATGATCTGGTCTCTGCTGCAAAAGAAAAACTCACGGGGACGAATGATGATATTACCGTTATAGAAGCGGAATTGCCTGTGATCAATATAACAGACGAAGAGATTCAACCAGGTATTGGAGTGCCTTCTGAATATTTGCAACTAACCCAAACTGCAACTGTTGAGCTTCTTTTTTATCGAAATTCGGATGTGCAACAATCTATTCAAATAAGCATGGATGCGATTCTGGATAAAAATCAAAAAGGCATTCCAGGAACTCTGCAATATACCTTATTAAGTGACACTGTTGGGAGTTCAGAACCTTATGAATGGGAGATCTTTGCTGTACGTAGCATCACAACAAATATTGACAAGGAAGCCCTTGGGCTTAAATTACGGGGAATGAAGAGAGAAGAGGCACTTAACCTCGTAAGGCAAATTCCAGGTAGTCTGCCAACCAGCGAAATAATTATCACACCAGGTTTTTGGAAATGGATGCCCTACCTTTCATTTCAGATTGAAATCGAGACGCCATGATGTGGAGATTTCTTGGAGTTGACCCTGGTGATAAACGCTTAGGAGTCGCAATAAGCGATCTGACAGGTACCATCGCGCGGCCACTGAAAGTTATTACTCATACCTCTCGTGAAAAAGATGCACAAGAGATCGTGATCCTGGCGCAAGAGAATAAAATCAACTGTATTATTATGGGACAGGCAATTCAAGATGATGGCTCCTTATCCATACAGGGTCGGAAAGCTGCTCGGTTGGCTGAAGTGATTAAAACAATGATCGATATACCCGTCGTCTTTTGGGATGAAAGCTATACTACACAATCAGCCCAGGAATATGCACGAGAGATAGGTGTACCGCGATCCAAACGTGCAGGTCACCTGGATGATTTTGCTGCAGCTATTATGCTGCAGGATTATCTGGAAGCAAATCGAAAGACACAGGACAGTAATGACAGTGAAACGTGAAACTGCATCACAAATTGTTGTTCTGGTTTTAGTAGTGGCTATGTGTCTGGTTGCGACGGGGATTGGCTGGGTGGTTCATAGATTGCCCCAACAGGTAGAAAGCATATTTGGTCCTGCATCACCTTCTCTAACGGTGATCCAGAAATACACATACGCATTTCAACTTGTTTACCATCAGGATGAATTGTTGACTCCATCTGGAGCGGGGGAAAAAGAAATAAAATTTACAATTGAGAGCGGAGAAAGCATTCAATCCATCGCAACCCGGTTGTATCAAGAAGGATTAATTTCTAATACAAATTTATTTATTAATTACCTGATCTACTCTGGTCTTGACACGAAGATCCAGGCGCGTACACATACCATTAATAATCAAATGAATCCTGTTGCAATCGCTTATGAAATTGTTGATGCAACACCGGAAGAAGTCATTTTTGGAGTATTAGCAGGTTGGCGGATAGAAGAGATCGCAGCGACTTTTACTGGGTCTGGATTGACTTTTACGAAAGAAGAATTTCTTGAATCTGCTCAGAATCCTTCGGGAATGATGGATTTGAGTTTTTGGGAAAATCCAACCTCCATCGAGGGGCTTTTAGCACCGGGAGAATTTACTTTACAACGCACAGCAACTTTACAGGAATTTTTATTGCTATTGGAGAAAGAACAGGAAGCTCGTTTTTCCGATACAATCATTTCTCAACTAGCAAATCTTGGGCTTACACCTTATGAAGGTTTGATCCTTGCATCGATTGTGGAGCGAGAAGCAATGTTGGATGAAGAAAAGCCATTAATCGCATCTGTCTTCTACAATCGGCTTCAATCAGGTATGCGTTTAGATAGTGATCCTACTGTTCAATATGCAATTGGTTTCAATGCTGATCAGGATACCTGGTGGTCGAATCCGATCAACGCAGAACAACTTCAAATCGATTCTCCCTATAATACCTACGCTATTTCAGGTTTGCCCCCTACACCCATTTGTACACCTTCATTAAAGTCTATTGAAGCAGTTGCATCTCCAGCACAAACACCGTATTATTACTTCAGAGCTGCATGTGATGGAAGTGGAAATCATCAATTTGCTGTAACGTATGAGGAACACCTGCAAAATGCCTGTCCGTAAAAAACAACAACCTTATAGAGGGATACCATGAACATATTGGGAATTGATATTGGTGGGTCTGGAATAAAAGGAGCGATTGTCGATATCGATGCGGGTCAATTGGTTGGTGAGAGGATCCGTCTTGTAACGCCAGATCCATCTACACCGAAAGCGGTTGCAAAAGTAATCAAAAAGCTGGTTAAGCAATTTGATTATCAAGGACCCGTTGGTGCAGGTTTCCCGGGTGTAATATTGCATGGAGTGTGCTATACAGCTGCAAATATTGATTCATCATGGATCAATACAAACGTAGAGCGAGTATTCCAAGAAGAGACCGGCAATTCATTTTATGTGGCGAATGATGCGGATGTTGCCGGTTTAGCTGAAGTCAGGTATGGAGCAGCAAAAGATTTCAAGGGAGTAGTCCTTGTGATTACGTTAGGCACTGGGATAGGAACAGCTATTTTTAACGATGGTGTTTTGCTTCCAAATCTTGAATTTGGGCATTTAAAAATTCGAGAAAAAGATGCTGAAAAGCGCGCTTCTGCTGCTGTAAAAGTAAAGAAAGATTTAAGCTGGAAGGAATGGGCAGCGAGCGTTGAAGAATATTTGAAGATCATGGAAGACCTCTTTTGGCCTGACTTGATCATAGTTGGAGGAGGAATTAGCAGGAATCATGCGAAATTCTTCCCCTATATCAATATTCGTACAAAATTAGTACCAGCCCAGTTATACAACCAGGCTGGTATCATTGGTGCTGCGTTATTTGCTTCTATATCTCATTCTTTTAAAGCTTCGTAACCAGGCCCTTCAATAAAAAATAATGCATTCGCTTCAATATCTGGTGAAAGATCTACAACTTCTCCGACTGGTAATATTCGTGTATGTTCAAGGTGCACCGGATTTCCTTCATAATCATTCCCATCGAAAACCTGGTCAAAACCTGGTGTTCCTGACGGCATAGAGATGATCCTTGGTATCTCAGATACAAAACTATGAGGAACTTCATCTTTAGGATAGATTGCTTTAACTGGACACTCTGAAACGCATGCGCCGCAATCAATGCAGGTTTCAGGGTCAATGTAGAACCAAGGATATTTATCTTCGGGTTTCCCTGGAACAATAGATTCAACTGGACAAACGGTTACACAGCCACCATCGCGAACGCATAATCTGGTAATAACATGTGTCATGGATCTCTCCCGAAGTGTATTTTAATTATTGTACAACAAGAAACCTTCTTTCTGCTTCATCCCAATTAATAATACTCCAGATGCTTGAAAGATAATCGGCTCGTCGGTTCTGGTATCTCAAGTAGTATGCATGCTCCCAGACATCAATTGCGATTAAGGGAAATAACCCCTCAGCAAGAGGTGTATCTTGATTAGGGGTAGAGTGAATGATAAGCGAACCATCATTTTTTCGGCTCAGCCATACCCAACCGCTGCCAAACCTCCCTAAGCCAGTTTTCTCCATTTCTTTTGTAAAACTATCGAATGAACCAAAAGTACGCTCTATTAACTGTCCAATTTTGCCTTTAGGTTGTCCTCCACCGTCGGGTGAGAGGGCATTCCAATATAAAATATGGTTGTAGTATCCACCGCCATTATTCCTAACAGCAGTGCGGATTTCTTCAGGCACTTGGTCAAGATTGGTCAATATTTTTTCAATCGGAAGGTTAAAAAATTGTGGATGCTTTTCAAGAGCAGTATTCAGATTATTTAAATAAGCATTATGATGCTTGGTATAATGAATCTCGACCGTTTGGGCATCAATTGCTTTTTCTAAAGAATTAAATTTGTACGGTAAAGCAGGTAGTTCAAAAGCCATGGTAGCCTCCTATTTGAATTGAACTGTAATATTACTAATAATACCAAAATAGTCTTAATAATTCAATAAATTTTTTATTAGAAAGTAATAATCATTGTGAATCCATCAAAAACCACAACTTATTCAGCAATTATCATCGGGGTTTTGGCAGTATCAACAGCTTCAATATTCATCAGAATGGCTCAAGAAGAAGCACAGGCATTATGTATTGCTGCATACCGTATGACACTCGCAAGCATAATTCTTTTTCCTGTTGTGTTCATTCGATATAGGATGGAATTACGGAAGATTAGTTGGAGCACCTGGTGGAAAATACTTTTGGGCGGGGTGTTTCTGGCAATCCATTTTGCTTCATGGATCACTTCTTTGAATTACACCAGCGTTGCCAGTTCCGTAGTACTTGTTACTACCACCCCCTTGTGGGTTGCGATTTTTGGGGCTCTTTTACTGAAAGAGCGTCCTTCAAAAAATGTGATCATTGGGTTAATTGTTGCTTTGACTGGAAGCGCAATCGTCGGATTATCGCATGAGATTCCTACCTGGTTTATGCAGTCAGCCGCAAGTTCATCAGGAGCATTAGAAACCTCAGACAATATATTCGGTAATCTTCTTTCCCTGATAGGGGCATGGGCTGCTGCAGGATATATGTTGATTGGAAGGAAGGTTCGCCCAAAACTAACACTCCCAGTTTATACATTTCTTGTATATGGAGTATCTGCAGTTTTATTACTGATTGCTGTAATGGTGATAGGCACCCCTATGGCAGGTATTCACAGTCAAACATATCTGTGGCTGTTTTTACTTGCAGTTGTTCCCCAAATCGTAGGGCATAGCTCATTCAACTGGGCTTTGAAGTATATACCAGCATCATTAGTGTCCATTGCTCTATTAGGTGAACCGATAGGTTCGACCATATTGGCAGCACTTTTGCTACATGAGAATCCAGTATTTCTTGAAATTGCAGGAGGTGTACTTATTCTGACTGGAATCTATCTTTCGAGCCGTTCAAGTGTTTCATCTGAACAGGCAAAATAGCAATATTTCAATAGATTTCATTAACGATAATAGAGATAGTTCATCTCTTTAATTCGTTCTGAAAGTGTTTTGGTTAAGCATGAAACGGGCAAACGCCATCCCCAATTGCCATCTGGTTTACTGGGGTAATTCATGCGAGCTTCAGTTCCTAAATTAAGAATATCTTGCATAGGTGTGAGAGCGAAGGCAGCTACTGATGACCAGATAGCCCGGATCATATCCCAGGTAATATCATTACCATCCCGTCCGAGATAACGCCGGCAATAATCCCTTTCCGATTCTGGCGCAGATGCATACCATCCTCTGGTGGTATCGTTATCATGAGTTCCAGTATACGCAACAGTATTTCTTACATAATTGTGTGGCAAGAAGCGATCCGTAGGATCACCACCAAATGCAAATTGGAGGATCCTCATTCCGGGAAGATCAAAATTCTCACGCAAGGCATCCACATCAGGGGTAATAACCCCCAGATCTTCCGCAATGATCGGCAATTCTCCCAACGAATTTTGTAAGGTTTGAAAAAGATCAGATCCTGGACCTTTTTCCCATTTCCCAATTTCTGCAGTAGGGCTACCAGCAGTCACCTTCCAATAAGCTGCAAAACCACGAAAGTGATCCAGGCGTATCCAATTGAATAGTTTTAATGATGCTTTCATTCGTTCTATCCACCAGGCGTAACCCGTCTCAGCATGGATTTTCCAGTTATATAACGGATTTCCCCATAATTGACCGGTGGGTGAGAAATAATCTGGTGGGACACCTGCTACAGCAGTGGGGTTGCCCTGAGCATCAGTAAAGAACAAATCACGATGTGACCAGGCATCTGAACTATCCATGGACACAAAGATTGGAACATCGCCAATAATGCTTATACCATTCTTTTCAGAATAATCCTTGAGTTTTTGCCACTGCTCATAAAAAATGAATTGTTTGAACGAGTGTTTGAGAATTTCTTCCTGATGTTCCAATGTAAAAGTCTTGAGAGCAGTTTCATCTCGCATTTTTAAAGGTTGTGGCCAAGTTAACCAGGAACCACCACCTTGCGAATCTTTGATCGCCATGAAGAGAGAGAAATCATATAACCAGAATGAATTATTTTTCTGGAAATCAGTAAACCGAGAATATAACGTTTCATCATGATTTTTACGAAAGTGTTGGAAAGCACGATCGAGCAGAGTGATTTTCCAATTGATTGCACGGCCATAATCTACCTTATCGGTTGGGAAATCAGGACGATCAATAAGGTCTGCTCTAGTCAGCAATCCTTGATCTAGAAGCATTGTAGGACTGATCAGGTATGGGTTTCCAGCAAAAGCAGAAAAGCATTGATAAGGGGAATCACCATAACCAGTGGGGCCAAGTGGAAGAACCTGCCACAATTTGGTTTCTGAACTATAAAGAAAGTCGATCCATTGATAGGCTTCAGGGCCCAAGTCACCGATACCATCTGGACCTGGTAGTGAGGTAGGATGAAGGAGAATACCAGAAGCTCTAGGAAGTTTCATTTATTTTTCTCCAAATTGCGATAAAGTTGTATATATTTGCGAGCTGAATTGTCCCAAGAAAAATCGCTTTTCATTGCATTCTTTTGAATGTTTTTCCACTTTGTTTTCTGCGCATAGATGTTAATAGCTTGCTGTATGGAGGATGTGAGAGCTTCACTTGAGGCTTGGTCAAATAAAAATCCCGTCGCATGCTCGATATCTTGATCATAAGAAATAATCGTATCTTTTAACCCACCTGTGGCACGTGCAACTGGAATGCAGCCATACCGCATTGCAATCATGTGAGCTAAACCGCAAGGCTCGTATCTTGATGGCATTAGAATGATATCGCCACCTGCATATAGCTGATGGGATAAACAGGCATTGTAACAGTTTTCACTACGAACCTGATCGAACAAAGTCATGGCAAGTTCTTGTGACATCCTTTCAAGGGTGCTATCGCCACTTCCTAGAAGAATCGCTTGCCAGGAGCCACCTTCCAATTGTTTCAGGCTTTGAATGATCAGGTCAATTCCCTTTTGTTTATCAAACCGGCTAATAACGACAATCAATGCAGCATCGTCTTTCCTTGGGAGGTCGAATTTATCCTGTAAATAACGCTTGTTTAAAATGCGCTTCTCGATTTGATCGGAATCAAAGTTTTGTTGAATACTTTTATCTGTAGCAGGATTCCAGATCGTATTATTGATACCATTGAGAATACCTGTAACTTTATCTTGAATGGAATTGAAGAAATGATCCAGATCACAACCAAACTCTGGGGTCATAATCTCTCTGGCATATGAGGGAGAAACAGCTACTACTTTATCAGCAACCGCACTTGCCATTGGGAGAGGGAGTTCTCGAGCCCATTCGGGTAGTTCCGGGTGGGTGGAAGGAGTAATACGAAAATCAGCTAACATGCCCCGGGTTTCACTACCCATAAAAGGAAGATTATGAATTGTTAGCACGGTGCGAACATTCTTTTTCCCCAGAGCAAACGTTTCGGGAATCGCCAATGCGGTATGCCAATCATTGGCGTGAAGAATATCTATTTGCCATCCTAAAACATCAGGGAGCATCGCTACTGCTTTCGAGAATAATATGTATTTTTTTGCAGCACGATTTACATCCTGGTCATAGACCCGCTCGCTGGTATGGATCCATTCACTAGAGAGCAGATAGACAGAAAGGTCATTTAGTTTGGTGAGAAAAACATCTACAGGAAGATCAATCTCTTGATATTTCACAGGAAATTGACAAATATGCTGCAGCTCAGAATCGGATATGTTGGTCATAGAATGGTAGGGAATGACCAATCGAATGTCTATGGAAGAATTAGCGGAGTCTTCAGAGTTGAGAGAAAGAATTGCACCTGGAAGGGAACCAGCCACATCACCCAATCCACCAACTTTAGCAAAAGGATCAGCTTCTGAGGCTGTAAAAAGAACCGAAAGATCCCTGACCATTACGCGATCTCCTATTTAGTAAACATTTCAAAATAATCTTCAGTAACTGTATTTTTGGGTGAAATTCCTAAAGTGTGTAGCAATTCTGAAATCAATCCCGATTTACGCTCTGCATCTTTCTGGCTCCATGTACGACTCTTAATTTCTATGAATTTTCCGACAGTTGGTTCTTCGATGGTGTCCAGGTTAATAAAGAACTCAGTATCTTTGTACAGGATCAAATAGCGCAGACGGTCTTTTTCGAATTCCAATTCTGAAGAAGGCTTGAAGTACTCTCGATAAAAACGTAGGCTTTGTGTAGCAGGCGCAAAAAAACGGGATCGAGATAATAGAACCTGGTTTGGATATTTATGTTCACGTGCCGGACCAATATGAGTAAGTCGGCTTCGTACATTTGTGATCGTACCATTCTCATCGATGAAGTGATCTTCTCGATAACGAAGGCGTTCCTGATCTTCACCATCCTGAAAGAGGAAATAGGTATCATATTCTCGATAATGCCTTTTTCGAATGACCTGTATCTTATCAGTGTTTGTAAGAATGGCTTCAAGAACAGGCTGCAGGTCTTCTACTTTCACTTTTGCCTGTACTTCGAAACTTTCTTCTTCACTTGCTCCACCAATGGCGATTAGTTTAGAGAGAACAGATTTTTCACGGCGGATAAGGAAAATATCAATCTTTTGTGCATATTCCTGGCTATGAAGAAGCAGTTCTTTTTCATCCAATGTAAGCAGATTGCGGTCTTGCATTACCCATTTTCCATTAATCATGACATCAGTGACATCGGTTGCTTTTGCAGAATAGACAATCTGGGCATAAACGCTATGAGGATCACGGTCAAAATGAGGTGAATTATGCAATTGATTGATGTCCACCAGGATCAAATCTGCTCGTTTGCCAGGTTCTAATGAGCCTGTGATATCTCCTATATGCATTGCCTGTGCGCCCATTCTGGTAGCCATAACCAGTGTTTGCTGAGCGGGCAGGGTGGTGGGATCATTGCTGGCGGTTTTTGCCAGTAGTGAAGCCAGACGCATCTCCTCAAACATATCCAGATCATTATTCGAGGCAGGACCGTCAGTGCCGATACCAACATTTAAGCCAATATCCAACATTCGTTTAATTTGTGCAATACCTGAAGCCAGTTTTAAATTGGAGGTTGGATTGTGCGCAACGCCGGCATGAGCATGAAGCATGGTACGCATTTCACCGTCATCGATATGCACACAATGTGCAGCTAATACTTTTGCTTCAAATAGTGTCTGCTTTTTCAAATAAGGAACTACAGGCATTCCCTTTTCTTTCCGGTTGTTTTCCTGTTCGAGTGCAGTTTCAGCAATATGAATATGTAGAGGTACATCAAATTCAATTGCAAGTTCAGCAGAGGCTCGGAGAATATCTTCTGTACAGGTATATGCTGCATGGGGTGCAACCGAAGGGACGATAAGGGAATGCCCTTTCCAGCCTTGAATAAAATTTTTGGCATACGCCAACCCTTCTTCAAAGCTGGCGGCATCCGGGGTGGGAAATTTCATAACAGTCTGTGCGCACAATGCGCGCATACCAGCATCTGCAGTAGCCTGTGCAATATGATCCTCAAAGTAATACATATCTGCAAAAGTTGTGACACCACTTTTTATCATTTCTGCACAAGCGACCTGGGTACCCAACCGAACAAAATCTGGGGAGACAAATTCGCGTTCGACAGGCATCATGTATCCCATCAGCCAAACATCCAACCGAAGATCATCAGCCAATCCTCGGAGCAATGTCATGGGTACATGAGTATGGGTATTGATCAAACCTGGCATTAATACTTTGCCATTGCAATCCACCACATTTTTTGCAGAGAACTGCTTTTGAAGGTCTGATTCCAGCCCAACCGCAATAATTTTGTCACCTTTTACGGCAATTGAGCCAGAAGCATATTGCGTAAGTGATGGGTCCATGGTCAAAACATGGGCGTTTGTAAAAAGGAAATCAATTATCGTCTTTTCCATATATTTCATTATCCTATATATTGCGTCGTATGTAATCAAGGATTGAGTTATTTGACCAGACCGTTCTATGAAGTGGTGAACCGCCATAGGATCGCTGATCTTCATACCATTTATCATTAAGCATCAACCCGATAAATAACTTCTGTTGATCGACACCTGGTTGTAAAGAACAGGCAAGAATGATGCAGGAAGGATTCTTCTGCGCAAGAAGGATAGCTTCTTTGTTCAACCGTATTTTATCAAGAGGTTTTTTTCGTTTATACGATTTATAAAAAGTGACACCACATTTTCGTAATTGGGTGACCAATGAATCATCCATTCCAGAGGTCAATATAACAAGTTTCTTCTGATTGCTAAGTAACTTTGAGGCAACAATACTTTCAAGTGTATCAGAACCTGCGCCGTAAATCGAATTTCCTAATCGCTGTTGGATGGTTTGAGCCACTGGTTGGATCATGCTCTCAGCTTCTTTGCGAGAATTAGCTTTAGCAGCGATTCGAATATCAATTTGACCGGGATGAGCTAAAAGACCAACTGTTGGATTGGAAAGCAACTCAAGATCACCTATTAGTTCGTCAACCTTTGATTCTCCCACACCGGAAACGTGCAGAACATGAGTCAGGATCATTTGGTGAAGATCATATTTCTTACGCAGCAAAGGGAGAATACTGTTTTCAAACAAATATTCCATTTCACGTGGTACACCAGGTAAACTGATCACTATGCTGTTGTCAATTTCAATATAAAAAGCAGGTGCAGTTCCAACCGGATTTTCTATCCATGTAGCACCAAGGGGGATGAACGCCTGCCTGCGATTGTTTTCTGATGCTGGTCTACCATATCGCTGGAACCGTGAAAGTATTTGATCCCATAATTCCTGACGAAATTGCAATTCAGTATTAGCAGCCAGAGCAACCGCTTGCCGTGTAGGATCATCGACGGTTGGCCCTAAACCTCCTGTAGTAATGACAATGTCAGATCGTTCGACTGCATCACGAATGGCTTCGGCAATACGTTGGGCATTATCACCAATCAATGTAGCTCGATAAAGGTCGATTCCCGCATCGCGCACTGCTCGCGCCAGATATTGCGTGTTGGTATCCTGAATTTCGCCAAGCAGGAGTTCTGTTCCAATGGCAATGATTTCTATAGAAGGCATAAAAATTTTCTCTCTTTATGAAGTGATGAAGTTTAGCATGGTATACCGTAGTTCGTCAATTAAATACCGACAGGGCGATCTACCTATTCATCTCTCGCAGGTCATGTAAAATACATAGTATCATGAATGCACAATCCAGGAATATAAAGAATATAGAAACCCGTAATCAGAAACTTGCCCGGTGGGGAGAAGATTTAGCTGGCTATTTTATGAAGGAAAAGGGTTTTAGAATTATCGCTGTGAATACCCGTACTCCTTATGGCGAAGTTGATCTGATCGTCTCGAATGATGCTGGTTTTCATTTTGTTGAGGTTAAGACACGGTCTTCTCAAGTATTTGGTCAACCAGAAGCAGCCATCAATACAAGAAAAATGAATCACATTAAGCAAAGCGCTGCATGGTATATCCAGACCCATCCAGAGGTGGAGCAAAATTGGCAGATCGATGTTATTGCTATCCTTGTTGATCCGAAAAATTGGAATGCACATCAGGTGGAGTGGTTCGAAAATGTTTCAAGCTGATAAGAAATTGCCTTTGATTGTAATAGTCGGACCAACTGCCGTGGGAAAAACAGAACTTTCCATAAGGCTAGCAATGCAGATGAATGGAGAGATCGTTTCAGCGGATTCGCGTCAAATTTACAGAAAAATGAACATCGGAACTGCAAAACCAACTCATGAAGAAATAAGCATGGTTCCACATCATTTAATCGATGTGGTGAACCCTGAAGAAACATTCAGCCTGGCACTGTTTCAACAAAGTGCATACCAGATCATCGATGATATTCACCAAAGAGGAAAGCTGCCATTCCTTGTGGGTGGAACCGGGCAATATGTACGCGCAGTGGTACAGGGATGGAAACCCCCGGAACTTATACCCGATTTGGAATTAAGGAAAAAACTTGAGGAGGATGCGATATCCTTTGGCGGTGATTTTCTTTATAAACAACTTTCTGAAAAAGACCCTGAAGCTGCAAGGATCATCGATCCACGGAATGTACGAAGGGTGATTCGAGCTCTAGAAGTCATTGAACAAACGAAGCAACCATTTTCTGCTCAAAGAGGGAAAATAGAACCTAAGTATGATTTTACCCAAATCGGATTGATCCGACCCAGAAATGAGCTGTACCAACGGATTGATCTACGAATTGACCAGATGATAGCGAATGGATTATTGCAGGAAGTCGAAAAATTACTGGCAGATGGTTGCCCTGTTGACTCGCCGTCATTATCAGCTATTGGGTATAGAGAAATGATTGCAGTTATCCAGAGAAAGTACGATATTGAGGAAGCTATTAAGTTAATGAAAAGAGCTACGCGTAATTATGTGCGCCGGCAAGCAAACTGGTTCAGTATGAATGATCCAAATATCAAATGGTTTGAGATGAATGCTGATACTTTTAATCAGGTGCTTTCATTCTGCAAAGAGCGAATAAGATGAAAAAAGGAAGCTTTCATGCTTCCTTTTTTTACTTTTTCAAATGTGCTTATGATATCCCATTCACCAATACCGGTGTACCGCTTTTCTTGGGGAATGGTGGCGGGAAGATCGCTTCGAAATCTTCTTTATTGATCGTTTCGACTTCCATTAATTTCTTAGCGACCGCATCCAATTTATCACGGTATTTTGTGAGGATATCCGTTGCTTGCTGATATGCTTCATGTACCAACTTGCGAACTTCTTGATCGATCTTTTCAGCTACAGCCTCCGAATAATCCCGTTGTTCAGAAATTTCACGACCCAGGAAGATAAGTTCCTCTTTCTGACCATATACCATTGGACCAAGTTCTTCGCTCATACCAAGCCTGGTCACGATGGTTCTTGCCAATTGGGTTACACGTTCTATATCATTTGCAGCGCCAGATGTAATATCGTCAAAAACCATAGCCTCAGCAGATCGTCCGCCTAAAAGACCAACCATTTCTGCAATTAATTTCTTGCGACCAGTTAGTGTACGATCTTCTTTTGGTAAAGCTATTGTGTAACCAGCTGCCATACCACGGGCGACAATCGTTACCTTTTGCACAGGATCAGCTTCAGGTAATGCATTCATTACTACAGCATGACCAGCTTCATGATATGCAATAATGAGTTTTTCTTCCTGGCTGATGAGACGGCTCTTGCGTTCTGGTCCAGCAATAACTCGTTCAACAGCTTCTTCGAATTCTGTCTGTGAGATTGCCCGCTTATTCCTTCGAGCTGCAAGAATTGCTGCTTCATTAACAAGGTTTTCAAGATCTGCACCTACAAAACCTGGTGTACCTTTTGCCAGTAGGGCTAAATCGACCGCTGGATCGAGTGGTTTCCCCTTGACATGAACTTTTAGAATGGCTTCGCGACCTCGCACATCAGGTCTATCCAGAACTACACGACGATCGAAACGACCGGGACGAAGTAAAGCAGGGTCAAGAATATCAGGACGGTTGGTAGCTGCCATGATGATGATATTCGTATCTGTATCGAAACCATCCATTTCCACCAACATCTGGTTCAAGGTCTGTTCACGCTCATCATGACTACCACCTAAACCAGCACCACGTTGACGTCCAACGGCATCTATTTCATCCACAAAAACGATACATGGTGAATTCTTTTTTGCCTGATCAAACAGATCACGAACACGGCTAGCTCCAACACCGACAAACATTTCAACAAATTCTGATCCGGAGATTGAGAAGAAGGGGACTCCTGCTTCGCCAGAGACTGCTTTTGCCAGCAGTGTCTTACCCGTTCCGGGAGGGCCGACGACCAGAACGCCTTTAGGAATGCGAGCACCAAGTGAAATAAACTTTTGAGGCTCTCGCAAAAATTCAACAACTTCGCGTAACTCTTCTTTCGCTTCATCGACCCCCGCGACATCTTCAAATGTCACTGTAGGTTGATCGCCACGAAACATTCGAGCCCGCGATTTTCCGAACGACATGGCTGCATTATTACTGCCCTGTGCTTGACGCATGATGAAGAAGAAAGCTGCACCCAGGATGATAAAAGGAAGGATATACCCCAGAGTAGTAAGCACACCCATCACAGGGCTTGGAGCTTTGATCTCGATACTAATTTTATCGGGCTGAAGCTCTTCAGAAGTTACTCCTAATTGAATAAGCTGTTCTATTAATGTTGCATTGCTTTCTTTCGTGGAAGTACCCTGGTTGCCTTCAGTTGCATAATAAATGGTTAACCGATTATCATTTTCTACAATGCGGGTAATTTCACCATTTTTTATACCTTGTGCTACCTCATTAATTGATAGTGCTTTCGTACTATTGTTTGATGAACCATAGTTATATACCAGCAAGGCAACGATGGCGATGAACAATAGCAGGTAGATAAGATATGATTGATTTCTTTGGTTCACTGATTCCTCCAGGTTCTACCAACTAAACCGATAGAACTCTATGACAGATTATACCAAGCTATCCATATGACTGGTAGCATAAAAACAAGTAAGTTTTATTAATATTAAGATAATTCTTATACAATTTAGGATTTATTGATACGATTTAGCTTTTCAACCCCTTTTTTAACCTGACGAATCAATTCTTGATCATGAAGAATAATTTTATAGATCAATTCTTGTAATGTGATCATCCCATATTTTTCTGAATTGGTTTGATTTTGCCAGGTTGAATCAGGCAATGTTGATAATAAATTAATTATCTGAACTCGTGAATTAAAAAAATCCTGCAATGCGAGCTGACCATTCTGATGTATATAACCCATTTCATCGGGCCAATTTTCTGTTTCAATATTGGGAAAATTATTATATGCTTCAGTGATCACTCGTTGAATTCCAGGTAAATAGACTTCTTGATCTCGATCACGAAAATAGCAACATAATTCGTTTAATGAATAGTTATTTTCCTCTGGTCGTAGACTCCATTCCTGAAATGGTACACCCTTTGTAAGTGTTTCCAAAGCAGCAGGGGTGGATTTCATCACGTTCAGCATTGCAGGCACGGTGGAAAAGTCATTAGAGAATTCCTCTCCACTGATCCTTTTCAACCAGGGAATTGCTTCAGATACCTTCCCTGAACTACTTAAGGTATGTGAAGCAGTATTTCTTTTGCCACCAGTGCTTTGAATGAAAAATGTAGGAAAGCCAAGCGACTCCGCAGAAAGAATATCTTGTCCTATATGATTGCCAATCATAACTGCTGGAGCAGAAGGCCACCCTAGTTGAGCAAGTAATTCAACAAAATAAGATGGGTTGGGTTTTGCAAAATGGAAATCCTCATAGGTTGAAACAATGCTAAAAGGATAATTCTCCATGGGAATTCCAGCCCAGGATAGGCGCTGTATTGTCGCAACGCGTGGAAAGAAAGGATTTGTTGCAATAGCTACCTGGTGACCCAGCGAAAATGCAGTTTCAATAAGGGTTTTTGATTCTGGTAGTTGTTTCGTTAATCTTTGAAGCTGACCATAATCATTTTTGTAATAATCATCCAGAATATTAATAATTTCACTGCGAGGTATATTAATTGCATCATAAAAATAAGCATTAAAAGTTTGTTCCAGTGTAAGGGCAGGCGAATCTTTCGCCAGCATGCGTTCAGTGATGACCTTCATTTCATGGGTAAATAAATCCGGATCAACTCTGCCAATTTTTTGCGCAAGTGATTTGATATAAGTGGGGAAAAATGTTTCTTCGGTGTAAAGCAGTGTGTCGTCAAGATCAATAAGAACAGTAATTTTCACCCGATATCTCCAGAAGGATCCTCAATTTGAAAATCAATCGATTTGTGACACTGCCCGCAACCTACATGAGGTTCTTTCACATCCTGGTGAGATCTGGTACAGTAAGCAGTAACTTTAACCGATTTCCCCAAACGAAAAATGCCAGGTTTAACCTCTGCTGAAAGATGCATATGTGTGCATCCATTCGCACGTAAGATTGTTGGAACCTGACATGATTTACAGAGAGTTGGTGTCCAATTTCGTGGAGGTGAAGCGTTGCCAATCAAGTCACATCGATTTTGGTCGCGTCCACGATGATATTCACCAAAAAAGAAGGGGCACTCTGTGCCGTAAGGCGTGCGCATAGATATACTCCCGAATAAAAGGTTATCCCCACAGGGGGATAACGCGAAATAGTAGTATACCTTTACCCATTTACACGGGTAACATAACCACCCGTACGTGTATCAATACGGATGATATCTCCTGTTACGACAAAGTAGGGTGTCATTACTTCCAAACCAGTTTCGACTTTTACCTTTTTTGTCACACCAGTTGCTGTATCGCCTTTGACAGCGGTTTCTGCTTCAATAACTTCCATATCAACCGTTGTTGGAAGTTCCATGTCGACTACTTCTGATTGGAAGAAGGTAAGCTTGACTTCCATGTTTTCTTTCAGCAAACCAACATACTCTTGAATAGTATCTTTACGAACAGTAGTCTGCTCGAAAGTTTCGGTATCCATAAAATAATAGAAGTCACCATCGTTATAGAGATAAGAGCTCATGCGATGGTCTAAACGTACATCCTGTACTCTATCACCAGATTGGAAAGTTTTTTCCAGTGTAGTTCCGCTGCGTAAATCTCGGGCTTTAATACGGATGGTGGCATTGCCACGTCCTGGCTTATTATGGCTGTATTCCAAAACACGATACAGGTTGTTATCGAGTTCAAATGTAACGCCTTTGCGAAGATCATTAACGTCAATCATATACTATCCTTTTTTAAAAAATTGCAACGTCCCATTATAGTCCAGCAAGTATGTTGCTGCAAGGAAAAAATGGTTTTATCGATACGAAAGTCCATTTTTTTATTCCATTAAGTTGTTTATGATTAGAAATAATGAACAGGCTGCTGATGCAGCCTGTTCGAGTGAAGGACACATGTTTCGTAATTAACCAATGGAAGGTTCGATTAAACCATATGTTCCATCCAGGCGACGATAAAGAATGTTGATCTTGTTTGTATTAGCATTATAAAAGACAAAAAAGTTTTCATGACCCAGCAATGCCATTTGTTCCAATGCTTCATGTTCATCCATTGGAACCAAGGTAAATGTTTTACGACGAACGATAACAGGTTCTTCGGTACCTTCCTCTTCAGCAGATACTGGTTGTTCAACAACCTGTGAAGCAGGGGTACCATCGCCGCGACCACGGGCATGCTTCCCTTTATATCTTTCAATTTGACGCTCGATTTTATCTAGCGATTCGTCGACAGCTTCAAAAATATCGTCTGCTCTTTCCTCCGTTCGTAAGATGAAACCGCGACCACGAATGGTTATTTGTGCGGAATATCGATCATTCGCACTTCTGGCTGATTTCGAAAAACCTAAATCAACCCTCGTTTCATCTATGTTATTCAAGAACCTATCAAGTTTGGAGACTTTCTTATTCACATACTCATTTATTTGGTCAGTCAATTCTAAATTACGGGTATAAACGTCAACTTTGAGAGTCATTTTAGCCTCCTAAAAAAGATGAATATTGGAGAGGAGAATCCATCTCCAGGGAAGATGTATCTAAAGAAGTATCCTGATCAAGTACAGCTCTTGCAAGGCAAATGGCATACACTTGCTTTGCTCCTGCTTCTAACAGGGCTTTACTGCATGAATCCATTGTAGAACATGTAGTGGCGATATCATCAACAAGAAGGATCGATTTACCAGACACCAATTCAGCCTCTGCTAAAAATGCGTCTCTTACATTCGATTTCCTTTGATGTGCTGTTAAGCCTACCTGAAAAGAGGTAGGCTTTATACGCGTGATTGCATCGGATGCATATTGAACATTAATTAACCAGGAGAGAGGTTTAGCCAATAATTCAGCCTGATTGAAACCTCTGGTTTTTTGATGTTGTTTGCTCAATGGTACCGCTACCACTAAATCAGGATGCCAATCTACTCTTATTATACGACGTGCGAGCTTTAGTGCAAAAACTTCACCTAATCCAAGATTATTTCTAAACTTTAATTGTAAAATCGCTTTTCTGAAAGGTCCTGTATACGCACCAATTGCTTGTAACGCCGTAAAAGATGGAGGAGAAGATTTACACGAATCACAAATATCCTTGGTAATGGAAGGCTGACCACAAATTCTACAAAGCGGAGGTTTGATCGTTTGAATTTTTTCTTCGCAAGAAGAGCACCATCGACTACCAAATGAACCGCAGCCTGCGCAGTATGGGGGGAATAACCAATCAACTGCCTGCCATAAGTAGTGATAAACTAAGAAGGCTGGATGGATTTTTTTACCCACCAGCGGTTTTAACATATTTTGTCTCTCTTTATTTAAACATACTTGCTAAAGATGAATTCATCAGCCTAAGAGCGGCAGGTGTCAACAATACAATTATCAGTGAAGGAAATATCAGAAGTACCATTGGAATCAGCATTTTTACAGGAGCTTTATGTGCTTCCTCTTCTGCATGCTGGCGCCGTTTGATACGCATCTGATCTGATTGAATGCGAAGAACTTTTGCCAGGCTGACACCAAGCTGCTCGCTCTGAATGACCGCCGCGACAAAACTGGTTAATTCAGGAATACCAATTTTGTCAGCCATATCACGAAGTGCATCCCTTCTTAGCTTTCCTAGTTGAACTTCTTTGATCACTCTTGCAAAAGCGAGTGACAACTCGGTTTCCCATTTATCACTTACTTTCTGCATTGCTGCATCAAAACCTAAACCAGCCTCAACACAAATTGTTAAAAGATCCAATGCATCTGGAAGTGCCCTTCGAATGGATTTTTGGCGACGATTAATTTTACTGGTTAACCATAACCGAGGGAAGAAGAAGCCGAGCGCACCAAAAAGAAGGCTGAAAAGAAACACTCTTCCGAATGGCATTTTTGTCTGCCCAACAGAAAATACTAATAAAATGACCCCACCAAAGAAAACTAGGGCGATGAATTGAATTGCCAGGAATAAAGTAGGATCCAAACGACCGGGGTTACCTGCTCTTTCCAATTGTGTGGCGATGGAATTTAATGCATTTTGGGGTGTGAATTTCGCTGCTGCTTGACCAAGTTTTCTCGCGATTGGGTATAGTACACGTTCTGTAAAAGGACGAGACATTTCCAGTTTTTCAAGGTCTACCTGTTCGCCTTTTTGAAGAAACTCTTCAAGACGCTCTTGTATTAGATTATCTTCGCTGTTCTGGGGGGCACGAATTCCAATATATACTAATGCGCCACCACCAATAAGAATAATGAGAAGAATAACTATTACACCAATCATACAAGCCTCCGAAGGGGAGCTAAACCTCAATATCAGCCAATTTATTCATTGCGAGGTAACCGAAAACAATAAGAATTGCGGCAAGGCCTAAAGCAATGTAGCCACAGATTCCACTGCCTTTAGCAAAAAACTCCAGTAAATATGGTCGGTTAACCAAATATAGGATTGCTATAACTATTAAAGGCAAGAAAGATAGAAATCTACCAGAATACATCACCTGGGTAGTTAAAACTCGAATCTCTCCCTTAATACGAACTCTTTCGCGAATAGTATAAGAAATCGTATCGAGAATTTCTGCAAGATTACCACCTACTTCACGCTGAACATTTATTGCATTGATGACCAGGTCAAGGTCATCACTGGGGATGCGACGGAGTAAATTATCTAATGCTACCTCCATCGAAATACCCAATTGCATTTCTTGAACCACCCGACGGAATTCGTCGCAAATTGGACTTGGTAATTCACGACTGACGGATTCCATTGCCTGCATGGTAGAGTACCCTGCACGCAAACCGTTTACCATTAAGTTAAGCATATCGCCAAGTTGGTCATTAAAATGAACCAATCGCTTCTTCTGTTGGCTGCGCACATAAATTCCTGGTAAGAAAGCCCCAACAACTCCACCAATAAGCAAAACGAGGATGGATTTTCCACCAATGAAGTACCCCAGAAATGCCATCAAGATCACAGAGATGACTATGAGTGCAATGTACTCGCCAGTCTTCATTTTCAGGTCAGCACGGGCGAGATTCTTTCTGATCTTATCCCCGGTGGTCGAACCTTCTACTTTACGATCAATCCATTCGGTTACAACTGAAGTAGTTTGCTTTTTTTCGGGGACTACCTGTGTTTTTTCTACATATTTTCCCAAGCGTTCATCTACCAGTGATTTATCGCGTTTTACTGATACAGCGATGCCCACGATCAGTAAGATGATTGCTAAACCACCACCGATGACTAAAATGAGAATGGGGTTGAGGTTCATTCAATACCTCTTCTATCTTATCTTCTTACACCTATTCCAAAAATGCTGGGCGGGAGCGAGATACCTGATGCTTCAATTTTTTCCATAAACTTTGGCCGCAATCCAGTTGCACGCAATCTACCCAGAATGCGTCCATTATCTAATCCAGTTTGTTCAAATACAAAGAGATCGGTCATCGTAATGATGTCACCTTCCATACCTACTACTTCAGATACAGTTGCTATTTTCCTTGTACCGTCTCTTAAACGTTCCTGATGAACGATTAAGTCAATTGCTGATGCCACCTGTTCACGGATCGCGCGCACGGGTAGGTCCATGCCTGCCATCAATGTCATGGTCTCAAGACGAGCCAGCGTATCACGAGGACCATTGGAGTGGAGTGTAGTCATAGATCCATCATGACCGGTATTCATCGCTTGAAGCATATCAATGGCTGCTTCATCACGAATTTCACCAACGATGATCCGATCTGGACGCATACGTAGGGCATTTACCACTAGTTGACGAATGGTTATCTCCCCTTTATTTTCAATATTTGGTGGACGGGATTCAAGCGTCACTACATGTTCCTGGCGGAGCTGTAATTCTGCTGCGTTTTCTATAGTGACAATACGCTCATCAGCAGGAATAAAGCTAGAAAGGATATTAAGCAGGGTAGTTTTTCCTGAACCAGTACCACCAGAAATTACAATATTCAAACGGGATTGTACACATGCTTTGAGAAATTCAATTAATTCAGGTGTAGCCGTGCCAAATTCGATAAGCTGATCTACGGTGATAGGATCTCTTGCAAATTTACGAATGGTAATAACAGGCCCTACCAATGAGATGGGGGGAATAATGACATTTACACGAGAACCATCTGGTAAGCGAGCATCTACATAAGGACTGGATTCATCTACACGACGACCGAGAGGTGCGACAATCCGGTCAATAATACGCATTACATGAGCATTTGATTCGAAGCTCAAAGGAACGCGATAGATTTTACCTTTGCGTTCAATGTAGATATTCTTTGCGCCGTTCACCATAACTTCTGTTATGGAGTCATCTTCCAATAAAGGTTGAATTGGGCCGAAACCTAGAATTTCAGCAGAAATTTGCTCAAAAAGTCTGGCTCTTTCTGGACGGGTAAGGATGATGTTTTCTTCATTGAGGATGGTTTCAAAGAGCTCTTGGATTGTGGTTCGTACTTCTGCAGTTTTAGTTACATCCATGCTTGGATCCAAGCCAGCGAGCAGTTTATTTTGTACGCGTGTCTTTAGATCCTGGTAAGTATCTTGACCGATGTTGGAAGTTGGTGCTGTTATACGACGTGCCTGCAATGTGGGTTGTTGTGGTTGGTGAGGAGTTTGAGGTGGAGTTGCTGGTGCAGGTGTGGTCGAATTGACAGGCCTACTTTCCCCATTTTGAATTCTTTTTAAAATAGACATTGAATACTACTCCCAAAATGGCAGATCAGAATGTTCCTTCTAATGTTTCGAGTTTCTGTGTGACCATTTCTGCCAGTGAAATCATACTTTTACTGAAAGGATGTGTTTTATTTTCCAGAAAAAGAGGTACTCCACGATTGATCGAATTGCTAATAAACCTATCATCCAATGGAATGGAAAGAACTACCTCTTGTTTTAAATTCGTTGCAATTCGTTCGGGTAGAATGGGTACCCTTCGATCAAATTTGTTGAGAATAAAGAGAATCCTTTTTCGTGAGATCCCCAGAGCATCTGCAAGCAGTAGAAATGAACTTGCGTTTTTAATTGCCGGAATATCTTGAGTGGTTACCAGAATGATGACATCTGCAATATCCAAGACAGTTTGCACGGCTTCACATAAGTAAGGTGTGGTATCAACAACCATATAGTTATATAAATTACGCATGTAATTTAATAACTGACCAAATGGTTCACCTGCCACTTTTTCAGCTAGTTCTGGTCGAGGTGGTGCTGCAAGAACATACAATCCAGTTTTTTCTTGTTTTACTACTACTTCTTGAACCAATTCTGGATCTAATTCATCTGAATGTACTGTCAAATCAAGCACAGAATTCTTAATTTGCTCATTGATGAAAATGGGGATATCTCCGTACTGCATACTGCTATCGATCAGAGCAATTTTATTTACGCTTGTATCCAAAGCCAATGCAAGATTGGTTGCAATTGATGTGCATCCTGTACCACCTTTAGGGCTATAAATGGCGATGATCTTCCCATTGAGTGCACCACTCAGCCCTGTAATGCCAGGGGTTGCTGCGAGTTGAAGGCTTTGATTGTATTTGGCAAACTCATCTTTTGCTGTTTCACCAGCCCGATGTACTGCAACGGTAAGCTCGTCAATGGTTGGAGGTTTGGTAAGGAAATCGCGAGCACCCACCACCATAGCACGACGCATGTATTGCATGTCATTCTGAACAGAAAGAATGATTACCTGGCAATAAGGTACTTTTTTACGAATGCCTTCCGTTGCCTGAATACCATCCATGTCTGGCATATTGATATCCATGACAACGACTTCAGGTTTTAATTTTGCTGCCAGCTCAATCGCTTCTCTTCCACCACGTGCTTCACCAACAACTTCAATATTTACATCAAATTGAAGAAGTCTCTTAAGATTTTCTCTTGTTTCATTAATGTCATCGACTAGAAGCGTTCTAATTTTTTCCTGAGATGGCATACTACACTCCAAAGATTATGATAGCTCAAAAATAATTTGCTATCTGTTATTGACCATTCTCAAGGGATGGGTAAATCATCTGATCAACCCTGGGCTGCATTCCGTATGGTAGTTTTACAGGGTAGGGTATACCATACTGTTCCATCAGGAATTGCAGCGTGACGGCTTCAGTAGCAACTTGCTGGTCATCTCCTGCGCCGCGTAAGGCAAGATTGAGCTGCGCTCCGGATAACATCAGGTAATTCAACGTTACAGCGTCTTGAGGAGTGACTATTAATGTGATGATATCTGGATTACCTGTATTGGTTGTAGTTGTTTGTTCTTCCCCTTCTTCGGATGGGACGGGTGTTGGAACAGATCCAGCAACCAGTTCACCCTCTGGGAAGTTTCCGACCCACAATACAGTGACATCCTGGATCAAAGTCTGGCTGATCAAACGTGAACGCTGCGCTTCAGATGGAGTTACATATAAAGCCTGGTTTAATGTCATGTCAATGACAGTCCTACCAGCAACACCTGTACCGTCTGCGCTTTGAATTGTGACAGTACCAGTTGTTCCTTCGCCTAAAGGTGTGCCAGGTAATAGAATGATCCCGGTTGTATTTGGAAGTATGGTTTGATAGTCTGCATCCAGATCAACAAGCAACAATGATCCGATAATATTAACGTGGTCACCAGCTTGAAGGGCATATGCAACAGAAGTTAACCGGCTGATAGGGATAGAAACTGCTACCATACCTCGAGGAATTAAGTAAGATGCATAGGAACCCGTTGGTGCATCAGTGATCAGACCGGGTGTAAGGGGTGTTCCTTGAGCCAGGTCAAATTTCACACGCTTATCTAAAAGATTTACTACCTGGTCTTCTGTGAAGAATAATCCTTCGGTCAAACTCTGCCTCGGATATTCTACAAAGAGTAATAGATCTTCGGTGATTTGGGTCCCATGAACTGCTGGTTGAGCCAAGACTGCAATCTTTACCATATCGGATGAGGCTATGGGAGTTGTTTCTGAAGTAACAGTCGGTGATGGAAACAGTTGTTTTCGGAGCAGCAAGACCGCTGCAACAACTATTAAGATCAAGATCAAGGCTACCAGAATAAAAAGACGACCTGTTTTCTTTCCACCTGTTGCCATAAAGTCCTCCTCAGTTATGGGCATGGAATATACAAAATCATTATATATCAAAACAAACAAGATGCATGCTTTATGCCACTTAATAAAACTGTAGGGTTAAAAAGCTTTACGAAAACGAAAAAGCTCTGTTTTCACAGAGCTCTCTCGCAGCAACGAAAATATATATGATGAAATTTAGATAGCGCCTACAATATTGCTGAATACATTACCAATGGTTGTGCCAAGCAAAGCAAGAATTACAATTACGACTACTGCGACTAAAACAAGAATTAAGGCATATTCAACGAGGCCCTGACCTTTTTCCTTCGGTGCGAATAACATGATTTTCACCTCCTTTCGCGCTTGAATTTCAAAGCTTATTATAGACAAAACTCAGATTGATTGCAAGTAGATGACCTTGCAAATACCTTACAAGGAATAATGAAATATTAGTGTTTGTACAGATTTTCTGGATATTAGAGGAACGAAAATTGCTATAATAATGATGTTCAGAAAATTAGATTCTTGAAAATCCAGGAGGACCAATGAGCGATTTATTTGAACAGGTTACAGGATACCAGGATATTTTTAAGAAATTATTGAGCAAAATACCTGGTTTCAAAGGATACGTTGAAAGAACCAATAGACGAATGGCTGATAAAATGCTCCGTTCGGAGGTCGCAGAACGATATGAAGAACAATGGCAGCGTATCTCTTCTTTGCAACGAGATTTGATTGCCCAAGGTGAGATTGGTTTAATCGATGATCTGGAAGCTGCGTCTATAAAATTCCGCCAATTCATTGATAGAGTTCGAACTGCTACGTATGGGTATTCCAGCTTTTTTGAGGCAGCGAAAGTCAATGAAGAAGAACTTGCAAAGATGTATCAATATGATCTGACATTGCTCGAGCTGGTTGAGGAGGTAAAACACAGCATTGACAATGTCGAAACATCCATAGGTTCTGACGGATTACCAGCATCTATTCGTTCTTTGATCAGCCTTGCTCAACGATGTGTGGATGCATTCAACCGCCGTGGTGAAGTAATGCGCGGTGGTACTGAGGGTGAGCATTAAGTTCATCCATAACAATAATGGAGAGAAATAATGGCTAGAATTTTTGATGTAGTTGAATATCCAAGTGAGATGGCGGATGAGCTTGTGCATCGCTTCCCAGAAACGGGTGTTGCAGATCTGCGCATTGGTTCACAAATAATTGTTCGGGAATCACAGCGGGTGATCTTCTTTCGTGATGGTAAAGCGCTGGATACTTTTATCCCTGGTCGCCACACTATTGTTACAGCAAATATTCCAAAGCTAATTGACCTGATCGGAAAAGCATTTAATGACCGTACTCCATTCACTGCTGAAGTTTATTTCGTTTCAATGAAGGAATTTGCAGACCGCAAATGGGGTACCCCTCAGCCTATCATTGTACGCAATCCGGGGATGGGTATTGGGGTGGCATTAATGCAGGGCTTTGGCAGCTACAGTGTGCAAATATCTGACCCACAGCAATTTGTCACTCAAATTGTTGGTGCGCAGGGAATCTATCGCATGTCTGATATCGAAAACCGTCTGCGTTCTATGCTGTTATCAAAACTTCAGGATTTGCTAGGTGAAACTGCTGCCAAGAAAAGCGTTGTAGAGTTGATTGGTTTAACCGAAGAGCTTGGTGCTGGTGTTAGAGCTAAAGCTCAAGACGATTTTGCTGCAATCGGGTTGCTTTTAAAGTCATTCTATATTTCCAGTTTGAAGCCTGCAGAAAAATCTCTAGAAGAATTAAAACAAATGGGTGTGTTGGATCTTGATACATATACTCGTTTGCAGGTTGCGGATGCAACCCTTGCAGCTGCACAAAATCCAGGTGGTGGAGCAGGGTTAACCGCGGGTATTGGCGCAGGAATGGGAATTGGAGGGGTGATCTCTCAAACATTACAGGGTATGGGCACAGGGCAACAGCAAGCTGCTGCAGGGGCTTCAACAGCAGGTGCTACCATAACCAGTGATGTTATGACACCCTCTGAAGCAGCTGCAGTGTTGAAGGTGTCTGAAGAAGATGTTATAGCTGCAATTACTGCTGGTGAGTTAAAAGCACGAAAAATAGGAAATGCATATCGCATTAGTAAACAAGCACTTGAAGATTTCCTAAAGGGTGCTTAGATACAGTATACGTAATAAAGATACAGCCCGGAATTTCCGGGCTGTATCTTTGCAGTGAATGGGCTATAATTTATAAGTAAGGCATCTCATCTATTTCGGGTGGAACTGAATGAGGTTGCACGAATATCAAACTAAACAAATTTTCAATAAGTATGGAATTCCAATTCCAAGGGGGAAAATTGCTCCTTACGCTGGAGAAGTAAAGCAAATTGCAGATGAAATAGAGGGGCCTGTAGTTGTAAAAGCACAAGTTCTGGTCAGTGGTCGTGGAAAAGCGGGTGGTATACGCCTGGCAAAAAGTGCCAAAGAAGCTGAGGAAATTGCAGCATATATTCTGGGAATGGAAATTAAGGGTCTACCAGTTCATAAAGTGCTAATCGAAGAGGCTGTAATTTTTAACCAGGAAATCTATCTGGCAATAACTATCGATCGCGAAGCAGGATTGCCTGTTTTAATGGCTTCTGGATCAGGGGGGATGGATATTGAAGAAGTTGCTTTAAGATCGCCAGAAAAGATATTACGTCTGCAAATAAATCCTCTTTTAGGTATTCAAGAATATCACGCCCGGTTGATTGCGATCAATATGGATCTTAACAGGCAACACTGGCGGCAATTTTCCAAAGTTCTCTCTGAGATGTGGCAGGTATTCAGGGATTGTGACGCTACTCTGGTCGAGATAAATCCGCTTGTCATTACTGGAGATAATCGTCAAATTGCCCTTGATGGAAAAATGATCATTGACGATAATGCCTTATTTAGACAAGCAAATCTGGCTGAGTTACGTGGGTTGGAAGCAGAAAACCCCATTGATACTGAATCAAGGAAATTTGGGTTATCATACATTCCTTTGAAGGGCAAAGTAGGCTGCATGGTAAATGGCGCAGGATTGGCGATGGCAACCATGGATCTTATCAATAGTTTTGGGGGAGAACCAGCGAATTTCCTTGATATTGGCGGCGGGGCAAATGCGGAAAAAGTAGGTGCTGCACTTAAGATCATTCTTTCGGATCCGCATGTGACCACTGTTTTAATAAATATTTTTGGGGGAATAACACGATGCGACGAAGTAGCAAGAGGGATCATTGCTACTTTGTATGAGATTGAAAATCAGATACCGATCATTGTCCGGCTTAGCGGCACGAATGCAAAAGAGGGTATGCAAATATTGGCAGAAAGAAATCTAAATATTGCTAATAGTTTAAGCGAAGCTGCCAGGCTGGCTGTTGATTTCTCTCAGAGAGTACCAAATGGGAATACTCATTAATAAAGATACACGTATCCTGATCCAAGGGATCACAGGCCATGAAGGTCTCTTCCATACACAACAGATGTTGAAATATCCTATCCCCATTGTAGCAGGGGTAACCCCTGGTAGAGGTGGGGAATGGGTTTTTGATGGAAAAGTGCCCGTATTTGATTGCGTAAAAACTGCAGCAGAAGTAAGTGGGGCAAATACTAGTGTGATATTTGTTCCAGCCCGTGCTGCAACCGATGCGATATTTGAAGCAGCGGATGCTGGAATCCAATTAATTTTCGTCATCACTGAAGGGATTCCTATTCAGGATATGATGAGAATTCGCTGGTATATGAAACAACAGCATATTACCTTGATTGGACCAAATACTCCTGGAATGTTGATACCCGATGAAGCAAAAATTGGAATCATTCCTGGCGATATTGCTATCCCTGGAAATGTTGGATTAGTTTCACGTTCTGGAACGCTTACGTATGAAATTGCCAACATTCTCAAGAAATCTGGTATTGGGATAAGTGTATGCATTGGAATTGGAGGAGATCCAATCGTAGGAACTGGGTTTAGCGACATACTTGATTTGCTGGAAAACGATCCTCACACAGAAAAAGTGGTGTTAATTGGAGAAATTGGCGGTCAGGAAGAGCAACTAGCAGCAAAGAAGATCGCTAAAGAATATACAAAACCAGTGATTGCATTTATTGCAGGCCAGACAGCACCAACAGGGGTACGCATGGGGCATGCAGGAGCGATTATTGAACGATCCAGTGGTTCAGCACAAGAAAAAATCGAATCTCTTGAGGCTGCCGGAGTAAAAGTTGCAAATTTTCCAGAAGATATTCCTGGTTTACTGGTCTGATCGAAAAGACAAAAACAAAATAGCTATCATTAAACTTTACAATCCTTCAAAATATCGTGAAGGATTGTTAGTTTATTAATCCCTATCAGATCAATATGCGGCGACGAACGAATTTATTTTTCGATCGTCACACATTGCTTTTTTTGATATAGTTGATTATTTCTTGTGTTTATTGATGTATGTTACAGCATCTGTGACTGTTTTAATATTGCGTGCTTCATCATCTGCGATTGTGAGATCAAATTTTTCACAGAAACCATCGATCAGGAAAAATTGGTCCATTGAATCAGCATTGAGGTCTTCGATAAAACGTGTATCGGGTTTTATGGCTGCTGGATCGCATTTCATCACATCAACAATTACATCTCGTACTGCTTCATATGTTTCGTCCATGTTAAATCCTCCGAAAGAATTCTAAATTGACTTTAATTGCAGGAATAAAATCTGTCAAGTGGTATTATAAAATAATTCTCAATAAATAGTATTTTGAGAGAGAGTTTGTCTCTGGTATACTCAAAAACACATATCTGAATAAATCGTTTCGAAAGCAGGTAAAATGCCGGATAATTCCTTGCTTCCATATCGTAAAGCTGATCATATTCGAATAAATGTTGAACAAAACGTGCAATCAGGGTTGCAATCAGGTTTTGATGATTATCGTTTTGTTCATAATGCCTTACCAGAAATTAACCTTGATGAGGTTAGTACTGAAATCACAATTTTTGGGAGAATTCTAAAAGCTCCCTTATTAATCTCTTCAATGACTGGTGGAACACCCGAAGCAGCTGAGATCAATCGTATGCTTGCAAAAATTGCTCAAAACCATGGTTTGGCAATGGGGTTGGGTTCGCAGCGAGCTGCTATAGAAGACCCAGGTCTGGCATATACATTTCAGATGCGTTCTGTAGCTCCAGATATTTTGCTGTTTGCCAATCTTGGTGCGGTTCAACTTAATTATGGCTTTACCATAGATCATTGTGTCAAAGCGGTTGAGATGGCAGGCGCCGATGCTCTTTTCCTGCATTTGAACTCTTTGCAAGAAGCACTACAGCCTGAGGGAGAAAGCCAATTCAATGGATTGTTGAGCAGGATAGAAAAAGTTTGTAAAGAATTGCCGGTGCCTGTAGTGATAAAAGAAGTAGGTTGGGGGATTTCAGGTGAGGTAGCAAGGAAATTAAAAGATGCTGGGGTTCAAGCAATAGATGTGGCTGGTGCGGGTGGAACATCCTGGTCGCAGGTTGAATCTCACCGAATCAAGGATGAAACTGACCGGATGATCGCTTCTGACTTCTATAATTGGGGACTACCAACTGTTGTGTGCCTTGAGGAGATTAAAGCCCAGGTGCCTGAAATACTCACCTTTGCATCCGGTGGAATTAGGAATGGTATTGACATTGCCAAAGCGATTGCATTAGGAGCTTCTCTCTGTGGATTAGCTGGACCATTCCTTCGAGCGGCCAAATCATCGGAAAAGGCAGTTGAAAAGTTGATTACTTACCTGGTAAAAGAATTACGAATTGCTATGTTTGCTACAGGCAGTAAAAACTTGGATGAATTAAAAAATGCTCCAGTAATTTTCCAGAAAGCCAGATGATCATGGATACAACAGAATTACTTAATTCTATGCGGAAGAAAATTGAACAGACTTTAAAAGGTGTGATCAATCGAGTTCCAGAGAGTGAATTGCGCTTTATGCTTTCTTATCATATGGGATGGGAAGGTGAGGGAAGTGGAGTGAAGGCGCAGGGGAAACGTATTCGACCTCTGTTAACCCTCATCGGTTGTGCTGGTACAGGAGGAAACTGGGAAGAGGCATTACCTGCTGCTGCCGGAATTGAATTGATCCACAATTTTTCTTTGATCCATGATGACATCGAAGATCATTCCGAAATGCGAAGGGGAAGACGAACAGTCTGGTCAATTTGGGGAATGCCCCAGGCGATAAATGCTGGCGATTTAATGTTCAGCCTGGCAAGAAATAGTGTATTGGATCTACAAAAGTATATTCCCATTGAACGAGTACTGATGGCTGCTGAATTATTAGATCAAACCTGCCTATCTTTGACCTATGGGCAATTTTTGGATATGCAGTATGAAAAAATAAACGAAATTGATATCGAAGATTATTGGAAGATGATTGCCGGAAAGACTGCAGCATTAACTTCTTGCTGTATGAAGATGGGAGGAATTATTTCAGGAGCATCATCCGAAACAATTTCTCATTTGAGCCATTTTGGAGAATTTTTAGGTTTAGCTTTTCAGGTTGTAGATGATTGGTTGGGTATCTGGGGTGACGAAAGCCAGACTGGAAAGTCAATTGCCAGTGATCTGGTTGAGGGCAAGAAATCGCTCCCTGTCATCTTTGGGTTAAAGAATTGCGAAGGTTTTCTTGAAGAATGGAAATCTGGAATTGGCAATCCACAAATGGCGCAAAACCTGGCAAAATCACTGGAATTATGTGGAGCAATGGCATTTGTTGAAGAAAAAGCCGAGAAACAAACATTATTGGCGTTGGAAGCTCTGCATCTTGCAGTAAAAGATGAAAAATATTTAGCCATTCTTGAAGATTTAACAGAAGGAATGTTACATCGAAAGAAATAGAAAATGTGAGGGCATAATGGCGCACCCGAAAAATCGTGTTTATGAGGCAGCAAATTTAATCGACGACAAAGAAGTAGATTGTGATCTATTGGAGAAAGCAACTCGCGAAATATTGGTTGCTATAGGTGAAGATCCTGAGCGCGAGGGTTTAAAGAGAACACCTGAACGAGTTGCTCGAATGTACGATGAACTATTATCAGGTTATCGAATTGATCCCGTGAAAATGGTCAATGAAGCCTTATTTGACGTAGATTATGACGAAATGGTGATCGTTCGTGATATCGAATTTAATAGTTTATGTGAACATCACTTGTTGCCTTTCATCGGTAGAGCACATGTTGCTTATCTCCCGAAAGAGAAAGTAATTGGATTATCAAAAATACCCAGAATTGTTGATATGTTTGCACATCGACTGCAGGTTCAAGAAAGATTAACTAAGCAGATTGCAGAATTTCTACAAGAATTATTACATCCAACAGGTGTTGGGGTGGTAATCGAAGCGCTTCATTTGTGTTCCATGATCCGTGGAGTGAAAAAGCACGATGCGCGCATGACAACTTCTGCCATGTTGGGTAGTTTCCGAACCAATATTGCCTCACGCATGGAGTTTTTAGACAATATCTCTCGAGGATCAGAATCTTTACATTTTTAAAATCAAAAACCGTCTGGATTATTTTCAGACGGTTAGTGAATATAGTAGATTCAATTACTTCATTATGTAAAGAATACCGATTGTTTTTGGGCCACAATGGCTGGAAACAGTTGCGCCAGCATTCGTTATGCAGATTTCATCAATGTTCGCGACCTTTTCCAATTTTTCTTTTATATAATTTGGATCAATATCTCCACCACTATGAGTAACAAAAACTCTATGTAAATCTATCTTATCAATATTTGTTTTAAAAGTATCAAGTAGAGCATCCATTCCTTTTGTGCCAGAACCACGCACTTTTTGACGGACGCCGAGGGTGCCGTCATGGCGAACCTCAATAATGGGATGAATACTTAATAGACTTCCCATGATACTTTCCATGGCAGAGCATCTGCCACCTTTGTACAGGTAATCCAGAGTATCAATTACAAATGAAGTATTGACCCGGGGAACAAGCGATAGGGTGTAAGTATAGATTTCTTCAAGAGAAGCACCTTTATCTCGCATTTCAGCTGCAGCTAATACCAACAAGCCAATTCCTGTGGAAAGATTTGCAGAATCTACAATGCGAATGTGTTGATCAGGCAGCGATTGAGCTGCTATCGTCGCATTCTGGTTTGTCGCAGAAAGCTTTGCCCCAATACTAATGAAAATAATATCACCAGGGTGTTGTTTGAAGAATTCGATAAATTCAGCTACGGAAGGAGCTGCTGTTTTTGGCAACTGGCCACTTTTTTCTACTTCTTCGTATAACTTTTCAGATGAGATATCATTACCATCGAAATAAGTTTTTTCGTTGATATAGACGGTTAAAGGAATTACTCCAATACTAAATCGCTGGATTAATTCTGGGCTCAAATCTGCACAACTATCAGTAAGAACATGTACCACGGATACCTCCCTGGACCATTTTTCAATAATGGAAAATATTATAGTCGATTAAGTTATGTATGAGTAGAAGTGGTTTCTTAAACTCAAGATTAATACCATCCACGTTTCTTAAAGAAAAACAACATACTGACAATAATCACTAAGCAAAGGATCCATACCATAGGATAACCGAATTGCCAGTTAAGCTCAGGAAAGAAGCGAAAATTCATCCCATAAATTCCTGCTAAAAAAGTGATAGGAAGGAAAATTGTGGAAACGATGGTTAAAGCTTTCATGACATTGTTCAGTTTAAGAGATGTCGATGAAAGATAAATATCCAGGGCACTCGAGACCAGGTCTCGTATTGACTCACTCATATCCTGTATCCGCACGAGATGGTCGTAGATGTCGCGAAAATAGATTCTCGATTGCTGGTCGATTTGCATATATTCATCTCTACTTAAGCGATTGATTACTTCGCGTTGCGGGGAAATAATCCGTCTCAATTCCATTACACTATGTTTAAGAATGAGAATCCGTTCTAAAACATTGGGTTCTGGAGTTTCAAGAACTTTATCTTCCAATGATTCGATTTCTTCATCCATCTCATCCAATATGGGAAAATATTCATCCACTACTGCATCCAGAATGCTGTGGCATAGAAAATCAGCACCAAACTGATGAATTCTGGCATCTCTATTTAACCGAGCGAAAATCTTCTCGATTGAGGATAGGGTATCCTCCTGATGATAAGTTACCAGGTAATTACTGCCAAGGTAGATATTCAACTCATTCGTTTCCATTTTCTGAAAATCATGGTCTGGTTGGACGGCATGCATGATGATGAACAGGTAATTCGTGAAATCATCAACCTTGGGGGGTTGATACCCCACGCTCTGACAATCTTCAATTGTTAAAGGGTGAAAAGAGAAAAGATCGGAAAGAATGGTTTTTATCTCTTCCTGTGACGGATTAGCAAGGTGAATCCACAGCAGGCTTTCTTTTTGAGTTAATGCTTTTTGCATCTGCTCAATTGTTAATCCTTCCTGCATTGAACCATCTTGTGAAAAAGTGATCGAACGTATCATGATGACCTCACATAAGCTTCTTTCTCGTATGAATTATAAGTCACATGCCTGTAAGATTATCAATAATATTGAAAAATTCTTGTGAAACAATTGAAAACTGGACAGGATAGGAATGATTATCAATGTTTTTCTATATAGAAGAGTATTTGACGATAGAATCCTGATGTATACTATAGACAAGGTGTGAATTATTATTAGCAGAAATGAAATTTTATTAGGAGGTGTACATGTCGGAGCAAAAAGAATCTTGTGTGAAGCCAACCAAAGGACCAATCATTCCTGAAGAAACAATTACTAAAGACTTTCTCATTGATATAAAAAAGGAGGCATCAAAAATGCTTGCTAAGGTAGGAAAAACCGCTCCAGATTTTGAATTAAATGCTTACTTTGATGGTGGTTTTAAGAATATTAAATTATCTGACTACAAAGGAAAGTGGATCGTCATTTGTTTTTATCCAGGTGACTTTACTTTTGTCTGACCGACCGAACTGTCGGCAGTTGCCGTCAAATATAATGAGTTAAAAGCATTGGGGGTAGAGGTTTTTGCAATCAGCGTTGATAGCAGATTTTCTCATAAGATATGGCACGAGGAGGAACTCTCGAAGATGGTTCCTGGCGGGATTCCCTATCCCTTGTTATCTGATAGTGGAGGCAGGGTTGGTGAAATATATGGTGTCTATGATGAAGAAGCTGGAGTGGATATCCGAGGTAGATTCATCATTGACCCAGATTTTAATATCCGCGCTATGGAAGTATTAACTCCAGAAGTTGGCAGAAATGTTAATGAGTTGTTACGCCAGTTAAAAGCTTTCCAGCATGTTCGTGCAACAGGCGAAGTAACACCATCTGGTTGGATACCCGGTAAACCTGCTTTAAAACCCAGCCCATCTCTGGTTGGCAAAGTTTGGAAAGAATGGACGACTGATAAAGCATTTTAATAATTACTGCTGTTATAGTTAAAAAATGATAACGGGCTGAGCTGGCAGCCCGTTCCATCTTTCGATATACTCATCTTCGGAGGTAAAGACCATGACTGAACTCAATGTGGAGCAATTTTTCCAATATATTCCAACTGCATTTCAACCAGAAAAATCTACAGGGATCGATGCGAGAGTCCAATTTGACCTTAAAGATAAAGAAATTCGATCATGGACGGTAGAGATCAAGGATAAGCAATGTAAAGTAAGTGAAGGCGCACAACCAAATCCAACGGTTACCCTAACCGCAAATACTCAAGACTGCATTCAAATTTTTACTGGGAAATTAGATCCGGCAACAGCGTTTATGCAGGGCAGAATTAAAGTGGGTGGAAATATGCCAATCGCTATGAAATTGCTAAATATTTTTAAATTGGGATAATTAAAACCACCCCAAGTTTTCAGCAGCGCCATCTTCCATCATCGAGAAATCCCACATTTCCATTCCTAATTCGAGCCGGGCAGGTCTTTCAAGAATCTGCTCGGCTTTTTGACGAGTTGTTTCGAGCATCGCGGGACCATAAGGACAATAGATACTGGTTAGGATCATTTTAATAAGAGCAAAATCTGGTTCAATTTTTACATCTCGAATAAGCCCAAGTTGAACGATATCCAATCCTATTTCGGGATCCGTAATTTCACGCAAGCCTTCGCGTAGTTTTGCAGTGAGTTCAGGATCGGTTTCTTCTGAATGCCAATGTGCCTGATTACTGATGGGTTGTTCGGTCATTTTCAGTCTCCGTGGAGCTGCAGGGGATAACATAAGTACATAGATTATCACCACTTAAAACACAAGTGATCTTTTGCGCAGGAACATTGAGAATATTTGCAATGATCGTTTGATCAAGGGTACATACTTCAGGATGGTTGTGCCCAATATGCATATATGGACAGGAAATCTCGCGAAGATGATAGCTATCTTCACCCTTATCCCATTCCACGATGAAACCTTCTCGCGCAAGTAATTCTTTTAAAATATTGAGCTTTTCTTCGATAGGCCTTGAGAAGGCACGCTTTCCCTGTTCGGAGGAGATATCATTAGCCAATCCAGCAAAAATCTGTTGAATGGTTTCGACCGGTAATACCTGTTTCATCTGTTCAATAAGCTGGTTTGTCAAACGATAGTAACGAGTAGGAAAATGTTCCTGACCTTTCTCGGTTAGAAAATAGACCAACCGGGGGCGTCCAACACCATGCCGTTCTTCTTCAGCATTTACCATCCCTTCAGACTGTAATGCGTCCAAATGGTGCCTGACAGAAATAGTATTGATTCCTGCTTCTTCTGCCAGTTCAGCGATGGAAGCACGAGAACGTTCCAATAAGGTTAGTAGTATGCGCTCACGAGTGCTTTTCATTTTATACCTGATACCGAGTATAACCAAAGTATTATATATTGTCAATATATTAGAAAAATATCATAAATATTGACCATATTAATCTCGTGTGCTATAATTTTGCCGCTAATAAAAGAATTTCGCAGGGCTCGCTGCGTTTCATAGGAGTTTTTAAATGTCTGGATTGGAAATATTTGATCTTCATGTGAATATTGGCGAAAAAGAGATATTAAAGGGTGTCAACCTGGTAGTAAAAAAAGGTGAAGTTCATGCCATCATGGGGCCAAATGGAACAGGAAAATCTACATTAGCAAATGCGTTAATGGGGCATCCGGCGTATACGATCACTGAAGGAGATATTCTCCTTAATGGCACGAGTGTGTTAGGGAAAGCAGCAGATGAACGATCCAGAATGGGGATGTTCCTGGCTTTCCAGTATCCTGTTTCGATCCCTGGAATTACAGTCGCCAATTTTCTACGAACCGCAGTCAACGCTAGAAGGAAAGCTTCCAATCCTGAAGACAAAGGTGTTCCAATCGTCGAATTTCGGAAAACGTTGCGCGAAAAAATGGAAATGTTGAAGATGGATCCAATATTTGCGGGAAGGTACCTCAACGAAGGTTTTTCAGGTGGCGAGAAAAAGCGGGCTGAAGTTCTGCAAATGGCGATCCTGAAACCTGAAATTGCCATCCTTGATGAAACCGATTCGGGATTGGATATTGATGCTTTGCGCATAGTTTCAGAGGGAATTAATACCATTAGCGGACCTGATCTTGGTGTTCTGTTGATCACACATTATCAGAGAATTCTTAATTACATCAAGCCAGATTTTGTTCATGTAATGTTGGATGGTCGAATTGTTGAATCGGGTGATGCTGAATTAGCTTTGCACCTTGAAGAACGCGGATACGATTGGGTACGGGAAAAATACTTGAACGGAGTAGCTGCCTGAATTTAAAGGTAACACGGAGGTTGTCATGAGCAACGAACAAAAGGCAGATTTCCTGGAGAAGCTCAGCGAATATAAATATGGGTTCATAGATCCTGATGTGTCAGTATTCAAGACACGCAAAGGATTGGATCGTCAGGTTGTAGAAATGATTTCTGCAATGAAACACGAACCTCAATGGATGCTGGATTTCCGACTGAGAGCATTCGAACATTATCAAACACGACCAATTCCTACCTGGGGAGCTGACCTTTCTCAACTGGATCTAGATGATATTTATTATTATGTAAAACCAACCGAAGCGGAAAGCAGGAAATGGGATGATGTCCCGGAGACGATCAAAAATACCTTTGATAAATTAGGCATTCCTGAAGCAGAACAAAAATTTCTGGCTGGTGTGGGGGCACAATATGAATCGGAAATGGTTTATCATAGTATTCAAGAACATCTTGCTGCACTTGGAGTAATTTTTCTCAGCATCGAGCAGGGTTTGCAGCAACATCCTGATCTTTTCCGAGAATATTTTGGTACCGTAGTTCCTATTGAAGATAACAAATTTGCCGCCCTGAACAGTGCAGTATGGTCAGGCGGATCGTTTGTTTATGTACCCAAGGGTGTGAAAGTTGATTTGCCCTTGCAGGCATATTTTCGCCTGAATGTTGCCAACATTGGGCAATTCGAACGCTCGCTGATCATTGTTGATGAGGGCGCACAGGTACATTATGTAGAGGGCTGTACTGCACCGCAATATTCAACCAACTCATTTCACAGTGGTGTGATTGAGATCATCGTAAATAAAGGTGCTCGCATGCGCTATTCGACCATCCAAAACTGGTCTACCAATGTATATAACCTGGTAACGCAGCGTGCGGTGGTGCATGAAGATGCCACCATGGAATGGGTAGATGCTAATATTGGTTCGAAGGTTACCATGAAATATCCTTCCTGCTATTTGATGGGAAAAGGCGCATATGGCGAAATTTTATCTATGGCGTTCGCCGGTAATGGACAACATCAGGATGCAGGTGGAAAAATGTTGCATTTTGCACCCGATACGACGAGTAAGATCACATCAAAATCCATCAGCAAGGGAACGGGTAGATCTTCTTACCGGGGTTTAGTGAAAGTAGTCGATGGAGCAGAACGAGTCAAGTCCAATACGGTGTGCGATGCACTTTTATTGGATCCAAAGGCACGATCGGATACATATCCGACGATGGAAATAGATGAAGAAGACGTATCCATTGGGCATGAGGCGTCAGTTTCTAAAGTTGGTGAAGAACAATTATTCTACCTGAAAAGTCGGGGCTTAAGTGAAGAAGAAGCTACCACCATGATTGTTTCTGGATTTATTGAACCTCTGGTAAAAGAGCTTCCCATGGAATATGCAGTTGAAATGAACCGATTAGTGCAGCTTCAAATGTCAGGCACGGTCGGATAGAAGTGAGATAAAGAATGCAAGAAGCACCTACCATAATTACCCGAAAACGTCGTGTAGAAGCAAATATTGCGCCTGAATTTTCTTTTACAAGCGAGATGATTCCAGTATTCAGCGAGGATAAATTCATCGCAGCTTACCGAAAAAGCTCATGGGAAGCATACAAAAGTATTCCGATGCCTGCTTTGAAGGATGAAGCGTGGCGACGAACGGATATTCATGATCTGCAGAGCGATAATTTCCACCTGGCAGGATCGAATGGATATTCTTCACAAGATAGAATCCCAGCCTCGTTATTAAAACCTTTAGCAGGAAAAACCCATGGTGGGCAGCTTATACAAAAAGCCAAAAGCGTAAAGGGTTTTCTTGGTGAGGAATTATCTTCAAAGGGAGTAATATTCACTGATCTACAATCTGCCGAAAAGAATTATCCAGAGCTATTGGTAAAAGTAATAGGGAAGGCAGTCTCTTCGAAGGAAGGGAAGTTTGCTGCTTTGGCAGGAGCATTCGCCCGGCAGGGAATGTTTTTATATTTACCAAAACATGTCAAGATTGAAACCCCTTTGCATAGCTTGCTATGGGGGCAAGGTATCAACCAGGCTTATATTAGCCATATCCTTGTCTACCTTGATGAAGGCGCCAGTGCTACTTATGTTCATGAAGTTGCATCACCTGACAGTAATGATGGACAATTATTACATGCAGGAATCGTTGAAATGTTGATAGGACCTGGAGCTCATCTAGGTTTTGTTGAATTGCAATCCTGGGGTCAGAATGTCTGGAATTTCACTCATGAACGTGCGATTGTCGATCAAGGCGGAAGTATTGATTGGATTTTTGGCGCAATTGGAAGTCGGTTAACCAAGAATTTCTCTGAAATTACACTGCGTGGACAAGGTGCAGAAGGGAAAATGTCTGGTTTTTACTTTACCAATAATCATCAGCACCTTGATCATGACACACAACAAACCCATCTGGCACCAAACACCACCAGCGATTTGCTATTTAAAGGAGCTTTACTTGATGATAGCAGGTCGGTTTGGCAAGGTATGATCTATGTTGCTCCTGAAGCTATGAAGGCCGATGGATATCAGGCAAATAGAAATTTGATACTGAGCAGGAACGCCAGGGCCGATTCAATCCCTGGACTGGAAATTCTTGCTGATGATGTAAAGTGCACACATGGTGCGACTGTTGGGAAGATAGATCCAGATCTAATTTATTATCTTATCAGCCGTGGCATTCCTCAAAAGGAAGCTGAAAAGTTGGTTGTAGAAGGCTTTTTTGAATCCATAATGGAGCGAATTCCCTTTGAGGGAGTAAAAAATAGATTTCATACAGCGATACAGAACAAAATGAAGTCATTAATATGATATACTTATATGATTAAATTTTAATATGGAGAGTGGAATGTCATCCATTTCTTTTATGCGAGCTCCTGATCCGGGATTAATATTTGATGTAGGGGATATAGTAGAAGTATTTTGCGATCACGAAAAAGATGGCGAAAGAATCCGCGGCTGGCTGAAGGGTATTGTTGTTCAGGTTGATTCGAAAATGGTGGCGGTACAGTTCAGAACCGATGTTTTTCTTACTGATGGATGGATGGTACCAGACCATATTTTGTGGTACCCCGCGAATTCACAGCATATCCGGTTTCCACAGAAACGGACAGCAAAGAAAGATTTACCTCAAGCAGAATAGTGTAAAAGGGTGGGTGTGCCCATGAAATCTTTTCGAGATGATTTCCCGATTTTAAACCGAGAGGTAAAACCAGGGGTAAAATTGGTATACCTCGACTCTGCTGCAACTTCTCAAAAACCAGCTTCAGTCATTCTGGCAATGGATGATTACTATCGAACGATGAACGCCAATATTCATCGCGGTATTCATACATTAGCAGAAGAAGCTACGCAAGCTTATGAAAATGCCCGGATAAAAGTACAAAAATTTATAGATGCAAATAATGCACGAGAAATCGTTTTTACGAGAAACGCAACCGAAGCAATCAATTTGGTGGCTTATACCTGGGGAAGAAAGAATCTAACTGCAGGTGACGTGATTGTTTTAACTGAAATGGAACACCATGCGAACCTTATTCCCTGGCAAATATTGGCTGCTGAAAAAGATATTCGGCTTGAATTTATTCCGGTAACGGATGAAGGTTTATTGGATCTGCAAGTTTACAGAAACCTCTTGGAATTGCAACCAAAGTTGGTTTCTTTTACCCATATGTCAAATGTACTCGGAACGATCAATCCAGCAAAAGAGATCATTGCCTTGGCTCATCAAGCTGGAGCGTTGGCATTGGTAGATGCGGCACAGTCAATCCCACATTTTCCAGTATCGGTCAAAGATCTGGATGCTGATTTTGTAGCTTTTTCAGCGCATAAGATGTGTGGACCCACAGGAATTGGTGCTTTATATGGGAAAGAAAGAATATTATCTGAAATGCCACCTTTTATAGGTGGTGGTGATATGATCCGCAAAGTAGCATTAAGGTCATTCACTACCAATGAACTGCCTTATAAATTTGAAGCGGGTACTCCCGCTATTGCTGAGGGAATCGGGTTTGGTGCAGCCATCGATTATTTAAACTCAATTGGTATGCAAAATATTGCAAAGGTTGAAGAAGACCTGATAGCTTATGCAATCGAACAGGTAAAACAAATACCCAACCTTTCAGTTTTAGGACCACCAGCAAATAAAAAGGGCGGGGTGCTTTCTATGGTGATGGAGATTGCACATCCCCATGATATTGCCCAAATTCTTGATGAACATGGAATTGCAGTACGAGCAGGACATCATTGTGCCATGCCATTACATACAAGATTTAATATACCCGCCAGCACCAGAGCCAGTTTCTACCTGTACAATACTAGGGAAGAGATCGATCTTCTGGTAGAAGCTTTGAAGCATGTAGTTAAATTATTTTCATAAGTGAGAGAATATGGACGACCTTTATAGAGAGATCATCATAGAAAGATACAAAAATCCGCTTTACAGAGGCGAATTGGACCCTCACGATATTTCGTTTGAAGATGAGAATCCCTTATGTGGCGACCATATTCGCATAGACTTGCGCGTAGATGATCAGGGCATCATAAAGGAAGCCGTATTTGGTGGTCATGGATGTGCCATTTCTCAGGCATCTGCAGACTTGTTAGTAGAATCCATCATTGGAAAGAATTTAGAAGAAGTAAAGAAACTATCCAAACAAGATATCCTTGATTTGCTTGGAATTGAAATGGGTCCGGTGCGATTAAAATGCGCATTGCTTTCATTAAAAGTGTTGAAAGCAGGTGTATATGGCCTGGGTGAAGCATCAGATGACCTGGTGGAATGAATGATATGGATGAAGGTGAAGTTACTTTTTATCCCATTGGCTCTTTCACAGACCTGCATCCAGGGGAGAGAATATTCCTTGAGATAGATCACGTACCTGTTGTCATTTTTCGTGTAGGTGACCAGGTGTATGCAATCGGTGATGAGTGCACTCATGACCATGGCCCTTTAGGAGATGGTGATCTGATCGGGTTTGAAGTAGTTTGCCCACGACATGGCGCCAGGTTTGATATACGAACTGGTGAAGCAAAAAGACTTCCAGCTACAAAATCAACTTTACACTACCCAACCAGGATGAAAGACGGGATGATCGAAATCGGGATCGTAAAGAAATAGTCTTCTCGTAAAAACAAAAAGGATTGTCCATGTTCGAGGACAATCCTTTTTATCTTTACTGATAAATGATCTTAGCTGTTTGGATCAAGTATCTGACCCATGAATAAAATTGAGCCTGATTCATTATCAAAGATGAAATACATAAATGGCCGGTTAATCTTGAGTTCATTGACTTCAACAGGCATAGATGTGAGGCCTACTACAATTGCAGTTGCTGCAGCGGCTTCAGTGCCATTTTCATCCACATCAATATAAGCTTTATGCTCGACAGCAGAGATGTACAGGTCTTTTGTGCCATCCATGCCGGATAAGTCTGCAATTCCGGGCTCAAAGACATCAGGCATTCCCATTTCACTTAATATATCTTTTAACCCAAAGGAGGATTCAACTTTAAATTTTGGCATGCTAAAATCTACTTCAACTTTCTGAAGGTTGTTCATTATTGATGAAATTTGATCAGCACTCAGCTCATTCTTTATCTGATTAAAAAACCCCTGGTCAGGAAGCAGGATAAGCATGGATAATTTATCCCCCTTATAGGGAAGGGATACTGCCTGAAATCCATTTTCTTGCAAATAAGCAAAATTTCCAGACTGGGTCATCATAGGTACCTGGATTACACTGCGATCTAGAAGTGTAAAATCATCTGGTTTGGTTCTATCTTCCTTAAATTGGTTCATCCACTCTGCTTTGAAATAAATTGCATTGGTAAGAACAAGACGGGTTTGAGGTGTTATTGTTCCCTCAGCTAAAAGGTCTTTGATCTTTTGCTCTGTTTCATCGCTGACCCATTGATTGATCTCTTTACGAGAGCCATCAGTGTTATTTATGAAATCCATCAGATGGATACCAGCTCCATAATTTTCAGCTAAAAGGTCAAGGTATTCTGGCAGGAAGGTGTATGTTTTTTCACCCCAGGTGGCATTCGCAATATCAAGCTCAAAATCCTTCTCTTTTTTGTTATCGTTATTTTGTTCACGAGAATTAAGTGCTATTTGTAGAGCATTAAACGTCTGATGCAGAGAATCTCCCGGCAAAGTAAAATGCAGTACTTCATTCATTTGGGTCAAAGTTTGATTGCTGGCACCAGCCTGCGCCATGGCAAGGGCCACCGAAATGCTATAAGGCGAAAAGATAAGATTCGTGTTCTCTTTAGCGAGCGATTTATATAAAGAAATACCAAACTCATTATTGCCATCAACCAGAGCCGTTTGATCATTAGCGTTAACTACTGGGTTTTCATTCCGTTCTTTTTCAGATTTAGCGATTGAACCCTGTACGGGTTCGTTTCTGATGGAACAAGCTGCCAAAATGAAAGCTACTATAAGAAGAAAAAATTTTCGCTTCATGCACAATTCGACCTTTCACGAAAGAATTTATATTCTTAAGACGAAAGATAACGAATAAGGTTCCAATGCATATCTCTTCAGATTTGCTCTAAGTGTTTTATGGCCTTGTGCATTGAGAATGAATTATATTATTTAGAAGAATTTTTTTCGAAGTGAGCAATGATCCTTAAAATATCAAAACCTTCAGCATAAGGTCGTTCTGCAATTGCACCATGCCGTATCATCGTGGCACGCGTGATCGCCGGGTCAAAATAATATTTGTTTGCATAGGTTTTATACTGTGCAAGAGCTTCGATCTTCTTTTCAACGTCTTCTTTTGTCACATCCACAAGAAAATTCGGAAAGAAACCGTAACTGGAACGGAGGACATCAAAACCCAATACCGTTGTACCACGGAATGCACGCAATGCTTCTTCTGTAACGGTAGCATGATCTTGATGAATGTCGGCACGGGTATGTGTGAATACGATATCGGGATGGAAGGAGCGGTTCATTTGGATGAGATATTCCAAAATCTCCTGACGAACCTGGGGAAAACGCCGGGTTTCAAATCCACCAAAGGTAACATGATCATCTGGAACTCCCAATACTGCCATGCTTTTCCGGCACTCATCTGCAACATTTTGCAATTCGGGATTCTGCTTATTATCAGATAGTGTAATGCATAATACTTCAGTTAATTTCGCAATGTGAGCTATCAATGCGCCAGCACCCAATTCAATATCATCGGGATGAGCTCCAATGAAGCAAACTTTCTTTCCATAAAAGGTTATATTTTGGTTCATATACACCTTATTTCGTCGCCAGGAATCCGCCGACAACTTTTGTCATCACCAATTTGCCATCCTTTTCAAATCTTCTTAATGCCTCTTGTTTGATGGCATGCATTACCTTTTCGAAATCTTCTTTCCCTTCGAACAAACTTGTCCAAATCTTTCTATCTTCCGAAAGAGAAGCGCGGGTGTATTCAATGAATGGTTCCACACTATCAAAACTTAATGGGTTTTCAAAAATATGCACATCGACCTTTGCGAATTGATTCCGAATATTTGGTAGAAATTCACTTTCATAACGGCTGCTACCTGGCATGGGTGGAATAGGTTTATTGGTTGCTGCTTTAATGATCTCATAAAACAATTGTTTATTTTGTGGCATTGGACCTGTGGTAAACAATTTTCCACCTGGTTTAAGAATGCGGTGCATTTCACTGATGGTATAAGTTACATCTTCTGCATAATAGATTGCAAAACAACATGAGACAAGATCAAATTGGTTATCTTCGAATGGGAAAGGTTTATTGAAATTCAATGTCATGAATGGTATGGAAGTACCACGTCGTTTATTTTCAGCTCTGGCTTTTGCAAGCAGGTCGTCAGAAACATCACCGCCAGTAATATCAGCATTACCATGTAAATAATCGTAGTAAGAGAAGCATTGCTTTCCAGCGCCACAACCAACATCCAAAATTTTCGCGCCAGGTTGAAGTGCAAGCAGATCAAGCATCCAGGCATCAATATCACGACCGCCGAATTTATTGTGAATGTCAATCCGAACTGCAAGATCTGAAGATGTTTCTTGATAGTTGATTTTCATAAAATTCTCCAAAAAGAATGTATTAACAAATTCGAGGCAGCATTTCTCCAGCCATCATATCCATAATCCTTGTGCTGCCAAAACTAGTTTTCAGCAATACTGTACCTGGTTCTTCAGAAGCAATTTTACCAATAATGGCTGCATCCTGCCCATATTGGTGCTTGTGCAATGTCGCAATTGCATCTTCAGCATATTGGTATGGAAGGATAATGATCACTTTTCCCTCATTAGCAATATAGAGAGGATCAAATCCCAATATTTCGCAGGCATTCCTTACAACCGGTCTGATCGGAATCCGTTCTTCTTCTAACCAGATGCTTACCTTGCTTTGCCGGGCAATTTCGTTGAGTGTAGTCGCCAGGCCACCGCGAGTTGGATCGCGTAAAACATGTACTTCAGGTACTGCCTGGATTACCTGCTGAATTAGACCATTCAAAGGTGCAACATCAGATTGTTGATCAGCGGTGATCCCCAATTCTCCTCGAGCTGAAAGCACTGCAATCCCGTGATCGCCCATAGTGCCTGAAATTATGACTGCATCCCCTGGCTGGGCATTGGCACCATGAATTTGCGTTTTCGTAGATACCCATCCATAGCCTGATGTATTGATAAAAATCTTATCTCCATTGCCTTTGCTGACAACCTTCGTATCCCCTGCTACGATCGATATTCCAGCTTCCTGTGCAGCGGTTTGCATGGATGCGAGAACACGATGAAGCAAAGCGATTTCCAGCCCTTCTTCAAGAATAAAACCAGCAGTTAAAGCTATTGGAACAGCTCCCGACATACTGATGTCATTCACCGTACCACATATTGCCAACCTGCCAATATCTCCTCCGGGGAAGAAAAGCGGGGTGACGATGTGAGAATCAGTCGAAACAACCAGCCTGCTATCAGGTAAATTGGGTGGTGGAAGGATACCGAAATCATTTCCCTCGTTGAGTACTGGGTTGGAAAGATAAGGATTGAATACTTTTTGTATCAATTCATAGGTCATCAATCCACCGCTGCCATGACCCATGACAATTTGATCATTATGAGGTAATGGAAGCGGGCAGACTGGGCCTTCCATTACCGGTAAGTTAGTATCATTTTTCATGGATGAGATTGTAACATAACCCTGGTTAAGTGCCGAAAATGAGAATTAAAAATCCAATTATTAACCCAATTCCCAAACCTATTGGAAGGGTAATCTGCATCACTTTTCCTTCTTTTCCGGATAAACCAACCGTACTACATCCGATAGTGACTTTGGCTGGAGAAAGCATGCTTCCAAGTGCACCACCAGTGGTTTGCGCTGCGACTAACCAGGCTGGACTAATTTTTAAGATCAGAGCGATTTCTTTTTGAATAGAGCTGAATAGAATATTCGAACTTGTATTGGATCCTGTTGCAAATGCACCAAGTGTCCCAACCCAGGGTGAAACCAGTGGAAAAAATTTTTCAAATGATATTGCCAGGCCATTTGCAAGCAGTTGAGTCATGCCTGTGTGTTCCATAATCGCTGCCAGAATGATTGTAGAGATCACAGCAATACTGGAAGGTGCTGCAGATTTCCAGGTGATTTGAAAGACCCGTTTATTGGTTTCTTTAGAGAGTATCTGGCTCTTGCGAAAGAGGATCAATGTAACAACGGCGACTAATAGAACGATTACGCCAGGATGTGAAAATGGTCTAAGAATTTGTCCGTTTCCTGAGGGTGTAATAAATCCTGTGCTTGTGACGACTTCGTTAAATTTCGGTATCCAGGCGATATTCTGGCAAGCAGAACGGATAGGACCAGGCCAGAAAAGAAAGATAAGAAGGATTGAAAGGCTGAAATATACTGACAGAGTAATTTTAAATAGTTTGCTGGTATGGTTTTTTTCAGATGCTCCGTTACGGTTATGTTTCAATAGTAAACCGAAAAATACACCCGACAAACCTGCAAAAAAACCACTGAGAGTTACCAGGTCAAAATAAGCCAATGCTGCCTGTACAACTGCCATTACTACACCGATGAATAAAACTTGTGGCAAATATTTCGTTTCTTTGAGAAGGCAAGTAACTGCTATACCACAAAGTAGACAGGCAATTCCCAACAATAGACTTGAAGGGAGAATGAGATCTGCTGGATCCATATTTACCACTCCCACCAGCGCCTGGAAAACCACCCCCATATCTCCAAATGTTACTGACCAGGCATGCCCAATTGCGGTTGCAGCTACTGCTGTTACAGGCGATATACCTAGAGTCACCAGTATAGGGGCAACAATGGCGATTGGAATGCCAAAACCTGCAATCCCTTCGAGAAAGGAAGAAAAACACCATGCAAGGATGATTGATAAGAATCCTGTATCGGGTACTGCTTTTTGCAGAGTCTGCTCAACTGCGTTAATTCCACCTGAGATGGAAATCATCTGATATAACATCATGGCTGGCCAGATGATCAGCAATACATAGAAAGACAACAACAGCCCTTTTGCAACGGCTGTTGTGAAAACAGAAATATTCAAACCAAATGCTAATGCTGCGATCAGGATGCAGATCAGTAAACTAACCGGACCCGCAAGATTCCCTCCCCATTTTAAAATGATCATAAAGAATAACAATGCAAGGATGGGTAATGCAGCCAGAATATATTCCATTGGATCTATTTCCTGGCGTATCGGTAATATGCTGCGCAAGTTCCTTCTGAAGAAACCATGGTAGCCCCAAGGGGATTCTGAGGTGTACATAATGTACCGAAAGCCGGACATTCAATTGGCTTCTTCATTCCCTGCAAAATTAAACCAGAAATACAGATTTCTGATTCATGGGTCTGGATATTCTCTACTGAAAAACGTTTTTCAGCATCATAAAATGAAAATTCGGGACGTAAACGCCAGCCAGATTGAGGGATCAACCCAATTCCACGCCAGTTGCGGTCGCACGGTTCAAAGTACTTTTGTATCAGCTGCTGTGCTTTCTGATTTCCTTGTTCAGTGACAACGCGTGAATAGGCGTTCTGAACAATGATCTGATTACTTTCCAATGCTTTTACAGTTAGTAGAATTCCATTTAAAAGATCCACCGGTTCGAAACCTGTTACTGTGATGGGCACATGGTATTTCTCTGAAACAGGTGGATATTCCCAATATCCCATTACGGCGCAAACATGACCGGCTGCTAAAAAACCCTGAACCCGGTTGGTGGGTGAACCCAGAATGGCATGCATTGCTGGGGGAACACAAACATGAGAAACGAGTAAAGAAAAATTTTGCAATCCAAATGCCTGAGCCTGAGCTAATGCAGCCAGGTTTGAAGGGGCGGTTGTTTCAAATCCAATGGCAAAGAAAACCACCTGCTTCTCAGGATTCTTCTGTGCAATATGGACAGCATCTAATGGGGAATAGACCACCTGAATATGTGCCCCTTTTGCTTTTAAACTGAAAAGATCTGATTGCGAACCCGGAACGCGCAGCATGTCGCCATACGAAGAAAAAATTACCTCAGGTTTTGCAGCAATTGCTAAAGCTTTGTCAACCAATTCGAGGGAGGTTACGCAAACTGGGCATCCAGGTCCGTGGACTAATTCGATTTCCGCTGGGAGTAACTGGTCAAGACCGTAATGCATGATGGCATGCGTCTGTCCACCGCAAATCTCCATGATTGTCCAATGATGGGTGACAGTATTTTTGATCTGTTGTATTAAGTTCCTTACAAGGATTGGGTCGCGAAAGCCTGTGATCAAATCCACAATGTTATTCCTTGATCTCGTCCATTTCACGCAGTATAGCGAGAGTCTCCTGCGCTTCTTCTTCGCTAAGGATATTCAATGCATAACCGGCATGAACGATAGTGTAATCACCAACCTTCACATCTGGTAATGATTCAACGCACACCTGACGTGTAACTCCACCAAAATCAACGAGAGCCATCTTTAAACCTGGTTGATCCAGTAGTTCGACAATTTTACCTGGTACTCCAAGACACATTTTTACTCCATTCGATATAGTTTTTTTGATATTTCATTATGGGCAGCTATCCATGCCTGCCCCAGTGAAATTCCACCATCATTTGTGGGAACCTGGTGGTGAGTGAAAATAGTAAAGCCATCCATTTGTAATGCAGAAATAGTTTTTCTGAATAGATAACTATTTTGCCATACTCCGCCGCTCAGAATGATAGTATGGATACAATGCTCTGATCTAATCGCATTCGAAATCTCACGAGTGGCTTGAACAATGCTATTGTGAAATCTTGCAGAAATCACGCTCTGGTTGGTACCAGATAAATAATCTTCCGTCACTGACCTGACCAGACTATTCACATCCCAGATACCATCAGTATAAGGTAATGGATAATACCCATCCTCTTTCGAATCGGCAATCGCTTCTAAAAGGATTGCAGCCTGACCTTCATAATTAACTTCATCCTTGAGCCCGATCATTGCAGAGACAGCATCAAAAAGACGACCCATGCTTGATGTGAGGGGGGTATTCAAATTATGCTCCAATTGAGCTAACAGGGTACTTTTATCTTCCACATTCGTCGATGTGTATGGAGGGAGAGTGGGAAACCAATCCAACCCGGCTTTCCATAAATAAGCCAATGCAATCCTGGAGGGATGAAGAATTCCAGCATCTCCACCTGGCAAAGGATTATACGCCAGGTGAGTATAACGGTAGAAACCTCTGCAATCCCCAATGAGAACTTCACCGCCCCAGATAGCGCCGTCGGTTCCATAACCCGTACCATCAAAACAAATTCCAATGACTGGTTCATCTTCAGGGAGATGATTTTCTGCCATCACAGATGCCATATGGGCGTAGTGATGCTGCACCTGAAGAATTGGGAGATCATGCTCACAAGCAAATTGATTTGCATATCGAGTGCTCAGATAATCAGGATGTAGATCGCATACTACTGCTTCTGGTGTGATGCGGAACAAGTTTTGGTAATGTTTGATTCCATCTCGAAAAGAACAATAGGTTTCGTAATTTTCGAGATCGCCAATATGATGACTGATAAAGGCATACTTTTCACGAGTAAGGCAGAATGTATTCTTGAGCAAAGCTCCTGTTGCCAGGATCTGAGGAACAGATTGTGATAGAGTTATTGCATCTGGTGCATAACCTCGAGAACGTCTGATTGGGTAAATTGCATTTCTCTCTTCCTTAACAACAGAATCATCCACCCGCATATGGATGGGGCGGTTATGATTGAGGAAAGCATCTGCAATGGGTTGCAAACGAGAGAAACCATCTTCATCCTGGTATGCGATGGGTTCTTCGCTCATATTTCCGCTGGTCATGACGAATAGATCAGGAAAACCTTCTTCCGGCTCCAATAACAGATAATGCAGAGGGGTATAGGGAAGCATGATTCCCAGTGTATTTAAACCAGGCGCTACCGAAGGAGCGACGGTATTGTTCTTTTTGGTGTGTAAAAGAACAACAGGTCTTTGCCTGCTTTCCAAAAGTTCTTTTTCTACAGGTGAAACTTCGCAAATTAAGGAAACGATATTTGAGTTAAATGCCATAAGGGCAAAAGGTTTATCGCTCCGTTTTTTGCGTTTGCGCATAGACGTTACAGAGTCTTCATTCCTTGCATCACATGCCAGGTGATAACCACCTAATCCCTTCACCGCGACGATTTTCCCCTCTTTAAGCCATTTTCTTGCCAATTGAAGTGCATCCTCTTTAACCGCAATCTCTTTGCCATTTACAACAAATGATAGTTGTGGACCGCATATTGAACAGGCAGTAGGTTGGGCGTGAAAACGCCGGTCAAGTGGGTTACGATATTCCGCTTCACATTCCGGACACATGGGAAAAGTTTTCATAGTCGTCATGGGGCGATCATATGGAATATCTTCAATGATGGTGAAACGTGGACCACAATTTGTGCAGTTAATAAATGGATATCGATAACGCCGGTTCGTAGGATCGAATAATTCTTGTAGACAATCAGGGCATATACAAATATCTGGCGATATAGGAATAAAATCACCTGGTTTTGGTTGACTGGTGATTATTTGGAAATCTGCATAATTATTTGGGGCAATTTCAACGATTTGAAGGTTATCGATTCGTGCTAAAGGAGGTAAACGATGTTGTAAAGAGTTAAGAAGGGCTTCTATTGCTGTTAATGTGCCGTTCACTTCTATTTCCACACCTGCTGATGAATTCCTTACCCATCCAAAGAGGTGATTGGTGACAGCCTGCTCATAAACAAAGGGTCGAAAGCCGACACCCTGAACTATTCCTTGTATATAAATTCTTCGACCAACTCTATCAGAAAGCATTTTTTATCGGTATCCACATTGAATGGACAATAACCCTGTAATTCTAATGATCAGCAGGTTATTATACCAAAATAGTCCGAATTATGGCTATTCCTGCGTGGTGGGAAGGGTTTTTGATGGTTGGTGCACAATGATATCAAATAATTCCAGACGATTGGTCAACAATCGGCTGGCTATCACATTGGCAATCCTGCGCATTACAACGTAACCCAGTTGCGAATTTTCATCGCAAGCATTGATCAATTCATCCGCATCAAAACAAACCATATGGCAGGCTGTTATCGCCCGCGCAGTTGCTGTACGCTGCCTTACAACAGGTGTCATACAAGACCAACCAATAATATCCAACGGTTCAGCCTGATAAATACTCACAGCACCTCGAGTGGGTACAAAAGTCTCCAGATCAAGTTGCCCTTCCAGGAGAATATATAGCACGTCTGTTCTTGAGCCTTCTTCAAATAACACTACACCAGCAGGAATATCACAATAACGCGCAATAGTTGACAGAGCTTCAAGCTGGTCTTGTGGCAGGTCATAAAACCAGGGAATACTTTTTAATGTCATCGTAAGGTCATTGTTGATATTCATAGATTGCTTCCAAAAGACAGAGTCGAGGAATCAGAACGTAAGGCCTATATTTCCCATTATTCTATTTTACAAATGTACTATTTGTTGTAAATGCGGTCAATTAACGAATGTAATACAAATATCCTTGAATATTTTTATATTTTTGATAATTTGTCCACCCACTCGCTAATTTTAGCGGCTGCCTTTTCCGATAATTGACGTGTAACAGGTGAAAGATCGTGTGAAAATTGAAAAGAATACCCACGAACAGAGACAAGCAAGGCTACAGGTGTCTTTTTATACAGAGTTTGCGTTATGCTCAGACATGTTTCAGGTGTCATGTGATGTGTAAAAGGATTCTGTTGGAAACCGGGTTCCAATTGCTTAATGTTTATTTCTTCTGGTACGGCACCAGTATGGGCATCTACAAAACATACCGCATCGTAATTTGCAATTGTATCTGCCATTTCTGGCGTCAGTTGCAATGTTGAGTACAGGTCTATTGATTTCTCTTCTGGATAGAAACCTTCAAGATAATTATCGGGTACCTTAATGTTATAGTGGACCGCGAGAAGTTGGAGTATATGCCAGGCTACACCGTCATCTTCTCTATCAGGATTTCCATAACCAATAATCAAAATTTTTTGCATAGTGAATATCTATAAGTGCAGGGGTTTTGACTCGTGCATATCAAAACCCCTGCATAGTTATGAATGGATTCTTTAGTTACTGCGTTTTACAGTTTGCACCAAATCGCCAGATGCATCATATACATCAACTTCAATTGGCATTTGACCTACTGCATGAGTTGAGCAGGAGAGGCATGGGTCATAAGCACGTATTGCGGCTTCAATTCGATTAAGCATACCCTCAGTGACCGGACCATCAATGTAGGTTTTTGCAACGCTATCAACCGCATTGCTCATCGCCCAGTTATTGTGACCAGTTGCAACGATAAGGTTGACTTTTTCCAATTGACCATTGGCATTAGCCCAATAATGATGGAACAGTGTTCCACGAGGAGCTTCAATGACACCAACGCCTTCACCTTTGAATTCCTGGCGAGTATTGATAATATCGGTAGAAAGAATGTCAGGATCTTCGCATAAAATTCGGATGCGCTCGAGAGCGAACAAGCATTCGATCATGCGAGCCAGGTGATAGTACAGCGTATTTTCAACTGGTTTTCCATCATTGATCGATTTCCAGAACTTCATTTCCTCACCAGCAAGTGGGGTTTCAATTGTGTCTGAAGCATTCAGGCGACCTAAAGGCCCAACACGGTAGACACCATCCGGCCATCCCATCTTCTTATAATAAGGGAATTTCAGATATGACCAGCTTTCGACGTGTTCTGCGATGACATTCAGGTAATTCTTGCCATCGAAGTGTTCCAATTGTTTGCCATCTGCGCCGATCAGTCGAATTTTGCCATCGTAAAGCTCAAGGCCATTCTTAGGAGTGACCAGTCCGAAATAGCCGGTTTTGAAAACAGCGAATTTATTGATATCTTCGATATTCTTCGCTGCCCACTCTTTGATGATTTGAATGCCAGTTTGCGCAGTTGCAATATTCTCATCAATTTGTGCCAAGATGACATCGCGATCTTTCATGCTAAGGGCGTTGTTAACACCACCAGGAACCGCAAAATCGGGATGTATTTTTCTACCACCGAGGATTTTAATGATTTCCTGCCCGAATTTGCGTAATTTGACGGCTTTAACTGCCAGGTCAGGATTGGCACCTATCAATCCTACTACATTGCGGATGGCTGGATCGGCATCAAAACCGAGAAGCAAGTCTGGACCTGCGAGTTCAAAGAAGTGCATGCCATGGCTTTGAGTAATCTGTCCCATGTGCATTAATTCGCGCAGCATAGCGGCTGGTTTAGGTGGTGGGCAACCCAAAACTTCATCACCTGCTTTGGCGGCAGCTAAATGGTGGCTGACCGGGCAAATACCGCAGATGCGCGGGGTGATGTAGGGCATTTCGAAGACCATACGCCCTTCGCAGAATTTTTCAAAACCGCGGAATTCATTGACATGCATATATGCGTGTTCAACTTTTCCATCTGGTTTGAGATGTACGGTTACTTTTGCGTGACCTTCAATACGAGTGACTGGCTCAATTGTTATTTTTTGTGTTACCATAATTTTTCTCCTAATGCCAGTTAATCTTATCGCCCTTAAGGTCGGGCATACGACCTTGAGCCAACTCACTCAAGACATAATAAATTACATCTGGATCCGGTGGACATCCAGGTACGAATACGTCCACTGGTACAACTTCATTTACCGACCGAACTTTAGTCTGTTTACAAAGTTCTGGATCGTCGGGAACCTTTCCTTCTGCATCTGTAGATTCTGTTTCTACATATCCACGTTTCAGAGTTTCATCGATAGAGAAAAAATTGCGCATAGCAGGCACACCACCAAATACTGCACAATCACCGAGAGCAACAAGGATTTTGCAGCGTTCCCGCATTCGAAGTGCAACTTCTTCATTTGCCGTATTCATTACACTGCCTTCAAGAATTCCAACATCAACACCGCTTGCATCAGGCTGCTTTAAATCCGTAATGGGAGTTGCTCGTAAATCAGCAAGCTCTATTAGCTTGATTATTCGCTCGTCAATGTCTAAGAAAGACATGTGACATCCTGCGCATCCACCCATCCAATCGGAAGAAATTTTTGGTTTTGCCATAGTATCTCCTGTATATCTACGTTTTCTACCGGTAACAACCGATTATGCTGTCACGATTTCTGTAATGGTTTGGTGAGCGGTCAATTCTTTCTTCCACCCATCACCATCTACTTTGATCCCAAGTTTATCAGCAATGGCTTTTACTGCATCGCTGCTACTTTTCACCTGTTCGGGCATTTTCAAAGAAGCAACTGCTTCTTGAACATGACCATCCAGATTAATAAAGTGACCAGTTTCTTCCGCCCACATACCTGATGGTAAGACAACATCAGCTTGAGCCGTGAGTTGAGAATGGTAAGAAGCAATCACGACTTTGAAAGGAACTTTATCTAATTGCTGGACGAGCTTCTGATTTGGTTCATCATCGCTTAAAGCAACCAATATTGATTTTGCTTTTGTTGCGACGAATGATTTTTCCATTCCCATTACGGTTGTCAATAAGGAGTTTGCACCACCCAGAGTGCCAAGGACAACACCGTGATACTTTGCAGCAACTTCGATTGCAGCTTTGATGGCTTCTTCATTTGCACAATTTCCAAAGACGATCACTGGATGTGCAGCATGGGCAAGGATTTCGATTGCTTTGGCAGTATTTTCTTTACCTTTTCCATCAGCAATCACCTGCAGCAATGTTGCCTCGCCGCCTTTGGCTGGGGTTAAGACAACATCGGCGTAATTTTCAAATGGATTGGTTTCTGAATCGACAATGATTAGATGAGTACCGTTCGGGATGAGACGTTTTGTGAAGAAGCCGGCTACCTGATGGTCATCAGCTAAATTGGCATCAACCAGTACAATGCAATCAGATTGTTTCAAGTCTGACAATTTACCCTCAAAGGGTTTCTTCATTTCCGAAGATACCTTTGCAAGTGCTGCACCAGTGGGTTCGATTGCAGACACAAAGTCATTGCCAACAAGATTCTTAATCATTGAAAGGGTTTCTGCAGGTAATTTCGTTGATACCAGGGCTGAGGCATCATCTTTGGACCATTTTGTAGCGATAGTTGCCAATGCATTTTCCCAGGTGGCTGCTTTGGATTTGCCATCCTGCTTCACAATTGGGGTGACGATGCGTTCACGTTTTTCAATCATAGGTTCAAAGCGGCCTTTATCGCAGATTACACCCTTGTTGATCGATGAATCCCAATCACCATATACTTTAACGATGTTATTATCACGAGTGAATACCTCGAGACCACAACCGACACTGCAGGCGGTACAAATTGTCTTTTGGGATGTGCTTTCTTCTTCTCTTCCGCGATATGCGCTCCAACGATCAATCAATGCACCCGTAGGGCAGACCTGCACACAGGTTCCGCAGGAGACACAGGAGCTCTCGCCTAATGGGGTGCCCAGATCAGCAACCAACATGCTATTTGCACCACGTTCTTCTACACCCAATGTGAAGTTTCCAACGAGCTCACCGCAAGCGCGCACGCAACGGCGGCATAAAATACAGCGATTATGCTCAAGAATGATGTATGGATGAGAAGCATCTACTGGAAAACTCTTCCATCCTGGTTGAAGCGGCCAATGGGTCATGCCTTCGTCATAGGCTGCATTTTGAAGTTCGCAGTCACCACCACTTTGCTGGCAGTAAGGGCAAAAATGATTGCGCTCACTGAAGATCAAGCCAAGCACGAATTTACGAGATTCATGCAAAGCGGGTGTATCTGTGCGGATAACCATGTTATTACTAATTGGTAATGTGCAGGATGGCTGTGGAGTGCGAAATCCATCAACCTCCACCAGACATAAGCGGCAACCACCGTAAGGAGCTAATTCGGGGTGGTCACAAAGGGTAGGAATATGAATTCCATTCTCTGTGGCAGCCTTAAGAACGGTATAGCCCTCTGGTGCCTGAATACTTTTTCCGTTGATTGTGATGTTAACCATTACTCACCTTCTCCGTCAAATCTTGTTTTGAATAGGTAAAATTTATCGGCCACTCATGGGGCACACACCCGATGGACATACTTTTAGACGGATATGTGCTTCCACTTCAGAGCGGAAGTAATTTAAAATGTCGCGCAGCGGTGTTCCTGCTGTTTGACCCAGACCGCAGTTAGAAAGCATTGTCATTTGCTCGCTAAGAAGCTTGAGGTCATCCAGGTCTTTCAGCGTTCCTTTCCCTTGAGAGATCGAATCTAAAATTGCATAAGAACGTTCTGTTCCAATTCTGCAAGGATTACATTTTCCACAGCTTTCTCTGCGGAAGAATTGCAATAGTGCTTTTGCAAGGTCAACAACGCATGTATCTTCATTGCATATAAGAAGTGCGCCTGATCCTAATGCAACGCCTGCTTTTGCAAATGAATCAAAATCCATGGGGGTATCCTGCAAGCTGGCTGGAATTACCGAACCACTCGAACCACCTGTTTGGGCTAACTTGAAGGAGGAATTATTCACCATTCCTTTTCCGTAGATTGCGATCACTTCGCGCAAGGTGATTCCCATGGGAACTTCGATCAGACCTGTAACATTGACATTTCCTAAGATTGTGTAGACTTTCGTGCCAGGACTGTTGGGGGTCCCAATTGAGCGGTACCATTCTGCACCATGTTGAATGATTGGTGGAATGTTAGCCAGAGTCTCGACATTATTTACTACAGTAGGCATTCCCCAAAGACCAGAAGTGGTTGGATAAGGGGGACGGTTGCGAGGTTCTCCGCGTCTTCCTTCGATGGATTCAAGAAGTGCAGTTTCTTCGCCACAGACATAGGCACCTGCACCAGAATGGATATGGATTTTAAAATCGAACCCGCTTCCGAAAATATTCTTTCCCAGGAAACCAAATTCTTCAGCCTGTTGAATAGCGCTGCGAAGGCGGTTCTGTGCGAGAGCGTACTCGCCACGAACATAGATATACCCTTCTGTAGCTCCTACAGCATAACCTGCTATTGCCATCGCTTCAAGTATTGCATGGGGATCGCCCTCAATGATCAGACGATCCTTGAATGTTCCTGGTTCGCTTTCGTCAGCATTGCAAACGATGTACTTTTGATCACCTGGAGTGCGGGCAACAAACGACCATTTGGTACCAGTTGGAAAACCAGCACCACCACGTCCTCGCAAGCCAGATTTTTTCACTGTATCAATAACATCTGCAGGTTTCATTTCACCCAAGGCTTTGCCTAATGCCTGGTATCCATCATGAAGAATGTATTCTTCGATATTGTCGGGATCAATAATGCCTGCCCGATCTAAAACAATTCGTTTCTCTGCAGGGAGAGTTCCTTTGCGAGCAGAGATCCATGCTATACGACCGCTCAATTCCCGTTGTGAAGCCTGCAAACCTGCTGCAATGCGTCCTTTGTAGAGATGTTCTTCGACCAGATATGGTACATCTTCAGCCTTTACTGGTCCGTAGATGACTGCCTCAGGATAGATAATGACCATCGGGATGGCATCATGGCGTCCAACATCTCCTACCATAGTCACTGAAATCTCATTTTCCAGACCTAGCCGGCGTACTTCATGCTGGATGGATTGGAAAACATTTTGCGCTCCTAATTCCATACTGCGCGTATCACTAGATACCAGAACAAGTGAACGATATGTTTTCATTGTTCGCTCCTTTAATCGTACTTTGACAGGATTTCCGGTATCTGGTCTGGTGTAACACTGCCATACATATCTTCATCGATGACAATCACCGGACCAACTCCGCACACACCCAGGCATGAAACTGTAACCAGCGACCATTTACCATCTTTTGTTGTTTCGCCTGCTTTAATATGCAATTCTTCTTGTAGCCGTTCCCAGACTTGCCTGCCGCCAACCACATGGCACGGAGCGCTTTCACAAAATTGAATGACATGCTTACCGCGCGGTTTGGTTGACAGCATCTGATAGAAAGTTGCTACAGAAAGTACGTTACTTTGAGGCAATTTGAGCTGTCGGCTGACTTTTTCCAGTGCTTCATTTGGCAAAAAACCGATTTTCCGATTGATCTCATTAAGGATCGGGATCAGTTCTTCGCGCGAGGCTCCGTATTGCTCAATAACCTCTTCAATCACTCTATCGATGTTGCTTCCATGTTTTGCCTCTACTGCCATCATCTTCCTCCAGCAAATGAGAGTTTCGAGCGTTTGCTCGGTGAATCCAGGAAGTAACTAATTCCTCAATTCCTTACTTAATAATGATTGCATTAAAGTTACATACTTGCTTACAGATACCACAACGGATACAAATATCTGGATCGATCACGTGAGTCTTGCGCCGTTCGCCAGAAATTGCATTTGCGGGGCAGTTACGAGCGCAAACTGTACAACCAGTACAATCACCATCCACGATCTCATATGTGATCAATTTACGACAAACTTTTGCAGGGCATCGTTTCTCACGAATATGAGCTTCAAACTCATCGCGGAAATATTTTAGAGCGGTTTCCACAGGATTTGGAGCACCCTGACCGAGCCCACATAAACTGTCGCGTTTGATCTCATAGCATAACTGTTGTAATAATTCAATATCGCCTTCTCGACCTTCACCATCGCAAATACGGTTCAAAATCTCCAAAATTCGGCGGGTACCAACACGACAAGGAACGCACTTTCCACAGCTTTCGTCCTGGGTGAAATCCATGAAGAAACGAGCCATATCTACCATGCAAGTATCTTCATCCATGACGATCATACCGCCAGATCCCATGATAGAGCCTGCAGCAGTTAATGTTTCGTAGTCCACTGACATGTCAAGGAGATTAGCGGGAAGCATGCCACCCATAGGTCCACCTGTTTGAATGGCTTTGAAAGCTTTATCATCTTTGATGCCACCGCCGACATCGTAGACAATTTCGCGCAGGGTGATGCCAAGGGGAACTTCGATCAAACCGGTGTTCTTTACATCACCAGCAAGTGCAAAGGTTTTTGTTCCTTTTGCTTTTTCAGTGCCCATACCTGCATACCAATCTGGGCCTTCTAAAATGATGCGTGGAACATCAGCGTAAGTTTCGACATTGTTAATGTTTGATGGTTTTTGGAAAAGTCCTTTGACAGCAGGGAATGGTGGGCGAGGACGTGGTTCTCCACGTTTTCCTTCAATGGAAGCCATCAGAGCAGTCTCTTCACCACAGACAAAAGCTCCAGCACCCATGCGAACTTCCAGGTCAAAGCTGAAATTTGAACCCAGGATATTTTTTCCGAGGAAACCAAATTCACGAGCTTGTTGAATACCAATGTTTAATGTCTTTACCGCCAAAGGATATTCTGCACGGCAATAGATATATCCCTGATTGGAACCTATCGCATAGGCAGCGATAATCATTCCCTCGATGACCGAGTGGGGATCGCCTTCCAAAACACGGCGGTTCATGAAAGCACCGGGATCACCTTCATCTGCATTGCAGATTACATACTTAACATCACCCTGACTGGCTCGGGCAAACGACCACTTTTTCCCAGTGGGAAAACCTGCACCGCCACGACCGCGTAGACCGGATTTTAAAACCGTATCAATTACATCTTCCGGAGTCATTTCGGTGATCACTTTACCGAGTGCAAGATATCCATCTTCAGCAATGTAATCTTCAATATTGTTTGGGTCAATTTTGCCGCAGTTGCGTAATACAGAACGAATTTCTTTTCGCTTGGGTAAACCAAGTTCTTCATCGGAAATTACTTTTTCCTGTGCTACAAATTTCTGAACGATACGACCTTTTAGGAATTGTTCCTGAACAAGGTAAGGAACGTCATCTATCGACAAATTCGCATAATGCACACCTTCGGGGTAAACCATAATATCAGGTCCAAATTGGGCGGGATCACCCAGACGTGATGTTTCAAGAATTTGAATTTCGTCGTTTAAACCTTGATGTACCAGTTCATCCTGTAATGCATCCATCAGTTTATATGCACCGCGTTTAACACACTCAGGATCAACTGACACTAAAACATGTGATCGAAAAAATGGCATTTTACACCTACCAAACACTCTCTTCTATTCGTAATATATTTGCAACTAAATGAAATACTTAAAAATTATCCTTCAATGCGATTTTCTTTTAATGCAACGCCGCCAACAATATGCTCTTTCATAATACGACGTACAACATCGGGAGTCACATGTCCATAGGATACTTTGGGTTGATCACCAATAATCACCTGCACGATGGGTTCATAAGAATCCAGTCCTATGTTACCTGTCTGGCGAACTACAATATCTGTTAAATTCTCTTTTTCGATGTACTCCAAAATCGCTTTCAATGTCTCACGAGCACCAGCAGCAATACCCACTGTGCCCATACCAACGATTATTTCTTTTTGCCCGCTCATTGCTTTTGCGGTGCGTTTTTCAAGCGCTTCCTGACGAAGCTTTTTTAGATCCTCAAGAGACTTTACTTTTTCCATGGTGTCCTCTCTGGTTTAAGTTTCAGTTACATTAAATCTTGCGGTCGAATGGAGTTAATTCCATCTGACAAATAAACTCGTAAGAAATTGATAACTAATGGCTCCGATAACGGAATATCGCCCAACTCTTTCTTTACTGGTTTGTCATCGAAGAGAAATTCCCTGTCATTGACTTTATAACGAAATATCCAATGAACATCAGGTGTTCCGATCAGCAGGGTTAGAAACGTCGAGGCAAGATCTCCCAGCGGCATACGATCGATATGGCTGCGCTGAAATTCTGCTTTGACAAATGTACCTGCGCCAGGTTTAGATTCGATTTTAAAAGAACCATTGCAAGCTTCTGCTGCTGCTTTGAGTAGAGGAATACCCAGACCAACTTTTCGTGTAGTGCGTGTAGTTACAAAGGGATCGACGACTTTGGAAACCATTTCGGTGTCCATGCCTTTTCCGTCATCCTTTACACTCATGCATAAGCGATCAGAAATTGTATCCTCAATCACTTCAATAGTGATATTTTGTGAAAGAGCAGAAACGCTATTAGCAGCGAGGTCAAGAAGATGCAGCGTTAGTTCTCGCAAGTCACCTACTTTTCAGAAACTTCCTCATCCACAGATCGCAAAGTTTGAGCCAGTTTATTCGGTTTCATGCGACCTGTAATTTCATCATCGACCACAACTACAGGTGCCTGGCTGCATGCACCTACACAACGGCATAATTCCAAAGTTATTTTTCCATCTGGTGTGGTTTCACCAGGGTCAATACCGAGTAATTGTTTTGCTTTGTCAAGTAACTGCTGAGTACCACCAACATAGCATGCAGTACCCATGCAGAATTTGATGGTATGTTTCCCGCGTGGGGTTGTGGTAAAGAATGAGTAAAAAGACACAACGCCATGAACTGCAGATACCGGAATCTTCAATTGCTGTGCTACATAGCGTTGCATTGATTCTGAAACGAACCCAATTTTGCTTTGTAATTCATTAAGAATTACCATCAAGCCGCCTTGTTTGTCTTTATTGGCATCCAAAATGGCGTCTATTTTTGCTTTTTGATCTGGAATGGCTACCGGATCGTTGGCTGGAATGTTGTCGATCAATTTTTGCATATAGTACTCCAATATAATCTGATAAAACTAGTGGTAATTCAACTTCTTAATCTTAACAAGTCTAATCGCTCATCATCAAATAGGTCAATTATCAAATGTCATCGAATATCATGCAAGACGTCCATGGCTAATTAAGTATACGATGACTTCTGCCTTCCTGTTGATGTACTGCCATCCGAAGTTCCCGGATGGATATTTCATTCAAAATAAACTCATTGGTTCCTGCAAAGTCTCCCAGGATGTGTACATCACCATCTTGAAGGAGAGGGTAATTTCGAATTTGCGGAAAATTCTTATACGCCTCTTCAGGTTTCAGATGACTGGAAATTTCCAGGGCATCAATAGGAATATCAACGGGTACAAATCCAAGGATGGAGAGGAGACCATTCATTTTTCGATTTACATGAGCGGGTACCAACCATCCTCCCAGTTCTGCCACTTTATTATACGCTTCTGTAAGGGTCAGATCCGATGAAGTTATTAGTAACTTTTCTTCTCGACGGATAAAATCACCTGTTTCGTCGACCACAAATTGTTCACCAAAGTGTTCAACATCGTTCAAAATATCAGGCATTGATGTATCAACAATTTTCTGCCATGCTTTTATCTGCTCCAACGTATCGAACAGGCAAAGAACATGAACTTCTTCACGAGTCTGCAATTCCATTCCAGGGAGAATGGAGAGGCAGGTACCTTTAGCAGCTTTTTGAACCGATTCGATATTTGCTGAAGAATTATGATCGGTGATTGCAAGTAAATTTATTCCCAAATCAAGAGCCTCACGAACAATCAATGGGGGGATCATTTCCACTTCAGCACAGGGAGAAAGTACCGTATGAACATGCAGATCTGCACGGACACGTATCACATTGATCCCTCTCGTTCAGGCTCGAAGACCCATTTCCCACAATTTTCCAACAATAGGAAAGCTTTGTTGAGGAGTAGAGAGTAGCACTATTCCTTCTTGATTCGCTCGGGATATTGTGCTGGCATCGGGTATTGCACCTTCGGTGATTATAACCGCACTGGTTTCTAAAAGTGCTGCAACTGCGACGATATTGTTATGTGCCTGCAAGGTGACCCAGATACTCCCATGGGATGCACCAGCCATAACGCAACTTAAAAGATCCGATGTATAACCTGATGTTGGTTCAATGCTGGAAAAATCTTTCTTTTCCGTCAAGACAGTGAGTTTAAGTTGATCGATTATTTGTTGAAGGTTCATGGGAATCAGCTCTCCTTATCAGCAGACCATCCTTCGCCTACAGTTTCTTCCTTCTTTAAAAATATTCGCAATTTTAAATGTGTACCTTTACCAGGTTGCGAATCTAAAACCATGGTATCAACACAACGTGCTATATTTGTCAGACCCATTCCTGCACCAAAACCCAATTCACGGATCTCTTCAGTCGCCGTGGAATAACCCGGTTTCAACGCCTTCGATACGTCAGGAATGCCAGGTCCATCATCTGAGGTTTCAATGGAGATACGGTGTGGCTCAATTTCAACGCGGAGATAGCCACCATTAATTGTATGAATAATGAGGTTCATTTCTGCTTCGTAAACAGCAATACCAACACGGCGGGCAATTTGTGGGTTTGCACCAAGCCGCAATAAAGCTTTTTTAATGTTGGTCGAAGCTGCGCCACCATGAGTAAAGTCATGAACTTTAATGTTGTATCGCAGTATCAAACTTGTACGATCTGATTCAATATCTTCAAACAGGTGGCTGGCACGATATCGGCGTATCTCCTCCTGTTTATAATCGGTTTGTAAGGCATTTAAAAGACCACGAGTGATATCACCTTTTGTAATGATTCCTGCCAGTTTTCCATCTGGTTCAACTACGGCAAGACGTCCAACATGGCTGCTGACGAATAACTTCATAGCTTCGACAGTTGGATCTGTCGAACGTACAGTTATGACCTTTTTTGTCATGTATTTTTCAGCTATGGCATCCTGATCCGAAGCGATCAGGCAGCGGATCAAATCCTCCATGCTTATGATACCGACAAGTATATTGTCTGATAATACGGGTGCGCCAGAAATTCGCTTTTGTCGAAAATGCTCAATTACATCACGCATTTGCATATCTGGGGATATCGAGAAGACATCTCGTGACATGACATCAGCGATCTTCAACTCATAGGAAAGTTCCTCAACCCGTGTGATTTCCTCGGCTGATTGATCGCTGACGACTACTCTCTTGTCTGCAGATGGCAGCACCATTATTATTTATCCCTAATTCATGAATTACCTGGCTGTTCTGTGACGCATCCTTCTAGACTAATTAGACCTGCCTTATAAAGACGGCCACAAAGTTCAAACATTCCAAAAGGTGATGAGATAAGCGGAATTTTTTCTAACTCTGCCAGAGCCACGGTTTCTTGTGGTGGACATTTCCCCCTGACAAGTACAATAGCATGAACATCAGCCATCATGGCAGTACGCACTACCTGGGGATTGCATAAACCCGTTAATAGAACTGCACCAGGCTGGATCGAAGCTAAAACGTCGCTCATTAAATCTGCTCCAAACCCACCTTTTATCTCCTGTTCAAGATTTATACTGTTCGTTAAAACCTTACCCTGAACAAGGGATATGATATTTTCTACATTCATAAGCACCTGCCACGTGTAAATGGTAAATAGCCAATTATCTTGTATGTAAAGAATTTTATCATACCTACATTGTTAAGAGTATGTCAAGAAAGCACCTCCGTTTTATTTGCCCAACATCGAAAAGCTTTTCTAATATATTTATGCTAAAATTCACTTTTGATCATCAGAAGGGCGACTAATATTATGAAAACACTAATTCCATCAGTAAAGGGTGCCAGGGATTTTTACCCTGCAGAGAAAGCAATTCATGGCTGGTTGTATGAAAAGATAAGAGACATTTCTTCGCGATTTGGTTATGAAGAATATGATGGTCCATTTCTTGAAAAGATTGACCTTTATGCCGCAAAATCAGGGGAAGAACTAGTTAAAGAACAGGCGTTTGTCTTGCAAGATCGTGGTGGAGAGCTGCTAACCCTACGACCCGAATTGACACCCAGTCTCGCCCGAATGGTTGCACAAAGGCAGAATCAGCTCACTTATCCGTTAAGATGGTGGTCATTTGGACCATTTTGGCGGTATGAACGCCCTCAAAAAGGTCGATCACGAGAATTCTTCCAGTGGAATATTGACATGATTGGTGTCAGCAGCCCTGAAGCTGATGCAGAATTAATCGCTATTTGTGTCGAATTCCTCCGTTCAGTAGGGTTAACCTCAAAACAAGTCGGGATACGAGTAAATGACAGACGATTAATGGATGAAGCTCTCAGTGAAATTAAAATATCGGGTGAAATAAAAAAGTCTGCTTTTCGCTTGATAGATAGAAGCGACAAGCTACCAACCAAGGAATGGGAAAACTATGCCCTGGAATTAGGTTTCACCCAGAATCAATTGAATGGTCTGGAAGCTATTCTTCAAGATGTAGAATTATGGAAAAGATCAGAATCTCTACAACGGCTTTTTGCTGCACTTAAAGCACTATCGGTAGAAGAATTTGTGAAATTTGATGCTCATATTATTCGTGGGCTAGATTATTACACAGGAACTGTATTCGAAGCAAATGACCTGGATGGAGGTAGGGCAATCCTGGGTGGAGGACATTACGACAATCTTGTAGAAGCTGTTGGCGGAGAACCTTTACCAGGGGTTGGTTTTGCCATGGGTGATGTAATGATCACTTTAGTATTAGAAAAATATGGTCTACTACCTGAACTAACGCCTTTCAAAAAAACATGTCTGGTCGCGGTATTTGATGAAAACGCATTATCTTCTGCTTTCGGTTTGGCTGCAAAATTACGAGCTGCCGGGCTTAATGTATTGTGTTATCCGACAGTTGCAAAATTGATCAAGCAATTTAAATACGCAGATAAGTTGGGTGTGAGGTATGTGATCCTTCAAGGGCCTGACGAAGTATCTCAGGGTAAGGTTGCCATAAAAGATCTCACTAACAGCCAACAGCAATTGGTCTCTGAAGACAGGTTGGTCGAAACAATGCAGAAATTGCTCGAATAGCTGCTTTTTTCTAAAAATGAAAAGATTTGGTTACTTTCACAACCTGGGATTGTTCTTCTCGGGTTAGAGCGTTATGGAAGGGAAGTCTTACCAATCGATCACTGATTGATTCCGTAACAGGACAATCACCAAGCTTTCCACCGAATTTTCGACCCATATCCGAAAGATGCAAAGGTAAATAGTGGAAAACAGCATGTATTTGATGCTGTTTTAAGTGATCAATAAATCGTTGGCGAGTATCGAAATCTGGCATGAGTATATAAAACATATGGTATGCCTGCTGGCAATATTCTGGTATAACCGGCAATCTGCAATTATTCGCAAGTGCCCAATCCAAAAGGTTATCATGATAATAATTCCAAATTTCTGCTCGATGCTGTTGGATGCTTTGCCAATTTTCCAATTGGGCATAGAGTACTGCTGCCAGTATATCTGAAGGCAAATAGCTGGAACCAATATCCACCCAGGTGTATTTATCTACCATACCACGGAAAAAGCGGCTTCGATTGGTCCCTTTTTCGCGTATGATCTCTGCGCGTTCGACCAGCTTAGGATCATTGATGACCAGTGCGCCACCTTCACCCATGGAAATATTTTTCGTCTCATGAAAACTTTGTGTAGCCATGCAGCCAAATGAACCCAGTGGTTGATTACGATATTTCCCAAATAATCCGTGGGCATTATCTTCTACAACTGGAATGTGATAATGATTAGCTATTACCTGAATCGCTTCCATTTCACAACCAACGCCTGCATAATGAACGGGAAGGATAGCTTTGGTTCGTTCGGTGATTCGGTTTTCAATCAAGGATTCGTCTATATTAAGGGTGTCAGACCGGATATCGACAAAGACTGGATGAGCACCTCGCAGCACATATGCATTTATCGTGGATACAAAGGTAAATGAAGGAACAATAACTTCATCACCCGGCTGGATGTTCAACAGCAATGCGGATAATTCCAAAGCATGGGTGCATGAGGTGGTCAATAATACTTTTTTAGCATGGAGAACTTTTTCTAATATCTCACTGCTCTTTTTTGTATATATACCATCACCAGAAATATGGGCATTTTCATATGCCTGCAAGGCGTACTCAATTTCTTTCCCTGTAATATGTGGGCGATTAAAGTCAATCATATGTTTTTCCTGACAATGAGGGTAAAGTCGTAAAGACCGTAGTCATGATACAGGGCAACATTTTTAGAAAAATGCTTTTTACAATAATCAAAGAGAAAACAGGGGTCTGCATAATATAATCTTTCCTGCATTTTCTCTGTGTCAGAATAACTTGTAAGAAAATTAACAGAAAATCCTTTTTTAGTGATTTCATTAATGTTGTTCAATGAATCAAGAACGTACTTTGTCCAATCATCATAGGATGCTTGAAGCCGGGCGTTAAAAACACCACTTGCAACTGTGTAATCTACCATTGGTATTTGTTTAAATTCTGTAGTAAAGAAAAATCGAGCTTTGTCAGGATGAAGCCGTTTAGCTTCGTTTATCATTGGTTCAAGAATATCACATCCGAAAAATTGCTTAAATACATATCCCTGTGCAAGGAGATATTCGGCCATCGCACCATAGCCACAACCATAATCCAGGATAGTAAAATCAGCCCTCTCATTAATTACTTTGATTAGTTGAGCAAATCGTGTCTCTTGTGATTGAGTAGAATTCCAATCTGCTCCTTGTGCAGTACTGCCATGGACAGAAAGTGCTTTACCAAAATATTTTTTTACATTATCACAATTTGGAACGTCAGTCATTTCATTTTCCAATGATATAGTCTCTCGCATTCGAACCGGTCATAAAAAGTAAATCCAGTATAGATACCTGGCCGTCGAAGGGAGGATATAGCTGTGTATATTCTGGATAATTATATTGCATGTATTCCAGGTCGATGCCGACATCTCGAAATTGAATTGGATCAATATAATCTCTTGCTGACGGCCCCGAAATATAATAATCTGCCCCGATTGTTTTAAGAATTGAAATCAAACGGTCAGTTTTGCTTCCTTTTGCTTGAAGTTGGGAAGATAACATGAATGTTGGGTGAAAACCAAGAAGGTCAGCAATAATTTTTGTGAGGGGGATCGTGAAGTCAATCAGTTTCTCTGGTTTATGAGCATAAAAATCTTGAAGGATTTCAGCATATTGAGAGAAAAAAGGTGCTTTAGCATAGTTGTGTTTCAAGCTCAACCAATGCTCTTCGTTCCAGTTTTTTGTCCAATCGATTTTAATCTGATTGATAGGAATATGTTCTATTTGAGAGCCTTTTGAATGAACTGGTATAGTGATCCAACGTGAACCAGATGGTGTTTTGATTTTATTGCGATTGCGCCATCCTCGGGCATCATATTGCACATCATCATAAAAAACAAAAACATCTGCCAGAGCAATCTGATGAAAATATCCCCGCCAGGGTATATAAGAAGGCTGAAGAATCACACATTTCATGACAATTCTTTTTGGGTGGTCTCATCTATTACATAAGGAGGCCGATCCATACTCCGATCAAAAATTCTTCCCAAATATTCTCCTATCAACCCAAGTGAGAATAACTGTACACCGCTAAAAATTGCGATTATTGAAGCAAGGAAAGGAAAGCCTGGGATACTGCCTGCTGCAAGAGTTGCTACCAAAACATAGAGAAATACAGCCAGACCAAAAAAGATGAAAAAGAAACCGACCATTGTTGCAAATCGTAAAGGAATGGTGCTGAATCCTGTCAAAATTAAAAGAGCCTGAGATGCCAATGACAAAAAATTATAATTGGAATGACCTTGCTGGCGAGGTTCTTCATTTACTTTGACAGTTCCAAATCGGTTTGTACCCCAGGAAAGCAGCACATCCAGAATAACACTCGGACTTTGAAAATTGACAAAAGCATCTCTAATGGAGGTACGAAAAGCGCGAAAAGAACTGATATCTCGAACAGTTTTTACACCCATTACTCTTGCAAGTGTACGTTTTGTAAACCATGAGAAAAAATTTCTCCATGCTGAATGGGGCATTTTAGAGGGCAGACCATATACTACATCATAACCTGTTTGTAACTGTTCCAATAGTTTCGTGATTTCTTCTGGCGGGTGCTGCAGGTCGTCATCCATCGTGATGATGATTTCATATATTGCTGCACGAACACCACAAAGTAATGCATTATGCTGGCCAAAATTCCGCTTAAGATTAATACCAACAATGTGAGCGGGATCTTTGAATGCCAGGTTTTGGATCACCTGCCAGCTATCATCAGGGCTGCCGTCATTTACCAGCAGGATTTCATAATTGGATGCAATATTAGAAAGCGTGTTGGTTAATCGTTCCACTAATTCGGGAATCGTATCTGATCCATTAAATACTGGAATTACTACTGAACACGATAGGGAGGAGTCAATCATCGTTGAAAATACTCCATTTATTATTGAGAAGTACATTCATATTTGATCCCGATTTCGTCAAGCGCAGCTTGATCTTTGTCTGTTTGCGAGAGGTTTTTTGATAGATATTCTATCTGGCTGCAAATATGTGAATGAACATTTCTATTGAGAAGCATGGCATTGCTGAATAATTGATCTACAGTATCCCAATCACCTTTATGGGCAAATCCTTCAACAAAAACAATATATTCAGTGGGATCTGATGGAGTAAAGTTATAATAATTCGCTTCGTTCCACATGGAAACGATTGTATCCCAATTCTCAGATTGGCGCGCCAGATCAGCTTTTTCAAAGTAGTAACACCAATTCGATTCTGATCCTGAACCAAAGATGTCTTGAGGTGGAATAGCAGTGTTTCCATCAGGTAAAACCTGATTAACATTTGACAGGTAGAATGCTTTGTTCAAATCTTCAGGCAGTTCGGGGACATCCCATCTTCGTGAAGGATCGAGGACACGCAAACAACCTGGAGGCGAGTAAAAAACTACCACCATGTTCGAGGTGTTTCCGTTGAACTCTGCGCTACGATATGTTTGATGTATGGGTAAATTCCTCTTCAATTCTGGTATTGCAGCTCCAATTCGAACATCGGTAAATGCGAAGAGGTAAGGTATTTGAGTGGAGTGATTTTCTGGTGCGTAGATCCAATTGAGAGGAGCCGTAAGGGAGTTATCGCTATAATACTTTAGAGGTAATCCAAAAGTGAGAACCGTTGTATTCTCTTTCAACTGAGGTGCGCGCCATGTGAGCTCCCAGAAAAGGTCATTTTGAGTCTGCCATTCACGTTGAAACGTTATCGCGTTGATTACGTTACTTGCCATTGCCATGGAAAGGAAGAGCGCCAAAAATACTTTTACCTGGTTTTTCAACCTAAAAAGCCAAATAAATATCCAGACAAGAAAGATTGCACTTCCAGCCATGAATGCCAGATTGAAACGATCCCACGGGAATTGTAGTTCAATGGGGAGATCTGTGATCCAATATGGAATACCAGCCAATACTAAAGCGGATAAACCAATCCAGAAAGCACTTTTAAGAAAATCTGGTTCGGCATTATCATAATCTTGTTCTTTATCTGGTTTGATGCGTGTGTAAAAGAATAGTATGAAAAGTGAAAATGCGATTCCGACTACAAAAATGATCCAGAACACGGCTCTAGAACGAATGGAAAAATCTTCAAGTAATGGAAAGCGGAAAGAATCAAACCAGGTCTGAATTCCAGAAGAGAAAGAATCGTGAATCACTCGATAGAGAAGTTGACCAAAATAGGATAGTGATAATCCTTGCTCGGATAATTTTGTTATGGTTTCAGGCTGATAGGTGGGGAATTTAAAGAATACAACCCGCCACAATAAGAAGGCGATCATACTTGCGAGGTAAGGCAACCAGAAGATAATCGTCTTCTTGATGGTTTTCCAAAAAGCTTTCGTTTGAGGAAGAAATAAAAAATAGAGAATGACAAATCTAACGAGATTCAACCCAAAGTAATATTCTGTGGAAAAACTACAAAACAGATCAAGAACTATTGCAATGCCTGTATAGAGCAAGAATCGCTTGCGATCGCGAAATGCGAGGATAGTAAATCCAAAAGAAAGAAAAAAAGCGATTAGCAGTAAGTACCCATTACTATATATGACAGAAATTGGCTGTTGTTTAAACCCCGGATAAACAGCAAATAATGCTGCGATCCAAAATACTTCCTGTTGTCTATTCTTCCAGAGCTTTGAGAGTGCCCACCAGAAGGAGAGAGTAACACACCAACGTGTCAACAACCCAAAAATGTGCCATTGAATGGGAGAGTCACCAAGGATGCTGGTGCTGAAGAGATATACCCCTGCCAAAAATGGTCTATCACCTGCAAGAACTTCCAGATATCCATTGGTACCCAGTAAATGTCCAAACCAGATGAGAGGCCAATCATCCCAATAAAACCCTAATGAGAAAATAAGCGGTGCGTAAGACAGCACAGTGAGCCCAAGTAGGGCAACGGGTATGTAAAGTGACGATAGAATATTTATCCAGGTTTGCTTCGATAAATTCATGAAATCCCATTTGTTTCGAGAGGATCGACCCTGATGGCAGCTTCACCAACAACAGGGCACTTATTTTCACAAATACCACAACCTATACACAACTCACGGTCAACAAAAGGTAATTTTACCCGAATATTTGCTCCATCTCGGGATAAGAATGTTTCTTCTTTCAGATAGATTGCTTTTTGGGGGATTGGGCACATTTCCTCACAAACGATACAGTCTTGATGCTGTGCCCAGGCGATACATTTGTTTGTGTTTATGATCGCTTTCCCAATTACAGTTTTTCGTTTTACTTCCAGTGGTAAGACAGGAATGGCCTGGGTTGGACAAACAAGACCGCAGGAATTACAAGAATAGTCACAATACCCGATCCTGAGAATTAACTCAGGTGATCCATAGCTTTCATCCATGAATGGCGCAGGTTGAATTGCATTTGTTGGACAAATTTTATAGCAAGCTCCACATCGTACGCAACGAGCCAAAAAGGAGCCTTGCATAATCCCGGGTGGCCTTATTGGAGTGCGGTTTGACGAAGATACCAATTTTAAAAATGCAACTCCCAATATTGCATATCCAAGACTTGAGAATAATTTTCGCCGGTCAGCATCATAAGGAAAATGTAATATTTCAGGCATTTCCGGTTTAATTTCATTCGCGGAAAAAGAACATGCTTCGACACAATTCATACAGAAGATGCACTCAGCAGGATCGCTTCGATATCCAGCAGTCTGATCAATGGTACCAGTCGGGCAATTTTGTGCACATTGTGAGCAACATGTGCATTTTCCAAGATCAACCTGGCGACGGAATATTGAAAACCGGCTAAGGAAAGCGAATAAACCTCCCAACGGGCAAAGATAGCGACACCAAAAACGCATTGAAAATAAATTGAGAAGAATAATGATAACCGGTATAGAAATGATCCATCCAATATTGGTGAAACGGACAGGTTGCAAAGGGAAAATGGCAGGTCTCAGAAGCAGATCGGCTTTGTTGATCACATTCGAAAAAAATGGAATGGGATAAAGTACGATTTCAAGCCATGTGAAAACCCGATCCATAACTGGCAGAATTCCCGTAATTAATAATCGTTGAAAGATCGATATTGGGTCAAACCATACGAGGGTTTGAAATCCAAAAAGAGATGAGATAAGGATCACACCCAGGAGAAAATATTTACCAATTCGGAAGGATTCGGGAATGTTTACTCTCTTTTTTGAATGAAAGTGAAGAATATCCAGCAGGGTTCCCATGGGGCAAATCCACCCACACCAGAATCTTCCAAAAATTAATGTAAAGATCCAGATGAGGGTAGAAAATAAAATTCCTTTGATCAGGAATCTGCCGGCTAATGAAGATGAAAAGGCAAGCAAAGGATCTAATTGGACCGGTATTTTTGCCAATCCTTCTAATGAATTGGCTTTTTGATTCAAAATAATAATTACAATAAATAAAAGCAGAAAAATTCCTTGAACTATCTTCCGGATAATCACCCAGGATATGGAGGGAGTTTTCTTCATTGCTATGAACCAAATCAGTTGTTGGAAAATTCTTCGATCTTCAATTGTTGAAGATCAGCAGAACCCAACCCTGCAGAGACACCTGCTTCTATGTATGAAAGAGAAAGAGGATCCATCCCAAATAAGGTGCTTGCCGCATAACTATCTGCTGCAACGATATCCCTGGATGCAATAATAGTATCCATTTGTTTCACATAATCCAGACTTCCACCAGTAGGACCATTTTCCATTAATACACGAATTCCATCAATGATCGTTAATTCAGGGCGAAGAAAACCAGCAAGGTCTGCTAGGTTATTTCCAATTTTTGTATGCAGGATTTCCCTTTTTTGGATCGTGCCCATGAGATTTTTCATACCAAGGGTTAGCTTTGCCAGACCATGAACTTTTGCTATGGGAACATTGATTAAAACATCCGCATCAAGGATGTCTTGATAGATTGCAGTTTTTTTCAAGCTGGTTGCATTTGGGATGGATGTATCAACAAACTTTCTATCCACCATATAAACCATTTCTCCCCCGGCAGCCTGTACTGCATCGCTAATTCCAGAAATCTTATATGCTTCTTCGGCTGTTCCACCAAAAGGATTATCCATTACTTTTACACTGGCGGCACCAGCTTCAAAGCAAAGTTTAACCAATGCCCCGACCACCCAGGGATTTGTTGTGGCGGCAAATTCATAGGTGTTGTATGCCACACAAATATTTGGTTTTATGATGACATTGGCATTTGAAAATACAAATTGATCTATTCCACCTAATGCTTCAATTACCTGGCGCACCATAAGTTCGGGTTCGCCATTTCTGGCAACGGCAAGGTGCGGCAACCCTAAGGTTGGTGTTGGTTCCACTGTAGAATTATTTGTTGAATCTTGAGGAACTTGCACGGTATCAGTGGAACTAATATTGGTATTGATCCTTTGTGTAGGGGGTATTGGTTGGGAAGTTCCTGCTTTACAACCAGATAAACCAGCCAGAATCACCGCACCTAATCCCAGGGATGCTTCTGTTAGAAATTTTCTTCGGGAAATATTTTTCATTTCACCTGCCTGAATAACGGTCACGACAGGGAGAGAAAAGGGGCTGCAATCTTTTGCAGCCCCTTGGCTTCAATAATGCTATTTCTTCTTCAGAATGACACGGGCGTCGACGACTTTCACTCCCTTGCCTTCTTCGTAAACAAGAATTGGATTTGCATCAGATTCACTGATGTCATCTCCAAGATCAAGGATCATTTTTGAGTAGCGACATACTGTATCAGCCAGTTGAGCACGATCGCGAGGGTTTTCGCCGCGGACACCAGCTAAAATTGGTGCACCACGAATCTCATCAATCATATGGCGTGCTTGACCTGTCGAAACAGGGGCAACACGGAAAGTTACGTCTTTCAGAACCTCTACAAAGATACCTCCCAGACCGAACATCATTGTTGGACCAAAGGTAGGATCATTGACAGACCCCATGATCACTTCGGTACCTGATGGAGCCATTTCCTGTACAGCAACACCATGAATATTTGCGTCTGCTTTGTAATTTTTTGAGTTCTTCAGAATAATCTGATAGGCATCGCGAGCAGATTGCTCATCCTTGATATTCACTTTGACTGCACCCGCATCGGATTTATGTAGAATATCAGGAGAAACGATCTTCATAACTACAGGGAAACCAATCTTCTTTGCAAGCGCAACAGCTTCTTCTTCTGATTTCGCGAGATAAGTCTTTGTCACAGGAAGACCATAAGCCTCAAAAACCTGCTTGGCTTCAATTTCAGTTAGAGAATCACGACCTGCAGCCCGTGCGCCAGCAATAATTTTCTGTGCAAAAGCTTTATCTACTTTGACATCATTGTTTTCTTTTTCAGATAGGGTTGTGCGGATCTTTGCATATTCACGAAGGGCAGCCATAGCATTCATAGCGATATCAGGAGCACCATAGGCAGGAATGCCATTTTCCACCAGCCACTGCATACCTTTTTCAGATTTTTCGCCACCAACAAATGAAACGGTAACTGGTTTATCGGTTACACCGGATTCTTTGACTGCTTCGAATATCGACTTGGCAATTTCTGAAGGATTGGTAATTGCTGTCTCACAATAAAGAACAATTACGCCATCTACCCAATCGTGTTTGATCGCATACAAGACTGATTCTTTATACCATTCTGGTCCAGCCATTCCAGTTAAGTCAACAGGATTTTTTGCTGATCCAAAGTCTGGCATATGTTTTTTCAGTGCTTCCTGAACATCTTTTGGTGCAAATTTTAGCGGGATACCATATCGCTCCGCAGCATCTGTAGCCAATACACCTACACCACCACCATTGGTGATCACAAGAAGGTTATCGCCTTTCAATGGTGGTTCGAGCGAAAAGGCAAGTGTGCGGTCGAAGAGATTATCGAGGTCAGAAGCTTGCACTACGCCAGCTTGTTGGAATGCTGCCCCGTAGACTTTTGCAGCACCTGCAAGTGAGCCGGTATGAGAAGCTGCTGCTGCTGCACCATGTGCAGAAACACCCGCTTTTAATGCAATGATAGGTTTGGTAGTCTTCCGACATTGTTCGATGAATTTGCGACCATCTTTGAAGCCTTCAATATATAAAGAAATACAAGAAGTATCTTTATCGTTGTTCAACCACTCGATCATGTCAGCGAAATCAAGGTCTGACATATTGCCGATGGAAAGCAACTTTTCAAAACCTACCCGGCGTGAATAGGTGGCTGCATCCAAAGCGATCAACAATGCGCCACTCTGAGAGATCAAAGAAGCTTTTCCTCGTAAAGGAAGGAATGGTGCAAAGGATGCGTTGAGTTTTTCACCATTGGAAAGATATCCAACAATGTTTGGACCCAGTATGCGCATGTTGTACTTTTTGGCGATATCAACCATCTGTTGTTCCAGGTCCTTTTCACCTACTTCACTGAAGCCAGAGGTGATGATGACCAAAGCTTTAACTCCTTTTTTCCCACATTCTTCTGTAATTGGTACACAAATTTTTGCGGGGACGGTGACAACAGCAATGTCAACAGGCTCTTGAACATCAAGAATGGACGCATGACATTTAATACCCAAGATGTTATCCAATTTATTGTTGATTGGATAAATCTTGCCTTCATATTTCCCCTCGATTAAATTGGCCATCACCGAGTAACCGATCTTTCCAGGGGTAGCTGACGCGCCGATTACTGCAACAGATTTCGGGCGAAAAAGAAAATCAAGATGTGAATTATTCACTTTATAGATCCTCCGTAAACGGATGTAAAATTATTAAAAGCTCAACAAATATTGTACCGTAATTTATTCGCTGAGAACCAGTAAGTTTTGGTAACTTTCAGAAAATATAACACTTATTGATTACAAGGTGAATAATAAATTTCCTCAAAAAAAATATTACTTAATTGTGACATGGAAATTGACCACTGGAAAATTCCCAGCAACATCCCAACTGAACATCGAGTAAGTATTTTAAGGATCCTTCAAGCTTCGCTTGATGCAGTTGATCCATATTCTGTGATAAAAAGATCCATTCAAAACAAAAAACATGGTTTTTCGATCGATGGTATGGATTACTCTGTAAGCCAAAATGCAAAAATAATGGTTGTAGCAGTTGGCAAAGCGTCGATACCTATGACCAGGGGTTTAGTTGAGGTATTAGGTGAAAAAATCCATAGTGGGGTGGTTGTTACAAAAAAACTAATAAGTGAAAAAATTGACAAATCAGATAAATTCAGAATTATTTCGAGTAGCCATCCATTACCTGATGAAAAAAGCATTTTCGCCGCAGAAACAGTCATAAACTATTTAAAAAATGCTGAAGAAAAGGATATTGTAATCTTTCTCATTTCTGGAGGGGGTTCGGCACTTCTTACCGCACCTGAAAGCGGTTTGAAATTGGAGCATCTACAGAAAGTGACTCAACAGCTTCTTGCTTCAGGTGCCACTATTCAAGAAATGAATGTTATTCGAAAGCATCTGGATAGAGTGAAAGGTGGAAAACTTGCGCTGGCTGCACATCCAGCAAGTTTCATCTCGCTGGTTATTTCTGATGTTACAGATAATGCATTGGACTCTATAGCTTCTGGACCTACCGTTCCAGATTTGTCCACATTCGAGGATGCCATCCATATCCTTCATCGATATAAGTTATGGAAAAATATTCCTGTTGAAATTCAGAATTTCCTTTTAGCAGGCAAAAAAGGACTCTCTCCAGAAACGGTAAAAGAGAGTGTATCTATATGGGAAAAGGGGTTTGCTCAGATCGTTGCCAGTAATTCAACTGCGTTGAATGCTGCATTTCAACAAGCGAATATTGAGGGGTATGCGGTTTATAAAGAAGGTCAACCTTTTATTGGCGAAGCGCGAAAATTGGGAAACGATTTAGTACTCCGGGCAAGAGAAATCTGGAAGGAAAAACTTCAGTCAGTAGATAAAGCATGTGTTCTTTTTGGGGGAGAGACAACAGTAACCTTGAAGGGGAATGGAAAAGGTGGAAGAAATCAAGAAATGGCATTGGGTGCTGCTAAAACGTTATCAGGAAGTAAAAACGAAATTTTCTTTACATTGGCTACTGATGGAGAGGATGGCTCAACCGATGCTGCAGGTGCCTGCGTAAATGGCTTGGTTATTCAAGATGCACAAAGGCTTCACCTTGATATCGATGAAGCCCTTGAAACGAATAACACCTATCCAATCCTTGAAAAACTGGAATTATTGCTGAAAACCGGTTCAACAGGGACCAATGTTAATGATCTCGCATTCTGGTTTTCGTTAAAATAAGGTTTTATTTCTCGGTCAAACCTACTATTTGTCCTCTGCTGTTTACTTCCAATTCCCATTCGCTGCCCATCTGGCATTGATTGAATTCATTGTATGAACTTGTTTGATAATCGAGTTCTCCTTGAGATGTTTGAAAACTACAAATATAGGTCTCTGTTCTATCACCTTCTTGCTGCTCGCTACTAAGAGAAAGGTCTGGCCAATATGGATCAAGGTCATTTCCGTTTACTACCGCAGTGTCGACCACAGACCATTCGTAATCCGTATAAGTGCAGTAATCCAGATACACTTCGTAAACACAATCAACAACTTCTTCGCCTACACCACTTCCCGTATCAACAACATAGGGTGTACCACATACTTCTACCGAACCTTCAATGGGGGAATCTTCTGTGTGATGATACTCTTTGGTGCAGGTGCCAATAACTGCGCTCTGTGGAATATTTTCCAGCCAATCGGATTTTTCAGTCTGAACCAATCCGAGAATTGCGATCGAGCGTTCCCAATGAACCCCATTGACTGTTCCTGTAATAGTCTCAGATTTTCCATCACCAGAGAATATTGCAATGGAGAGAAGAATACAGATCAAAATTCCTGCAATGATTCCAATGATGATCCATAATGGATTAATTTTCTTTGTTGGTATAGTAGGAGTAGCCTGGATTGGTTTTTCCAGTGGCGCACCACATTTTGAACATGTTTGGTTTGTCTCGGGATTTGGTGTCTTGCAACTAGGACATAACCGTTGAGGAACTTCTGTTGTTTGAACAGCACCTAATACTGCACCTGCCTGGCGTTTTTTACCACTGGACAAATCTGCTCCGCATTGAACGCAAATTTTTGCATCAGCAGGATTACGGGCACCACAATAAGCGCAATGAATATCTGCGCCTTTTTTTGCAGCTTCAATGACTTTTTCATCAGTAATTTTATGATCCTGTTCGGGTTTCTGAAACGCTACGTCATCAGGTTGTGGTTTCCCACAACCCTGGCAGGTTCGTTGAGTTCCCAGGTTTCTTACTCCACAAGAGGGGCAGTACCAAACAAGGTTCACATAGCCTACTGTTTTTCTAACCATAATAACCTTCCATTATCAATCATTCATTTCAGACAGAAAATCGTATTATTTTTACGAACCTGCAAATAGGGAATTTTCAAAGTGCCTAAAGAAGGCATGATTGGACAATTTATTTCAGCATCATATACCGAGGTAAACACCTCTTTTGTCGCATCCAGAAATTTAGCCAATGTAGAGATCGTGGATATCCGCAAAAAACCGTTGCAGAAAAAAGTTCCAATACCCATCGTGACTGGGATCATACTCCGGTTGGGTTCGGTCACATCATAATCAACAGGATCTTGAGCAGGGGGAAGCATATGGTAAGCAAGAATATATTCTGCAGGGATATTGGTTTCTTTAAAAGCCACTGGTTTTGGTTGTCCACCTGCGGTAGTGATCAAACCTTTTGTATCCAATAATCTCATATAATCCGGAGCAGCCTGTCCTCTCAACCAGGTGCTTAAGCGTACACCTTGTTTTGTAATGACGGTTCCCCAATAAATGCCTTGGGTAATGTAAACCATCATTTGAGTTGCTTTTTCATCATCCGCTATATCAAATTTTGCAGTGATATCTTCCCCTGCCATTGCTCACCCCTTTTTATGTATTTGAATATCTTTTGCAGATCGTTGGAAATAGATAATCATTGAATGCTTTTTCTTGATCAAAATCTGGCTTCCAGTTCCAATCTCTGCAGGCAGCACTATCATCCAACCAGGCAGGCCATGAATCAACGATCGCTTGCCGGCTGATATGTGGTTTGTAAGCAATATTGGCTTTTGGAAAAGCAGATTTTACTATATTGGAAATCTCATCAGCAGTTGGGCTAAAACTTGTAATGTTATACACAAGTCTCGACAATTTTTCTTGCGGCACTGATTCGAGCATCAGAAGGGCTTTGATCGCATCTGGCATCGCCATGAATGGCAAACGAGTATCAGGTCGAACAAAACAATCATAGGGTAATCCCTGCGCAGCATGATGGATCATTTCTGGCGCATAATCACTCGTTCCTCCGGTGGGAATTGTAACTGCACTGATCAACCCAGGGAAGCGGATAGATCGAAAATCAATCGTATGGCTTGCTCTATCAGCAGCAAGTTGGCGGTAATGGTATTGGTAGTATCTCCCAAGATGTTCGCAATATAGTTTGTTAATGCCATACATTGTTATTGGCTGCAGCCATTGATCTTCCTGAACCTTACCAGCAGCCTCTTTTACTTTCAGGTTGGGTAAACCATAAGCCGCAATTGAACTGGGGTAGATAAATTTTACGGATTTACCCTGCCATTGTGATTGTTCTACTGCAAGCCGAAGCAAATTAAGCGTACCTTCGACGTTTACTTTATGAGCAGTTTCAGGGTTGTATTCTGCTTTAGTAGATAAAATGGATGCCAAATGGAAAATAGTGCGGATCTCAAATTCTGCTATAAGACGGCCTAATAGCAAATTATCCAGAATATCTCCTTGGATCGTGCGTGTACAGTATTGAGCAATTTCACTATCAATTGGTTGGACATCAACAGCAATAATGGCTAGATTTCCTTGCTGCCCAAGATGAGTAATCAGACCATGACCCATCTCGCCATTTGCTCCTGTGATAAGAATCACTTCTCTTCGCATGAAATCTCCTTAGACTTAGGGTTGGGATTGATCTTGCATCTAGAAATATTATATAGAAAATTTATAAGTAGAATTCACGAAAAATTACCTCCCTTTAATAAAAAGGGAGGTAATTCATTTTGCTATGGGGCAGTAGTTGTCTCGATTGGAGGTTCTGTTGGGGCCACAGTACTCTCCAAAGTAGGTGTCTCAGTTATGTAGGATGAAGTTGGCGTGAAAGGAGCAAGAGTCGCAGTTGGAGGTTCACATTGCAACTGCACATATGTTGCTGTAGGACCTAATTTGGGGTCATCCGCTATGCTCAATGCGATCCTGTATTGATCACGGGCTGAACAGTAATCTTCGGCAGCCAGGAATTGATCTCCATATTGGATCAAGGCGTATCGATATCGTTCTGCAGCAGTCCAGCCATCTGCATCCACCATATTTGGAGCAGCAGGATAGATTTGACTAAAATATGAGACAACTTTTTCCCAATCTACTTTCCAAAAACTGGCACCTTGAATATATGCTCTTGCCCAGGAGCGATAACCTTCTGCTTCTTTGTCGAGTGGTCCAAACCGTTCAACCAGGGTAAGGTCATAAATACCACCTTCAAGGTTTCCATCTATAAGGATTTTATTGATCCCACGACCTCGTAATGCGATGTAATACATACCATCCACATCGACTGGACGAAATGCGAGGTCTGCAGTGCGTAAGGCTTCAATGGTGATGATCGCATTGACCCAATCTCCAGCCCGCAGGTAGTTTTGAATGGCATTGAACAATTCTTCTGATGGTCGCATATCTTTTGTGGGCGTTGGGGCAATGGTTGCTGTTGGTAAAGGTGGAGTTGGTGTCTTCTCTTGAGCAATCAGCATCATCACCTGGGTTAGTTTATCCATTGCACCAGGAAAACTTGAATCAATTTGCAAAACATATTCAAAACGTTGTTTTGCTATTTCATATCGACCCGCTTCCATATCTGCAACACCAAGCTCAAATTGCTTTGTTGCCTCAATCGCATTCTGCTCTTCTGCTGCAGCTTTACGAGAATTATAGGCTGCCTGATATCCTATGAATCCACCAATTCCGGTCAGGATAATAACTAAAATGAAACCGAGAAGGATGATCCATCCTTTCTTGGGTTTCTTTATCTTTTCTCCCTCATCAGTATTGGATGGAGGTGTACCAAGGACCTGATCGTCAGGAGGCAATCTGGTAGGGATTTGCGCTGTTACATCTTCATCATCAGGTTCTATGTTGACCGGCATTGTTTTTTCATCTGAAATATCAGAAAAATCAGATGGTGAATTTGTTTCGTCTGTATAGTTCATGTTGCCAATTATACCTTATACAAAATTGCTAGAGGTGTAAAACAAACTTGATTTCTTTCCAAACTACAGGAATAAAGAAAATCACGCCTGCAATCAGGCTGATACTACCAGAAATCAGAGGATTAAGAGATAGTTTTTGGGCCAGGAGTAAAACACCATAGCTTGCCAATGCGCCAAGAAGACCCGCTGCCAGAGCTCTTAATAAAACGATTTGTACGGGGAACTTTACCGCTACTGGTGAAATGGAAGTATTATCTTCATTCTGTGGAGCTGGTTTTTTACGGAAGAAAAATTTCCGTAATTTACCAAACCAGGAACTCTCCTGTTGGGAAAGCAAGAATAATAAGAAGATTGCCTGCGTTGAAAAAGCGATTGCATCCGTAAGGCTGATACCGGCAGCACCCATTGATTTGAAAAGCAGGCTGCCCAGAGTAATGTATACGAGAATATTGATCACGGCAGCTAAAAGAGGTAAACGGGCATTTTGTTGAGCATAAAAAGAACGAGACGCCACTTCGAGAAGGCAGTGGCCTGTTAAACCCACCAGGTATCCTCTTGTTACACTCATAAGAAGCATGGCACTTTTAACATCAAACCCAAATACCACAGGGAGAAGCGGCTGTAGCCCAATGCCTAAAACAAAAGCAATGGGGATCGTTAATCCGATCAAAATATTCACAGCAGTTTGAATATTCTTTCGATATTCGTCGTATTGACCTTTGGCAAGCAATTCAGCTAATGTAGGGAGTAATGCTGTGCCAATGGCGGTACCGATCAGGGTTTCAGGAACTTGCTGGATCATCCAGCCGTATGCGAGTGCAGTCACTGCTCCTGATTCAAGCCGTGAAGCCAGATTATCACGAACGATGAATATCAATTGGATCAGTAACATGGTGATCACGCGAGGACCCAGCAGAGATAGTACTTTTTTGACGGAATTGTCGTGCAATCCCAGGCTGAACGACCAATGGAATTTATACTTGATCAATCCTGGTACCTGGATGAGCAGGTGAAGGGCAGAACCCAGGATAACTCCATAGACGAGGCCATCCACTCCAAGACCAAGAGCAGGCAATTGAAATCCCGCAATTTGATAGGGCTCATTAGGAGCGAGGATCAAAGCTCCAAATATTTGTCCGAGGTTGTAAAGTAATGGTGCGAGTGCGGGCAAGAAGAAATGCTGGTTGGCTTGTAGTCCTGCCATAACCAGACCGCTGATAGAAAAGATGAGGGTGGCGATCAGGTTCATCCTCATCAGATGGATGACCAGAACCTGCTGTTCAGATGTGAATCCGGGGGCGATCCCCAGTTCCCACCCTACAAGATTATCCGCAAAAAGGGCTATGATGATGGAGAGGATTGCGGTCACCAGAAATGCCAGGTTGGCGATCCGGGAGAAGAGCTGCCAGGCGGCTGGTTTCCCTTTTTCTGTTAAAACAGCTGTGAGCACAGGGATAAAGGCTACCGCCAGTGCACCACCGGAGATCAATGCAAATAACAGGTCAGGGAGATTGTTTGCAGCGTTAAACACATCCAACGCTGCGGACAAGCCAAATTGCCTGGCGATGATGACCTGCCGCAATAAAGCCAGAGCTTTATCTATGGCAAAGAAGACTGCAAGCATGATGGTAACGCGGGTCAATCGGCTCATAGTATTTTTTGATTATAACGTAAAAAAACATCCCTATTTCGTAGGGATGTTTTATGCCTCCACAGAGATTCGAACTCTGGTTTTAGCCTTGAAAGGGCTGCGTCCTGGTCCCCTAGACGATGGAGGCGCCGCAATATTCTAACAGACGTTATCTCACGGGTCAAGAAATTGGTAGGTAAAATGTGTAAATTCGTCTGTTAATTAAACGGATTAGTTGCCTTTGTAAAGCCAATCTTCGTCGATTTTCTTCCAGGAAACCAATTCTTCGGGCTTGAACCATAAAGCAATCTCTTTTTCCGCATTTTCAACCGAATCTGAAGCATGGGTCAGGTTGCGGCTGACTGTCATGGCAAAATCATGCCGAATGGTACCTGGAGCTGCCTCAGTAGGTTTTGTTGAACCCATCGTCTGGCGAATTGCTGCAACAGCATCTGCACCTTCCCATACCATCGCCATAACAGGAGCAGAAGTAATGTAGTTGATCAATCCGGAATAAAAAGGTTTCCCTTTATGAATGGCATAATGAGTTTCTGCCAACTTGCTATCCACCTGTAAGAACTTTGCTGCAACGAGCATTAACCCTCGTTGCTCAAACCGCTTAATGATTTCACCGATCAACCCACGCTGAACACCATCGGGTTTGATCAGCACCAATGAACGCTCCAAAGTAACCTCCAAAAAGAATTATTTGAGAACTTCCTCGGCCTTCGCATAGGCATCAATTGCCTGCTGGATCTGGTTATTCTTGAAATATGCATCACCAAGCATTTGCCATACTTGAACATCTTCAGGGTGATCTTGCGCAAGTTGCGTAAGAGAGTCTATCACAACCTCAAGGTTTTGTTTTTGTTGAATTTGAATTGAAACCTTTTGCAAAATATCTTCAAGTGTTTCAGATTCGCTGACTGATTCAGGTTCAACAGGGGGTAGGGGTTCAGTAACGGTTTCAGGAATTTCTTCTTCTACAACAAATTGCGATTCAGGAATGTTGACTTCTTTAGTTACTTCTTCAACTTCCGATATTTCTGTAACTTCAGGTAATTCCTGTAAAGGCAATTCCTGAAATTCTTCTTTTAATGGTTCTTCATTTATTGCTTCCTGGGCTTCTTCAAAACCTTTCAGCCAATCCGGGAGATCCAGGGGGGTGGATTCACCTGCAACTTCTTCTGAAATGACTGTCTCATCAAGTACACTGCCAGTGACATTTTCCTCTGTTTCTTCTAAATTTTTAAAGAACAGTGGTTCTTCCTCAGCTACAGGTTCAATGGGTTCATGAAATGCAGGGATATCATCTTCGGAAGCTTCAAGCTCTCTTCGGAATAATTGATCAATACTTTCACCCTGGGCTTCAGGGGTAAATGGAGTCTCGTTTGTTTCTATTTCAGGATGGAATTCGATTTCGCCAGAGATCGGTTCAGAGGTAGTTGGCTGAGCTGATTCAGGTATAAGCGGTTCAGTTATGGGTTCTTGCTCAATCTCGGATGATGGAAGAGTGTCAGAAGTTGAAGCAACAGTAGCTTCCATTGCAGTTTCCTGAACCCATCCTGGTGTGATTTCTGGTGGTTTAGCAGAAGGTGTCTTTTGTGTGACATCTAGAGAATCTTCGTCTTCCAAAGCTGCGCGTAGCCATTCTGGAAGCTCGTCGTTTGGACTTTTTTCGATACTCTCTTGTTCAGGTGACAATTCCTGAAAGGGAGCTTTTTCTTCTGTTGCAGGAATTTCTTGTGTTGTCTCTTCCTTACTCAACTCAGCAGGAATTTCTTCTGCAGATGTGATCGAATTTAGCCAATCGGGCAATTCACTTTCTTCAGATGCGGTAATTAACGGTTCATCCAGCGAGCCGGATGCTAAAAAGTCAAACGTCTCCTCTGGAGTCTCCTGTAATGGCTCAATTTTCCTGCTATCAGGAGATTTCTCTTCAATTGGTGCCATCGATTTTAACCAGTCAGGTAATTCTGCTGGAGCAATCTCTTCCGCTTCTTCTGGAGTGGATTCAAATGGTGAGGGTGCAGGTTCTTCGTCTGATTTTCCAGTTTGCCAACCAGCACTGCTCATCCACTCAGGCATAATATTGTCAGGTTCGATTGAACTTTCGGGAGTTGCTTCTTCTGATGGTAATTCATTTGGTAAAAAGTTTTCAGATGAGGGAATCTCTTCTTTTTTAATTGTAGCAAGAGGTTCTTGTTCTGCACTCATAAAAGAGTCTTCAGTAAATACGGGATTTATTGGCTCTTCAAATTGTACAGGTGTAGCTTCAGATGAAGAGGTATAGGAAGTTTCAACTTCAGGGTATCTTTGCTCGTAGAATCCTTTTTCTTCTTCACGCCATTCTAATTTCTCAATTAGAACGGAATTGTCAGGAACCTGCTCAATTGTTGGAATGCTGGCAGAAATGAACTCGTAATAGGGATCCAGTTCAACTAATTTCTTTCGGGAAGCTGCAGCTTCATCGACACTGATGAGAGCGGTATTTGCGATCAAGATACGATGTGATTCCATGCAGAAAGGTAGTGAGTCAAGAATTTTCTTTGCCAACTCAACTGCCTCAGCTTTCAAGCCTGCGAGATTCAACGCACGAGCAAGAATAACCTGTAAATCCATTCTGGTCGGATCTTCGGCAAGAGCAGCACGAGCTTCAGCAATTGCCTGGGTAAATAAATTTCCTCGCATGTACATGCGTACCAGGGCACCTCTGGTAAGTCGAATTTTTGCTGGTTCAATGCCTTCTTTGCGACCAATTAAACGCTTTAATTCATCTTGAACTGCGCTATTAGAGGGTTGAAAATCAAAAGCGCGCTCCATATGCCAGATTGCAGCATCGATATTGTTCTCATTCTCTCTAACGATGCTCATACCAATATGGGCAATGAAATCATCAGGAGAAACTGAAAGGATACGCTGCAGAATATCCAATGCATCTGAATATTTTGGGGCTTCGAGATATGCCTTTGCAAGCAGGCGATATGTGTCCAGATGTTTGGGATATGTAATCAGGATATGCCGACAATGTGCGATGGCTTCTTCGATCTGATTATTGTCGATCTGGCTTTCAATTTCGCGATTATATGCGCGCAAAGATATATTGCTCATATGCACCTCTCATCATTAGTATGCACCAAATATTATAGGAATGCAAGAGAAATGCCAGGATAAAGAAACGACCATGAAGTATGGCCGTTTCTTTTCACTAATCACCTAAATAGTCTCGTAATTTTCGCCGAATAGAAGGATGCCGTAGACGGCTAAGAGCCTGAGCTTCAATTTGGCGAACACGCTCACGCGTGACTCCCATCTTTCTGCCAACCTCTTCGAGGGTGTAGGCTTGGCCATCCAGTAAACCATACCGCAATTGTAGGATGCGAACCTCTCGAGGAGGTAAAGTATTGAGTACATCATCCAAATGCTCTTTCAGCAAATTGTAGGTGGCTGTATCATCAGGTGGTGGTGCTTCATCGTCCATGATGAAATCACCCAACACAGAATCCTCTTCGTCGTCTGTAGGAGTTTCCAATGATAGAGGTCTTCGTGCAACCTGGATCATGTTCTCAACTTTCTTTGGTGGAACATCCAATGCTATAGCCAGCTCATCCACTGATGGATCACGACCAAGACGCTGGGTGAGTTGGTGCTGAATACGAAGTAATTTATTAATTTGATCACCCATGTGAACTGGAACACGGATCGTACGTCCCTGATCAGCGATTGCACGGGTTACCGCCTGACGGATCCACCAGGTTGCGTAGGTGCTGAATTTATGCCCGCGTCGATAATCAAACTTTTTGGTGGCGCGAATAAGACCAATATTTCCTTCCTGGATTAAATCCAGGAAAGGAACACCACGTCCCATATACTTTTTAGCAACACTGATCACCAAACGAGAGTTTGCAGTTATCAGGTGCTCTCTAGCTGCCCAGCCGTCTTCGATCAATCTTCTTAATTCGATTCTGCGACGCGCACTCACATTAGTACGCGCTAATTCTTCGCGAGCCATCCGCCCACGCTCAATGCGTTGTGCCAGTTCAACTTCTTCTTCAGCAGTTAGTAAAGGAACACGACTAACTTCCTTTAAGTAAAGCCCAATGGTATCGTCTGTGTCGATATTTGCCAGGTCATCCATCGGGGAGACCTGAGTCTGTTCTTTGACAACTTCCTCATCCTGTTCGAGTTCTTCATCAGAAGGTTCTTCTGAAGGAATATCCTCAATATAAGGAATACCAGCACTAAGTAATGCTGAAAAAGCTTCTTCTAGCTGCTCAACATCTTGTTCAGCGTCAGGGAAGAAATGCAAAATATCGTCGATTGTGACGTAGGTCTTTTGCCTGCCAAACTCCAACAGTCTTGCGATGCTCGAAAATTCTTCATCTTCCAGTTCTTGTACCAGTTCATCTTCCATTCTTTATTTACACACGTCCTTTTTAACAGAGGTTAAACCCTCTGGTATTCTTACCAAATATCAGCATACACTTTTTTTGACACAATTACAAGTTGCTTTTTACAATCAGGGAGTGGGCGTTACCTCCATTTGTATTGCTTCAGGAGTTGGCGTCTCTGCCATTAAACCTTCTGGATTAACGAACCTATTCAAGCTTTCAACCGCATAGGTGCTGATCACAATGGGTGAATCCTGATTGATCTGGGCAAAATACCCACTTGAGGTGGGTGTGATACCCCCGATAGTAACTTTTTGTTCTGTCCCATCTTGCAAAATTATCGTAAAGACAATTGATGGTTCAACCAAACCCATTGTTTCCATGGGGGTGGTTGGATCAACCACTGATTTGGTGTCCAAAGAAAAGAGTACATCTACCATTTCACTTGCGGCTGATTGCATTACCGCCACAGAACGGTTGTTTGAAAACACCCAGGTATCACCAGCTTTTTCCAGACTAAATGATTCAGTGCCAGCTTGAATTTTGATGCTGGAAATCTGAGCTTTCAAGGAAGAATCTAGCAGTGCAGGCTGTTGAGTTGGTGTTGGAGTACCTTTGAGTGGTCCAACTGGATATTTTTCAACCAACAGTAGTGCAACCACAAGCACTGCAAAGATGATGATAACTACCCAAGTACTTTTCTTGATCATACCCTAACCTCTTTTCTTGCGAACAATTGCAGTAACTACCCCTGCTATGAGGATCAATCCAGGTATTACAAAAATGGATGCCAACAGTATTAAATTCATAACCAAAGATTGTGGTGGTTGCAATACACGTTGAGTGGTATCTTTCGGGGTTAATGTGATCAAATCTTCTTGCTCAGATGCCCAATCTACACTGTTGACAATAAAATCAAGGTTGCCATAGTAGTCGATGTTGCTATTTGCAGCAAATTCACTATCACCAAAGGCAACAATTCGGCTTGAATTCGTGGAGTTTTCAGCAGCAACCACAAGAGGAAGGGGACCAGTCATATCGGTAGCTTTATCATAGGAAACTGAACCCGATTGGAGACTAGCCAGATCGGTTTCTCCCCAATAATCTTCAGGTGTGATCACAAGAGTCGTTTGGGTAATATTCTGTGGCTGACTACTAAATGAAATACTGCGAGAATATGGATATACCGTGACGAGATTATTCATCTTTGTTGTTATTGGATGAGATGAATCATAAGCACCTGCATAAGCTAAGACCGATGCTTCCTTCTCAAGATGAATGATCAGGTCATTATCGAAGGTTATACCCCATTTGGATGACAGATATTCGGCAAGTGGGTCTGCCGCATCACCAAACTGACTTTGTATAATTGGATCGTACATAACGATTATTGATCCACCAGCATCAAGATAATCACTGAGTAAAGTTACTTCGTTTGATGAAAGAGGTTTCATGGGTGATGCGATGACAATCACTTTTGCATCTTCAGGAATGCTTGGGCTTGTGACCAGGTTCAATGTGGAGACAGTGTAATTCTTTTCCTCAAGTTTTGATTTGAGTTTAGAGTAGCCATCATCACCAGAATTTTCGATATCAAACTCACCATGCCCCGATAAGAAATAGACAGCCGGGGAGGACGGATTAATCAATTTCAATAAAGCCGTATCGATCTCTTTCTCTGAGATGATGCTTACCTGTTCTTGTTGATCTCCCATTGTGAGAACCAGTGTTTCATCTTTTTCGACATGCGCGTTTTGAGCTGCAACAGGATTTGAATTCGGGTTAATGAATTCATAGTCAAACTTGCCATTTGACGCACGTTTAAAATTGTCTAGTAAAGTTCGAGCACTGTCACTCGAGGATGTAGATGTGAAGAATGCCTGTACTGTGACTTTTGAAGGTAATTTTTCAAGCATTGCAATAGTTTCAGGGGCAAGAGTATTCTTTTTGCCTTCAGTTAGATCCCAGCGGGGGGCATATTTGTAGCCGATCACGTTGATTACTACAATGATCCCGATAAATGCAATTGTCATGATAAGGGAATTACTGCCATATTTCACCTGCCGGCCTTTTATCAATTCCATTACATGATTAGGATCGATGAGAACCCAGAAAGCTATACCCAAAACTGCAACAGCCAAACTGATTTGAATAGCAAGGTTAAAAGTGCGGTAAACGATATATAACCCTGCTGCTGTAATAACTGCCAATAAGGATAGGTACAAACCAATAGATGCATATTTACGAATTTGAGGTTTCATTATCGCCACCTCCGGCTTTCAACAGAGACACTTCCAAGGAACAGACTAACTGCCGTTAAACTGAGGTAGTAGATGACATCCTTAAGATCGATGAGCCCCTTATAAAATGTTGAATAAAAATGCTCACCCAGATCAAGGTATCGAACTATTTCTCCACCGCTGGCTCCCATAGACTGAGCAGGATAGCTAATCATCCATAGTGCCATGATAATACCCAGGGCAAGGAAGAAGGCTGCTATTTGATTGCTGAATAATGACGATGCAGCAATACCAATTGCCACAAATGCAGCACACATTAAAGCAAGCCCAAGATAAGAGGCAAGAAGTTCTCCCTGGTCGATACCGGGAGATACGAGCAGGTTAAGAATGATTGGGAATATCCAGCTTGCCAATAAAATGGTTAAGATAAAAAGAAAACCACCGAACCATTTGCCAATGATAATTTCATGATCACGTACTGGTGCTGTTAGTAAAAGTTCTAATGTGCCAGTTTTTTGCTCATCCGCCATTGTGTTCATGGTAACTGCAGGGGTTGTAAATAGGAGCAATGTTACCAGGGGGCCGACAACAATCTGAATACCTGGCGCCATGCCATAATTTGCATAGGAAACAAGGTTGACATAGAACAAGATGCCAACGATCAACATAATCACAAATGCAACTGCATAAGCAATTGGGCTAGAGAAGTAATGCTTATATTCGCGTATTCCAATCGTCCATATATTTCGCATATTGATCACCTCATTTCCTCTGGTTCAATTTCAGGGGAATCAGAGATTTCAGTAGAGTGTTCAGGAAGAATTTCATCTCGTGTTAATTCAAGGAAAATATCTTCCAGGCTCATGGATACCTTCTTGAGTTCAAGCAAGTCATACCCTGCCGTAATCACATTTCGCGCCACTGCAGAGCGAACATCCTCACCTGGTTTAGATTCGAATTCCAGTGAATCGATACCCGTGGATGACACATTAATAACGCCCGGTGTAGAAGATACCACCGGTAATACATCGCTTGCATCTCCTCGTATAGATAAATGAACTCTCTGAGCGCCGGTAAGTCGAGTTTGCAGTCGCTCGGTGGAATCTTCCGCTACGAATTGACCTTTATTGATGATGATCACCCGATCACATACTTGTTGTGCTTCAGGTAAAATATGGGTTGAAAGCATAACAGTATGTTCTTTTCCCAGGTCTTTGATTATGTTACGTACTTCAATAATTTGGCCTGGGTCAAGGCCGATGGTAGGCTCATCCAGTATCAGTACATCTGGTTTGTGAAGAATCGCCTGAGCCAAACCAACACGTTGACGCATACCTTTTGATAGCTTGCCTATATATCCACCTGAACGTTCTTCCATTGAAACCATTTCCAGAACATCATCGATGCGATCTTCTGCATCCTCGATATGTCTGATCCTGGCCATATACATTAAGTAATCAAATACAGTCATATCGCTGTATAGCGGAACTGTTTCTGGCAGATACCCAACCATGCGGCGAACTTCCAGGGGATTTTCAATAACATCATAACCGCCAATTTCAACTTTCCCAGAAGTTGGAGGCATATAGCCGGTTAAAATCCTCATTGTTGTAGTTTTTCCGGCGCCATTTGGACCAAGGAAACCAACAATTTCACCTTTATTAACATCGAAGTTCAAATTGCTGATGGCGCGTCTTTTGCCATAATCCTTGGTTAAACCAGTGACATGGATCATACAATACTCCTTTTAAGTATGATGTAAATGGTGTTTATTAGAATATTTGAGAAGCGGATTTTATGTCCGCTTCTCAACTTTTTTCATCGATTCTCATTCCACCAATTTTTAACCGCATAACACTATACAATATTTGATATGTGAAAGTCAACAGGTATTTCAAACTCTAATACAATCCTTATTTAATTTAAATAATTTCTACATAAGAAATCCACAGAAATTTAGTTGCTTGACTTAAAAAATTGGCACGTATATACTCTTGAAGCTTAAGAAAAATCTTCTGTCTACCCATTCCACGTATATAATAATCATCTATGAAATCAAATTCCAAACGAAACTTTATAAAAATCAGCTTATGTGTTTTATTCTTTCTTGTATTATCAGGTTGCAACAGGCAATCTCCCGCTGCTCAATCGGTAGAAGCCTATCTGAAAGCCCTTGTTTCAGATGATGTAAACGATGTGACGATGTTCACTTGCAAGGAATGGGAAGAAGAAGCCATTATCGAATATGATTCATTTCAATTAGTTTCTCCCAAATTACAAGATGTACAATGTAGCGAAATTAGTCAGTCAGATGGTTATGCCACTGTTCAATGCACTGGTCAAATTTTAGCAACATACAATAATGAAATTACCACTATATCGTTGGAAAACCGATTATTCAATGTAAAAAATGAGAAAGGGGATTGGTTCGTATGCGGTTACCAATAAAGCTAAAAAAATGGCTTGACCCTAAAGAAAACATATTGGTATTAATGATCTGTATCATCATCTTTCTGATTATCATCTTTACTACTGGTTTATCTCCATTATGGATCTATTCGGGTTTCTAGATGAAAATTGAAACGATTCTGTTGATCATCGCAATAACTTTATTGTTCAGAATTCTTATTCATTTTTGGGGAAAGACCTGGCCGTTAACAGTTGCTTCTATCATCTTTCTTTTTTGGATGCAACCAGCTTTACCTGTGCGATATATCGGTTTTTGGTTTTCATGCCTTACTCTGATCCTGGTGATCCTATGCTGGTTGTTTGTTACTCCCCAAAATGAGCGTGGGTTTAAGGGGAATTGGATCACCCTATGTTTGATTGCAAGTGTGCCACTGCTTCTATCAGCATCGCGTTATATCAACATTAATGGAATTATTGTTGCAAATCGTCCTCCATTATTATGGCAGGTTGCATTATTCTTAATCATTAGTTCGATAGTTATTGCAGTCATTTGGCGGTATGCAAAAACATCCTCAACTGCAGCTATCAGTGGAGTTGTATTTTTTGTTTTGATTTTCATAGTCCTAAAAACTCCAGTATTTTCTGAACTTCTCAGTATCCAGGCACGCCAATGGGTTGGGCAATCTCCTCAACTAGCAAGCTCATTGGATATTCGATGGTTAGGCTTTTCCTATTTTGCATTTCGAATGATCCATACTTTGTTTGAATTTAAGAATGGTAAATTGACACCCGTAACTCTTAATGAGTACATTTGTTATGTGCTCTTCCCTCCATCTTTGACTGCGGGACCTATCGACCGGATCGAAAGATTCCTGCCAGATCTCCATAAAGAGTTGAGAATATTTGATAATCCCGAACAGTATTTTGGTGCTTTTAAAAGAATTTTGTTTGGCTTATTCAAGAAATTTGTAATTGCTGATACCTTAGGGTTAATATCATTGAACCAGCAAGTAGCTGGACAAACAACATCTAGTTTTTGGTTATGGGTTATTGTTTACGCATCTGCACTTCAGATTTATTTTGACTTTAGCGGATATACTGATCTGGCGATTGGATTGGGAATGATCCTCGGAGTTGATCTGCCAGAGAACTTTAAGCAGCCATATTTAAAAACTAACCTGGCATTGTTTTGGAACAGCTGGCATATAACGCTGACACAATGGTTTAGAACATATTATTTCAATCCAATCACACGTAAACTTCGAAAGTCAAAGATCGGAAAACATCAAAATCTTATTATGCTATTTATGCAAGTGACAACGATGTTATTGATAGGATTATGGCATGGTGTTTCGGGTCACTTCGTCGCATGGGGGGTATGGCATGGAGTGGGAATGTTCATTCATAATCGGTTCAGCCCATTTTTCCAGAATGTACAAAATAAATTCCAAAATATTCCATTGCTTACAAAAGTATGGAATGGTGTTAATTGGTTCATCACCTTCAATTTTGTTTCTTTGGGTTGGATTTGGTTTTTGATGCCAGAAATGAAATCTGCCATCGATGTATTTGCCATATTGTTTGGGAGTAAATAATTATGGAAAATCACCGATGGTCAACAATAATTCGAGTTTTAGCAAAAATCGCGATTTTCTTTGTGCTTCTCAATATGGTATTTTCGATTGTACATATAGAAGCATGGTTGGGCAATCTTTCTGGATATAACTTAATTTTCCCTGGCCGAACAAGATTTCCTTTTGGCGAGTATCCCGAGCAAGCTTATAACTTGACAATGAACAACATTAATGCAATGTTTTCATCACATGAGGTCAGTAAAAAAGCCGATTCAGGTGAGTATCGTGTATTCCTTATCGGAGATTCTTCATTATGGGGAACGCTGCTTAGGCCTGATGAAACGCTCTCATCTCAATTGAACAAGCTGAACCTGCAAACATGTGATGGACGTACTATGCATTTTTATAATCTCGGGTATCCAACACTTTCATGGATGAAAGACCTGATGATCATGGAAAAGGCAAAGGAATATCAGCCAGACATGATCATCTGGATGGTTACCCTGGAATCAGCAGTGGTGAGCAATCAACTTGAAAATCCATTAATTCAAGGCAATCAAGATATTGTTCAGAAAATGGTCGAGAGTTATGGATTGAGCCAATATGCAATTTCTACCCCAAAAGATAATCTCATGACAAGAAACATCTTTACAGAACGCAGGAATCTGGCTGACCTATTCCGACTTCAAGCGTATGGAATTCTCTGGGCAGCAACGGGGATTGACCAATACTATCCTGAAAGGTACGATCTGGCAAAACGTGATTTTGAAGTGGGAGATGATAGTTTTCACACTCTTACCTCACCACTAAGAGATAGTGATCTCTCTTTTGATATCATTGCAGCAGGTAGAAGAGTTTTTTCGAATATTCCATTTCTGATCGTTAATGAACCCATCATGATAAGTTCGGGTGAAAATAGTGATATTCGATATGACTACTATTATCCTCGCTGGGCATACGATGATTATCGCGAGTTGATGGAAAATGAAGCTAAAAAAAATAGCTGGGATTATCTGGATATTTGGAATCTGGTGGATGAATATGAATTTACCAATACAGCTATCCATATGACACCCAATGCAACAGCAATGGTAGCTGAGAAAATTGCCCCGATCATTCAAGAAATGGCTTTCGCAAAAATGAATTGTTCGGGTAATAATACTGGGATTACTTACTCACTTCCAGAAGAAACCAAAGAACCCGCAGATATTCCTACCGAAATGACTGTTTCAACCCCAACATTCACTCCGACCAGACTAATCTCCACAGAACAACCAACGTGTGACGCGGAAAAGTGGCAGGAAATGCCTGTTGTTCCCACCTATGTATCACCTGAATTGAAGAAGATATATGGGGAAGGGCTTAACAGAGGGAATAACGAAAAGGCATTCTCGGTGATTGGTGATTGCCAGAATGTCCCTAGCGTTTTTCTGGGTGCATTTGATGACCCCGATTCGTATGACCTTGGTGAATATGGCTATTTACAGAATGTAATCGATTTCTATAAAGGATCATTTTCTCGACGTGGAGCAGCAGTTAGTGGTGGATTCAATGTGGCGAGAGTTCTATCCCCTCTGGCATCTGACCCTGCCATATGTAATAAAGATGAAACACCTTTGGAATGTGAGTTGCGGCTTCAAAAACCCAGCGTGGTTTTTATTAGTATGGAGACCTGGTGGTCAAAAAGGCCTGCAGAAACTTACGAGCAATACATGCGTCAAATCATTGAAATTGTCATGAAGAATGGCGCTGTGCCCATTCTAGCGACAAAGGCAGATAATTTAGAGGGTGATAACCGCATCAACTACACGATTGCCAAACTGGCTTGTGAGTATGATATTCCCTTGTGGAATTTTTACGCGGCTGCTCAGCCATTACCTGGGCATGGAGTATGGTCAGACGGGTTTCATTTGACTGTAGGTTTGAATTACTATAATGATCCTGAAAATCTTAAAACAGGCAGAGCAGTTCGCAATTTAACAGCATTACAATCTCTCTATTATGTCTGGACAGCACTTCAGCAGTAGTACTTTCTAATTATTTGCAAAAAACAAATCCCGATTTCATAAATAAATAACTGAAAGTGTCAAATATTGAGTTGTTTAGACAATATTTACTCATTTTTTATTAATTTCCATTGACATAAAAATTAGATGGAGTAAAATAAGTAGGTTTAAATTAAACGCATTCAGAGCTCATTTCCATCGAAATATGATGAGATCATAAAATTTGTTTGGAGGAACTATGAATCTGTTAGGGCTAGCCCGGCACGGGTTGAACAACTTTGAACAAATAGCAATCACTCTCGTTATGGTGACTGCATTTGCTGCATTGTTGTATGCGTGGCTTCTTCGAGGGAGTGTCTTAAAAAAGGACAAAGGCACCGCAAAAATGCAGGAAGTTTGGAATGCAATAAAAATTGGTGCAAATAGCTACTTGCAAAGCCAGTTGAAAACAATTTTGCCAGCAATTGGGCTTTTGGCTGTAGCTTTGTTCTTCAGTGTATACATTGTTAAGCCTTCTACTGAAGCACTAGAAGAATTCCCCAATAACACTGTCATCATTATGGCTGTTGGACGTACACTTGCCTTCATCATGGGCGCAAGTTTTTCCTTAATGGTAGGTCAGTTGGGAATGCGTATGGCAATTGAGGCAAATGTAAGAGCATCCTCTGCAGCAAGACGCAGTTTTAATGAATCTCTTTCCATCGCATATTATGCTGGAACTATTACTGGGATGCTTACTGATGGATTAGGTTTATTTGGTGGAACACTCATCTTCATTATTTTTGGAAAAGCTGCTCCTGATGCTTTACTAGGTTTTGGCTTTGGTGGAACTCTTTTAGCGTTATTCATGCGCGTGGGTGGCGGTATCTATACAAAAGCTGCAGATGTAGGCGCTGATCTGGTGGGTAAGGTAGAAAAAGATATTCCAGAAGATGACCCCCGAAATGCTGCAGTTGTAGCTGATCTCGTGGGTGATAATGTGGGCGATTGTGCTGGTATGGCTGCAGATATCTTCGAAAGCTATGAAGTGACGATTGTCTCTGCATTAATTCTTGGTTTAGCATTAATGGCAATCGATCCCACAAAGAGTCTGAAATGGATCGTCTACCCATTGATCATTCGTGCTGTAGGCGTGATTTCTTCCATTCTTGGAACTTTCACTGTTCCGATCTGGGAAAAGTTCCCAATCAAATTCCTTCGGTCCCATAATGCTGAAGAATCCATGTTCCGATCTTATGAAGTCTCCAGCGTGAACACGGTTGTTGTATCATTCTTAGTTGCAATTTTCTATGCTGGCGATTGGCGATTGGCACTTTTAACAAGTATAGGTGTTGGTTTGGCAGTAGCATTTAATCCATTAACATCGTACTTCACAGCAACCAGCAAAGCTCCGGTAAAAGAAATTGTGAAATCAACGAAAACCGGTGCAGCAACTACTATTCTTTCAGGTCTTTCTGTGGGAATGGAATCAAGTGTTTGGGCACTTGTTGTAATCGTTATTGCATTTATTGGTGGACTTCTTCTGTATGGTGGCGAAACCGAGCCAACATATGTGTTGTATGCTGTTGCCATGATCGGTATTGGTATGTTAAGTCACACTGGCAACAATGTGGCAATGGACTCTTATGGTCCAATCTCTGACAATGCAAATGGTATTGGCGAGATGGCATGGCATGGAATGGATGATGAAGAAACCCAAAAAGCACGCCAGATCATGGCAGATCTTGATGCTGTAGGAAATACTACGAAAGCTATTACCAAAGGTGTTGCTATTGCTTCTGCTGTAATTGCGGCAGTAAGCTTGTTTGCTTCATTTATAACTGATATTGCAAAAGTGCAGGTGAGCCTGGGAATGCCTGTGATCGAATCAATCAGAGTTTCGGAAGTTAAGGTATTTGTTGGTTTCCTGCTCGGTGGTGCACTTCCTTGGTTATTCAGTTCACTTTCCATAAAGGCAGTTTCTCGTGCAGCGGGTGAGATTGTAGAAGAAGTTCGCAATCAATTTAAAATTCCTGGAATTATGGAAGGCACAAAAACTCCTGATTATGCACGTGTTGTAGGAATTTCGACTCGGTCTGCACAAAAAGAATTAATTCCACTGGCTGTCATTGCAGTTGCTATGCCATTGCTGGTTGGAATGATTCTGCAGGTGGAAGCTCTGGGTGGTTTCCTGGCTGGTGTAATTCTCAGTGGTCAATGCCTGGCAGTTTTCATGTCAAATGCAGGTGGAGCCTGGGATAATGCCAAGAAAGCAATTGAAGACGAACCTCGTGATCTTGCTGCAAACACAGGTAAAGGTTCAGAACGGCATAAAGCTGGTGTTGTTGGAGATACCGTAGGTGATCCTCTAAAGGATACCGCAGGTCCAGCGCTGAACCCAATGATCAAGGTAGTAAATCTGATCAGCCTTCTGTTGGCACCGATCATTGTTTCAACCACGAATTTCCAGAGCGAAGGTAAGTTGTGGATCGTGATCGTAGTCAGTGTGATCCTGTTAGCTGCAATCATCTGGGCAATTTCAACGAGCAAACGCCCGGTAAAAGATGTGGCAGCAGAAAAATAAAGCTGGATATATTTCAATAAAAACAGGAGCCAGAAGTGGCTCCTGTTTATTTTTAAATCAATGATAACGCTTGAAGTGCATAATGAAAATCAGGTGGTGTATCAATGGTGAATGCCATTTTCTCTTTCAATATTGGATGAAAAAAACTGAGCGAAAAAGCGTGTAATGCAACACGTTGAATAATATCAGGTTGAATCTGAATGCTTTGAGGAATGGATGCATGATGGTAAAGGGGATCAGACAGGAGCGGCATAGCAAGGGCAGCAGCATGACATCTAATCTGGTGCGTGTAGCCACTAAATAGATTCGCAGAAATATAATGGCTTTCTCTTAAAGAAGCTAAATGATGGAAAATGGTCCCTGCCGGTTTCCCATTCATTTGGTCTACAATAGTGCGATGACTGCGATCTCCATTTACACGCAAGGGAAGTGCACAAGTTAATTCCTGCCAATCGATCTGCCTGGAAATTGCAATCGCACGATATTCTTTTTTGACAATTCTGTTCTCGAATTGATAGTTCAGTGCTTTGTGAGCCTCTACTGTCCTGGCAAAAATGAGAATACCGCTGGTATCTTTATCCAAACGATGAACAGTAAAAACTGTACCGAATTGGTTGGATAATAATTTCTTCAAACAAGGGATTTCAGGATGATAGCCATCAGGAATAGTCAGCAATCCTGATGGCTTATTGATCACCAGAACAAATTCATCTTCAAAGATGACATCAAAATCAAGATTACCAGGCATATGGTTTAGGTGCTTCACCACCTGGTCCAGGGAAGATAGAATCAAGTTGCTTTAGCATTTCATTGGACAGTTTTACATCTAATGAATGTAGATTTCCCTGAAGTTGCTCCAAAGTACGCGGTCCAATAATTGGTGAGGTTACAGCAGGGTTTTGAAGTACCCAGGCAAGAGCAACATCTGCAGGTGCTTCACCGATTTCTCTACAAAATTGCTCATATGCTTCATACTTTTCGCGATTATTCTCGACTTCCTGCTGAAGACTTTCCTTGGATCGCCTTCCCAATTTACCTTTTTCTAGAATACCACCCAATCTGCCACCAGCAAGCGGACTCCAGGGGATCAATCCAATACCATATGCTCGACAGGCAGGAATTACCTCGAGTTCTATCGTGCGGGTGAGCAAGTTATAATGGCTCTGCTCTGAGACTAAACCAAAAAAGTTGCGCTTTTTTGCGGTTTCCTGAGCCTGAACAATATTCCAGGCAGCGAAATTACTGCTGCCAATATAAATGACTTTCCCTTGCTGTACAAGGGTTTCCATAGCTTGCCAAATTTCATCCCAAGGGGTTTCGTTATCAATATGATGCATTTGATACAGGTCAATATGATCCGTTTGAAGTCGCCGTAAGCTTTCTTCACATGCCCGCATGATATGGTAAGCCGATAAGTGTTGTTCATTCACTCCCTGACCCATTCGACCAAAAACTTTTGTCGCAAGAACGATCTTTTCCCGTCTTTTTCCGCCTTGAGCCAGCCAACGTCCAATGATCTGTTCAGTAACACCTTCACCTTCAACCTTACCATAAACATTAGCAGTATCAAAGAAATTGATTCCAGCATCAAGTGCATGATCCATAATCTGATAGCTATCGGGTTCAGAGGTTTGTGGCCCGAAGTTCATGGTACCCAAACAAAGCCTGCTTACCTTTAATCCAGATCTACCCAAATGTGTGTATTCCATGTCTACCTCCAATAAAATAAATTGTCATGCTACCCAACCCCAATTGTAATAAATAACCAGCAAAATTATCAGGCTGAGGAGTGAAATTGCACTCCAAATTATTCTTCCACCTTTCTTTAATGTTAAAGCATAAGAAATATATAAAGGAAATATCGATAATACATACCTTGAAGTACTTACTAGAAATCCATTTTGATTAAGTTTTATAGAAAAAAGCAGTAATAAAGTAATAGAATAAAGCAGATACTCCTTTTTTAATTGCATTCTTGTAATAATCAACAAAACAATGCCTCCAAGAAGAGTCAGCACATCAAAAAAGGTGGAAATATACGAGACTGAAATCAGCGGTGTTATCCCTATAAGAATTTTTATATTGCTTATCATTCCTTCCCAGGGAAGCCCCAGTTTCTGTGACCAATTACTTTGTAATGTCATCCAGGGCCATTCTCTACCTAAAACAAAATGAATGGATAGAAAATATAGAATAAACGCTGCCGATATTACACTAATTGGAATCAACGATCTACAATTCAGTTTCCTGGAGATTCCTTTTCTGTTGATCAAGTTTTGAAAAAATATCCAAATTAATGGAACGACAAGAAAAATACCTTGCAAACGGGTCAATACTGCGCAGATACCCAAAAATCCTGCTACCCACCATTTTTGCTTTTTTATGGCCAGAAAAAAACCTACAGAAAGAGCAAGGAAAAGCGATTCCGAATAAGGCGCAACAAAGAAAAAGGCGGTAGGGAAAATGATCAAATAAAGCAATGATCTTTGGGCGACTTCTTCAGAATATTCAGTAGAAATTAATAGATAAAGCAAGTATAACGCGCATAAAAATGCCAGATTTGAAACAATAATTCCTGATAGCAAATATGAGTTGGTAATTAGGGCTATTAGTTTTATTAACAGGGGATACAAAGGTGGCCATACCGTTGTTTTGCTGTCAGACGTATAGCCATTTTCTGCAAGATCAAGATAATGAACGGTGTCCCATCGATACCAGGGTGTGATGAATAAGTTAAATAATTTCCCCTGAGATTGATAGGTCGAAAGAGCAGAGGGGGAAATCAACGCTTCAGGTGAAGATACTGGAGCCATTGTATAGCTGAGGATCAGAAAGATCAAACTTGCGAGTAACCGCAGTGTGAGAAAACAACAAATAGAATAGACAATCGCTCGTGTATGGAGATTGGTTTCCAATTGCGATTTTATAGTATTCAGTATTTTTGTCATTCGTTTCCAGCTATATTAAATTGATGAAAATTTGCTTGTGAAAACCCCAATAATTATATAATACACAAGATAATTTAATTCCTTATTGGACTATTGCTTTTATATTGAAAAAGTTAGCTGGAGGTTTCTATGGTTATTACTCATGTGATGATACATGTAATCCCTGAATTCATCTCAGAATTTATCAATGCAACGCTCGAGAATGCAAAGAAAAGCAATCTCGAGCCTGGGATTCTACGCTTTGATTTCATTCAACAACAAGATTCTCCAGAACGTTTTGTTCTTATCGAGATTTACAAAACACCGGACGATGTTGCTATCCATAAAGCCACTGCCCATTATCAAAAATGGCGCGATACCGTTGCCCCTATGATGGCTGAACCTCGTGTAGGGGTCAAATATAATGCAATCTATCCTTTGGAAATCATTAAGTAAAAAGGATCCTTTTTATAGGATCCTTTCATTATGACGAAAAATATCAGGCTGCTGGTACAAAATAACTGATTGCCAGCACACCTGGTCCTGCGTGTACCATAATGGCAGGTGGCAGATCATAATAGCGCACTTTATTTACGTGGAGTAGTTCCTGACATTCTTTTGCAAGAATTTCAGCTTCATCTTTTGCTGCCCCGTGCATGATAGTAACATAACATTCTTTCCCTTCAGGGCATTCTGTTTGTGCAAGCTCTTTTAATCTGGCAATTGCGCGGATCTTAGTTCGCTGTTTATCAAATGGTCCTGCTTTGCCATCACTGATGGTTAAGATTGGTTTGACTTGCATGATCGAGCCCAATAAAGCTACAGCTCCACCGATTCTGCCGCCCTTTTTTAAGTATTCAAGAGTATCTACGAGAAAATATACATGTTCTCGAGAGGCCATTTCTTTTGTTTTTTCGACAATTTCATTGGCGGATAATCCTTCTTTTGCCCATGCTACTGCACATCGTACAATACTACCTAAACCAGAACCAATGGTGCGCGTATCCACAACATGAATGTCTGCTTCTGGAAAGTCCTGGGCGGCCTGTACTGCACTTCGAAAAGTTCCACTCATTTCAGTTGAGGGGCAAACTACGACCATGCTATTGCCAGCTTCAAATTCTTTTTTATAAATTGGCGTATATAAAGCTGGAGGTGGCGCAGCTGTTTTGGGTAAGGATGAAGATGAGGTTAATTTATTCAAGAAGGTTGTGTGGTCAATCTCTGTATCATCACGGTAACTTTCATCGCCAAATATAATGATTTGAGGTAATACGTGAACCCCCATTTCTTCCAATTCACTAACTGGAATACTACAAGTGGTATCAGCAATAATGGTAACCATGATTTTCCTTTCAAGAATTTAAATTTTTGTATGAGGGTAAACCAGCAACGGGTAGCGCAAAAGTTACAGCATTGATAATCGCTTGCGCCACAACTATGGGTGCAAATGCACCAATAATATTCACATCAATTTTCTTTTTCCCAGTAGCCATGGTAAATAGTGTATCACCATCCATCATCGTATGAGCTGGATTAATGGACAGTGCGAGTCCATTCTGTGCCATCTGGGCTACTTTATTTGCTTCTTCTTTTGTCAGGCGGGCATTGGTGATTACAGCCCCGATGGTGGTATTTTGACTTGATGCAAATTTCATGATCGTCTGACCAGTAAAAGTACGTAATACATCAAGAGTATTTGCAAATTTATTTTTACCACCCAATAAAAGTGGACCCTTTTGTACAGGTCTTGCACCGGCAAGAATATCACCAGAATAAGGGTTAATGACATCACCAAATGCGTTCACTGCTACGATTGCTCCAATAAATACTCCAGATGAGATCTCCATTGCCGCCTGACCAATGCCAGATTTCATGGCACTTAACATTCCAAAGATTTTTCCTATGGTTGCTCCACAACCTGCACCAAAATTACCCTGCATTGGAGGTACCGTTGACGCATTGATACAAGCCTGATAACCCATTTGAAGGTCAGGACGAATGGAAGAATCACCAATTGCCAGGTCAAAAAGCACCGCAGCTGGAACGATGGGAACAGGAACAACTCCTGTATTGAAACCAATTTTATTCTCTTCGAGATATTTCATCACACCTGCAGCTGCATTCAATCCAAATGCTGATCCACCAGTAAGTAAAATAGCATGAATATTTTCAACCATATGCATGGGGCGTAGAAGGTCGGTCTCCCTGGTGCCAGGAGAACCTCCTCGCTGGTCGACACCGCCAACAGCACCTTCATCAGCAATAATTACAGTACATCCTGTAAGAGCATCATTGTCTTGTTCCTGACCAATACGAATTCCAGAAATATTCGAAATATCACAAAATTGACTCACATCCCACTTCATAGTTAACCAACCACCTGGATTTGTGGATAAAAAAGATTGCCTGTATTATCTCATAAAAATTAAAAAAAAATGAATGAATCGATGAAAAAAAGTATATAGTACATACGTAACAAATGATTATTTGTTTCTTTAAAAACATGCAGACTTGTTCAAAAAAAATCTGCTTATGGTTCTATCTACAATATCAACGAATTTTGATAGATGGAATTGGGTTTCCACAATTGGGGCAATACACTTCGTTCCTAACTAAAACAAAACCACAATGTGGACAAGTATAAGGCTGCTGATTCCCTAGAGGAGCTCCACATGCGATGCAGTGAGCTTCACCTACTGGATTGGCAGTAGTACAGTAATCGCATACTATTCTGCGCAGACGTTCTGATAATTCCAAACCAACTCCTTTGGAGCGGATAATACTTTCAACAACCTGGATCACTTTATCACGGATCTGTAATGATTCAATATCTTGAGCCAGATCATCCAATCGTCCTAATAAACTAAAGGGATTTCGTAAAGCAGCAATAGCGGTTGCTCCCAGGCTGGCAGCTACTCCAAACCAGGCTTGCTGACCAATTGTCACTGAAATTCCATCTTCGACATTTTCCATTCGCACAGACATGGCTGTCTGACCGCCGGATATCGGATGATCAATGGTAGCAATTTGCACAGTGATCTGATCTTGATCGCCTACTTGTTGAACACGATAGTTGCCTCGATCAAAATAAGCCATCAAGCCTTGTGCAATTTCTGAAGGAGTAATATTTCCGTGATATATTTTTGTATCCATAGAATAGATTATAATCAAAAAACACTGGTTTTATCCCAGATTTTATGGGAGTATTTTTATGAGGAATAAAATATTTCTTATTTTCTTAGTTCTAATATCAGGGGCGTTTATTGCCAGCATAATCATTTCACCTGTTCAGGCAAATTCAACTATGTTTCAAGCTACAGAGAGTGCTCCGACAGTCACCAGTACTCCCATGACATCCTGGATCACTGTTCGAAATGATCCCGATACACCACAAATCAATGTTCGTTCAGGGCCAGCTAGAGAGTACGATGGAATCGGTGTGTTGCTGATGAATCAACAAGCCCCTGCAATTGGCAGAACAAGTGGTGGGGATTGGATTTTGATCGAATATCCGGGTGTACCTGGAGGTCAGGGATGGGTTTACGCTTCTCTGGTAATTCTAAGTGGAGCTGAACTTCCGATCGTTGAACCTCCTGCCACACCTACGCCGTTAGTTACATCAACTATTGACCCCACCTTGGCAGCTCAATTCATTGTAACCAGTGTACCGACAAGGTTACCTACCTATACTCAACCAGCAGAATTGGTCATTCCTACTTTTCATGATGAAAGTGCAATTTCTTCCATAGGTTCACTACCTATAGGCTTGATCATCAGTGTTTTGTTTGTTACGGGTGCAATTTTGGGTTTAATCACACTTTTCCAAAATCGCTAAACCAGAATGTTCGCCATATACGATTGAAGTTTCTTTTGGCAGACAGGCGACATTTTATGAGTGGTGTCTTCCTCGCAATAAATTACCTGTGCTCCTGCTTCCTTTAACAGGGTTGCTGCAAGTCTGGCCTGAGAAACAGGAATCACTTTATCCTTATTTCCATGTGAAATGAAAAAACGGGCATTTGCTACTTTCTCTGGAGTGATCCATGATTCTGCTCCTGCTGGTAAAAAACCTGACATACAAATCGCTGAATGAAATATTTCAGGAAAGAGGAGCATTAACAAGTAAACCATAGATGCTCCTTGTGAAAAGCCAGCCAGATGGATAGGTAAACCTGATACATCTTTAAATTGTAAAAATTGGATCAACCAATTATGAAATTTTCTGGCTTCATTTTGTAAGTCAAGAAGAATTTTCTCTTTTGATTGTTCGATATTCACCCAACTGAAACCCGTTGTGGGAGCATTTAGAGGGGCTCGTGGTGCAAGAATTGTAGTAGTGTCAGGTAATTTGGAGGCAAAAACCCACATGGAATTTTCATTACCTGTAAGCCCGTGAATAAGAACCAGGATTGAAGAAGTTGAACCAGCAAGGGATTTTTTATATCGGACAATTCGATTACTAAATTCAAAAGTGACTGGTTCATTTTTGGTTTGCATGAAATACGTCTTTCTTATGAGCAAAGAATGGATTGTTAAAATGACTAATGGAAGAAATTCGCCTTTGATCAAAAATTTTCTACGAAATTTTGAGGTTGGAAATTGGAATTCCGGGTGGCTCAACGTGTCGGAATTTCCGGAATAGACTACTTTTCCAGGATAATTTATCCTTAATATTTTCGAGAGATTTCATAACTGCTGTTTCACCTGCTTGAATCAATTCATGGGGGTCAACGTTATCGAGAAGACCGATATCTTCAACATCGGGCCGGATAATAACATCCGGCTTATCAATTTTCATTCTTTCTTCAGCCAGTGAACGGCTGATGACATCCATTGAGCGGTAAAAAACCTGAAATGCCTGTAAATATTTTGAATGCGAAACCTGATCTATGATCATTTGAGGAATAGGAACAACAGGTGGAACTGTAAATGGTGGAAGGTGCCCCCATCTTTGAGGTTCTGGTGATAAACATACTGCAACCACAGGAAGAGATGGTGTTAGCCATCGCGCTAATGCAACAGGAACTGGATCCAGGACTCCACCATCAACCAAAGTACAACTACCGAGCTTAATCGGTGGAAAAACACCCGGGAAAGCCGCTGTTGCAAGGGCAGCTTCAACGACCCTGCCTTGATTAATGATGATTTCCTGCGCGGTATCCAGATCAACTGCAGTGCATGCAAAAGGTATTTTCAAAGAATCGAACATTCGATCGCCAAGAAGTTCAGTAAGCATCTTTGTTAAACCTTGCAGGCTAAGCAAGGAGGGGACATTACTTGAAGATAATGAAAAAAAGGCTTTCTGATTGACGTTATAAATGATGTCTTCAATTTCGTCGGGAGAAAAACCGCCTGCAAAGACTGCCCCAACCAATCCTCCTGCACTTGTTCCGGTGACAGCCTTAATAGTGTATCCATTTTCCTGAAGCTTCTTTAAAACTCCAATATGAGCTATGCCCCGTATACCACCTCCTCCTAAAGCTACAGCAATTTCCTTCATACGTTACCTCCTCATTAATCGATAATGCAGGGTTAGATGTCAATGGCTTTGTTAGTAAATTATAACTGCTTATGAAATGGATACTGAATCCGAGAAAAATCAATTGAAAGATGAAAAAGTCTCTTATTTTTTCGATATAAGAAGTTCTATGCTACAATAACGCAATGCCTGTGAAAGTCGTTGCAACTAATCGTAAAGCTAATTTTGAATATTTTCTTATTGAACACTTTGAAGCAGGAATGGTACTTTTAGGTAGCGAGATCAAATCCATCCGTGCGGGGAAGATGAGTTTAAGTGAAGCCTATGTGCAGATCGAGAACCAGGAAGCCTGGCTGATGGGTGCTCATATAGCGCCATATGAAAGTGCTAACCGTTTCAATCATGACCCTCTACGTAAAAGGAAACTACTTCTGCATAAAAAAGAAGTGCTCAAGCTCTGGAATGCTGTTCGCCAAAAAGGGGTGACAATCATCCCCGTGAAAGTTTATTTAAAGGATGGATTGGCGAAAATTGATATTGCTCTTGCTAAGGGGAAAAAGTTATATGATAAAAGGGCAGATATTGCTAAAAAAGATTTAAACCGTGAGATGGATAGACGAAGAAAAATTCGCTAGTTGGAGTCATTTGTGATTCATAAAGTATGGATTGCATTTTTTATTACATTGGTAATTGCTTTGGTCTGGCTGAGATTGGTAGATTTTATTGCACATCGCGGTTGGATCAGCTCGGCATTGAGCCGGAAGATCATTCATTCTGGAACCGGATTAATCTTCGTTCTATGCTGGCTTCTTTTTCCTGATCATCCTGCATCTCGCTTTTTAGCCTCTGTGATCCCTTTAGGGATCAGTATTCAATTTGCTCTGGTTGGATTTGGCGTGATCAAAGATCAAGCTTCAGTGGATGCCATGTCACGTAGTGGCAATCGCAAAGAGATATTGCGAGGACCTCTATTTTATGGGATCGTTTTTGTAACCTTAACTCTGATCTTTTGGAAAACAAATCCAATTGGCATTGTTGCATTAATGATGCTTTGCGGTGGCGACGGGCTGGCTGACATTATTGGCAGTAGAGTAGAAAGCTTGACTCTACCCTGGTCAAAGAGCAAATCATTGGCTGGAAGTCTTGCTATGTTTCTGGGGGGGATGATATTCTCTTTTATCGTGCTAGCTATTTTTGTTTCAACAGATAATTTTATAGGACCCCTTAAAGTTTTTATCCTTCCGATAACTATAATCTCTTTGATAGCAGCAATCGTAGAATCAATTTCGATTAAAGATTTTGATAATCTTACTGTTCCGGCAATCTCTATTCTCCTGGGATATTTTCTTTTTTGAGGTGATATGACAACTATTGATGGTCAATCGTTAACGCTTCAGCAATTGGTGCAGATAGCTCGAGATCATGAAAAAGTAAAACTTTCAAAGGCTGGAAAGGATAAATTAGAGCAAGCCAGGCAATGGCTGGATGCAATTGTAAATAAGAAAAGACCAGTATATGGAATAAATACAGGGTTTGGAATCTTTGCAGACCGTAGAATTGACGAGGCCGATTCTGCAAAATTAAGCAGAAATCTGGTTTTAAGTCATTCTGTAGGTGTGGGAAAACCATTGGATGAGGAAATAGTTCGGGCTGCAATGGTAGTAAGAGCAAATGCTTTAACAGCCGGCCACAGTGGTGTAAAAACGGAAATCGTAGAAACAATATTGCAGATGCTGAACATGAATCTGATCCCGGAAATTCCATCACAAGGCTCACTGGGTTCAAGTGGTGATTTATGTATGTTAAGCCAGCTCGCATTAGTCTTTACTACTGATGACAAAGACCTAGATGAACAATCTGGCTTTGCTTTTTGGGATGGAAAAAGACTCACCGGAAAAGCTGCCATGTCAAAAGCTGGACTACAGCGAATTGTTCTTGGTCCAAAAGAAGGGCTCGCACTTACCAATGGTGCATCATTTAGTGCAGCTTTAGCTGGTCTAACAATTGACGATGCAGAATATTTGCTGCAGTGTGCCATCGGCGCAATGGCAATGACGACTGAAGCATTATTGGGCTGTACGGATGCTTTTAATTATAAGATACAGAAAGCGCGGCACCATAAAGGGCAGTCATTAATTGCCAATGCGATATTGGATATGATAAAAGGCTCCACTTTCGTAGATTCAAGTGGAAGAGTACAGGATGCTTATTCTATTCGATGCACTCCCCAGGTACTTGGACCCATCTATGAATTGCTTGAATACATCAAACCGCAGATTGAAAAAGAAATAAATGCCGCAACTGATAATCCTTTATTATTTGAGAATGGTGTAAGTTTATCCGGTGGCAATTTTCATGGAGAGATCATTGGCATGGCTATGGATTTTCTTTCCATTGCATTATCAGAGATGGGAGCAATTTCGGAACGTAGAATTTACAGATTACTGGACAACACCATGAATTCAGGATTACCAGCAATGTTGGTGGATAGCGTTAGTGATGCCGGGTTGAACAGCGGTTATATGATGCCGCATTACACCGCTGCTGCTCTTGTTCTGGAAAACCAGACGCTTGCACACCCTGATAGTATCCATTCGTTACCTACATCAGCTGGGCAGGAAGATCATAATGCTAATGCCTGGACAGCTGCATCCCACGCCAGGACAATTCTGGAAAACGTTCGTACTATCATCGGAATTGAAATGATTTGTGCTGCTAAAGCAATAGATCTGCAGTATCAGAAACATCCAGATATGAAACTGGGAGAGGGTACAAAAACGCTTCACAAACAGATACGATCCCTGGTTCCAGCTACTACAGGTGATCAATGGTGGAAGCCGGATATCGATAAAGTAAGTAAAGCATTAACCAATAGAGAGATCGTTCTTCCAGATTCTCTGCGGTATAATAATTAGATATAATTTATCCAAATTAGTGTGATAACTATGATGAATCGACGTGAATTTTTACAAAAAATGATGTTGGGAGCTGGTGCTGTAATGCTTCAGCCCGTGTTAACTTCTCCGATATTTCAAAATGAATGGCCTACGGGGGAAATGCTTGGTAGAAATTGCACGGGCGGGATGATTAACATAAGGAAGAGTCCTAGCGCTGACAGCGAAGTTATTAAAACGATTTACGAAGACACTGTATTACCCTGGAATCGAGAGGTGATTGGTGATGCACCTGCCGGTAGAACCAGTAGAAGATGGGTGGAGACACCTGAAGGGTATATTTTTGCACCAAGCTTCCAACCTGTAAAAAATATTCCGAATTCTGTATTAACCGAATTACCTCAGACAACAGAAGGTCCTGGTATGTGGGCTGAAGTGACAGTACCTTATGTAGACCTCAACCTTTCCAACCCGCCGGCAAGGTCTCCCTGGTTGCAAGCAGTCACTATGCCCAGGTTATATTACAGCCAGGTGGTTTGGATCGATGAAATCACCACACATTCCAGTGGACAGGTGCTTTATCGGGTTAACGAAAAATATGGCACTTATGGAGATCTATTCTATGCCGCAGGAGAAGCTTTTCGACCGCTAACTGAAGATGAGATCAGCCCGATCAATCCAGACGTGGAAGAAAAGAAAGTTGTAGTCAATCTGGCACAACAAACACTCTCATGTTTTGAAGGCAATCGAGAAGTGTATTTCTGTACAGTTTCAACGGGAGCAATATACAATTCCTCTGGCGAGAGAGTGGAGGAATGGGGTACTCCTGTTGGTCAGCATCCTATTTGGAGAAAATTGATTTCCCTTCACATGAGCGGTGGCGAATCTGGTGCAGGGTGGGATACGGTTGGAGTACCATGGACAAGTCTGTTTGTTGGTTCAGGGGTTTCTCTCCATTCTACATTTTGGCATAATGGTTATGGCGAACGATTATCTCATGGCTGCGTCAATATGCGACCTGATGATGCGAAATGGGTATTTCGATGGGTCAATCCAGTAGTCTCGTACGGCACTGGTGAGATCACCGTTGAAATGCCTGGTGGAACAACTGTTGAAGTAGTAGAAGTATAGAGGGGGAGAAAAATAATGCATGTGACCATCGGGCTTTCATTACTTGCAGGTCTGGCATCTTTTCTAACGCCATGTGTTCTTTCCCTTGTGCCCGCGTATATTGGATATCTGAGTGGTCAATCTGCAACGTTAAAAAGCAATAAAGGTACTTTACGAACCTTTATTCATGGATTAGTCTTTGTGGCTGGTTTCAGCCTGGTATTCATTTTGTTTGGTATTGCTGCTGCTTTTCTGGGAGGTTTATTAAGAGATATCCGAACATGGCTAACCAGAATTGGCGGGATCGTAGTAATTCTGTTTGGTTTACACATGACAGGGATATTGCGTCTTAAATTCCTGGAATATGATGCAAGATTACAAACAAACAGTAAAAGAGAGTTGGGATTAGCCTCATCCTTTCTCATGGGGATATCCTTTTCAGCAGGGTGGTCTCCCTGTATAGGACCAGTTTTAGGGGCAATATTGGCACTTGCACTACAAGAAGGTTCTATCATAAATGGTATTCTATATTTGAGTGCTTATTCGATGGGGATGGCTATTCCTTTCCTTCTTGCAGCTCTGGCTATTGGATGGGTTTCAAAGATATTACAACGTTATGGAAAGTTTATGCATATTGTTGAAATCTTCATGGGAATAATTCTGATCATCCTGGGATTATTATTATTCTTTGGAGTATATGAGCGTATGGCTCGATTAGGCACCATAATTAACCTGGGATTATGAGAAGAAGAATATGCCAGAACAGATAATTACCGTTACACTTTATTATCGCCCTGATGATCCAGAAACAAAGCGGGTGGAAGATGAACTGGCTTCAATTCAAACAATGATTCCCCACCGGTTGGTGAAGATCAATATAGAAGACGATGAAATAATCAAGAACCGATATATTAGTTTTTGCCCTGCTGTAGAAGTAGGACCTTACTTGGTAAAATCTCCTGTATCAAAAACCGATCTGGTAGCAACCCTGGGTGCTACCAATGATCGTTTGAAACAGTTGAATTCGATAGATGATAAAAAGCATCACCGGAGGAAAGAAAAAGGTTCGAAAATCAGCAAGATGGACAGTTTTTCCTACTGGTTCAGTAAATGGTACATGATCTTCTTCAATTTGTTGGTCCTTTTATATGTTGGAATTCCATTTCTTGCCCCTGTATTTTCAAAAATTGGTTGGTCAGGCGGAGCAAAGGTGATCTATGCTATTTATAAGCCTTTCTGCCACCAATTGGCATATCGTTCCTGGTTTCTATTTGGTGAGCAATCTTATTATCCTCGTGCAGTGGCAGAGATTAAAGGAATTGTGACCTATGAACAGAAGACCGGGAATGATAGTAAAGACCTTGTTGCTGCTCGCGAAGTAAATGGAAATGAAAAAATGGGATTCAAAGTAGCAATTTGTGAACGTGATGTTGCTCTCTATGGTTCCATATTACTTTTTGGAATAATATTTATGATATCCGGGCGAAAAATCAAAGGAATTCCCTGGTACATATGGGTATTCTTGGGGATTCTTCCCATCGGTTTAGATGGGGGTTCTCAATTACCCGGATTGACCAATTATGATCTGCCAGTGTGGTTGATCAGAGAGAGTACTCCATTTTTACGGACTTTGACTGGCGGTTTATTTGGTTTCTTGACAGCATGGTACTTATATCCAATGATTGAAGAGAGCATGCGTGATACAAGGATCATCCTTTCAAAAAAGATTACATCTGTAAAACAGCATATTCAAGAGAAAGTAGAATAAGATGGGATTTATCACTTCGAATGGATTGGAATATTATCAATTCGATAGTTTTGCAGACTTCCCAATTGTGCATGGCATTTTTAGTCGTAAAGGCGGAGTCAGCCCTGAACCCTGGAACAGTTTAAACCTGGGCGGTACCGTTGGTGACACACGCAGTAATGTCATTGAAAACCGTAAGCGGATATTTGATGGGATAGGAAGAGAAGTATCCAGTCATTTTGATGTATGGCAGGTACATGGAACAGAAATCCTCATTCCACTTCAACCTCGAGGTTTAAACGAGCCACACTTACGTGCTGATGGTATTCTAACTGATAAACCAAAGATCACGTTACTGATGCGATTTGCTGATTGTGTTCCCATTATGCTATATGATCCCAGGAAGCATATCGCAGGGCTGGTTCATGCAGGATGGCAGGGAACAGTGAAAAAGATCGCAGCAAGAGCGGTTGAAAAAATGCAAGAATTCTTTCAATGTGATCCAAAGGATATCCATGCAGGTATTGGCCCTTCAATTGGGCCTGACCATTATGAGGTTCAAAAAGACGTTATAGAGCGATTTCAAGGAATTTTTGGGGATGAAGAAACGGCAAATTTCATTTTATCTTCTGGTCAGAAATTGAAATTGGATTTGTGGAAAGCGAATGAATTTGTTCTCCGAAAAGCTGGTGTTGAAAATATCGAAATTTCTGCCATTTGCACTGCATGTGACTTGACTCGATGGTATTCCCATCGTGCAGAAAATGGCCTAACCGGAAGGTTTGGAGCCGTAATTGGGTTAAAATAGATAATTATTATGAGTAATCACATCGCTGAAGAAATAAAGAATAAATGGTTGGCAGTACAAGCGAGTATTGAACAGTCAGCCATTCGTGCACAACGAAAATTGGATGATATTAAAGTCGTCGTTGTAACGAAATTCCAGCCCGTTGAAAGAATTGAAGCAGCAATTCAATGTGGGATCCGTGATTTTGGTGAGAATTATCCAGAACTGGCAATAGAGAAGATAGAATATTTTCGTAACATATCCGATATTCATTGGCATATGATTGGTCATTTGCAAAGCCGTAAAGTTTCCCTTGTTGCAAAAGAATTTTCCATGTTTCACGCACTCGATAGTTTTAAAACTGCTGAAAAATTAGAGAATGCGCTTTCCATTAATAATAAAATATTGCCGGTATTGCTTGAAATAAATGTCAGTGGCGAAGAAAGCAAATATGGATGGAAGGTTGACAATAATTCTTACTCCCAATGGATGGAACAGGTGGAAAGAATAAGTCAATTGCCACACATCCAGATCAACGGATTGATGACCATGCCACCCTTTTTCGACGATCCGGAATTATCGCGACCTTATTTTATCCAACTGCATGAATTACTAAATAAGCTACGCAGTCAATTTCCAACACTGCCTCTTGATCATTTATCCATGGGGACCAGCCAGGATTTCGGAGTTGCAATTGAAGAAGGTGCCACTATGGTAAGGATTGGTACAGCGATCATGGGATCGCGCAACAAATCGCAATGAATGGAACAGGTATAATCAAAGAATGAGCTATTTAATCCAACTAATTCACCTCATAGCACGTATATTGATTTTTATTGTAATCATTCAGGCAATACTTTCTTTCTTCATGTCGCCATTTCATCCCATCAGACGCACATTGGATAGAATTGTTGATCCTTTTTTAGCACCTATCCGGAGGATTGTGCCGCCTTTAGGAAATATCGATTTTAGCCCACTGGTTCTTGTGATCCTGGTACAGGTGCTTGACTCGCTATTAACCTATTTGTTGTCTGCTATTGGGTAGAATGAACCAGGAAAGAAAAACTGCCAGGTTTCATGAAGGAAAAACAGGCACAGCTCTGGCTATCAGGGTAGTGCCCAATGCTCCGAAAACTCAGATTGTTACAATTATGTCGAATGGCACTATAAAGATAAAAGTTGCAGCTCCTCCAGTTGAGGGGAAAGCCAATATCGTATTAACGAAATACCTGGCGAATGTGTTATCGGTTTCAGAATCACAAATTGAGATTATTTCTGGAGCGAGGGGACATAATAAACTAGTTTCTATTGTTGATGTCTCTCCAATGGAAGTTGAAAAACGTATTCAAGCTGTTTTAATACCAAAAAAAGGCTTATCTTAGATTTTCTTTCCACGAAGAAATTTGGTTACCAATATATATTGAGCGTAATCCCGTAATAAAGATTCTTCACTTCTTGCCAGCTCTTTCATTAGTTGAATAATTTCAGGATCATCTTTGATCATCAGATACTGCAATGAAAGTAAAGCATTATGCAGGTTTGGTGAATGTGATGCCTGGATCAGCAATTCCATTGGGAAGCTGCCAGAAGGAATACCTCTGCCTTGTTGGCTGGCAAATTCGATCAACCAGGCAGCTTCAGAAGGTGGGATGGGGCGCCGGGGAATGAATAGTTGTGGGTTGTTTTGGTATTCCAAAGCTTGGGTGGCAGCATTTTTTACCATCCATTCACTATCTTGAACAGCGGTCACTTCTAAAAGGTCTTTGCTCCATTCTTCGTGAACATGAGAAAGACCAAAAACAGCAGAGCGGCGAATCATCAGATCTTCAACTTGCATTGCTTCTTTCAAAACATTCATTCCAGAAGTTGAACGGTTGGTCAAGGCTTCTGCTGCAGTAAAACGGTCTTTTTCACTTCCTCCAATCAGAAGGTCCATGAGTATTTCAAGCGCCTGTTGCTGGTTTGATGTGCTTAAAACAAATATGGCGATCTGCCTGACTGTCTGTGATGTATCATTAATGCTGGATTGAACAAGCTGAAGTACTGGTAAAGAATTGGTGTACGGGATCAATCCAACAAGCGCTAATTTTCGGATATCATCAGAGGGAGATTTTAACAAATACTGGAAAAACTTAAGCGATATAGTCTCTTCGGCATACCAGAAAGATGGAATGATACGATATCGCAAACCAAAAGGGATATCATTATTGGATATCAGATTAGAGAGATATTGAAAATATCGATTCTTCCAATCTGTGGAGTTGGAAGGTAGATTCATTAATTTTGAAATGCTTGAAGGAATAATTGTGAATGTTCTGGCGTTATTAACAATAGCATCGAACCATTCTTGTGTTTGTTTGCGAATTGCGGAAAAACCAAGTGCGAAAGATCGAGTTTCCCATTGTGGAAATATTATGGGATCTTTTACTGCAATATCGTTGATTTGAAAGGATGCCAAAAATGCAAGGATCAATGAGTGAGAGAAACGATATTCCGACTTTTTATTCTGACGAACAAACCCATTTATGATCAATTGATCAATATACTCTGAACTATTTTGTGGAAGAAGAGGAGCTGATTGCCCTTCGGGATTATTTTTATCTGTTGGATTTTGGGTTTTGCTTCTTAATTTCTGTACTCCTGGAAATGTAGCAGCCAATTCACTTGAGGTGATGGATAGATTTCCTGAAGTTATCATAGAATGACATAAGGTAGCCCATTTATCCAGATTAAAACATCCTGATGTAGTACGGTTGAGATAAGCAAGCAATAACTCAGGCAGCGAATCCCCACTTAAGTCATTGCTAAAATCTCCCCACGTTTGTAGCGTCCATTCCAGCGGAGTCTGAAACACTGGATGTGTCATCCAACGTGCGATATGATCTGTATTGATTGGCTTTCCATTCTGCATCAACGACTGGTGTTGCAGACGGCTTCGATTCCAAATAATAGACCATTTTGACAACCATTCATGATAGTTTTCTTCTTTCCATGCAGACAATCCCATCAAGCTAAAACCGCCTTCTGGAAGGTAAGCCATATTTACAGGTGAAAGAGTAACAATAACTTGGAGGTGAGGAAAAGCCTTACATAATCCTAAAAGCCAAACGGCAATTTGCGCATAGTTGTCGAGAGAAAGCTCGTCTAATCCATCAAGGAGAATAATGGCAATGTTTTTTTGTAAGGCGTTCAATACCATTGATTTGAGAAATTTTTCACTTAAGGATGGGTAGGCATTCCCAATCGCCTGAATCAAAACATCTTCTGGTGTATTGGTTGAATCACTAATAATGATATTAGATGCATGAAAATAAAGAGGAATTGATTGTGAATCTTTTCCAATTGAGATTTCCTCTTTCGCAAGCCGGCTGGCAAGAGAAGCAAGGGTAACCGATTTTCCAGATCCAGCAGGCGCCACGATCGCCAGCTTTTTAACACGAGAAATCACAGAATATGCTGAAATCGTTGGGTAGGGTAATCTTGCTGATAGTTGGGGAAGATCAGGCGAATATGGAAAAAGTTGAATCGTGAAAGGAAGTTGCTCAATTGATATGTCTACAGGAATGGGGTAAGGTGAACCAATCAGTGAAGGTTCAATAAGGATTTCATCTAAGGCGCAAAGTGCATTTAATAGGTGTTCGGATTGCGCTTTTTGTAGCACAAGGTTACGAAATTCCAGCGTATTTTCATGTTTTTTCCCAGGTTTTTCTCTGATTGGTTGTGAAGAATGATCAACTTTTTTCGATTTTTGGTTATGAATAATTTGGGTTATCAGAAAAGTGATCAGAACCCCTGCGAGAAAACCCAGAAGAGTAGAGAGAGGGTCGAAGTTGAAGAATGATAACGGCATTAGTTATTCTGCGTAGATAATTCTTCCACAAGTATTACAAAATACAAGTTGATTGGATGATCGTGCAGCTTGTCTTTCCGCTGGACGAACAGGGGCTCCACAACCTTCGCATGAATCATCAATAATTGCAACCACGGCTCTGCCTTTTTTTGCCTTTCGAATGCTTTCATATTTTTGCAAAACATCAGGAGTTATGGAGCCTGTGGTTACTGGTCGTTCTTTTCTTAACCGGTCAAGCTTTTTCTGAAGTGTATCTTGCTCACCCATGAGTAAAGAAAGTTCACTTGCTTTGCTATCTTTCACCTTCTTCAGGCGATCTTCCGCCTGCTTCATTTGTGCTTCACAGGTTTCGAGGGTGATCATCTGCTCAAATTGTGAATCTTCTGCAATAGAAAGCCTTTTCTTGAGAGATGCGATTTCACTCTGAAGATCCTGCAATTCTTTAGGATTATGAATTTTCCCACCATAGAGTGATTGTTCACTGGTTGCAATTTTTATTCGAATTTCCATTACTGCATCTTCTCTTTGTTTTAACTCGTACTCAGCCTGATGGGTAAGACTCTTTGATTTATCAAGATGTTGGTTGGCTTCCACGATTTCTTTATCAGAGTTAATTAATTGTGCGATACTGATCAACCGTGCTTCTGCTCGATCAATTTCATTATCAAGAAGCTGTAGTTTATACAAGTGGGGAGCCTGATTCATATCTTGATTATAGAGTTAGGTTGTCATCCTGACAAGTTTCAAATTATCCAAATCTGGTCTAAAATATGTAACTGGGTCTGTATATGAAAAGAAACCATTTCATTCTGATCATTTTGTTTCTCATCATTATTTGTCTTCCCATGATAATTGGCTACATATTGGAAGGGAATAATGTCAATTACAATGGATTGCTCATTGCTCCAATTGATGGCAACTCCTATTTAGCAAAAATGATGGAAGGACAGAGAGGAGATTGGAAATTTACTCTGCCTTTTACCAGTGAAAAAGGAGAAGGGGCGTATTTATTTTTGTTTTACATCTTCCTGGGTCATGTATGCCGCTGGTTTCAGCTACCAACCATCTTAGTTTTTCAAATCGCCCGCATCATTGGGGCATTCTGTCTGGCTTCTGCAATCAGTTTATGGATAAGGCGAACCATTCAGGATCAAAAGATCCAATTCTTTACAATGATCTTGATCTTGTTTGGATCAGGGATGGGATGGCTGCTCCTTCCTTTCAATGTAATTCCAACGGATCTCTGGGTTTCAGAGGCATATCCATTTCTCTCTTCTCTGGCAAACCCACATTTCCCTCTCGGAATAGCCCTCATTTTATGGATCATCTATTTATACACACTGCCAGAAACCTGGGCAAGGATAACATATCTATTTGACTTAACTTTGTTATTGTCTCTGGTGATGCCCTTTGGAGTAGTGATCATTTGTCTGATCGTTTTGTTTATGGAAGCAGCAAATGGCATTAAAAAGCAAAAGGTTCAGATCATAAAACTTGCCATTACCACTATCGGTGGTGGGGCTTATTTACTTTACCAATATTTTGTTATCCTTTCTGATCCCATGCTGGCTCAATGGAATAATCAAAACTACACTGCTGCACCGCCAGTTTGGGATGTTGCAATTTCTCTCAATCCCGCTTTTCTATTGGCAGTCTACGGAATAGGAAAATATCGAAAAGATCAAGAGTTTATTAAAAAGTATCTCCCATTCATAATCTGGATCATTGGTGGAGCAATATTGTTGTATGTGCCATTTAACCTTCAGCGCAGGTTTTTAGTTGGTTATTTTGTTCCAGTTGGATTAATGGCAGGTGTTCTTCTGGATAGATTTCGTAAAAGTAACCCTGATAAGTTAAAAAAGCTTCCGGTAGTAGTGTTGGCATTGTCTTTGATCACTAATATCATTTTTTTGGTCGGCATTTTAGGGACATTGAAAGATAATGACCCCATGTATTATCAATCGAATGATGAATTAGCTACTCTTCAGTGGCTTGACGAAAATGCACCTGATCAGAGTGTGGTATTAGCTTCTCCGCAATTTGCGAATATTATTCCTGCAAAGACCAATATGCGTGTGGTTTACGGGCATCCCTTTGAGACTGTGGATGCAGAAAATCAACTAGTCAAAATAGAATCCTATTACGATGGCGAAATGCCCGAAAAGGACATCCAGCAATGGTTCTCAAATGAAAACGTAAGCTATGTTATTTTTGGTCCACGTGAAAAGTTGCTGGGAAATGATTTAAATACAACCGGTATATCTCTGGTGAAGCAGCAAGGCGATGTCCAAATCTATATGGTAACCAATGAATAAACACTGGTATTTCTACCTGATCATTTTCCTTGCATTATGCTGGTTTCTGATTGCAGGAATCAATCAATTTCCTTATCCCTCTTCCGGTGAATACTCGGATTACACCATCAATCATTACCCCAACCTTATTTATACTAAAAATTCTATAGGAACCTGGCATCAGATTCCTCTTTGGTCATCAATGATCATGTCAGGTTATCCATTTGTGGCTGATCCTCTCTCTTCTCTTTGGTATACACCTTATTGGATAGCAATTGCTTTACCTGCACCGTGGGGGTTGAACATCTTAACGATCCTCCATTTAGTAGCAGGTGCATTAGGTATGATGTGTTTCTTACGGGTAAAAGGGATACCGGAATTACCGGCATTTGCCGGTGCGGTGGTTTTTCTTTTAATGCCTAAATTGATTGCTCATCTTGGAGCAGGGCATATTACACTGGTTTGGGCAGTGACATTAACCCCCTGGCTGCTTTATTTTGAAGAACGTGCGAAAAAAGCAGCTAGTTTTTGTAAAAAGTATTTTATCCCTGGATTACTTAGTGGTTTGGTTATTCTGGCAGATGTCCGGTGGGCAGCATTTTGCTGGGTTTTCTGGTGGTGTTATGGGCTTTTTACAAAAAATGAAGAGGTTAGTATCTCAAGTTGGATAGTTTCATTTCTTAAAAAGCTCGTAATAAAAATCATACAAAGCCTGATTGGATTGGTTTTTGCCAGTCCATTATTATTCCCTTTATTCCAATTCATTCTGTTAAGCACACGCCGGTTGATGAATGCAGCAGACATTCTTACTTTATCTCTTCCACCGGGGAACCTGTTTGGTTTGATCTTCCCCAATCTGGGTGGTTCTGCTGAATGGACCACCTATTTTGGAGCTTTACCCATTCTGTTAGTGATCACTGGATTTACCTCTAAACCAGTTTGGAGAAAAAACAGGTTCTGGGTGATCAGCTTTTTTATCAGCATTCTTGTTTCATTGGGTTCATATCTTCCTGGATTACAATCGCTTACTTCCATTCCTGGTTTTAATCTGTTGAGAGTTCCTCCAAGAGCTTTTTTCCTTGCAGGTATCAGTCTTTCGGTGATCACTGCAAATGGGATGCAAGAACTTCAGCATCTGGATGACTTGAAAGGTGTGAAAGCAAAGCGATTGATCCTTGTAGGTTTCACCTTGTTGGTTCTACTATTAATGTTCGTTTTTTGCGCAAGTTCTAATTCTTCACAAACAGGATTTATTTGGGGTGGAATTGCTTTTGTATTAATAGGAAGCATTCTATTTTTAGCATCCTACCCCAAAATACAAAAATATTCCTTATATATTCTCTTGACTATTCTCGTGGTGGACTTAAGTTTTGTGAGTCTCCATGCGATCCGATTCGAAAAGCAAGATAATGTATTTACAGAATCATCTGAGGTTATTTCAATTATTGAAAAAGAAATATTACCGAATTCAAGGATATACTCGCCTTCGTATAGTATTCCCCAAGAAGCAGCAATGAAAGCAGGGCTACAGCTCGCTGATGGTGTGAATCCGATGCAGTTGGAAAGCTATGTTAAGTATATGGCTGTTGCTTCTGGAATATTTTGGAGCAATTATAGTGTTACCCTTCCTGCTTTTATAACAGGCACCCCTGAAACAGATAATAAGAATGCAGTACCAGATGCTGAAATGCTTGGAATACTGAATGTACAAATGGTCGTTTCAACATTTCATATTCAAGCCGATGGTTTAATTTTAACGGATAGAACATCCAATGTTAATATTTATAAAAATACGCAGTACCGTCCTCGGGTGTGGATTCAAAAAGGGTCAGACATCCATGAGGATGAAGCATATATGGAAGCGGTAATTACTCAATATTCACCCAATCGCATTCAGATTGAAGCAACTGGTCCAGGCGTGTTGGTACTTGCGGATCCAAATTATCCCGGTTGGGTTGCCAGAGTTGATGGTATTAAAACACCAATCTTGGAAATCAACGGGCTTCTGCGCGGAGTATCTCTTCCTGAAGGTCAACACATCGTTGATTTTTCTTTTCAACCAATCCTTCTTTATATCGGTTTGGTTTTACAGGGATGTATCTTGATGGTCGTAATCATTTTTGCTTTTTCCCATAGAAAAAGGAATGATCCATGACGAAGCAAGAAAGAAAGTGGATATGGCTCACAGCAATTATTGTCATGGCGGTCACCACTGTCCCGTACATCCTTGCTTTGTCGATGGAGGGAGACAGTTGGAAGTTCACGGGATTCCTATTTGGTGTGGAAGATGGGAATTCTTATATTGCAAAAATGCTCAGTGGAGCATACGGTAGCTGGTTATTCAAAACGCCATACACCACCTTTCCCCAAAAAGGTGAATTAGCTTTCTTGCTATATCTGCTTTTAGGAAAATTAACTTCTCAATCAGGGCAACACGCTCAATTGATTGCTTTATTTCATCTTTTCAGGTTTATATCTGGCTGCCTGGCAATTGTTGCTACTTATGATTTCATCTCAGTTTTTATTAAGAAGAATGCTGTACGAAGGATAGGAACGCTTTTAGCCAGTGTTGGGGGGGGCTTTGGTTTCCTTTACCTGCTTGGATTGAATGGTTTATGGGGTGGCAGATTACCACTCGAGTTTTATTCACCAGAGACTTTTGGATATTTAAGCCTGTATGGGCTTCCACATCTCGCACTTGGAAGAGCGTGCTTATTATGGAGTATCTGTGCGTTCCTCAATGGTTTCCATCCTTTGAGAAAAATAAAATATTCAGGGATTTATCTGGTGATCCTTACTCTTGTTCAGCCTGTAACGGCTGTATTAGGATTTGGATTACTATTTCTGGCGGCAGCAGGAAATGTTTTCCAATACTGGCTGGTGAATCGAAAAGAAAATCCATCATTATTGCATGTTTTGCAAGAAAATGGGAAAAACCTTATTTGGATTGTCAGTTTTGCGCTACCCGTTTTGGTTTATATTTTCGTTTCATATAAGCTGGATCCTTTCATGCAGCGATGGGAACAACAAAATATCATCACTTCCCCCCCTTTAAGTGATTATTTGCTTGCATGGGGATGGGTAATTCCATTTGTAATAGTTGCAATTATCAAAATGAAGAAACGAGAGATGCTTTACCAATATTTTCTTCTTGCGTGGTTGCTGGTGATATTTTTGTTGGTTTATTTTCCAGTAAACATTCAAAGAAGGCTTGCTGAGGGCGTTTGGGTGGCATTTATTGTGATTGTGTTACTGGTTATGGAAAACCAGAAAAACAGGAATGTGATACTTACTTTACTTTTGTTTGTCTTCTCTTTACCAACCCTATCTATTCTGGCTGGCGGAATCAATAGTGCTTTGCACCCTCAATCTCCCATTTTTCGACCAGTTCAAGAAGTTGATGCATTTGAAAAAATTGCGAAAGAAGCCGATGCTGGCGATGTCGTTCTGGCATCATACTCTGTTTCCAATGCATTGCCAGCCTGGGCACCTGTACGCGTTCTTTCAGGACATGGGCCTGAAAGTATTGATGCTGTTCATGTTAATAAAGAAGTGAAGAGCTTCTATAGCAATTCTTATTCACAATCAGAGCAAATCCAATTTATTCAGAAATACCAGATTTCATATATTTTCCTGGGACCGGAAGAACGTTCCTTGGGAATTTGGGACCCTTCTACATGTTATTTTCTGCAGCTTTTATATAACTCACAGGGTTACGAAATATACAAGGTGGTTACACCATGAAGCAAATTTTCCGCCTGCCAGCCTGGGTATTTATTGTTACGATCATTTTGCCTATTTTATTTTGGGCGATCCCGCTTTTCACTGGGCAATCATTGTATTGGGGTGCACCAACCCTGCAATTTATCCCTTGGAGGATCGAAGCGCTTGAACAGTTAACAAATGGCTTCTTTCCATTGTGGAATAGCAGTAATGGATTAGGAAGCCCTTTGATGGCAAATTATCAAACCGCGTTATTTTACGCTCCAGGATGGATTATCAGTATTCTGGGTCTGTTAGGGGGTTCGAGTGGTATTGCATGGGGATATACATTCCTGCTGGCTGTGCACGGAGCATGGTCAAGTTTGGGTATGGCTTTTCTGGTAAAAAGGTATACCAACAATTCATTATCAATGGTTGTGGCGGGAATTTCTTATAGCATGGGAAGTTATTTCATTGCGCGAGCTGGATTCTTCCCAATGGTATGGGTTGGTGCATGGTTCCCCTGGTTGATGATCAGTATTGGTCATGATATTGAAAAAGATCGGCAAATCTGGAGATTGAAACATTTTCCTTTTGCCAGTGTATTGGTCATCTCATCTGCGTTGCTTGGTGGCCATGCTCAATTATGCTGGTACATGCTTCTATTTTCTTTCTTTTGGATATTGTTGACAGTAAAAACTGATGTTAAAAAAGCAGAATCACTACGAAGAATACTTTCTTATTGTTGTTACGTCGGATTTGCAGCAATGGTTTGTGCTGTGCAATTGATCCCCACCGCAGAATTATTACTCAATTCACAGCGGGCTGGTTCAGTAGCCTATGAAAGCGGTTTAGCCTATTCCCTTTGGCCCTGGAGACTGATTACATATTTTGTGCCTGATTTCTTTGGAAACCCTGGTTATGGTGATTGGAGAGGTTATGGTAGCTTTTGGGAAGATGCGATCTATATTGGAGTCTTACCCATTTTCATGGCGATAGGTACTCTAAAACTATTAATTAAGAAGAAAAATCAAGGGTTTGATGATCATAGAAAGATCGTCGGTTTTTTATGGGTGATGACAATTATTGCGATTATTTTGGCATTAGGTAAAAACACACTCATTTTCCCATTATTATATCGATACATACCTACATTTGACATGTTCAATGCACCAGCAAGATATATGCTGTGGGCGCATTTGAGTTTATGTTTGCTCTCCGCAATTGGAATTTCAAAATGGAAATCGCCCTCTGGCAGGGGTTTGTATTGGCTTCGATTAAGAACTGCAGGTGGGTTCTCAATATTGATCACTACTATCATCATCAGTCTTTATTTTCCCAATATTCGGGATAGTTTTGCCAGATCTTCAATAATATTTGGCACATTAGCAATCATTTCTGGAGTATTTTCACTAACACATGACATTTTCTGGAAATGGCAAAAGCAATATTATTGGATAGGAATGGTTGTTGCTGTAATTTTCTTTGATCTATTTCTGGCAAATCGATTATTAAACCCAACGATCGACGCTGACAGCTTTTCGAATTTTGAAAAAATCAATAAAAGCATTCAGGGAAGGGTGTATTTGGAACCTAAAGCTGAATATTCACTGAAATTCGCCCGATATATGCGTTTTAATGATTATCGTCCTATTGAAAAAGCTGAAAACATACTTTCCAGTAGTCTACCCAACACGAATCTTTTACAAAATATTGATTATGTAAATAATTTTGATCCTATGCTGCCAAGGAATTATGTGCAGTTGATGAATCTTTTACCTGTTATGGACACCCAGGAACGTGAAAACTGGTTGAGGTTAATGGATGTAACACAAATCATCCGTTCTGACTTGCAGAGTGACAAAGGGGTATCGCAAACAAATCTTACGGGTTCGAAAAGAATCTGGTGGTTTCCATGTGCATACTATGTAGAGAATAGTGATGCAGCATTGAATGCTTCGAGAAATTTGTTAAAAAATTGGGTTGAGGGTTCTGATCTAGAACAAATTGTGATCGAGGGGGAAGATTTTAACTTACCTGCAGAAAAAGAATGTATCCAGAAACAATCTTCTTATTCTGTTATTGAAGAGAATCCTTTGTCGATGACGATTAAAATAAGCACATCAAAAGATGGTTGGCTAATGATCGGGAATAGCTGGTATCCAGGTTGGAAAGCAACCATCGATGGAGAAAAAGTAAAAATTTATCGAGGATTTTCTCTATTTCAGGTAATACGGCTACCTGCGGGGGATCACACTGTTGAATTTCACTATAAACCATTGAGTGTTTTAATTGGATCAATTATCAGTGTTACAGCACTGGCTCTGTTGGCAGTTATAGGATACTTCAACCGAAAGAAACATTTCCGCATGGGTCATATAGTCATTGATCCAAGAGATCAAATTTAACCAGACTTGTTATGTCCTAGTTCAGCAGTGGCGCTGTCTTGCATGAGTTCCACCGCATGTGGCAAAACAGGAAGAATAAATTCCAGGCTTTCGCAAGCGCCACGTGGGCTACCAGGAAGATTGATGATAAGGGTTTGTTTTCTGATCCCGGAAACCGCCCGCGATAGCATCGCATGAGGTGTCACTTTCAGGCTGTTCATCCGGATCGCCTCGCTTATACCAGGTGCTGGTTTCTCGATTATTGAAAACGTTGCTTCTGGAGTAACGTCTCTGGGAGAAAATCCAGTTCCTCCACTGGTCAATACAACATCTGCAAGATGCTCATCTGCCCATTGAGATAAAACCTGAGCGATCTGGTCTGTTTCGTCTGGAATAATTCTAATCAAGCTTGCCGAGTGACCTTTTTCAACGAGATAGGCTTGAAGTGCAGGTCCAGTGAGATCTTCCCGTATTCCTTTAGATGAACGATCAGATATGATTAATATGCCAAAGCGTATCATTGTAAATCTTTTCCATAGGTGACGACATTCATTTTTGAAAACCCCCGTTTTTCGTAAAAATCGATTGCTTTTTGATTATTTTCAATTACTAAAATATATGTGCGGATACAGCCTTTTGCTATCAGTCTTTTTTCCAGCTCTTGTACTAAAGCTGAAGCAATTCCCTGTTTTTGGAAAGGTTCTGCCACAGCCAGATGATACATGATGCCTCTGCGACCATCAAAACCACCTAAAACCGTTCCAATGATTTGACCGTTGCTTTCCGCGACTAAGAACAAATCAGGATCACGCTTGATCTTCTTTTCGATTTCTTCTGGTTCATCAGATTTTGCAAAATGAAGCCCTTCTCCTGAATGAGTCCAAAGAAAGCGAACAGCATCATAATCTTGAGGAAATACGAATTCGCGAATAATATACTGATTGTCCATGATCATTTTGGATATTTTCTTGAGTTCAGCGCCCCAGGAGCGACTCGAACGCTCAACCATCGGATTAGAAGTCCGGTGCTCTGTCCATTGAGCTACTGGGGCAGGTATACTAATGCGTAGGTCGAATTCCGCGATAGATCTTCGGGCCAGCCAATGTACGAAGAATTATATCCGGAGATCGGTTGATTCTTTGACCAATTTCGATGGCTGTCATTGGCTTATTACCATTGGTTAGTAATACTTTAAACGCAGCATCAACTACCGTATTATGCTCGCTTATAAAGTCGGGTTGTTTTGAACAATGATTTATTAGAGTGTTTAGAATGCCATCAATCTGTTTTACTTCTGCAGTTCTAGGATCGATCCAATCAATTTGAAGGTTTTCATCAAATCCCTCAAAAGCAGCTTGATGCTCAGGGCAGAGGTAATTTTGTAGAAATACCTTCCAGTTATTGTCATTTTCTCGCCACCAATTGTAATCTATGCGGAAAGGGGTATTTTGAGTAGGTTTTACCATGCTAAAATGCCCGGTTTCACTCATCATTTCCTCCTATTGTTGCTGATTCATCGATGCGAAAATAGAGATCACCCAGATGTTTTGCCCAGGGCTTTTCTAGAAGAATTGAGAGCATTAGCGCTGGTGGACAACGACGGACAGTATTTAACGCTGCATATAGTTCTTCAGCATGTACATTGCCCTGTGGACTAAGTTTAATCATGTTGTTCATCACCTGGTGAAGTGTTTTTTCAAGAGCAGGTTTACCGCCTCTTGATTGCTGCCATACTTTATCCAATGCTTCAGGATCTGGAACAGCAATTGCCATACGCTCATCAATAATGGTAGAAACATTTTGTTTCAATAAAGCAAAAACTACTCCACCATCTGCGCCTACCAGGGTAGTATGAATATATTCCTTTGTTGGTCGTTTTTTCTGAACGGTGATAATGACTTCACCAGGTTTATTTCCTTTTTTAATCTGGATCAGGCTACCAGGAATAATCTCATTTTCTTCATACCATTGAGAAAGACCATAAATATAGTGTTGTGACCTGACCACCCAGCCCCCGAATGTTTTTCCAGTATTCCCGTCAACAAACGTGAAGAGTACCCGTGGAGCTTCATACGCACTTGGGATCAGGTTGGAAATATTCGCTGCCAAAGGTAGGGTTCCAGAACGCCAATGTGGATAAAGGATAGCAATAACCGCTTCATTTGCTTTCGTAGATGTTTCCTTTTCGAGAAGGGGCTCAAGTTCATCCACAATATTTTGCGAAAATTGCTTTAGATAAGGTATTGCTGAAGAATAGTCATATTCGAGAGCACCGTATTTTAATTGTGGAGGTTGGTTCAGTACAGCTTCTGGTTCAAGGCGATGTAAATACCACAGTACTTCACCTGTTGGACCAACTTCGTCAAAACGTTCATCTTCCTGTAAGGCGTAATTCAGCGAAAATTCAGTCAATTTGATATTGGTATCAGTAGGGAGTTCAATGGATTGAAGGATAGTAGATGTGGATAATGGACCGCCACCTTTTTCATCCAATAGAGCTTCAGCAAGATTGAGGTATCCAATATTAACATCAACTAGAAGTGAACGAGGGAACCATCGCCCTGCGATTTGAACCAACTCGTCATTATCCTTCAATTTACTTTCTAATTTTTGCGAAAGAACATTACGATATTTACTTAAAACAAAATTGGTATCTAAATTTTCATCTGGTCCAGCAAGTGGAAGAGGTTGGTTAAGAATATGATCTTCATATTGACTGGCAAAGGATTTTACACTGTCGTCATCGAATTTAACGTCGATCACTTTAAAAGGAGCAATATCTGGGTTTACTCCATCTCGGATGTTAACGATTTTTCCGGATTTCCAGTCCATAGCTGGAAAAACAAGCTTGGTTCCCACAGTATAGGTTTCTTTAGGTAGATATAAAGAACCCCGCTCAGCCTGTGTTTTCTCCATATTCTCAATTTCATCTTTAATTCTTTTGGAAACCAAAGATGTGATCAATTCAAATGAAGTCTGTGGAGTTTCATTCTCCAACAAACAACTGTATAAAAATTCAATATCTTGGTCTGTTACTTGGAAATCGTTCCAATAGGTTTTGGATAGGCTGATATCAATACTCATCCATCTTACTCACAGCAGTAGTTTATTAAGCGCAATAATTATACCTTACTTTGCAGGAAAGGTTTGTTCTATCCATTGTAATGGGTCAACTGGAATGCCATTAATCCAGACCTCCCAATGCAAGTGGGGACCAACAGATCGACCGGTACTCCCGATTATGCCTATCTGCTCGCCTGCCTGAACAGTTTGACCAGGAGAAACAAATGTCTCAGACATGTGAGCATAACCAGTATAAACTCCCCATCCATGATCAATAAGAGTGAATAAACCTTTAATGGGAAGCTCTTCAGAAAAGATAACCACGCCTGGTGCAGCCGCGTAAATATTCAGGTTATCCGCCGCGCAAACGGTGAAATCCACTCCTGTATGGTAATAATTGTAAGCTCCACCGTTATATGTACGTCGTAAACCGAAACCAGAACCGAGGCAGGGTTCATCGACGGGGTAAGAGAAGGTATTATCCCAATATTTCACATCAGTATTTTTAATCAGTTGCGAAAGAATTGCATCTTCCCTCTCAATTGTTTCTTGCTCAATAGTAGAGGAATCTACGCCCGTCACTGTTTCAGATGGGTAATTTCCGCTCTCTAAAAGAGCTGATTGCTGCATCTCGTATATTAAAGATTCTTTATCATAGACTTTAATACTGATCGGGATCAATCCAGGTTCCTGAAGCGCAAGTGTTCCTGCAAAAGCGATCATCTTTCCATCGGTATCCTGATGGAAAGTAAGTGGGAGAGAATTAAATTCTGCAATAATGGTTGTATTTGCTGCATTCTGAATAGAAAAAGTAATGGTTTTTCCCTGAACAACAGGCAATGGGTTGATAGTCACTTGTGGTGTATCCGAAACGATTTGCGTGTCTACAATAGAATTCTCGGGGTAATAGAGCATATCACCAGAGATGAGGTGCTTATCACCCTCAAATAAGCTACTTAAACGGATGCTCCAGGGATTGACTGTTGCTATTATTGCTGCTTCCTCTATGCTTTGTGAGGAAGAAAGCATACCCAATGATGTTCTACCATTTGCTTCATTGGGCTCTATTAAAAATATTTCTGTCCCAATATACAATTCTGAAGGAGAGGTTATACGGCTGAGTTTGCTCAGTGTAGCAATATCCGCTTGTGACGAGATAACCAGATTACGGAAAGTCTGCCCCGGTTGGACTAAAATACTGGTGATCCTTCCATCAATCCCTTCATATCCGGGAATCTTGATTTCATCGCCTATATTTAAGTTATTTGGGTCGATTAAAGTATTTGCATCGATCAGCGCTTGTAAATCAATTCCAAATCGAAGGGCTATTGAGTAAAGTGTATCGCCAGATTGAATAACGTAGGTAGGTAATATTGGCTCTGATTGTGCATGCACAGAAGCAGGTACGGTCGTCAATAGAAGAAATATCAGAAGTAGTGAAAGCCTAGTTTTCATTGAAAATGATTGTATCACCGACCTGATAATAATTCAGAACTTCAGGATGAACTTCAATTACATAACGGGCTGGTTTCTCTGGAGAATACATTAATTTCCAGGGTTTTGCTAAAACTTTTGAAACAATGACATGATCCGAATTTACCCATAAGACGCCAATAGGAAATCTCATAAACAACATATGTATTGCTGTATTGATTTTTGTGTCTTTAAATTCATCAAAGACCAATCCCTCTGATGGAATGATCTCTTTTTGAAACATCAAGCCCTTGAATTTCAAGAAAAATGTATTGCATAATGTAAGGTGTATGTCAGTAGAGTGTGGTGTAGTTGCGTTATTTAGCGATAAAATCTTCTTCATTTTCCACCATGCAGGTGCTTTAGAAATTCGCCTTATTAAGAATTACTCTTTCAATACTATTGATTAATTCCTGTTGACTAAATGGTTTGCAAATGTAATCATCTACTTTTGCAATATGTAATCCCATTACACGGTCAATAGCCTGAGATTTTGCAGTGATGATAATTACTGGAATCTTATTGGTATTATCATTTGCTTTAATTTTATTGTAAACATCCCATCCATCAAGATCAGGCATCATCAGGTCTAGAAGAATCAGATCGGGTTTTTCTTTCTCGACAAGGAAAAGACCTTCGTAACCACCATTGGCACCAATAACTTCAAAGTTTTTCTTGCTGAGAATTACCGAAACCAATTCGATCATCTCAGGATCGTCTTCAATGTATAGTATTCGGATGGAATTACCATTTGCCATTATTTCACCTCAAAAGTATTATACAAGAATTGCACAAATGGATAATTTCTTGTCAATGTTAATAATAGATATTTCACATGAGTTGGGAAAATGGATGAAATTTGTGGCAAATGCGGCGTGTGTTAGATATAATGATGTCAGGAGAACTCTATGCAGAAAAAAAGAATCGTGATTGTCGACGATCATGAAGTTGTGAGGATTGGGCTTCGTGCATTATTGGCGCAGAATCCTCAATTTGAAGTCATTGGAGAAGCTGGCAATTCAAAAGATGCACTGGAATTGGTAAGCCGGCTTAATCCTGATATTGTATTGATGGATATTCGCCTTCCAGGCATTTCTGGTATTGAAGCGTGTGAGCAAATTACCAGAGACTATCCACAAAGCAAAGTAGTCATGTTAACTTCATACGCTGAAGATGAGATGCTTTTTAACGCAATTCGTGCAGGGGCTTCAGGATATGTTTTAAAGCAAATTGGAGGTGAAGACCTTATACATGCATTAGAAGCAGTTGGGCGAGGTGAGGCATTACTTGATCCTGCTGTTACTCAGCGAGTGTTTCAAGAAGTTCGAAGAGCTGTTAAAGAAGAAGAAGCATCAGCATTTGCCTCTCTTAGCCAACAAGAAAAACATGTACTTAGCCTTGTTTCTGCTGGAAAAACCAACCGGGAAATAGCCAAAGAACTATTCCTTGGAGAAGGTACTGTTCGAAATTATGTGAGTAGCATTCTTTCAAAACTTGGTGTCAGCAACCGGGCTGAAGCTGCAGCTTATGCGGTGGAACATAACCTGAAAGAATATTTATAATTCCTCACCAGTAATTTCCTGCCAGGTTTGTTGCATAAAAAGAGCATCCTCTTCCAGAATGGGACTTTCACAGAGGATCCTGCCTTTTGTTTGGAATTGCAGAAGCGCTTTAAATAAGTCTTTAAGATTTAGATCCGATTCCTGTATTGGGATATGATTACGTTCACCTTTTGCAGAATATTCAATTCCAGAAAGGTGAATATGAAGCTTCTTGAGAAGGTCTTGCCCTAATTCTTTTCCATATTGTTCCAATAAACGACACCATTCATCATAGGTGTTCATTCCACCATTTCCCGTCCGTGCATGGAGATGGGCAAAATCAAGACAGGGTAGTACTTGAGGAACAGCCTTCGCCATCTGAAGGGTATCTTCAAGAGAGCCCAGCATAGCAGATTTACCCATCGTTTCAGGGCGAAGGTTCACAGGGTTCCCAAATTTCATTAAATCATCCACACAGCCATTCAATCTTTCGAGCGCAACCTCGAGTACATCAGATGCAGGTTGTCCAAAATAAGAGCCGGGGTGAAAAATGATGTCTGTTGCACCTGCAAGGTTTCCATATATGGCAGAATCCATCAGGCGTTTTCTTGATTTTGGCCATTCATCATCATTTGCATTCAAGTTAATGAAGTAAGGAGCATGCACACTGAGATCAACATCATTTATTTTTGCAGCCTGCTTTATTTCAGCACAGGTCGTCTCTGAAACCCTTACTGACTGCACCCATCCCAGTTCAAAAGTGTTTAGATTTAGTTCCTTGATTCTCTGAATTGCACCAACGCTCCCACCTGGTTTCTTGGGAGTGCTCATCGGTGACCCTACTGTTCCAAATCGATAACTTAATGTCATAATTACTCTCCAGATGAGGTTATTAACAGATATAAATGCCTGCCCAAAATGATAATGCCAACCAACGCAGCACCAATAGCAAGGATCAACACACCTGCTGCAGCTGTGTCTTTTGCTATTTTTGCTATAGGGTGTAATTCAGGAGAAGCTAAATCTACTACTGATTCAATCGCAGTATTGAAGCATTCTGCTGACCATATCAACCCAATGAAAATGATCAAAAAAAGCCATTCATACCAATCAATATGGAGAAGAATACCTGCAAGTATTACAAGAATGGTGACAACCAGGTAAATCCACGTGTTCCTTTGGGTGCGTATCACATGGAATATTCCTGCAAAAGCATTTTTAAAAGAAATAATTCGCGAATTATTATTGTTCATTTTCAATGAAATCTTGCAATTTCATCAAGATCAATTCCTGTTTTTCCCACATCACTTTTTCATCTGCCAATTCAGCGTGATCATAACCACTCAAATGAAGAATTCCATGCACAATTAGTAGGGCAATCTCTTGTTTCAATGAATGATTGGCTGCAATAGCTTGTTTTTGTGCTTGAGGTACCGAGATGATGATATCTCCCAAATGGTTCAAGCCAGTTTCAGGGTTTGGGTAATTGCCTTCGAAAGATAGAACATCTGTAGTCGCATCAATATTCCGATATTGTAGATTGAGGTTCTTTACAGTTTCATCTTGTTCTAGGGCGATCGATAACTCAACTTCTTCACCTTCGATACCTTGATGTAGAGTTTGATCAGCGAGCTTTTCGATCCATGCTTGAGAAAGAAGAGAAGAAAAATCGGGGTGAATAGTCACATCGATCATCATTTCACTGTACTTTCTTTTGCAAGGGGTGTCGTAGGTCGTTCACCGTCAGGGTAACGTATCCGTGGATGATAGGTATTTCGCAGGGTAAAGACAAACGACTCTATTGTACGGTTCAGATCCTGAAAAGTAAGATTGGTATCATTTAATTGACCTTGTTGAAGACAGATATCAACAGCTTTTCGCACGATTTCACGCAGCTCATCTTCATCTTTGGGTAAATCAGCACGGGCTTTAGCTTCGGCACAATCAGCCAACATTAAAAGAGCGGTTTCCCGGGTTTGCGGACGAGGACCTGGGTAGCGAAAATCTTCTTTGTTCACTGTATTACCATTCACCAACGCAAGCTCTTTGGCTTTGTTATATTGGAATCTAGTAATAGTAGTACCGTGATGTTCAAGGACGAAATCACGAATACGCGGGGGCATTCGATATTTCTTCATTAGAGACATCCCGTCGGTTACGTGTTGAACTATGATCCTGGAACTCTCTTCGGGAGATAAGTTATCGTGAGGGTTGGCTTGATTTCCAACCTGATTTTCTATGAAGTAATGAGGATTCATTGCTTTTCCAACATCATGATACAAAGCACCAACCCGAACCAACAATGGATCTGCACCGATAATCTTGGCTGCCTGTTCGGAAAGGTTGGCAACCTGCAGGCTGTGCTGATATGAACCAGGTGCATTTTGTAAAAAGAATTGAAGCAATGGGTGATCTGACCTGGAAATCTCGAGTAAATGGAGTGGTGTAGCCAGCCCAAATATCTGGGTTAACATAAATTGGAATAACAATGCCAGACTGGCAGAAGCAATTCCATTTACGAATGACGTACCTACCAATGTAGCAATACCCAACCAATCCGTATAGGGTTCTGTCAAACGATAAGCTACGATGACCAGACTACCTGCCAACCCTATTGCCAGACCAGCCCAGATATAACTTGTAACACGCCTGCCTCTTCCCATCACCCAAATACCACACATACTGGAAATTGCATAAAAAAGTGTCAAATCCAGAGAGAATGACATATCGAATGCAGTAGTGATGGAAAGGACCAAAGAAAAAATTATTCCTAATTCAGTAGAGAACAGACTGGCTATGACAAGTCCAAATGCTGCAAGAGGAAAGAAATACGGTAAAACAGTATGACCTGGTATAAGAAATCGACCCGCGTACAGGAAGACGAGAAAAGCGATGGAGATCATTACCAAGCTTGTTATGCTGATAGAAAAGTTTAATTTTCTATGTGAAAGAAATACAACAATAAATCCAGCTGAAACCAGAGTAATGGCAAAGGCAGCGATTAAATTGTTCGCCAATGGATTTGATCGAATGATTCCATATTGTTTGAGTGCTTCTTCTGTTTCGGGTTTAATTATTTCTCCACGTTGAACGATCAACTCATTAGCAATAAATGATTTATAAACGGGTTTTACTGCATCCGCTGCTTTTTGTTGCGCGGCAGTTGTTAATTCTTCACTATAAAGACTATTTGGAATAACATAGGGACTGACAATTGCATCTACTAATTTGGATTGCTCGGTTGTCAGCGAATAGCTTACAAGAGTAGCTATAGAGCGACGAGCTTCTGAAACCTGTGTATCACGAATTGAGTTCCGCATTACCTGCTCTAAGACAGAAAGCGCTTCCTGTTGGATCAGGTACCATCTGGTATCAGGCATAGATAGGATAGATGCAATCGTATCATCTTGAAGATCCATTTCAAGCAGGTTCTGAAGATCATCATGCTTTTGTTGCTCAGTTGCCTGAGAATCCACTCGCACCGTGGAAATATAGGCAAGTGCTGTTCGAAGATTTTCAACCTGTGTTCTCGATATGAGAGGATCAGCGGGTAAATAAATGGGTTGAACAGATTGGCGAGCACTGTCTTGTGCTTTGGCAGTCAATATTTCACTTAAGTATGTATGGGCGTAGGGAGCTTCAATTGATCGGGGTGATACATCACCTACAGCCAAAGAGTATGAACTGGAATCAAGATAGAGCGGAAGAGCAATGCCGATGAATGTCAGTATCGAAATTGAAACCAGCAGGATGCCCTGAAGGATTGCTATCCGTTTATTTTGACCAGATGATTTTTCAGGATCAAAGTCCATTACGCTTTTGTTTCCAGAACCCTCTTCACAGTTTGACTGATGAGAGCATTGGGAGCTTGACCTTGAACTCGTGGAAGGAGAACTTTCATTACCCTTCCCATGTCTGCTGCGCTTGAAGCCTGAACCTCCTGTATAGCAGCTTTGACCAAAGGAATTAGTTCTTCTTCTGAAAGTTGCTTTGGGAGATAGCTTTTAAGTATGGTAATTTCTTGCTTATTCTGTTCAATCATGTCCAGTCTGCCTGCTACTTCTGCATCCTTTATTGAATCCAAACGAATTTTCTCTTCCTTCTGGATTATCGTCAAGATGGCGGCATCTTCAATTGGAATACCTTTTTCTGCATCTCCCAACTTGATAGCACTAAGGATCAAACGTAAAACGCGCAGTTTCATCTCGTCTTTGCTGCGCATTGCGTTTTGAATATCCTGCTCAATCGTTTTTCGTAAACTCATAGTAGAAATAACCCTTTCTAGGGACTGACAGTTATCAGATCTTTTATTTGATTATACGTGGTTTCACCAATTCCAGACACGTTCATAATATCTTCTTTATTGGTAAAAGGTCCATGTTCCTGGCGATAGTGAATGATCTCTTCTGCTTTCGTCGAACCAATTCCAGGTAGCTGAGTCAATTCATCCTGTGATGCTTTATTGATATTCAATGGATTAGATTGTGAAAAATTGCTTGTTATTGGCAGAGTGCTTTCATAACCTGCACCAATTTGATCTAAAGATAATGTCTCACCGATTTCTGGAATATATATTTTACTGCCATCAATTAATGGAGCTGCAAGGTTGATAGAATCAGTATCGCTGTTATTGCATAATCCACCAGCAGCCTGTATGGCATCGATAACACGACTAGTTTTCGATACCTGATATACTCCTGGGTTTTTCACTGCTCCATCAACATGAACCGTAATGGGACCAGGGGTTGCAGAATCACTCAAGGAATAAGGAATTCCATGAGGACGAGTGGAAATTATGATGATCAATCCTGCACAAATAAGCGCAAAAAAAGCGCCAAGGGCAACAGCTTGCCAGGTTTTCATTGCGATGTTTGTAGTTTTTCTTCCTCTTTCAACATTGCATTAAAGGCAGCTATAGAAACTTCCAACATTGACTCATCTGGTTCGGCTGTGGTCAGACGTTGTAAAGCCAGATTGGGTTTAACCATCCACCAGACCAATGGATTCTTCAGGTGATTTGCAGTCCAGCGAATATACTCATAGGCAAATCCAGCAATGACCGGAAGTAATATGATCCTGCTAGCCAACCGCCAAAGAACTGATAGTGGACCTAATAAGGTAAAGACGATGATGGAGAGCACCACAAGAGTAAGCAGAAATGCTGTTCCACATCGAGGATGTTGTGTAGAAATTGGTTTAAGATTTTCAGGGGTAAGCTCTATATGGGATTCATATGCATTGATTGTTTTGTGTTCAGCACCATGATATTGAAAAACACGATGAATATCTGACATTTTCCCCACTCCCCAAATGTAGAGGATCAGGAAAATCAAACGAACAAATCCTTCAACCAGATTTCCCAACCAGCTACTCCACTTGAATAGAGAGTCCGTCCATTGACCGATGAGAGCTGGTAAAAGGAAAAATATTGCTACTGCTATTACAATTGATACAATAAATGTTAAGTATAATGATGGTCCTTCAATTTTTGGGTCATCATCGCCTGTTTGATAATTTGCTGAATACGTTAAGTAACGCATCCCCAGACCAAGTGAATCCCACAAGGATATCAAACCGCGTAATAATGGGATATTCTTCAGGTTTCCGGTATAAATCCCAGAGAGCTTCTCTGTGCGAATAACGATCTCCCCATCTGGTTTTCGGAATGCAGCAGCGAGGGATTTGCTCCCTCGCATCAAAACACCTTCTATTAAAGCTTGCCCACCATAATTTGGTAATCGTTGCTGTTCGGGCATGAATGATTTATTTCCTCAACTCTTGCATATTTATGAGAAAATGGATCAACGCATTGATACCCGTATACCAGGTAGGAAGATCCAGCTTTTCGTTTGGAGCGTGAACATGGTCATCTGGTAATCCAAAACCACCCAGAATTGAATCGCTGCCGATAGAGGATTTCATGTAATGTACAATCGGAATACTACCACCTTCACGTTTGAAGAGAGGTTTCTTTCCCCAGGCTCGTTCAAGGGCATCTGCAAATGCATTAACCTCTGGCAAATCTGTTCGGGTAATTGAAGCAGGTGCACCAGACATGGGGGTTAATTCCCATCGCACAGTATCAGGAGCGTGTATTTGAAGATATTTCACAAGCTGTTGCTGTACTTCTGCAGGGTCTTGGTCGGGTACAAGGCGCATGGATATTTTTGCCATAGCCCAGGAAGGGATAACGGTTTTTGATCCATGACCGATGAAACCAGAGTACATTCCATTCACATCCAGTGTCGGGCGGGTGCCAGTTCGTTCCGCAGGAGAATATCCTTCTTCTCCCCACAATTCTGGTACACCTGTTTGTTGCTTGTATGTTTCCTCATTGATTGGCAATTCTTCAATTTGCTTGCGATCTTTTTCTGTGAGGGGAATAACAGAATCGTAAAACCCAGGAAGCGTAATACGGCCATGTTCATCATGCATACCAGAAATTAGATCACATAAAACTTGTGCAGGATTGTGAACAACACCCCCAAACATACCAGAATGCAAATCGGTTTTTGGCCCATAAACGCGCAGTTCAAAATAAGCCAAACCACGTAGACCATAAGTGATTGTTGGGGTATTTTTGGCGATCATACCTGAATCAGGATTAAAAACTATATCGCTTTGTAGCAATTCTTTATATTCTTCAAGCTTTGGGGGCAGGCTAGGTGAACCAATTTCCTCTTCACCCTCAAGAATCCATTTCAGGTTGAGATAAAGATCAGTTGTTTTAATTACTGATTCTACGGCACTCAGGCAGGCAACGATCTGACCTTTCATGTCCGAAACGCCCCGGCCAAAATAACTGTCATTGCGTACTTCTGGCTCGAATGGTGGTGTTTCCCATAGTTCTAAAGGATCAGGGGGTTGAACGTCATAATGGCCATAAAGCAGAATAGTGGGATAGGCAGGATCAATTGTTCTCTCAGCAAAAACCAGTGGGTATTTGGGAGTAGAGATCAGCCGTGTTTCAAACCCAAGTTTTTCTAATTTTGCCATTAACCAGTTTGCGGCATCTAACATGGAATCAACCAGATCAGGATCAGTCGAAACAGAGGGAATACTGACAAATTCACCCAAGGTGTTCAAGAATGTCTCTTTGTTTTTCTGTGCATAATCAAGGGCGGAATTGCGTATTGATGTCATAGAGTCTCCTTCTTTATATAAAATGAATTATATGCTATTTTGCTTTTCTTATGGTGAAATTTGATATTGCTTGTACTTTATTTGATTAATTGTTAAAATAATAGAAACGGGTTCGGTGGTCGATCCTGGTAATGCCAGAGTCGGCGTAGGGCAATAAAAATAGCCCTTCGAAAAGTACCGCCATCCGCTATCCACCGATCCTATGCCCATTTACCATTCTATTTCCATACCTGATTCACTTGATAATCTGTTGACTGTGTTAAAAACGGCACCAGAAAACACCAGGATACTTGCTGGTGGTACAGATATCTTATTAGAATTGAAACAAGATATCGAACCATCCATTGATTTAATGGTGGATGTGACTTCTATTCCTGAACTACAACGGATAGAAGAGAAAGAGGATCAATTATTTATAGGAGCTGCTGTTCCACTTTCCGATATTGCAGCTTCTATGATAGTTGGCAAGTATGCCCAGGCATTGCAGGAAGCCTGCAGGTTGATCGGAGGTCCTCAAGTACGAAACGTTGCCACCTTAGGGGGGAATGTTGCACATGCGCTTCCTGCTGCGGATGGGAGTATTTCGTTGTTGTCCCTAGATGCAAGTGTACAGATCATCGGAACAAGTGGAATAACTGTACGGAAACTTTCAGAGCTTTATCTTGGACCTGGAAAAACTGCTTTGCTTCCCAAAGAGGTGATCATTGGTTTTCTGGTGAAGAAGACCACTCCAGGTCAAGGTTCTGCATTTAAGAGAATAATGCGCCCGCAAGGAGTTGCATTACCCATCCTCAACAATGCTATTTGGATTGAACGCACAGGTTCAACGATCCACTCTATCCGGATTGCGGTAGGGCCAGGTGGTCCCGTACCCACCAGGGGCACTGATGCAGAAAGCTTCCTGTCTGGGAAAAGACCCGAAGATACGATAGTTGATGAAGCTGCAGAAATTCTCTTACGTAATATCAAGCTTCGTACAAGTGCTCAACGTGCATCTGCGTCATACCGGAAACATCTATGTGTCCAGCTATTTAAAGATGTACTTCTTGAAGCCTGGAATCGTTCCGGGCAAATGAATTCATAGGGCATATCATTATGAATACCGAAAATTATTCAATACACTTTATTGTTAATGGGAAAGAAGTTGACATCAAAGTTGAAGCATCTGAGATGCTTTCTGATGTGCTCCGTGAAAGACTTGGTTTAATAGGAACAAAAATTGGATGCAACGAAGCAGAATGTGGTGCCTGTACAGTGATTGTTAATGGTAAACCAATTCTGTCTTGTACATATCCTGCAGTTCGTGCAAATGGCAAGACCATCTTGACGATTGAAGGATTAGCAAAAGAAACAAAAGAAGGGACCATCCTTCATCCTTTACAAGAAGCATTCATAAAGCATGGAGCAGTTCAGTGTGGATTCTGTATTCCAGGGCAAATAATGACTTCATATGCTTTATTACAGGAAAATCCTGATCCTTCTGAGGAAGAAATCCGATATGCTTTGAAAGATACTCTTTGCCGGTGTGGCAGCTATCCATCTATTGAAAGAGCTATTCATTCAGCCGCAGAAACGATGAAAACTGGAAAGTCTGTTGCTTCTCCAACGATAGATGATTCAATTCGCGCACAAAAAGTCATTGGTCATACTCATGTTCGACCTGAAGCAATGGAAAAAGTAACTGGTAGAGCTTTGTATACTGATGATTTGAAGTTTCCTGGAATGTTGATTGGTGCCACCAAACGTTGTGGCATTCCCCATGGGATTGTTACTAAACTTGATGTGGAGAATGCCAGAAAAATACCTGGAGTGGTTTCTGTATTAACAGCTGATGACATTCCCGGACAAATTAACCATGGATTGGTAATCCAGGACTGGCCAACACTGATTGGTGTTGGTCAAAAAGTTCGTTATGTGGGAGACGCTGTTGCGATTGTAGCTGCAGAAACGAAAGAGGCAGCGCAAGAGGCAATCGATAAGATCGAAGTAGAATTCCAACCCTTGCCTGTGATTACGAGTGCGGTGCAGGCAAATGAACCTGACGCTGAAAAGGTGCATGAAAGTGGCAACCTGCTTAAACATATCAAAGTTCGCAAAGGAGATGTTGATAAAGGATTTGCAGAATCCGATATCATTATTGAGCGGACATTTCATACTGGAATTGTTGATCACGCATTTATTGAACCGGAATGCAGCATAGCTCGTGTGACTGATGAAGGTCGCATTGAAGTATATGTTGGATCACAGATCCCTTATCAAGACCGTAGTCAAATCGCTGCCGTGATGAATATGCCAGAAGATCGCGTTCGTGTTAAAGGAATGATGATCGGCGGAGGGTTCGGTGGGAAGGAAGATATCATGGGACAAATCCATGCTGCATTATTAGCATGGAAAACAAAACGACCAGTGAAGATCCTCTATGATAGGCACGAATCTCTTGTGGTGCATCCGAAAAGACACGCTACACAAATCACAGTCAAAATAGGGGCAAAGCGAGATGGAACGCTGGTTGCAGTAAAAACCGAATTGTATGGCGATACGGGAGCCTATGCTTCTCTGGGAGAAAAAGTAATGACCCGTGCTACTACACACTCAACCGGTCCTTATTCTATCCCTCACGTTAAAGCTGATTGTTATGCAATGTATACCAATAACCCTCCGGCTGGCGCATTTCGTGGATTTGGTGTACTACAATCAGCCTTTGCTGTTGAATCAACCATTGATGAATTAGCAGAAGCTTTAAACATTGATCCAATAGAAATAAGGTTGAAGAATGCTTTAAAAGTTGGAAGTATTACAAATACCGGTCAGCTTTTAAAAGATAGCGTAGGTTTGGTGGAATGCATTGATAAAGCCTGCGCTGAAATGAAGCGATTAGGTGGCAATGAGCCATTTAAAGCAAAAATTGATCCACAGAATCCCGATCTCGTTCGTGCATGGGGGTTGGCAGTCGCGTTCAAGAATACCGGTCTGGGTGGAGGTGCTCCAGATAAAGCGGGAGCAGAGGTTGAATTATTCCCAGAGGGTGTAGTTGAAGTAAGAACATCATCTGCTGAACTTGGACAGGGCTTGGTAACCGTATTGCAGTTGATTGCTGCTGAAGAATTGGGAATGAAGACCAAAGATGTGAAGGTGTATCTTTCTGATACTGATAAAACTCCTGATGGAGGTCCTACCACTGCTTCAAGGCAAACGTATGTTACTGGAAATGCTGTGAAGGGTGCGGCTTCGGCATTACGTGACGCTATCACCAGTGTCCTTGCTGAACGCTATGATATCTCGCCAGATAAAGTGAAATTCATCGAAGGGTTGGCACAAGTAGGTGGACAAAGCCTTACTTTTGGAGAAATCGCTCATATTATGCAGCAAGAAGGAAAAATCTTGACCGCATCCTACGAGTATTGGGCGCCAAAGACCATGCCTCTGGGTGAAGGCGGGGATATGCATTTCGCATATTCATTCGCGGCGCAAGCTGCCGAAGTGGAAGTCAATATTATCACTGGTGAAGTAAAGGTTTTACGTGTTATTTCAGCCAATGATGTTGGTACTGCTATCAATCCCCTTGGTCTGAAAGGACAGGTGGAAGGTGGTGTGATTATGGGGGTAGGAAACGCATTAACGGAAAAATTCATCGTCAAAGATGGCTATGTCATCACTGACAGGCTGGCAAAATACCGGATCCCATCCATCGCAATGGCACCTGATATTATTCCCATTATCGTGGAACATCCAACTGCTGATGGGCCATTTGGAGCAAAGGGTGTGGGCGAAGTAGTGAGCATTCCCACAACTCCAGCGATTACGAACGCAATTTATAATGCAGTAGGTGTTCGTGTACGCTCGTTACCCGTTGACCAGGAATTGATAGCAAGTGAATTGAATAATTTCCAAATAGGAGGGTAAAGATGCTGATCACAAACGGAAAGCTCATTACCTGGGATGAACCCAACCAGATTCTTGAAGGGCAAGCCATTTTGATCCAGGATGGCACAATAAGAAAAATTAGTAGCCAGGAAGAGTTGATACAGAAGTATCCTTTGGAAGAACGCCTGGATGCCAAAGGTCAATATGTGATGCCTGGGAATATTTGTGCGCATACTCATTTTTATGGAGCATATTCACGAGGGATGGCAATCCCTGGGGCTGCACCGGATAGTTTTCCAACAATACTAGAAAAATTATGGTGGCCTCTGGACAGGTCATTGACGCTTAAAGATGTGAAATATTCAGCGTATGTGTGTATTCTCGAGGCCATACAACATGGTACGACTACTTTGATCGATCACCATGCTTCGCAAAATGCTATCAGGGGTTCTCTGGAAGAAATCGCAAAAGTTGTTGGAGAAACCGGCATCCGGGCTTCGTTGTGTTATGAAGTGACTGACCGTGATGGTGATGAGCGTGCACAACAGGGGATAGAAGAAAACCTGGCTAATATTGAATATGTAAAGAAAGAAAAACCTTTTGATGGCAGGCTGGCTGCTATATTTGGTTTGCACGCAAGCCTGACATTATCTGAAGAAACACTGGAAAAATGCCGGAAAACCTGTCCAGATAATGTTGGTTTTCACATTCATGTTGCAGAACATTCTGTAGATCAATACGAAACTTTGGAAAAAACTGGTCTGAGAGTCGTTGACAGATTAAAAAAGCATGGAATTCTTGGGTCAAAAACAATAATTGTGCACGCCGTCCATATCGACGGGCGAGAAATGGAATTGCTTCGCGATAGTCATACCTGGGTGACCCATCAGCCGCGTTCAAATATGAATAATGCGGTTGGCATTTCACAGGTTGAATCGATGTTGCGAATGGGAATACCAGTTTGTCTTGGAAATGATGGTTTTTCGAATGCAATGTGGGAAGAGTGGAAAACCTGTTATCTGGTTCACAAGTTGTGGAATCTTGATCCAAGGAGAATGGGTGGTTACACCGTACAACAGATGGCTGCTTATAATAATTCCTTGCTGGCTACTCAGCAATTTGGTGGCGAGACGATCGGTAAACTGGTTGAAAAAGCCAGGGCAGATATCATTTTTGTCGACTATAAACCATTCACCCCTGTCACAACGGGAAATCTTCCATGGCACATCATGTTCGGATTTCATGAGAGTATGATAACTACAACCATTGTAAATGGGAAAATCTTGATGAAGGATAGGGAAATATTAACAGTAGATGTAGAAAAGATATTTGCAGAAGCGCAAAAATGCGCTCCTGAATTATGGCATCGATACCAACAACAATTTTCATAAATACATGGAGGCTGATGTGATTGATTCATCTGCAATTACAATTAAGACTATTGGGATCTTAGGCGGTACCGGAAAAGAAGGAAAGGGTTTAGCATTTCGTTGGGGGCGTGCGGGTTATAAGATTCTCATTGGTTCACGAAATTTAGAAAAAGCATTAAATGCAGCAAATGAAATCAAGGGTATTTTGGGGCAAAACGCCAATGTTTCTGGCTTAACGAATGCTGAAGTTGCTAAGCAAAGCGATCTTGTTGTTTTAACTGTACCTTTTACTGCACAAAAAGATACTCTTGAAGCGATAAAATCAGATCTTCAGGGAAAAATCCTGATTAATGTTTCTGTTCCGCTTGTTCCTCCAAAAGTTACCAAAGTTCAAATGCCTCCTGAAGGTAGTGCTGCAATGCAAGCTCACCTGGTTCTAGGAGAAGGTGTAGAAGTTGTAGCAGCATTCCAAAATATTTCCTATGAAAATCTATTGACGAAAGAAGATGTCGATTGTGATGTGCTTGTTTGCGGAACCAGTAAAGCTGCACGTGATGTTGTTTTAAAACTAATTGATGAAGCCGGTTTGATTGGTTGGGACGCTGGACCTATCGAGAATGCAGTGGTAGTTGAAGGGCTGACCTCTGTTCTGATAGGAATCAATAAACAATATAAAGTAGAAACCTCTGGCATTCGCATCACTGGTGTTAATCGAAAGGCTGCTGCATGAGTATAACTTTGACCGCAATCCCGAATATCCCACTGGTGAAACCGGGGGATGATATTGCCGGACTGATCCTTTCGGCGACATCTGGTGCAGGTATTGAAATAAAAGATGGTGATATTTTTGTGTTGGCACAAAAGATTGTTTCAAAAGCAGAGGGCAGGCTGTCAAATCTTTCGGAGATAACCCCTTCTCAACAAGCGATAGAGCTTGCGGAAAAAACAGGGAAAGACGCCCGCATGGTCGAACTGGTATTAAGTGAAAGCAACAAAGTGTTGCGATATCGTACAAATGTCCTTATTGTTGAACACAAGTTGGGATTTGTTTGTGCTAACGCGGGGATCGACCATTCTAATGTGGAAGGTTTATATGGGAATCCAGACGAATGGGTGTTATTGCTTCCAAAGAATCCCGACGCTTCAGCAGAAGAGATCCGACGAAAGATTGAACAGCAAACTCACACACGAATAGGTGTGATGATCATTGATTCGCATGGTCGCGCCTGGCGTAATGGTACGTTGGGGACTGTAATCGGTCTTTCAGGGGTGCCGGGTCTGGTAGATTTACGCGGTAAACCGGATCTTTTTGGTTTTAAATTAAAAATCACCCAGGTGGCTGCCGGTGATGAACTTGCAGCAGGTGCCTCTTTGTTAATGGGACAGGCAAGTGAAGGTACTCCAGTTGTTCACGTAAGAGGCTTTCCTTATCCGTTGAGGGAAGGAAGCCTGAAAGAACTCATACGACCTGAAAATGAGGACATGTTTAGATAATGTTGGCAATCGCTTCATTGATCAGCTTGAATTCAAATCCCGAAAGTAAAGCACTTTGGGATTCAATTGAGGATCGATGTGGTGCTTTTGGATATGCAAAAACTCGTATTCCCCATTTCTCATGGCAGGTTGCAGCGGATTATGATCTTCAATCAATGATCCCAACACTTACAGCTCAAGTATCAACCTGGCAAGAATTTACAATAAGCACAGTAGGTTTGGGATTATTCACGGGAAATTTCCCTGTCTTGTATTTACCGATAATTAAGACACAAAACCTGCTTGAAAAACATAAGGAGTTATGGAACCTCTGTTCCAGCTTTGGGACAGAGGTAAGTCCAATGTACGCACCTGAAAGCTGGCTGCCACATATCACCCTCGTTCATCAAGGATTTACATTGGATAGCGTAACCTGCATTATAAAAGATTTATACTTACAAAAGATAAGCCTTCAATTTGTTGTAAAGAAGATAGAAATTATTTTTCAAGATAATGGAAATGAAGGAATCAAGGCTGAAATTTTGTTACAGAAAGGGTAGAACGTGAAAATAACTGCTTTAGCTGGTGGGGTTGGTGGGGCAAAACTGGCAGATGGATTGGCAAGAAGTCTCTCTGCGGATGAGTTAACAGTAATAGTAAATATTGGCGATGATTTTGATTACTTAGGCCTTCACATCTGCCCTGATCTGGATACTGTATGTTATACGCTAGCTGGCCTGGCAAATCCTGATACAGGCTGGGGAAGGGCGCAGGAAAGTTGGGTGGTATTGGACAATATCAGCAAGTTGGGTGGCCCGGCTTGGTTCCACCTGGGTGATCAAGATATAGCCACCCATATTGAAAGAACCAGGCGATTGAAAGCTGGAGAAAGTCTCAGCCAGATAGTAAAAGTATTTTGTAAAGCATGGGGAATTGGTGTTAATGTTCTACCAATGAGCGATCAAGATGTTCGCACGATCGTACAAACAAAAGGATTGGGAGACCTTGAATTTCAAGATTATTTTGTAAGGAATCATTGCGAACCAGAAGTCACGGGTTTTCGATTTCATGGAATTGAAACCGCCATGCCAGCACCAGGAGTAATCGAGGCTATTCGCCAGGCTGATTATATTATCATTTGTCCTTCAAATCCCTGGGTAAGTATTGCCCCCATTCTTTCTGTTCCTGGAATTCGACAGGAAATCCGGAAAAAAATAGTTGTAGCAGTCTCTCCCATTATCGGTGGGCAGGCAGTAAAGGGACCCGCAGCGAAAATGTTTCATGAGCTGGGTATGGAAGCCAGCGCAATGGCAGTTGCTTCACAGTATAAGGATTTCTTGAAGGGGTATGTATTGGACACCAAGGACACCAGCAACATCGAAACAATAAAGCAGTGGGGTATAATTCCACTCGTATCTGATACGTTGATGAAAACCATCGAAGATCGTAAACGGCTGGCAACTGAAATACTCTCTTTTTGCCATGCGATCAAGCCATAAGGCGGGCGCACATGAGCCATTGGATATGTGTTCCGGTTAAACCATTTGAATATGGAAAATCGAGACTGGCAGAATTGCTGAGCATTGAGGAGCGAATAGGGCTAAATCGAGCCTTGTTCTCCCATACGTTGTCAGCTATCCAGCAATCCAAATGGTCAGATAATGGGATAGTCATAAGTAAAGGAAGTGAAGCCCTCCAAATAGCAAGGAGGTTTGGATTTTCGACAATTGTCGAAAATCCCCCCTATGGGTTAAATCGCTCATTAAGAAAAGTAATAAGAGACTCAATACTCAAATCAGCCACAAGCATTACGATAGTTCCTTCAGATTTACCTCTAATAACGATAGAAGAACTAAATAATTTATATGACATAAGGGTCAGGCATGATGGGTTGATTATCGTACCCGATCAAAAAAAGGAAGGAACCAATATTCTTTCTGTCATGCCTCCAGATGCAATCTCATTCCAATATGGAAGAGATTCTTTTCAGAAACACACAAATTCTGCCAAATCAGCTTTAATCCAAGTAACAATACATGAAACAACTTTGTTAGGAATAGATCTGGATACAGAAGCTGATCTCATAGATATACTTGCCATCAAACCTAACATAATAGATGAAATTCCCGAACTTGGAAGTTTTCATACTGTTATTAAACTTAAAGGAGTGTGAAATGAATAAACCAGCAGCTCTCTATTTGCAAGATGCACATGATCTGCGTGATGGGTTAGATTATGTTCATTACGCTGAAGAAAAAGGATTTGATTCTGTATGGCAGGCTGAAAGCCGTTTAGTTCGTGATGCCATCGTTCCCATGGCAGCTTATGCTGCTGTTACAAACAGAATAAAAATTGGTTCTGGCGTTATAAATAACTGGACCAGAAATATTGGACTGCTGGCAGCTACATTCCTTACACTAGATGACCTGGCTCCCAATCGTATTATCTGTGGAATTGGTGCCTGGTGGGATCCGCTTGCCAGGAATGTTGGAATTATTCGCTCAAAACCTCTTACCGCCATGAAAGAGACAGTTACAGTTCTTCGGCGATTATTGAACATGGAACGGGTAACTTTCCATGGAGAATTTATAAATGTAGAGGGAATTGAGCTTGATGTAGTGCATGGAAGAAAAGAACCTCGGCATGTTCCAATCTATATTGGAGCTACAGGTGACCAGATGATGGAGATGACCGGTGAATTATGTGACGGTGTTGTGCTCAATTACTGTGTTTCACCAGAATATAACACCAGGGCTCTGGAACTCTTGGATAAGGGTGCTAAAAAATCAGGCAGAAGGGTTGAGGATATCGATCGCCCACAATTGGTGGTCTGTTCTGTTGATTATGACCATAATAAAGCCATTGATACAACACGAGAGTTGCTCACCCAATATCTTGCACAACAGCCACATATTGCAAAGGCTTCTGGAGTTTCAATGGATGTGGTCGAAAAAATCCAATCAATTTTAGGTTGGCCAGCAACTCATGAACAAATCCAGAAAGCAAAGCATCTGGTACCAGAAGAATTGATAGAAAGAATAACCGCATCTGGAACACCTGATGAGGCTAGAGCTAAAGTTGATGAATATCGAAAGCATGGTTGTACATTACCCATTCTGTACCCCGTTGGTGGTGATGTAAAACTATTAATTGATACATTTCGTGCTTAGTGATTCCAGGAGGAACTTATGATCATTGAGTATCATCGTCCAGGATCGCTGGATGAAGCCATCAATTTGCTTGGTAGGAAGAATCCGACCACTCTTCCTTTAGGAGGGGGCACTATTCTTAGTGTAAAACAAAAATTGGAAGATTTTGCAGTGGTTGATATTCAGAATCTTGGTTTGAATAGAATCGATTTCAATGATAATCTGATCACTATCGGCACAGCTTGCAGCCTACAATCACTGATAGATTCTAGTCAAATTGACCCTGCATTAAAAAAAGCGATAAGCAGAGAAATCAGCTATAACATGCGCAATATGGCAACCATTGGTGGAACAATAATCGCTGCTGATGGTTGCTCTCCATTGTTGACTGCGTTATCTGCAATTGATGCAAAAATTCTATGGCAACCAGAAAGTGTTGAGATTTTACTGGCTGAATGGCTGCCTTTGCGAGAAAATAAAAAACCCGGATTGTTATTAGAGAAAATTCAATTCGGTAGTCAGGTGAAACTAGAGATTAAGTCCCTTGGGCGTAGCCCACAAGATTATCCTATAGCTACTGTAGCGATTGCTCAATGGAAGAATGGACGAGTGCGTGTAGTGATTGGGGCGGATCGAGAGAGGTATCCAATTATGGCAATGGATGGCAGTGGTATTCGAGGAGCTTATGAGGCAGTAAAACAAATATGTAAGACTGCACTGGTTGGCCATAAGCATGAAACATATTTTTCAAATGTCTTACCTGAATTGGTTCGTCAGATGACTCAGGCACTGTGAGCCTGCTTATGGAGGAGAAATAATGGATATTATTTTTACCCTGAATGGAAAACAGGTTCAATGGAAGATTTCTGCAAGTGATACCTTATTGGCTGTTCTTCGAAGACAAGGATATTTCAGCGTAAAATTTGGTGGTTGTGAGAATGGTGAATGCGGTGCCTGTACAGTTCTCTTTGATGGGAAACCGGTGAATTCATGCTCTATGCTGGCTGCGCAGGTTGATGGACATAGGGTAGAGACCATCGAGAGTCTGGGCGAACATCCCATTAAAGGATGGGCGACTTCAAAAGGTTTACATCCGATTCAACAGGCTTTCATTGATACAGGCGCGGTTCAATGTGGCTACTGCACGCCGGCATTTATCCTCGCAGCAAAAGCTTTATTGGATAAAGAACCCAATCCCACAGAGGAAATGGTAAAAGAAGCGCTTTCGGGCGTTCTCTGCCGCTGTACCGGATATATTAAACCTGTACAGGCTGTATTACGAGCAGCAGCCATTATGCGTGGTGAAACGGTTGAGCCTATCAATCCTGAAGGGTTGGAAGTGCCACCAGAATGGTTGATGCCCATTGAAAGCTCTCTCCCGTCAGAAGAACCTTGCGGCGATGAAATCTCATCAGTTCAGACACAGGTACTCCCGAAAATTTGGGTCTCTCCTGAAACATTACCTCATGCAACCGTAGGGAAACCAGAACAAAAACTCGACGCAGTAAAACTTGTTCAGGGAAAACCTGCATTTACTGATGATATTGAACATAGAGGAATGCTTTATGCAAAAGTATTACACTCACCGGTTGCGCACGCCAGGATTAGAAAGATTGATACATCAAAAGCAAAAGCACTGCCAGGTGTAGCCGCAGTGCTTACTTGGAAAGACCTTCCACGCGTGGCATATTCAACAGCTGGTCAATCTGATCCAATACCGGGTCCATTGGATACCTTCTCTCTAGATAATAAAGTGAGGTTCGTGGGCGACCGGGTAGCTTTCGTTGCTGCTGAAAGTGAAGAAATTGCCACTAAAGCATTGGGATTGATAGATGTAGAATTCGAAGAGCTTCCTATATTACTAGATGCGCGCCAATCTATGCAGGAAGGAGCTCCAATCCTTCATGATGAACCAGATTATGTTAATTTTGCAGATTCAGATCCGAGCCATAATGTTGCAGCAAAAATCCGAATTGACATAGGCGATGTTGAACAAGGCTTCAAAGAAGCAGACAAAATCTTCGAAGCTGATTATGAAGTACCTAAGGTGCAGCAAGCCCACATCGAACCACATGTTGTCATTACCCATTGGGATGAAGATGACAGATTAGTTATTCGCACCAGTACACAAGTACCTTTCCACGTAAGGAGGATCCTTTCACCTGTTTTGGAATTGCCGTTGAAACGAATCAGGGTGATCAAACCACGCATTGGAGGAGGTTTTGGTGGGAAACAGGAAGTTTTGATCGAAGATGTGGCTGCACATTTGACTATCGCAACAGGTCGACCTGTACGGTATGAATATACCCGTGAAGAAGAATTTACTTCAGCCCGGTCACGCCATCCGATGAAGTTCCACCTGAAAACAGGCGTGAAGAATGATGGAACGATTACAGCTAATGAGATGTATTGTCTGTCAGATACAGGTGCTTATGGCTGCCATGCGTTAACGGTTACCGGAAACACAGGCAATAAAGCAATGGCTATCTACCCTGGTGATGGAAAGTACAGAAAGAACCCAAATATCAGGTTTTATGCAGATATCGTGTATACCAATACATCCCCAACGGGTGCTTATCGCGGATATGGAGGACCTCAAGGGTTCTGGGCAGTTGAGCGCCACATGGATAAAATTGCTCATGAACTGAAGTTGGATCCAATTGATTTTCGTTTGAAGAACAGCATCCGATCTGGTGAATTACAGCCTTTCAGCACTGCCTGGAGTGAAGGTCGGGAGCCAGTACCTGAGATCATTCATACTGTTGGTTTGGAAGAATGTGTAAAACTGGGAAGAAAAGAAATTGGGTGGGATGAAAAATATTCCAATGAAGCCTGGCATAGTATTCCTGGAAAACCCCATCTTCGGAAAGGAATTGGTATTGCCCTGGCAATGCATGGCTCTGCCATTCCATACCTGGATATGGGCGGGGCAAGCATCAAAATGAATGAAGACGGGTCATTTAACCTGCTTGTTGGTGCAACTGATTTAGGCACTGGTTCAGATACAGTTCTGGCACAAATGGCAGCAGAAGTATTGGGCGTCAAACTGGAAGATATGATCGTTTATTCATCCGATACTGACCTGACTCCATTTGATAAAGGTGCATATGCATCAAGCACCACTTACATTTCTGGAACAGCTGCAGTATTTGCTGCTCAAAAAGCTGCAGAAAGGGTAAAAGAACGAGCAGCCATCCTGATCAATAAGAAAAGTGGTTCAAATTTCAACGCTTCAGATATCAAACTGGCGGATCGTAAGGCATTTTCACCAGACGGACAATTTGTTAGTATGAGTGAGATCGGTCATTCAACCATTCATCATTTTGAGCAGGAGCAGATCATGGGCGTAGCTTCCTATGTGTCACCGGTATCACCACCACCATTTGCTGCTCAATTTGCTGAAATCACATTGAATACCATCACGGGAGAAGTCACAGTGGATAAATTACTAATGGCTGTTGATGCAGGTGTGATTATCAACCCACTTACTGCTTCTGGTCAAATCGAAGGTGGAATGGCTCAAGCATTGGGATATGCAGTTAGTGAAGAGATGACATATGATCAAAATGGAAGACCAAATGAAACGAATCTCATCGATTATCATATTTTCCGTGCTAATGAAATGCCAAAACTGACAACAATTTTCATTCAAACTTATGAACCATCCCATCCGTTTGGAGCCAAAGCAGTAGCTGAGATTCCTCTTGATGGAGTTGCACCCGCAGTGGCAAATGCCATTTATAATGCTTGTGGAGCATCACTTTCGCAAAATCCCGCCACTCCTGAAAGGGTATGGAACGCATTACAGTTATTATAGGAATTGAAGGATCAATAGAATGACATCCGCTTTTGTTATTGGGCACGTAAATCCTGATACCGACTCAATTGCTTCAGCCATTGGGTATGCATGGCTGCTGCGTGAACGAGATGGGATGGAGATTGCTGCTGGGAGAGCAGGTCCTATCAATATACAAACAAGTTGGGTTCTAAAGCGTCTAAATATCGATAGCCCTACTTTACTGACGGATGCATCACCCCGCTTTGAATCTGTTGCAAGGCGATATGATACTACAACCCCAAACGAACCTTTGCGCGATGCCTGGGAGATTGCCAGCAAAACTGGTGGTATCGCACCTGTTTTGGATGAAAACCGCAAACCTTATGGATTGATCAATGGGAAGAGTTTGTTTGAATTCCTCAATCGCCTGGTAGGACCCAATCCACAAAACACTGGTGTTCAAATTTCTAAAATGCTGGATTATCCGTGTAAAGAAGCTGCTGATGTCAATGTAGCTCAATTCAATGGATCAACAAGGATAAAAGACGTTATCCATCGCGTATTGAGAGTTGAAGGTGATGAATTTTGGGTTGTTGATGAAAAAGGGCTTTATCAGGGAATTTGCAAGCAGCGTGATCTGCTCAATCCTCCGCGATTGAAATTGATTCTGGTGGATCACAATGAGCCTTCACAGGCAATAGCTTCTTTGGAAGAAGCTGAGATTCTTGAAATATTAGATCATCACCGGCTTGGAAACCCTTCTACAAGAATACCAATACGTTTCACCGTTGATATTGTTGGGAGTACCAGTACTCTTGTTTCAGAAAAAATGGTGGATGCTGGATTAAGCGCACCACCAGCTATTGCAGGAGTTATGCTGGCTGGATTATTATCAGATACATTGGTTTTAAAATCCCCTACAACAACAGAGCGTGACAGAAAAGCAGCAGAGAGGTTGTCGCGGTGGGCTTTTGTTACAGGTAGCCCTCTTTATGGAGAAACATTACAATCTTTCGGAAAACAAGTACTCTCGGCTGGTTCTGGCATTACTGTTCGTTCGCCAGAAGAGATTGTAAGTAATGACTTGAAAGTTTATACTGATGGTGGATATAAATTTGCTATCGCCCAGGTTGAAGTATCTGACCTTTATGAATTTTCCGAACATACAGAAGAATTTCGAAATGCTTTAATAACTTTAAGGGATAGTAAAGCTTTAGATTTTGCGATGTTAATGGTAACGGATGTAGTGCGTGGTTCCAGCAGGTTATTGATTGTTCAACCTCCTGCAGTGCTTGATGACCTGCCATACGCTGTTGAGGCTGATGGGACTTTTCTCGCAGAAGGTGTAGTATCCAGAAAAAAACAGCTTCTGCCGGTAGTATTGGGCTTATTGGAGGCATAGATGCGATCATTGTACCAAGATGTAGTGGAGCTTGAAGATTCTGGCAAAGCAGGTGCGTTATGCACTGTAATCAAAGCATCTGGCTCGACTCCACGCCATGAAGGTAGTAAATTGCTGTATTATGAAGATGGCAGCATGAAAGGTTCTGTAGGGGGAGGCGAAGTTGAGAACAGGGTGATCGAAGAAGCAAAAGCAGCTATTCAAGATGGAAAGATCAGGGTTCTGCATTACAACATGGTCGATCCTTTACACGGAGATCCAGGCATATGTGGAGGTCAATTGGATATATACATAGAACCGATCATTCCCAAGCCAACCTTGCTTATTGTGGGAGGGGGGCATGTAGGAAAAGCGTTGGCGCACCTGGCAAAATGGTTGGGTTTTCGGATCGTAATTTCTGATGACAGAGTGGAATTTTGTACGCCAGAATTTCAACCTGATGGAGATATCTTTCTTCCTATTCCAATGAATGAAATCAGCGAGAAATTCTCCATTGATCGATACACATATATCGTTCTGACCACTCGAGGATCGGATGTGGATGTTGAAGGACTTCCCACACTTTTGGAATCAAAACCAGCATACATTGGAGGGATTGGTTCTAAAAGACGATGGGCAGTAACCAGGAAGCAATTACTAGAAAAAGGTGTTTCAACAGATAAGATCGACCAGGTACATTCACCAATCGGTCTTGAGCTGCAAGCTGAAACACCCGAAGAAATAGCAGTAAGCATCATGGCAGAGATACTCATGTTACGCAATGGTGGAACTGGAAAGAAAATGAAAGAACTTAAATTGGAGGATTGATTATGTGGGAGAAGTACATCAATGCTGCAAGTATCGATGATGTATTACCAGTTCTAAAAAGATACAAAAATAAAGCACGTATTATCGCAGGTGGAACTGACCTGATGCTTGAAATGGAAAACGGAATAAAAACGGGCATTGATGTTCTCGTAGATATCAGCCGTATACCCTGTTCCAACCTGATTACATTGGACGAAGATGGAATTATTCATCTAGGGTTTAACGTTACCCACAATGATTGTGTGGGTTCCAAGATCATTCGAGAGCATGGTTTACCCCTGGCTCTTGCCTGTTGGCAGGTAGGGTCTCCTCAGATCAGAAATAGAGGGACGGTAATTGGAAATCTAATCACTGCCTCTCCAGCTAATGATACCATTTCAGCCTTAATGGCGCTCGAAGCGTCAGTTATTTTAAAGAGTGAGGATAAAGAAAGGATCGTACCATTAAGAGATTTTTATCTTGGTGTACGGAAAACAGTGATGCAAGATGATGAAATGATGGTTGAAGTACGTTTTCCTGCACTATCACCTGATGAAAAAGGCATATATACCAAGTATGCATTGCGAAATGCACAGGCAATTTCACTGGTAAATGTCTCAATAGTATTAAAGATGAATGGTGAGACGATACAAGATGCTTGTATTACTTTAGGGGCAGTTGCTCCAACTATTATTCATTCAGAATCTGCAGAAAATTATTTGCAAGGGAAAAAACTTGAGGATGCAACCATTGTACAGGCAGCAAAACTTAGTGCATCAGATGCAAACCCAATTTCTGATATTCGCGCCAGCGCAGCTTATCGAAAAAAGATGGTCGAAGTGATCACAAGAAGGTCATTGCAGGCAATTCGCGATGGAAGTAATTTAACGATTATGCCAGCGAAACCAGTTCTATTACGAAAATATACTCAAAATCATGTTCCAGTGATCCATGAAACGACGATTCATGGCATTCATGATCCCATAAAGTTAATTGTAAATGATCAGGAAGTACAATATGCACCGCAGCATAACAAATCTCTTCTAAGATTGCTAAGAGAAGATGGATTGCTGACAGGTACAAAAGAAGGATGTGCTGAAGGGGAGTGTGGAGCCTGTACAGTGATCATGGATGATATTGCTGTGATGAGCTGCATGGTGCCAGCGCAACGCGCTCATGGCACCAAGGTTATTACTGTTGAAGGTCTGGCAAATAAAGAACAACTGCATCCAATACAAGAAGCTTTTATCGAAACAGGGGCAGTGCAATGCGGGTATTGCACACCGGGTTTTCTCATATCAGCTGCTATGCTCATGGAGGAAAAAGAATCTCCGGATGGTGAAGACGTAAAACAGGCGATAACGGGTAACTTATGCCGATGTACCGGGTACTATTCAATTTTACAGGCAATCGAAAGGGCTTCGATTAGAAAGTAGGGGAGATGCCTACAAAATACACGTTTACCTATGATAATGAGGATACCAGAACATTAAAACCTGATGTGCATCCTATCTGGAATGGGATCGGGTTTGCACTGATCATTCTTACACCCATTCTCGCATATTTTGGGGCAATAGAATTATTGAAGTTAAACACAAAATATCAATGGGTAAGGATACCTCAAGAATTGATGATGTACAAATTACCCGATCATTTGATTATTGTAAAAGCTATTCTAATCGTTGCGTTAATATTTTTGATTGGTGCTATATTTTCGGCGATCACTTTCTTCCTGTACAGTCTGTTTGTACCGACAAGATATGGCCCAATGGATGTGCCGTATTTACGATATCGTGGAAAACACTACAAACGCTGATCAATTTGAAAAGGAATTTTCGAGGTTTCGATGAACTATATAGGTAAATCAATCTCAAAGATCGATGCAGTAGCAAAAGTAACAGGCAAGGCATTATATCCGGGTGATTTTAACAAGCCTGATCAGCTTTACATGAAAGTATTGTTTGCTCATCGACCGCATGCCAAAATATTGAGCATTGATACTTCTGAAGCAGAAAAAATGACAGGTGTTGTTGCGGTCTTTACCGCGAAAGATGTGCCTGTTAATGAGTATGGGTTAGGCACAAAAGATCAGCCAGTTTTATGTGGTCCAGGTTCATCGAAACCCTATACAGACCGGGTAAGATTTGTGGGTGATCAGGTTGCCTTGGTTGTTGCAGAGACAGAAGAAATTGCTGCCAACGCCTGTAAACACATTCGTGTAGTCTATGAAGACCTTCCTGTTGTTGATGACAGGCATGCTGCAATGGCAGATGATGCTGTACTTCTGCACCCGGATCGAGGTACTAATGTGTTTTGTCATTTTCGCATCCGGAAAGGAGATATGGATAAAGGTTTTCGGGATGCAGATGTCATCATAGAAAGCGAATATCGTACACCTTTGCAAGAGCACGTTTTTCTCCAACCAGAAGCAGGTTTTTCGTATATCGATGATGATGGACGTGTTACTGTTGTAGTTGCTGGTCAATGGACGCATGAAGACAGAGAGCAAATTGCTCACGCATTGGGACTTCCTGAGGAACAAATTCGTGTCATTTATCCTGCAATTGGTGGTGCATTTGGCGGTAGAGAAGATATGTCAGTCCAGATCATTTTAGCATTGGCTGCATGGCGATTGTCACAAAGAGGAATTAACCGACCAGTAAAGATCATCTGGAGTCGTGAGGAATCGATCATTGGTCATCATAAGCGACATCCGTACACATTACGGTGCAAATGGGGAGCCAATAAGGACGGAAAACTGACCGCAGCACGTGTTGAAATCATCGCTGATGGTGGTGCATATATTTATACTTCTCCTAAAGTTCTTGGAAACGCCACCCTGATGTGCACTGGACCTTATGAAATCCCAAATGTAAGCGTAGATTCTTATGCTGTATACACCAACAATATTCCCAATGGTGCTTTCCGTGGTTTTGGAGGTCCACAAGGGGCTTTTGCTGCAGAAAGTCAAATGAATAAACTTGCAGAAGCGCTAAAGATGGATCCCGTCGAATTGAGAATGAAAAATTTACTGCGAGAAGGATCACTTTTGTCCGTTGGTACTCCACTTCCCAAAGGAGTATCTATTGATAAAGTTGTTGAGCAATGTGCAGTAAAAGCTGGATGGACTCAAAAAGATGGGAAATGGGTAAAACCAGAGTGCTCTCCGATCATTGGAAAAGAACATTTGAAGCATGGGATTGGATTTGCCTGTGCGTTTAAGAATATCGGTTTTTCATTTGGTGCACCAGAACAATGTCAAGCAAAAATTGCATTATATGGCGATGATAAGATAGAAAAGGCAGTGGTATTCCATTCGGGAGCAGATGTTGGTCAGGGAGCCCATACGGTATTTTCGCAAATGGCAGCAGAAGCACTTGGAATTTCCATCGATAAAATTGAAATGGTTGTTTCGGATACAGCTTATACTCTTAATTCTGGAAGTGCATCTGCATCACGAATGACATTCATGGCAGGTAATTCAATAAAGGGTGCTGCAGCTCTTGCTCTTGAAAAGTGGAATAACGAAGAACGACCGGCTATAGGTGAATATCAGTATCGAGCGCCAAAAACTACACCTTATGACCCTGAAACTGGTAAATCTACGCCAAATTTCGCTTATGGTTATGTAGCGCAAGCGGTGGAAGTAGCTGTAGATACCGAAACGGGGCAAGTTCACATCCTTAATGTGATTTGCGCCGATGATGTGGGGCATGCAGTAAACCCAATGTTGGTACAAGGTCAGGTAGAAGGGGCTGTTGTTCAGGCAGCGGGTTATGCTACATTAGAGAATTTCATTCAAGAAAATGCCATTCCTAAAACAACTAAGCTATCTACCTATTTGATACCTACTGTTTTGGATATTCCAGGCAAAGTTGAATCGCTTATCCTTGAATATGAAGACCCCAATGGCCCTTGGGGTGCCCGAGGGATGGGTGAAATGCCATTTCTACCTCTTACACCAGCAATTACCGATGCAGTTCATCAGGCAGTTGGTGTATGGTTCAATGATTTTCCTCTTACTGGCGAAAGAGTTCTCAAGGAAATCGGAGGACTCGACTGAAGGGTATTGCAGCAATCCTCCTAGCAGCGGGTGGATCAATCCGTTTTGGACAATCGAAATTATTGTTTCCCTGGAAAGGGAAGCCGATTATTTGGCATGTTGCAAAAACGATTGACCACATGAAATTTTCTCAGGTTGTCGTTGTGCTGGGAAAAAATTCTGAACAGGTGCATGCTGCCCTTAATGATTTTACATTTACATTCATTGAAAACACATTATGGAATTCTGGCCAGGCAAGTTCCATTGCTGAAGGGGTAAAAGCACTTGATAAGAAAATTGAAGCTGCATTCTTTTTCGTAGCAGATCAACCGCTCATCTCTTGCGAGCTGGTTGAACATGTGATTGATGCTTGGAAATCACAATCAGGGGATATTTTTGTTCCTCATTGTGGAGAGCATAGAGGAAATCCTGTTTTGTTTTCACGCAAAACATTTTCAAAACTGTTGGCATTAACAGGTGATCAGGGCGGAAAAGGAATATTTCAAGAATTTAATGTAACCCTGGTACCCTGGTCACGACCAGAAGAATTCATGGATATTGATACTAAAGAAGACTATCAAAAGTTATTAGAAATCAAATGAGTTTAGTGAACTAGAATGAATGTAACTGCAATTGTTCTTGCTGCTGGTTTATCAACAAGGATGGGGGAAAATAAGCTACTGCTCCCCTGGCGGGGGCAAACAGTCATTCATTGGATTGTAGAACAGATTATCGCATCAGGGGTAAAAGATATTCTCTTGATTACAGGAAGAGATCGAGAGAAGGTAGAAAATGAAACAATATTCGATGAGGTAAGGTACATATTCAACCCTGAATATTCTGACGGTGAAATGATACATTCATTGCAAAGGGGTATTAGGGCTTTATCAGAAGATTGCGAGAGTATTCTCATCGTTCTTGGCGACCAGCCTCAATTGGAACAATTTGTAATTAGAGAAATACTTGACTATCACAAACAATATCCTCAAGAGGCTATAGTTGTGCCCAGCTATCAAATGCGAAAAGGGCATCCCTGGTTAGTCGGCAAAACATTATGGAATTCGATTATGGATCTGAAACCACCCCAGAATTTAAAAACATTCCTCATCCAGCATAATAATGAAATCAGCTACGTTATTGTAAATAGCCCCACAATACTGACTGATATGGATACGCCAGATGAATATCAAAATGCTCTGAAGAGCTTAGAAAAAGAAAACAATAAAGATTAATTATCTAATGGATCATCAAGAGAATCTTCTGAAGAATCTTCCAAAAAATCATTTGAAGAATTATTCATAGAATTTGCTTGATCTTTTAACATTTGCTCGATCAGTTGAGATGCTCGTTGTGAATCCTTTTCGTGAACGTAAATGTGAGCTGCACCTAATTCACCTTGAGTAAAACCATAGACAATACCAGCAGATTCTTGATACACAACAGATTCAACTTCATACGATTGCAGAAATAATCTGATCGTTTCTGCATCAAGCATCCCATGTGCAGTATAAATCTCAACCATTTTTGGACTCGAGGACATCATTCATTCCTTTTCTTGCCAACAAATTGGACAATACTTCGGTCTCTCAATCCTTCTTTCGTCGACCAACCTTCGTATGTATGTATAATATCAAATTCTGAAAAGTATTGCGATATCTTTCCTGGTTCCATCAGATGATCTGGATTGAGCTCAGGTTTCTTCTCTATCATGGGAGTGGTTAGCACTTCAAAGAAGAAATATCCTCCAGGTTTTAACATTTTAGTAAGTGTTGGAATCAGAGTTGGCTGATAATAATAGAAATTTATAATTACATCAGGTTGCAATTGTGGCAAGGGAACATTTTCAAGGTCGGCAATGAAAACTCTCAATTGGGGGCAACGAGTTTTTGCTTTGAGAAGCGCTTTTAATGAAATATCAATACCGTATACTGTGAAACCTTGCTGTGCAAGCAAGCAGGCATCCCTTCCTAGCCCCATTGCTACATCAAGAGCCACTCCATTTTGGGGCAGCAAATGTATATATTTTTTTAATAACTCTCGTGGAGCTTTTGTATGGTAAGTCTTATCTTCCTGATAACGATAATTCCAACGTAAGGCATCATTGCGCGACATTCTCAGATTCTCCTGGATCGATAACATGATCGATTTTCTTCAATAAGCGATTTAGTCTGTTATTCAAATTTGATTCTTGTTTTCTTGTTGAGTAGGTATGTTTCTCTGGCAGGTATGATATTGCCTTAACCGTACAGGTATAAGCCATTTGAAGGTCACAGGCTTGATGTTCAAAATATTTTGCTAATTCAACACAGGCATCAATATTTCCCTGCGAAGCTGCTCTTGACCACAGATGGATTGCATCATCAAAATATCCATTGCGTTTACAGAGTTCAGCATAGCGTAAGAGTGCTGGTATTTCCAATTCGTCTGGTAATCCGTTCTCAATACCAATGGCATACAGTCTGGCGGCAGTCTCCGCCATTGATATTTTCTCAAAAATCCTGGCAAGTCCAATATAATCAGCGTTTGATGAAGGTATACGTAATGGTTCAAAGGGTGAATCGAGCATCTGGCTTGTTGTACAAAAAAGAGCGGCTAGAGATACAATGTCAATCGCGTTGTGATAAAAGACGCCTACCAATGGTTGTGGATCTCTCGTTTGAAGATATTCAAAATACAGTTGTGGCACTAGCCAGCCTGGAACTTCCTCCTGACTGCGTTGATACCCCAAAATGTTTATTTCCATATCTTTTAATGTGCGCGATTCTTGGCTATATTTCCATACCTGCCTGACCAAATGAAGAAGATCAATGTGCTTCCATTCACCCATATCGAATGGAAAATGGTTTTGGATGTGCCGGCTGCGTAATAGTGGAATGTCGAAACACTTACCATTGTATGTCACAACACATGAGTAATCATCAGTAATTCGTGATAGAACTGCCAACAAAGCTTGCTCTTCTGAAGGATCACGCATAAACAATTGTTTGACTACAAAATTTGATGGCTCAAACCACCCCAAACCGATCATGAATACAAAAGTGCCTGTACCTCCTGCCAGCCCGCTCGTTTCAGTATCAAGGAACAGAGTAGATTTGATATCAGGTTCATCATTATCTGTAAATTTTGCCCAGCGCGAAATATTTGATAATGTTTTAGGGGGAATTAGTGGTTGTTGCCCATGATTATAGGGAAATGAATATCGGGTTGTTGCAGTAAAAATATCCCCAAATTGTGTATGTTCATACTCACCCTGGATCAGGTCTTCGATCGCAGGAGGTTTTATCTCAATCTGATGTTCAGAAAGTTGAGACGCACCAACTTTTACACCTAAGCCGTTCAATCTTTTAAGAAGATCAGAAAAATCATCCATGATCGCCTGCCATTGCTTTTAATAAAGCCAGAGTCTCCTTCTTTCCACCAGCTCCATTTTCTCCAGCAGGTCCAACACAGCCAGGACAGCCATCTTCACAGGTGCAATGTTGAACCAGTTCAAGACTGCTTTTTATAAGGTCAGAATGATATTGATAAAGGCTCTGTGATAAACCAATCCCGCCCGGTGTTTGATCGTAGATCATGACTGCGGGTTGTCCTTCTGCAAATTCTGCTTTAGGGTCAGCGAACGAACCTAGATCTGTTGGATCACACATAACGAATAGCGGTGCAAGGTTAAGCAATACATATCGCAGACCAGATAAACCAGTGCGTGTACGAACAATCATCTCAACGCGGCGATGACAGGCTGGGCATAAAGTGATTAGATTGCCAGGCATGTTGGCTTCCTGATATGAAGCGAAAGTTTTAAAAGGGGTTTTATGATGAATATGTAATGTCTGGTTAGTACCTGATGAACCACAAAGAGTGCAGGTGAAATTATCCCTCTGTAAAATTGCCAAGCGAATATTCTTCCAATCGGGTCCGTACTGATTTTCATCACCTGACCAGGAATCTAATTCGCGTAAAGTATCGACTACCTTCTTTCCCAATGTCAACCAGTAACCAGTTGTATCCAATGTATTGGGTGGTAAGTCAAGGTCATGGGTTGAAAGGATCTCATTATTCGACCAGCGAATTTTCTTATAACCGATCACCTTATTTACTACCCTGATATCACCATAAAACCGGTTGATATCCACTGATCTGGTTTCATGAACCGGGTTTGCATATTCAATTTTTATTTCATTGCGTGGTTCTGTATAGTAATCAAGAGAGACCGGCTCCAAAAGAGCTTGCCCTTTTTCTAAATCCAGTTCACGTACAAGGTAACTTTCTCCCTGGTGCAGATAAACGGCGTCTGGATGCACCATCCAGATTGCACTGGGGGCATCTACTATACCGATGGATAAAAACCTGTCTCCGTCCTGGATTTTCAGGCTGACAATGGATCCCGCACTCGTTCGAAGGTTTAGACCATCAGCTGGATATTTATCGGCAGTCCAATAATACGTATTTGAATTATTGTAAACTTGCTTATCCTTTACTAGGAACATCATTAATCCCTGCATCAGAGTATCTGGAACATTGCCAAAGTGCTCACCATCATGAAACGGTAGCTCAAATGCAGCACAACGCAGGTGACCAAGTAAGATCAAGAGGTTATTTGGATCACATCTGGCATTCTCTGGAGAACGATCCAGTAAAAATTCGGGATGTTTCATTAAATATTGATCCAGAGGAAATTGTGAAGCGATCAAGGCAGCCAAAGCCGCCTCATTTTTACGCCCAGCTCTACCAGATTGTTGAACGGTAGCTGCAATTGTTCCTGGATAACCAACCATTAACACGGCATTTATACCACCAATATCGATCCCTAATTCGAGGGCATTTGTTGCCACGACAGCCCGTGTCTCACCAGACCTCAACTGTCTTTCTATGGCGCGCCTTTCTGCTGGCAAGTATCCACTGCGATAACCGTGAATATTCACATCTGGGAAAAGGGTGTGAAGCTGCCTGTATAGAATTTCAACAGAGCGTCTAGTTTTCATAAAGATCAATATTTGTTGGCCGTACGCCAATAAATCTGATGTAAAACGAATACATTCAACAGCCGGATTCTGCCGGATGCCCAGGTCGTGTTGTATGATCGGAGGGTTGATCATCAGGAAAAATTTCTTTCCTTGCGGTGAACCATTTTTTGAGATCCAATGAACATTTTCTTCAATTAAATTACTGGCATGTTCAACCGGATTGGCAATTGTGGCTGATGTCATGATAAATTGTGGGTGAGTACCATAAAAATTACAAATACGTTTCAACCTTCGAATCACATTGATGATGTTTGCACCAAAAACGCCTCGATAGGTGTGAATTTCATCCAACACAACGTACCTCAAATTCCTAAAGAATTGCTCCCAAAGGGTATGGTGCGGCAGCATCGCCATATGAAGCATGTCGGGATTAGTGATCAATAATCGTACTTTACTTCGAATTTGCTGTCTTTGTGTGGGAGGCGTATCACCATCATATATACCAGTAATAATTTTTGGAGTTCCATCATCAATGCAAACGCGTTCCATGCTGACAATCAGACGTTGCAAAGATTGAAGCTGGTCTTGAGCAAGTGCCTTGGTTGGGAATATGAATAATGTAGTAGGATTTTCAGATAAACTCGCAGCTTGAAGGACCGGTAATTGGTAACAGAGAGACTTTCCACTTGATGTTCCTGTTGTAATAACAATATTTTCTCCTTGAGAAACTGCTTTCCAGGCTTCTAATTGGTGTGAATACAACTGGTTTATGCCAAGATTCTGCAAAGCAGATTTCAATATCCCATTTAGGTCATCTGGAAGATCAGTAAAAATCGGGTCACGCGCTGGTTGTGTAACCCAATGTTGTATTGTTTCTCCTAATACAGGGTCAGCCTGCCATTGAGAAAAAATATGGTCAACAAGAGATCGTTCTTTTGAATTTTGTAATACCATACGGTCACTCTGTAGATTTATTTTACCCGAATTTATAGAAAATATATTCAGTAAATTACTAATTTGTATATGTCTTTGATCTGGTTTATACTCATCACATTGCCAAGCAATTAGATTCTATAATTGAGGTGAATATGAAGCTGACAATTCTTGGAGCAGGTGGTTTTCGAACTCCTTTATTAATGAAAAGTCTATTCGATAAGTTTATCGCTTTAGGGTTTGAGAAAATTGCACTTTATGATATTGATCCTGAACGAATAAAAATCGTTTGTGACCTGCTTCTATATGCCATCCAGGATGATGAAAAGAGAACACATATTGGATTTGTTGAAAATGCGAATGAAGCATTGAAAGATGCTGACTTTGTAATCACCACTTTTCGGATAGGGGGAATGGAGAGCCGGATATTAGATGAAAGAATACCATTGAAACACGGCATTTTGGGACAAGAAACCACGGGACCTGGTGGGTTTTCGATGGCTTTGCGCTCAATTCCTGTCATGATGGATTATCTTGAGATCATGCGAAAAGTTTGTCCCAATGCCTGGATTATTAACTTTGCAAACCCGTCTGGTTTGATGACCGAGGCGATTATCAAAATTGGCGGATGGAAAAAAGTAATCGGGATTTGTGACGGTCCAGAATCAATTCGCCTGTACGCTGCAAAATATCTTGTTATGGATCAGAGTAATATCGATATGGAGTATTTTGGTTTAAATCATCTAGGCTGGGTGAGGAAAGTATTAGTTCAGGGACAAGACATCCTACCAACGTTTATTGAGCAACTCCCACCTGATGCCAAAATGCCCGGTCAACCTTTTAGCGGTCAATTAATTAAGAATCTAAAGATGTTTCCAAACGAATATCTTTATTATTATTACAACCGTTTATCATCCGTGAAGTCAATTTTGGATGATAAACAGACGAGAGGTGAGTATTTATTAGAATTGAATAACGAATTCATCAAGGAAATCAATAAACTGCGCAGCGAAAACCGCTATGGCGAAATGTGGGAAAGTTATTGGTCGTATATTAATGACCGGTCTCAATCTTATATGAAGCACGCTAAAGAGCCATCTCCTATTGAAACGAATGTTGATTCGGATGATCATCTCGGATATGCAAATGTTGCATTCCGTGTAATAGAAGGATTGATTTCTGGAAATGTAACCTCAATCATCAATATTCCAAATGCTGGAGCTATAACCGGTATGGGTGATGAAGATGTGGTTGAGATCCCAGCTCAAATATCCCATGGACATATTTCCCCAAAAATAATAGGGAAAATCCCTGATCACTGTCTTGCTTTAATGATGCAAGTAAAGGAGTACGAAAAATTGGTGATCAAGGGCATTAAGGAAAAATCGTATGCAACATGTTTACAAGCACTGACGATACATCCCCTTGTGATGGATGAGCAAATCGCAAAAAAAATCTTGGATGAATATGTTCTGGCTTTTAATGGTTTTTATCCTTTCCTTGGGTGAGTTTCTGTGAAAAAACAAGATTTTGATGTGCTATCTGTTGGTGATGCATGTCTGGATGTCATTATCACCAACCTGGATAATGACATAAATGTACATGAGGTTGTTCATGGGAATTTTGCTCAGGTTCTGCCTGGGGGAGGGTTTACAACACCTGCAGCCATGCAACGCCTTGGTGTAAAGGTTGCATGGGCAGCTGATTTTGGTACGGACGAGATTAGCAAATTTATATTGAAGGAAATCTCACGAGAAGGTATTGACCTTTCATATTCAAAAGTAGTAAATAGAAATTTACAAAGAATATCGGTTTCTCTTTCCAAGGAGTCAAATCGTTCATTTTTGAGCTATCAGGATAGAAACCCTTTTATTCCAGCAGCATTTACCGGTATTGTGAAAGCCAGAGCGAAAGTTGTTTATATGCCAGGTTCGCTTTTTGGGTGGATGTTTGATATTGGTGCGTTCATTGCAAAGATGCGAAGAATGAAAATTATCGTTGATGGGAATGGAGTGGAAAGATATTTGTTACGGCAAAACAAGGTAAAACGGGCGCTAAGGAAAATGGATGTTTTTATATTAAATGCCGCTGAAGCCTGTCACTTGGCTGAAGAAAATGATATTCACCTGGCTATGAAAAGATTGGGTAAGTATTGTAAATTAATAGTAGTAAAGAATGGCAGAAATGGTGCTCTGGCTCTTGAAGAGAATAAAATTATTGAAATACCCGCCATTCCTGTTAATGCAGTGGATACGACTGGAGCTGGAGATTGTTTTAATGCGGGTTACATTGCATCCTGGTTGAGTGGATTAAGTCTGCAAGAATGCTTGCAAAGAGCAAATATTGTGGCTGGATTATCAACTACTGTTGCCGGCGGTGCTGCGAAGACAATTCGCAATGAAGATGTTCAATATTGGATGGATAAGGTTTATTCAATGCGTGAGGGAGAAATGTAATGCCTCTACAGTTTGAACCTATTTTATGGATTTTCTTTATATGTGTTCTCGTTGGCTATTTTGTGAATTATGTTTCTGATGTACTTCCTTACACCAGAAAGTTTTCTACGCCTTTGTGTGTGCACTGCCAATCTACTTTTAGCTGGAAATCATATTTATTATTCTTGCGATGCGAAAACTGTAAAAAAAAGAGAAGTATAAGAACCTGGTTGGTTTATGGGATAATTTTCGCTGGATTAATATTCATCTGGTTCTTCCCTAATTCTCTAGGTGAAAATACGAGTACTGTCGAGCTATCAAGAATTTGTGATTTTACTTTAAAAGGATTCGCTTTTATTTATTTTGTTCTGTTAGCAGTAATCGATCTGGAACATAAAGCAGTTCTATTTCCTGTAGTTATATTTGGTGTATTATTCGGCGCTGCTTTTGGGTTGATATATCATGGATGGATGTCAACCCTTTTAGGTCTTGCTGTAGGTTTTGGCATTCTCCTTCTTTTATATTATTTAGGAAAATTATTCGTAAAGCTTCTCAATCGAAAACGATCTGAGGTTATCGACGAAGAAGCTCTAGGTTTTGGTGATGTTAATTTGTCAGGTGTATTGGGATTGATGCTTGGGTACCCGGGAATATTCGCAGGATTATTTTTGGGGATTATCATTGGCGGAGTAGGTAGCCTGATCTATCTCATCATTGGAAGATTACGGGGTAAATATCAAGTATTTACCCCGTTACCTTATGCTCCGTTTCTTATTATCGGTGCAGCATATTTTCTTTTTATACTTTAGATATCAGTTCTTTTACTTTAGATATCAGTTCTTTGCGCGTAGACATTTCTAAAATTAATAAAAAGCTCCATTGCCTTCTTATCATAATAATTAGCATCTTTCCAACTCTTTCGAGGATATATCAGTTCATCTGGCACGCCTTCACAATGTTCAGGAACAGGCAATCCAAATATTGGATCCGGAATGAATTTACTCTTTTTCAATTTTCCTGATAATGCAGCACGTATCAAAGCTCGAGTATAGGGGATTGGGATTCTATGACCAATGCCATAAGGTCCTTCTGTCCAGCCCGTATTTACCAACCAGACTTTTGTTCCATGTTCAGCTATCTTCTCCATCAACATTTTTGTATATATGGCTGGTTTGAGAGGTAGAAATGGTGCTGCAAAACAAGCCGAAAAAGTTGCTTTTGGTTCTATTCCTAAACCAACCTCCGTGCCAGCAAGTTTTGATGTATATCCTAAAAGGAAATAAAAATGTACTTGTTCCATTGTGAGTAGCGAAAGCGGGGGAAGCACACCAAAAGCATCTGCTGAAAGAAAGAAAATATTCTTTGGGGCATTCCCTTTTTTTGATTTCTTTATAAAATTTAACCCATCTAATGAATACGCTGCTCGTGTATTCTCCGTAAACTTAGAAGAATCAAAATCTGGAACTCGAGTGTCATGGTTATAACTCACATTTTCTAATACAGTACCAAAACGTCTGGTGGCTTTCCAGATATTTGGCTCATTCTTTTTTGATAGTCGTATGGTTTTAGCGTAACACCCCCCCTCAAAATTAAATACACCATTTTCCGACCAGCCATGCTCATCATCTCCAATGAGTTTATACGATTTATCGTTTGATAAAGTAGTTTTTCCTGTTCCTGATAACCCAAAAAAGAGGGCTGTATTGCCATTAACATCTTCATTAGCAGAGCAATGCATGGGAAAAACTTTTTGTAGTGGCAGGTGAAAATTCAGCATGGTAAATACCGATTTTTTAATTTCACCAGCATACCCAGTGCCACCAATGAGGATCAGTTTGCTTTCAAGATCCAGAGCGATCACAATATCTGTATCAGTTCCATCTGTTTCAGGTGATGGGTGAAAATTCGGGCAATGGATCACAGTAATATCGGGGGTGATATTATTCTTTTGTTTTGAACCAGGGCGAATAAATAGATTGGTAGCAAATAGTGCACTCCATGCTGATTCAGTGATCACACGCAGAGAGTATTGATAAGTTTTATCTGCACAAACAAGTAAATCTTGAATAAAAACATCTTTACTTTCCAAATAACTGGAAAATCTTTCCTTCAAATGTGTGAAGGTTGCTGGTGACATACGTTTATTCGCATCCCACCATATAGGTTGATCTTTTACGATATTGTTTTCGACTAAATATTTTGCTTCGGGGCATCGACCGGTTTGTTTTCCGGTATATACATATAGTTCCCCAACATCTGAAAATTCCCCCTCAGATCTTCGTATTACTTCTTCAATTAATTTTGCAGGTTCTAAATTCCAAAAAGCTTGTGATACTTTCTCCAGACCATGATGTTCCAATCCATATGGACTGTTCATGCCATGTATCTGCATGGCCACCTCCCTGAGTAGAATATTTTGTCATTTCACACCTAAAAGGCGCGGAAACCAATACCAAATTACATCTGCTGCAGGCTTTCCGTGAATGGACGGTGAGCAATCCTGAACTATAGCGGGCGAGTAATAGCCTCGACTGACAACTCCATCGAGCCATGTTATCTGGTTGATTGCTGTAAATAATGCATTATACATGTCTACTTGTTCGAGTAGATCAACTTTGCATTCCGTTCCTGCATATGTAGAATTTGCTTCCCAATCGATAAAGAAACAATGTTCTGAAGAAAGGATACAGTTGGTAGCAGCTCCATCTGCAGATGAAAATTGAACTCCAAGAATCAATGGTTTACCAAGGCTATCTTTCAAAGCCTTAATGTCTTGATCTAAAAGTCGCAATAATTCGTTGCTCATTTCTGCCTGAGTTGGTGCATCTGTAGAGGCGAGAGGAGCTGAATAGAGAACATATATCCAATCAAACTGATCAATGAATGTAGGATAGTGATCAGTCAAAAATGGATAAGGGATTGCCCAGGCTATTGTTCCAGAAAAGCGAGAACGAATTTCACCAATTAAATTCAACCATTGTTGCTCGGCATCTAGTGGTACATTCGCATCAGTACCATCAAATAACTTTCCCAGTGGCAATGCGGGTATTACCTCGGTACCGCCAAGAATAAATGCGTTCGCACCAGCTTTTTCTGCCAAGCTTGCTTGATGAAGGATGAATAAGGAATAGCGGTCAAACCAGGTTTGCCACCAATTTTGATCTCGGGTTGCGCTTGACCACCATGATTTGAAATCAGTCGTGAAATTTAACCTCGGAAAGATGGCAATCTGTAAATTTTTTGCATGCGTTTCTGCAATGAGAGTTGATATATCAGGTTGAAGAAGATCAACACCAGCTTTTTGCGTGATCACTGGTGGTGAATTATTGATAACTGACCATGTTGGAGAAAGGAAAACCCAGTTTGCACCCAGATCTGCAATATTATCCATTGCAGATGGATAAGAAGACACCCATGATGGATGGCTGAATCGGGCGAGTTCAATTCCTGCGATATATCCAGAATGTTGTTTCGATATGGTTGTTGTCACAACGGAAGTAGGATCTTTGAGGGTTGAAAGATTCGCCCAATTTTCTACTTCATAATTTATAGTTTGTTCGATTAAAGAAGGAGTGAATGAATCCCAGCTTGCGTTTTCGCTTACAGATTTCGCATCAGCAGTTACATCACATTGCTCATTTCTGCAAATTCGATAGAAAACTTCACCTACCATGTTCATCGGACTATAAAGGGTATACTCCCATTGTGTTTCATTGACCTGCCACATCGGTATTGGTTCCATCCACCCAAATGGATTGAGCTGCAAGGTAATGTGCTCTGTCTTTGGTGTATTTTCCGGAACTGTGACAGAAAAATGAACAGGTTTTGCTCCGCTTGCTTCCCATGATGTTATGGTTTCATAATAGGTTGTATCTTCTTGTGGAACGATCATCTCACGAATTCGAAAATCGCCATCAACCCCATGTTCCGCATTCCAAAAACCATCTCCGAGACTATATTTATATTGAAAATATGCATCTGCTGGTAATTGGATGGATAGAATGTAACTACCATCAGAACGGGGTGTAAGGGTTGGTGCTCGATCTGCAAGGGTTGACATACCACCTAGAAGATCTGCGAATGTATTTCCTAATTGATAGAGATCGCCTATCAAACGGATGGGACGCATTACATCAGAAGATTGTTGAGAAGGTGGTGTAACAATAAAAGTAACATTTACCAGATTGGACGGAGTTAATTGAAGGGTTGCTGGCGTAGTAGAAGAAGCCGCTATCATAGCACCTTGCTGAAAAGTTTTATAGCTACCATCTAAACTGTATGCAACAAGGTTATGCGTTCCTACAGGCACTCCATCCAGGGTATACGAGCCATCAACCGAAGTAATAGTGCTGATTCCTGCAATCGAAACCAATATATTTGCTGCTGTCATATGTGTAGAAGTATCAAATACTACACCCTGAACCCTGCCAGTCGCAACTTCAAAAGGTTGGTTTTCCCATTGGCTCACAAGATCGCGAACTTGCAAGCCTGGAACGATATATGCAAGACGGTATCGTACTTTCGCACCCAAAGGGTTTGCTTCAATAATAGGTGGATCTGATTGAAGGATGTACCGGTATCGTACTACCGAACCTTGAGATAATGCAATTTTACCGGTATAAAATCTTTCAGCAGATTTTGTCAAGCTATATCGTTTTGGATTGAAAGCTAAACCGGTAACTTCATCCAGGATATCAACATAAACTTCAGCATCTTCGGGCGTAGTTTCAGGAACAAAAACGCTGAAATCTACTTCCATTGAAGCCAAAGCAGGTACTGCAGGCTTTTCCGAGACAGCTTCTTCCTCAGGGTAAATAAAGCTTCGTAAATCGCAGGCAGCCAACCCGGAATATACTAAAAGAATTACTATCGTATATAGTATTCGAGAAAAAGTTGGAGCAATGCGTCGTTGCATGAAATTAACTCAGTTAATTTATTCTCATCAAGAGATCAGACTTGATATTTACGAAGAGTCTGTTGTATTTGATTTTCGTGAGAAGCTAATGCACCTAAAACACCATTAATAAAGCGCGGAGCACTATCAGAACCAAATAATTTAGCCAGCTCAATTGCTTCATTGATCGCTACTTTAACAGGTGTGCAACTCTCTACTCCAAACTCCCAGAGCGCAATTCTTAAAATGTTGCGGTCAATTACCGCCACTTGATCCATTGGCCACTCAGGTGCATGCAGGGCGATCAATTCATCGAGTTGACTGGTAATTGGCATTACACCTTGAACAATCTGTAAAGCAAATTGAGCCAAGTTATCATCCATTGGGGTTTCTTCTATCCTATCTTTGAATACTTCCCCAATAGGATGACCAGTAAGATCGATTTCGTAAAGTACTTGTAAAGCAACACTACGCGCTTTTGTGCGTGATTTCATATTTTGTTATTAATTTTCCATTTCATAATCAATGTCCTCTACGTGAACATTGATCCACCCTATATCCATTCCGACCATTTCAGAAATTGCCCTTGAAACCTGGGCTTGTATTTTGTGGCAGATATCACGAACATTGAGATCTTTCTTGACAATGACATGAATCTCAACATTGACGCAATCATCTTCTATTTCAACAACAACTCCCTCGTTTGCATTTTTAACAAAAATCCTATCAACGGTAGTTGGAACAGGTGCAAGACGTGATACACCTTCAACACTTAATGCCGTTAAACGAGCGATCTGGGTTAAGACATAAGGTGCAATAGTGGTTTTCCCTGGAGGTCGATTATTTATTGTCATTTTCTCTCCATAAAATTTTTCAATACATTTCGTATGCTATAGCATTATAACAATAAATAGAATTTACGGTTACGCGAGCTTCAGCAATGGGATGGTATTTACCGCATTTGGTATGATTGCAATGGAAGAATCTTGTGACAGCAAATCTTTAGCTTGATATATGGCATCCTGTAGCGAGACTGCAGGGATCATGTGCCACGACTTTACAGTCTCGGATGAAAGATTGGAAATCAAAATAACATGAATACGTTCAAGTATCCGGGCGGTTAAAAATGCTTTATGAGGACCAATTTGAAATGGTTGGTTCGCCCATTTCTTCAGAACATCAGAAGGGCTGGTTGTATTTGTCATGAATGCCTCAAAACCTTCACTGCCTGGACCTTCTCGACACTCGGCTGATAATATCAAAACGCCTCTATCTTTTGTAAGCATTGCACCATGTGTCATTGCTTTTTGTGCTTGATAAAAGTTGATATCCTTCGGATACCCACCAGCAGAAGCAATGACAAGATCGTATTGTTGGGAGACAGGTACCTGGCAGACCTTTTGACAGACAGAAATTCCCTTTTCCATCACAGATAGTGGATCTCCAGCCAGGACTTCGATGATCTCTCGATGGTCATTCATGACCACATTCAAAGCCAGGTCAACGACGATCATTTTCGCAATTTCTTCTACATCCTGTCGCATTGGATTATCGCTATACCTGCCAGTAGTGCAATTGGGATGGGACAGGAGAGAATGATTTGCTTGAATGGTTGTCATTCCAGTTAAGCCAATAGCAGCTGTTTTATTTCCACCTGAAAAACCCATGAAATGATGTGGTTCGATATTACCGATAATGATTCGATAGTCAGCTGAGTAGAAGTCTTTGTTAACAAATACGGGAGTGTGATTATCCTTAGTTTCACCCAGATGAATAAGGTTGGCATCATCCTTACAATTATGCGAAATAACTTTATATTCTTTCGTTAAATTGTCGGGGAGGACTAGCGAGTACTCGTCAGGTTTCATGGGGGTATGTGTTCCCGTAGCTATTATAAACAGGATATTATCTGGTAATATTCCTTTTTGTTTCAACCAATCCAATAAGGGTGGTACAAGGTCAGAGTGGGGGACCGGGCGAGTTTTATCATTGATTGCAATGGCAACTCTTGCATTAGGAAAAAGCTTTTCAGAATGGATATTGCCCAGATAATTATTTAATGCATGGTTAACAAGAAGGGCGGGGCTGGATTTAGCAGAAACCGAAGGGGGGAGCACCCAATCAAACTTTTCTGTCTGTGAAAGAGCAGCAGAAATTAACGTGGAACCATATTTTAAGGTGATATCTGTCATGTTTTGGTCATCCTGGAAAGAAGAAACCTGCAAGAATATTGGTAGTCATTAAATACAAGGAAAGAAAAATTGATAATATGCGCATAGAAGTAGTTTTGAGATAAATCAAGAGAAAAAATATTTCATAGCATTTTCGATTATACGAATATTTATGATAATAGCCAGATAATAAATAGGTGGGTGAGCATAGAGATGATTAATTTATTGGTGAACCATAATAAGACAGAATATAGTAAGAATACTCTTTACAAAGAATAATACCCATGGTTAACAAAAATATTTTCGATCTCGTAATCTAGAGAATTGTTAATGTGTTACATTACATAGTCAAGATGCGCCAACAAAAGTAGATTGCTTATAATGCAGAGTAATTATATATGCGTGAAAAAGGTTCGAACAGTGCTTTTTATCATGATAATCAATGGTAGAGGAAGGCAAATATTCACCCAAAATTCTCCATGATCTCCACTGAAGCGTTCTTGCTTTTGATAAGTGCGATTACCATAAACATGCTATAATTTTATGGATCAGCAGAAAAATCCCCCTTTTGGAGGTAAAAATGGAACAAACTACGAACAGGGAAATGTTATCAATACAAGACGCGACGCAACGATATTTAGCAACGATCAGCACTGCGCGCAGTAGCAATACTGCACGCACTTATGCAAATGGTATTTCTCTGTTTCTATTGATGTTACAAGAACATGAGATAAATCCAGAAGTTATTCCTGTGGCTGAGTTAACAGAAGATGCGGTCGCCTGGTTTTGTGCCAGGTTAAAAGATTATTCTCCAGCCACAGAAAGGCTTTATCTCACCGCTATTACCGGATTTTATGATTACCTTGCGGGTGACAATCTTGCGATGATTAATTTGCCACGCATACACCTAATTATTCGACAAAGAGCGCGAAGACCTGGTGTACGTTTGCCGCAGTTTCCCCAAAACGATTTGGATAAAGTATTGAAGTATGCATTGAGCTTGAATATCACACAGGCTGCTGATGAGGAGGAAAAGCTAAGAAATCTACGCGATAGAGCTTTTCTCATTACACTTGCAGATACTGGCTTGCGAGTTCATGAAGCGTGCGGGCTTCGTAGAGGAGACCTTGATTGGAACGAAGGCCGTGCTATTGTCATTGGCAAAGGCGACAGGCAGGCAGTTGTGAGATTTTCAAAACGAGCTCAAAATGCGCTAAAGGACTATTTATCTGCACGGGCACAATTAGATGGAAGTAGCGGTCGACCACTACGCGCACTCCCCCTATTTGCAAGACACGATCCGGGAGCTGGAAAGAAAGTCAAACCCATCACGACTGCAACGGGCAGGAATATTGTCAATCAACGGGTGGCAGAAGTACTGGGACAAGAAGCAGTTGGCAGCATAACCCCCCACTCCTTTAGGCACTACTTTGTAACCCGGGTTTTACAAGCTTCTGGCAATCTTAAGTTAGCACAAGAATTGGCCCGCCACAAGAATATCGCAGTAACGCAGCGTTATGCGCACCTGTCTGACAACGAATTGGATAAAGGATATATTGACGCTATTGAAGAATAAATCCGTGTTCTAACCCAGAAATCCGACTAGAATTGCCTGCCCGGCAGTATTTACTCCCCAAAAGAGCGGGATGGCTCCAAGAATACCAATGACTATGATCGCAAATAGGATCATGGTTGGTTTGGCGTTCTTTTTCGTGATCAAAAACCAGATGGTTAAAATAAGCAATAGAGGAATCAAATTTGGCATTATCTGGTCTATTATGTTCTGTATCGCAAAATTTGTTCCACCAATACTGAAAACAATGGGCGTTGATAATTTAACAAAATTTGCTGCAAGTAATCCCATAAGAATATTACCCACAACTGGAACACCTTCGATCACCTGATTGAGCTGCTTACTGGAAAGAATTTCCAATGCTGCTGGTTGACCTCTCCGGTAACCCAGATAATATATCCACCAGGTGAAACTCCACAAAAAAGCAGCAAAAGTTATTAGATAAAAAATTGGACCAAAAATATTTCCTTCAGAAGATCCCATTTTTCCCCCAGTAGCGATACCAATGCCAATGATCAGGAATACCGGCACGATGATGCCCTGGATGATAGAATCGCCAATTCCCGCTAGTGGTCCCATTAAAGTTGTCTTTACTCTATTGATATCTTCATCGGATATGTCAGCTCCCGCAGCTCGATCTTCTTCCATAGCGATGATAGTCCCGTGGATGATCCCACCAAAATCGGGTTCGGTATTGAAGAAAACCAGATGCCGCTTGAGTGCTAAACTGACATCTTCCTTCGTTTTATAGAGCTTTCGGATAATTGGAGCCATGCTATGAGCAAATCCTAATCCCTGCAATCTTTCCCAGTTGTAAGTCGAATGAGAGAAGAACAACCAACGCCAATAGGATGAAAATACATCTCGTTTGGTCAGTAACCCTGGTATTTTTCTTGCTGGATATTCAGATATTTGTGCCTGTTCATATTCCAAATGATGTCGATAAAACACATATAAATATGCAACTATTATCCCTATGACTGCAAACAAGAAAAAGTTGACAGTACCTCTTGCCATGCTTGCAACAATGAAACTAATAAAGAAGAATGGCCAGACATCTTTTTGTAACAGAATTTTAAGATTGATGGCAATTCCCAAAGCTGTCAGCATTCCGCTCGCAATGATCATGCCTTGTATCACCCACCCCGCATTTGCTTGAAGCCAATGAACGCCAACTGATACTAAAGGTACTCCTATATAGGTCAGTATTACTACAGGTACACCGTAAAGTAAAAAAATAAACGGTTGAGAGTAAAAATAATCAGCTCGAGCTACACCCCAAACATCGCCCTCTTCTGCTAATTTGTCTGCTATCAAAGGGATACGCGAGCAATAGGTCATCTTTACAGACCAGGCAAAGTTGCCTAATAATCCTACTGGAGCTGCCAAAGCTAAAGCTGCGCCAGGATCCAAATGTGAACCGATGACCAGCGCAGTGCCAAGGTACCCTGCAAGAGATGGGTCGCCAGGCAGCGAACCTCCGGCAGAAATAAATCCTAAATAAAAAACATTGATGACCGCACCAATTGCTACGCCAAGAGCTGGTTGTCCCATGACAAAACCTACCAGCATTCCTGCAACTAGTGGTCGATAAAACACAGTAAAACTTAAATTTGCTAACCAGGGAGATTGAGCCAGATAATAGAACAACCCAATGAAAAACGCTACAAGAAAGCTTACCTTTTCCATTTTTATTTGCGTTATTTTAGCTGCCACCATGTGTGTAGTGAAAATGGCAATAATGACAAATGAAACCAATAATGCAATTCCTATTTGTTTACGTTTCATCGGTTAAATTGTTCTCCATTGATGACGGGCAATAGTAATCGTTCTTAATTGTAGCAGATTAGAAATAGGTGAGTAATTTGATCAAATGAGTTTTATAATAAAGAGGCTGCAGTCATGACCTGCAGCCTCTTAAGAAATTGACGATCTAGATTACATATTCACCAGAACACGGTAAGTATCTGGGCGTAATGCCGCTTTGATTGCATCTTCAAGTTGTTCAAAGGGATAAACCTTTGAAACAAATGGTTTCAAATCTACCAATCCTGTTGAGATCAACCGGCAGGCTTCTAATACATCCTGTCTGCTCTGACTAACAGTACCGGTCAAAGTGACCTCTTTCCCATGGAATAAATTGGGGTCTACAGAAATCTTGGTTCCGCGTGGATGAATGCTGGCATAAACCATTACACGTCCACCTTTTGCGGCAGCATCCAATGCAGATTCAACGGCACCGGCAATACTCACTGCGCAGAAAATGGCATCAGCACCACGACCATCAGTAACCATCTTTACAGAATCAGCGAAGGGTGCTTTTGTTGGATCGATCACTGCATCGGCACCCATTTTCAGTGCAAATGCGGCACGTTCAGGGTTTGGCTCGCTGACAATAACACGGGCTCCACGAAGCTTGTTTACTTTAAGATGAAGCAAGCCCATGATGCCTGCTCCAACGACTACAACGTTTTCAGCGAAACGGACCTGTGCCTTGTTCACACTTCGAACTACACAGGCTAAAGGTTCTGTTAAAGCCATTTCGTCATACGAAACTTTTTGACTTCCCTTGTAGATCATGTAGTCCTGAACCAGCACATATTCTGATAATCCGGATGGACCGGGTACATCAGTATTCCATTGGGGTTTGAATGAATTGTCGCAATTGCTATCCAGACCTTTTCGGCAGGATTCGCAATATCCACAGCGTGTCAGGGTAGCTGCAACAACAGGATCGCCAACTTTTGCATCGGTGTGAACGTATTTTCCAACCGATACCAATTCGCCAGAAACTTCATGTCCACCAGAGAGAGGGTAGAATTTCTCCTCACCGGTATACATTCGCTGTTCCCAGGTACAAATAGCGCAAGATTTTACCTTTATCAATGCCTCTTTTGGACCTGGTTCAGGAATTGGAACTTCATCTATTCGAATTTGTCCGGGACCGGTAAACACTGATCGCTTATAAGTTCCACTCATAATTTGCTCTCTTTTTCAATATATATAGATGTTATTTCAAGAACTTCATTGCTTCGTCGACCGTGGCGCCGTGATGGACAATGGCAACAATTGCTGCAGTGATTTTTTCAGGATGTTCGTCTTGATAAATATTGCGTCCGACTGCGACGCCGTTTGCACCTACCTGGATCGAGTTGTAGATATTCTCGAGAAGATCACGAGGATTACTACCTTTACTTCCACCTAAAACAACTACCGGAACGTATAACTGGCTAATGATTTTCTTGAATGATTCTGGATCGCCACTATATTGTGTTTTCAAGAAATCTGCACCCATTTCTGCACAGATGCGGTTTGCATGACCAATATTTTCAGGTGTCCACCACTCTTTTGGATTTTCAAAACCGGCGGGCAGTGCTTCTACCATTACAGGGATATTCCATTCAGTGCACTGTGATATTAGGTCTGCAAGATAAGCCAATTGATCTGCTTCGAATTTTGAACCAGGCAGCCCCATGGCGGCAACTGCATCTGCACCGATACGCAATGCATCATAAGCGCCTACAGTCAGAGTACCGCAAGATGCTTCTTTTGCAAGTTTGCTAGTACCACCATCTGCACGCAAGACGATACCCATATTACCAATTTCTTTACCGAAATTTTTGCAGATACCGAATGTGGTCAGGATAGCATCTGCACCACCATCCGAAACACGTTTGACGACCTCACCTGGTTTTTCGAGACCTTCCATCATACCAAATGCACCAGCATGGTCCATTGCGAAGATGACGGTTTTACCATCTGCTTTGAAAATCTTGTTCCATCGATGGGCTTTTAAATCTGCCATTGTAATACTCCTTTCAAATACTCATGTAACTTTAATTTTCGCCATCAGGCGTAAATAAAGGCCCAACCTTGATGGCCAGCTGGGCCTTTATTTATTAACACTATGTTCGAAACGTACTAATTGTTACTTCAACTAACCTAACAAACCAACTCGAATTGCCTGCCCAGCGGCGTCGAGACCCCAGAAGATTGGGACTGCACCGAGGATACCAACGGCAATGATCACAACCATGACCAAAGTTGGAGAAACATGCTTCTTTGCAAGCAGCCACCAGACTAAAATGACCAGCAACAGTGGGAGCAGGTTGGGCATGATTTGATCGAGAATACTCTGAATTGCAAAGTTGGTTCCACCAATTCCGAATACTACAGGTGTGGACATTTTGATGAAGCTGACAGCCAAAGCACCCATAATGAAGTTACCAAGAACACTGGCGCCAACGATCAGCTTATTCATCTGGTTACTGGCTAAGATATTGGTAACAGCAGCCTGACCTTGTTTGTAGCCCTGGTAGAAAATCCACCAGCCAAAACCCCATGCCCATGCTGCGACAACGAGGATAAAGAAGATTGGACCAAGAGCGTTACCACGGGTTGCAGTTCCCAGTTGACCACCTGTCGCGATGCTCATACCAATAGCCAGACCAAGTGGGATAACAATACCCTGTTGAATGGTGTCGCCGATACCAGCGAACGGTCCCATCAAACCAACTTTTACGCCGTTGATTGCTTCGTCTGAAATATCAGCACCAGCAGCGCGTTCTTCTTCCATGGCGATCACGATACCATGAATAACACCGCCAAAATCTGGTTGGGTGTTGAAGAATACGAGGTGTCGGTTCAATGCAGCAGAGATATCTTCTTTTGTCTTATAGAGTTTTGCAATGATTGGGGTCATACTGTGAGCAAAACCAAGACCCTGCATACGTTCCCAGTTGTAGCATGCATGTGAGAAGAACAGCCAACGCCACCAGGATGCAAATACATCCTTTTTCGTCAGCAGCCCTGGAGACTTCCGTTCGACTGCTTCAGCAGCAGCTTCTTCTTCTTTCTTCGCGCCAGAGGTGAACAAAACATGCACGAAAGCAAGACCACCGCCAATGATTGCCATCATGAGCAGGTTGATTGAACCGCTCATCATGGAGGTTACTACAAAACCAACGAAGAAATATGGCCACACATCGCCCTGAAGTAGGAACTTAAGGTTGAGTGCAATACCAAGTGCAGCCAGCATACCACTTGCGACATACAAGCCATTCATTACCCAGATTGCATGTTGGGCAATCCATCCAAGACCTGCAGCAACCGCAGGCGTGCCCAAATATGCAGCCAGCATTACAGGAACGCCATACAGGATGAAAAGGAATGGCTGAGAGTAAACATAGTTGGATCGTGCAACAGCCCAGATATCGCCCTTTTCGGCAAATTTATCTGCCCAGTGGGGAATGATTGAGCATGCAGACATACGCACTGACCAGGTAATGCCACCCAAAAGACCAAGTGGTGCAGCCAGAGCAAGAGTAGCCTGAACATCAAGTCCAGCACCTAATGCCAAAGCTGTGCCAAGATAGCCAGCTAAAGCCGGGTCACCTGGAAGCGAACCACCAGCAGAAATCCAACCCAGATACAAGACGTTGATATTGGCACCAATGGCGATACCTTCTGCTGGGCGACCCATAACGAGACCAACGAGCAAACCAGCAACTAGTGGGCGGTAGAATGCTGCAAATCCAACATTCGCCAGCCAGGGGGAATTCGCCAAATAGTATAGACAGCCAATAATGATAGCCATCAAAAGGCTAACTTTTGGTGGTTCATCTTGCATTGAAGGCGCAGCTTTTACTGCAACAAAGCTGACTGCGAGGAGGATAACGCTAATGATCATAGCGATCCCAAGTTGTTTCTTGTTATTCTTCATTTTTTGCTCTCTCCTTATAGTTTTTTTCAAGCAGACATTGGTTGAGTAAAATATTAATTAATCTTTTCAGCAACAACCTCCTTCTTTACTAATCGGTTACTAGATCAAATCTTTGAATGATTTTGATTTTTCACCTGGCACAGTTAATAGGGTAATATTTACACCCTTAGCTGTCAGATCCTTCAAGTGGCCTTTTTCTTCTTCGGACATTGCAATGTTCTTAAAGACATTCTTACGACCCGGACCCATTCCGATACCACCAATATTCAATTCAGTGTATTGAACACCTGCCTCGTAGAGTCTTTTGGCGGTTAGCGGGGTCTTCATCAGGAGCATTACATTTTCCTTGTTGGGGATTGCGTTCAATGGTTCTACACTTGCCGCAACCTCCATGGCTTCCACTGTGATGCCAGATGGTGCTGCTAAGCGCAATACTTGTTGCATAAATGCATCTTTGGCAACAGCATCATCAATAACGATAATTCGTTTAAAAGTCTGATGCCTGCACCATACAGCAATTACCTGTCCATGGATCAGCCTATCATCGATTCTTACCAAGCCCCAGTTACTAATAGTAATCACCTCCTTTACAAATATCTACAGCATGAACTCTGCTGTAATTTCAAATTATTTTGACGGATTAAATAAAGGCTTGAGATTCTTGATTGATTCTTGCCCTGATTGGGCAATTGATTCCGCTAATTCTGAGAGAGAGCTTCCTTCACGGGACATCAGCAATTCAATGAACATGGGTAGATTTACACCCGTAACACATTCAACATTATCGCGCAAAACCTGTTTTACTGATACATTATATGGTGTGCCACTAAAAATATCCATCAAGATCATTGTGTCTTCATTACCGATTTTTTCAAGAACTACATTTAATTTTTGTTCAAATATTTCAGGTGTTTCACCAGGGTAAAGGCTTACTGAATATACGCATTCCGCTTCACCAGCGATCATTTCAGCAGATTTAATAAATTGGGCACCTAAATCCCCATGTGAAACAAGCACTACATTGATCATTTCTATACCTCAGCAATTATTTATTTTCTGTATCAAGATTTACTACCATTCGGTAGTTCTCCCCGCAGTACGTTGCATGGGAAAACTCAACAACTTCATTTTTTTCGTTATAAGTCGTTCGTTCACTATGTAAAACTGCAGAAGGATATGTAAGGTTAAGCATATTTAATTCTTCTTGATTTGCCAACCCTGCATAAATTTGTTCAACAGCCCTTACCAATCTGATTCCATATTCCTCAGGTAAAATTCGGAAAAGAGAGTCTTTCGCCAGATTATGATCTAATATATGGGGACAATAACGGTGATTAAGATGCACGATATGTAATGCCAGTGGAATATTATTGTTATATCGAATACGAACAATTTTTACTACTTCGTCACCAGATTCCAATACCATTGCTTTAAGCAGGTCGATCGAAGGTGATTGAATTATCTCAGCGCTAACCAGGCTGCTGGATGGAAAACCACCTCCACGTTTTATATCTGATGAATATCCATTCAGTGAAACGTGGATTGCAAGATTTCTCTGAAGTTCTGCGACAAATACACCCCGACCTGCTGCTTTTCTTATCAAACCTTCTCGCTCTAGCCGATGTAGGGCTTCGCGAACTGTTGTACGACTGATGCCAAATTGTTCGCACATTTCACGTTCAGATGGCAAACTTGAACCTGGAGTATAAATACCCGCAGCTATTTGGTTTTTGATCAAAGCTGCGAGTTGATTGTGTAGGGATATCGGTGCAGTCCTGTCAATAATCATTTTATTCGCGACAGATAATAATAGTATTAACTGGTAATTACCAGTTATACATTTTTATCATTTTAATGTTTTGATTGACCTTTGTCAATAGAGTGCAAAAAATATTAAGATTTCTAACCGAACAAATTAGATTGCAGTATAGAAAACTAGTTTTATTCCATCGGGATCTGTAAGAGAAAATGTCCTTTGACCCCAGGGCTTGTCGGTAATTTCTCCCCTGATTGGAATACCCATTGATTTTACATGGAAGTAGAAGTCATTGACATCCTCTACTTCCATGTAAACTTCGAAATTCATTGGAGGTTTATATTCAACATTGGGTTTTCGTTCAAGAATTTCAATGGTTCCATCTCCTACGCGAAATACACAACCTCTGTTGCCAGTTCCATTATCCCAGGAATGGTGGATTTTAAATTTTAGCAAGTCGCGATAAAAATGGATTGCTGCTTCGTAATCCTTTGAAACAAAAACAATACCAAAACCAGCCATTTAAACCTCGATGAAAATATTCTATAGGAAACTCTTTAGATAATATCGAACATCAGCAGTAGTTGGCAGTGAAATTGCGTGTTTGGCAATTTCACAGGCTGTACTCATGGTAAATTTTCGGATATGTTGTTTGACCAGTGGGATGGCGCGCGGGTTCATACTAAATTCATCAAGCCCCAAGCCCAACAAAACTGGAGTTGCCAGTCCATCTCCCGCTAACTCGCCACATAACCCAACCCAACGATTGTTTGCATGTGCTGCATCGATTACCATTTTGATCAACCGTAATACCGCTGGATCAAGAGCATCTGCCACACCTACTACATTTGTATTTCCGCGATCTGCTGCTAATGTGTATTGTGAAAGATCGTTTGTTCCAATACTGAAGAAATCGACTTCTTTCGCTAATGCATCAGCCATGACTGCCGCAGAAGGTATTTCGATCATGATACCCCACTCAATTTTTTCTTCAAAAGGAATACCTTCCTGGGCTAGTTCATTCTTGACTTTTCGTACATGGTCCATAGCACTTCGCACTTCTTGCACCGTGCCAACCATCGGGAACATCACTTTTAGATTGTATCCAATGCCTGCACGCATTAAAGCGCGTAATTGTGTTTCGAATACTTCAGGACGTGCCAATGCTAAACGTGTTCCCCGAAGACCAAGAAATGGATTCATTTCTTCTGGTATTTTCAGATAATTGGCTGGTTTATCTCCACCAATATCAAGAGTACGCGTCACAACAGGATTTTTACCAAACTGCGAAAATATTTCAGAATAGATATCTATCTGTTCCTGTTCAGTTGGAGGAGTCTCGCGTTCCAGGAAAATAAATTCAGTTCGTAATAATCCAACACCTTCAGCGCCATACTCTACTGCAGACTTAGCATCTTCGACGCCGCCAATATTTGCTACAACCTCTACTTTGATCCCATCTTTGGTAATGGCATGTTCATGAGTTTTTTCCATGGCCTTACGAAAACTCTCTTCATAAAGCGCCGAAGTCTCTTTGAATTTTTTGATCGTTGCTTCATCGGGATTCAGGAACATTTTTCCTGTGAAGCCATCAACTACGGCTTCTGTGCCTGGTATTAATTCGTCCATCCAGGGACCAATACCAACAATTGCGGGAATCCCTAATGCTTTGGATAGAATGGCAACATGTGAAGTTGGTCCTCCAGAACGTGTGCAGAAAGCCAGTACCTTAGCTTTGTCAAACGCAACAGTGTCAGAGGGTGTAAGTTCATCAGCCACAACAATCGATGGAATGGATATGTTTTTACTAGCGGAATTATTGCTTCCAACTAATATCCTCAGAACTCTTTGTGCTACGTCCTTAATATCTGCACTTCGAGCAGCAAGGTATTCCGAATCCATTGCAGCAATGAGTCCTGCGTAATATTCAGTTGCTTCGTACCATGCATATTCTGCAGTGTAATGCTTATCATAGAGAGAAGCATGAACCTGATCGAGCAAATCTGGATCTGAAAGCAACATAGCATGTGCTTCAAAAATTTCAGCTTCGTTTGATCCTGTATTAAACTCGGTGCGTGCTTTTTGTAGTAAATTATCAAGATCTGTTCGAGCTTGATTTAATGCACTTTGAAGGCGCTCATTTTCAGCGTCAGGGTCTTTTGTGATGGTTTCTTCTACCACAATGACCTGTGATTCGTATCGAAAAATCGGGCCAACAGCTACCCCTGCCGATATCCCAACTCCTTGAAATGTCTTCATCAAGACAAACTCCTAATTATTCACCAAAATTGTTATCTATCAGCTCTTTTAATCCTTGAAGTGCTTGCAGAGCATCATCACCATCAGCAGTTATCCGAATATCATTGTCATGATCAACTGCAATGGAAAGGATTTTGACGAATGATTTCGCATTTACTTTATCAGAATTTTTCGTAATGTTTTCGATGAGAATATCTGATGTAAAACTCTGCGCTTTTTTCACAAAACAAGCTGCTGGTCTGGCATGTAACCCAACCTTATTGATCACTTTAATGGTTAAACTTTCCACTATTCACTCCTATAAATTTTTTTTGCTGTGTAAAACTACTCGTTCCATTATGCAAACATATGACTTTTTTGTCAATGACAATAATTTGCTTGAAAAGGGAAAAATGGAATATTGATATAAATTGCTGCTTGTATTTGTTATTTTCGTATTGTACAATTGTAATACAATCAAACAATTGTCTTGGCAGTACTTACCTTGCTCTAAGAAAAAGGTTTATGCCAACCTGATGAAAAAGGACTTGTTGTCCACTCCCATCCAAACCATTAAGAATAGCTCTCAAAATGAGCTAAAACGTCTATCACTACGCGACGTTGTTATCGAACGCATGAAGCAAGCAATTATCAACGGTGAATTAGTAGATGATCAAAAAGTTACTGAACTTGAAATGGCAGAATGGTTTGGTGTTAGCCGGGGGTTAATTCGTGAAGTTATCCGTGAGCTCGAAAACTCAGGAATCCTTATCAATATACCCTATCGTGGAACATTTGTCAGAGCTTTAACTGCTGAAAGGGTCAATGAACTCTATACCCTTCGCGAAGTTTTAGAAGAATATGCTGTTGAATTAGTGGTAAATAAAATAGATGAAGTGGGGTTAAGTGCTTTACGAGAAATAATAGAAAAAATGTATCGCTATGCGAAGTCTGGAGATATCGACTCTCTAGTTGAAACCGATCTGGAATTCCATAAAGCTTTATATGCTTTGTCTCAACATCAATTGCTGATCGATACGCTTGAAAGATTGAGCGGTCAAACCCATATGTTCATTCAAGCTACCAAAGCAATTTTCTCATTATTTCCATCTCTTGAAGAAGTTGCTCGTTCACACGAGCCAATTGTGGAAGCAATTGCTGCAAGGCAAGGTCAAAATGCAAGGGATGCAATCCACTATCATATCAGCGATGTTGGACAAAAATTGGTGAACATCCTGAATGAAAAAGAGCGTATTGAAAAGAATATGCGCGAGTTATCTGAAAATGTTTCACCTGATGCATCGGTTATTCCTCCGAATCATCCATTTTTTTAATACTATGTATTTTTCTTTGATTACTTGATTTTCTGTAAGATTTCACAATCCTATATTTTTGCTGGAGGTAAAGATTTTATGGCATTCCAACCCGTTTTAAAAGTCCTTTCCGATGAGCAAATTTACCAGATCCATCAAGGTGCATTGGAAATACTGTGGAATACGGGCGTATTAGTGAAGTCAGCGACTGCTCGTACTCTGCTACGTCAGGCAGGTGCAGTAGTGAATGATGAGACCATGCGCTGCAGAATTCCAGGATTTATCGTTGAAGAAGCTTTGAAACGCGCTCCTTCCTCCTTTACAGTGTATGCTAGAAATCCAGTGAACAATGTCCATGTCTCCACCCGAGAGCTTCACTATGAACCTATGATCGGTCGTTTGAATTGTTATGACTACAAAACCGGTAAAACGCATAGAACCACTCTGCAGGATGTTGGAGATTTGATCAAAATTTCTGATGCTCTCCCCCATTATCATTTACTGCACTCCGGTGCAATCATGCCTCAGATCGATGGAGTAAAAATTCGCGCTACTCATGTACATGGTTACCTCCAATCTGTAAGAAATTCAAGCAAAGTCATCAAAGCTACCTCCAGAGAAAAAATTCTCGCAGAAGACTGCCTTCGAATGGTGGCCGTGATTGCTGGTGGTGAGAGCGAATTGCGGAAGAAACCATATACTTTTACAACGGATAACCCAGTGGCACCTTTGCATCACGACCGTGATCAAATGGATGGAGCATTGCTATTTGCAAGTTACGGTTTACCCATTGATGTAACAAGCGAACCTCAGGCGGGTGCTACTTCACCTGTAACCCTTGCCGGTTTGTTGGCGCAACAAACTGCTGATGTAATCAGTGGCATTACGATCATCCAATTGGCAAATCCTGGCAATCCCGTTTGGTATGGAACATGCGGATCGATTATGGACATGAAAGTTGGTCGCATTGCCATTGGCGCCATTGAAATGGGACTGATCAACGTTGCCAGCGCTCAAATTGCTCATTATTACAATATTCCATGCCGGGGTACTGCTTCGGCTACAGATTCGAAGTTACTTGATGTTCAAGCAGGTTATGAAAAAGCGATGACCTTAACGATGGCTGTACTTGGTGGTGTTAACAAAATCTTCTATCCAGGAACTATGGAAGGAGCGTTAACAGTAAGCAAAGAAAGCCTGGTAATCGATGATGAGATCATCGGCTCGCTTTACCGGACGTTGGAAGGTATCAACGTAGATGTAAATACGCTGGCATTAGGTGTGATTGATAAAGTTGGTCCAGGTGGTCACTTCCTCGGACAGCGCCATACCATGCAATTCCTCAAGGAAGAACAATTTATCCCACCTTTGGCAGATCGTATGACACGCGATAAATGGGAAGCAGAAGGTTCCAAAGGAGTTGCTGATAAAGCATATGAAAAAGTCCAGAAAATCCTGGCAGAACACAAAGTTGATCCCTTGGATCCCAAAATTGAAGCTGAATTGGAAAGAATAGTACGAGAAGTAGAAGAACGGGAAACAAAACACTAAACGGAAGGATTAATATGGCTGATATTGAGTTTCTTTATTTGAACCAGGCGGATATCCGCTCTACAGGCATTGATATGAAAGCTGCAATGGATGCGGTTGAAGAAGCTTTCATATTGCATCATCAGGGAAAAGTACTTCTTCCACATAAAACTGTTCTAGACATGGGAGAACGTGAGCGTGGTCGATGTAATGCCATGCCTTCTTATGTTGGTGGTCAATATGACGCATTTGGCATTAAATGGATTGCTGGATTTCCACAAAATCCAAAGAAATATGGCATGCCAAGAGCGACAGGTTTCTTTATTCTGAATGATGCTGAAAAAGGATTCCCCCTGGCAGTTATGGATTGTACCTTATTAAGTGCCATGCGTACTGGTGCAGTGACTGGTGTAGGCGCAAAAAGATTGGCAAGTCAAGATTCTGAAGTAGTTGCAATGATAGGAACTGGTGTTCAAGCACGTACGCAAACAGATGCACTCATGTTAGCAGTACCTAACATCAAGAAAATCAAAGGGTACGATGTTAACTTTTCTGCAGCTCAACAGTATGCCATTGAGATGAAGGAAAAATTTGGTGTTGAAGCTGAAGCTGTTCAAACTCCTGAAGCTGCTGTGCGAGATGCAGATATTATTGTTACTGTTACTGTAGCTGATGAACCAATTGTCAAAGATGCCTGGGTGAAGAAAGGCAGCTTTTTCTCTGCGGTTGGTTCTTACCAGGAGGAAGAATTTGAGGTTGTTCTCCATTCAGACAAGATAGTCGTTGACGGATTGGAACATGTTATTCATCGTGTTACACCGGTAATTGCCTTAATGATCAAAGATGGAATGATTAAAGAAGAAGATGTCACCGAATTGGGTGAAATTCTTTGCAATGAAAAACCAGGGCGTGAAACCAAGGAAGAAAGGATTTTCTTCTCACCTATCGGGATGGGTACTGAAGATCTCTGCCTTTCATATCGTGCCTATAAAATGGCTCTCGAAAAAGGGATTGGTCAAAGACTTTCTCTTTTTGGCAACATCTAATTCAATTATTTTCGGAGGCTGAAGTGACTGAAGAAACTGTATTCGCAAAGATGCATTCTGCAATTGAAAATTATGATGCTGATGCTGCAGTAATCGCAGCCAATGAAGCGATTGCTGCAGGTATGGATCCTGCTGTAGCTATTGAAAAAGGGTTTGCTGACCCTATCCGGAAAATCGGTGAAGCTTTTGAGCGTATGGACATTTTTCTCCCAGAATTGGTCATGGCAGCTAATGCCATGAAAGCTGGTGTTGAGGTACTTGAAGGGGCTCTAAAAGCAAAAGGCTCTTCAATAGCTAAGAAAGGTGTAGTCATACTGGGTACCGTTGAAGGTGATATTCACGATATTGGCAAAACAGTTGTTGGAGCAATGTTCCAGGCAAATGGGTACGAAGTCCATGATCTTGGTGTCGAAGTACCCGCTCCAAGGTTTATTCAGGCCGCAGAAGAGACCAAAGCGGATGTGATCGCAATGTCAGCCCTTCTATCTACCACGATGCTTTATCAAAGAGATGTCATCGAACTTTTGCAGAATAAGGGGTTAAAAGATAAATATTTCATCATCGTTGGTGGCGCTCCTGTCACTCAAAAATGGGCTGATGAAATTGGGGCAAATGCTTATGGGCGGGATGCAATTGATGCAGTGCGCGTTCTTGATGCACATGCAAAGGAGTGGACTAAATGAACTTCAAAGAAATAGCGAAAAGAGCTGAAACTGGTCCTTTGATTGAAACGAATGATTTTTTAATGCAGCGCGTAGCAGCAAACGTTCTGGCATTAAAGAAAGAATATGACGTCAAATGGGATGGTAAATCTCTCATCAACCTGGATGATCAACTTGCAGATCGCTGCTGGCAGGCTGGAAAAGAACTGCTACTTCGTTCTGGATTGTATTCAATGAACAGCCGGCGTGTTATTCAATTTTCTAAAGATGAAATTGAAGATGCTCTCCGACTCGCACCAAGTCAGGTCATCATGGGCGAAGGCAAAGAGCAAAAGACTGCTTATCATCGAAATGTAGAAGATCCTCGTCTACCTTTTGTGATGAGTGGGCCTTTCAACGCTGATACTCATGAATCAATGTTTGTTAAATTAAACGAAGCATTTGCTCAAGAACGGTTGATCGATTGTCTTTTCTTACCCGGATATCTCAAAGAACTGGATGGACTAATGATTAGACCAAATTCTGGTCTTTCCAGCAGAGCTGCTGTGCTGTATGGTGAATGGGCACGTGAAGCTGTTCGCCGTGCAGGAAGACCTGGTATGCCGATCATTGGTCATTCTGTTATGGCTTTGAACGAAATGGCTTGTACAAATGAGGCATATGGCTTACGAAGAACCGACCCACGCGCAATGGTTTTGCTATCTGAACTACAGGTTGATGATGTTACCATGGCTCGTCTTGGATATTACCTGGCTTATGGAACCCCTATTTATATAGCACATACACCATTGGTTGGTGGGTATGGTGGTGGGCCAGACGGCACCGCAATAATAGGAGTAGCCTCATTTATAGCGTCAATTCTCCTCGGGGCAGAGATATGTCATGTGGGGCCTCAACACATAAAGTATAAAACTCAGACAAATAATCATTCTCTCTTCTTAGGAAGCCTTGTGAACCAGGCAACCAATCGCAACAGTCATATTATTACAACAACATCACACACTACAGCTGGGCGTGCGGGATCAGACCAGTATGCTTATGAATTCTCTGCGTTAGAGCTGGCTGTGGTAACTGGAGGAAGTAATATTAGTGGTCCAAGGCCTGCAGAACCATTAGGTTTCAACAATGTAAGTCCCCTGATGGGCAGATTGTTTGCTGAAGTAGGCCATGCGGCTTCAAAATTAACAAGAGAAGCGGCTGCAGGAATTATTGAACAACTTTTTGCAAAGTACAAAGATGCCATGTCATTGGAAGTCTCACCCAAGGGTGCTCCATTTGAACAGCTATACGACATTCACAAGTTGATGCCAACAGTTGAACATCAAGCCTGCTACGACCGTGTGAAGGAAGAATTGACCAGATTGGGTGTTCCCTTTAGTAATTAGGAGAAAAAATGGCAAAGCGTCTGGTAATTGATCTGAACAAATGTACTGAGTGTAGAACCTGCGAGTTGAAATGTTCTTTTATTCACTTTCAGGTTTACAACTCTAACAAATCAGGCATCCGTATCATATCACAATGGCCAGAAAAACCTGCAGCTCGTCTTTGCCTCCAGTGTGAAGAACCTGACTGTCTTCCTGCCTGCCCTTCTGAAGCAATGGTTTTCACGTCAGAACGATCGGTCAAAATTCTTTCTGATGTTTGCATTGGGTGTGCGAGCTGCGTAGATGCCTGTCAATTCGATGGAGTGTGGATCGATCCGTTGAACAATGTGGCTGTTAAATGTGATACATGCGACGGCAGATATCAGTGTGTAACAGATTGCGCTGTTGGCGCTCTGAGCATTGAAGAGTAGAGGAGGTCAATTATGTATGAATGCTATAACCGCAAGTTACTCAGGATAAATTTGACCGATCGCACAACACGAGAAGAACCAATCAGCGAAAAAATGATCCAGCATTGGGTGGGAGGTATGGGTTTTGGTGTCAAACTTTTAACTCACGAAGTTCCCCCCACAACAGATGCTCTTGATCCTGAGAACAAAATTTTCATTTGTGTTGGTCCACTCACTGGTACCGTTGCACCACTTTTTGCACAGACCTGTATTATTACTAAGTCTCCCCTGACAACAGGAATTATTAATACTTACGCAGGTGGGCAACTTGCAACAGCTATTAAATCTACTGGGTATGATGTGATTGTGTTTGAAGGGAGAGCTGACCAGTTGGTGTATGTCACTCTCACACCTGGTGGGGTCAAGTTCGTAGATTGCCCTGAATTGAAAGGGAAACCAGTAAGAGAGGCAGAAGAGTATGTAAAAGCAGCCAGTGGACGAAAGGATCTGCATACTGTAGGAATTGGATTGGCAGGCGAAAATCTAATTCGGTATGCTGCTGCGATTTCTGAAACTCGAGCCTTTGGACGTGGAGGTGCAGGGGCAGTATTTGGTTCGAAGAATTTAAAGGTCTTTGGAGTAGCAGGAATTAATGATGTCAAAGTTGCTAACCCAAAAGGATTTGAGGAAGCAATTGAAAGAACGTATACCGCTTTTAAAGAAGATCTTTCTCATCCATGGAGTTTGTTGGGTGGATTTGGCAGAATTGGTACAGGTTCGGGAGTCGCACTCATCAATGATAAGCATGTTTTTGCGACACGATACCATAAATACACGAGTTTCGAGCATGCCAATGAGATAGATGGCGAAGCATTTATGCGTAAATACGAAACCCGTCCTATTGCTTGTCAGAGTTGCCTTGTTCACTGCGGCATGGTGAGAAAGCCAATTGAAACCAAATGGGGAACAATATGGACAAGAGGACCCGAGTACGAAACAATGTATTCCATCGGTTCTCTTTGCTTCAATGACAATTCTGATATGCTGTATTATGCCAACGATCAAGCAGAAAAATATGGCATGGATACCCTTTCATTAGGGGTAAATGTTGCTTTTGCCATGGAGTGCGTTGATAGAGGCATTCTCAGTAAAAACGCCCTGGGAGAAGGATACACCCTTGAATTTGGAAATCCTGATGCAACGGTACGATTGATAGAAATGATTGCAGCACGAGAAGGAATCGGTGACCTTTTAGCTGAAGGTGTGAAACGTGCCAGCGAAAAGCTTGGTCAGGGATCCCAGGATTTTGCGTTACAAGTTAAGGGAATGGAATTTGCGGCATGGATGCCAGAAAGAATGCGCGGTGTGGCTACCACATTTGCAACCGCAAATCGTGGAGCTTGCCATAAACGTGCACCAATCGGGATGGAATTAATGGAATTCGTTCCAATGGATTCAACCGAAGGAAGAGCAGAGTTGGTTGCGAATATTCAAAATGTAGTGAATGCCACATTCACCCTGGTATCCTGCCGATTCGCAGAATTTGTGCTTAAGCCTGCGCAATTTGTAGATCTATTGAATAATGCAAGTGGTATGAGTGTTACTGCTGAACAATTCGAGTTAATGGGTGAAGCTATTTGGAATATGGAAAGGATGTACAACTTGGCTGCAGGGATCGATGCTTCGCAAGACTCCTTGCCCGAAATTTGTTTCAAAGTTCCCCTAGATTTTCCAGAAGGGTATAAACCACTTACTCATTCTGACTTCAATATTTTGATCAAGGATTATTATGAGTACAGGGGCTGGGATGCCAATGGTATACCAACACCTGAACGCCTTGAGAAGCTAGGGCTAAAGGGCTGAGGCTAATGAAACTGGTAGTTCGTTTTTCTGGATTGTTTCGATCCTTGTCAGGTAAAAAAGAACTTGAATTGAGTTTGATAGAGAATTGCTCTCTTCGTGATGCTTTAAATGAACTGAAGAAGAATGTTCAACCAGAATTCGTCTCACAAATAATTGATCCTCTCCTGGAGGAGAACAATACTGGACCTTTGCGCATACTGATAAAGAATCATAGACACATGCATTCTGTAGCTGAAATTGATTTACCGCTTAAAGATGGTGATGTTCTTTCATTCTTACCACCCATGGAAGGTGGATAAGACTATCTCAACAAACGAAAATTCATGAGGAGGCTGTAATGGGTGCTTTGAGTCTGAAAGGTCGTGATGTTCTTTCATTGGCAGATTTTTCAAGAGAAGAAATCGATGTAATTTTTCAAACCGCATTGGAACTCAAACGCGGTATATCACGTGGCGAATTTCAAGACCACATTCTTCGTGGCAAAGCAGCTGCGATGATATTTGAAACACCTTCATCCCGTACCAGAATGTCTTTCTGGCGAGCTATGCATCAATTGGGTGGTGCAGCTGAAGATCTCAGCGGTGGAAAAACATGGTCAGATTCTGGGGTGGAAAGCTGGGGCGATACCTGCCGTGTAATGGATCGCTATTTCGATATTCTAATTGCCAGACTTTTGGCTCAATCAACGTTGGAAGAAGCCGCAAACTTGTTGGACATCCCAGTATTCAATGCATCCACCGATTTTGAGCATCCTTTTCAGGCATTGGCAGATTTTCAGACGGTGCTTGAAAAGAAAGGTCGTTTTGATAACATCAAGTACGTTCTCACCTGGGCATACCACGAATACAACCCACCACTTGGCCTTGTGGTATCCAGTATGTACCTCGCGTCACGATTGAAAAATTTTCAGTTTGTGCTTGCCTGCCCTGAAGAATATACACCTCCACAGGATATCATCGACCGGGCACAAGGTTTTGCGTCAGAAAATGGTGCAAGCCTGGAAATCGTTCATGATATGAAGAAGGCAGCAAAAGACGCTGATTTTATTAACGCTTACTGTTATGTAATGCCAGATGTATTTCGCGCAGGGTCACCTGCCAACAACTGGCAATATCCCACTCCCCACAACCAGGAACCCGAACGGTTCAAACATTGGAGAGTTGATTCAGAAGTAATGGGATTGGCAAAACCACACGCAAAATTCATGCACTGTATGCCAGCTGCTGTGGGTCATGAAGTGACTGCTGATGTCATTTATGGACCTAATTCACTCATTCAAGACGAAGCTGAAAACAGGTTACATGCTCAAAAAGCAGTCTTAGCTCTTACTTTGGGCGCATAAATTTTCATCGATGAACAATGGGGAGTGACCGTAAAAAGCCACTTCCCAGACATAACTATTGCGAGGAGTATGCGTATGAAAGAAGCATCTCTCAACCTTGCAGGTATACCTCTTAAGAACCGTGTCATTATTGCTGCGGGCTGTCACGGTGCAGATGGTGAGACGATTGTCAGAGCCAGCAAGACGGGTGTTGCTGCCATCGTTACAAAGACCATCGTTGCCAATGCAGTTGAAGACGTACGCCCCTGTTTTACTTTGGTTGATGGAGGTTTCATCAACAGTGTATTCGGTACAACCCTTTCTGCAAAACAATGGTTTGACGTAGAGCTTCCAAAAGCAAAAGAAGCAGGTATCCCGATCATTGCTTCATTAGCGGGACTTCATCCCGCAGAAGCAGCCAGTCTTGCGAAACAGGCAGTTGCTGCAGGAGCTGACATGATTGAAATGCCCACAGTTTGTCCTCACATGGGAGAGATTCTTCAAGCAATGTTTCCTGGATTAACCATGCCACCTCCAGAAGTCCATGATGTTGCTCCATATGTGGCAACAATCCATGCAGTTAAAGACGCAGTCACTGTTCCTGTCATTTCAAAATTTAGCGCGCTCTTCCATGCTAACGTTGTGGAATGGGCTATAGCAGCAGAAGAAGCTGGAATTGATGCGATTGCCTGTGCAGATGCATTCGGACCAGCATTAAAAATTGATATCGAGACAGGTGAACCAGCATTAGGTGGTCCTAGAGGTGTGGGTGGTTTGACTGGTTCAGCTCTAAAACCAATTTCTCTCAGGATGATCCTGGAAATGGCACAACATGTAAAGATCCCATTGATCGGTGTGGGAGGTATTTCTCGTGCTGAAGATGCGATTGAATACTTTATGGCAGGTGCAAGCTTTGTTGGTGTCGTTACTGCTGGGCATTTGAGAGGGACGCATCAATTCGAAAGAATAATTACAGGAATTGATAAATGGGTTGCTGATCATGGATACTTTGATGTTCAGGATTTTATCGGATTAACTTTAAAAAGAATTGCATCACGAAAAGAACGCGGTTTGGTTACCATTACAACACCTCAACCACCAGTTATAGATCCTAATCTATGTACTGGATGCAACCGCTGTGTTGTTTCGTGTGTATACGATGCCCTGTTTTTAGGCGATGACCACAAAGTACATCTCATACCAGAAAAATGTTACGGATGCGGATTGTGTCGCTACGCATGTAATTTTAATGCAATTCACCTGACCTATTTTGATTAGGAGGAAAATAAATGGCTGATATTTTGATAAAAGGCGCATTGGTTGGAACACAGGATGCCAATAGAAGAGTCTTTCCTGATGGAGCTGTAGCAATTACCGGAAACAAGATTGTTGCGGTAGGACCTACTATTGAAATTGAAAAAGCTTATCCTGCTGAAAAAGTGATTGATGCCAGCGGCAAGATTGTTATGCCTGGTTTGATCTGTACCCATACCCATATGCCCAGTGTAGTAGGGCATAACATGCCTGTTGATTATTCAAAATTCCGGGCGTTCATGGATCTCCTCACGAAATGGTGGTGGCCTGATATTGAAGAAGCGAGCACTTATGAAAGTATTTACTGGTGTTCCCTTTGGGCAGGTGCGAAGATGCTTAAAACAGGTACTACCACCGTTGTCGATATGGTCGAGGCACCAAGTGTTGTAGATGGATGCCTTGATGTGTCTGCTGATGCGGTAATGAAATTAGGAAGCCGTGCTGTAATTTGTTATGAATCGACCGAGCGCATATCCAAAGAAAACGCCCGTGCAGGTATCAACGAAAATGTTCGGTTCTTCAAGAAATATAAGGATGATCCTGAAAGCCGAGTTTCTGGAAGAATGGCTGTTCATACCGTTTACACAGCCAGTGAAGAAATGCTTCGAGAAGTTCGCGGTTTAGCTACTGATCTTGGAGCCGGCATCAAGATCCACGTTGCAGAAGTTCCACCACCCCTGGTCATTGAAAAATTTGGTAGAACCGCACCATTTGTACTGCGTGATACTGGTTTCTTAGGTCCAGATGTATTGGCAGTCCATTGCATTAACATGAATGCAGAAGAAATTGCCCTTTGGCGTGACCATGATGTAAAAGTTGCTCACACCCCAATGAGTAACATGCTGGGAGGAAATGGCGTTGCCCCTATTGTAGAGATGCTCAACGAAGGAATTACGGTCAGCCTTGGACATGACTGTTTCTTTACTTTGGATTTATTCCAATACATTCGCATGGCATATTTACTACATAAAGTACATCATCACAATCCGGGAGTCATTCCCTCTTTCCAGGCAATAGATTTTGCTACCACCAATGCAGCCAAAGCGATCCAAAAAGAAAACGAGATTGGCTCACTCGAGGTCGGCAAGAAGGCTGACGTTCTCATCATAAAACCTGAACAACCTTCTCCTCTTTTACCACAGGTGTTCTATGACACCCTTATTAATGATGTTGATGGCGCGAATGTAGAAACAGTATTGGTGGATGGAAAGGTCGTTGTGGACCATCATAAATTGGTGAATGTAGACGAAGAAGAAATTCAACGAAAAGCAGTTGAAGAAACAACAAAAATTTGGAAAAAGGCAGGATCAATACAATGAACGATGTCACTTACCGGGTAGGCATTGATATTGGAGGAACCTTTACCGACCTTGTTGTCACTACCAGTAATGGAGAAATGTACATCTTCAAATCCCCATCTACTCCAGCAGACTCATCCATTGGGCTATTTGATTGTTTGAAAAAAGCTGCCCGATTCTTTAACCTGGAATTTTCTGATTTTCTGGAGAAAGTAGAAATTCTCGTACATGGGACGACGGTTGCTACTAATACCATGCTGCAGTATAACGGTGCAAAAACTGGGTTGATCACAACCAAAGGTTTTCGAGATGCCCTGGAGATGCGCCGTGCTCACAAGGAAAATATTTGGGATCTTTCTTTGGCTTCACCACCTCCAATTATCCCCCGCCATCTTCGTTTGGGAGTGACTGAAAGGCTGGACTATTCTGGAAAAGTGATCACTCCCCTGGATGAGAATGAAACGCGCCAGATAGTGCACAAGTTGAAAGATAGTGGTGTAACTGCAATTGCGGTATGCACCCTTTTCTCTTTTATGAATCCTGTTCACGAAAGAAGAATCCGCGAAATTATCAACGAAGAATACCCTGATTGCTATGTATCAATCTCTTCAGAAATTTTGCCTCAAATTCGTGAATATGAGCGTACTTCTACAACCGCAGTAAATGCCTATGTCGGTCCAGTTCTTGGACAATACCTCACAAAATTACAGAATAAATTGACCGAAGCAGGTTTTAAACATGAGGTTCTTGTCACCCAATCCAATGGTGGCATCATGTCAGCTTCTTATGGTGTAGAACATGGGGCTTCGACATTGCTTTCTGGTCCTTCAGCTGGAGCGGTTGGAGGCATGTTCTTTGCCAAACAGCTTAATACACCCAACTTGATCGTGATGGATATGGGTGGTACCAGTTATGATGTTACCCTCATCAAAGATGGCAATTATGCCATGACCACAGAAGGTGAAATTGCCCGGTACCGGGTTGCATTACCAATGATCGATATCAATACGATCGGTGCTGGTGGTGGGTCTCTGGCATATCTCGATCAAGGTAATATGTTAAGGGTGGGTCCTCAATCTGCAGGAGCGGTACCAGGACCCGCCTGTTATGGTAAAGGTGGCACCAGACCAGCGACAACCGATGTAAATGTTGTGTTAGGGTATATCAATCCTGATTTCTACCTGGGTGGGGAGTTTGCGATAGACAAACAGGCTTCTTATGATGCTGTAAAGCGAGAAATAGCAGATCCTCTGGGTATTGACACCATTGAGGCTGCCTATGGGATCTATACCGTTGTCAATAACAATATGGCAGATGCGACACGGGTTGTGAGTGTTGAAAAAGGACACGATCCACGCGATTTTGCCCTGGTGGCTGCCGGAGGTGCGGGTGCTTTACATGGATCAAAGATCGCTGAAATTGTCGGCATTCCAAAGGTGATTGTACCCAAAACAGCTTCTGTGTTCTGTGCAATGGGTATGTTGGAAAGTGATCTGAAGCATGACTATGTTCGCACCATGTGGAAACCAGTAGATGCGTTAGATTTGACTGAAGTCAACCAGGCATTTGATGCCATGGAAGCTGAAGCTCGAAAAACCTTGTTGAATGAAGGTCTGTCAGAAGATCAAATCCACATTGAACGAGGTTTTGATTTGCGTTATATGGGACAGCATCATGAAGTACCAGTCGTTATCCCATCAGGAAAGATTGATGAGGTAATGATGCCTGAAATCAAGAGAAGATTCCACGAAGCACACAATCGACTATTCCTTTATAGCGAACCTGACAGCCCGCTGGAATCGATCAATATCCGCCTTACCGGAACGGGTATTATCCCCAAAACATCCCTGACCAGTTGGGAATCTGGAGGAAAAGATGCCAGTTCAGCATTAAAAGAACCTCGCAAGACATATTTTGGCGAGGCCGGTGGTTGGGTGGAAACTAGAATATATGACGGCAGCAAGCTCAAAGCAGGAAATATCATCGAAGGTCCTGCCATCATCGAAGAAGTGACAACGACCATTGTAATAAACCCTAACGATAAGGCAACGATTGACCGCCTGGGAAATGTTGTCATTGAAATCAATGCTCTTAAAAAGTAACACAGGGACTACGACATCCATTAGGAGAAATATTTATGGCTAATCAATCCGTTGATCCAATCACAATGTCGGTAGTTTTCAATCGCTTGGGCACAATCAACAAAGAAATGGGCATCACAATGACACGAACATCGCGATCGCCAATTTTTGCAGAAGTACATGACTTCTCCTGTGCCATCTGCGATTGGGTGCCTAGAATTGTTGCTCAAGTAGATGGTGTTCCATCTCATACTGCTTCTTCTATGTTGGCAGCCAGGGCTGTAGTAGAAAAATTCAGGGATGAAATGAAACCCGGTGATGTTTACCTGATCAATGACCCTTACGAAGGTGGAACACACCTGGCAGATGTTACTGCAGTCAAACCCATCTATTACAAAGGTGAGCTGCTATTTATGGCAATCAATCGCGCTCACCACCTTGATATTGGTGGTATGGTTGCGGGAAGTTATAGCCCCGAAGCGAAGGAAATCTTCCATGAAGGTCTTCGCATTCCAGCAATCCGCATTTATGAAAATGGACGACCAATCCAATTTGTGATCGATCTGTTGAAGATAAATACTCGCATGCCAGATCTGTTTGAAAGCGATATCCGAGCCCAGGTTGCCTCTTGCAATGTTGCAGAGCGGCGCCTGATCGAAATGGCAGAGGAATTTGGTGTAGAACGGCTCAAAGAAATATTAAATGCCATCAACGATTATGCTGACCAGATGATGAGAGCGGAGATATCTAAACTACCAGATGGAATCTACGAAGGCGAAGCGATATTGGATGGAGATGGTTTTGATGCGGTCAACATCAAAATAAAGACAAAAATCGAAATAAAAGGCGACGAGTTATGGGTAGACTTCAATGGCACTGATCCGCAGGTTACTGGTTTCATCAACAGCCCTTTTGCAAATTCTGCCACCTCAGTTTACGTAGCGGTGCTCACATGTGTCAGCCAGGAAGTACCTCACAACGAGGGAGCCTATCAACCCATCCACATTACCACACAAAAAGGAACCATCGTAGATCCATTGCCTCCAGTACCGGTTGCATCCTGCACATTGGATACAGCCTGTGCCATTCTTGAAGCGATGTACATGGCACTATCCAAAGCCATCCCCAATAAAGCTCCTGCTGCATGGAACCGTTGGTGTGGACCTGCCATTTCAGGGATGGACCCACGAAAGAATGAATTCTATGTGGGTTACGCATTCTGCGGCATGGGTGGTGGAGGTGCAATGCCATTCCAGGATGGTCAAAACTATATCGGAGATGGCATTGATCTGGGTGGATTAACCGCCCCGAACATTGAGACCAATGAGATTGATATGCCACACATTACCGAATGTCATGAATTATGGAAAGATTCGGGTGGTGCTGGGAAATATCGGGGTGGATTGGGTGTCAGGTATTCCATACGGTTTTATGATGAAGCTCCTTTCCTGGCATTGTTTGGTGATGGAGTGGTGAATCCCCCATTTGGATTATTTGGGGGACAACCAGGTACTGTCAATAAACTGATTGTAAACGAAGGCACTGAAAGCGAAGAAATCTTACCCGCAAAAGGCATGCGCCAGCTAAAGAAAGGTGACCGGTATACTGTTTATTCTTCAGGTGGCGGTGGATGGGGAAATCCACTGGATCGCAATCCCGAAAAAGTATTGGATGACGTGATCAACGGCTATATTTCTGAACAATCAGCTCGAAACACGTATGGTGTTGTTATTGAAGATAACAAGGTTGAAAAAGGTAAAACCGACCAGTTGCGCAACGAACTACGTTCAAAATAAAGGAAAGGAGAACTCCATGGCCAGAATTGCGATTTTAGGTGCAGGAAATGGTGGTTGTGCAGCCGCTGGAGATTTATCCATGCGGGGACATTCTGTTGCATTATTTGAAGTTCCACAATTCGCTGAAAGACTCAAACCGATTAAGGAGCGCGGCGGATTAGAAATCATTGATGAAGGTTTTGCAAAAATTGATACCGTTACTTCTGATATCGTTGAAGCAATGAAAGATGCTGAGCTGATTTTCAACCCAGTACCTGCTTTTGCTCATGAGACATTTGCCAAACTTTGCGCTCCTTATGTGAAAGATGGTCAAACCATCGTTATCTGGGGAAAAGGTGGTGCCTGTCTGATCTACGGGAAAGTATTTCACGACATGGGTGTAAAAGCTGATGTAGCTATCGGGGATACAAATACGTTGCCTTATGGTGCTACACGAATGGCACCAACCCTTGTGCGAATTGAAGCCCGGGTTATGGAATTGATTACAGCAGCCTTTCCGGGGAAGAAACTGGATAGAGTAGTAAATGCCTTAAAAACCGCATTTCCTACTTATTCCATTCGGCCAGCTGCTAATGTTCTCGAATCCATTTTGGTAGATTACAATGCCATCACCCACCCTGCGCCTATGATCTGCAATGCTGCTCGAATCGAGCTGGGTGATCCAACTTTTCACTTGTTTGATGAAAAAGCAAATACACCAGCAGTTGTCAACCTGATCAAATTAATCGATCGCGAGAGAATGGCGATTTCAGAAGCATTGGGTATCAAAGCCTACACGCTGGAAGAAGAGATCAACCATGTAGGATGGAATCCAAAAGGTCGTGAAAACGATGGAGTACTCCCTCTCTACGATGCTATCCATACCGAAAAGTTGTCAGTTTGTGAAGGGCCATTTAAGCTGAATACGAGGCATTTAACAGAAGATATTCCGTATGGATTGTTTACGTACTGTGAATTGGGTCGCATGTTGGGTGTTCCCACGCCAATAAGTAATGCGATGGTGGATATCGCCAGTGGATTGCTCGACAGAGACTTCCGTTCCGAGGGACGATCACTGGAAAAATTAGGATTTGATCCCAAATGGACTGTGAAAAGATTATATGAATATCTCGAAAATGGAATCTAGATTTCTGGACATACACCTGAAATGATCAATAATTATTACTTTCCAAATTCTGTAATAGAGGCATTAGCGATATTGAAGGAATGTGGCGGAAAAGCGCGCATCGTTGCAGGTGGAACGGATCTGATGCTCCAGATTAATTCAGGTGAACGATCCCCTGAAGTTTTAGTAGATATTTCACGCATGGGAGAACTAAAGCAAATCAAAGTAGAAAATGGATATGTCTTTGTCGGTGCTGCTCTCACCCACAATGAAATAGCCGCCTCCACTTTCTTGCAGGAAAATGTCCGATGTCTTTCATTGGCAGCAGACGAGGTGGGAAGTCCACAGGTGCGTAATTCTGGAACCATTGGCGGGAATGTTATAAATGCACAACCTGCTGCAGACACAGCACTGGCGTTAACTGCACTGGACGCAGAAGCAGAAATAGTTACAGAAGACGGCTCAATTTCAACTAAAATACCACTTCTATACGAAAAACCAGGTGTTTCAAAGGTTGACAGTACTTCACAAATTGTTAAGTCTTTCAGCTTTAAGCTGCCTGGCAAAAACACTGGAACTGCCTATCGAAGATTGGGAAAATGCAAATCAATCGCTTTACCTGTACTTTGTTCTGCCGCAGTTCTAGGGGTAACTGATAATGTAATTAGCTATGCTGCGATAGCCCTAGGTCCGGTCGCACTTGCTCCAATGCGTGCAAAACAGACTGAAGCATTTCTTCTTGGCAAGAAACCAACCCATGAGGTTTTTGAAGAAGCTGCATTTATTGCACGAAGTGAATCAAATCCACGAGATAGCATTCTCAGGTGCTCTAAAATGTATCGTAAAAACCTGGTAGCGATACTGGTAAAAAGTACTTTACAAGAGGCGTTATTAAATATCTCGGAAAGGAACATCTGACATGGCGATCATTCAATTCACAGTTAATAATGCACATGTACAGGTTGATATCACTCCGGATATCATGCTTTCCGAAGTGCTGCGAGATATACTCCACCTGACCGGGGTAAAAATCGGATGTGGTGTTGGAGAATGTGGAGCTTGCACAGTTCTACTGAATGGTAAACCTGTAGCCTCCTGCATTACACCTGCCATGAAAGCAGATGGGGCTGAGATCTTAACGATTGAAGGTGTGTCACCTGAACCGCCAGCAGAATTGGATGTTATTCAAAAAGCATTTCTTGTTTCAGGGGCTGTACAATGCGGTTTTTGTACCCCTGGGATGGTACTTGCTGCTAAAGCATTATTGAATAAAAACCTGGATCCAGATGAAGCAACCATTCGAAAAGAATTCAATGGACATCTATGCCGCTGCACAGGATATGACACGATCATCAAAGCTGTACAAATGGCAGGGAAAGCCATTCGAAGCAAAGCTGATATCAAGCTTCCCGAAATGGATAGCCATAAGGTTGTTGGGCAATCGATAATTCGAAGAGATGGCATTCAAAAAGTAAAAGGTACATTTCAATATGGCGCAGATTTCTATCCTGAAGATGCATTGTTTGCTGTGCCAGTATTCAGCCAGCATCCTTACGCAATAGTGAGATCAGTTGACACCAGCAAAGCGGAAAAAGTACCCGGATTTGTGACAACGATCGATGCATCTGATATTCCGGGGAAAAATATTCAGGGCGTGATCATCCCTGATCAATTAGTGATAGTTCCCGTCGGTAAAAAAGTTCTTTGTATCAGCGATGTTATAACAGTTGTGGTTTGCACTAATGAAAGAGCTGCGAGAATTGCAGCAAGGCTGGTCGAAGTTGAATATGAGGTATTGAAAGGTGTATTTTCTCCAGAAGAAGCCTTAAAACCAGATGCACCCATCCTTCATGAACCACGGCCAGGAGATCCCCCTTCTAATGTGATGTATGCTACTCATATAGAACATGGCGATATTGAAAATGCTTTTGCACAATCCGATATTGTTCTAACACGTGAATATCACACACCTTTTGCTGAACATGCCTATCTTGAACCTGAAGCTGGCTACGCAGAATGGGATGATGTAAAAGGTCTAACTGTACATATGGCTAGCCAGGCAATTACTTTTCACGTTCATAATATTGCATCTATCATGGGGTTGCCTCCTGATAAAGTACGGTTGATTCATATTCCTCCAGGTGGCGCTTTTGGCGCCCGTAGTGATATGAGTTTACAGCCTTATCTCGCATTAGCTGCTTATAAAACAAAAAAACCTGTCCGGATGGCATTGACTCGACAGGAAAGCTTAAGAATGCACAGCAAACGGCATCCCATGCATCACAAGTTAAGTATTGGATGTAATCGTGATGGCAAATTTACTGCATTGGAATGTGAAATCCTGGCTGATACAGGTGCTTATTCAAGTGAATGTATTCCAGTTCTTGATCAGGCAACCATTTTCGCTACCGGACCGTATGAAATTCCAAACATCTTGATAAATGGAGTGTCTGTTTATACCAATAACATACCTTGCGGTGCAATGCGTGGTTTTGGTATTCCCCAATCAGCCTTTGCCGTTGAATGTCTGATCGACGAAATAGCTGAACAAATTAATATATCTCCCTTTGAAATTCGGAAAATCAATGGTCTCAAAATTGGTAGTACGACTGCCACAGGCCAGGTATTGCAATCAAGTGTGCCATTTGTGCAGACCGTCACTGTTGCCAAGACAGAATTTGAAAAAATCCTGGTAGAAATACCTGATCCCCTTCCAGGTAGAAAAAGGGGAATTGGAGTCGCTAGCAGTTATAAGAATGTGGGTATTGGTCTGGGAATGCCCGAAAGCACCGGTGTGATCATTGATCTATTGCCTTCAGGGAAAATACTCATCCGCTTTGGTGGTGCAGAGTTAGGACAGGGATCAGACACAACCATTGCACAAATCGCTGCAGAAACTCTGCATGTACCTTATGAAATGATCGAAGTATATTCATGTGATACTGGAAGTACACCTGATGGAGGCATTACCAGCGCATCTCGTACAACCTATATGTCCGGTAATGCAGTTGTAGAAGCTGCGTCCATATTCCTCGACCTTCTTAAGCAAGAAATGGGATATAAAACAGATTTATCAAAAAATACTTTAATCGCCCTCGGAAAAAAGTTACATGCAGAAGGGAAAAATTTATCATATTCTCATGTTTACCAACCACCAAGAACGTTTCCACTTTCTGCCCAGGGAGAACCATCATATATTAATTTTGCCACATTCAGTTACGCAACACAGGTGGCAATTGTTGATGTCGATCCAACCTCAGGTGAAGTAGAAGTGCAAAAAATGATCGCAGTTCATGATGTAGGTCGGGCGATCAATCCCATGGGCGCCAAAGGTCAGATAGAAGGTAGCTGTGTTATGGGGATTGGTTATGCATTATCGGAAGAACTGATTCTGGACAAGGGATATTTAGCGACAGATACTCTGGCAAAAGTAGGTATTCCGACCTTCAATCATGTTCCATCGTTTGATGTAATTTTAATCGAGGATCCGGAACCCAATGGTCCCTTTGGCGCAAAGGGTATTGCTGAGGCGGCTGTAATACCAAGTGCTCCAGCGATCATCAATGCAATTCACAATGCAGTGAATACACGTATTTATAGATTACCTGCTACCCCTGATCGTGTTGCAGGTGCGATTGTTCATCAAGAATATTGTCCTCAATAGAAGAAAGGAGGTAAACGGGGATACAGCAAACAAGAAGTGAATTTTGCAGTTCAGTAGTGGATTTTGCTGTAATAGGAGGTGGTTATTGGATTTCTCATTACCGTTACCCCTCGGCCTTCAGACATTCGCTTTAAAAACTATTCATGTCTCAAAAGGAGAAACAGCATGACTGACAAACCAAAAACTGGCTTTACCACTGTCGAACTCGTATTCATCGCAATATTGGGCGTAGTTTTCGGGATTGTGAACAATCTCATTGGTATCGTATACACAGGGATTAACGCAGTTAATCCTACTGCAGCCCTGTTCTTTGCACCATTCGGAATTGTGACTCTGCTTGCAGCCTACGTCGTACGAAAACCAGGTGCAGCAATTCTGGCAGGCGTAATCAATGGGCTTGTACAATTCCTTGCTGGCAATCCAGCGGGTCTTTGGTCACTTGCTTTTGGTATTGCTCATGGCCTGGGCACTGAATTAGTGTTCTTCTTGTTCAAATACAAGAATTGGGGTTGGCTTGCATGCTTGTTAGCAGCAGGTGTAGATGGGCTCTTCAATTATATAGTAGTTGTCTTTGCGTTTGGTCTTTACAACTACTATGACTTCTTTGGAATTCTTTGGAGAGGTCTTGTTACATTCTGTACCAGTGGCATTGAAGCAGGTGTTCTTGGAAAACTTCTAGGAGATCTGCTAAAGAAAACCGGATTGCTAAAGAGCTTTCTCATATCAAAACAAGCAAGCTAAGCTTTGAAGGAGATGTAGAGTGTCCTCATCAAAACCTTTGATAAGCATCCATGATCTATCCGTCACCTATGAAGAAACTGATCATGCTGTTCTGAACAATATCAATCTGGAAATTGGTGAAGGCGAACTGGTTCTTGTCTGTGGACCAACAGGTTGTGGGAAATCAACCCTTGCGCAGGTTCTTAATGGTTTGATCCCTTATACAATGCCAGCAACAATAACCGGGGAAATTGAAGTTTGCGGTAAGGACCCGCGCGAAACCACCACCCCAGTTATGGCACGTGATGTGGGACTGGTCTTCCAAGACCCCGAAGGGCAGCTTTGTACTCTCTTTCTTGAAGATGAAATCGCGTTTGGTCCTGAAAACTTGATGGTTCCTCATGATGAATTGGAAAAAAGGGTTAACCACCTTTTAGATATTGTCGCCTTGAAAAAATTCAGATATGGATCAGTATTTGAACTATCAGGGGGGCAGAAACAAAAAGCGAATATTGCATCTGTCCTTTCAATGCAACCAAAGGTCATGGTCTTTGATATGCCTACCGCAAACCTCGATCCGATCGGCAGCATGGAAGTATTCAAGCTGATCCGGCAATTGGTAACCGAATATGAATCGACATGCATCGTCATTGAAAATCGGCTGGATGAACTTGTTCCTCTAGCAGATCGAATAATTGTTCTAACACAAGAAGGATCGATTGCATTTGATGGTACACCATCAGAGGTTTTTCAACACAGTCAAGAAATTATGGATGGATTGGGAGTGGAACTGCCGCAAGTAGTAGAACTTGCAGTAAAGGTCCAAGAACAAATTCTTTCCACTGAAAAAAAAGAAATTCCACTTACGATTGATGATACAGTCAAATGGATGAGGACACTCTTCGATAAAGGGAAAATTAAAATACTCAATGATACTGGATTTGAACAAGATTTTCCGGTCAACCAAAATGAAAACATCATTGAAGTAAAGGATGTTCATTTCTCCTATGGAAAAGGGCCTGAAATCCTTAAAGGCATTTCTTTTGACATGAAAAAAGGAGAAATGCTTGCGATTGTAGGAAATAATGGCTCCGGGAAAACTACTCTCGTTAAACAATTGGTTGGCCTGTTAAAACCAACCGCAGGAACGATAAGGGTTTGTGGGATGGATTTAAAGACATCCAATTTGGTTGATATTGCAGCCAGAGCCTCTTATGTATTTCAGTATCCGGAACATCAATTTGTAGCTCAAGGTCAATCCGTTTTTGATGAAATTGCTTTTAATTTGCGCACTGCAGGATACGATGAAACGTACGTTAAGGAAAGAGTAGATTTGCTCATTGATAGGTGCCAACTACATGGAAAAGAGACTGTAAGCCCGTTCATGCTGAGTGGTGGTGAAATGCGAACAGTCAGTGTTGCATGCATGTTGAGTACGAAACCCGAACTGCTCATCCTGGATGAACCAACTTATGGGCAAGATCACAAAAGAATTACCGCTTTGATGCTTCGTCTGCAAGAATTACAAAAATCAGGAACAAGCGTGATCATGATCTCTCATGATATGAGATTGGTAGCTGAATATGCATCGAAGGTATTGTTGCTCAGTTATGGAGTAGTAGAGTTTTTAGGAAATCCAAAACAACTGTTTGAAATGCCTGAATTGCTGCATAAAGCTGCCCTTAAAGAGCCTCCAGTTTGTGCTATTGTTCGAAATTTGCGCGATGCTGGGTACGACCTTCCAACTGGGATCATTACTACTTCCGCTTTTATGAATGCAATTAAGGTGAGGTGATCATCATGTTTCAATATGCGCGGATTCCTTCAGTTTTGGAAAAATTCGATGCTCTGAGCAAATTCTTTTGGGTTATCTGTGTGGCAGTTTTGGTTTTTATTTACCCACCCGAATACAACCTGGTTCTCTTCATTTTGCTCTTACTGATCGCAATTTTTCTTGGACATATCAATTATGGACGGCTGAAAGGTGCTCTTTCTATTTTGTTGGTGCTGGCTTTTCTTTTTCTATTAGGTGGCTTTTCTTATAAAGGAGAAGTACCGCTTTTTTCTATTGGCAACATGGTGTATTACAAAGAAGGTTTAATTGTTCGAGGTGCCTCTGCTGCCAGAATACTCAATATTATGTTATCATCGATGCTGTTTGTCTGGGTTACCAATCCTCGAGACTTTGTCAACGGGCTTGTCCGGCTCGGTATGCCTTATCGGATTGCTTTTACAATTTTTGTTGGTCTGAATTACATTCCCATCCTTACGAATGAAATGGGTTACATTTCTGATGCTCAAAAATTGCGCGGACTCAGACGAGACAAAAGCTTAAAGGGTCGCCTTATTCAATATAAAACCTTTCTTGTTGCTGTGCTTCTTCGTAGCCTACGAAAAACTCAGATAACCGCCTTTGCCCTGGACAGCAAAGCATTTGGTGCAAGCACCAATCGCACCTATCTGAACCAGTTTCACTGGAGTGTTGGAGGAGTAAGCTGGTTAATCGTTTGGATACTTCTGGTAGTTGCCAGCTTAATTGCGGGAGTAGGTTTTCATCTATTTACTGGACACCTTTTAGCATACTGATATTTAGAGGTGAGTTTCTTGTCCACTGTTTCACAAATCAATCATAAGCAGTCTCGTTTTGGTAAAGGGGAGGTATGGGCTTTGGTTTCAGCTATCGCCTATGCTGCCGATAATTTATTTGCATCTCATGCAGTTACTGGCAATGGATTAGATGCAGTAATGGGAGTAGTTCTACGCGCTACGCCCGTTATGACCTTTGCAATAATCATGAGCTTCTTCGCTAAGAAACGGAATCCTGAGTGTGTATCAATTTTTAGCAATTGGAAATTTATTCTGGCAATATTTGCCCACGGTTTATTGACATTTGTGATTGGCAATACTCTATTATTCAATGGATTTAAATTGGGTGGAGTACTGGTTACCACACCATTATTGGGTACAAATGTTTTATGGAGTGCAATTATTGCAGCCGTCCTGTTGCATGAAATTCTAAACAAACGGATGCTGAGTGGGATACTGGTCAGTATTGCTGGTGTATTCCTCCTTCGAATTGGTCAAAACTCCAATGCAGCCTTGCCCGCAACCTGGTTGAATGCAGTTCCTTTAGCACTAACGACCGCTTTTTGCTGGGCATTAGCGGGAGTTCTGATCACTTATGCAATGCGTAACAATGTAGATCGATTTCAAGCGTTGGCTTTTTCCTTACTATGCAGTCAAATATTGATGAATTTATATCTTGCTTTTACTGGCAAATTTTCGCAATATTGGACTGCTCCAAAGGGGTTGATTTTGAGTGTTCTTGTGGCTGGGCTGTTCAATACGGTTGCTTTAGTTAGTGTTACCACTGCTATGCAGTATACAACTGTTGCAAGTGCAGGTACTGTTAGTTCATTACAAGTTGCGTTCGCACCAACCCTTGCCTGGATTTTTCTGGGCGAAAAAATGAATTTACTGTATGTTTTTAGTATTGCACTTATCCTCTTTGGCGTCATACTGACGCAACGTGCGAAGCTCAATGGCTCTGAAAAGAAACCACCAAAAAAGAAGGAACCCATAACGACATGAACAAAAAAACAGAAGCTTCTTCGAATATTGAACGCTTATTTAATGCTCAAGCAGTAGCGATCATAGGGGCTTCTACTAATCCCGATAAATTAGGACATGTCATATTATCAAATATAAAAGCAGGTGGCTTTCAAGGAAAAGTCTACCCGGTAAATCCGAAAGAGAGGGAAATTCTCGGATTTCCTGTTTATGCTTCAATAGATAAAATACCAGACAAGATTGATCTTGCAGTTATTGTTATCCCGGCTGCATCTGTGCCTGAAGCACTACGACAATCTGCTATAAAAGGCGCAGGTGCAGCAATTATTATTAGCGGAGGCTTTCGAGAAGCTGGCAGAGTGGATCTTGAGAAAGAGTTGCTGGATATTGTTGCAGAGACCGGCATTCGGCTGGTAGGTCCTAATTGCCAGGGTATCAACTACATTCCAAACAAATTGTGTGCATCATGGCCTATTATTACAACACCAGGAAACATGGCGATTATTTCTCAGAGCGGTACGGTTGCGGCAACCATTGCTGGCTGGGCTGAAGAAGAAAATTGGGGTATTTCCGCTTCGGTTAGCCTGGGAAATCAAATAGATCTAAACGAAACAGACCTTATAGAATATTTTGCAAGCGATCCAAATATTCGCTCGATTGCTTTATATCTTGAAGGTGCAAAAGATGGTCGAAGGTTCCTTGACGTTGCCCATAAAATGGTATTTACAAAACCTTTGATTGTCCTAAAATCAGGACGCACATCCGGTGGGCAACGAGCAGCAGCATCGCATACGAAATCTATGGCAGGTAAAGATGAAATTTTCGACTCAGCCTGCCGACAATTTGGGATAGTACGTGCTGCTGATATTGAAGGTTTGTATGATCTTTCTAAAGGTCTTGCAGGTCTAAAACCAGGTAATGGCAGACGGTTGATGGTCGTAACAAGCTCAGGCGGATCTGGCATTTTAGCAGTGGATAATGCTGAAAAATGCGGATTGATCATTGAGCCGTTACCAGAGGATGTGAAGGAAAAACTGAAGAATGCGGACATTCCAGCAAATGCAACTTTAGCCAATCCACTAGATCTGACAGTTGCAACTGCACCCGAGTTTAAAAACGCATTGCAGATTCTTTCAGATTACGATCTGGCTGATCTTTACCTGATCATTTTTGGTGATCCCATTCCCAATGCAGCGGATACATCTATCTGGTTGAGAGACAAAATTGGTTCAAAAGTAGCTGTTGCATATCTTGGAGGCGGCGAGATCGAAAAACATGAAAGAAAGATTATGCATCAAGCAGGAATTCCTGTTTTTTCAACACCCGAACGAGCAGTGAATGCTTTGGGTGCTGTTGTTTGGGCGGCACAGTATCAAATTAATCATCGATCGATCTAATCTCTTCATAAAGGAGCGAGAACGTTGAACAAGGTATCTAATCCACCCGCGGGTAAAAAGATGGTATTGCTTGGAAATGAAGCGATTGCAAGAGGTGCCATTGAAGCAGGAGTAAAAGTGGTTGCTGCCTATCCAGGTACTCCAAGCTCTGAAATTGTTGAAACTTTCCTTGAGTGTTCGCAGGATCTGGGTTTTTATGCAGAGTGGAGCGTCAACGAAAAAGTGTCTTTTGAAGTCTCTATAGGTGCATCGTTGATGGGTGTTCGTGCATTAACTGCCTTAAAAGGCGCAGGGCTTAATGTCATTATGGATATGTTAATGACTATTCCATATACCGGCATACGAGGTGGTTTTGTATTGGTAGTTGCTGATGACCCAGGAGCGCATTATTCATCGAATGAGCAGGACTCTCGTTATGCTGCTCAATGGGCTAACCTGTTATGTCTTGAACCCGAAAGCCAACAAGAAGCAAAGGAAATGACAAAAGCTGCTTTTGAGATATCAGAAAAGCTTGAATTGCCTGTAATTATTCGTTCAGCCACCCGCCTTTCTCATTGCAGCGGAGTGGTAGAGATTGGTAGCGTTGAACCTTCTCAAATGGAACCTGGATTTAACAAACATTACAAGTTACCTTTCCGGTGGAATGTTTATGGCCCTCCAGGTACAGAAGGAAAGCATGTTTGGCAATTAAATCAGCTTTCGCTCATTCGAGAGTTGGTCGAAACATTAAAGTTCAATCAGGTAGAAGAAGGTTTATCACCTGTAGCCATCATATCCAGTGGCATGGGAACAGCTTATTCTCGTGAAGCAGTTCGGGTTTTAAAACAAAATGGGAATCTTTGGTTTGTAAAGATTGGAACCCCTTATCCTTTGCCGAAAGAAAAGTTAACGCATGTTCTACAAAGTTGTAACAAAATCCTGGTAGTTGAAGACGGCGATCCATTGATTGAAACCCAACTTCGAGTACTGGCACAACAAATGGGCATCTCTGTAAAGATATATGGCAAAGCTGATGAAGAAGTTCTTCCACTCCATGGCGAACTAACAACGGATAAAGTAGTAAATGCTTTAGCAAAGGTTTTAGAGCTCAAATTACCTGACGATGGTGCGAGAAAAGTCTTAAAAACTGAGCTGGAATCACTTGTTCCTCCACGTTCTTCAACTCTGTGCGCGGGATGTCCGCATTTAGGTTCTTATTGGGCAATCAAAAAGGCTCTGAGACCTGGGAAAGAAAATGTTCCCGTGATTAATGGTGATATTGGTTGCTATGAACAGGCGGGATATGGTGTTAAAGGAGTGGTTCCTGAGATCAATGATTTACCTTCAGTCCGGTATTCTTCCAAATTGCCATACGATTTTTTGGATACACTACATATCATGGGTTCGGGTATCTCATTGGCACAGGGTGAAGCTCGTTCGGGTATCAAAACCGGTCAATATTGGGCTGTTGCTGGTGACTCCACCTTCTTCCATTCCTGCATGCCTGGGTTAGTGAATGCGGTCTGGAATGGAACAAAGATTACATTTGTTGTCATGGATAATTCCTGGACCTCGATGACCGGCCATCAAGTATGCCCGGCAACAGGATTAAATCCCCGCAATCAGGCAACAAAAATTATCCCCATTGAAGATGTAGTAAAAAGCCTGGGCGTGGAACACATCGAAGTTGTTGATCCTTATAATCTCGCAGAGACGTGTGAAGCAATGAAAAGAGCATCTGTAATTGATGGCCCTTCAGTCGTGATTGCCAGGCGTGAATGTGTGCTTCAAGTTCTGCGAAGAGAAGGGAAGCGTTTACCAAAAACCTCGGTGGATAATGATCGATGTACTGGGTGTAAAACATGTTTACAACTTGGTTGTCCCGCGATCACGTTTAACAACAAAAAAGCAGGAATCGATGGACTCTTATGTGTAAATTGCGGTATGTGTGCTCAAGTTTGTCCAGCCAATGCAATCATTTAGGAGAATTCATAATGAATAATAACTCTATTGTGACCAATATAATTGTATCTGGAGTTGGTGGACAGGGAAGCATCCTTACCTCCCATCTACTTGCTGAAGCTGCATTGATCGAAGGACATGAAGTGAAACTGGCTGAAACCTTTGGCGCAGCTACAAGAGGCGGCTCTGTATATGCGCATGTACGCGTTGGAGAGGTCTGGGCACCCATGATGCGAGAGGATGAGGCAGATGCAGTTATATCCTTGGAACCGTTGGAGGGATTGCGAGTGGGTTTGAAATTTTTAAAACCTGGCGGATCGGCCATTATGAATACGCATCCCTGGTATCCGGTAGATGTAACGGTTGGAAGAGCAAAATACCCCAGTATTGCAATAATTATTGATGCTTTTAAAAAAATCGGCGCAAATATTCACTGTATTGATGCTACCGCTCTTGCCTTAGAAGCTGGTGATTCACGTGCAGTTAATAGTGTTGTGCTTGGTGGTTTGATCGCTTTGGATATTTTACCCATTACCAGAGAGAGTATTCTTACAGCCATGTCGGAAAGATGGAAAGAAAAGCTTGTCCGAATTAATGAAAAAGCATTTGATCTGGGGTTTGATCATATAAAAAGCATCATTTGATAATAAGGAGAATGGATGCCTACGTTTTCACTCTTACCTGAGCCAGAAGCAATTGCGTTATTTGAAAAGAATCACCTGCCGTATCCGGAGAATGGTTATGCGAAATCCGCAGATGAAGCTATTGGAATTGCAGAAAAAATCGGGTATCCAGTTGTCTTAAAAATTGTTTCAACTGATGTTATCCATAAAAGCGATATTGGAGGAGTAAAAACTAACCTGCAAACACCCAGTGATGTTCATAATGCTTTTATTGATATTCAGAATAACTTACGTGAACACATCCCTGATGCAAAATTTGATGGAATTCTTGTCTGTAAACAAGCTACAGCAGGTATAGAGCTGATTGTTGGCGGTTTGAAAGATGTGATGTTTGGACCTTGTCTGATGGTAGGTTTGGGAGGAATTTTTACCGAAATTCTGAAAGATGTATCTTTTCGTATTATTCCATTGAGTAAAATTGATGCCATAGAAATGCTTCAAGAATTAAAAGGGTATTCGCTCTTATCAGGGATACGTGGCGGAGAAAAAGCAGATATTGAAGCACTGGCTGAATTTCTTGTAAAAATCTCTACTTTTCTTTTTGAAAACTCATGGATACAGGAGGCTGATTTTAACCCTGTAAGAATCAGCGGCAATATAATCGCAATTCTTGATGCACGTATCTTGTATTAGTTTTTTCTTTTTTGAAAGGTTTTATTGCCCAAACTGCCAAAATTACATAACTTTAGCTTCTTGAGAATTTTCAATATTTCCCTTGATTGTTCTTTTATGAGCAATCCATGAAATAACGGAAAGAACTATACCAAAGAAGATGATCGCCGCCGAAAAATGTAAAACATAATGTAAGCTGCTTACTTGAACGGACGAAGGTGCGCCAGTGGCACCATTTTTAGGCATCCAGCCCAGGTTTTCTACTATTCTTCCCACCCATAAAGCACTAGTTAAAGCTATTCCACTGGTTTGCCCTAATGTCCTTGTTAATGCAAGTATCCCTGAAGCAACCCCCAATCTATTCTTTGGTGCCAATCCCATGATTGCACTATTATTCGGTGATTGAAATATCCCAAGCCCAAGACCTATGGGGATTGTTCGTAAAATGTATCCACCTATTGATGTGCTCTCATCCACAGTCGATAATGCGAGGATACCTAGAAAGAAAATACATAACCCTACAACAGGTAGTTTTTCTGTCCCATTTTTATCAGATAATTTTCCGGCAACAGGTGCTGTAATTGCCATGACCGCTGGGATCACTCCCATCATCAATCCACTGGTACTGGAAGAATGTTGTAAAACATTTTGCAAATAAAAAGGCAAGAGAAAAACGATTCCCGAATTCGCAAAGAAAACAACAAGTCCTTCGATGACATGGCTTGAAAATTGGAAGTGATCAAATAAAGAAAGGTCAAGCATAGGTTGTGAGACCTTTTTCTCGATTAAAATAAATATTCCACCAAAAACTGGAAAAAGCAAAAGGAAAAGAAAAGATTCAGGTTGAGTAAAACTTTTCAGTTGACCCATTGTTAATCCAAACAACAGGCATCCTAATGTGAAAAAAAGCGCAATAGCGCCAGGAATATCAAATTTCTGCTTTCCTTCTGGCTTTTTATTCTTCACAAACTTACTTACCAAAATTATTCCAACAATACTGACGGGGATATTTACAAAAAATATCCAATTCCATTTCAGGTAGTTAAGGATCAACCCTCCAATGGTTGGACCAGTGATAATTCCAAGTGAAACAATTGTCCCGTTGATCCCCAGTGCCATTCCACGTTCAGAAGAGGGAAAAGCTTCCGTAATGATCGCTGTTCCCAATACCATTAGAAAAGCAGCTCCAATCGCCTGAAAAGAACGAAATCCTATTAAGGCGTATACGTTATTTGATAAACCACAGAGAAATGATCCTAAAGTAAAGACTATAAAACCAGCAAGATAAATTGGCTTTTTCCCCACCATATCCGATATCCTGCCTACGCTCAACATCAAGATCGATATGGTCAATAAGTAAATGAGCACCACCCACTCAATAATAGTAAAAGTTGTGTTCAATTCTTTTACCAATACAGGTAATGCAATATTTACAATGCTTGAATCAATTGTGGCAAGGAAAACCCCCATGGCTACTGCCGCCATGACGAACCATTTGTTCTTATTATTTTCATTATCCTGGGAGATAGTAAATTCCATGATTATATTTCTAAATATCGCAGTATTTGTAAATCACTCATTTATGGACATCTTTTCTGATCAATAACAGGTAAAAACCAATAAGGATAACAATAATGGAGCCGCTATCTCCAACAAAGCTTAATGCCTTGCTGGAATTTGCTCCCAATGCCAATCCCCAGCCAACAAATGCCAATACTCCTCCTGGAATAAGTGGCCACCAAATGACTTGAGAAAACAAGAACCGAGAGATCAGCGCAATTAGAACCCATCCAACCGCAAACCAGACGAGCATTATACCCGTTTGGGCTAATCCATCAGGATTGGTTTCAGGTCTCCAGGCTAAAAAAATGCCTGGGCCAGTGGTGATCAGAATACATCCTGGTATGATCAATCCAAACCAGCTTCTGGCTAATCCCCATCCCAACAATGCAATTCCAACTCCAAGGGTGACTGCAAGCACAAAATGAAGTAAGGATAACTTCTCCAGGAAAAAAATAATGGAGAAGGGAAATAGCATACCTGCAGGGATCAATGGCCAAAGCCGAGATTTCCTTTTTGCGCCTCCCAAGACGATAGCCAATATCACAAAACAACAAACTAACAAGAGAATACAGAACCCTATTTTCTTAACAACGCTTGCTGTAAGGTGTGTATTCGAAAAGTAAATGAAATTTAGTCCAATTCCTGCAATGAAAATTCCTGTGATCTTTAATCCGTCAGTGTTTGCTGCAAATCCAAATATGAGAAAAATAAATCCTGCAAACAAAATTGCCGTAAATGTAATCCATTTTTGATGTAATGTTGTTCCAAGCAAATATCCTGCACCTAGTGTGACTAGAACAAAGCCAATGGAAAGGTAAACTGCTTGTGATTTTGTTTTTATGTTTAATTTTTCTAACATAGTTTATAAGATCCCAAACTCTCTAGCTTTGATCACTGCTTGCAATCGATCTCTGGCGCCTAATTTTGCAAGAATACTGCTTACATGATTCTTTGCTGTTCCTTCTGAAATAACCAGTTTTAATGCAATTTCCTTATTTGAGAATCCAATCGCAATTAATGACAACACTTCAATTTCTCGTTGGCTTAAAGGCTCAATAAGCAAATTATCGGGTTCTTTGCGGGTTGTTTCAGCCTGGGTTACTTTTTCTACCAGCTTCGACATTGCACTTGGCGCTAATATGTATTCTCCCCTGGCAGCGGTCCGTATGGAGGAAAATAGCTGTTCTGATTTCATATCTTTAAGCAAATATCCAACAGCACCAGCTTTTAATCCAGCAAAAAGGGCTTCATCCTCATCAAAGGTTGTCAGCATGATGATACGGATCTCTGGGTAAGCAGCATGAATGATTTCGATTGCTTTCACGCCGTCCATTTCTGGCATACGCAAATCCATCAAAATGACATCAGGCAATAACTCCTTTGTCATTGCCACTGCTTCACTCCCGTTAGCAGCTTCACCGATGATGGCAAAATCAGCTTGAGTTTCTAATAAAGTTCGTAGAGCCTCACGAAATAATATTTGGTCATCAACAATTAAAATCGATGTGCTCATTATCTTTTAGGCACCATTACTTTCAGCGTAAATCCCTTATTCTTATTCGTTTCTATCGTTAACACACCACTGAGTTGTTCAGCTCGTTCGCGAAGCCCTATGATTCCATATCCACCATTCAAAGCATTTGCTCCGATGCCATCATCCGTTAATGTAAGGCTGGTATCCCCATTTTCGTCGAAATGAATTATTACACTAATTTTGCTGGCGTTAGAATGTTTACCAATATTACTCAAACCTTCCTGCAAAGCTCGAAAGAATAATACTTCAACTTCTGGGGTCAACTGTCTTTCATGCCCAGTAATATTTACTTCTGTAATGTATCCAGTATTTTCAAATGGTTTTAATAACCGAGTCAGGCGTTGAGTAAAAGGGATATCAGATTTTTTTGTATCTCGAAGAGCACTAATAGATTGCCTCACATCTTTTAATGCATCATCTGATAAAGTTTCAGCAGTCGAAAGCAGTTCAGCAGCGCTTTCGGGGTCCTTTTTCATAGTTGCCTGTGCCGCTTTTATTTGCATGCTGATTGTTGTAAGATAATGCCCCAAGCCATCGTGGATTTCGCGCGCTATTCTGTTGCGTTCTCGAGTCAAAGTTAACTCTTCTACCTGATTTGCATATAACTTTAACTGTTCATTGGTAGCTTCAAGATCCTTTACCAAACCTTCGATTTCTATACGTGATCGTTCTTCATTAATAACCATTTGTGTGAAGCTTACAATGAAGAATTGAGAACCTATCAGTATTGGTAAATGTGAAAAAACAGCTTGAATACCTGATGAAAAATTCAAGCTTAAAGCGTATCCAATAACAACGAGCAAATTGAAGATTAAAGGTCCATTGGATTCCAATAAAACAGAAGAATGCACTATGATCGGTAGAAAAAGCAAAGCAGCAAGGTCAATTCCATCCGTCAGATACACAATTGTGCAGCTAATTATTATTTGGCTGCCAAAGTAAACATAATTTGCCCAAGAATAAGAAGATTTTACGCAAAAACCATATCCGTAAATGCCATTGGCAAGGTAAACAACACCTAAAATAATCAAAAGAAAGATTTGTACCGTCTTTAACGTGTCAAACTTTGTAAAAATAAGAAAATAGGTAACCATAACGACCATAGCAAAAGCCAGGTCGGTACCTGTACCTGTCATGATTTTGGATTGGTATTTGTGTGACATACCATGCAATTATAGCATTCTGTAAATTTACCGGACTATGTCTTCTTTCATATTTCTTGATAGGTCACTAATATGCCTGTTGGAACTTCAAACAAAAGAATCTGAAGATTATCATCAAACTATCTTAAACAAGTACGCATAGAAAGGGTATCACGGATGAATGTATTATTGCTTTACCCAGAATTTCCAGATACTTTTTGGAGTTTCAAACATGCTCTCAGATTTGTATTGAAAAAGGCTTCTTCACCACCGCTCGGCTTGATCACAGTTGCAGCGATGCTGCCTGAAAATTGGAATAAAAGACTTATTGATCTGAATGTTAAGAAATTAAAAGATTCGGATATACAATGGGCTGATATTGTTTTCGTTAGCGCAATGATCATTCAGAAAAAATCAGTTCAAGATGTCTTATTGCGATGCAAAAATCTTAAAAAGAAGATCGTTGCCGGTGGTCCGTTATTTACTGCTGAATATCAAGAGTTTACTAATCTGGTAGATCATTTTGTCTTGAATGAGGCAGAGATCACACTGCCACAATTTCTCCAGGATTTTCAAAGTGGCAATGCAAAGAAAATCTACAGAACGGAAGAATTCTGTGATATTAAGGAATCCCCCATTCCACTTTGGAATCTCATTGAATTGAAAAAATACGATTCTTTGAGTATCCAATTTTCGCGTGGATGTCCGTTTAATTGTGACTTCTGTAATATTACTGCTCTACTTGGGCATATACCTCGCCTGAAGACTGCACAACAGATCATCGCTGAATTGGATCTTATGTACTCATTAGGATGGCGCCGCAATATCTTTTTTGTTGATGACAATTTTATTGGCAACAAACGGATACTAAAAGATGAGATTCTACCTGCGCTTATCGAATGGAGAAAAGGCAAGGTCGGATGTCATTTTCTCACAGAAGCTTCTATAAATCTTTCTGATGATGAAGAGTTAATGAAATTAATGGTCAAAGCTGGCTTTAAATCCGTTTTTGTTGGCATTGAAACTCCTTCTGAAGAAGGGCTGGCTGAATGCCAGAAGACGCAAAATAAAAATAGAAATCTCGTTGAATCCGTCAAAGAAATGCAGCATTCCGGTTTGCAGGTGATGGGTGGGTTTATCGTTGGATTTGATAGTGACACAGAAAGCATTTTTAAGAGACAAATTGATTTTATTCAACAAAGTGGTATTGTCACCGCTATGGTTGGTTTACTTCAAGCTCCAATTGGAACAAGACTATATAAAAGATTGGAAAATGAGGGCCGCATTATCTCTGACATGTCAGGAGATAATGCGGATGGAACAACCAATATCATCACAAAAATGGATATTCAATCCTTAAAAAATGGCTATTTTGAAATTCTAAAAGAAATATATTCTCCAAAGCTGTTTTATGAAAGGGTATCAAACTGTTTAGCAGCGTATCAACCTGAAATGCAAACAGTTCAACTGGAAGCCAGTGAAATTTATGCCTTTTTACGTTCAATATGGAAGTTAGGAATACTTGGGAAAGAAAGAAAATATTACTGGAAGTTGTTCTTTAACACCCTCTTTCATGACCCTAAAAAGTTTCCCTTAGCTATTACCTTCACAATATATGGATATCATTTTAGGCGAATACTAGAAAACAATTGCAAATTAGAAAATATTTGTATGTAATGACTACGCGCAATATAGTAATAGCTCACACAGGATGATTAACTGTGTGAGCTATTTTTCATACCAATTCTTTTCTTATTTTTGCACTCAAAAAGTCCAAGATCCAAACAACTATGATAATCGCATATATAGCTGTTCCAGCTTTTGGGTATTCAAACGAGTTTATTCTTTGTGAAAGGTAATATCCAATCCCACCACCACCAACAAAACCAATTACGGTAGAAATGCGGACATTGATATCCCAATGGTATATCGTGAAGGAAAGAAAATCAGGAACAATTTGAGGGATCACTGCATAGAAGATCACTTGTGCCCAATTCGCACCTGTTGACCGTAAAGCTTCTATTGGCCCCGGATCGATGCTTTCTACAGATTCCGAGAACATCTTTCCCAGGGATGCAGTGGTAACCATCACAAGTGCCAATATTCCAGCAAAGGGTGTCCCATATCCAACAATCAATGCAAAGATTGTCGCCATCACTAGAGGTTCATATGATCGAATCAGGTTAAGAATTGAACGAACCAGATAATATATTGCTGAACCTATTGGACCATGTCGGGTAATATTACTGGCAGCCATAAAACTGAGAGGAATAGCAAATATTGTGGCTATCGTTGTTGCCAGTAATGCCATGAATATTGTCACAACTAATGAATCCACTACCTCTTTTGTCGTGGAAGAAAATACAAGTTTAGTATTTTTTACTTCTACTTCAGCGGTGAGCTTTACAGGGGAACCATCTTTGGTTAGAAGAATTGGTCGTATCTCTATTTGCTTAACAAATTCACCTTTGGAGTCTGTAGAAAGTCTACCTGCACTTAGCTTATTCCCATCGGGGAAATACCACCACAGTGCAACACCTGTATTCGGATCCAATTCTTTACCATAAATATTGAATTTCTGACCCACATCTCCACAACTGATATCTAATTCAATTCTAGGACCAGATGTTTCATGCATACTTGGTTCTGCAGAGCCACACGGTACAGGAAAATCATATTGAAATGTTGCTACTTGTGTAGATTTGGTGAAAATATCGGGAACTGCAAATTCCTTTAATATCTTACCTGCTTTTGGTGCTGAAACGACCAACTTTACAGGGTCAAATTGCGTTACTTTGGCACTGACATAATATGCAGCAGCCAAAGCAATGATGATCAACGAAAAACGAGCGGGTTTAAGAATCTTTTCCAATGATTTCATGGCTACCTGATCTTTTCTCGTAATTTTGCGCTAAAGAAATCTAGTACGATGACCACGAAAGCTATCGCAATGAATGCACTGGATAAAGAACGGTAGTCTCCCAACATGATCCACTGATAAAGGAAGAAACCAATACCACCTCCACCAACAAAGCCAATGATTGTAGAATTTCTTACATTAATATCCCATCTGAATATCGTTAGTGCGGTGAACGGAGGAACAATCTGAGGTATTACCCCATAACGAACGATTTGGATCCAATTTGCACCAGTTGCACGAATGGCTTCTATAGGTCCAGGATCTATACCCTCTATCACCTCGGAATAAAGCTTCCCTAAAGCCGCAATGGTATGCACCGTAATAGCTAACATGCCAGGGAATGGTCCCAGTCCAACGATCACCACAAAGATGATCGCCAATATCATCGCCTCAATTGACCGGAAAAAATTCAGAATAGTGCGAACGATTGTATAGATAGCCATTGTTATGACATTACTACCCATTAAATTTCTAGCAGCAAGAAAACTGATGGGAATTGCCAGCAAAGCACCCAGAGTTGTAGCCAGAAAAGCTAACGCAATCGTTTCGTAAATACCTTGTACAAGGTACCCCCCAGTTTTCGTCAATTGAATACCTTTAATTTCACGTGTCTGTATGACTGTCGGCTGATGAGGAGATGGATTCGTAGGATCGGTTGAATTAGTTAAAGCCCGAGGAGGAACAGCAATAAAAAATGTTACTTTCCCCTCTTTATCAGATACGGATTCCCATGAACCTGATAATGCAGAAATGGGATCGTGCCATTCAAGCGTTACCGGGTAATCAGGCCACAACCCTTCTGCAGAAATCGTGACATATTCATTTACATTGGCACATGACGGAAATGCCCTTATCCTGATTCCATCCTCAGTTCGATCAGATATGGGTGGATTTTGCGAGCAAGGTACTTCTAAATAAACAAAAGCTTTTTTCGTTTCCTTTTTCTTTTCAAACAATTTTGGATGCAACATGGGCTGTATTACAGCCTGGGCTCTTTCTGGATTTGTGAAAAGAGCTGCTAAATCAAACTCCGTAACTTTTATTCCAATTCCATAGGCAATAACGATCCATATAACAATCGGAAAAAGCATCTTTGCGCCTTTTGCGAAAATCACATCGAGAATATTCCAAATCCAGAATAAAGCGATCAGAATATACCAAACGGGGTGTTTATACCAGATGACTGCTAAGAGTGCAGAGACCGCCAATATCATAATGGCACTGCCTCGCTTTGCTCTTTTTTGATATATCTGTCCCAGCCCGGGCAAGATTAACGAAAGAATTATTGCGATTATCATGGATCTTTTCTTTAATGTGATGATATCGGAGAAGCTCATTATGCCCCCACCTGAGTGGCATGAACTTCTTGTGCTTCTTCGCCATATATTTCTTTAAATCGCTCCCGATTGATTTCCTGAGCATCTCCTTCAAATACCTTTTTCCCATCTTTTAATGCAATTACATGCGTTGCATATCTTTGCACAAGATCCAAAAAATGAAGACTACATATTACGGTTGTACCATTTGATTTATTTAGTTGTTCCAGGTATTGAAGTATTGAATGAGCCAAAACCGGATCCAGGCTGGCAACTGGTTCATCTGCCAACATAATTCTCGGCTCTTGCATTAAGGCGCGTGCTATTCCTACACGCTGCTGTTGGCCACCTGATAGTGCATCTGCACGTTCTCTTGCTTTATCAGAAATACCAACAGTATCCAGGGCTTCAATCGCTCGTTGTTTTTCTTCTGGTGGCCAGATACCCAACAAAGATGGGATAGTGCTGGCATAACCCAATCTACCACTGAGAACATTCGTCATGACTGATGATCTTTTAACTAAATTAAATTGTTGAAAAACCATTCCGATATGCCGGCGAATTTTCCGTAGCTCATTTCCTTTGGCGGCGGTAATATCAATTCCATCCCAGACTATCTGTCCCTCGGTAGGATCAATTAACCGGTTGATACACCTGAGTAATGTAGATTTTCCTGAACCAGATAAACCGATCACTACCAGAAATTCTCCATCTGGTACAGAAAAACTTACATCAGTTAATGCTTGAGTTCCATTAGGGTATATTTTTGATAAATGTTTTACTTCTAACACGTTGCCATCCCTCTATTAAAAAGAGGGAGGAGAAAGTCTTTCTCCTCCCTCAAAGCAATCGATAAATTACTTCACTGCAGAGGTGTAATCAAAACCAGCTGCCTGGATATAGACACGGAAGTCATCATAGAATGAATCTTCACATTCTTTCACCGATTCGAATTCATAGATAGCTTTTAGGATAGCTTTTCCTTCTTCGGTTGATGACATCTGAATGAAAGCATCTTTGAATTTTTGAACCATTTCAGGCGACATGGTTGTAGCGAATGAAATATTATCATTTGGGATGACTGGGTCTGTGCGCCAGATCACATCGATCTTTTCCATCACATCAGGAATTTGCTCTTGCAGGGTTGGATTGGTTCGAACATCGATGAATGTAGCGCCGAAATCGCAGATACCACCAGCATTCAAGGCGGTGATCACTGTTGGATGACCCTGAACAAAAGCACCCGCTTTAGTTGGAATACCTAAATTTTGGAGAATGCCGTAAGGAATAATGTATCCAGAGGTTGATAGAGGATCTGTCCAGCAGGGTTTCTTATCTGCAAATTGTGCAAGAGCTGTTTCAGCATCAGCGGTGTTGGTATTGGTCTCGGAATCAAAATATGATGTAAAGCCACTGGATTTAGCAGCGACAAATTGAGCGCCATAAAAAGTCGAACCATAACGTTCGACGATCAAGCCTACATCAGCGTACCCTTTATCATGTGCAACAAGATAGGCGAAGGTTGGGAATAATGCAATGTGAGCATTTCCAGAGCCCATAGCCTCGATCAATGCGGCGTATGATGTTGGGATGTTCGTGACAATTGTGTACCCTGTAATTTCCATTAACTTATCAGCAAGTGCCTGTCCACTTTCAGCAACCTGCTGGCTGGTCATGGATGGTGCAAAGGCTAAAACAATAGGATTATCTTCAGTTCCTAACTCAACTGGTGCTTCAGTTGGTTCAGGGGTTGCTACTGGTGCTTCGGTTTCCGCAGGAGCTTCAGTTTCTACAACTTCAGGTGCCTGGGTAGGTTGAGGTGCAGATGTTGGTTTGCACGAGGTTAGGATAATCGTGCTCATTACCAGCACTGTCAAAACGATAAACAAACTTCGCTTCTTCATGGGCAAATTCTCCTTCTTTGGATTTTTATTGGAAGATTACCTTCCTGACTTTACCATTATAGCGAATTTCTCTATCAATACAATACTTAAAGACTGTCAAACTTATTAATTTTAATCATTTGGTATTATTTCAGCAAATTAGCAATTTGACCAAAAAAAACATTATAGGTAAAATACCAATGAAGGATCTCTTATGCCAATTTATGAATATCACTGCCAACAATGTGGTTCAACTTTTGATGTGATCAGACCAATCAGCCAGGCTGATGCCCCTGTTTCATGCAAGAATTGTAGCAGCCAGAATACAAAACGAAGCATTTCTCATTGCTCTTCCCACTCAAACTCTTCCGAGTCAAGTTACAGTAACTCGGGTGGATGTGGAAATTGCTCGGGCCATTCCTGTTCGAACTGTCATCACTGATCTGTGTGACATTTTTACTATAATCTCATCCAAATATCCATTGGGACATTTGTCCCTTTTTGCTATACTTGTTAAGTTATTTCAACTTTCTGGAGGGTAAGCTGAATGAAAAAAGATTTTCTTGCAATTTCTGATTACTCAAGCGATGAATTACAGCAGATTCTAGACCTCGCAATACAGCTAAAGAAAGAGTATTTTGCAGGTGGTAATAAACCACTTCTGAAAAATAAAGTTTTAGGTATGATTTTTCAAAAACCCAGTTTACGAACAAGAGTAAGTTTTGATATGGCTATGCGCCATCTGGGTGGAGATGCACTTTATCTTTCTCCGAATGAAATTGGCTTAGGGCAACGAGAAAGCATCGCTGATGTATCTAGAGTATTATCTGGCTACGTAGATGCTATCATGGCACGTGTATTCGCACATAATCACGTTTTGGAGTTGGCTAAATGGTCAAGCATTCCTGTGATCAATGGATTAAGTGATTACAACCATCCCTGCCAGGGAATGGCTGATGCATTAACCATTATTGAAAAATTTGGGACAATGAAAAACCTGAATGTAACTTATGTAGGTGATGGGAATAATGTAGCAGTTTCCTTAATGCACATTTGTGCGAAACTAGGTGCCAATTTCACAATTGCCAATCCTGAAGACTATGACATTGTCCCTTCAGCAATTGAACATGCAAAAGAATTTGCAAAAAAATCTGGTGCTTCCTTGCAATTTCTTCGCGATCCACATCATGCAGTAAAGGGTGCACAAGTCATTTATACAGACACCTGGACAAGTATGGGGCAGGAATCTGAAAGTAAAAAACGCGAATTAGTTTTCCCACCATATCAGGTAAATCAACAACTAATATCTGAAGCAGACAAGGATGTGATCGTTTTACATTGTCTTCCTGCACATCGTGGTCAAGAAATAACCGACGAAGTCGCTGATGGCCCTCATTCAATGTTATTCCCGCAAGCACATAACCGTTTACATGCCCAAAAAGCAGTGCTTGTCCATCTTCTCGCATAGATTTCAAATACCATCTGAATGGAGAAATAATGAAAACACAAGATTACATCGCAATAGAAGATCAATACGGTGCTCATAATTATCACCCTTTGGATGTTGTTATTACAAAAGGAGAAGGTGTCTGGGTTTACGATACAGAAGGAAAACGTTACCTTGATTGTTTAAGTGCATATTCTGCTCTTAATCAAGGTCATGTACACCCCAGAATTCTTAAAGCGATGATCGAACAGGCACAACGTGTGACATTGACCTCGCGTGCCTTCCGTAATGATCAACTTCCTCTGTTTTATAAAGAACTTTCAGAATTGACCGGATATGAAATGTCTCTCCCGATGAACAGCGGCGCAGAAGCAGTTGAAACTGCTTTGAAAGTCGCTCGTAAGTGGGGATACGTTTCCAAAGGGATACCTCGGCATCAAGCTGAGATCATCATTGCAGAAGGCAACTTCCATGGTCGCACTATTTCGATCATTTCTTTCTCTTCTGAACCTTTCTATCGCGATGATTTCGGACCATTCACTCCCGGTTTCAAAATGGTACCCTACGGGGATGCTGAAACCATCCGAGAAGCGATAACTCCGGATACTGCTGCAGTCATGTTGGAACCCATTCAAGGTGAAGGTGGTGTCATTATTCCCCCTGCTGGTTATCTAAGACAAGTTAGTGAAATTTGCAAAGCAAATAATGTAATGTTCATAGCGGATGAAATTCAGACCGGGTTAGGTCGTACAGGTAAATTATTTGCCTGTCAGCATGAGAATGTGCGTCCAGATATGACAATCGTCGGTAAAGCGCTTTCGGGAGGTTTTTACCCAATATCTGCAGTACTGGCTGATAAGCCAATTCTTGGTCTTATACAACCAGGTGAACACGGTTCAACATTTGGTGGTAATCCTGTTGCTGCGGCAATTGGTCGCGAATCTTTGAAAGTAATCGTGGAAGAAAAATTGGTTGAAAAAGCAGCTTCATTGGGTGAATACTTTATTGAACAGCTTTCAGAAATTCCCAGCCCTCATGTTAAGGAAGTTCGAGGGAAAGGTTTACTGATCGGTGTTGAGTTAAAACCCGAAGCAGGTGGTGCCCGCCGCTTCTGTGAAGCTCTCAAAGAGAATGGCTTGCTTGCAAAAGAAACTCACGAACGAGTTATTCGCTTTGCTCCACCCCTGGTGATTGATAAAGACACCATCGATTGGGCGATTAATATTATCCGACCAGTTTTGAACATGCCCTGAGATCGCTATGGAATGGAAACATCGATTTGCCAATCGTCTTTCCACCCCAACAGAAGCAGTTGAATATATAAAATCGGGGTTTCGAATTTTCTTGACGGGGAACTGTTCAGTTCCCCAGTCACTTTTAAGCGCGCTTGTGAAGAAAGCCCCTGCGCTTCAAAATGTCGAGATATGTCAGGCTTTAACAGTATGCGGAAGTGATTATGTCGCACCAGAAATGGAAGGGCATCTTCGAGTTAATAGCTTCTTTTCTGGAGCAAATGTTCGCCGGGCTATCAATGAAGGCAGAGCAGACTATACGCCAGTATTATTATCGGAATTTCCTCTGGTTTTTTCTCGAGGAGTCGTTCCACTGGATGTCGCTTTTGTCCATCTTTCCCCTCCCGATGAAGATGGTTATTGTTCTTATGGCATAGAGGCTGGATTAACCAGGACTGCTGCAGAATCAGCAAAAATGATCATTGCAGAAGTTAATGAACAAATGCCAGTGATTTATGGCGACACAAAAATCCATATTGATGATGTTGATGTAGTGGTGCCCGTGGATTATCCGTTGGGTGGGCTTAACATGTCTGAAGATACAAAGAATAATGGTCATATTATTGACAGAATTGGGCAGCTCATTGCTGATCGAATTCCAGATGAAGCTACTCTACAAACTGGAATTGGTGTATTACCTGACTCAGTGTTGAAGCATTTAAAGGGAAAGAAGAATCTGGGTGTACATACCGAACTCTTTTCCGATGGAATTATTGATCTGGTAGAAGCTGGAGTTATTAATGGCGCTTGCAAGACTATTCACCCACACAAGATAACGGCGGGTTTTTTACTTGGAACAAAAAGACTGTTTGATTGGGCAAATAGAAATCCCATAATTGAATTGCAGCGTACAGAATATATCAATAATCCATTAACGATCGCCAAGAATCGACGCATGGTGGCTCTTAATTCTGCCATCGAAGTAGATTTGACTGGACAGGTATGTTCTGATTCAATTGGACATCAATTTTATTCAGGCGCAGGAGGACAGCTTGATTTTATCTATGGATCATCCATGTCAGAAGGCGGTTTACCGATCATTGCATTACCTTCTTCTACGACGAATCGCAATGGCGAATGTTTCAGCCGTATCGTTTCCTTATTAAAGCCTGGCGCAGGGGTCATAACAACTAGAAACCATGTTCACTATATTTGCACTGAATATGGCATGGTAGACCTCTATGGTAAAACGGTGCGAGAGAGGGCAAAGTTACTTATTTCCATTGCACATCCCGATTTTCGGGATAAATTGATGTTCGAAGCTCAACAATTGAAGTATATTTAGGCTGGAGGTAAATAACATCAGAATGGAAAGATTTGCTAAAATCATTGCAACAATTGGACCTGCCAGTCAAAAAAAAGAAGTTCTCAGGGAAATGATCAAGGCTGGAATGAATGTAGCCAGACTTAATTTTTCTCACGGAACGCATGATGAACATCAAAGTGTATTCAACACTATTCGTGAAGTCTCGCAAGAATTGGATATCCCTGTAGCAATTCTTGCGGATCTATGTGGCCCCAAAATCCGAGTAGGAGCTCTTCCACCTGAAGGAATTCCATTAATTGCTGATGATAGCATCTACATCATATCCACCGATAATGAAAGCATACCGATCAATAACCTTTCAAACTCAACTCTGATTTCAATTAATATCCCTAATATCTCCACCGCTTTCCAACCGGGTAGTCGTATATTAATGGATGACGGCAAACTGGAAATGGTTGTTGAAGAAATTATTGATCAGGTTGTAAAAGCCAAAGTTGTTACAGGTGGGATACTAAAATCACACAAAGGCGTCAACTTGCCTTCTGCAAAATTGAGTGTAAACGCTCTTACTGAAAAGGATCTTCTTGATCTCGAATTTGCTCTGCATCTTGGAGTTGATGCCATTGCTATCTCCTTTGTGCGTTCCAGTGAAGATATTCTTTATACTCGACAAAAAACACAGGAATTTACAAAAGATCCAAGTTTTCATATACCAATAATTGCAAAAATCGAACGACCTGAAGCAGTGGAAAACCTCGACTCAATTTTGGATGTAACAGATGGGATCATGGTTGCACGGGGCGATCTTGGAATTGAGACTTCAACTGCGACTGTTCCGATAATTCAGAAGTTGGCTATTCAAAAAGCACTGATTCACTCAAGGTATGTCATTACAGCAACACAGATGCTCGAGTCAATGATCGAGAATCCGCGTCCAACCAGAGCTGAAGCCTCAGACGTTGCAAATGCTATTTTTGATGGCACAGATGCTGTAATGCTTTCTGGAGAAACTGCAGTAGGTAAATACCCCGTTGAATCAATACGCAATATGGATGAGATAGTTCGTACAGCAGAACAAAATAACGATTCATGGAGTATCTGCGCCCATGTTCATGTGAATGATAAAGTAGGAGATGATGCTCTATCAATTTGTCGTGCAGCGAATGAGCTTGCCCATGATACAAATGTAGAGTGCATCGCCGTCTTTACCCTGACTGGTCGAACAGCTTTATATATGTCGAAAGTACGCCCACGGGTGACGATCCATGCGTTTACACCCCATGAGATTACGTATAATCGTCTTGCACTGTATTGGGGAGTTTTTCCCCATAAAGTAGAATTTGCTCACAGCGTTGAGAATATGATTAGCATCGTCGATAAAGCATTGCAATCAACGACGATCCATGAACCTGGACAGCAGGTCGTTATGTTGTCAGGTCTACCGGTAAATGCTATGCGCGCTCCAAACATGGCACTTTTACATACACTCGGAGAACCTTACTAAACACTCTAGATGGATACTTTTAATCCGTATAAAGCTGCATTTGATAATTTTTACCTTGCTCAATGTATTATTTGCGACGGCTTTATTCAAGATTCGAATAATTCGTTCAACGATCTGTTTGGAATAGAACAAGGATTACCTTCACAGAAAATCATTGACTATATAAATCCACAGTTTAAAAAGAATTTTCTTAACAAAATTCAGGACATTCTGAAAAGTAAAAACGATAATCTTATCACAACGATCCCTTTTCGGATTAAATCGCATACGTATCGGGATTTTGAAATTCATCTTTCTGTGATCCCGAAAGGGGATGCCCGAAATACAATTCTCCTCACATTCTATGATATTGAAAAGTCACGTAATTTAGACCTGATCGAAAATGAACAAAGAACGATTGCTGATGTACTGAGAGATATCTCTGCAACTCTCAACAGTAACCTGGATTTTGATACGATTCTGGAAAAAATATTAGAGCAAATGGCACGGGTAGTACCGTATGATTCCGCCAGCATTATGCTACTTGAGAAGGATCAAGAAACTGCTCGTATTTATGCAGCTAAAGGGCTTTATGATCAGCGTGGTCTACTGGATTGGAGAAAAGAAGGCACTCTGTTAGTAAGCAAGACTCCCATTCTACGCCGTATGTTTCTTACCGGTTTACCCCTGGTAGTTCCAGATACTACCGCTGAACCTACATGGGTCATTACCCCACAAACAGCCTGGATTAATTCATTTGCTGGTGCCCCCATAAAAAGTCGAAGCGGAACGATCATTGGCTTTCTTAATTTAAATAGTCCCATCAAGAATTACTTCACCTATTCAGCTGTTGAAAGATTGCAGGCATTTACTGATCAAGCTGGTATTGCTCTGTACAATGCTCGCCTCTTAAGAGACTTGCGTCAAAGCAATATCGACTTGCTCGAAGCGTATGAAAATACTCTCCAGGGCTGGTCAAAGGCATTGGAATATCGTGATGAAGATACTGAAGGTCATACTCAGCGCGTAACGGATATTACCATGGCATTGTGTACTTCCTTTGGCATCAAAGAGCCTGAATTAACAAAAATTCGTTATGGTGCATTGCTACACGATATTGGCAAATTGGGTATCCCTGATGCCGTTCTCAATAAACCAGGCAAATTAACTGCAGAAGAATGGGCGATAATGCAAAAGCATCCCGAATTGGGACGCGAGATGTTGAAAGATATCCCCTTTTTACAGGATTCATTAGAAATACCCTACAGTCATCATGAACGATGGGATGGAACAGGCTATCCACAGGGTTTGAAGGCTGAAGAAATTCCCATAGCAGCACGAATCTTCAGCGTGGTGGATGTGTGGGATGCTATCGTATCAAAACGACCCTACCATGATGGTCATTCTACAAAGGAAGCTGCTAAATATATTGCTGATGAAGCCGGTAAACACTTCGATCCTGAAGTTGTCAACCGATTTTTATACTTGCTTGAGCAAAAACACATGATTTGATCCTATAAGATATGAGGCTTTAATGCATATTCGCGAAATCGATGCTACTTCTATCCACGATCGAAATAAATTTATCCAGTTTCCTTTTCATTTATATAAAGAGAATAAACAATGGGTACCACCTTTCATATCAGACATGCATTTTGTTATGAACAGGCAAAAATACCCTTTTTACCAACATTCTGATGGCACCTTTTTTGTTTGTGAAAGCGGTAGCGAAGTTCTCGGACGAATAGCTGTTCTGCATAATACGAACTATTGTAAATTTCATAACTTAAGAACAGCCTTTTTTTACTTTTTTGAATCAATTGACGATCTACAGATTGCAAGTAATTTATTCGATGCGGCATTCAGTTGGGGGAAAAAGCGTGATCTGACACAGATTTATGGTCCCCGAGGTTTTTCCAGGGTAGGATGTAATGGTATTTTGACAAAGGGTTTCGAGTACATGCCCGCAATGAATATCACTTATAACTTTCCATATTATCCTGCCTTCATGGAAAAGATAGGATTTGTTCCTGAAACTGACTATCTTTCAGGTTATATTACGCGTGACACCTTCAAGATACCTCAAAAAGTAGCAGAAATGGCTGAGAAGATAGCAAAGCGTAATGATCTCTGGGTAAAAACATTTCGTAATAAAGCAGAGATGAAAACTCTTATTCCTGAAGTAGATGCGATCCATTCAGCTGCCTTTGAAAATAATCCCGCTTATTATCCATCTACAAAAGAAGAGTTCGAATTAATCGCGAATGGAATAGTGCAACTGGCTGATCCAGGTTTGATTAAAATGATTATGAAAGGGAATGAAGTTGCTGGTTTTATTATCGCTTATCATGATCTATCAAAAGCCCTTCAGCGTACAAAAGGGCAGATGGCACCTCTTGGATGGATCGAGTTTCTAAAAGAGAAAAAGCAAACAAATGTTGTGGATTTGAACGGAGTGGGAATTCTTCCAAAATTTCAAGGAACGGGAGCGAATATTCTTTTGTATTATGAGTTAATACGAACGCTAATGGCGTACAAGCAATTCGATCGGGCTGAATTTATTCAAGTAGATGTTCGTAATTTTAAGAGTAAAAGTGATTCAGAAACAATGGGCGTAAATTGGCATAAATGCCATCGTACATATCAAATGGAAATATGATTTATTGTAACTATCGTTTAAATGATTTCTGAAAGATGGGATCGGTATTGTTTTCGCCTGAAAAGTTAAGCGGCAAATCGTTTTCATTGGATTAATTTAACTGCAGGTGGTGATTATCGAGAAGTTAGTGATCAAATAAAAGAATAGAGTGACCTGAAATCAGGTCACTCTATTGAGAACATCTTCATTTATTGCTGATCAGGATTAATTACATGTAAATTAGTCTTTACTTGTGCCTATTCAGGAACTGCAATGCTAATATTGTACTCTGGTTCCTGGAGCGAGTGGATCCTAGATTCCATTCGCCCAATAGCTCGTTAACCGCTGAACACTCTATCATCAGAACATCATCTTGTTCACTTTATCAATGCTCTCCCTGGGAGGTCTTATCCGGTTCTCTGGAAGCCTGTTTAGGGGTAAGTCTTCGGGTAATTGATGAATATCCATCAGAGTCGGTTGGTCAGGGTTGATATAGATCAATCCAGTGATCACATGATTTTCATCGATCGCTTTAGTAAGTAGCTTATAAGCACTAAGTTTATCCGTTGGATCATGGTCATTGCCAACTTTTTTTAGTTTCAAAGTTGAACCATCAAAAAGATCGATTTCTCTGGTAGTTCCTTCTTTAAAATCTTCGATGAATATTTCTTCTTCAGGGGGAATATATGTGATATCCTGGATAGGAATTTTATGCTCTCGCACCCAGGTGAACGAATGATGGCTATTTTCCTGGTTATGGAAGGTAACACAAGGACTGATCACATCCAGAATAGCAATACCCCTGTGACTTAATGCCGCCTTTAGTAATGAAACCAATTGCCTTGGATCACCAGCAAAAGACCGTGCCACAAAACTGGCATTTGCTGTCAACGCTTCCAGACATATATCAATAGGTTGATATTGATTAATGCCTTGCTTTTTTAATGACAACCCTCTTTCTGTGGTTGCTGAAAATTGACCTTTTGTCAATGCATATACACCGTTATTTTCAACGATGTACACCATTGGAATATTTCTCCTTACTAGATGCTTGAATTGACCAAATCCAATGCTGGCTGTGTCGCCATCTCCACTTACTCCAATCACCCGTAAATGGGTGTTTGCAAAGGATGCTCCGAGCGCCAGTGATGGCATTCGACCATGCAGACCATTGAAACCAAATGATCTTCCAAGAAAATATGTCGGGCTTTTACTTGAGCAGCCTATTCCACTGAATTTCATTACCTGCTCTGGAAGAATATTCATTTCATAACAGGCAGCTATGATCTGGTTAGCTATCGAAAAATGTCCACAACCTTTGCAGAGAGTTGAAGGCGCTCCTTTGTAATCATTTCGTGTTAATCCAACTTTATTCACTTGTTGTTGAACTGAGATCGAACCCTTATCGTCACTCATTGATCTCTCCTTCATGTTGAGAAATTTCGTTTTCAATCCATCGAGCCGTTAAAGGTAACCCATCACAATGAGCAATTTTTTTAAGTTTGTTCGCCATTTCTGGCAACGAAATAACAAGAATCTGCCACATCTGGCTATCGCGATTATTTTCAATCACATAAACCCGGTCATGTGATTCGATGAACTTCTTTACATTGCTGTGTACAGGCAGCGCCCGAATCCGCATGTAATCCGTTTCGATTTTCTTTTCAGATAAAAGATCTTGTGCTTCTTCGACAGCAGGATCATTTGAACCAAATGTGATCAAACCGATTTTTGCTTTTCCATTTCCGTACACTAATGGTTCAGGGAGTAAATCCGCTGAATTATCGATCTTAATTTTTAGCCTATCCATCATTCTCTGCCATACTTCTGGCTCTTCGCTATATTTAGTAAATTCATCATGCCCGGTTCCACGACTAAAAAATGCTGCACCTGGACGAGCATTCCCAGGCAGCGTTCGATATGGAATTCCGTCTCCATCAACATCCCAATATCTCCCCCATTTTCCATCATGCTTGCTAACAAAATCGTCAAATTCCTTTTCCCAGAGAATCTTTCCTCGATCCATAGGTTTTTCAGGATATACGAATGGCTTACACATCCAGTTGTTCATACCAAGATCAAGATCGATCATTACTATGACAGGAGTCTGATAATGTTCTGCAATATCGAATGCCTTCCAACCAAATTCAAAACACTCATCAACAGACCCAGGTAATAAGAGAATATACTGCTTATCACCGTGACTTATGAAATAAGCAAAACTCAAATCTGACTGTGCAGTTCGTGTTGGTAATCCAGTACTTGGACCTACACGCTGCACATCCCATACAACCACGGGGGTTTCTGTGTAATATGCCAATCCGAGGTACTCTGCCATCAGGCTAAGCCCTGGCCCAGAAGTAGATGTCATTGAGCGCAAGCCTGCCCAGCCAGCTCCAACAACCATTCCTATAGCTGCCAGCTCATCTTCAGCCTGGATAACTACATAAGTATCTTTCCCTGTAACCGGATCTTTCCTTAATTGTGGCAGATATTCGTTAAGTGATTCTGCAAGACCGGTAGCAGGTGTGATTGGATACCACCCAACAAATTGCACACCTCCAAATATAGATCCGAGCGCAGCAGCAACATTCCCTTCAGCAAGGATATTCTGCGAAGTACCATCCATTGGCTCAACAAAATATGGGTCTGCTTTTTTCAGGTTTCCAGAAGCCCATTTTGAAGCCTTAATAACTAATTCATAATTTGCTTCTACCGCATTTTTTTTACTTTTGAAGTGAAAATCTAGGGCGTCATGGATCTTTTCCAGATCAATACCGATCATCTGCGCCAGAACACCCACATAGATCATATTCGCTGCATAATCACGAAGTTTTGCTGGAATATCTGATTCACTGATGATTGCTTTTACTGGCATGGGATAAATAGTAATATCATTTCTCACTGAAGGAAGTTGAATATCGTCCGGATAGAACAGTACTCCACCAGGAAGAATATAATCATATTCCTGTACCAGTGTAGCGGGATTCATTGCAATGACGATGTCATCCTTCTCAAGTCGCGCTCTATATCCTTTGGAACTAAGTCGGATCGAATACCAGGTTGGCAAGCCCTGGATATTGGACGGGAAGATATTCTTTCCAGTTACAGGAATTCCCATCTTGAATAATGCCCTTAAAATAGTGGTATTTGCTGTTGCACTTCCCGAGCCGTTGATCGTGCTGAAGGTGATGCAAAAGTTGTTTACTATTTTTTCTGTCATAGAAAAGTTTTTTCTCCTGAGATATGGTTATTCAAACTTTTGAGTAACATTTGGTTTTTTTCGCAGAGACATCAAGTTAAAATGTTCTCGCAATACATTTAACCCCGCTGTAGTTTCACCTTTCCAGATACTTTCAGCTATCTCACTGTGATAATCCCACACCCTGGCAAGATATCCGTAATTGGTATATACATCCAATCCCGCTAATTCATAAAAATCCCAATATGCATCCAATAAACCATGTAAAAATGGGTTTTTTATATATTGGTAAATTGATGTGTGAAATTCTCGATGTTCTGCTTGAGGGATTTGTACTGGAGATCTGTTTAACTTATCTCTCGCCATTTGAACTAATTCTTTCAACCGTAATTTATCTTCTAGGTGTAGTAAAGCAACAGCTTCATTCCAAAAAGCAGTTTCGAGATGGATTCGAATTTCGGTATATGCAGCAAAATAGTCTCTATCTACCATCAGAGCATAATTCAAACTCTGTTGAACTGCAGGTCGGAATGAATATGGTAAACGGTGAATTCCTGTGCGTGGTTTTACCTCAACCAGCCCTAATGCTCTGGCAACTTCCATTTGCTCGCGAAGACTGGAAGTACTTAATCCAATTTCAGGAGAAAGGTCGTTGAGTGCAGGTAAACGTTCGCCATCTTCACATGAAGAGGCAAGGTATTGAAGAAAATCATATTGAATTACGTTATTTGGAACGAATTTTGCTTTCATAATCGCTCTTTAATTTGATTAATATGATTTATCATATTATTAAATTATAGATAATAATAGCATATTTTTCATACTATTGAATATCATGAGTATCATATACGATGATCATATTTCCTTTTACATACCCTTCACAATAAATAAAATAACCCTGATGCTAATAGCCATCCGGGTTATTTATGATCAACGACTTTTAAAAGATTCGCTACCTATTTTTCAGAATTATCGATAGCAGTTATTTCACTTTTATGGAATTCTCTGATTCCGCCATCATTTAGATCAACAATGACCCCTTCTCTTAAAGGAGCTAGATCGATCACTTTTCCAACCCCTACAGGAGTATTGACCATTTGCTTTCGTTTCGGAAGATCAACTTTTGCCGCCATATATTGATCATATTCGTAATAAAGACAGCAACGCAATCTTCCACACATTCCAGTAATCTCGCCCGGAGTAAGAGAAATACCCTGTTCTTTTGCCATACGGATGGAAATTGAAGAAAAATCTGTTAAAAATTTTGAACAGCAACGTGATTCAAGCCCACAGGCACCCATTCCACCCAGGCATTTCGCCATATCACGCGGTCCAACCTGACGTAACTCGATCTGCACATTATTGTAAACTCTTTGCATATCCTGCCGGATAACTTTAAGATCGACCTTTTCATCTGTTTCAGTATTGTAAATAATCGCCAATCTGCTCCCATCAAAACTGAATTCCGCATCAACTATCTTTACTCCGCTTAAATTCAAGCTTTTAACTTTAGCAGTGCATTGCTCAATAATCGCTTCTTCTTTTGCTTTCCAAAGCTGTCTTTGCATCAAATCTTGAGGTGTTGCTTTTCGGGTGATTGGTTTGATCTCTTCATTTTCAGGTGTTTCTAGATCTTCACCTAACATAACTACCCAACCCAATTGCATCCCACGAGAAGTTTCGACAATCACTCCATCACCTTGACGTAAGTCAGTAATTGTACCAGCGTCAAAGTGATATACTTTTCCAACTTTTGAAAATCGGATCCCAGCAATCATGACTGTTTGTTAATATCTTTCTAGTTTTTGCATTCCAGTTTTGTCTGTAATTGCGCTGCAATCGTTTGGAATACCTTTGAAGATGACGCAGAAGGATTTGTAACGGTTACAGGAAAACCAGAATCTCCACCAATTCGAATTTCACGGTCGATAGGAATTGAACCTAAGAAATCAACATGAAGCTCTTCAGCCAAATTTTCACCACCGCCATCACCAAACAGATCATAAGCCGAACCATCTGGAAGTATCATCGAACCCATATTCTCAACAATACCTAAAATGGGGACATTCATTGCACGAAACATTTCCGCTGCACGATACGCGTCATCAGTGGATACTTTTTGGGGCAAAGTAACAATTACAGAACCTGCAACCGAAGCAATTTGCATCAGACTGATCTGAACATCACCTGTTCCTGGTGGAAGGTCGACGATCAGATAATCAAGTAAACCCCAGTCAACATCTGCAAGCAGTTGCCTGACTGCAGAATGAAGTACAGGACCACGCCAGACCAGAGGTTGACCTTTTTGAATGAACATTCCAATAGAAATCACCTTTACACCGTATGCTTCAGCAGGAGTGATTTTTCCATCATTTTGAGGAGGTAATTTCTGAACACCCATCATAGTAGGGATATTTGGCCCATAAATATCAGCATCCATTAAACCTACTTTGAAGTTTTTTTGCGCAAGCGATATTGCAAGATTTACAGCGACAGTTGATTTACCTACACCGCCCTTGCCTGAGCCTACTGCAATCAAGTGCTTGATTGGCAACGGAATTTTTCCCTCAAATTGTGCGTTCGATCCTTCGATATTGCCAAAAATGATCTCGACCTTTTTTATCTTTAATTTCTTTAATAATGCCTGTTCAACATCAGAACGAATTCTTTCTTTTAAAGGGCAGGCAGGAGTAGTCAGTACAATTGTTACACGAACTACTTCTTTCTCAATTTCAATATCTTTCACCATATTCAACGAAACAATATCCTGGTTTAATTCAGGATCATCAACCGTTTTTAGAATATCCAATACTTGTTCTTTTGAGATCAATGGGTTCTCCTTTAATTCACCGATAATGAGATTTTCCAGTTTCCAGATAATCGACAATTTCCTGCTTTGCATGCAGATACTGCTCCAGAAGTTCCTTATCGCTTCCTCGAAACCGCTTTATGGAGTTTCTGGCACACATCAAGCAGCCTTTCATCGCTCTAAAAGCATCAGAATTACAATTGCCGCAACCATTGATGCGAGCGATCAGATATACTAATGCAATTCTGTTTACTGAATCATTTTCTTCATGTGATATCTGGTCAACAAGCTTCTTCCAACTTTCGCCTCGCAAGTCACTTAATTGCTCACAATATCTTTCAGGAAAAATGAATTCAGTGTCATTAATAACCATATCTTAGACATTTTATCATCATTCAAGAAAAATTCAGCCTTCCTGCCCAAAATCATTTTTCTGTTACAATGGGTGAAATTTTCATTTTCAAAAAGGCACTATGCGCAAAAATCTATTCACTTCCATCGCCTCACTTTTTATGATCATCTTCCTTTCAGGTTGTTCATTCAGTACTCTCACTGCAGAAGGAAAAGCAAAAGCCACCCAAGAAGCTTTTGAAACAGCGTTTGCCCAGATCACTACACAGGCTTTTCTTAATCCCACATCAACAAATACACCAGTGCCAACTGCAACATCAACTTTTACTCCATCCCCTACCAACACCCCAACACTTGAACCTACATTCACTTTCACACCTTCACCAACGGTTCCAACCTTAAAAGCGCAATTGCTTTATGTGAGCACTTTTCCTGAAAATAAACAAGAATTTGTACCTAATGAAACTTTTGGGATTGCAATTGGTTTTCAAAATACTGGTTCTGCTGCCTGGGGTGCAGGATCTAAATTACTTCTCGTTGGCTACGAAGGTGAATACGTCACAGTACAGACAGAAGCTACTCTTGACCATGTCGTTAATCCAGGAGAAAAAGTAGAATTCGATCTTTGGGGATTTTGCTCGGAGGATATGCGTTATCAATCAAATTACTTCCAGTTTTATTCCGAATTTGGCGGAGCCATCGATGGAGGGTATGCAGTATTTGGTTATCAACCAAAATAAACTGGTTTCGTATTATTTCATAACAGAAAAACAGGATAGATTTTTTCTATCCTGTTTTTTGAATAAATTACGATATTTATGAAATTATTCTACAGTAACGCTCTTTGCCAGATTCCGTGGCTGATCTACATCCAAACCGCGTTGTGATGCAATATGATAGGCAAACAACTGTAAGGGTAACACCGTTAAAACCGGGCTGAGCAACCACGGCGTTTCTGGAACCCAGAAAATATCATCCGCAAGTTCTCTGGCTTTTTCATCACCCTCGCTGGCTACCATAATGATCGTTCCGCCACGCGCTTTCGCTTGCTCAATCTGGCTGATCATCTTTTCATACCATGGATCACGTGGTGCAATGACCAGAACTGGCATCTCTTTATCAACTAACGCAATTGGACCATGTTTCATTTCTCCGGCGGGATATGATTCTGCATGTATATACGAAATTTCTTTCATTTTTAGTGCACCTTCGTATGCGATAGGCATATTGATGCCCCTGCCCAGATATAACATATCGTGTACATCACGGTACTTTTTTGCAACCTGAACAATCTGATCTTCTCCGGATAAACAACGACTTACCATATCCGGGATCAACCTGAGATCTCTTACTGTCTTCATCCGATCTTCAGTTGAAAGAGAACCACGTAGATCACCCAGAAGAATTGCCAGCATGTACAAATCTAAAAGTGGCGCAGTAAATGCCTTTGTTGAAGCAACACCAATTTCTGGTCCGACCTGCATGGAAATATACCCATCAGCCTGCCGCATTGCCTGTGATCCTATAGCATTAACAATTGACCATAAAGTCGCGCCTTTTTTTCTTGCTACTTCCATTGCAGCCAAAGTATCAGCAGTTTCACCCGATTGGCTAATGGCAAGGACAACAGTTCCTTCCTCTAATATGGGATCGTGATAGCGAAATTCAGATGCAATCTCTGTCTCAACAGGAATCTGAGCCAACTTTTCGATTAGCAATTTTCCTACCATGCCGGCATGAGCTGCTGTTCCACAAGCAGTGATGAAAATTTTCCGTATGGAAGTGGCGAATTCTTTTGTAAGGTTAAGCTGTGGTATCACGATTTTCCCTGTTGAGAAATTAACCCTCCCTGCCAGAGTATCTGTCAATGACCTTACCTGCTCGTGTATTTCTTTTTGCATGAAATGACGGTATTCTCCTTTTTCGGCAGCTACAGGATCCCACGCCACAACATGCACCTGAAATGGAATTTCATTTCCGTTGAAATCAAAAACTTTCACACTCTTGCGGGTTACAACAGCATATTGCCGTGATTCTAGAAAGATTACCCTTCTCGTATGCTCCAATATGGCAGGAATATCACTCGCAATATAAGCTTCGTCTTCTCCAAGTCCAATAACCACACCACCAGCATTTCCAATGCGTGCTGCCACGATCTTGTCTTGTTCTTCCGTGGATACCAAAACTATTCCATGCGCCCCTTGTAAAAGCTTAAACGTATTGCGCGCCGCATCAGTTAAACTTTGACCTGAAGACATAAACCTTTCCACAAGGTGCACAATGGTTTCGGTATCGGTATCGGAATTGAATTGCACCCCTTCTGAAATTAATTCTTGCTTTAGCTCAATGAAATTTTCAACAATCCCATTATGAACAATGACTACTTTTCCATTGTTGCTTTTATGTGGATGAGCATTATTTGTACTTGGAACTCCATGTGTAGCCCATCGTGTATGCCCAATACCTAAATTTCCGCTGACAGGGTGAGCTTCCACAAGGTTCGCCAGGTTTTCCAGTTTGCCAACATCCCTTCGCACTACAATTTCGTTGTTTTCAATTATTGCCAATCCGGCAGAATCATAACCACGATATTCAAGTTTCTTTAAACCATTCAATATGATTGGAGTGGCATTTTTACTTCCGATATATCCAACTATTCCACACATGAAAACCTCCAATGACGTGGCAATTATTACCCAGTGAAAATATTTTCACTGGTTTGTTGCTGTTAAATTTTCATGTTTTGGAAAAGGATGAGTTAAGAAAATTAACTCAGAGGGCTTCCGCTGACCTTTCGATTTTCCCAGATGTACTGGTTAACTCCATCTTGCGATGGAGAACCCTCCTCCTCGTCAATCCCAATAGAAAATCTTTTGGGAACCATGCGCTACCTTTCCCTTATACGCTTACCTCCTACATATTACATTATACTTGAAAAATCAAGCTATTCTTTATTGATTCTTTTCAATCAATTCCACTACATCTAGAAAGTCAATACCTAATCTCTTTACCGTTTCAAGAGTAGGAACTCCATCATTCGACCATCCACGACGTTTGTATACAGCATCTAAAAGTTGTTCATAACGAGATTCACGGAAAGCTCGCAGTTTTTCCATCTTTTCTTTTGTTGATAAAGTTGTCGGATCGATCCCTACCATATCTCGCAGTTCAGTATCGTAACGCTCTACCCGACTCTCATATTCTTTCTCTGTTACTGGACCTACAGCTCGATATGGAGGATAATCTTCATTTCGTTTACCATAGCCAAGGCGCAAATTGAACAATCGTTGGAAGTTATAAACTTTTTCTGATTGCAAAATCAGATCTTCCAGTGTTACTTTCTTTCCAGTTACTCCTTCATAAAGCCATGTGTAATTTTCAACATGTTCGGGCACTTTGGCAGGTTCAGCAGCAGTCTTATTGCTTACTGGTACGATGTCATTCCAGGGTAATTTGCATAAACCATGCAAACTGAACCAGGTTCTCCACATGGGGAAATAGTGTAATGCTTCCGCTTTCTTCTCAAAAGTAGGCAATTGCTTATGCACAAGCTCCATGAATATAAGCCAGGCTTCATCGTGTTGGGCACCTTTTGATGCCAATGCGTATCCACCTTGCTGCGTCAGTGATTCTTTGGTCATATATTCAGATATTTCTAGACCTTTTACTTCCATCCCAATATCTTGTAAGAATTGTGGATCAGCATTGAATTTTTCAGCAAAGATTTTTTTCATTGCCCGAATACCCTGACCAATCGTAATGCCAAAACCTTCTCCTTCCGCCATCTGATGCAAAGCAGCCAGGCAGGCATCTGCATTGCCCCATGTGAAATCAAGTCCACCAGTTCTTTCTTTGTTCAATATACCAGCTTCGTAACATTCCATAACGAAGGCAAATGAATCACCAACCGAAATAGTATCTATCCCATAAGTATCACAGTAAAAATTTAATTCCAAAACTGCTTCAGGATCGAAAACCGCAATATTTGAGCCTAATGCACCTAATGTTTCATATTCCGGACCATCAATAAATACCTTTTGACCTTTATATGGTCCAGTTTTCAATGTAAATTCTGGCACTGCATGCGCGCATGCCATCGTGCAGCCATACCAACAGCCGTCAGGTCCGCGTTTGTCAAATTGTGGCTTCCAGATGTCACCAGCAATATTCTTTGCTGAATCATCACATCCATATCGGAAGTTTTGTACCGGAAGCAGATCAAATTTATTCATAATTTCAACAAGATAAGGAGTGCCTGTCCCTCGCATATCATTTTGTGAAGGATCAAACTCGATAATCTCCTTATTAATTCTTACGCCCGCCCTCTTGATCAATTCCATGTTCGCAACATGATTTGAATTAGGACTCATGTCACTATATTTGACAACAATCGCTTTGATCTTCTTATCGCGTAAGACGGTTCCAGCTCCACCTCTTGCAGCTTGTTTGATCCTTACTTCATTCCGCTTTGGATCATAATAACTGATATTCAAGCCACACATGGGAACATGCTCAGCAGCTCTGCCAGCAGAAATAACAGAGACGCTTCGAAGATTTCCATCTTCACCAGCGTACATCTCTGTTAGTATTCGATTTATGATATGGGTGTCTGGACATTCCAAAGGTGCGGTATCAATTTGAACAATACCTTTATCACCATCGATAACGATAATTACATCTTCTTTAGCTTTTCCCTGAATTTCCAGTGCATCCCAACCAGAGAATTTTAAGTATGGTCCAAAGTATCCACCACCATTACTGTCAATAATAACCTTGGTAAGTGGAGAAATTGTTACTGCAGTTAATTTTCCCGACCCAGGATATGAAGTAATTCCTCCTATGGGTCCGCTGGCTATTAATAGCTCATTTTCAGGGTCATCCCATTTGGTATCATCCTTTATCCCGTTCCAAAGAAGCCAGAGACAGAAACCACGTCCACCTGTGAAAATATCCTTCATTTTCTCTGTAACTTCTTTTTCAGCGATTGCATTCGAATCGAGATTGATATAGAGTGTTCGACCAGCATATCCATGTACGACATCTTTTAAAACATAATTAAAAGTAGCTAAATTGGTGTGTGCGCTTTTATATTGCTCGATCGTATAGTCCTGCATTTCGCCCTCCATATGATGGGATATATCCTCATTCTAGGATTATAATATTTCTCAGTGATTTTTTGATGAGTAGAAAATCACTGAATATTATTGCAAACATTATCTAATTACATATTATGTTCATCTTTCAACGAATTAAACGCTGGCTGACTGTCCCGCAATCTGAGGGGATTGACTCGAAAAATTTCCTTAATGTTCAAATTGATGCAATAGGTGTAGCTCTTGCGAATGCTGCCAGTCCATTCTTACCCGTCTTCTTAACCAGGCTTGGTGCAGAGACAATCCATATTGGTTTACTTTCCTCCATGCCTGGAATCACAGGCTTGATCACTTCAATTCCACTCGGACGTTTTCTCCAAAACCGTAGAAATGTAGTTCCCTGGTTTAGTGCAGCCCGTCTTGCTGTGATATTAAGCTACGCAATGACCAGTATAGCAACTTTAATTTTCACTGAACATAGCTCAATTTATGCAATCCTGGTGATTTGGGCGCTGGCAACCATTCCGCAAACCGTAGTGGCAATTGCCTTCAATGTGGTTATGAATTCAGTAGCAGGACCGACTGGTCGTTTTGAACTGATGTCAAGGCGATGGTCTATTATGGGTGTGACTACCGCTGTTTGTGCTTTCCTTGTTGGTATATTGCTGGATAATGTAGTATTTCCACTAAATTATCAGCTTGCTTTCTTTTTTCTTTCAATCGGTGCATTCTTAAGTTACCGATACTCCAGCAAAATAAAGATTGAAGACCAGGATATTCAACCTGTTACTAATAAGTCACATCGCGAAAAGTTGCAGGAATATATCAGACTTGTTACAGGTCAGGCTTCGTTTATGGATTTTGTGTCCAGGAGGTTTGTATTTACTTTTGGTTCCTATTTCGCGATTCCATTACTCCCCCTCTATTATGTTCGTGAAGCAGAAGCATCGGATGCATGGATTGCAGCAATCACTACCGTTCAAACTGCGGTAACCATTATTGGTTATGCTCTTTGGACGAGACAAACACGAAAATTCGGTTCTCGTCGTGTACTTCTTCTTTCCACCCTTGGGGTCGCACTCTATCCAATCCTGGTTGCATTAACCCATCAGGAATTGTTGATCACAATTCTCGCAGGAATTATGGGAATTTCTTCTGCAGGTGTAAACCTGATCTTTTTTGATGAACTCATGCAGACCATACCTCCAAAATTTAGTGCAACTTTCATGTCAATCTCTCAAAGTCTTGAATTTCTTGCAGCAGTAGTTGCACCATTAATTGGTTCTTTAATTGCTAATAATATTGGTTTAAGTTACGCCTTAATTATCGGTGGTAGTATAAGGATTACAGGTTTTATCCTGTTCTTGCTTAGACCATCTAAAATGGTCGCAGCGATTTAGGAATATCTTTGAGTCATTCTTTAGCAATAACGGATTATTTCAGGAATGAAAAGCAGCCATACCAGAACTAAAATTGCCCCAATTATTCTCATGAGTTCAGGATTGATCTTGCTCATTGGGGTAACATTGTTTTATGTACTATATTTACCAAAGACTTCACAAAGTAAGTCTTCAAAACCAGTATTACCGATAATCATTACCCGAATAACACTGGCAGACGCAAAACAAGCTTATGAAGAAAAGACAGCACTTTTCCTTGATGTCCGTTCCTCTGCAAGTTACTCATATAGCCACATTCCCAATTCTGTTAATATTCCACTGATCTTTCTTGAAGAAAGATTAGGCGAGCTGGACAAGAACCAATGGATCATCCCATATTGCACCTGACCAAATGAAGAAACAAGTGCCCGTGCGGCAGAAATTCTTCTTGAAAATGGTTTTAAACGGGTGAATCCCCTTCTTGGCGGCTTCCAAAATTGGAAAGATAATGATTACCCAACTGTAGAAGAAGTAAAACCATAATACAATTGATGCGTGACCTGTATCAGCCCTGAACAAATTCTCGAACAAGCGAAAATCCCCTTTCGTGTATTTACACATCAAATACAGCCTGAATCAATTCAGGCTGCTGCTTTAGCACGTGGTCAAAAGACAGAACAGGTCATCAGAACCATTCTGTTTCGAAAAAAGCAAGATGATTTCCTCGTAGTTCTTGCTCCAGGTGATAAACAAATATCCTGGAAAAAACTAAGAGATAAATTGCATTTGCGGCATATCACGACAGCCACACGAGATGAAGTATTGTCTATAACAGGTTATGAACCTGGTACGGTCTCACCTTTAGGTTTACCTTCTGGTTTGCCCATTTACTATGACAGTGCGATTGCTAAGAAAAAAGAAATATCATTTGGTTCTGGCGAAGCAAAGAAAGCCTTGATTCTCGATGCCCAAGATTTATTATCTTTATTGCCAGAAGCGATCCCCCTTGATTTTGAAGATAATCCGGGTAAACGAACCTCATGAGATCGATTGCATATTTCATCACTTCTCATGGATTTGGGCACGCAGCAAGAGCCTGTGCGCTTATGAATGCGATCTATCACATGGATCAGCAATCTGTTTTTGAGATATTTACTTCAGTCCCCGAATGGTTCCTTGCGGATTCATTGAATTGCAATTGGCATCTTAATAAAATGGAAACAGATGTTGGGCTGGTGCAAAGCTCGCCACTTTTCATAGATCATGTTTCCTCCATTGAAACCATAAATTCTTTCTATCCATTATCTGAAGAAAGAATACTAGAAGTAGTTAAAAAATTATATGAATCAAAAAGTATTGCTTCCATTTGCGACATCAGCCCCCTGGGAATTCTGGCAGCAAAAGAGATGAATATTCCTTCTTTTTTGGTTGAAAATTTCACATGGGATTGGATTTATCAGCAATTGGGAAGGGAGAATCAGGCATACACAAACATTGCCAGTATACTTAAAACTTATTTCAAACATGCAGATTACCACATTCATTTAGTACCAGGCTGCCCAACTACGAGCTTAGTTCATGCTTCTTTTGGACCGATTGCACGAACGCAAGTCGCTGATGTTTCCTCAATTCGTAGAAAACTTGGATTTCAAGGCAAGAAGCCATATGTATATATTTCTCTGGGTGGTATTGAATCCGATTTCCACATACCTGAGAACCTGATATCTGATGATTTCTTTATTGTCTGCCTGACAAATACTAAAACTCCTGTCATTGGAAAACATGTACTTCAATTGCCCCACCATTCAGGATTTCATACACAAGATCTTCTTACCTCGAGCAGCCTCGTAGTAGGGAAGCCAGGTTATAGCACTGTAGCAGAATTGGTATTGGCAGGATTGCCTTTTTTCTATTTACCACGTCCAGATTTTCCAGAATGCCAGTACCTGGAAAATTATGTACAACAAAATGTTGCATACTTAATTCTTAATCAGAATGAATTTTTTTCTGGCGAATGGTTGAAGCATGTGCCATGCTATCTTGGAAAGAAAAATCAAAATCCACCTGAAAATGAAATCTTCCAGGTGGCAAAATATATTCTTGATAGAATTTGATCAGGCTTGTTTGGTTAATTTACCGTACGCGTTTTCCCAAAAATCACCTGCTAATCTTCTCGCAGGAACTTTCACATTTGGGAATTTCCCCGCAATTCGAATTGCAGTCTGTGCTACAGCACCCCAATCATCCTTATAAAGTGCAGCTTCTAATTCGTCAGCGCAGCTTTTAGTCCATCTCCATTCCATCCGAAAGCGATCAGCTTTAACCCAGTATCCACGCTTTTCCCAGGCTTCAACCGTAGGGTCTATCCCAGAATTAATATCTCGTAACGCTAAAATTATAAAAGCAGTCAGATCTTTACTTTTCTGATCAGCACTGGATTGTTTCATGAACTCTCTAATACAAATGAGAATGGATTTTGTTAATTGGGTTCGTTGTTTACCTTCTGATTCAGTATCAATCAATCTACTCATGAATTCTCCAATACAACACAAAATGAATCGCACCCATTATAATCGTGTTACACAATGAGTACCGATTTCTTTATTAAAAATATTGCAATCCATGGAGATGTAATATTAGCTCCCATGGTCTCAATTTCCGATATGCCTTATCGACTGATAACCCGTCGACTGGGAAATGCATTAAGTTGGTCTGCTTTTGTGAACGCGCAAGAAGTCATTTTTGGTCATCCACATAGATTGAAAGACCGTTTGCAATTTGAAGAGAATGAAAGACCTTTTGTGATGCAGCTTTACGGAAATGACATTGATATGATGGTTGCAGCAGCAAAAACCCTTATGCTTCGTCAACCTGATATTTTGGATATTAATTTAGGTTGTTCAGTTAAAGCGATCAGTGCCCGCGGTGCAGGAGCCGGGATGTTACGCGACATGCCAAAAGTAATTCACCTGATCCAATCTCTTTGCAAAATACTGCCAATTCCAATAACAACAAAAATTCGTTTAGGATGGGATGAATTGACGAAAAATCCCGTTGATATTGCGCAAACCCTTCAAGAAGCCGGTTCCAGCATGATTACTGTCCATGCTCGTACTCGCAGCCAGCATTTTGGTGAAGCAGCAGATTGGGAAGCAATTCATAAAATAAAGACAGCCGTTGCCGTACCAGTTATTGGAAATGGTGATATAAAAACGTCAGCGGACATTGATCGCATGAAATGTACAACGGGATGTGATGCAGTCATGATTGGACGGGCTGCAATTGGTAATCCCTGGCTATTTTCAAGAAGAGATGTAGACAAAGTACCCATTCAGGAAAAATTCGAAGTAATAAAAGAGCATCTTAACCTGATGTGTGAGTGTTATACAGAGAAGAGAGGAGTACTTTTGTTTAGAAAACATGCAGCAGGGTATCTTTCACATCTTCGAATCTCGCATGACCAGCGGACAGAGATACTAAATGCGAAAACAAAAGACTCTTTTCTTCAACTTCTTCAAAAAATAGTTTATTGATTGTTTGTTTTATTCATACTTGACTTGACCCATTGCTTAGTAAAAGATAGAATATTTCATACAAATTTCATATAGAAAAGGGTACCATCAATATGCCTTCCTATAAAATCATACTCAACCCAACATCGGGAAGGGGAACAGGTGCTAAAGTTTCTCCTCTGATTGAAAATTTTCTTCATGATCATCATGTTGATTTTGATTTAGTACATACTGATGCACCCTGGCACGCTGCAGAATTAGCCAAAGAAGCGATTTCTCAGGGATATGACTATATCGTAGCAGCGGGTGGTGATGGAACAATGAACGAGGTCATCAATGGATTTATGATGGCTCGGGATGCAGGCATACAACATAAATCTGTGATGGGTGCACTTTCTGTCGGCAGAGGAAACGATTTTACTTTCAGCATGGGAATTCCTTCCACTTATGAGGAAGGATGCAAAGCTCTGATCAAGGGTGAAACCAGAAAAATTGACATTGGGAAAGTCTCTGGCGGTCTATACCCTGAAGGTCGATATTTTGGTAATGGCATTGGTATTGGTTTTGACGCAGTAGTAGGATTTGAATCTGTAAGAATGAAACAGCTCAAAGGTTTTTCTTCATACATTGCTGGAGCATTAAAAACTATGATCTTCCACTTTGATGCACCAGAATTACAAGTAGAACTGGATAACGAGAAAATAACTAACAGATACCTGATGGTATCAATTATGAATGGCTACCGTTTAGGGGGTGGCTTTTTCATGACGCCAGAAAGCAAACCTGATGATGGCTATTTTGATCTATGTCTCGTTGAAAAAGTATCTCGTTTTCAAGCACTAAAATTAGTCCTTCAATTTACACGAGGAACACAGGGTTCTCATCCTGCGGTTACTTTTTCCCGCAGCAAAAAAATAAAAGTGACTGCAATAAAAGGATCCATTCCTGCACATGCTGATGGTGAGACTATTTGCACGAAAGGTGACCAATTAGTTCTGGAAGTTATTCCTCAACAGATCGACCTAATATATGCAAACTCAAAATAGCCTTAAGCTCTCTACTCGTATTCTAAACTTCTCATTACGTAATATTACGGAAGTGATTTGTGACGTAGATGCGAAAGACCTTTCCAAAATTCCCGAACAAGGACCCTTAATCGTATTTGTTAATCACATAAACTTTTTGGAAGTTCCTGTTGTTGCATCGAGGCTCGAGAACAGGCAGATTTCTGTTATTGCCAAAGAAGAAACCTGGAAGAATCCTGCACTTGCATTTCTTTTTGATTCCTGGAATGGCATACCCATAAAACGAGGTGCATTGGATAGAGAAGCAATTCAACGATCTTTGGAGGCGATAGAAAAAGGAAATATCTTAGTAGTTGCGCCAGAAGGTACGCGTAGCAAAGATGGTAAATTAAAACAAGGAATGCCAGGTATAGTTTTGCTGGCTTTAAAAGCGCACGTTCCACTTTTGCCATTGGTTTATTATGGGGGAGAAAAATTTTGGGATAATATTTCTCGATTTCAGCGAACAAAATTCACCATTAAAGTTGGAAAAAAATTTATTTTAAAAGAATACCCTCGTAATCCAGATAAGCTTACCAGACAACTATTAACAGATGAATTTATGGCAGAGCTTGCCAAATTATTACCTCATTCTTATCGAGGTTATTACAAGCACATAAGTATCGAACCTTCCCCGTATTTTGATTATCTTGATTAAAACCGTTGCTGATTTTCTTGACACTCATTCTTTCACAGCATATAATGCTTTCACTATTGCGGGTGTTGCCAAGTGGTAAGGCAGTAGCTTCCCAAGCTACTATTCGTGGGTTCGAATCCCATCACCCGCTCTTGTAGCCCCCTCTATCTACTTAATTACTTCTATAAACAATTATTCTTCTGTCTTAAAAGCCATTCTTGGGGTGAACCTTGTTCAAAATTGCCATAGCAAATGAAAAAGGTGGAGTAGCAAAGACGACAAGTGCGGTATCTCTTGCAGCTTGCCTGGCAGAAATGGGTAAGAAGGTCCTCCTTTTTGACCTTGATGCCCAGGCAAATTCTACTCTTTCTCTTGGTTTGGATCCGTCTACATCTCACTTAACTGTTTTTGATACTCTTCTTCGAAATATGAGTATTTCGGATGTTGCTCAACAAACCAGCTCATCAGGAATTGCGATCATTCCAGCTACTCAAGAGGTAGGGCTCATTGAAAAAGAATTGTCGCATCTGAATAATTTCGAAATACGGTTAAAAAATATTTTATTGTCAAATAACATTCCCTATGATTTCGTGATTTTCGATTGTCCACCTTTTCTTGGCTCAGTGACACTCAATGCAATTACAGCATCAAATTTATTGTTGATTCCAACACAGGCAGAATTTTTCTCGATTTATGCGTTACGAAATTTAATGGAATTGATCCGAAAAGTACGCCTTACAAACAACGCCCGGCTTACTTATAGGTTATTGATCACGATGTTCGATCAGCGAAATAAGATTCATCGTCTTCTCTATCAACAGCTTCAAACGAATTTCTCAACGGGATTATTTCAAACATGTATCGCAGTTGATACGCGATTACGTGAATGCCCAGTTTCCGGAAAAACAATCATCCAACATGCCCCAAAATCACGTGCTGCAGTTCAATATCGCTCTTTAACTCAAGAGATTTTGGATCTACAAGATCAGATGGATAATTAGGTTCAGAAAATTATTTCTTTAAAGCCCATCTGGTATAATTTTAATAGTAACAAATATGCTTTTCTAATTTCATGGAGGTAACCCAAATGAATATTCCCGCAAACCTTAAGTACACAGAAAATGATGAATGGCTGTTGCTCGAAGGTGATATAGTCACAATTGGTATTACCGACTATGCCCAGGATCATCTTTCAGACGTAGTCTATGTCGAATATCCTGTTTCTGCAGGTGATAAAGTCGTTAAAGGTGACTCAATAACAACCATCGAATCTGTCAAAGCAGCAGCAGAAATAAATTCATCAGTAGATGGCGAAGTTGTTGCTGTAAACGAAGCGCTTACCAAAAGTACCGGTGATGTAAATTCTGATCCGTATGGTACTGCCTGGATGGTTAAAATCAAAATTTCAGATCCTGCAGATGTAGCAGCACTAATGGATGCTGCGGGATATGAGAAGTACTGCGCTGAACGGAGCCATTAATGTTCATTCCACATTCAGAACAAGAAACCCGCGAAATGCTGGGTTCAATTGGCTTTAAGTCAATTGAAGATTTGTTTACTGATGTACCAGAAGCTTATCGCTTTCCCGCAATACACATTCCACCAGCACTATCTGAAATGGAAGCGTTGTCAAACCTTCAAGACCTCGCAGAAGCCAATGAAACCACCCGAGAATTGGTATGCTTTTTAGGTGCAGGTGCCTATAATCATTACACCCCCGCTGCCGTCGATGCAATCATCCGCCGCGGGGAATTTTTAACCGCCTATACACCCTACCAACCTGAAATTTCACAGGGTACGCTTCAAGCAATTTTCGAGTATCAGACACTCATTTCTCATTTGACAGGAATGGATGTCAGCAACGCATCGCATTACGATGGAGCTACAGCTACAGCAGAAGCAGGTGTCCTTGCATACCATCAATATCGCGGTAAAAGGACTAAGTTCCTTGTCTCCTGCGCAGTTAATCCTCAATATCGTGATACTCTACGCACCTATATGGCTGGTATTTGCGATGTTTGTGTTACAGGGGATGAATGCGATCGCGAACCCCTTGAAGATTGGAAGTATCTACTATCACAAATAGATACAAATACTGCTTTGGTGGTCGTCCAATACCCCGATTTCTTCGGTAGAGTGTATGACTACACTGAATTGGCGAAAGTTGTTCATGAATATGGAGCCATGCTTGCAATTGTTGCTAATCCAATGGCACTTGGATTACTCAAAGCTCCAGGTGATTTTGATGCGGATATCGTTGTTGGTGATGGACAACCATTAGGATTACCCTTATCCTTTGGCGGACCCTACCTTGGTTTCTTTGCAACTAAAAATGAATATGTCCGAAAGTTAGCTGGCCGTTTAGTCGGTGAAACAGTAGATCATGATGGGAAAAGAGGGTACGTATTGACTCTCACAGCTCGTGAACAACACATCCGACGTGAGAAAGCAACCTCAAATATTTGCTCCAATCAGGGATTAATGGCACTTGCAGCAACCGTTTATATGTCGCTACTGGGTAAAAATGGTTTCAAACAGGTTTCGGAATTGTGCTATCACAAAGCCCATTATGCAGCAGAGAAGATAAGCAAGATCAAAGGATATTCGGTTTGCTCTGGCGAGAATTTCTTTAACGAATTTGTGGTTAGCTGCCCATCTGATGTAGAAGAAATCAACCATCACCTGCTCGATCATAATATTCTGGGTGGATACAACCTTTCTAAGGATTATGAAAAACTGGGGCATCACATGCTGATTGCAGTAACCGAAATGAATACAAAAGATGAAATTGATGCGCTTTGTGAGATTTTGGAGGAGGTGAATAATGACTGAACCAACCATTTATGAATTATCCTCCAAAGGCAGATCTGGAGTAGCTTATCCAGAGCCAGATGTTCCACTCGCGAAATTACCAGAGGGATTTGTCAGAAAGGATCTACCTTTTCCTGAATTGTCAGAAGGTGATGTAGTAAGGCACTTTACCCGTCTTTCTTCTCTAAACTATAGTATTGACAGCGGTTTTTACCCTCTCGGTTCGTGCACAATGAAATATAACCCGAAGATCAACGAAGAAGCAGCCAGGCTTCCTGGTTTTGCTCACATTCATCCGCTGCAACCTATTGAGACAGTTCAGGGCGCCCTGGCATTGATGTACGAATTACAGCTATGGTTGGCAGAAATCAGCGGTTTTGAGCAGGTTAGTTTACAGCCTGCCGCCGGTGCTCATGGTGAATTTGTTGGCGTTTCGATTATCCGTGCGTATCATATTTCTCGAGGTGATATTAAGCGGAATCGAATGATTATCCCCGATTCAGCTCATGGGACAAATCCTGCTTCCTCTTCGATGAACGGTTTTGAAGTTGTTCCTGTTGCAACGGATGCAAATGGCAATGTTGATATTGAATCCTTAAAAGCCGTTTGCGATGAAAATCTTGCTGGGCTCATGCTTACAAACCCTAACACATTAGGCCTTTTTGACCAAAATGTGATGGAAGTGTTGCGTATCGTTCATGAAGCGGGTGGACTTGTTTATGGCGATGGAGCAAATTTGAATGCTCTACTCGGAATTGTCAAACCAGGAATGTTGGGTTTCGATGTGATGCACTTCAACCTGCATAAAACCTTTTCCACCCCTCATGGCGGTGGAGGTCCTGGTTCTGGTCCAGTTGCAGTTGGTAAACATCTGGTCGATTTCCTGCCAGGTCCTATCGTAACGATCCTTGAAGAAGGGAATGAAGAGGTTCCACCACTCTTTGGTTTCGAAATGCCAAAGCAATCCATTGGTCGCGTCAAAGCATTCTGGGGTCATTTTGGAGTAATGGCTCGCGCCTATACATATATCTCTATGCATGGACCCGATGGATTGCGGAAAGTTTCTGAATATGCCGTTCTTAATGCAAATTACATCATGTCGAAACTAAAGAGCACATATCACGTGCCATACAATAGAGTGTGCATGCATGAATTTGTCGCAGAAGGTAAATGGGAAGATGCACCAGATGTCCGCGCATTGGATATAGCAAAGCGACTTATGGATTACGATTTCCATCCACCAACCAACTATTTCCCATTGATCGTCCATGAAGCATTAATGATTGAACCAACTGAGACAGAAAGCAAGCAAACGATGGATGCTTTTTGCGATGTTATGCTGAAGATTGCTGAAGAAGCTCATAATGATCCAGAGCTGCTTACATCAGCACCTCATAACACACCTGTTGGAAGATTGGACGAAGTAAAAGCCGCTAAAGACCTTGTACTTTGCTGTTGGATGCAAGAAAACGATTAAAATACCCGTTACTAAAGGTATATTATATAGAGTGCAGTTTAAAATAAGCTGCACTCTATTTCTTTAACATCTTTATGTAACAAAATACAACTATCCTTTTTGATCTTTTCAGCCACGTCAGATAGTTTTTCATTGGTTTCAGTATGTGAATAATCTGGGATCAATTCTGCCAAAGGAACCGCTATATAAACTTGCGTCCATAAAGTTGAGTCTATTTCTTGATTGTCATACAGGATAATGTCAATATCAATTGTTCTGGGAGCATTTTTATTTTCTGTTCTCACCCTCAACAGACTATCTTCGATAGGTCGAATGATCTCTCTCTTTATTTCATCAATAGATAAAGTAGTGATTGTCTTAACAATACAATTAAGAAAATTGGGGTCTTCAATTTTATTTGCTTTAGTTTCCCAAATGTTTGAAATATTGGCTATGCGCATTTTCTCTTTTAGCATTTTAAGCGCTAAAATAATGTTCTCTTTCGGTCGAATATTAGAACCTAATAATAAAAACACTTCAATGCCACTTTGACTATTTTCACTATTTTTCTTTAAAGCGTTCAATCTCTACCCCTACACTTTCTGTGAATCGTACAGCACCTGGTTTTTCTACCTTCACCCGTACGCTTTCCACATGGGATTGTTCAAGACAAATTTTCGCAACGTCTTCTGCCAGTGCTTCCACAGTATATCTTGCAGCATTTTCAGCATGTTTCAATACTTTTTTTGCTACTGTTCGATAGTTGACTGTGTCATTTATTTTGTCTGTTATGCCACATTTCGAAATATCGGTAAAGAGAATAATATTGATAATAATATCTTGAGGATTAAGGCGTTCTTGTTCACCTACACCAATAACTCCCCTTGCCCTCAAATTTCTGATAAAGATTTGATCCATGAACATACTCCTTTAATTAATATGCCTTCCACCATCAACATGAATGATCTCTCCTGTGATATAGCCAGAACCACTCAAAAGAAAGATCAATGTCTCTGTCACTTCAGAAATCAATGCCCATCGCTTTAACGGAACATCTTTCAATAAACTCCTATTATTGATATTGTCCCTTGCTGGAAGAATTGCACCCAGTGCAATGCCATTTACAGAAATGCGAGGAGCATACGTTATTGCCAATGATTTTGTCATGGCGGCTAAACCCGCTTTTGCCATCGTATATGGAAAGTGGTCAATCCCTGGTTTTAGTGCCCGCCAATCCAGGATATTCACAATTCTGCCCTCATTGCCTGAATAAATCTTCGCAAAATCTCGACATAATAAGAATGCAGATGAAAATATAATATCAATATGGGTTTGCCAGGCGCGTAAATCAGTTTTTTGAATATTAATATCTTCAAAGATTGCAGCGTTATTGATAATTGCATCGAGTTGTGTTTCCCTTAATATAGTATCAATTAATAATTCAACCTCCTGCAGATTACCAAGGTCGCATCCAAACACCCAGGCTTTATTTCCAAGCGCTATGATGCTATTTGCTACTTCTTCCGCGTCTTCTTTTGATTTTCCATAATGAATGACTACATTTGCTCCTTCTTCAGCCACAGCAAATGCCATTGCTCTCCCAATCCTTCGAGCAGCACCAGTGATCAACACAGTCTTCCCTGACAATCTTTTTACCACATTCATCGCCTTTTCTTAATAAACGTTCTTCCTAGTTTATTTTACAGGGAATTTATCTCATTTTGGTATCATTTTTTCTTTCAGGTGATAGCTCAACAATTCAATGACTGCATACATCTATATTCCAAACCTATTCTTGATTTATATTGTCCTATTTGTTATAATAATCTTATCCCCTCCCCTATGGGATGGGTTAGGAGATAAACAGGCAAGATGAATAACTCAGAGGCACTAATCCGCATGAAAACCGTAGAAGGTCATGTACATGGTATTGTAAAAATGATTGAAGATGAAAAATACTGCATTGATATCATTAAACAGATCCAGGCGGTTCAGGCTGCATTAAACAAAGTCAATATATTGATCCTGAATAATCATCTTAAAAGCTGCCTAACCACTGCCGTTCGTGGAGATGATATTAATGAGCGAGAGCGTGTTTTGTCAGAAATTGCTGATATCTTTGAAACAGCAACGAAAGTATAAGAAATAGAGGTGAATATGACTACCGTTAAATATAATGTTCCGAACATTTCCTGCCAACATTGTGTTCATACTATTGTGAACGAATTATCGGAGCTTCCTGGCGTACAATCGGTGAATGCAGATGTAACCAGTAAGCAGGTTGTGATTACTTTTGCACCGCCTGCTACAGAAGAGGCGATCATCAATCTGTTAACCGAAATTAACTATCCACCTCAAAATTAATTCATTTTTGTGAGACAGAATGCCTTCCTTTTTATTCAGGCAATAAAAATATGAGCGACCAAAAACAAATCATTTTACCAATAACAGGGATGACCTGTGCCAACTGTGTTGCAACGATTGAACGCAATCTGAACAAGATGGAAGGCGTACAACAATCCAATGTTAACCTTTCGAGTGAAAGAGCCACGGTAACTTTTGATCCCAATGCTATTTCACTTGATCAAATCATCGGAAAGATTCAGAAAGCAGGCTACGATGTTGCTAGAGGTGATTTGAATATTGGTGTTCTTGGATTAGCTGATTCTACGGATGTAACGCGGCTAGAAAAAGCCTTATTGAAATTTGAAGGCATCACTTCTGCTCAGGTCAATATTGCGACACAGCAAATCCATCTTCAATACGTTCCTACGATCATCGGTCTAGTAGATATTTATAAAGCGATAAAGCATGCAGGTTTTGAGGCTATTGAAAAAGGTGAAAATTCAGACGATGCAGAAGCAAAAGCTCGAGAAATGGAAATTTCCCATCAAAAGAAGCTCCTGATCGTTGGACTGATGCTCACAATTCCATTATTTATCCTTTCGATGAGCGGGGATTTCAATTTCCTGCCAATGGGATTTGCTCATTCCCGATGGTTGGATTGGATCATGCTAGCTTTGGCAACACCGGTTCAGTTCTATGTTGGCAGGCAGTACTACATTAGTGCCTATAAATCATTGAAGAATAAATCTGCCAATATGGATGTGTTGATTTCTCTAGGCAGCTCAGTCGCATATTTTTACTCTTTGCCCATTGTTTTTGGTCAGCTTGAAGGCCACATCTATCTAGAAACTTCTGCAGTGATCATCACTCTCATCAGGCTGGGGAAATATTTAGAATCTAAGGCAAAGGGACGCACGAGCGAAGCAATCAAACGCCTGCTGAATCTACAACCAAAAACAGCAACCATTATACGAGATGACCAGGAAATTGAATTGTCAGTCGATGATGTGATGATTGGGGATATTGTGCTGGTCAAACCTGGTGGAAAGATCCCAGTCGATGGTGTAGTGATTGAAGGAAAGTCAACAGTAGACGAATCCATGCTTACTGGCGAATCACTCCCGGTAGAAAAACGCCCTGGTAGTACAGTATATGGAGCAACAATAAATAAAATGGGCTTCTTCCGCTTCGAAGCATCCCGTATTGGCAAAGAAACCGCATTATCCCAGATCATAAAACTGGTTGAAGAAGCACAAGGAAGTAAAGCTCCTGTCCAGCGCCTTGCAGATAAGGTATCCTCCATTTTCGTACCTATAGTCATTGCCATTGCATTACTGACTTTTTTGGTATGGCTTTTCCTTCCGATTTCAAGCAATTCCAACATTAGTGGCTTTACACGAGCAATGATAAATGCAGTAGCTGTTCTGGTCATTGCTTGCCCATGTGCACTTGGTTTAGCCACACCAACCGCGATCATGGTTGCCAGTGGAAAAGGGGCTGAATTGGGAATCCTATTTCGTTCGGGTGAAGCAATCGAACGTGGTGCTTCTATAAACACCATAGTTCTGGATAAAACAGGGACGTTAACCAAGGGGCAGCCAGCGGTAACATCCATCATTTCACTCAATGAACAATATTCAGATAACAACATTCTTCAATTTGCAGCAAGTCTTGAAAAAGGATCAGAACACCCTTTAGGTGAAGCTCTGGTAGCAGAGGCAGGTAATCGCAACCTGGAGTTGCACACATTTTCCCAATTTAACGCAATATCAGGAAAAGGCGTTCGTGGAATTATTGATGAAAATGTTGTTCTTGTGGGTAATGTTCAACTTATGAAGGATAATGGCATTTACACAGAACATTTTCAACCACAAATGGATTCGCTGCAAAATGATGCCAATACTGCCATTTTAGTGGCAGTTGACAATCTATTGGTCGGTATCATTGGCATAGCAGACCCGATCAAACAAGGTTCTCAGGAAGCGGTAAAAAAATTACAGGGAATGGGTTTTGAAGTTATTATGCTCACGGGAGATAACAAGAGGACAGCCCTTGCTATCGGACGAATGGTTGGAATTGAACACATCATTTCGGATGTATTGCCAGGTGGCAAAACGGAACAAATAAAATTATTGCAGCAAGCGGGCAGGAAAGTCGCAATGGTTGGTGATGGAATTAACGACGCCCCATCCCTTGCACAGGCAGATATCGGTATGGCAATTGGGACGGGAACAGATGTTGCTATAGCAGCTGCCCCTGTCACATTGATCAGTGGCGATTTGAGGAATATTCCAGTTGCTTTGAACCTTTCAAGAAAGACGATGCAAACGATTAAACAAAACTTATTCTGGGTATTTTTCTACAACATCATTTTGATACCAGTTGCAGCATTTGGCTTTTTGAATCCTATGATATCCGCAGGAGCGATGGCATTCTCGTCAATTTTCGTTGTCAGCAACAGTCTTCGATTGAAAAATATACGATTTTAAATCACTTCACATTTATTACCCTGAATGGATTATGAGATAAAAATGGTAAAATGAGTGAAACCATTTTTAAGGATATATCATGACTCCTCAGGATATTCAACAAAAAGCAATAAATACAATTCGTTTCCTTTCAGCCGACGGTGTGCAGAAAGCAAATTCTGGGCATCCCGGTTTACCTATGGGTACTGCTTCAATAGCTTATACCATTTTTACCCGTCATTTACGCTTTGATCCCAAAGATCCAAAATGGATAAACAGAGATCGTTTCATTTTGTCCGGTGGTCATGGCTCAATGCTCCTTTATTCATTGCTTTACCTTACTGGTTACAACATTACGCTTGATGATTTGAAGCAATTTCGTCAATGGGGCAGCATCACACCAGGGCACCCTGAAGCAGGATTGACCCCCGGTGTAGAGACCACAACTGGGCCTCTTGGTCAGGGCTTTGCTAATGGAGTAGGTATGGCTATTGCAGAAGCAAATCTTGCTGCAACATATAACAAAACTGGTAATGACGTTATTGATCACTTCACCTATGCCATTGTCACAGATGGTGATTTAATGGAAGGCGTAGCATCAGAAGCAGCTTCTTTAGCTGGTCATCTTAAATTGGGGAAATTAATCTATCTTTATGACGATAATAAGATCACCATTGATGGATCAACCGACCTGGCATTCACAGAGGATCGTGAAAAAAGATTCCAGGCATATGGCTGGCATACCATTCGAGTAAATGACGGCAATAATGTTGATGAAATCGATAAAGCCATTCAACAAGCTAAAAAAGATCCACGTCCAAGCTTGATCCTATGCAGAACAATCATTGGCTTTGGCCTTCCCACCCGGCAAGGTACTTCTAAAGCACACGGTGAACCACCTGGAATGGAAGAGCTGAATGCCGCAAAAACCAATGCAGATTGGCCACTTGAACCCGCGTTTTATGTACCAGATGAAGTATTGCGACACTTCAGAGAAGCTGGAGAAAAAGGCACAGCACTTCACAAAGATTGGGATAAGAAATTTGCAAAGTATCAAAAAGAGTTTCCTGATGAATCAGCAGAACTGTTGCGCCGATTCAGCGGACAGCTTCCGAAAGTTTTAGATGAAGCCTTTCCTACTTTCCCCTCTGATGCTAAAGGGATGGCAAGTCGAAGCGCTTCTCATAAAGTGATCAATGCAATTGCTCCAAAACTACCTGAATTATTTGGTGGTTCCGCAGACCTTGCACCCTCGAACAATACCTGGATGCAGGATATTCTTGCTTTCCAATCAGATACCCCAGAAGGCCGTAATTTCCATTTTGGAGTACGAGAACATGGAATGGGCGCAATCGTAAACGGTATTACCTGGCATGGTGGCTTTCGTCCTTATGGTGCTACTTTTCTTGTATTTACTGATTATTTGCGACCAGCCATCAGAGTTGCAGCACTTTCTCATTTACCCAGTATCTGGGTCATGACACATGACAGCATCGGTCTGGGTGAAGATGGTCCAACCCATCAGCCTGTAGAGCATATTGCATCTTTACGAGCAATTCCAAACCTTACTGTTATTCGACCTTGCGATGCAAATGAAGTCTCCGAAGCCTGGAAAGTAGCACTCAAGCGAAAAGATGGACCTACCCTTTTGGCATTAAGCCGCCAAAATCTACCTACACTTGATCGTTCAAAACTGGCACCAGCGAGCGAGTTGAGTAAAGGTGCGTATGTAATGTGTGATATGGGTGGTGGAAAAACTCAAATCATATTAATGGCATCTGGATCAGAAGTTGCGTTAGCACTCGAAGCAGGTTCAAGGTTAACTGCAAAAGGTCTGAATGTACGAGTGGTTTCTTTCCCAAGCTGGGAACTGTTTGAGAAACAAGATCAGGCATATCAAAACAGCGTATTTCCACCTTCAATCGACCTGAGGGTTTCCATTGAGGCAGGCGTGACGCAAGGTTGGAGTAAATGGGTAGGTAGTAAAGGGAAGATCATTGGAATAGATCGCTTTGGAGCTTCTGCGCCCGCATCGGTATTATTTAAGCAATTTGGTTTTACGGTTGAAGCTATCGTAAAATCAGTTGAAGAATTGACCGGCATTACTGAAGACGAAATAATATAGAGGCTATCATGAGAGTTGTAGTAGCGGGCGATCATGTCGCAATTGCGATTCGAGAAGTTGTAGTAAAAACCCTTAAAGATCTGGGACATGAAGTCATCGACCTGGGTACCTTTACCCCAGAAACGGTTGATTTCCCAGATATGGCAGAAAAAGGCGGGCGTGTAATTCAAGAAGGCAAAGCAGATCGAGGTGTATTCCTTTGTGGATCAGGTGTTGGCGTATGTATTTCAGCGAACAAGATGAAAGGTATTTATGCCAGTGTATGTCATGACACCTATTCCGCTCATCAGGGTGTGGAACATGACAATATGAATGTTTTATGTATGGGCGGAAGGATCATTGGTCCAGAACTCGCGCGAGAAGTAGTTACTGCTTTTATAAATGCACGATATATGAATGAAATACCCCGTTATGCTCGAAGAGTTGAAAAAATTCAAAAAATTGAAAAAACAGGGTGAGCCATGACTTCAAGTAATATCCCTTCCAATTACGTTCAATTTGGGCAATCACTATGGTATGACAACATCCAGCGCAGCCTGATCAAATCAGGTGAGCTTGAAGCGATGATCAATCGGGGAGATATTCGGGGAGTAACCTCAAATCCGACTATTTTCCAAAATGCAATAGGTAAGTCATCAGATTATGACGATGCAATTCAGACAATGTCATGGGCTGGATTGGACGCAGAAACGATTTTTTATGAATTGGCGATTCAGGATATTCGATCTGCAGCAGATTTATTTGCTCCTCTATATACAAGCAGCAATAAAAGAGATGGATATGTAAGCTTGGAAGTAAGTCCATATCTCGCTGGCGATACCCAAAAAACGATCGCTGAAGCAAAAAGGCTATGGCAGAAAGTCGATCGACCAAATCTCATGATAAAGATACCTGCTACATTGGAAGGGATACCCGCGATTAAAGAAGTAATCGCATCTGGGATCAATGTAAATGTCACTCTTATTTTCTCGATAGAACGATATCGCCAGGTGCTGGAAGCGTTTCTCCAGGGAATTGAAAGCAGGGTAAATCAGAATCTTCCCATCGATGGTATTGCTTCAGTTGCAAGTTTTTTTGTTTCAAGAGTGGATACAAAAATTGATGGCTTGCTGAAAACTAAAATCAAAGCGGGTGAAAATACAAAAGAGATGGAATCTTTGCTTGGAAAAGCGGCCGTTGCTAATGCGGCAGTCGCTTATTCCATTTTTGAAGAACTGATGTCGCAACCACGAGTAAAGTCTCTTCTTAAAGCGGATTGCCAGATGCAGCGTCCACTATGGGCGTCAACCAGTACTAAAAATCCAGAGTATCCTGATCTGTTATACGTTGATACTCTCATAGCACCATATACTGTCAACACGGTTCCCCCACAAACTCTGGAAGCGATCCGTAATCATGGGAATCCTTCTAACCTCAGTATCCGTGAAGCACAATTAACTACAAAAGAAATCTTTTCAAAAATTGAAGAAGCCGGAATCTCTTTTGAAAAAGTTACCAGCGAGCTGGAAGAAGAAGGAGTGAAAAGTTTTGCGAACTCCTTTACTTCTTTGCTTGAAACGATTAATGATAGGAAATCTGGCTTTCTCGATGAGTTGGGTGAGCTTCAACCTTTCGTAATTGATAAATTGAAGAAAATGACATCAGAATCTGTCATTTCACGTATGTTTGAAAAAGATCCAACAGTGTGGACTAAAAATGTTGCCGAACATGCAGAGATCAAGAATCGCCTTGGATGGCTTAACTCACCAGTGAATAGTGAAAAATTGCTTGATGAAATAGGCAGCTTCGTCATGCAAACCAGATCAAAAGGATACACTGACCTTGTACTTCTGGGTATGGGTGGCTCATCCATGGCTCCTGAAGTATTTTCACTAGTTGGGAAATCTTTCAATATTCTTGAATCTGGTATGAAGCTTACTGTTCTTGATACTACAGATCCTCGTCAGATCATCGATGCAGCCAGAAGGATCAATCCACTAAATGCCTTATACATCGTTGCCAGTAAATCTGGTTCTACCAGTGAAATTGATGCACTTCTGTCATATTTCTGGCATCTTACCAAAAGTATACTAGGTGATACCAGTGGTGATCATTTCATTGCGATCACCGATCCAGGTACTTTCCTTGAAAAAATTGCCATTGAAAGAAATTTTTCGCATATTTTTCATGGCGATCCTTCGGTTGGTGGTAGATACTCTGCTCTTACACCTTTTGGCCTTGTTCCGGCAGCATTGTTAGGGCTTGATCTGACAAAACTACTGAACAACGCCAACTCTGCACGGTTCGCAGCGTTGCCAGATGCACCAGTTTCTCAAAATCGAAGTGCAATTTTAGGCACGATCCTTGGAGAAGCTGCCCTACATGGTAGAAATAAAATCACCATTCTTTCAGATCCCGAATTTTCTTCATTAGGTGCATGGATTGAACAACTTGTCGCGGAAAGTTCAGGAAAGACAGGTATTGGTATTTTGCCTATAGATAACGAACCTATAATGCCGCCAGAGTATTATCTCCCAGATCGGGTATTCGTTTATTTTTGTCATTCAGGGAATTTTCGAGAAATAGTAACAAATTTAAAGAATGCCGGTCAACCTGTCTTAACCTTTTTTATACCCGATGGCTATGCGCTGGGCTCTGAAATGTATACCTGGGAGTATGCTACTGCCGTTGCATGCTCCATTATTGGTGTGAATGCATTTAATCAACCAGATGTACAGGACAGCAAAACAAGAACACAAGATAAGATCAAAGCATTCATTCAAAATGGTTCACTTCTTGAAAGTACTCCTTCCTGGCAGAATGACGAATACGCAATATTTCCGACAAATTGTGATTTATCAAAATCGGATTCTATAGAAGATTACATCAAAGCATTTTTAAAATTAGCCACGCCATCGGATTACATCGCGATTAACGCCTATGTTCCTCGTGATTCATATTTTTCAGAGTTGCTGCAGGATTTTCGAAAGCAAATCATGCAATTGACCGGGTGTGCAACCACTCTGGGATTTGGTCCGCGCTTCCTTCATTCCACTGGGCAAATCCACAAAGGTGGACCTGCTAATTGTCTATTTATTCAGATCACAATGGATTATTCTTCGCACGATCTTAAGATACCAGACAAGCAATTTTCGTTTGGTATGCTTCAAGCAGCGCAGGCACAGGGAGATTTCGAAGCTCTTCAAAATCGTAATCGAAGAATATTTCGCATTCACTTGAAGAATAACATGAACATAAAATTACCACACATTAATCTGAAATGAAATCAGGTCGTATTGCCTAGTACAAAACACGTTTACTATCAATGCCTGAAACCGACCTGCAGATTTCGTTTTCCTGCAGAATTTTCAGAGATTTCCATCCAATGCCCTAAGTGCGGTTCAACTACCGAACCTATCTTTTCGGCTACTGAAAATTCATATAATATCACAAGCCAACCTCAACCTCATACGGAAATCGCAGTTCTGTTGGATAATATCCGCAGTGCTTTTAACGTTGGCTCGATATTTCGCACATCAGACGGAGCTGGTGTGAAAAAGATAATTCTTTCGGGAATCACTCCACCCCCTGATCATCCTGGTACGCGCAAAACTGCACTTGGTGCAGAGCTTCACATCCCTTGGGAACAATCCTGGAGTGCTGTAGAAACGTGTATTCAATATAGAAAAGCTGGGTATCAGATCATTGTTCTTGAAAAAACACAAGGGGCAACTTCAATTTCGGATCTCGATTCCAGGATTTCCGGGACACCCATATTACTTGTAGTGGGAAATGAGATCAACGGAATCGATCCCGAAATTCTTACCCTTGCACATCAGATTGTATATATTCCAATGTACGGCATAAAGGAATCTCTTAATGTTTCGGTTGCCTTTGGAATTTGTATTTACTGGTTGAGGTTCATTACAGGGAATTGATACTGAATTTGTCAAACATTCCCGACTTGCTCAAGGAGTTTTCACCTGATATATTAAAGATACCAAGCGCCGAGGTGCCCCCCTCACCCCGGCGCTTGGTATTTAATTTCGTTTACCCCTCTTTGATCACTTCTAAAAGATATTTTCCGTATTGATTATGGGTTAATTTTTGTGCAAGGTGATAAAGCTCTTCTTTAGTGATATATCCCATCCGGTAAGCAATCTCTTCCGGACAGGCAATCATAAGCCCCTGTCTTTCCTCCACTGCCTGAACAAAACTGGATGCCTGTAGTAAGGATTCATGCGTCCCGGCATCCAACCAGGCAATCCCCCGACCTAAAAGTGAAACTTGCAATTCTCCCAATTCCAGATACAAACGGTTTAAATCTGAAATTTCCAACTCACCGCGACTCGATGTTTTTAACTTTTTAGATAATTCGATAACTTTTGTATCATAAAAATACATCCCTGGCACAGCATAATTAGATCGAGGATTTTTCGGTTTTTCTTCGATGCCAATAACTTTGCAATTCTCATCCAACTCTACAACGCCATATCGTTGAGGATCCTTTACAGGATATGCAAAAATGATCGCACCAGATTTGATCCCAGCGGCTTTTCGAAGTTGTTCCGGCAACCCGGTCCCGAAAAAGATATTATCCCCAAGAATTAAACAGACAGGATCATTGCCAATGAATGATTCGCCAACCAGGAACGCATCCGGCAATCCTCTGGGTTTTTCCTGCACAGCATAACTAAAACTCATCCCCCATTGTTGACCACTGCCCAACAAATTCTGATATGCGTGAATATCATTATCTGTTGATATGACCAGAATCTCACGTATTCCTGCCAACATGAGCATGGAAAGTGGGTAATAGACCATTGGTTTATCATAAACGGGCAATAATTGCTTGCTGACTGCCAGGGTAAGTGGATACAATCTTGTACCCATCCCACCCGCCAAAATAATTCCTTTCACTGTATCAACCTCTCCTGAGATAATTTTGGGTGATCCATTCTTGATATGAAGTTTTTTTTCGAATAGCAGTCACCCAAGCCTCATTATCAAGATACCAACGAATAGTAGCACATAATCCATCATGCAGTGAAGTTTTCGGCTTCCAACCTAATTGCTGTTTTATCTTGTTACAATTGATCGCATACCGAAAATCGTGTCCGGGTCTATCGGTAACAAAATGAATATATTGTTCATACGATCCAGAATGTAGCGGTTTCTTATCATCAAGGATCTTGCAAATCATTTTTACCAATTCTATGTTCTCTACTTGAGCTTCACCACCAATACAATATGTTTCTCCAGAAATGCCATTGAATAATACTTTCCAAATTGCATCACAATGATCGGCAACATAAAGCCAATCACGGATCTGCGCACCTTTTCCATATACCGGAAGAGGCTTCTTCTCCAAAGCATTCAATATCACTAACGGGATCAGCTTCTCTGGATATTGGTATGGCCCATAGTTATTGGAGCAATTTGTAATAGTTACAGGCAACCCATAAGTTTTTGAAAACGAGCGAACAAAATGATCACTCGCTGCTTTTGATGCAGAATAGGGTGAATTCGGTTGATAAGGGGTATTCTCATCGAATGGAGGATCATTTTTATTTAATGCGCCAAATACTTCATCCGTTGATATATGATGAAATCGCACGGTGGAATCATCCAGAATTTTCCTTTCCTCCCAAACCTTTAACGCTGCCATCAATAATCGATATGTTCCAATCACATTAGTTTTGATAAATAATTCGGGATCAATTATGGATCGATCGACATGCGTTTCAGCTGCAAAATGAACTATTTTCGAAACTTCATATTCTCGCAGAATCTTTTCTAGTAATTCTGAATTTTCGATTGCGCCTTGAATAAAAATATGACGACTGGGTGCTGGTAATTCTTCTAGACTCTCCAAATTTCCCGCATAAGTTAAAGCATCCAGATTCACTATTCGAACCTCTTTATCTTCTTCCAGCGCATATCGAATAAAATTTGATCCAATAAATCCTGCGCCACCGGTTACTAGAATTGTGTTCATCTTATATCCCAAAATGTTTTCATAATTTTTCGCTCGATCATTTTCCAATAGTTGATATACAATACATAATTATCACACACAGTGAGGATTTATGAAAAACTTCGTTGCTGCAATTGACCAGGGTACCACAAGTACACGATGTATCCTTTTTGATCATTTCGGGAACATTATCGCCTCTGATCAAAAAGAACATTCACAAATATACCCCCAGCCCGGCTGGGTCGAACATGACCCACAGGAAATTTGGATTAATACCGTTCAGGTAATACACGGAGCTCTGATCAAAGCTGGGCTTGAACCAAAGAATATATCGGCTATTGGCATCACAAACCAGAGGGAAACCACACTGGTATGGAATCGCATGACTGGAAAACCGTATGGAAATGCGATCGTCTGGCAAGACACACGTACAGACAGCATTTGCAATCAATTGTCACAAGTAGAAGGTCAGAACCGTTTTCAAAGTAAAACAGGTTTACCCCTTGCAACATATTTCTCCGGTCCCAAAATCCGCTGGCTCTTAGAAAATAACCCCGATATACGAAAAGATGCCCAATCTGGTAATGCGATATTTGGAAACATGGACACCTGGTTGATATGGAACCTCACCGGTGGTATTCACGGGGGAAATCATGTAACTGATGTTACCAACGCATCCCGTACTATGCTCATGAATCTTCAAACCTTATGCTGGGATAATGATATTTGTTCAGAAATTGGTATCCCATTTTCCATGCTTCCCGAAATACTCCCCTCTTCTTCCTCCTTTGGTATTTGTAAAGATACCCTTGAGGGAGTACCAATTACAGGTGTATTGGGTGACCAACAAGCTGCTCTATTTGGGCAAACTTGTTTTGATCCTGGAGAAGCAAAAAACACATATGGCACTGGTTGCTTTATGTTGATGAATACCGGAACCAAACCTGTACCAAGCAAATCAGGTCTATTAACTACAGTTGGGTATAAAATCGGCGATTCCCCAGCCGTATATTGTCTGGAAGGATCTATAGCCATCACCGGAGCTTTAGTACAATGGTTACGAGATAATCTTAAATTCATTGAGAAATCCGAAGATGTCGAAACCCTTGCAGAGACAGTTGAAGATAATGGCGGTATCTATTTCGTTCCAGCTTTTTCAGGTCTTTTTGCCCCATATTGGCGAAGTGATGCACGCGGAATCATTGCAGGTCTTACCCGTTTTGTGAATAAAGGGCATATCGCTCGTGCAGTACTCGAAGCTACCGCGTATCAGACTCGTGAAGTCTTGGAGGCAATGGAAAAAGACTCTGGGGTAAAGTTAACTACACTTCGAGTTGATGGTGGCATGGTACGCAACCATTTATTAATGCAATTTCAAGCAGATATTCTTAATGTTCCAGTTTTGCGACCTTCCATTATTGAGACAACCGCTCTTGGAGCTGCTTATGCAGCCGGTTTGCAGGTGCATTATTGGGAAACTCTGGATGATCTACGAGCAAACTGGCGCATCGATCGCACCTGGTCACCTGATATGCCTGATGAAAAACGTACATCGTTGTACACATTCTGGAAGAAAGCAGTTCAAAAATCGATGGATTGGGTTGAGGAATAGTTTTATTCCATTATTTTTGCATTACTTCTGTGCAATTACATTACTCTTTAACATTTGACATATATTTCATTGCAGGATATACTCCAGTGCTGTTAATCCCACGGCGGAAGCCGAATCTGCATGAGCGAAGGTAACCAGAATTATCTGGTGAGAGGCGCTCGAAGGATGGAATAAAATGGAAAAAGTTGTACTGCAAACCGAACGCCGCAGTGTTATTGGAAAACAGGTCAATGCATTGCGTCGCGAAGGTAAACTGCCTGCTGTCATTTATGGGCACAATTTCGAACCAACCCCAATCGTTCTGGATTTGAAAGAAACAACGAAGGCATTATCAGGATTGACTTCTTCAAGTCTGGTCACCCTTATTCTTGATGGGAAAGAGCATGCCTCCCTTGTTCGTGACCGCCAGCGCGATTACATTCACAACCGCCTGATTCATGTTGATTTTCAGGTTGTTAGTCTTAATGAAAAGATTCGTGCCAAAGTAAGTGTAGAAATTACGGGTACTTCCCCTGCTGTAAAAGACTTCAACGGTGTTGTCTTAACAGGTCTTGATGAAGTGGAAGTCGAATGCTTACCTCAATACCTTCCCGAACGCCTGATCGTAGATATTTCGCCTTTGAAAAAAATTGGTGATGGTATCTATGTTCGCGATATCAGCTTCAATGAAAACGTCGAAATTCTTGAAGACTCAAATGAGATGATCGTCATGGTGACTGCATCCACCGAGGAGGAAGAAGTAGTAGCTGTTGAAGGCGGCGAAGCTGAACCCGAAGTGATTGAAAAAGGTAAGAAAGAAGAAGAAGTCGAAGACTAACGGAATTCGATTGTCATTGATAAAGCAGCGATTTCATTTCGCTGCTTTATTGTTTAATCATTTTTAGCAGATCATTGGTAATTCTTGCAGTGATCCCCCATAACAATTCTCCATTATATTCTGAATAAAACAGTACTGGAACACTCTTTCTGTCTGAACGCTTCCACATCTGTACACTGTGGTTTCGTACGTCTTCTAGAAACGTCATCGGAATGGTAAAAATTGCATCAACTTCATTAGTGCTGGCTTTTATTTTTTGCGAATTCCTGATCACTGCGACTACAGGTGTGATTTTGTAATTGCTACTCGTTTCATAGTCTGCTAAGAATCCGAGAACATGGGCGTCTTCAGGATCAAGATTGATCTCCTCTTTTGCTTCCCGCATTGCGGTAGCTATAATATCATGATCGTCTTTTTCAATCACCCCACCAGGGAATGAAACCTGTCCTTTATGATCCTGAACATTATTACTTCTTCTTGTAAATAAAATCTCCCATTGATTGGTTTGCCAGATCAACGGTATCAATACTGCTGCATTTTTCTGCCTATTATTATCAAAACTGTTTTTTCTTTCTTCGGGTTTTGAAAAAAGATTTTCTTTAAAATGCAATACTTCCTGAAGAGCTTTGTTGGGTAGTTGCTGAAGAATATCCATCTTACTCCAGATCAAATTTCTCCAATGAAAAATCTGGAATAATTCCATTATCAATGATCATTGGTCTTGCAAAAACAAGATACCCGGTATGAGAAACCATTCTATCGGTCGGTCGAAAATGCTCTGCATCAGATTTGAAATATCGTAATAACACTTCGCATACTTCAATGAAACCAAATTTCCCCCTTTTCAATGCATCTAAAAGTAATACGACTTTATTGGTGGTTGGAACAATACTGCAAAAGAATCCCCCCGGTTTTAATGTTTGCTTGACTTGTTGAAGATAGTCATAGGGATACTGAACATCAAGAAACAAGATATCAACATCTTTTTCATCAAAACCATCCCGAATATCGCGGTTTTTCAGGATCACTCTATTATCCAAACCTAATCGTTGCAGGTTCTTTAATGCAATGGTTTGAAAATCGGGATTAATCTCGTAAGAAATGACCTTTCCTGTATCCCCCACAGCAAATGCCAGAGCAGCCGTCATTGAACCAGAGCCTGTACCAGCTTCTACACAAATCCTTCCTGGTCCAATCCCCATATAGACAAGCATGAATCCAATGTCTTTTGGATACATAATTTGTGTACTTCGTGGAATGGATCGAATAATGTCTGAAAGACCGGGTTGCAACAAGAAAAATGGATTTCCGTTATGGCTAAAAAATTGACTACCCCAGGGTTTTCCTATCAATTCATCATGCCTGACAATTCCTCGATGCGTATGAAGCACTTCTCCAGGCTTCAACTTTATAATGAAATGCTGGTGTCGAAGGCCAACAATTTCTACCAGATCACCGTCTTGAGCAACCGCATTCTTTGATTGCCAGGTCATCGAATACCTTTTTTCCTGGGTTTTTGCGGTGTTGTTTCCTCTACAAGGCTTAGCCAATACCCAACTCCAAGAACCACAAAGCATCCAAGTAAAGCCATCCCAAGATGAAGCGGTCCAACACTCCAAAAAGTCCATCCTAATTGACCAGCAGCCAGATGTCCCAACCAGAAACCAATCCAGCTAAGCACCAGGTAAAGGATCAATCGGAAAGGGCTTCCCCCTCTCCAGAGATGGAAAACCGAACCGACAAGAGAAGAAATTACAATCCCTAAAATGATTGCTGGAAAAGTCATAACCTTACCTCACTTTTGAATGAATCCGCCACCTAGCACTTCATCACCCTGATATACCACTGCAAGCTGCCCGGCAGTTATATCTCGAACCGGGACATCGAAGTGTATCTGAACATCATTATTATGAGAAATTCTTATGAGCGCAGGATGAAGATTTGCACGATATCGTACCATTACTTCTGCAGTAAAGTCTTTGTCTACATTTTCATTATTAATCCAATGGAAATCGTTTATCATGATTTCCTTTTTACCAAGCTGAAACCTCTTTCCTACAATCAAGGTATTGCTTTTATATTCCTTGTCTATAACATAATAGGGATCAGTATCTGCTATGCGAATGCCTTTTCGCTGACCAATAGTATATGCAGCCAATCCATCATGATCACCAATTTCTTTTCCATCCAATGTTGTTATCTTTCCAGGATGTAAACACCCAGGTGCATACTTCATCAGGAAATCCCGATAATTTTCATCACCTAAAAAACATAAGTCCTGGCTATCATGCTTCTCTGCCACTGGCAAATGGAACCTGCGGGCATGTTGTCTTACCTCGCTTTTTGTCATTTCTCCTAAGGGCAGTAAAGTTTTTTGAAGTTGCGATTGAGAAAGCATACTCAATACGTATGACTGATCCTTTTCTTTATCTACTCCTTTGAGTAGGTGAACATTCCCTCCTGGATCCTTCATCAGTCTTGCATAATGCCCGGTTACAAACGCATCTGCTCCAATCGATAAGGCATGATCTAGCAGGAATCCCCAGCGGATAGATCGATTGCATAAAATACAAGGATTTGGTGTTTCTCCAGATTTGTACCCATTAATAAAATAATTCACAATTTTGTCATAGAAAAGTTGTTGGGCATCGATCACATAAAATGGAATCCCAAGCATTGCAGCAATTCTTCTTGCCGCAAATACCGAATCTGGAGTGCAGCATCGATTAGAACATTCCTTACCTTCTTCACTCCATAACCGTAACATCATACCTGTCACCTGGTATCCCCGTTCTACCAACAAAGCTGCGACCGTTGAACTATCTACACCCCCGCTCATGGCCACAACAACATGACGAATTCCTTTATCTTCCGATCCCATTTCACCCTGCATAAAGTTTTCGCGCCTTGCTTACCGCAACTGGCAAGTAGCTGAGAAATTCTTGGACTTCATCGGCGGTTGTATTTCTGCCAAGAGTCACACGCAATGATCCTAGTGCTTTTCTTTTATCGATGCCCAATGCAATTAATACATCTGAAGGCTTCGGATTTCCCGATTTACAGGCTGACCCTGAAGAACAAGCAAATCCACCAGCATCCAGCATCATCAAAAGTGCATTCCCATCTACATCATCAAATATAAAAGAGGCATGGTTTGATAGTCTTTTTGTAGGATGCCCCGTAATTCTTGTGCCTGATATGGATTGTGTTACTCCTGTGAGAATTCTATCGCGCAGGAGCATTGTATGCTGATTATTCTGTTCCATGCCATTACAAGTGATTTCATAAGCCTTTGCCAGTCCTACGATGGCAGGAACATTATGCGTCCCTGCTCTCATCCCAAATTCCTGTCCACCACCAGTTTGAATAGGTTCAATCATTGATCTGTCTGCAACCAGCAAGATACCTACTCCTTTGGGTCCATAAAATTTATGTGCTCCTGCTGAAAATCCACCAATGGTATTCTTTTTGAAATCCATCCGCAAATGTGCAGCAGCTTGCACACCATCGGTATGGAAGAAGATTCCCTGTTCTATGCATATTTTTCCGATTTCTTCTACAGGGTTAATGGTGCCAATCTCGTTATTTCCATAAATGACAGAGACTAATGCTGTATCCTTTCTGATCCGCTTTTCAACATCCCTTGGATCAACCATCCCATCACCATCCACCGGTAGCCATTCCACTTCAAATCCTTCATCAATCAACGATAAAGCCGTCTTGGCTATAGCGGGATGCTCAACAGGGCTGATCAACAAATGGCACGCGTCTCTATTCTTCATTGCAGCATGGGCAGCACCTCGTAACGCTAAATTATCGCTTTCAGACCCCCCACTTGTAAATAGAACTGTGTATCTTTCTGCATTCATCAACTTGATAATTTTTTCTCTTGCAGATTCAACTGCATCATCTGCTTGCTGCCCCCATGTATGAATTGAGGATGGATTTCCAAACTTATCTGAAAAATAAGGCATCATCGCATCAAGTACTTCCTTATCCAAAGGTGTTGTCGCTGCATAATCTAAATAGATACGTTTTTTCATTGCCAACTTTTTCCTATAGAAAGGGATTATAGCACGTCAACCATGCTTGTTTTTATTAAAATGAAAGCTTGATATAATACATTCATTATTGATTAATTCTGGAGGAATGATGGCTGCCAAAATTCATTTTGGAACTGATGGATGGCGTGGTTACATTGCTGAAGATTATACCTTTGAAAATGTACGCCGATGCACTCAAGGTTTTGCAACCTACCTCATCAATCATGGTAAGCAGGGAAAATGGATCGTCGTTGGACATGATAAAAGATTTCTATCAGAGTATTTTGCTCGTGCAGTAGCAGAGGTACTTGCTGGTAACGGTTTAAATGTTTACCTAACAGATGGTCCAACTCCAACCCCTGTGATTGCATTTTCTGTAGTGAATAAAAAAGCTGCTGGCGCAGTAAATATTACAGCCTCTCACAATCCCCCGACAGATAATGGTTACAAAGTTCGCGATGAACACGGAGGAGCAATAGCCCCAGAAGGATTGCTGGAAATCGAATCAGCTATTCCGGATGATGAATCAAGTGTAAAAAGAATCTCTTTTTCATCCGGGCAAAAGAGCGGCAAGATTGTAATTTTTGATCCTGCACCCCCTTATATAAAACACATTGAAGAAATGATCGACCTACAACCCATTAAGCAGGCGGGATTAAAAGTGATAGTAGATTCCATGTGGGGAAATGGAGCAGGTTACTTCCCACGATTACTTTCTGGTGGTAAAACCCAGATCATAGAGATTCACAACACCCGCAATCCCATCTTCCCCGAAATGAAACGCCCCGAACCAATCCCACCAAATATCGATGTTGGATTAAACAAAACACTTACGGAAAAAGCTGATGTCCTATTGATCACAGATGGGGATGCAGACAGATGTGGAATTGGAGATGAAAAAGGGAATTTCATCAATCAGCTACAGGTATATGCACTTTTGGCATATTATTTGCTTGAAGTCCGCGGATTACGTGGCGCCATAGTGAAAACATTATCAACAACGGGAATGCTGGAAAAACTGGGAAGAATCTACGATGTTCCAGTTTACGAAACTGGTGTGGGATTCAAATATGTTGCACCTAAAATGCTTGAGACAGACGCTTTGATTGGTGGAGAAGAATCAGGTGGTTATGCGTTCCGCGGGAATGTTCCTGAAAGAGATGGTATTTTGGCTGGGATTTATTTCCTCGATATGATGGTTAAATTAAACCGGCAGCCTTCTCAACTATTAGATTTACTTTTTGAGAAGGTAGGACCACATTATTATGACCGGATTGATCGCAGTTTTACCGGAAACAGGAAAGAATACGAGCAGAAAATTATTAATGCGAAACCTGAAAAGATCGCTGGATTGAAAGTATTGAACCTCAATACAACAGATGGTTTCAAATTTTCACTTGAAGATGGTGGGTGGATGCTGATACGTTTCTCGGGAACAGAACCTATGGTTCGTGTATACTGCGAAACCACTCATCTCGATCGTATACCAAAAATCCTCCAAGTAGGAATGGATATCTTAGGGATATCATAAGTTTGTACGACTTTATTGATACACATTGTCACTTGAATCTCCCTGATTTTGATGCTGATCTGCATCAAGTATTAGATAATGCACATCAGCAGGGAATTCAAACCATTGTGATACCGGGTGTAGATTTGGATTCCAGCAAGAAGGCAGTTTCTCTTGCTGAAGAATATGATGGACTGTATGCCGCAGTTGGAATTCACCCAAATTATGCTAACCTTTGGAATGAAAAAAGTTTGCATGTATTAAAAGAATTATGTTCACACCCTAAAGTAGTAGCAGTGGGCGAAATTGGTCTTGATCTTTTTCGTGATTATGTTTCGCAAGATGAACAGATGAACGCACTTCTCCCTCAACTTGATTTGGCACAGGAATTCCACCTTCCCGCCATTCTTCATAGTCGAAATGCTGAGGTAATTCTTCTAAATGTTCTGAAAAAACGGGTTATCTCGTTGGGAACAGCTTTTTCTGGAATATTTCATGCTTATGAAGGAGACCTCTCGATTGCTTTGGAAGCAATAAAAATGGGCTTTCTTATTGGAGTCTCTGGACAGATCACCTACACGAAAAAGCTCGAAAACCTCTCTATCAATGCTGCACTTCCTCTTTCATCATTACTTCTTGAAACCGATTCGCCCTATTTAACTCCAGAACCATTTCGTGGAAAACGCAATGAACCTGCAAATATTCCTATCATAGCAAATAAAGTTTGTGGCTTGCACAGTATTGAAATGAACCAGCTTTCAAAAATTACAACTGAAAATGCAAAAAAATTGTTCCGATTGGAGGCTGGATCGTGAATAAATATTCAGAAATATCTGCTTTAGTACAGGAAGAAATCATTCAGGTCGAAGAGATTATTCGTAAACAAGTTCGAGATAATCATCCAGACCTTATTGCTGCAGTAGATTTGCTACTTACATCTGGTGGAAAAAGAATCAGACCAACCATTACAATCCTGGTCGGGAAATTATTAAATGCCGATATGCAGAATATTTTGAGCATGGCATCAGCGATTGAATTACTGCACACTGCCACCCTTGTCCATGATGATCTGATCGATGAATCTTTACTCAGGAGAGGAGTCCCCACATTAAATGCAAAGTGGTCCGCTGGTGCAACTGTGCTGACCGGTGATTTTCTCTTTGCCAGTGCAGCAAGAATTGCTGCTGAAACAGATTCTATTGCAGTAGTAAAACAATTTTCTCAAGCCCTCATCACAATTTGCAATGGTGAGATAAGCCAGCTGTTCAATAAGATCTGCACGATCAACAAAGATGAATATTACTCAAGGATATATGCCAAAACCGCGTCTTTATTTGAATCATCAGCATGTTGTGCATCATTGATAAGTACTCAGGGTGAAAAATGTTATGATAACCTGAAAACTTATGGGAGAGAGGTGGGACTGGCTTTTCAAATTGTTGATGATATTCTGGATTTTACCGGAGCCCAGTCTACATTTGGGAAACCCATTGGTAACGACCTGATTCATGGCTTGATCACTCTTCCGACAATATTGCATACCGAAATTTATCCATTGGATTTCTGCAGTCAGAAATTGCTCCATGGAGAATGCATGACAGAAGATGAGGTGAGTGGATTTATCGAAAGGATCCGCTCAGGAGATGCGATTTCCCATGCTCTTGATGAAGCTAGAAGTCATTCGCAAGCTGCAATTATTGCACTTGAAGATGTTTATCCACATCCAGCACATGATGCTCTGATCAGCATCGCGGAGTTTATTGTTGACCGAGCGTTTTAAACAAATAAACCGCGTAAAGCGGTTTATTCAGTGCGCTGGGGGGGAGTTGAACCCCCACGCCTTGCGGCACATGGCCCTCAACCATGCCTGTCTGCCAATTCCAGCACCAGCGCAGAGCAAAGCAATTATAATCGGCTCTGTTTGTATGTCAAGCAGAATGCCATAATTTGGAGGTAAATACAATGTCTATTGTTTTAGATGGAATGGGAAGTGATAATTATCCAGAACCAGAAATCCAGGCTGCAATATCTGCAGCATCTGAATTGGGTGAAGAGATTATTCTTGTTGGAAACCAATCTATACTGGAACCAAGATTAAAAGCTGCTACACGTGAAAAGCTCCCGATCCGATTGGTACACGCTCCTGATACGGTTGACATGGGAGATAAAGCCGTTGAATCTGCCCGCAAAAAACCAGAAAATTCAATGGCAGTAGGTATGAATCTGGTAAAAAATGGTGAGGCACAGGCTTTTGTTACAGCAGGGAATACAGGCGCGGCTTATTTTCACGCGGTAACCATTCTCCGTCGTATGCAGGGAATTTCACGACCTGCACTTGCGGTAGCAATTCCAACGTATAAAGGACGATGTATTTTTCTTGATACAGGTGCAAATGCAGATTGCCGGCCAGAATTTTTAGTAGATTTTGCTCTCCTGGGGAGTGTATACGCGAAGAAAATTCTGAATATTTCCAATCCTCGCGTTGCAATCTTATCAAATGGCGAAGAAGCTGGAAAAGGCAATCAACTGGTTAAAGAAGCATTTCCACTGATGCAGAATTCAGGATTGAATTTTGTTGGGAATGTAGAAAGTAAAGAAATTTATGGTGGTGAAACAGATGTAGTTGTCGCAGATGGTTTTACAGGAAATGTCTTTATTAAAACGAGCGAAGCAGTTGGCAAGTTGATCTTCACAGTGTTGAAAGAAGAAATATCCTTATCTTTTGGCAGAAAATTAGGTTACTTGTTAGCAAAACCTGCTTTTTCGAAACTTAAAAAGCTAATGGACCCTGCTGAAATTGGAGCTGCAATGTTGTTAGGCGTAAATGGTTATGTCTTTATTGGTCATGGCAGATCAGATTCTCGCGCCTTGATCAGTGCAATTAAATTAGCTAGCCGATCAATTCATGCAGATTTATTAAATGAGATAAAATCAGAAATTCAATCCAGGCCAACAATTATCACATCATAATTTCGAAATATAGAGTTTAACCCATGAAAATAATTACAAACCACAAACTAATCAATAGAAACAAAAAAATCGGACAAATTGCAACGTTTACCAGCCTAGGTGTTCTCGTTATAGGCTTGTTGATCACCTTTTTTCGAAAAGAAGAATTATTTTGGTCAATAGGTGCTCTGGCGCTTGGCTTTATCATTTCCCAGGTTGGAATTTATTATAGTAAACACTGGGGGCCTTCACCACGCCAGGATGAATTACTGGCAGCCGCATTAAAAGGGTTGGATGATAAATATACACTCTACAACTACACCTCACCTATCCCATTTTTATTAGTGGGTCCATCGGGTATTAACCCTTTGATTCCCTTAAATCAAGGCGGGATTATTCGTTATAATTCGAAAAAAATGCGTTTTACACAAAAGGGTGGTAATGCCTATATGAAATTTTTCGGTCAAGAAGGCATAGGGAATCCACAAGTAGACGCTACGGCAAATCGCGAATCAATCACCAATTTCTTGAAAGACAATCTTAAAGAGGGAAATTTCCCTGCTCCTGAACCCATACTGGTCTTTACCAATCCAAAGGTTACTCTTGAACTGGCTGATGCACCTTATACTGGAGTGACATCTGAAAAACTTAAGGATGTAATCAGGAAAAAGGCAAAAGCAAACCCAACTTCTCTTGATATGATCGAAAAGATTAAAACCTTAATGGTACAGGAAGATATTGTGTAAAATATTTTACGAAAAGATATATCCCTGAACAATAACAGCGAAGTGAATGCTCACCTTTTAAAACGAGGTTCTTCACTTCGCTTTTTCTTTATATCTGTTTTTTTATGTTTCGGGTTGCTTTTTTGTTTGGCAAAATCAACCAGGTTCTTAACCTCAGACATTTTTAGGTTTCGCCATTCGCGAGGTTTCAAGTCTCCCAGGGAAAGGGTACCAATTCTCACCCGCAGGATTCTTTCAACTGGTAAACCTATCAATGAACCTACTTCTCGAATCTGACGTTTTTTTCCTTCACGCATCACAATCGAAAGCCATGTATTTTTGCCTACTGTAGATTCAACCGTAACTTTGGCGGGTAAGGTTTTTGTCCCATCTTTCATCACAACACCCCTCCGCCAAATTTCTAATTGCTTGTCATCTGGCTGCCCAACAACCAGTACTTTATATTCTTTTTCATGTCCATAACGAGGGTGCGTTAGTAGATTTGCTAGTTCCCCATCATTGGTAAGCAGGATCAATCCTTCAGAATCGTAGTCCAATCTACCAACGGTAAAAAGATGTCGAGGTACAGGAACCAGGTCTCTCACTGTTTGTCGATCATCTTTTGGATCAACATCAGAAAGAACTCCGCGTGGTTTATGTAAAGCTATATATATTTTTTCTTGTGGCTTTTTAGCGATGGGATGTCCATCGACCTGAATATCGTCGATTTCTTGATCTGCTTTCATTCCCAGAGTAGCAACTTTTCCATTTACCGTTACCCTGCCTGCAGAAATGATTTCTTCATTGGACCTTCGAGAGCCGTATCCAACTTTCGCTAATATTTTCTGTAAACGTTCTTCCATAATTTAATCTTTTAATATCCCATTACTTCCTGAAGTACCAACTTCTTCTTCCAGTTCAAATGGAGGTAATGCGGATAGCATTTCTAAACCAAAATGCTGCAAGAAGAGATCAGTGACACCATATAATATTGGTCTGCCAGGTGTATCCGACCGACCAACTTCTTCAATCAGACCCTTCGAAAGAAGGCTTTTTAAAACACCATCACTGTTTACACCACGAATCGCATCAATTCCTGGGCGTGTTACTGGTTGCCGATATGCGACAACAGCCAGACACTCCAATGCTGCTTTACTCAACTTTGCTGTAGCTTCTAAACCCAGCATTTTCTCAATAATTTCCGATACTTCGGGTGTGGTTGTGATCTGGTAACGATTGTTGAATTCCTGAAGCTTCAATCCTCTATTGACATATAAAGCTCTCAATTCATTCAACGCCTCATTTACCTCAACCTGTTTTACGCCAAGTAATTCAGCCAATTGCGCAATAGATAAAGCTTCAGAAGCAACAAATAGCAATGCTTCTACTTTACTGCATAAACTTATGGTAGATGAAAGTTGAGTTGTCTCTGTCATGCTATAATTGGAACGCGAATTGCATAGTATCGCAGTGATTATACTCGATATCCCAATTCTAACTTCACTATGAAATTATCTAATTTTATTAAATTTAACCATAAAAAATTCCTCTCATTGATCCTTCTGCTGGCATCGATTTCTTTTATTCTTGCTGGCTGCTCTTCTCTATCGACAAAATCGGAAACCATTCAAATAATTCTGGTGGTTGATCAGACTCAACAAACAATCAATGTTGCCAAAGGGATCACCGTCTCCGAGTTATTAAGTGAATCCCAGATAACTCTATCTACATTAGATAGAGTAGATCCACCCCTTTACACCCAATTAACGAATAACGGAACCGTTACGATCACTCGCGTGCGAGAAGAATATGAAATTGAAGAAAATGTGATCCAGTTTGAACATCAGACAGTCCGCAATGAATCCTTACCCGAAGGTCAAACGCGATTAATTCAGGCGGGAGTTAATGGAACTCAACAGATCACATACCGAATTGTTTATGAAGATAATGTTCAGGTATCGAAAACTGTATTTAAAACCACGATCCTTTCCGCACCTCTGCCTGAAATTGTCATGGTAGGTGTTCAAACTCCATTTACAGCAATTGAAATCCCAGGTACGGTAGCTTATCTTACAGCTGGAAATGCATGGATCATGGAAGGAAATACAGGAAATCGCCGACCCCTCATCACTACAGGAGATCTGGATGGTCGTGTTTTTGACCTCTCTTCAGATGGTAAATGGCTTTTATTTACCAGAAAAGTTACCACGACTGAAGAAGGGGATAACCAGATCAACGAGCTATTTGTGGTTGATATCACAAAAGAAGAACCTCAACCAATCGACTTGAGAGTTGCAAATATAATCCACCATGCTGCCTGGGTTCCTGGTTCTCCTCAAACCATTACATACTCAACGGTAGAACCCAGGAGCACTGCGCCTGGTTGGCAGGCAAACAATGACCTGGTTTTATTCGCGTTTAGTGATACGGGCATGATTGTAAGGAAAGATACTATTATAGATACAAATTCTGGCGGTATTTATGGTTGGTGGGGTACTTCATTCAGTTGGTCTTCGGATGGAGAAAGGTTAGCATACGCCCGTCCAGACAGCATTGGATATGTCGATTTTGACACAAAATCATTGGTGCCCTTACTGGAAATGGTACCACTTCAAACTCAAGGAGATTGGGCTTGGGTGCCGGGGGTTTGTTGGGCGCCTGAAGATGATCTTTTATATTTCATACTCCATGGCTCGAGTACATCATCTACCAGTCCTGAGACTTCTCAGGTATTCCACCTCAGCGCAATTCTAGATTCAGAAATTCAGGCAACCCTGGTAGAACAGACAGGTATGTTCGCTTATCCTGTTGCGTCACCTCAAGATACTAACGGACGATATCAGATAGCATACTTGCAAGCGATTTTTTCTGACCAATCAGAAAGCAGTAGATACAGGTTGTATATCATGGATCAGGATGGTTCTAATCGATCATTAGTTTTCCCAGATGAAGGTTCAACAGGTTTACAGCCACAGCAGGTAGTCTGGGGTATGGGTAGCCCATCATCACCTCGTATGATTGGTCTTATCTATCAGGGGAATCTATGGCTGATCTCTCCTGAAAAGAACACAGCCAATCAAATAACTGGTGATGGTTCAATCGTAAAAATAGATTGGGAATAAAGAGGAAAAATGAGAGTTTTAATAACAGGAGCTGCTGGCTTCTTGGGTTCACATCTATGCGAAAAATTCTTACATGAAGGTCATCAAGTTATCGGTATGGACAACTTCATTACCGGCAATCCAGACAACCTTTCTCATCTCGCAGGTAATCCCGATTTCGAATTCATCCGTCACGATGTCGCTAACTTCATTTTTGTACCCGGCAAAGTAGATGCTGTAATGCATTTTGCCTCACCTGCCAGTCCCAATCCTACTTCTCCCTTTGGTTACACTAATCTTCCAATACAGACTATGAAGGCGGGTGCTTTAGGTACGCATAATACTCTGGGGGTTGCTAGAGCGAATAATGCCCGCTATATGCTTGCTTCAACCAGTGAAATTTACGGTGATCCACTTGAGCATCCTCAAAAAGAAACCTATTGGGGACATGTCGATCCCATTGGCGTTCGCTCAGTTTACGATGAAGCAAAAAGATTCGCTGAAGCATTAACCATGGCATATCATCGTTATCACAGCATTAATACATGCATCGTGCGAATTTTTAACACGTATGGCCCGCGAATGCGCCTGGATGACGGCAGAGCATTGCCGAATTTCTTACAACAGGCTCTAAGACATGAATCCCTTACAGTTTATGGAGATGGACTGCAAACCCGTAGTTTTTGTTATGTAGATGACCTGATCGATGGTATTTACCGGCTTCTTTGTTCAGATGAGCATGATCCCGTGAATATTGGTAACCCGGAAGAAACAACCATTCTGGATTTTGCTAAGACGATCAATACAATAGTACAAAATCCGGCTGGGATCGTTTTCAAACCTGATCTTCGTCTGGGTGATGATCCACAGAGGCGCCAACCCGATATTACGCGCGCAAGATCAATTTTGAACTGGCAACCCTCGACTAGCCTTTCTGAAGGGATCAAGAAAACAATCCCATATTTTCTTAAGAAACTTGGACTTGAATAATGTTTAAAAACCGCAAGGAATGGACACGGTTCTTCCGTTTTGCTATTGTAGGTGCCTCTGGAGCAGTTGTCGATTTTGGAATTCTCAACCTCTTTACTCTGGTTTTTAAAGTATCATACGTCCCTTCATCAGTTGTTTCATTTATTATGGCAGTATTGAATAATTTTCTTTGGAATAGATATTGGACTTATCCAGATTCTCGCAGTAAACATGTTGCAAAGCAATTGACACAATTTGCGATAATTAATGTAATAGGGTTGGCTATTAGAACACCTTTATTGGCATTTCTCGAAGGTGTTTTAATCAATTGGTTTGCCAGTTTCTTACCAAAAGATCTCCTCTCTCCAACATTTGTTGGTCATAATATCGGTTTAGCCATTGCCATATTGGTTGTCATGTTATGGAATTACATCGCTAACCGATATTGGACATACAATGATGTGAAATAACCGGTTGAAAGGTTTGTATGAGTGATTTACGAGTAATTGGAGGAAAAGCAGGTGGTCTGCGATTAAAATCCGTTCCAGGCACCAGTACACGTCCAATCACTGACCGGGTAAAAGAGGCTCTATTTAACATCATCGGAGCTGATATTCAAGATTCATCTATACTGGACATCTTTGCCGGCACAGGAGCTGTTGGAATCGAAGCATTGAGCCGAGGTGCCGCTTTTGCCAGAATGCTAGACTTGAACAGGCTTGCCATTCAAACAATTTACACAAACCTAGAACATACACACCTCTCTGCTAATGCAGAGGTCATTCAAGTCGATTCGATGAATTACATCCAAAGACAACCAAATAGAAATTTTGATTATATCTATATCGCTCCGCCGCAATACAAACAAATGTGGCTTCAGACATTGCAGAAGCTTGATATGCAGCCAGGCTGGCTCGTAAATGATGGTTGGATCATTGTGCAAATCCATCCTGTTGAATATGAACCTGTTCAATTAATTAACTACGTTGAATTTGATCGGCGAAAATATGGCAGCACATTACTAGTTTTCTTTGAAAAGAGAGCTGATCAGGGTTGAAATTGAATGATTAATTTCTCATTCTCATCATAATGTGAATACCCCCAAAATAAGTCTCCATTTTTAACAAATTGCATTACTTTTGGCAAAATATTAGGGATATCCTCTACCAAAGACAGAGCATCTATTTCAGCAATAGTTACCCATTCGAGTTTACCTTCTTTGGATTCTGTAATTGCCTGTCCGTTGTAATTACCTTGAAAAACAAACAGAAGAATACCGGTCGGTGAAGAAGTATTGACTGCAATAGTACCACAAAGATTTAGGGGAATTTCTGAAAGGCCACTTTCTTCATATAATTCTCTTTCTGCAGCGTGTAATATATTTTCACCATTTTCAACATGCCCCCCTATTCCATTGTATTTGTTCGCCCAGATTCTTTTATTTGGTGACCCTTTGATCAATAATACCTTATCGCCATCGAAAATGAAAATCAGGACTCTTGGAATTACCTGGTACCGGTCACTCGAAATACCTTGCTCTGAAACTGGCATGAATTCACCTGAATATTTGGCTGATCCATAACAATGAGCGTAGTAAATCATTTATAGATGAAGAATAAATTTACTACGCTCAATTAATTCTATACTAAAAGTTTTAGCTCAAGAACATTGGTACGCCCAAAAAGTCTTTAATTTTTGGTTTATAGTTCTCTGAATCATAGTAATTTTCTATATCGACACGTTTCTTCTCTGCCATGATGATATCGATTGGTACGGTCGTATATTTTCCTCCACGTAGCGCAACCATCTTTCCAGTTTCATTACGACGAATCAATTGCATGGCAAGGTGTCCATAGGACATGGCTACCATCCTATCCAAAGAATCAGGTGCACCAGACCTCATCAGATAGGCTAATTTCTGGTACATGATCCCTTGACCAGTGCGGCGTTGAATCTCTTCCGAGATGATTTCTCCAATACCGCCCAGTTTTCGATGACCATATGCATCTTCCTCCCCTTTTTCGATAATATCCCCACCCATCATAGTTGCCCCTTCAGAGACGGTCATAATACTGTAGTTTGAAGGATTATTCCGTTTATCTTCGATTAAAAAGTGGGTTAATTTATCCATATCGAATGGTACTTCGGAAATGATAGCCCTATCTACATAAGCAAGGTAAGCAGTAATGAGACTGGTTTCACCAGAATTCCTTCCAAAAAGCTCGACGACACCAATACGCTCATGAGAACCAATGGACGTACGTAGATTTGTGACAAATTCAACGCTTCGTGTAACCGCAGTAGAAAATCCAATACAATAATCCGTTCCATTGACATCATTGTCCATGGTCTTTGGGATGGCTACAGTAGGAAATCCTTCAGAATGGAGACGGTGAGAGTAGCTCAAAGTGTCATCCCCACCAATAGTTACCAATACATCGATACCAAGATGAGCGAGTACTTCTATAATGTAATCGGTGAAATCCATTGTCCCACACTCATCAATTTGTTTTCCATATTTCGAGTTTCGCAGAAAATCAGGTATGTTTTTTTGTGAGACTTTTTGTGGATTGGTTCGCGAAGTATGCAAGAAAGTACCGCCAGTGCGATCGACTGTTCTTACATCGTCTCTTGATAAATCCCTTACATAATAGTCGTAAGTAGAAGGTTCATTGAGATTGTAATTTAACAAACCTGCCCAACCTCTACGAATTCCGATAACCCGATGACCATCTTGAAGCGCACTCATTACAACTGCTTTCATGCAGGGATTTAAACCTGGAACATCGCCTCCACCTGTCAATAAACCTATTGTTTTCTTTGCCATATATGCCTCCAAAATAAATTCATCTTGCTATAGCAGTTTGGTTTGTTTTCTTAATCTCTTGGATAGGAATTTCAAAGGAGATCTGTGAACCTTGCCCCACTGCTGATTCTATACTCATCGTTCCCCCCAGCATCTCCACTCGTTCGCGGATCAATTTCAAACCAAACCCTTCGCCCGATAAGGCATGCTCGGGATCAAATCCCTTACCATTATCAATTACCGATACTCTAATAGTACTTTCGTCAATAACAAAATTGACGTTAATAACAATTTTACTTGCGGTATCCATGTTATAGCGATAGGTATTTCCCATCAATTCTTGTACCGCACGAAAGATCATTACATCGATAAAAGGTTCAAATCGTTTTTCATTACCTTTTATAGAAACGATAACATCGATACCGGTTTGTTCTTTGAAGGCATCTCGATATCGATTCATGGTTGGAAATAAACCCAGATCATCCAACATCATTGGGCGTAGTTCAAAGATAAATGCTTTGACTTTCTGGAATGTACTTAATGCAGTATCTTTCAAAATATTTAGTTCATCACGAGCTTTATTTGGGTCAACCTCGAACAACCGGGTTACAATTTCAGCTTGCACAATAAAATTTGACAATGCCTGTGCAGGGCCATCATGCATCTGTCTTGACAATCGTTGTCTTACCGCTTCTTGCGAATTGATCAATGTTTCCAAGGTAGCTGCCTGATTCATTGCACCAAGAGTAGTTTGATGTGAAATTTCGCCTAATAACTGTAAAGCTTTTTCAATACTGCGAATATTATTTTCCAGGTTGTTCTTATCACTCTGCAGTTTATCTAATTGACCTTTCATAACAAGCAAACGTTGTTGAGCGTCAAATGCTGATTTATATGCAGATTGAATTTCCTCTTTTGGCAAAGTATCCATGTGTAATTGGATCTGCTGCATGTGGCTGGTAACCACAGTATTTCGCTGGGTAAGTTTGGCTAACTCAGCCTGACTTTGCTCAACCATCATGCTGGTTTCTTTTAGAGCTTTACGCGATTGCTCCAGTTCAGATCGCAATTCAAGTTCTAAATTTTCGCTTGAACTCGTATCAACAATTTGTTGCACCATGGTTTTTCCTTTAATCTATATTTTATTTCTACTTGCCCAGCGGAAATTTTAATTCCCGAAATTTTATCATATATCTTTACAACTTTTCGGGAAAATCAATTATTTTTTCCATAAAAATACTATCATATTTTCTCCACCTGCATTTGGAGAAAACCCGCCATTTGAATCATACACAGGAGTTCCCATCGACGCAAGAACAGGATACCAGCCAGGGAATGTAATTAAGTAATCTACTTGCTTTTGATCGAGGTATTCAGCTAACCTCTCTTCATCTCTCATAAATGGCACTACTTCTGGGGTGATGAGACCTGCCAGGTCAATAATACTTCGTTGTCCATAATACCCTAAAGCACCAATATCATGAGATGCAATCAGGGCTTCCTTCGCTGTATTGATCGAGACCCACTTTGCTGTTGCAACCATTTCTGTATTAATGATCGCAACATCCTCAGCATACGCATTTGCTCCTTTAACAAGAAATATTGCAGCCAGAGAGACAAGAACAGCAATCCAGGTATTCTTCATTATTCTTTGCCAGATAACGGCATTTTGTAACCTCTGGACTGCCGTATTGAAACCATGTAGGCTGAGCAAAAATAATACGGGCATGGCGGGCATGATATATCGCCCATGTTGATATGTTACCGGAAGCATGAAAGCATAGACACCCAAATATCCAATTGCCCATAACAAAGAAGCAGATCCATTTACATCTTTTCTTTTTCCAATATTTATTATTTCAATCAAAAAACCAGGAAGCAGGACAGAGGAAGCCCCAATCCATGGTAAAGAAAATTCTTTTATGTATCGCAAGTAATAAGGCGTTTCTTTCAATATGGAATATTCAGTCTGTTTCGCATAAAATGTATTCGGCCAGACAGTCCCTGCAACGAAATAATTAAAAGTCAAATAAAGCCCAAATATTGCCGAAAATACTGCTAAACCTCTCCACAATGAGGATATTTTTTCTTTTACGCTTGCCTTACTCAATAGAATGACCCATATCCAGGGTCCAAGAAGAAGTAATCCATCTGGCCTGATCCAAACAGCCACTCCTATTAATATTCCAGAAACCCATTGCAGATTTTGCTTTTTTAATAATACAAAGAACAACATGATAATGCTGATATAGAAAATCGTCTCCATTCCTGAAACAGATGCCCACAATAGATGCCATTCTGTTGCAAAGAATAATCCAACAGCCAATAAGAAGATAGCTGCAGGCTTTTTCTCATCCATTTGCAAATTTACCATTGCTAAAATGGCAACCCCGATCAGGCAAATAATTCCCAGCATATATGTCCACACTTGTGGTATCCCCAACCAATACCCAGGAATGAGAAGAATTGTCCATAAAGGTGATGTCGATCCTCCAGATACCTGCCCAGGAAGAAAAGCCCATTCGCCATTTACTGCAAGATTTCGGGCATATGTCTGATGAATCCATGCATCATCCAGAGGATAACCAGTATCAGTTATCATCTTACTGCTAGATAAATATAGAATTGCTGATAGTAGAACAACAATTGCTACAATAAAATAGCGATAGTTGCGAAGAAAAAAAGAATTCAGCATTGCTTTTTTTGTAATAACGTTAAAATCGCTCTTCTCCATTATCATTCCACTGGTACTCGGAAAATATGATTATCACCTGATGATGTCAATAGTTGTAAATTCGATATTTGTGCAGGTGCTTTAAATAGGTCTTCTAATTCATCTGGATGATTTGACTCCAGTACAACAATTTCTGCATCATACTTCCTCGCAACCGATATCAAATTTTTAACATCGCCATTGGGAATTACGATCGATTTTCTTCCAGAAGCCAGATAAAAACCTGGTGGGTTATTTACCATAATGATTGTTTCACTAGCAACATTCAGTGCTTTCAGCATTTGATCAACTTTTAAATATTGTTGGTTGCTGTAATCCCAAGCTTTCTCTCCCGAAGGGGAAACCACGCTTCCAATATATAATGCTGCTGTCATTAAAGCTGCAATGCACAGAAATCCGTAAGAAAATACTTTCTGTGAGGTTGTCGGATGCCATTTTCTCTTTTCGACACCCCATTGAATAGAAGACGAGAACCCAACAGGAAATACACTTCCAGGCTGTCATACCTCCGTCGCCGCGTCCGCATTGAATAGAAGACGAGAACCCAACAGGAAATACACTCCAGAACAAGGGTTGAATCGCAGCGCCTGAATGGAAAAACCCCCCACGTGCACCTGCAAATGGAAAGACAATGGACATGATCCCAAATATTGCCAGCCACATAAAAAAGCCAAATATAACGCGGGGTTCTTTTCTCAGTTTCCATGCTCCAATGAATACGAATGGAAGCATAAAAATCTGCATTTGTACACCAAAAAAGGTTTTCAGATTCTGGAAAATTGCATTGAGCCTTATCCTGATGATCTCACTCCACCCACTGGCTAACCAGGCACCTGAGTTAAGTTTATCAGTGGGATAGGCAAATGTCTGATTATACGAAGTTAACCAGATCGTAGAAGAACCGCCTGGAGGTAATAATGTGCCCCATTCAGATAAATTTCTTCCATACCACCAGAATGTAACGGCACTGTACCCCACAAGTAGAATGATCAGATATCCGATGTATTGAAAGATCGTTTTTGTCTTTTTGCATGATAATGATTTTTTATAGTCTCGCCAGAATCTCCAAAGGAGAATACCAATTCCTCCTATCATCCAGAGCAATCCATCAGCTCGCAACAAATGCATCAATCCAAGAAGAAGTCCAGACAAAAGATATCCAAGGTTTCTCTTCCAACCAGGCATTTCAAATAGTGTCTCATTAAAAGCAACCAAAAAGAAGGTACAACTCAACACCATAAGAAACGGGAAACTATCTGTCAGTGTAATAAATATCGCATAATACCCAGAAAATATCGCTAGAAATCCTGCGATTAGCGCGACTGAATGATTTGCTCCGATCTTCTTTGACAAAGTATAGACCAGGAAAGGAAGAATTGATGCCGCAATAATGGCAAAAAATCTTGCTGCAAAGAAACTTAAGTTCCCAAATAGCAGCATCCCTGCTGCTGCCATGATGGATGGCAGTGGCATCCAATAAGAAAAAGCTGGATGTGGAATACCTGATGGATCATCAAGATAATTCCATAGAAAAGGCTCTGTCATTCTCCCTTTTTGAACAAGTTGAATGGCATCTGCAAGGTAATATTCAGCATCCATATACCCTGGAACAGATTGAAAACAGGCAACAGTAAGCATCGTAACCAATGAAAAGCCTGTTAGAAATAATCCAGTATAAGAACGCATAGGTAACCCTGAATATTACGATTTAAAGTTTTTTATAGAATGCTGTAAACAGTGAAAAACAATTACAATCTACTTCACAGAAAATTACCTGAATCGTTTTGGTTCCTCTTGAGCAATATCGTACCAGGGCTTTATCACATTCATTACCCAATTTCTAATCCAATACATTAAGAGGAAGAGAACGCTGATAGCGGGGAAAAATAAAATTGCGGTTTGGTTTGCATTTCCTTTCGTCGAAAAGTAAATTAACCAAATTCCAGCCAACAATATAAAATAAAAAGCGCTATTGAGAATCACTCCAGCTTTATGCCAACGTTCGTCTATAACAGTAAATATCATGGGCAACAAAGGTAAAAGCATAACAAAACTTTTCGTTTCAATGGGTAATCCGATAAATGTTGCACCTACCAGCGTGAGACAGATCAGCCAGGCAAGCTTTCTTTCATCTGGTTTTCGTACTTTTACCCATTCAAGGATGATTAATGCAAGTATTACACCTGATAACGACCAGCCAATCTTAGTCCCAACTCCTGGAAGTAGTGATGAAAATGCCGTAGCTGGATTATAAATGCTTAGTGTTGCCAGATTTTGCACACTCGCACGTAAGTTTTGAATTATCCAATCTGATTGAAACAGTACAGTACTGATAATAAAGAAAGTTAAACTACTAAAAAACCATATGGCGAATTTGTATTGTCGAACAGATAATGACCAGATAAGAAGAATGATGATTAAGATGATTGCATACTGCGGTTTTATCGTTGAAAACGCAAAAACTACCCCAGCATATTCCCATTCACCCTTTTTAACCGCCCAGATTCCCATCACAACAAAAAACGATGTGATGATAATAACATCACCGGAGATTAATGCGCTAGCCGAGTAGTACCAAAGGAATGCAAAAAGAGAATAGAGCAGTAAACCCGCTAATCCTGATTTCCATTCACTAATTTTTATTGAAAAAAATACTATTCCGACGATTGCCATTTCAAGTACAGTCATCCAGAGTGACCGAGCCAGGTTGAAATCAGGAATAAGTGCAAACGGGGCATAGATGATGAGGGAATAAAGAGGGCTGGTAAAGATCAAAGACTTTTCATTTTCTTTCGCCTGATGCCCATAAGCCATAATTTCAATTTGAGACGTTGTCTGCTCGCTGTAAGCACTTTGACCTTCTGTAAGAAACAGGCGTGTTCCTAGCCAGTAAGAAAGAAAATCATTATCACCTTTCAAAGATGATGAAAAGCGATAATTCACCCAGGTAAGACCCCCTAATAGACCCAATATTATAGTGATGCAAAACATAATGAAAACTGCTTTGTTAGTTCTTCTCAAAATAACTCCTGAATAATTATCTATCCATTATAATTCATGCATAGATGAAGATAAAAATAGCGCTTGTTCAAATGCATATCGAGCCTGGAGAAATGGAGACCAATTTCTCGAGAGGTATAGATATGTTATCCCAGGCAGCAGATAAGAAGAGTGAAATTATCCTTTTCCCTGAGTTATGGACATCAGGTTACAAATTACGTGATCCAGAAGCGATTTTTCACACCAATCAAGAGTATTTACTGAACTTAAGACAGATCGCTCATGATCGAGATATCTATATTGGTGGATCCTACCTTATTCAAGACCATAATTCATTTTATAATAGATTTATCCTCATTCCACCACAATCAGATACATTTATCTTCTACGATAAAATTCACTTGTTCAGGTTGCTTAATGAAGACAGAGTCTTTTCACCTGGAAACAATTTAAACTGGTTTGCTTTTCCTTTTGGAAATGCGGGTCTGGCTATCTGTTATGATTTGCGTTTTCCTGAGTTTTTCCGTGCTTTAGGATTTCACGACATGGCTCTACATTTACTTGTTGCAGAATGGCCTTTGAAAAGGATCAAGCAATGGAGTATTTTATTGCAGGCTCGTGCGGTTGAAAACCAATCCTTTTTTGCAGCCGTAAACAATGTAGGCAGATCGGGTAGAATCATTTTTGGCGGTAGTAGCAAGATCATTAATCCCTATGGCGATGTGATCTGCTCTGGTTCTGAAAACGAAGAAGAAATTCTGGTCACTGATTGTGATCTTGATCAGATCGCCGAAGCGCGTAATGCTCTTTCTGCTCTGGATGATCGTCGTATTGATCTTTTCTTCCCTGGTCAGGGCACCAGTAAAACCCCAACTTCATCTTGCTGAATGATTTTCCATCCTTTATTTTGCAAGGCTTGAACCAACGGGCGATCAGCATATAGCATCACCGAACCTATTTTGTATTTCTGTAGTAGATTTTCCCAACCAGGTTCAGTATAAATTAAAGAAAGCCAATCATTGAAAATCGTGTCACCATAAAGGTCTGTTCGGGCATCGATCATTACTGGATATTCCATTTCTTCCCATGCCAGATAACCTCCCCAGTTATATTCATTTAAAAGATTTCCCTCTGGTTTTGCATTTAATAACGTTTGAATCTGCCGAGTTGGATAATAATCCTTGATATGGGATTCCACTAATTTTGGATATCCATTGATATAGAATTTAAATAAGAATATAGTAAACAACAACCCAATTATGCCGTAGTTGATAATTCGTGTTGTTGTTGGTTGTAAAGGCTTGCTATTAATTTTTATACTTGCTTTTCTGGTATTACTTATCAAAAAGTAAACATATTTTGAAAATATTGGAATAACAGCAACAGTAAATAATGCAATATTCCTTCTTGCTGTCAGGGCAAAATATGAAAATAGCACACTGACAGCCAGATCAATCCAATCAAATTTTCTTCTCGCTAAAAACAGAACAACATAATTCGCAATAAGTAAAATCAAGAACATCAAATGCAGTGGTTCATGATAATCGGGTGCCAGCCACTCTTGAATATACTGCTGCACCCTGACCTGCACTGTGATAAAAGATATTCCATAAATCGAAAATCCATTTGGGTTCACAGCAATTGCAAAGAATGCGAAAATTGCCCATCCCGCAAGAGCAAAGAAGTTTTTCCAATTCCTCTCTTCACGCTTTGTGAAAATTGTATTTAAAAAATTACCGCCAACATACGCTACCATGTAAATGACGCCAATAGTCGCGCCAGCATGAAGGTTTGACCAAAATATGAAAATGATTGGTAGTGCCCAGGCCTTTCGATAATTTCCATTTACACAACATGTTAAGTACCAGCTTGTGAAAGCCAGCAGAAATAGAGAAAAAAGCTGTGGTCGAGGAGTTAATACCTGGGATATTAAAAATACTCCGTAAATGATGAGCGCAGATTTTAGAATGGGTGATTCTTTCATCTGAAGCCATAAAAACAGCACAGTAATCGCAATCAAGACAACAATATATCCTTCTAATCCCCAATAATTTCCAAGCCTGAATAACAGATAAAGAATTACCTGTGCTATCCACGAATGATTTACCCAGGGTTCACCCAACTTTGTGAATGACATAGTATCTATCAGGGTAGGCTTTCCTGTTTCAACAGTGGTTTCTCCTGCTCTCAAATGCCACCACATATCGGTATCAAGCGGAACTCTGGCTGCGATCAAAACCACCAGCAACAATGTAATCATTAAAAATAAAGGTGCAATTCCTGATTTCTTTGCTTCCACGTTTTGCCTCATTGGACTAATCCCAGGTTAAGGTTGTCAGGATAAACGGGCGACGAAAGTTGATAAAATATATGGTAATCACCGATCTGTTTTTCCAGCCATGTAACATTTGCTTTTCTAAATTCTGCTCTTAACCGATCGTTTAATTGTGGATGGTTAGTTGTAATAAATGCTACCCGATTACTTTGATACACTTTTTCAATATAGGGTTGGTATCGGTTATCACGGCTGGTATATCGAAAATCTTGATGGTATGGCAATTCCGGAACGAATATCAGCTCCTCGTCAGATAAAAATGCCAGTGGATAAGCTACCCAATAGTTTGAAAAGCCGGTCAATTCGCCTTCTCCCTTCAAGAACTCGATTAATTCCTCATCATAGGCATGATCTATCTGTGTAATTGAATCAAATTGAGTTGTAATTCCAGGAGGATTCTTCTGCGCACATTGAATTGTCCCTGTTATATGGAAACAAACGATGATCGCTACGCAGAGGATATAGATTACTGGCTTCTTCATTCCCTCATACAAAGCAATGCCAGCTAATACAGCGACCATATGATATACAGGCAAAAAATATCTCCCAGATGGATCATTCCCAAAAGGTGTGAAAATAAATCCCAAGAGAAGGATAAAACAAATTAAAATTGCGATTAGATTCAACAGATTGTTATTCCCAAATTTCTTGATTTTTATACCCTTGAGAAAGATTAATATCCAAATTGCCAGAACTACGGGGATCAATGGTATGACTAATAAATTGACCCCCCATGGTGGTCGTAAACCAAATAGCGCAGTAACACCAAATAAAAGGAAATTTCGAATGTGTTCTAGTGTAGTGATGAAATAATTTCCTTTGCTAACAGATATTGCTGAACCCAGGCTTTCTCCTATAGCAGAATGCCATCCCGTCTGAAACACAAAAAGAATCCAGGGAAGAAGACCGATACAAACTCCTGAAGCATATGTCGCCAAATAAACCATTGTTTGCTTCCTGATTTTCAGGTTTTTTACTTGCTTCACCCAATCCCAGATGAAATACCCAAAAATCGGAATGCTATATACCAGAGTTAATGCATTGACCCAGAATCCAAACCCAGTGATCGCCCCCATCCCAATACCAATAAATAATTTCACTTTATTCGAAATGTGCTCATCTTTATACTGGATGAATGAAACCAGAAGCAACGTACCAAGCAGAAGTGTTTCACCATAACCACCCAGGCTTACTGTTGTATATAGGGTTGTATTTACAGGTGGAAAGGTCATAAGAATGCCAGAAATTAATGCTGGAATACCGGATTCTGTGCATTTCTTGACCAGGTACATTGTTAAAGCAATCGTTGCTGTATACAATAAAATTTGTACGAATCGAATTACCCATACTTTTATTCCAAAAATGGCGAATCCACCAGCGATTAACCAGGCATCTAGACTTCCCATATATGCCTGCCCATAAAAGAAAGTTGGACGCTCTCCTTCCAGAATATGTTTCGCCATTAATCCGATAATTGCTTCATCTGCGTTGAAAGGGAAGGCATTATTGATCAACAAACAAGCTTTATACCCCGCAGCAAGAATGAGAATTGCAATAAAAAGAAGGGAATACCAATTTTGTCGTTTCATGCTAAAGTATTGTATTCGGATATCCATATGTCAACAACTTTTCGCAAAACCTTGACAACCTTACTACCATATTTGGTAATTTGCCTCATTACCGTATTGTACTTTGTATCCATTATGCAAGTACCATTCCATCCCGATGAAAGCACTCAGCTTTTCAATAGTTATGATGTGGAAACATTTCTTAAAGATCCACTTTCGATGGCATGGGAGCCAACCGTTCCTTTAACCACACAAATGAGATATCGCATGCTGGACGCGCCCCTCACACGATATTTTATTGGCATAGGACGTTTCATCACAGGTCACCCACCACAAACCGTCGATTGGGATTGGTCAAAATCCTGGGAAGAGAATTCCAATGCAGGCGCTTTACCAGATACATCTGCTTTATTTGTAGCGCGTCTATCTGTTGCGTGGGTATTTCCACTATCGTTATTGCTTTTTTGGCACCTTCTATCAATGAATTTTGGCAAACTTGCTGGTTGGATAGGAATTGCTTTCCTGGCAGGTAATTCACTTATATTACTGCACACAAGACGTTCGATGGCTGAAAGCTTGACTGTGTTTTTTGTAATCTTTTGTATATGGGCAATTTTTTTCTGTAAAAAGCACCCTTGGTTAATTGCATTACCGGTCTCTTTAGCATTCAATGCAAAGCAATCAACCGCAATTTGGTTGCTTATTGGATTCATGCCCATTCTTTTTAATTATAAATACTACCTTCATCATAAATTATTGGGGATTAAGCATCTATCGCTATACGCAATCTTTGTGATTGGGGTGTTTTTCCTCTTAAATCCTTTTGCGTGGAAACACCCTTTCCAATCTTTGCAAGAAGCATTTTTCTTAAGACAAGATCTAGTTGCACAGCAACTAGCTGACATTATCAGGGTTTCACCCCAAGCTGCCTTGACCACTCCCCTGCAAAGGATTAGTGGAATAGTAGCCAATCTCTTTTTTACAACACCAGCACCATTAGATACTGCTAACTACCAGGTTGCATTAAGTGATCAAGTGAATAAATATTTATCCATCCCCATCAATAGTTTTATGCGTAATTTTCTTGGGGGATCGATCCTTCTTATCTTTTCATTGACGGGGATGTATAGTGTGATCAGAGGATTGGTTGGAAATCAAAAACGAGAAGAAATCTTGATCATCCTTGCAGGAGTTTTACAATTCATTCTTCTCGTTTTTACAGTTCCAATCCCTTTTCAAAGGTATGTCATGCCGTTGGTGCCAATCGTGATCTTCTTCTTTGCAATTGGTTTCAGCAATCTTATTAGTTTATTTTTTCAATTCTCCCAGATTAGAAAGCTGCGATAGAACCGTATCTATAACATTTTTCCATAAACTCTATGCCGTTTATAAATCTGTGCACCCAGGTTTTCCATATCCTTTCGAATCTGTACAGCAGTATCAGCCATTTGAGTCTGTTCAGCGTGTTCGAAAGGATATTCTTTAAAGGTTTTTGCTATCTCAGAATACATTAATGCATTGCCACCTCTACCCTGAAATTCAGGTAGAATCCCAACCCCATTCAATGAAACCCAATTTGTCCTTTTTACCTCACGCATCAGGTCGAGAATGGTCAGAGGATTCAAATGTCCCTTTCCACGTTGCATGGCTTTGGATATATCAGGAAAAACAAACAGGAAGCCAATGACATCATCCTTGTGCATGATAATTTTCATCAGTTTGGGATCAGCCAAAAGCATAACATTATCAATGACAAATTTAAGCTCGTTATCTGTCAAAGGATAGTATTCCCAGTTATTTACAAAGCTGCTGTTATAAGCATGACCTATTTTTGTTCCCCAAGAAATCAAATCTTTCTTATTTCTAAATGTTTTGACATAGATATTTCCACGTTCAGCAATACGATCTGCAATTGCTTTAGCCTTTTCAGGCAAAACATAGTTCGCAGGTTGCAGGTAACAAGAAACAAAATCGTTAGCTTTGGTAAATCCATAGCTTTCGACATGTTTAACATAATATGGGTAGTTGTAATTCATCATGTTCATCATTTGACGATGCTCATACCCCTCATATAAAATCCCATAGCCATCCAAAGCTCCAAACCCCTTGGGGCCAACCAATTCAGTAAGACCTCTCTTTTTTGCCCATTCGCTTGCCCTGTCAAACAAAGCGTTTGAAACTTCTTGATCATCAATCGTATCATAAAGATAAAATTGAGCTTTTTTTGATGCATGATATTTGTTAAAAGGCTTGTTCTCCATGGCTGCAATGCGTCCAACTATCTTCCCATCCACTTTTGCCACAAAGAATTCAGCATCCGAATGTTCATAATAAGGGTGTTTATTTGGATTCAACATTGCTTTAATGTCAGCGTAGAAAGGTGGAACCCATTGCGGGCAATCTTTATATAAATCGTAATGAAACTGCACAAAAGCATTTACTTGTGATTTGTTTTTTACATCTACCTGCTCTATCTGTACCATATTCATCCTCTTAATATGGGATTAAAAACTAATTGAGTATACTTCAATTTCTATACAATAAGTTAACCCTTATGCTAAAGAAAAGTTATAATCAATTTACTGGGATTTTCTTAAATTCTTTTTCGATTACTATTCTAACAGGAGGCTATCTTGGAGAAATTCATTATCGAAGGCGGCCATGCCCTTAATGGAGAGGTCACACCTGCGGGAAATAAAAACGCAGCATTGCCATTAATGGCTTCATGCTTATTAACACCTGAACCTGTAATTCTCCATAATGTGCCAGATATTATCGATGTAAAAAACATGCGGCTCTTGCTTGAGAGCCTTGGAGTAACCTTTACTCAGCTAGCGCCTCAATCCTGGAAGATCCAGGCTGAACAGGTGCGACCTGCTGATCTAGATCCAGACCTTTGTAGAAAAATTCGCGCATCTATCCTCCTTGCTGGTCCGATGCTTTCCAGAATGGGCGAGCTTACTCTTCCTCCTCCGGGAGGTGATGTGATTGGTCGCCGGCGGGTAGATACACATATTTTAGCTCTTCGCAGTCTAGGTGCAAAAATTAATTGTGAGCGCGCTTTTAGTTTCCGGGCAAAGAAATTAGTAGGAGCAGATGTTCTTCTTGATGAAGCTAGCGTAACCGCTACAGAAAACGCCATTATGGCTGCTGTTACTGCCAAAGGACATACTATTTTACGGAACGCAGCATCTGAGCCACATATTCAAGATTTATGCCACATGTTGAATACGCTTGGAGCAAAGATTGAAAATATTGGTTCAAACACCCTGAATATTGAGGGCGTTCAATCACTACACAGTGGTGAATTTACGATTGGTCCTGATTACCTTGAAGTGATAAGTTTTGTTGGCGCAGCAGTTTTAACAAATGGTAATATCCGCATTCGTAATGCGGGTGTCTCCTACCTGGATATGATCCGACTCATTTTGGGGAGGATGGGAATTAGATGGGTCGTTGATGGTGAAGATATCATCGTACCAACCAATCAAAAATTGGAAATCCAACCTGATCTGGGTGGTGCAATACCAGAGATAAGTGTAATGCCTTGGCCTGCCTTCCCAACGGACTTAATGTCAATTGCTATTGTGATTGCAACAAAATGCAAGGGTACCATTCTATTCCATGATTGGATGTATCCAAGTCGTATGTTTTTCACAGATAAATTGGTTGGCATGGGTGCTCACATAGTACTATGTGACCCACATCGCTGTATAGTGCAGGGACCTTCACAGCTATATGGTGAAAAAATGGAAAGCCCAGATATCCGAGCAGGTATGTCATTATTATTGGCGGCATTATCCGCTAAGGGTGTTTCCGTTATTCGCAATATTGTGCAAATTGATCGTGGCTATCAAAATATTGAACAAAAGTTGCTTGAACTTGGCGCTAAGATCACACGAGAAAAAGATTAAATAAAAGGGTCTGTTGAATTTTTTCCAATCAATAGACCCTGTTAATATTGTACTTTTTATTTAACTAATTCTTCGTTTCTACCACATTCAAGAATTCAGTCACCAGCTCACGTAACGGTCCTTCTGGTACAGCTCCCGTTTGTCTATGAACGATTTTTCCATTGGCTACAAATAATAAAGTTGGAATACCTTGCACGCCATATTTCTGCGCCCATTCAGGATTTTCATCGGTATTTACTTTCGCGACCAAAAGCTTTCCACTATATTCTGTGGCAAGCTTTTCTAAAGTTGGTGCGATCATTTTACAAGGATTACACCAAGGTGCCCAAAAATCAACAATAACAGGAATTGTTGATTGCAAAACTGCTTTTTCAAAAGCTTGATCTGTTACATGAACTGGTTCTGTGATCATAATTAACCTTTCTCTTCTAAACTATTTTTATTTTACCAATAATGACTGCATTTCGAAACAAGATACATGGGTTGAAATTCAACCCATGTATCTTGTTTTCTGAATTATTTTGCCTTTATTGTGATGGTCTTAGCGCGTACCTCTTCTGCCTTTGGTAAAGTTAAATTAAGCACACCATTTTCAAATTCAGCTTTCGCTTTGTCTGCTACAACGGGTACAGGTAGCGTGATGCTCCTAATGAAACTGCCCCAACGTCTTTCTCTGATATGATATGTCGTCTTGCTATCTTCTGGTTCTTTCAGCATTTCTCCCTTTATGGTTAAAACATCACCTGCAATTGAAATATCAATGTTTTCTGCAGTAAGTCCAGGTAATGACGCTTTAACGACAATCTCATTTGCGGTTTGGTACATATCAAGGGCGGGCACGATTTGTCCTAAAGGTGAAATGCCACCAGGTTGAGTGATCATTTCATCAAAGAGCTTATCCATCGCGTCTCGCAGGCTCAAGAATTCATGAACAGGTTCCCATCTGGTTAAGTTTGACATACAACACCTCCATATTCAAATATCTACAATGAATATAGCTCTGTTGTATTAGAAATATGCTAACTATTTATTAATATCATATAAAAATAAGAATTATTGGCTCTTCTCTCCGCGCTTGTAATCAATAAAACGATATCCTACACCCCTTTCGGTCAATATATATTTTGGATTTGTAGGATCCTTTTCAAGTTTTTGACGCAAATAGTTAACATAAAGTCGTACATAGTGTGGTTCATTCTGGTATTCATACCCCCAAACTTTGGTTAGAAGTTGATCATATGTCATAACCCAACCAGCATTTTGAACCAGATGATAAAGTAAACGATATTCTGTAGGACGTAATTGAATTAATTTTCCATCAACCCAGATTTCTCTCCTGCCAAAATCTAACCTTAATCGTTCATCCACCTGGATCACATCTTTCGCACCCATTCCGCTGGTTTCAGTTCGTCTGAGAACAGCACGAACTCTACTAACAAGCTCTCTCGGGCTAAAAGGTTTGGTTATGTAATCATCTGCGCCTAATTCAAGTCCACGAATCCTATCTTCCTCTTCACCCTTGGCAGTAAGCATAATAACCGGAACAGTATTAGCTTCGCGGATCATCCGTAATACTTCAAATCCATCGATATCTGGCATCATCACATCGAGTAAAACTAGATCTGGCATCTCGGTGCGAATTAATTCGATCGCTTGAGTACCTCGTATTGCCTGGATAACCTGGAACCCATCGTGTTCCAAATTCAAACGAATGAATCGCACCATGCGTTCTTCATCATCGACCACAAGGATCACTCGATTTCTAAACTGCTCATCACTCATCCTGCTACTCCCGAACAAATGTTATTACTTCTTCATCTTCTTCGCCTGGTAATACTTCAATGAACATCACCCTGTTGATTGGCCAGATGACTTGAGAAACTTCTGAATCAATATAGCCCAAATCTTTACCATCCCTTCGCCGAGGATTACGAACCAAAATACTTGCATCAGTAGGAGAAGGTAATTCTTCAACCTCACCCACAATAGGGTCTTCATTTAAAATGTGAATTATTACAGATTGCATAATCCTTCCTGATTATCTTTGTACTAATTGAATTCTAAATTTTCCTAATGTGATGATATCACCAATTGTAAGCGGATATTCAACATGTGGGGTAATCAATTGTCCATTAATTCGTGTTCCATTCGAGGAAGAAAGGTCAATAATAACAATACCTTGATCTTCATATCGGATCTCTGCATGTAATCGTGAGACACCATAGGCATATGCATGAAAAGGAGACAGATCTATGTCTGGGATTTGTGATTGATTATCAGTAATCCTGCCTAGAACTACTCTGCAGTTTTGCGTCAACGGAAAGAATTGGTCACTATCCATTAAATGCAGATTAAGTGCTTTATTTAATACCAGTGATCCCGTTTCAACATAATTGAGACGGCGATTTCGATAAATAGAGTTGCGAATTTCTTCCTGCACTACACGCTCAGGCACAGCGGATGATAAACGACCTGTGGAAATCAGTTTAGCTGCACATTCACTGCAAAAAAGCGCACCTACAAATTCCCGATGGTTGCAATTGGGACAAATTATCATATAGCAATTCCTTTCTTTCCTTCAGGTAATAGAAAAGCTCTCGTCCCGTATTTGATCTTCTTGTCGCCATCGTTACTGAATTGTTTATTGCGTTGAATATTTTCTGCTTCTCGCAATACAATGCGTGCCAGGTCTTTATTACCCTGTGACATTAAATGCGATGCCAGATATTGGAGACGTTTAAAAGCAGCAGTGATATTTCCTTTATCAACTTCACTACGCGCTTTTTCCTGTATTCTATATAGAACAAGCTGCGACATAGCTTGAACAATTTCTGGAGGTGGATAACTCACCTCGGGATTATACCGAACAGGACAATCAAGTTGAACGAACATCCTTATCGGTACCTCCCAAAAAGGTGATTCAAGAGTAATAAATCCATGAGCTAACTTTATCATCTGTGTTTCATCAGATAATGGTGGAACTAAAAACTCCATTATGACCGATAACTTCTCTGAAAAAGGAACATTTCCCAAACAAATATTGTTTTTCGATTCTAATTGTGCGCTATTGGGTCGTATCCGAAATGCATAATTTAATTCCACTCCTTCATCACTCGTCATGTCAAAATTCACAGAATGAGAAAAGAATAATCCCAATGTAACTAATTTTTCATTGAGAAATTTTTCGAGGTCACTACTAGAAGTGATAAATTCTGCATTGCTTCCAGTCAAAGAAGATAACTGGTCAAGAAATTTATCATTCCATTCATATCCTAATCCAAAAGCAGAAATAACAATTTTCTTCTCAATTGCTTGCATTGCCAGTTCAAAACACCGTTCTTCATCACCGTATGTTTGACCGTCTGTAAAAAGGAGGAGGTGTTTTCTACAGCCTTTTGCCAGGTTTGATTCCAATTGCTCGATTCCAGCAGCCAAACCATGGAATAATTCAGTACCACCCTTTGTTGAGATCATCGAAATTCGCTCATCGTCAATACTAAATGAGCTTACTTTCATAGCAGGGATGATCACTTCTGCCCTATCGCTAAAAGCAACAACTGAAAATACATCATTCTTTCCCAGATGTTGTATAAAGCTTGTAATGCTTGATTTCACTTTATCCATTCTCTCCCCTTGCATCGATGTTGATCGATCTATGACAAGAGAGATAGCTAATGGTGCAGCTTTTACATTACCTGGATCAATATTGCAGCGAATGTTAAGTTGTGTGTAGACTAGTTGCGGTTCATCCAAAGGGGGCAAAACATTTCGGCTGAACAACTTTTCAATTTTCAAAGGTGCAATGATTGACGAAGAATCAATTTCCTTATCGTATGCTGCTTTTTTCTCACTGTCGCTTAATACCTCAAAAGCTGCTTGAATTTCTAAAAACTCATCTGTGGCTTCAGGAGCAGGATTGACATCAGGATGAAACCGCATTACAGCTTCTTTATATGCAGAACGAATTGTTTCTGCATCATCGGTTGGGGATATTCCTAAAATAAAATACTTATTCCTCTTCATATCTTACCCCAGATCTACAGCAAGCATTTTGCCATAATAACACTGATATTATCAGGACCACCTTTGGCATTCGCTAAATCAACCAGCTTTCGGCAATCATCTTGAAGTGAATTTCCACCATTTTGCATCACATTAATGATCTCATGTTTTGACACCACACCCCATAATCCATCACTACAGATTATCAAAATGCCCTCATTATGAAAATTTGTTGTTGAAATATCAGGATTAAATGGTTCTGGTTGTCCAATTGCACGTAATAATATATTTCGTTGTGGATGTGTTGATGCTTCTTTTTCTGTGATCTGTCCTAATTCAACCAATCTACCTACCAATGAATGGTCTTTTGTCAACAACTCCAGAGAACCATCTGGCAGGTACATATAAGCTCTACTATCTCCAGCATGCGCCAATATAATATCCTGGTTCAATATCACAGCTCCAGTAAATGTGGTTCCACCTCCTGGAGCTTCCAATTGCACAACTTTATGAGCTTCTTCTAAAGCAATCCCTACGATTCCTTGAACAGCTTGTGTGGTGAGCTTTTTTGTACCCAATACACCCGATAATATACTTTTCTTGACGATAATTTCAACAAACTTTTTTACTGCAGTAGCACTGGCGATTTCTCCATACTGATGCCCTCCCATACCATCTGCAATAATAAAAAGTCCCAAGTTATACTGGATTTCTTCCCCAGAAATGCACGTACTCATTGCAAAAAGCGTATCTTCATTATGCTCACGTTGTTTTCCCACTGATTGGGCAGAAGCAAAAATAATCTGTGGAGGATTATAGTTTTTTACGGGTGTTGAAGAAGAATCTTTTTGTTGTGATTCTAAAGGAATTGTTGCGATATCATTGGCAGCATCCATCGATCGACTGGCATTTTTCTTTCTAAAGAACTCCCGTAAGAAGCTTGGCAATTTTTCCTCCGCAGTCTTTATGACGCTGGGAACGCATAAATAGTATGATCAAATGATCCAATTACCACTTTATCAGCGTATACACACGGCATCCCGGTAATTGGTCCTCCAGTTTTATATTTCCATCTTAATCTTCCTGTTCGATATTCCAGACAGGCAAAAGTTCCTTCTCCTCCACCAACAAATACCGCATCTTTATATATTGCTGGAGTGCCGCTTATCTGTTCTTCCATATCGAAATGCCAGATCTCTTTTCCGTTTGAAAGATTCACACAATACAGTTTCCCATCAGCACTTCCTGCAAATACCATGCCATCTGCAATCGCAGCACTCGATGCTGTTCCCCGATTCATACGAAAACGCCATATCGGCCAACCTGATTTCATATCCAGCCCATACAAAGTAGCATCCAGTGAACCAATTACAAGAATATCTTGCGCAACAACTGGCGAAGCAAACACTGCACGTCTTGTACGAAATCTCCAACGCATATTTCCATGAATATCCAACATAAAGATATCCCCCGTTTCACAGCCAAACACAATTGAATTTTGTAAGACCAAGGGACCGGAGCGCACTGCACTTCCGGCATTAAAACGCCATACATCGCGCCGACTGACAGTATGAATTGCGTGCAGAAAACCATCATCTGAACCTAGAAAAATATAATCTTCCGCCACCCCAGGAGAAGATCGCACAGGTCCTCCGGTTTTATAAGTCCACAATAATTTTCCAGTTCGCACAGAAATTGCATAAAAAGTTGAATCTTCTGACCCAAAATAAACGGTATCATCGACTACAAGTGGTTTGCTGATCACACCGCCTTCACTCGGATATTTCCAAATCATCTCACCAGTTTCAGCTTTCAAAGCATAAAGGTTAGTGTCATAAGCTCCGATAAATAATACCTCCCTATTCATTGAAGCCGACCCTCTGATCTCATCTTCACACTTGAATTTCCAAACAGGTTTTACTGATTGGTTTTGTAAATCCTTCCCTTGCCGTAAAGCAACGCGTGATAAAGCGCCAGTTTTACCAGCAACTGACATCAATGCATCTTTCATTTCTTCAGCAGATTGAAATCTTAACTCAGGCTCATAATGTAATGATTTTTCTATGATCTGTTGAAAATCTACAGAAACAGCAGGATTAATATTTCGAATTGGTCGCTCAGAAAAAGTAAACGGTGGCTCAATACGGGGATCACGCCTGGTCAACAAATGATGTAAAGTAGCGCCTAAGGCATACAAATCAGCCAGAGGAGTTGCTTCACCACGATATTGCTCTGGTGGTGAATACCCTTCCGTTCCGATCATCGTTCCTTTTTGGCCAACTTTAAAATTTTTCGCAATTCCAAAATCCACAAGAATGACATGACCTTGTTGGTTAATCATGATATTGGAAGGCTTAATATCACGGAAGACGATTGGCTCTGGCTTATGTGTATGCAAGAAGCTCAACACATCGCAAAGTTCTATTGCCCAAACGATCATCTGATCTTCAGGGAAATAGCCTTCAATTGAATTTAGCAGAGCTTCCAGGTCTTTCCCATGAACGTATTCTTCTACCAGGTATGAACGTTCATTTTGAGTAAAGTAATCAAATATTTGTGGAATTGCAGGATGAGAAAGAGTGACCAGAATATTTGCTTCACGTTCAAAATTCTGGACGATAGTGCTCATGACAATTGGATCATGAGTTTGAATGATCATCTCTTTCACAGCAACAATCTTCTTGACACTTGGAAAATGCAGATCACGAGCACGATACACTGAACCCATTCCTCCGACACCAATAACATCCTGGATCTGGTATCTACCAACTAATAGATCACCAGATTGCAGCTGTTTTGATTGTGGCAAAGGCATATCATTAAAACTCTGAGTTATCTGTGAATCATCCAATCTGTCCTCCAAATATATGAAAAATTATATGACTGATGGAACTGTTTAGCAACTTGCGAACACATTCTGTTGTTATCGCATTTGTAAGGTAACTGGACTACTCCTTTACAATACTGTACAATCAATAAGGTGGTAATTCACTCATCGGGAGATGAAATGATCGACTTTCCTGGTAAAGGTAAAGTTGCCGTCTTAAAAACAACCCCTGATACTATCCTGGAAGATATCGACCGCTTGATGAAATTAGCTGAATTTCAATCAGCGCTTCCAAAGGAAAATACTACAGGATTAAAGATCAATATATCATGGCAAACATGGTATCCAGCATGTTCATCCACTCCTTGGCAAATTGAAGGAGTGATTAAAACCCTTAGAAGTAATGGCTATAAAGATATCGTCGGTATCCATAACGATACTGTAGTTGTGGATACCAGTGAAGGTGAAGTAAATAACAAGCATCGCTTTGTTACAGATACTTACCAGATTCCCTGCCTCTATTTATATGAACAAAAATTTGATTGGATAAAATACGAACCAAAACAACCTTTCCTTGTTTTAGATAAAGTCTACCCTGAAGGCGTTTATATTCCTAAAGATTTGGTGGGAAAGAACATCATTCATCTACCAACAGTGAAAACCCATGTATTTACCACCATCACAGGTGCCATGAAGAATGCCTTTGGAGGATTATTACACCGCAATCGTCATTGGACACACAGCGTAATTCATGAAACCCTGGTTGATCTATTGATGATCCAGCAGGATATTCATCCCGGAATATTTACAGTGATGGATGGAACTTTTGCCGGAGATGGTCCTGGGCCTCGTGCTATGCGATGGCACGAGAAGAACATCATTTTGGCCTCATCTGATCAAGTAGCTATTGACGCAATTTCCGCTAAGCTCCAGGGATTTGATCCCATGAGTATTCCCTTTATCCGTTTGGCGCATGAAAAAGGCCTTGGTATTGGGGATCCATCTCAGATCAGCATAGTTGGATATGACATTGATCAGGAACCTTCTTGGAATTTCGTACAAGAAGATACATTCGCATCACGCGGGCAAAAATTGATCTATCACGGTCCTTTAAAACCCCTTGAGAAAGTACTTTTACAAAGTCCATTGGTTCCTTGGAGCTTTTTTGCCAGCAATTTCTATCACAATGTATATTGGTATCCTTTTATCGGGAGAAAAAGAGTTCAAGAAGCCCTCAAAACACCCTGGGGAAAGAAATTTGCCAGTTATGGGGATGGAAATGTTGTGCTGCCAGGAATGCAGCCTAAAACTGTCATGCAGGCAGTAGCAGGATTGGGTATTCTGGCTGCAATAATCTGCATTCTTGTACGGATATTTAAGCGTAAAAGAAAATAAATTTTAATTACATCATCTCGGAGGGGTATGTTGTTCAAAGACTTTAGTGACTCTGCTGCCTTCATCAAGGAACAAAAGATTCAGATGATAGATTTAAAATATTGTGATTTTTGGGGGAAATGGCATCATGTAACGCTGTCACCTGCAGAATTTACACCGAACCTGATGAATAGTGGGGTTGGTTTTGACGGGTCCAGCATTGGTTTAAAAAGTGTAAAAAGTGGAGATATGGCGCTTGTACCCGATTTGCAAACCGGCTTTTTCGATCCTTTTTATGATCTTTCGACCCTATCTTTCATCTGCAATATAGTAGAAGCTGACACCAAAAATCCTTTTAACCGAGACCCCCGCTTGATTGCAAAGAAAGCTGAACGATACCTTTTACAAAGCGGCATAGCGGATGAATCTCGATGGGGCCCAGAATTCGAGTTTTACATTTTTGATCATGCAGAAGTTGAAAATTCATGCAATACATCCAGATATAGTTTTGATTCTGATGAAGCAATCTGGAATGCTGGAAAAACTTCTGAAGCATATCAGCTTCCCACACATGGTGGATACCATGCAATTCCACCAGGAGATCGACAATTCCAGATCCGTAGCCAAATTGTGCATGAACTAGAAAAAATCGGGATTCCAATAAAATATCACCATCATGAAGTAGGAGGCCCTGGGCAGAGTGAAATCGAAACACCCATGCTTTCGATCATCGCTGCTGGTGATACGACCATGTGTATCAAGTATTTTACGCGCATGATTGCTTTTCGTGCAGGAAAAGTAGCATCCTTCTTGCCAAAGCCATTATTCGGAGAAGCCGGCAACGGTATGCATTTCCATATTCAGTTAATAAGATCAGGTAATAATCTATTCTATGGAGCTCAAGATTCAACCTTGTTGTCGGAAAACGCCCTATTCTTCATAGGCGGTTTATTATCACATGCACCATCCCTTCTCGCCTGGACAAATCCATCAACAAATTCATATCGGCGACTTATTCCAGGATATGAAGCACCCACAAGCTGTATCTTCTCTCGAGGAAATCGCAGTGCAGCGATTCGGGTCCCCTCATACGCAACGAAAGCGCACCAGGTTCGCTTTGAATTTCGACCACCCGATGCAACTTGTAATCCCTATCTGGCTATGGCTGCTATGTTATTGGCGGGGATTGATGGAATCAAAAAACGAATTGATCCAACTAAAGCAGGTTTTGGTCCGATCAATGAAGACATTTTTTCATGGACACCTGAAAAACGAACAACCATTAAAAGTCTACCTACTTCGCTACCAGATGCTCTGCGTGCGCTTGAGGCGGATAACCAATTCCTTCTCTCAGGTGATGTGTTTGACAAAGCGATGATCGAAAATTGGATTCAAGCCAAGGAAAAAGAAAACTACGAAGTGAGTATCCGACCTCATCCCTACGAAATCGAAAAATATTTCGATCTATAGCTTACGGGTTTTCTGTTACAAGGCTCAAGTAGTCAGCGGCAGCCCAACCAGAGCGATTTTCATCATAGGGTGATACAAGGAGCCACCAGATATATCCATCTGCATCGACAGGTCCATCCTTCACCTCGTATAGCTCTGCATCCATTGCAACAAATTTCAGGTTATACCCTGTACCGGGACCAGACCGTAATCGTAATCCAGCACCTTCAGTACCATGAATTTGAACTATGCTGCCTTTTCCAACCCCATTTACAATTTTTCCATCAGGAGTTGGTGTGAAATTTATTCGAGGATCTATTGTTGGTGTTAACGATGGTGCAGGAATAATCAAGAACGAAGCAGTTGGATATCCTGAAGTAGTTGTTTGGCTGGATAAAAGAGCAATCACCAGGATACTAATCACACAAAGAACACTAAATGTTCCAAAGAAAATGATGATCGACCAACGATTGAATAATTTTTTGATCTGCTGCATAATCTACTCATGCGGGAAATAAAAAGAAAGCTATTCCCAAAATTAAATAGACACCTAATAAACCTGCACCTTCCAACCAGTTTGATTCTCCATCAGAGGAAACAAGTGCAGAGATTATTACAGCTGCACCTAACGCAAGTAACTCAAATACATTGAATATCAAAGTGAGTGGATTCCTTATTACCAAACTGATGAATACAAGCAAAGGTGCAACAAAAAGCGCGACCTGCAAGCTGGATGATAATGCGATTTCAACAGATAGATCCATTTTATTACGTAATGCTACTTGCACTGCCACCAAATGTTCTGCAACATTTCCAACCACAGGGATCAAAATGATTCCAAGGAAGAATTCGGATAATCCCAGCGTTGAAACAACTTGATCCACAGTTCCAACAAGGATTTCACTGATCCATACAACTCCACCAGTCGCAGCAGCAAGTACAATAATAGCGGTAATCTTTGACCATGCTGGTGACGGCTGTTTTTCGTCCAGGGTAAATGTAACTGGGCTGCTCGCTCGTAGGCTAAAAATTAAGCCCAGAATATAAATAATGATCATTACTCCAGCTACCCCTAAAGACAAGGCTTCCACATGCGGACTACCATTTGATCCAATAGAAGAGCTAAAGAGAGAAGGGATCACTAAAGCAATGATCGCAATAACCAAAAGCATGCTATGATTTCCAGTATGAGAGCGGTTGAATCGTTGAACGCCATTTTTCAAACCACCGGTCAACATTGCAAAACCCATCACCAGCAACAAGTTGCCAATCACTGATCCAGTGATGGATGCCTTGACTAGTTCTAATAATCCTTCTCGAATGGCTACTATAGTAATAATCAATTCTGCTGCATTACCTAAAGTAGCATTAAGAAGCCCCCCAATTTTGGGTCCTGAATAATATGAAAGGGCTTCAGTTGCTGCCCCAATATAGCCTGCTAAAGGTATCACTGATAAAGCTGATAAGGCAAATACAATACCTGCATTCCAATCAAAAGCATTGCCAGCAATTGCGAAGGGGATAAAAACCAATAAAAACATTAAGGGGTTAGCTGATAAATTTTGTTTGATCTGCGAGATTTTCATGTTCCAATTTCCTTTACCATAGTGCTTATTATAGCGTATGGCTACGACCTGCTATGTTATAATCTTTTCGTATGGTCGATCAACAAAAACAGGAAACGCTATTAAATAATCGCTACCGCCTCGAACACACGCTTGGCAGAGGTGGAATGGCAATTGTGTATAAAGCGTATGATGTAATGCTTGAACGCTCAGTTGCAATCAAAGTATTACGGCAGAATTATTTTGATGATCCAGAATTTCAAGCACGCTTTCGACAAGAAGCAAAAGCAGCAGCCAACCTTACTCATCCCAATATTGTTACCATTCATGATTTTGGTTATGACCAGAACAAACTGTTTATTGTAATGGAACTTGTTCCTGGTACTGATTTAAAACAGCTCCTTCGACAAAAAGGTTGTTTCGAAGTAGATGAAGCCCTACATCTGATCACTCAGGCGTGTGCAGGTATTGGTTATGCGCATCGCGCTGGATTAATCCACTGTGATGTAAAACCCCTGAACATGCTAGTTACACCTGACATGCGATTGAAAGTAACCGATTTTGGCATCGCCAGAGCACTTGCTTCCATACATCCGGAAGAGCAAAGAGATCTTGTTTGGGGCTCACCGCAATACTTTTCACCAGAACAGGCTGCTGGAAAAGCACCATTACCAGCTTCTGACGTCTATTCTTTAGGTGTTATCCTGTTTGAAATGTTAACAGGTCGTCTTCCCTTTCAGGCAGATGATCCCAAAGAATATGCTCGTCTTCACCGGGAGCAGTTACCCCCCTCGCCTTCTCAGCTAAATCCATTAATTCCCGCAGAATTGGAAAAGATCATTCTTAAAGTCTTATCCAAAGAACCATCTGCCAGATACCGTTCAGCAGACCAATTTGAACGTATCCTGATCAATTTTGGGCAGACAACAAATTCCATCAGAATTGATGAATCAAAAGAAGCTGTCACTAGACGAAGCAATATGGAACAAACTTATCAAGTACCAGTGGTAACAAACTTGAATGATGTGCGGGATAAAAGTGCTGAATCTGAAAATTCTTTATTGACCTTTGATTGGTTGACCTGGGGGATCGGCTTGCTTGCTTTCTTACTTGCTGGTGGCCTTATTCCTTTTTGGATGTATGTCCTTTTACAACTTAGTTCCAATAGATAGGATACAAAATATGTCAGATCTTATTATTTCTGCTTCGATACTATCAGCAGATTTTACAAAATTAGGCGAGCAAATACATTTATGTGAAGAAAGCAAAGTTGATTGGATTCATATCGATGTCATGGATGGACATTTTGTACCAAATATCACCATGGGACCTTTTATTGTTGAGCACTGTAAGAAGATGACCAACCTTCCACTAGATGTTCATTTGATGATTGAAAAACCTGATAATTTCGTTGATGCTTTTATGGATGCAGGTGCCAGTTATGTTTGTGTTCATCTGGAAGGTAATCCGCTTATTCAGCGTACATTAAATCATATTCGATCTCGTGGTGGTCACCCTGGAATAGCTTTGACTCCTGCTACACCAGCAGCTATGCTCGAAAGCATTCTGCCTGATGCCGAATTTGTTCTGGTTATGAGCGTAAATCCAGGTTTTTCTGGGCAGTCGTTTTTATCTGGTATGGTTGATAAAATTCAGCAGATAAAACAAATGATAGACAAAAGGAATCTATCAGTCAGTATACAGGTGGATGGCGGTATTAATGCTGCAACATTACCGATGGTTTATCAAGCTGGTGCAAGAATTGCCGTGGCAGCGACCGCTATATTTGGCTATCCTGAAGGAATTTCAGCAGGTGTTACTGCCTTGCGTAATTCTGTCCATTAAACAAAAATCACGGCGAAGCCGTAATTTTTGAATTGTATGAAAACGAGAAATATTATGCTGTTTTGGACATCGAACGAATGCAGCGAGCGCATAAAACTTTACGAACTTTCCGCCCGCCAACCAATACTGAAACACGTTGCAAATTGGGCAAGTACTTTCGATTGGTCGCTCGTTGTGAAAAACTTCGGTTATGTCCAAAAGTTGTTGTCTTGCCACAGATTTCACATTTAGCCATGATAAGTACACTTCCTTTCAAAACAGAAATACGGCTTTTTTTCAGTCTCACCAAACACGAGATGTTATTTTACTATAAACCGTAACTGTTAGCAAGAATAACTGTTACATAATAAGAAGGAAAGGAAAAATGAGCGATTCAACTTTTTCTACAGGGAATATCTATATCTCACAACGTGCAATTGCCACAATTGCTTACCAATCCTTATTGGAATCATACGGTGTAGTTGGACTTGCCGCAAAAAATTTCGCCCAGGGCATTGCTCAAGCTTTAGTAAAAGATCCTCTAATGGGTGTAGAAGTTCGACAGGACGAAAATACCATCAGCATTGATCTATATATCATAGTAGAATATGGCACTCGGATAAAATCTGTTGCCTCCAGCGTTGCAGAGAGTGTTCGATACCATGTTGAAAAATCAACAGGATTGCGGGTAAAAGAAGTAAATGTCCATGTTCGTGGTATGCGTATTAGCGACCTGGATTAAATAAGTAGAATGGATACCTAATGACGGATGAATTAATTTTTAACAATAAACTTGGTAGAGAAATATCCATCCTCTCGAAAGGAATTAGTGGGCAGGAATTTAAAGCCCTTTTTGAGGCTGGAATGACCTGGCTTCGAACAAATCATCAATATGTTAACTCCCTGAATGTTTTTCCAGTACCCGATGGTGATACTGGCACAAACATGCTCTTAACAATGCAGGCGGCTTTTAACGAAGTCACTCATTCAGGTGAACAGAACATTGGGAAAATTGCTCATGACCTTTCAAAAGGTGCCTTACTGGGAGCCCGTGGGAATTCAGGAGTGATCCTTTCACAAATTTGGCGTGGTTTTGCTCGCGGTTTGGATTCCTATGAATCCATGAATGCCCAACAACTAGTACAAGCATTGATCGAAGCTCGAAACACCGCATATAAGGGTGTAGTTCGACCTGTTGAAGGGACAATTCTCACAGTAATTAAAGACATTGCTGCCGCAGCAGAAGTCGAAATTCAAAACTCAGACGATCTAAAAAACCTCCTTGAAAAAATCGTGGCCGCTGCTGATATTTCTGTAAGAAATACCCCCGAATTGTTGCCGGTGCTTAAACAAGCTGGTGTAGTGGATTCGGGTGGAAAAGGTTTATTTTTCATTTTTGATGGTTTTCTCCGATATTTAAATAATCAGCCTCTTGATACAGCGGTTACTACAGTCCAATCACTCTCTGCTTTATCAATGGAACAGACAATAGAGACGATTGAACCAGGTCAGGATTACGAAATTGTCGTTGATTTTCGCCCTTACAAACCTTTAAATCTCGAAGAATTCTATTCTCGTTTGTCAGATATCGGTACATCCATCCAGATTGGTGAGGGTGACAACATGTATCGTATGCACATCCATGTGCCTACGGATAGACGTTATGACCCAATTGATTACACGATGTCACTGGGCACCATCACAAAAGTGAACATTGAAAACTTGATGGACCAGATGCAGATTGGTGCATCAAAACCAGAGGATGAGCTTAAGTTTTCACCTGTAGAAGATGGCAACATTGCAGTGATCGCAGTTACTCCAGGTGTTGGAATTGCCCGAATTTTTGCCAGCCTGGGTGTATCCGGAGTGGTTAATGGTGGTCAGACCATGAATCCCAGCACTGAAGAAATCCTGCATTCATTTGAAAATTTGCCAACCGATAAAGTCATCGTACTTCCAAATAACAAGAATATCATTATGGCCGCTCAAACTGCCGTCTCTATGACAGTTAAAAAAGTTGCTATCATCCCGAGTAAAAATGTTCCCCAGGGGCTCAGTGCAATGCTGCGATTCATTCCCGATGGAGATTTCGATAGAAACGTCGAGGAAATGAACGAGGCTTTAAACGATGTAGACACATGTGAGATCACTACTGCTACTCGTTCGGTCGAACTCAACGGAGTTGATGTTAAGGAGGGGAGCGTCATCGGCTTGTTGAATGGGAAATTAGTTGCCTCAAGCGATGATCTGCAAAAAACATGTTTGGATGTTCTTGAACAGGCAAAAGTGGAAGAACGCGAAAGGATCACCTTCTTCTATGGCAATAATATATCAGAAGAAAAAGTAAATGAGATCATAGAGAAGGTTCAAGAAAAGTATCCCAAACATGAATTAGAAATTCATTCAGGTGGACAGCCACATTATCAATTCATAATCGCTGTAGAATAAAAATAATGAAACGCTGCATCGTCACCGATTCGTCATGTCTATTGCCAGGAAAGCTGGATACGACCAGCATTCCTGTTCTTGAAATTGATCTTTCTCCATCAGACGAACAAATTACTATTGTCACTGATCAACCATCTTCTGGCGAAAGCAGGATAGCGAAACATTTTTCAACAAAGAAACTATTAACCCCAGAAACTGATTATCTATATCAATTCTTCTCCCGTATTACGGACGATTATGACGATATCTTCTGCATATTTCTTTCATCAGAATTAAACCCCTTGTATGAAAGAGCTGTGAAAGCTGCGAATGCCTGCAAGGGAAGCCATAAAATTAAAGTAATTGATTCATTGAACACCGCAGTAGGCTTAGGAATCCTGGTGAAAACTGCACACCAGGAATATAGTCACAATAATAATCCAGAAGAAACCGAAGCCATTATTCGATCCAGGATTCCTCACACTTTTACATTACTATGTACACCTGATATTCTTACACTCCGAGCAAACAACCTTGTAGATACCTCACAGGCGATCATTGGAGAAATGATAGGGTTTCATTCCATATTTGGGATCGAAGAAGGATTTCTTACTTCAGTCGATAAAGCTAAATCGCCTCAAATGGCAATAGAACTCTTTGTTGAATTCATTGGTGAGTTTGATAAACTAAAGAATATCATTTTTATCAAATCCGCAGAACATCAAGATTATGATCTTTCTGTTCTAAAAGAACAAACATCAATGTTATTTCCCACTGTACCTTTCTGTGAAATTCCGGCTAACATCAGCTTTTCTACATTGTGGGGGAAAAAAGCTTTCGGAATAGCCGTAGAAGAATGACATTCTTTAGAATTCTCCTGAAGATTTGAACAGGCTAGTTTAGAGTAAAATAAACCTATGATTCCACCATTTGAAAAACTACGCAAATTTTTAAAATTAGAAATTACTCGAAAGTATGATAACCGTGCAGTTTTCGGAGGGTTTCCTCTTTTTGCGAACACCTGGCGCACTGAAGCACAGACTTATGCAGTCAATAGCGAAACGATCAATGCTATTTTTACCCAGCTTGCATCTTATGGAGATTATTCAATTGAAGAGAGAGCAAATGCTGTTGAGAAGATTCTCAGCCTCCTTGTAGAACCTGCTGAAGTGTCCGAAGCACCTGTTCAAAAGAAACAAGATGACTCGCAAGATACTTCCCCTGTTGTACCAATGCTTGATTCAACAGGAAAAGTATCACCACCTCAACCTGTTCGTCCTTCCGTTGAAAAATCCTTAAGGCAATTACCGATCAAACCTGCAAAAGGTGAAGCTCAGCTAGGCATTTATGCCCCAATCACTCATATAAACATGATTGGTCCTAAAAATGCTGAGCTTTACAAAAAACTTGGCATAAGCACCATCCTCGACCTGCTATATTATTTTCCGCGTCGCTATGTAGATTTCAGCAAACTTGAACCAATCAACCGGCTACATTATGGAGATACCGTAACCATAATGGCAACTGTGATGAATACTGCCAACAGGGTTGCCCGGGGAGGAAAGCTGCAAATCATTGAAACAATTGTCAGCGATGGCACAGGCAGCCTGCGATTGACCTGGTTCAATCAACCCTGGATCGAAACTCGCCTGAAACCCGGTACCCAGATCGCTGCCTCTGGAAAGCTTGATATGTATCTGGGTCGTCTCATGATGAGCAACCCTGAATGGGAACTTCTGGACCAAGAGCACCTTCATACTAATCGTATTGTTCCTGTTTATTCACTTACTGCTGGATTATCAAATAAGATGTTGCGTAAAGTAATGAATACAACAGTAAGTTTTTGGGCTCCACGTCTGGATGAGTTCCTCCCCGAAAGCGTACTTAAGGATGCACATTTATTGGAGCTTCAGACAGCGATCCAGCAGATTCATTTCCCTGATTCTCAGGATTCATTGACATTAGCCAAACGCAGATTGGGATTTGATGAAATATTCTTGCTTCAATTGGGTGTAATCAGACAAAAGAAGAATTTACAATTGGTAGAAGGGAAAAGATTTCCCTGCGATGATCATTTCTTAGCGCAGCTCACAAGTCATTTGCCTTATTCTTTAACGCAGGCACAGCAAAGGGTTCTTAATGAAATTCGAAGCGATATTGATTCCGGGCGAGCTCTTAATCGCTTGATCCAGGGTGATGTTGGTTCTGGTAAAACCGTAATTGCAGCTCTGGCAATAGCAATTATCACGCATGCGGGTTCACAGGCTGCATATATGGCTCCTACAAGCATCCTTGCTGAACAGCAGTTTCAGACGATCATGCGGTTATTAACCACAGGTGAAAATCCAATTCTGCTACCCAGTGAAGTTCGTTTACTTATCGGTGATACCTCAACCTCCGATAAAGATGAAATTCGCAAGGGGTTATCCGATGGAAGCATCAAGATCATAGTGGGTACACATGCACTTTTGGAAGATCCAATCGAATTTCATGACCTACAATTTGTGGTAATTGATGAACAACATCGATTTGGTGTAGAGCAACGTGCTACTTTACGCTCCAAAGGAACTAATCCGCATTTATTAGTTATGACTGCGACACCCATTCCTCGATCATTGGCATTAACCTTATATGGTGACCTGGATATTTCGGTTTTAGATGAAATGCCAGCCGGAAGACAACCTATCGAAACATATGTTGTTCACCCTCTTGATCGCGAGCGGGTCTACCGCCTGATTGAAAGCCAAATAGAAAAAGGTTTTCAAGCTTTCATTATCTATCCTCTGGTTGAATTGGGCGAAAATAATAATGATGAAAATAAAGCAGCCGTTGAAGAACATGAAAGATTACAAAAAGAAATATTCACAAACCGCAGGTTAGGTTTATTACACGGGCGCATGAAGCCAGAGGAAAAAGACAAGGTAATGTCGGATTTTCGGGATAAGAAGTACGATATTCTGGTATCTACATCAGTGATCGAAGTGGGTGTTGACATACCTAATGCCACTGTCATGGTTATCGAAGGTGCAAACCGATTTGGTTTGGCGCAATTGCATCAATTTCGTGGCAGGGTTGGACGTGGTTCTGAAAAATCTTATTGTCTTCTCATCCCAGAGAATGAAGATGATCTCGAAAACGAACGCCTTGCAGTAATGGCTGAGACAAGCGATGGTTTTGTATTGGCTGAACGTGACCTTCAACAACGAGGTCCGGGAGATTTTCTTGGAACTCGTCAGGCTGGCTTTATGGATCTTCGAATGGCTCAGATCACTGACCTCTCATTGATTGAAGAAGCTCGGAAACAGGCTCACCATATTTTTGAGATTGATCCTGATTTAGTAATGCCAGAGCATCAGGCATTACTAAAAATGGTCAACCGCTTTTGGCAAAGCGGAGAGGGAGATATCAGCTAATGATACGCGCTATTTTCCCCGGTACTTTTGATCCCATTCATTATGGGCATATTGATATTGCTTTACGAGCTGCTCGTTTATTTGATGAATTAATCGTGGCAGTTTATGACAAACCACTAAAGAATGCACTTTTTAACCCACAAACGCGAATAAAACTTACAGAAGAGGCATTTCAAAATAATAATAAAATTAAAGTAGTAGGTTATTCAGGGCTTACGGTTCAATTCTGTAAAGAAAGTAATGCTCAGGTGATTGTCCGTGGATTGCGAGTTTTTTCAGACTTTGAATATGAATTTAAAATAGCTCTGGCAAATCACCGTCTAGACCCATCCATTGAAGTTGTTGCCTTTATTACAAATGAAGAGCATTCTTTCCTTTCTTCTTCCACAGTAAAGGAAATTGCGTCGCTAAATGGAGATGTCAGCAGTATGGTCCCCCCTCATGTGGAAAAAGCACTGTCTTCAAGGTTTAAAATGCTGGGAAGTGATCAACAAGTTGTACCAAGCACATCCATGAGAGACTGATTAATTTGTCAACTTGTTGTACAATTAGGAAAGTTCTTGATTTCTTTGTTAAGTATCATTAGGAGTGGGTATGGATATTCTGCATCTCGTTGACCGCCTTGAAGAACTATTTAACGAAAGCCGATCAATACCCTTTACTCATAGCGTAATTGTTGATGAAGATCGCATGTTGGATATTATTGACCAGATGCGTGTTTCAATCCCAGACGAAATTAAAAAAGCGCAACAAATTATTGCACAAAAAGACCGGCTCATGGCTCAAGCAAACGAAGAATCAAAGCGTACGCTTGACCTGGCACGAGAAAAAGGTGAGCAAATCGTTGAACGTGATAACATCGTTCAAGCTGCTCAGACTCGTGCAGAACAGATACTTGCCCAGGTTCGCGAAGAAGCTAATCAAACGAGGCGCGAAGCTGATGAATATGTTGTTGATACTCTACATGATTTTGAAGTTCAGCTAGAACGAATTTTGAATCAGGTGCGAAATGGTATCAAGACACTTCAATCCGAAAGTTTAGGAGATTTTCCAGACACTCCACAAAAAATCAATGAAGATGATAATGAGCAATAAAAAGAGCACATAAAGTGCTCTTTTTAAAATCCTTTTTCTTGTTATTAAGAATAAATTCAAACTGACACCATTTATTTGTAGGTTATCATCCCTTTTTTGTTTCAGCCGGATACAAAGCCACTTCGAGAACCTGATCCATATGCTCCACAGGGATGATCTTTAGATCTTCCCTTACCTTTTTAGGTACATCTACCAGGTCTTTCATATTCCTTTCTGGGATCATTACCGTTTTAATTCCTGCCCGATGTGCAGCGAGTATCTTTTCACGTATCCCTCCTACCGGCAGTACTTTTCCACGCAAAGTGATCTCACCTGTCATGGCAATGTCTTTATAAATTTTTCTATTGCAGAATGAAGAAATCAGAGCAGTTGCAATAGTTATCCCTGCACTTGGACCGTCTTTGGGGATTGCACCTTCAGGAATATGAATATGTACATCCAGATGTTCAAAAGATTCGGGATCGATTCCAAATCCTCTCGCCCGAGATTTCAAATAAGAAAGACCAGCCTGTGCTGATTCTTGCATGATATCGCCTACTTGTCCTGTGATTTGTAGGTTCCCTTTTCCTTCAACAATTAGGGTTTCAACAGGCATGATTTCACCGCCATTCTCTGTCCAGGCGATGGCTGTGGCAACACCAATTTCATCCTCTCGCTCCTTCTCCGTTGTGAAGAATTGAGGAGGTCCCAGGAACTTTTCCAGTGAATCAACTTCAAGTGCATGTGTGAACTTCTTCTTTTCGGATTTTAATCGGGCAATTTTTCTGCAAATCATCCCGATCTCTCGCTCAAGTTCGCGCACTCCAGCTTCATAGGTATATTCACGAATAATTCGCCGCAAGGCTGCATCTTTGAACCTTAATTCAGTATCTTCAAGTCCACTTTCTTCTATCTGCCGTGGAATTAAAAACCGCTGTGCGATCTCTAATTTTTCCTCCTCAATATATCCTGGAAACTCGATAATTTCCATGCGGTCGATCAATGCTGCAGGAATAGTGGAAAGCACATTTGCCGTGGTAATGAACATGACATGAGACAGGTCGTAATCAAGCTCAAGAAAATGATCAGAAAACGCTTGATTTTGTTCAGGATCTAATACTTCCAATAACGCTGAAGCAGGATCCCCTCGAAAATCAGTACCTAACTTGTCAACTTCATCCAGCATGAATAGTGGATTGATCGTGCCTGCTCTGCGCATCGTCTGCAATATCCGACCAGGTAACGCACCAATGTACGTTCGCCTGTGACCTCGGATCTCAGCTTCATCTCTTACTCCACCTAAAGATAACCGCACAAAATTTCTGCCCAAAGCATCTGCAATCGATTTGCCCAATGATGTTTTTCCCGTACCTGGAGGACCAACAAAACACAAGATGGGTTGCTTGGTTTTTTTAGGCTTCAGGCTGCGTACAGCGATATATTCCAAAATTCTATCTTTCGCTTTACCTAAACCAAAATGATGCTCTTCTAGTATTTTCGCGGCATGAGTAACATCAAGGTTGTCTTCTGTGGCTTTTACCCACGGTAGTTCCAATATCCAATCCAGATAATTTCGAATAATCCCTACTTCTGGAGCCATTGGTGGCATTTGCGACAGTCGTTCCACTTCTTTTAACGCCTGATCACTGGCAGACTGGGGAAGTTCCGTATCCATCACCTTCTGGCGCAATTCAGAAATTTCTCTAGCCCATATATCCCCTTCACCCAGTTCGTTCTGGATAGCTTTCATTTGTTCTCGGAGATAGAATTCACGCTGTGATCGATCGACTTCGTTTTGAACTTTATTTTGGATTTCATCTTCAAGCTGGAGAACATCAAGCTCTTGAGCTAGAAGCTTATTGATCCTTTTCAATCTCTCCAGAGGATCTGGTAAGAGAAGCAGTGATTGTCTTTCTTTAAAAGCAGGTGATAATGCGGTAGCGATCATATCCGCTAACCATCCCGGCTCAGCAATATTTATAGAAAATAGATGTGCTTCATCTGGCAAGCTGCGATCGTATTGCACACATCGCTCAAAAAGGTCACGTGCAGTTCGCATTTGTGCATCTGTCTGTCTGTTAATTTCTGCCGATTCAAAGATCTGGCGAGCTTTGACAATGTAAAAAGGTTCTTTTTGGACGAATTCAATTACTTGAACACGATGTCTGCCTTGTACCAGTGTTGAACCATTCCCATCTGGCATATTCAATAATCGTCCAACAGCCAGTTCGACACCAATGGGCAACAAATCTTCTGGCTCAGGATTCTCGATTTCAGGATCCTTTTGCACCAGACCAATCATTGTCTGCATATTGTGTTGGGCTTCCATGATAGCCAGCATATTTTGCCCTGGTACAACAAAAATTGGAGATATCATACGTGGAAACACAACAATATCACGCAGAATGATAACTGGACATTCAATTAGACCGTCATCATCAGGCTCTGCGTCAGGAATGCGATAAAGCTCATCTGTACGCTGGTGAAGAGAAGAACTGAATTCTTCATTCATTTCCTGTTTGGGAAACCACTCATCAAATTTCATGTATTCCTCGGTCATTCCTTTTTATCCATTATGATTTCCTTTGAGAAAACCAATAATCTCTGACGGCAGCAGCAATAAATAGGCTTCCAGTAGCTAAAACGCCACTTGTTTTTCCAGCAATTGTCAATGCAGTATCTACTGCATCAGTTACATTTTTGATTACTTTTGCTGGAACCCCATATTTATCTGCGATCTTAACAATTTCATCTGCGTCCATTGCGCGTGGATGAATGGATTGGGTGGCAATCACTTGAACGATTCCAGGTAATAACTCTGCAAACATCCCCTCCACATCTTTATCTTCAGACGCACCAAAAACTAAAATAAATGGCATGCCTGGTAAATAATCCTGCAGTGTTCTGTGTAATTTTAACGCAGAGTCACGATTATGGGCAGAATCAACAATGATTGGAGGATTTTTCTGTAAAATTTCAAACCTCGCAGGCCACTTTACTGATGCATACCCCTTCGTTAAGACTGATCCCTGAAGATCATATCCAGCTTTTTCTACTTCTAACAACGCAGCAAAGGCTGTTGCAGCATTCTCCATTTGATGATAACCCAATAAAGGTATAGTCACTTCGATAGGATGACCGGAGGTATATTTATTACTGATCTCCGGTTCACTCCACATCTGAAAAACCTGGCTATTCAGGTCATGCTTAACCGAACAAAATTGAATTTGTTTATTTACCTGTATTAATGAAGAGTTTCTTTCTGCACAAATAGCCTTAATAACTTCCTCTGCTTCTGGTTTCTGTGGAGAAAGCACAACAGGTTTCCCATGTTTGATGATCCCACCCTTTTCGAATGCAATTTTCTCCAATGTATTCCCCAATACGCTCATATGATCCATTGAAAGTGCCGTAATTACCGAGACTATTGGATCAACGATATTCGTTGCATCCAATCTCCCACCCAAACCCACTTCAATTACACCAAAATCAACTTCCTTCTCTTTGAAATATTCAAAACCTAATAATGTTGTTAATTCAAAAGTTGTTAATTCTGGTACCTGTGCAACATAAGGTTTGAGCCATTCGACCAGATCAGCTAGCGCTGCTTTACTGATCTGTTCACCATCAACTTGAATTCTTTCAGTGAAATCAGACAGGTGAGGTGATGTGTATAGACCAACCCGAAATCCAGCCGCGTTTAAACAGCTTGCGATCATTGCAGCAGTAGAGCCTTTTCCTTTTGTCCCCGCAATATGAATGACGGGGTAAGCTGTCTGGGGGTTTCCACAAATTTCAGCTAATTTCACCATGCGGCTAAGATTGAACTTCTCTGGACTATAGCGTAATGCTCTTGTTAGACTATAATCAACAAAACTATAGAGATAATCCAATGCTTGTTCGTAACGGGTGTCAGAGTCCATTTATTTATTCCTTACGTTATAATTCGGATGAGGATTGTAACCTTTGCCAAGTCATTGTGCAAGAGTGTAAAGCTTAGTGTGTAAGGTTACAAAGTTGACAAAATGGTCGGAATTCTACATCTTTACTTGTGTATACCTGGCTGTAGGTCATTAAAAGAAAAACGGAGTGCAATAAAACCTCTCATTCACCGTCTGCATCGAGAATTTAATATTTCTATTGCTGAAACGAATTTTCAAGATACCTGGGATAAAGCGTTAATTGATTGCGCTTGTATAGCAAATGATGGAATTCAGTGCCAAAAAGTGTTACAGTCAGTCTTAAACTTTATTCCTCTTCATTTTCGAGAGCTTGAAATTCTTGATCACAAGACCGAAATAGTTTAATTTATTTTTTATAGGGAAGGACAATATGGATCTACAACTGACAGGAAAAATTGCACTGGTTACTGGTGCCAGCCAGGGTTTGGGTTATGCAACAGCGCATATTCTGGCTGAAGAAGGTGCAAGGGTTGCTATTAATAGTCGTGACCCCCAACATGTTGAGGAAGCAGTGAAAACAATACGGAGAGAAACCGGCGCAGAGGTGATTGGCATTCCAGGGGATATCACTCTTAATGAGACCGTTACCAACGCAATTCAGACTGTTGTAAACCATTTTGGTGGACTGGATATTCTTGTTGGGAATGCAGGTGGACCAACTCCAGGTAGATTTGATTCCTTAACAGATGAAGATTGGTATGAAGGGATTGAATTATCATTGATGAGCCAGGTGAGATTGATCCGGGCTGCATTGCCTTACCTACGAAAATCGTCATGCGCAAGTGTACTTACAGTTACTTCTTATTCGGTAAAGCAGCCAATTCCTAATTTGATCCTCTCCAATAGCATTCGTGCATCAGCAGTTGGGTTAACAAAAAGCCTCGCTCTTGAATTGGGAAATGAAGGGATCCGGTTTAACACAATCCTCCCGGGATGGACTAGGACGGAACGTGTGACCAATTTGATGAAAGCTCGCGCCCAGCAAAATGGTACCACCGTTGAAGAAGAAATCGCAAGTCAGTTAAAAGAATCACCTCTTGGCAGGATAGCTGAACCGATCGAGTTTGGAAGGGCTGCAGTATTTCTTGTCTCTCCAGTTGCTTCTTATATCACTGGGGCAATATTATCCGTTGACGGCGGCATGTTAAAAGGTACATTCTAAATTGCATAATTCATCACTTACTTCACTAGAAATCAGTCAAAAGCTGGATCGAATTCTCTTAAAAGTAGAAAAACCCGGTAGATATGTTGGCGGAGAATATAACCAGGTCAATAAAAATTGGGATAGTATTTCAACCCATATCGCACTCGCCTTTCCAGACATTTATGATATTGGTTTATCGAATTTGGGTCTTGCCATTTTATACGACATCATCAATAAACAGCCAGATATGCTGGCTGAACGGGTTTATCATCCCTGGAAAGATATGGAAGAACTTATGCGTAGAGGAGAAATACCTCTATACGCACTCGAGAGCAAGCAGCCTGTTCGAAATTTTGATATTTTTGGTATTTCTCTCCCTTATGAGACTCTCTATACCAATGCATTAAATCTTCTGGACCTTGCAGGCATTCCAATCTCTGCTTCTGAAAGAACAATGGATGATCCTCTGGTAATCGCAGGTGGACATGCCTGCTTCAATCCTGAACCCATGTCGCCATTTATTGATGCATTTGTCATTGGTGAGGGAGAAGAAGTAATTCTCGAGATCGCCAAAGTTCATCAAGAATGGAAATCAAGTGGCTCTGCAAAGATCAATTTATTAAAGAAGTTATCCACTATTTGGGGGGTCTATGTTCCTGTGTTTTACAGTCCTGTCTATCGTTCCGATGGAACAATGGCATTACACCAGACTACTTCACCAGATGTACCAACAGTCATTAAAAAACGCATTGTTCCAGTTCTGCCACCTCCACCAACGAATTTTTTGGTACCCTCGATTAATATCGTCCATAACCGGGTAACAGTCGAGATCATGCGTGGTTGTACGCGCGGTTGCCGTTTTTGTCATGCAGGCATGGTAAATCGCCCTGTGCGTGAAAGACAGGTAGGTGAAATTGTCGAAGCAATTGAGAAGGCTATCGCCTCCACAGGATATGAAGAGGTCGGTTTGCTATCCTTATCCTCTTCAGATTACCGGTATATTGTTGAATTGGTCGATAAAGTACGCGAACGGTTCGTAAACAAAAAACTCACGATCGCGCTCCCTTCCTTGCGGATTGAATCTTTCTCTCTAGATTTATTAGAAAGTCTAAAAGGATCACGACAGGGAGGTTTCACACTCGCTCCAGAGGCGGCCTCTGAAAAAATGCGTAACACAATCAATAAACCCATCAGCTCTGATCAGCTTCTGGCAGTTACTCGAGAAATCTATGAGCGAGGTTGGCAAACCATTAAACTATACTTTATGATCGGTTTACCAGGAGAGACAGACGAGGATGTTCTTGCCATTTCGGATCTATGCAAGCAGGTGATAAGAATTGGTCACCAGGTGATGGGCAGAAGAGCTTCACTAAATGTTAGCGTAGGCACTTTCGTACCCAAACCGCACACACCTTTCCAATGGGAACCGGTTAATACGTCTGAACAGATTCAAGAAAAACAAGAACTCTTGAGAAAAACGATGAAAGGGTCCGGTATCAAGTTCAATTGGACGGATCCCAAAGAGACAACACTTGAAGCTCTGTTATCACGGGGAGATAGAAGGATGGGTGAAGTCATTTTTACAGCCTGGAAAAATGGAGCTAAATTCGATGCCTGGCATGAAACCGATTATTCGGATATCTGGCTTGGAGCCTTCAAAGAATGTAAGCTTGATCCAGATTCTTATTTATATCGTGAACGGGAAGAAGACGAAATATTCCCATGGGATATGATCGACTCTGGAATTTCAAAAAAATACCTTTGGCGTGAACATCAAAATAGTCAAAAAGAATTGATCACCAGTGACTGTCGTCAATCATGCCACGCTTGTGGCATCATCCCTTCAATCACTCCACTGGTCAATTATAAGGATACAGAAAAATGGTTTTGCCCGGTTAACGAAAAAGGTTCAAAAGGTTAATATGGTTCGCTATCGAATCGCTTATCAGAAAAATAAAGCAATAAAATACACCAGTAATCTTGATCTATATCGAGTATGGGAACGAACGCTTCGTAGAGCAGGATTACCCGTTGTTTATAGTCAGGGATTTCACCCTCAACCAAAAATAAACCTTGCCTCTCCCTTGCCATTGGGGATGACATCAAAAGTTGAACTTGTGGATATCTGGCTTCAGGAAGCCCAGAATATAGCTCACCTGAAGCAGTTGATAGACCATTCAATCCCACCTGGGATCAATATTGATGCCATTGAGGAGGTTTCACCAGATGAGCCCCCAATACAAACCACCATAATTTCTTCTATGTATTGTATTGAATTGCCATCAGGGATCAACATGGATGACCTGAAAGATAGAATATTAACCGTTTTATCATCACCGCAGCTTATTCGAACCCGACGTGATAGAACTTATGACCTGCGTCCTCTGATAATTGAGATAAGTATTCCAGCGAATGACATGCATCACCCGATTCTTCAAATGCACCTTACAGCAACTGAAGGAAAAACGGGCAGACCAGATGAAGTCCTTCTGGCACTTGGGATCGATCCTTCTGAAACGCTGATCACGCGAACACGTTTGATCAGGCAAGCGTTTTGATTATGGTATAATCTCAGACACGTCCCTGTAGCTCAGTGGATAGAGTGCTGGCCTCCGGAGCCAGAAACGGCAGTTCGAGTCTGCCCAGGGACGCCTGTTATCCTCCGATGGATACCCCAATCAATTTTCCAATTCCAAACGTGATTGCAGCAGCGAGAAGCCCAAAGATCACCATTCTCATCCCGGAATAGAGTATTTTTCTGCCGGTAAATAATGTGATTCCGGCTCCAAGACCAAATAAACCTAAAACACTCAATACAATACTGACGAAAACGGCTGTATATCCGTGGAGAAAGAAAAATGGGAACACCGGTATTATCGCACCCATCGAGAATAATAAAAATGAAGTTATGGCTGCTTCCCAGGCTGAACCGCCCAATTCACCTGGATCGATACCCAATTCTTCACGCGCCATCGTTTCAACAGCACTGTCTTTATTTTTCAGGATCTGGTTTGCTAAAGCCAGTGCTTGGTCGGGTTTTAACCCGCGTGATTCATAAATTAAAGCCAGTTCTTCTGCTTCTTCCTCAGGACTTTGCTCGATCTCTAGTTTCTCTATCTGGATTTGATTGGCAAACAATTCGCGAGAGCTTTGGACAGACAACCACTCTCCCAAAGCCATCGAAAATGCTCCAGCCAACAAACCAGCAATTCCAGCAATCATCACACTTGATCCACCAATATCAGCACCTGCTACACCCATTACCAGAGAGAGATTGGATACCAACCCATCATTTGCTCCTAACACCGCAGCACGCAAAGCATTTCCACCTGCAGCCTTATGACGGCCTTCCAGTTGTGCAAGAGCAGGTCCCTCAATTCCACCGCGTAATGCTCCGGAAATTTGATTAAGCAAGAATGCATGAGATTTTTCATCTCCTGCTGCTACATTCTCTCCTTCTTGTTCATAATAGGATTTAGTTCCCTGCAGTTCCATCGATTGTAAAGTTGGCAAAACTGCTGCCGGCCCAAGCTTCTTTGCCAGCCATCCAAGAATCCTTGTTCGGCTTCCTGGCTTGTATACAGGCATCTGGATTTTATTTTCACTTAATAGTTTCTCCCATTTGACAGCATGATGTAGTTCCACATCAGCCATCCGTTGGTAAACCGAGGAGATCTTATCGTCTTTTTCTATCTGCGCCAACAGATTATAAAGATATGCGCTGTTCTGTTCATCGATCCAAAATTCTTTGTATTGTTTAACGGTCTTGGAATCCACAGATGATCCTCCAGTATAAAGTATCTCTAATACTAACTTAACAGAAATTATATATTATTCCAATTTCCATCAAGTATAATGTTTATCAAGGAGCTACGGAAAAATGTTCGCAGGTTATGGTTTGTATCTCTTATTCAGTTTACCCGCATTGATATTAGGATTGTGGGCTCAATCGAAAGTAAAATCAGCTTACAACAAATATTCAAGGATCCGCACATATATAGGATTGACAGGCGCGCAAATTGCCCGTAAAGTTCTCGATTCTAATGGATTACAAGATGTAAGAATTGAGCAAACACGAGGAATTCTATCCGACCATTATGACCCTGCTTCAAGAGTGTTGCGATTAAGCCAGGGGGTTTATCAAAGTAATAGCATTGCAGCTGCAGGAGTTGCTGCACATGAATCAGGACATGCAATCCAACATAGAGAAGGTAACGCATTGCTCAAATTTCGGACAGCAATTGTTCCTACTGTACAAGTTGGTAGCTGGATAGGGCCAATTGTATTCATGATTGGTTTGTTCTTAAATTCAGCATTTGGTGATCAGGTTGCAACAGTAGGATTGATTCTTTTCTCTGCAACAGCGGTCTTTGCTCTTGTTTCATTACCCGTTGAACTTGATGCAAGTAAAAAGGCACAGGTACAACTTGTAAATTCCGGGTTGATCATGCAATCGGAGTTGGAAGGAGTGGACAAGGTGTTAGGTGCAGCAGCCTGGACATATGTAGCAGGTGCAGCACAAGCAGTCAGTACGATCTTCTATTATGCCTTTTTGTTATTTGGCAGAAGAAGAGATTGATCTCTTCTTTCTGTATATAAATAACTTATTCTTATTTAAGAAAGGGCATCTACTTTCATGGACATCATTGAAGCACTTTTTACTCGGCGGAGTATTCGTAAATACTCAGGTATTCCAGTTTCAGATGAAGATATTCATACAATTTTACGAGCAGGGTGTTATGCTCCTTCAGCAAAAAATAGACAGCCGTGGCATTTCATCGTAATACGTTCGCAGGAAACTCGCAATTTCATAACCACTATCCAACCATACACAAAAATGCTTCCCCAGGCGGATTGCTGCATTATTGTTTGTGGAGACAAATTGAAAGAAGCGAGTACTGGATTTCTGGTTGAAGATTGCTCTGCAGCTCTCGAAAATATGCTGCTCGCCACACATGGTCTTGGTTTAGGCGCTGTCTGGTGTGGTATCTATCCAGTGCCAAAGATCAAGAAAGCTATTTCCGAATATTTTTCTTTACCAAAAAATATCATCCCTATAGGTCTCATCTCCATTGGTCATAAAGGCGAGGATAGGACAACAGAGGAAAGGTTCCAGCCTGATCTTGTTCATTTAGAAAAGTGGTAGAAAATACTCAAACAGGTAGAATGACGGTATCATAAAAGGATGAAGTTTTCTTCGTGTAAATTTGCCAGGTTATTCCTGCTGTTTGTGGTCACATTATTGACAGGCTGCATTCCTTTTTCATCATCTCCTATCACACAACCAGCATCTGTATCCTGGCATCAAGGTTACCTGCGCGCGATCGATCCTGTTGATTCCAGCGCATACAACGCAGATATGCTGGCTGTCTTTTCACAATGGAAAAAAGAATATTTTTACCTTCGCCTTGATTTTCTTAACTCATTTGGTACCGATGGCAATATAACAGTCATCCTTTGGGATATTCCCACTTCTCCTAATCCAACGTATGATTTAAAAAGAGTTCTTCATTTTTCCTTTGCGACTTCGGATTCGCATTTTGATATTCTCTCTGTGGATAACCGGGAAATTACGGTTTCACTTTTTGAAAATAAATCAGATTGGTTGAGTTTCCAGATAACCGGACTTGATCCTAACACTATTGATCAGGTTTCTATCCAGGTTAGTGAAAAGGCAAAAGTAGTAGATCATATAGACCATGTAGATCTTCGTGCAGTTGCACAACCTGCGAATGTATTTCTTTCTTTTTATAATACATTACCTGCAGGTACACCCGCACAGGTATTACGGCGATGGGATGGAGCCCATACGGGACCAATTGGCAGCCGTCATGGATTAAGATATTTGCTTGAGAATGCTGATGAATACAGTATTCCCATCACAATAGTTGACCTTAAGCAGACACAGTCCCTCTACGCTTTATCAATGCTGGGTCAAACAGACTATATCCATGATCTTGTAGAAAAGCAGCTTCTTTTTCTACCTGATGTTGCTTCAGGAAACATGTATACACAGGCATTCACTCTACTAGAAAATAAAAAAGAAGGTCTGAAATTTGGAATACCATCTTCCAATGCGGTGTATGGTGTTTTGTCAAAAACATTTACAGGTTACGACACCTATTTTTATGGATCAAAGAATGATCAAAGCGTTATTTATGCAACTGCTGCCTATCGGATAATCCCTGTTCCTTTTTTGGATCAGAGTAAAATCATTACCGAAAGTGGATTGACCACTTCTGCCATCGCTATACTCGCTGAAATTGGCAGCTCAGAAAGTAGTGCTGACTTGTTAATCATGGGTGGTGATTTCCCGAAAACCTTATGGGGCGATCCAATTGCAGTAAAAAAGGCTTTTGAGTATATTTCTATCCATCCTTGGATAAAACCCCTTTCCTTATTTAACCTCGAAACCTATCCTTCACTACCAATATCCCGTTATACGGAAAAATGTTCGAATTTATTGTGCATTTCTGATGTGCAATCAGAATCAACAAATGATCAGCAGGAAATCTGGCAAAATAATGTCTACGCGCAGTTGTTAAAATTGCCTTCCAATTCTATTACCACTGCCGCCTGGGATACCTTTTCCATGTTGACTTCTCCGACTGATAATACTTCTCTGGTTACTTTACGATCTCAATATCAGGGAACACTCGATGCTCTTTTATTTGCTGCAAATTGGGCAGCGAACCCACTTCCAATGCAAACATGTACTGAATCTAGCACGCAGGCGCTTTGCTTTTTCGCAAATAAGAATATCCTGGCAATTCTCTCTTCAATTGATGGGAGAATATTGATGCTCTTTTCTAACTTCGATGGCAAAGTAACACAATGGATTGCACCTTATTCACAAAAGATGATTGGTTTGTCAGATTCCACTATGTGGAATTATGCAGCTGGTACTGCATCTGATCCATCGCTGATAGAAGGAGCATTTATTGAAACAACAAAGCCCGATGTCATTTATCAAATAGATTGGGTTGAAAATCAAATCATTTTCTCATCACCAGATGATGGTAAAAAGAAAAAGTATGTGATTAAAGATGATCAATTGGTCGTTGTGCTCGATGCCTATGTATCATCGTCTTATTCAATACCAGTATTTGGAAATATTGAACAAAATGATGGTGTTATCATTATCAAGGAAGAGACTACCTGTAATGACCCCTCCAAAATGGTGGTTTATTTATATGATTCCACCATCACAATAACCTCATTTTCAGATTCACAAGATTTATTAGAAGAATCGGAAAATCCTAGTCACGCATACCCGGCTGGCCATTACCTTCCTATCCCGTTTTCATTGATCAATCTGGAAAATAATGGGCCATTTTCAGTAGAATTTACGTTTGTTCACTGAAGAATACTCTTCAAATTTAAGAAACCAAAAGGCTACGCTTTAGCACTTCGCGCATTCCTAACGCGCGTTGAGCGCCTTCTGCAGTACAGGTAGTGGGATTATCCACCAGATAGGCGGGAATTCCAAGCATTTTCGTTAAATACTTGTCAATTCCTTTTAACAGTGAACCACCACCGCAGATGGCAACTCCACGATCGATGATATCTGATATCAATTCAGGTGGAGTTTTTTCAAGTACAGATTTACATGTCTTCAACACTTCCCGTAGAGGTTCCTGTAAGGCATCATAGATGTCATCGGATGTCAACGCAACAGGTTTTGGCAATCCACTCACCTGATCCTGCCCCTGTACTTCCATAATCTGCTGTTGGTCCTGCGGAATAGCCGAGCCAATCCGTATTTTCAATTGTTCAGCGGTAGGTTGTCCAATGATAATGCCATATTTCTTTCGAATGTATGTAATAATGGCTTCATCCAACATGATGCCACCCGTACGCGATGTTTCAGCTCGAATGATATTGTTCATCGCTAAAACTGCAGCTTGAAAAGTACCGCCACCCAGGCATAACACCATATTGCCTGAAGGTGAAGAAATGGGTAAATCCACTCCCAATGCTGCTGCAAGTGGTTGGTAGATCAGATAGACTTCACGACTTCCAGCGCCTAAACCTGCTTCATGAACCGCTCTGCTTTCCACACTGGTTGCGCCATATGGTACAGTAAGCATGATCCTTGGACGGAAGAAACGCATCGAACCACTGACCCGCTTTAAGATAATTCCAAGGAATTTTTCAGTAATTTCGTACTCGGCAATTACTCCATGATTCAGAGGACGAACAATTTCAATGGATTCAGGCACTCTACCTTCCATGTCTTGAGCAGCCTGCCCCCATTCAACCATTTTTTGCTCATCAACAAGTACAGCAGCTACGGTAGGCTCTTCAATTAATAATTGATTGCCTTCGATTACAATAGTATTTTTTGTTCCTAGATCAATACCCAGTTCGTGGGTGAGAATCGGCATACTTTTTCCTGATTTTCCTAATGGGATGATGGATATCGGTTGCGATCATGATATCTTCTGGCTGCTCTTATCCGCAGATCTGAACGCCGTAATGCAGCTTGTTCGGCAAGGTACTGATCACGAGGTAATTTCTCGGCATTCTTTAGCATCGTCTCTGCGCGTTTTCGTGCTTCTTCAGCTCTGGCAAGATCAATTTCCATGATATTTTCGGCTGCATCTGCTAATACAGTTACTTGGTCAGGTTGAATTTCAGCAACACCGCCAGCAACTGTGAATAAAATTTCTTCTTTTCCTCTTCGAACTGTGATGATGCCATATTGAAGCGTAGTTAATAATGGGGTATGGTGAGGCAATATACCCATCTGACCTACGGTACCCGGCAGAACAACGATGTCAACTTCTCCGCTGAACACCTGTCTATCTTGTGAGACAATTTCACATCGAATTGGCATGAAATTTTATCCTTCTGTCATCCTTTTTGCAGCCAAAACTACATCCTCGATAGTACCAGCCATATTGAAAGCCTGTTCAGGGACTCCATCATGCTTTCCTTCCAATATTTCCTGGAAGCCGCGGATGGTATCTTTGATTGTGACATATTTGCCTGGTGTTCCAGTGAATTGTTCAGCAACAAACATCGGCTGCGAGAAGAACCGTTCGATCTTTCGTGCTCGTGAAACTACTAATTTATCATCTTCACCCAACTCATCGATACCAAGGATTGCAATGATATCCTGTAAATCTTTATAACGCTGCAATACTCGCTGTACTTCCCTGGCTGTGTTGTAATGCTCTTCTCCAACCACTAGAGGATCCAAAATGCGGGATGTTGAAGCCAGAGGATCAACAGCAGGGTAAATACCTTTTTCGACAATAGACCGTTCCAGAGCTACAGTAGCATCCAGGTGAGCAAACGTTGCAACAGGTGCTGGATCGGAATAATCGTCTGCAGGAACGTACACTGCCTGCATAGATGTAATGGAACCTCTTCGGGTACTGACAATCCTTTCCTGTAGTTCGCCCATTTCCGTTGCTAACGTTGGTTGATACCCTACTGCAGATGGCATACGTCCCAATAATGCTGAGACTTCAGCACCAGACATAACAAATCTAAAAATATTATCAATAAAGAGAAGAACGTCACGTCCCTGATCACGGAAATATTCTGCCATGGTTAAGCCAGATAATGCTACGCGCAGACGTACACCTGGCGGCTCATTCATTTGACCAAAAACCATTGCAACTTTATTGATAACGCCCGAACCTCTCATATCATGCAAGAGGTCATTGCCTTCACGTGAGCGTTCACCAACACCTGTAAAAACGGAATAACCCTGGTGAACCTCTGCAAAAGTTCGAATTAATTCCTGAATGATCACCGTTTTTCCAACACCAGCACCACCAAAAATACCGGTTTTGCCACCTTTTGTAAACGGTGCGATCAAATCGATAACCTTGATCCCCGTTTCGAGGAATTCAGGACGGGTTACTTGATCTTCAAGGGTAGGCGCTTCTCGGTGGATGGGATATCGGGTTTTCACATTTAAATCGCCTAAACCATCAATTGGATTTCCCAATACGTTGAACACCCTGCCCAGGGTCTCAGTTCCAACAGGTACCATGATCGGCAATCCAGTTGATTTTACGAGCAATCCTCTTTTTAAACCATCGGTTGTATCCATTGCCAGGCATCGCACACGGTCGTTACCTAGATGCTGTTGTACTTCTAAAATTAGAGTACTCTCCCCAGTTTCTACTTCAAGAGCATCATAAATATTGGGTAAAGCCAGGTTCATAAATTGGACGTCGACCACAGGTCCTGTAACCTGTATTACTTTCGCCATACCTTGTTCTGTCATTGTTATTCAACCTCCAAAATTGCCTGGCGTGCACCTCTTAATGCTTCTGCACCTGCAGCAATATCTAATAATTCCTTTGTAATATTACTTTGGCGGGCTTTGTTGTAATCCAATTGGAGCAAAGCCGCAAGATCATTTGCGTTTTGTGTAGCGTTATGCATCGCCAACATGCGAGCAGAAAATTCGCTGGCGATTGAATCAAGCACAGCTCGGTAAACTTGCACCGAAACCAATCGAGTGATCACTTCTTCCAGCAATCCAGCTTCATCTGGCTCATAAGTAAATACTGCGTTCGTCTTGTGAGCAAAATTGTATTGATCTTTCTGACTTTCTTCAGTCTCAACAGTAAGAGGAACAAGTTTCTCGATCACAGGAATTTGACTTGACATTGTTTTAAAATTAGTATATGCAAGAAACACTTGATCTACTTTACCGGTAAGATATTCATCGATGACCATGCGTCCCAATGCAGAAATTTCCGCATAGGTGGGAGGCACAGAAAGATTTGAAAACTCTGCGATGATGTTCTTTCTTCTACGCAGCAGCATATCTCGTCCTTTTTTACCAACCGTAATATAGCGGATGGGAAGAGGGTGATCAAGCTCAAAATGCAGCACCTCACGGGTAATATTCATGTTGTATACACCCGCAAGTCCCTGATCGCCACTGATAAACAACACCAGAGTATTTTCTTTCTTGCTTCGTTCGTTAAGTAAGGGATGTAAACTATTGTGTCCTGGTTGACGAGCAAGGTGGAGCAGTAATTTCCAGGCTTTCTCTGAATACGGTTTGGTTGAATTCAATGCTGCAATGGCTTTTCTGACTTTACTAGCACTAACAGTTTCCAAAGCACGGGTTACCTGTGCAATATTTTTTACACTTCGAATACGAACCCTCATTTCACGAGCTGATGCCATATCGCTTATTCACTCCAGGTAGCATTATATGCATTCAGCGCTTGAACTAAGTGGTCTCGATTTTCATCGGTTAGTTTTTTCATCACTGTAATATCCCGAATGATCTCAGGATAAGAAGAATCGATGAATTGGAATAAACCTTTTTCCCAGGCAGCCATCTTATCCAAAGATATTAAATCAGCAAAGCCATTTCCACCTGCAAACAGGAGGATTACCTGATGTTCTACTGAAACAGGCGAGTATTGTGCTTGTTTCAATATTTCCTGTTGATGTTGGCCACGATTTAACTGTGCTTGAGTTGTTTTGTCTAATTCTGAACCAAATTGGGCAAAAGCCGCCATTTCTCGATATACTGCCATATCCAGGCGAAGGCGACCTGCAACCTGTTTCATAGCTTTGATTTGCGCAGAACCACCTACACGGGAAACCGAAATACCCACATTGATACCAGGTCGAATGCCAGCATTGAACAGACTACTCTCAAGATAGATCTGACCATCGGTAATAGAAATAACATTTGTTGGGATGTAAGCAGAAACATCACCAAGTAAGGTTTCAATGATTGGCAAGGCAGTCAGAGAACCTCCACCCAATTCATCACTGAGGCGGGCAGCACGTTCCAACAAACGGGAATGCAGATAGAATACATCACCAGGATACGCTTCACGTCCTGGTGGGCGGCGAAGTAATAGCGAGACTTGACGATATGCCCAGGCGTGTTTGCTTAAATCATCATAAACGATCAATGCGTCTTTACCCTGCTCCATGAATTCCTCGCCCATTGCACAACCAGCATAAGGTGCAATATACTGAAGAGCAGCAGGGTCAGATGCGCTTGCTGCAACTACAATGGTATGCTGCATAGCGCCATATTTTTCCAAGGTCGCAACCACTTGCGCAACCTGTGACATTTTCTGCCCGATCGCAACATAAATACAAATCAGGTCTTTTCCCTTTTGATTTATGATCGTATCAAGAGCAATGGCGGTCTTTCCAGTCTGTCGGTCGCCAATGATCAGTTCACGTTGTCCACGACCTATGGGGATCATGGCATCGATTGCTTTGATACCAGTTTGTACAGGTGTATCTACACCTTTTCTTTCAACTACACCGGGTGCAATACGCTCAATGGGTCGATATTTTTCTGATTTGATCACACCTTTACCGTCAATAGGCATCCCCAAAGCGTTAACAACTCGACCAATCAAGTTCTTTCCCACAGGAACGGATGCGATCTTACCAGTGGCTCGAACCTGCATACCTTCATGAATATGGGAGTATTCGCCCATGATGATCACACCAACTTTTTTCTCTTCCAGGTTGAATGCGATACCCATAACACCATTTTCAAATTCGACCAGTTCCTGTGAACGAACACCCGATAATCCATATACACTGGCTATACCATCAGAGGCTTCAGATACATTACCAATAGAACGTGTTTCATAAACCGTTTCAAATGATTCAATTTTCTGTTTCAGATCTGAAGCTATACTTGAAAGAATTTGTTCAGACACGAATCCTCCCGATATCCAATAAATTATTCAGTCAGACTGGTTACAGTCGGTTCATCAAGTTTCTTAATCATAGCTGCAAGGAGAGCAACAGTATTGTCATAATCATCCCGATGGATAATACTGCTGTGAGAATGAATGTGTCTGGCTGGAACAGAAATAACAACTGTAGGAACACCAATTTTATGAAGATGGATTGCAGCGCCATCAGTAGCGCCAGCTTCCAATGATGAGAATTGCAAAGGTATATTTAATTCTTCTGCAGTTGAAATGACTAGATCACGTAGTTTGACGTTCGGGATCATGCGCGCATCGTGGAAAACCAGGCTTGGGCCTCTCCCTAATTTCACTGAAGATTCTTCGGGTTTTACCCCCGGCACATCGCCAGCGATATCAGCTTCTAAAACAATTGCTACATCCGGGTCAACTGCATGAACACTCGTTGTAGCCCCTCGTAAACCAACTTCTTCCATTACAGTGGATACACCAAAAACGGTGTTTGGATGGTTTTCTTTTTGGAATTTTTCCAACACAGAAATCACAAGCGCAACTCCAATTCTGTCATCCCATGCTTTGGAAAGATAGCTTTTTCCATTCGCCAGCTCAACAAAATCCGCTCGTGGAATGATTGGATCTCCTACGCGCACTCCAGCTTCAGTAACTTCTTCTTTACTGGTAGCACCAATATCAATGTACATATCTTTTCGAATGATAACTTTTGATTTTTCTTCAGCGGTAAGAAGATGAGGTGGTTTTACCCCAATAACGCCAACAATATCACCTTTATGAGTTTTAACGATAACACGCTGTCCCAACAGAACCTGATCAAACCAACCACCAAGAGGAAGGAATTTTAGAAATCCCTCATCAGTGATTTGCTTTACCATGAAACCAATTTCATCCATATGACCGGCGATCATCACACGAGGTTTTTCTGAGCTGCCAGTCTTTTTACAGATTACGCTTCCTATCTTGTCTTGACTTATTTCACCCAAAGGTTCCATATACTTGCGTACTACTTGCTGCACAGGACCTTCATAACCAGATACACCATGAGCTTCAGTTATTTCTTTCAAAAAGGAAGCAGTTTTATCCATGTTTCTCCCTCAAAATAAATTTTTATCTTCAAACTATATACACATTCCAAAAAATAAATAATACCTGAATGCTGAATAAATGTCCAGCAATCTTTCTTCACCTTCCTTACATCTGGTTATCAATCCTCCCCATAAAACTCATTAGCACAAGCAGGTATGCTTCTCCCTGGTTGTGCTAATGAGAGGTCTGATCCTTTTCCATCTACCTACTGAGTTACTACACAGGCATCAGTACTAATTAGTCAGTTGATATAACTCCACCAGAACACCATTTGCGCTTTTTGGATGAATAAAAGCCATCTTCCGGCCTTCCAAAGCTATCGGAGTTTCATTAACCAGGCGAATTCCTTTATCTTTCAATTGTTTGAGCATACCTTCAATATCATCCACTTCGAAACATAGATGATGTATTCCAGGTCCCCGCTCTTTGAGGAACTTGCCCGACCCAGTTGTCTCATCGGATGGTATTACAAGCTCAATTTCAGTTTCTCCTACCGGCAAGAACGCAACTTTAGATTTCTGGCTGGGCAAGTCTTCGACGTGATCCAATTCAAGCCCTAATGTGTCTCGCCAGAATTTTAAAGATTCCTCCAGATCATTTACAACAATGCCCACATGATTGACTTTCTTGATTTCTACCATTCTTCTGCTCCTCTGTTATATCCATGCTGGGGGTTGATATTCACCCCATACTTTACGAAGGACTCCACAAATTTCACCGAGAGTCAGGTTTGCTTCGACACAGGTTATCAGTATTGGTATCAGGTTATCTGAACTTTTCGCTGTTTTTTCCAACGCAACCATCAATTCCGAAGCCTTATTCTCATCCCGATGTTCTCGTAAACTTCGAAGTTTCGTTCGCTGATTTTCCTCTATTGCAGGATCAACTTTTAACCTTTCTAATTGCATTTCTTCTTTTGTTTCAAAAGCATTTACCCCCACTACGATCTGCTCTTTACTTTCTACCGCTTTTTGATATTTGTAAGAAGCATCTTGAATTTCTGATTGAATATAACCCCGCTCAATTGCAGCCAGCGCTCCACCAAGATCATCGATCTTTTGGATGTATTCTTTCGCTTTTTCAGCAATCTCATTGGTAAGCTGTTCAATAAGATATGAACCACCCAGAGGATCAACACTATCCGCTACACCCGATTCATGAGCAATAATCTGTTGTGTACGTAATGCTACACGAACCGATTTTTCTGTTGGCAGCCACAACGCTTCATCCATACTGTTTGTGTGGAGAGATTGTGTTCCTCCCATGATCGCAGCGAGCGCTTGTAATGTCACACGAACGATATTATTTTCAGGTTGTTGAGCTGTTAAAGTCGATCCAGCGGTTTGCGTATGAAAACGTAGCATCTGTGAACGTGGATCGTCAGAACCGAACCGATTTTTGATGATCTCTGCCCAAACTCTTCGAGCAGCCCGAAATTTTGCAACTTCCTCCAGGAAATTGTTGTGCGCGTTGAAGAAAAATGAAAGCTGTGAAGCAAAGTCATCAACTTTTAAACCCGCATTGATAGCAGCCTGAACATAGGCAATTGCGTTAGCCAACGTAAAAGCTACTTCCTGTACTGCGGTAGAACCTGCTTCACGAATATGATAGCCCGAAATGCTGATCGTATTCCACTGGGGAACTTCCTTTGCACAATATTGGAATATATCTGTAATCAACCGCATGGAGGGTGCTGGCGGGAAAATATAAGTACCACGTGCGATGTATTCTTTTAATATATCATTTTGGATGGTACCTCGTAGTTTCCCAGGAGCCACACCTTGCTTTTTTGCTACAGCGATATACATCGCCAGCAGAACTGCAGCAGGTGCGTTGATTGTCATACTGGTAGATACTTTATCCAAAGGTATTTCATGAAATAATGTTTCCATATCATGGAGTGAAGAAATGGAAACACCTACTTTTCCTACCTCTCCCATCGCGATTGGATCGTCTGCATCATAACCGATCTGAGTAGGCAGGTCGAAAGCGACTGAAAGTCCGGTCTGACCTTGCTCCAATAAATAACGATATCGCAGGTTAGACTCTTCCGCACTGGCAAAGCCTGCATATTGGCGCATTGTCCAAAATCGCCCACGATACATTGTAGGTTGAATACCTCTTGTAAATGGATATTCACCTGGAAATCCCAGCTCTTCAATGTAATTAAATTCTTTTGGAATGCTGATCACAGGCACCGGTATTTCCGAAGAAGTAAGGAATTGCTTTTTTCTTTCAGGAAACTTTTGCAAAACGGGTTGTAATTTCTGTTCTTCCCAACGTTTTTTCTCTTGTTCAATATCCATAGAATATATCCCTTAGGTTTGGTTATAGCATGAGTATACAACAGATAAAAAAGAAATGAGAGTTAATTAGTTATGGTAAACTTTGGACAATGTACATGGAGAATTGAATTATTATGACGCCTTTCTTGCAGCTTATCTTCATGCTGGCTTCCATCTTGATCGCTGCCAAACTTGCCGGGTACTTTTCAACCCGAATTAAACAACCATCTGTATTTGGCGAGCTTCTGGTTGGCGTAATATTAGGTCCCAGTCTTCTCAATATCACCCATCTTTCATTCATTACAGATACTCATCTTGGCGATTTAATTTACGAATTAGGCGAAATTGGTGTCTTATTATTAATGTTTCTTGCTGGTTTAGAACTTCATATCAGCGAAATAGTAAAAAACAGCCGGGTCTCTGCATATACTGGAATACTGGGTGTGATCTTTCCGTTAGGGTTCGGGTATGGCATCGGATTACTCTCAGACATGTCAACTCCGCATGCCATATATCTTGGACTTGCACTTTCAGCTACCAGCGTGAGCATTTCAGCTCAAACACTTATGGAAATGGGAAAGCTAAGAACACGTGTTGGTCTCGGTTTGCTGGGAGCTGCAGTGTTTGATGATATTTTAGTAATTTTGTTACTTTCCATTTTTCTAGCATTTACATCTGGTGCGTCTGGTATTATTGCCATCCTGCTGGTAGTTGTTAGGATGATAGGATTCTTGACCCTCTCAACTGCATTTGGCTTGTTTTTGCTTCCCTGGATAAGCCGAAAAGTATCCAGGCTGCCGATCAGCCAGGGAAGTCTTGTTTTAGCAGTAGTGATCATTTTTCTTTACGGTTTAGCTGCAGAAATCATTGGCAGTATGGCTGCCATTACTGGCAGTTTTATTGCTGGCTTGATGTTCTCTCGCACCTCTGAAAAATCGAATTTTGAATCTGGTATACACTCCCTTTCTTATGGTTTCTTTGTCCCAATCTTTTTTGTTTCCATCGGTTTGAGCATGAATTTAAGAGAAATAAGCGGATCATATATTTGGATGATCCTGATCATTGTCATTCTTTCAATTATTGGGAAAATACTAGGCGCCGGATTGGGAGCAAAGTTAGCTGGATTACCCGTTCTTGAATCTGTCCAAATAGGGACAGGCATGATCTCGCGTGGCGAGGTTGGTTTGATCATTGCGAAAATTGGAATAGATAATGCCCTGCTCAATAACCAAACTTTTTCTGCCATTATTGCAGTTGTGTTGTTCACAACGCTTCTTACGCCACCTCTTCTACGAGCATCATTCATTCGTGGCGATAAACGAAAAACAGCAGAAATTTTGACCTCTCAGGAGGATTAAATGTTCATGATTTTCTTTGTCTTGAATGACGTCAGCAAACTGGAAGAAGTGCTCGAAGCATGGAATAACATAGGCGTCGGTGGAATGACGGTTTTCGCTTCTACCGGATTGGGAAGGATCAAAAAATATTCAGCTTTGCGCGAAGATATCCCTCTTATTCCCAGCCTGGAAGACCTTTTATCCCATGAAGAGGTTCTTAATCGGACGGTGATCACGCTTGTTCATGGAGAAGAAATGGTAGATGCTATCATTGATGCAACCCAAAAAATTACCGGTGATCTGAACCAACCGAATACCGGAGTATTGGCAGTTTTGCCGGTTGCTCGTTTATATGGCGTATGATCTTTCAGTTAGACAAATTTACCTTTCTGTTTGACGGTTCTATGTCTGTCTGGTAGAATATTTACCCGGTGCGTTGTACCCTTCGCACCATATCTTCATTTCCTTTCAGGAAAGGGCTTGGATCATGAAAGTATTGCTTGTAAAAGATGTATATAAACTAGGACGTGCTGGTGATGTAAAGAAAGTTGCTGATGGCTTCGGACGTAACTTTCTTCTTCCTCAGGGTTTGGCTGTATTAGCCACTACAGGTGCCTTAAAGCAAATTGATCATATTCGCCAGAAAGCTACCATTCAACGCGCAGAGTTGAATAACGAGCTCAGTGGTTTGTCCGATCAGGTGGATGGATTGGTTTTCGGTTTCGCTGGGAAAGCTGGAGAAACTGGAAAGCTTTATGGCTCGATCACCACTCAGATGATTGCAGATGCCATTAATACAAAATTAGGCATCACAAAGATCAATCGTCACCAGATCGAATGTGAGCCAATCCGATCTCTTGGCGAGTACACAGCTACTGTCCGGCTTACTATGGATCTTAATCCAAAAGTAAAGGTCATTGTTTACCGAGAAGGTGAATTGCCTGCCTCTTTACAGAAGACCAGTGAACCGGAAGTTGCTGCAGAGGAATCACCTGCTGTTGAAACTGCCGCAACGGATGATGCTAAAGAATAATTTCACTAAGTTTTGCGATGAATAGCTCGATTGGTGAGCAATTACGCAAGGCTCGCGAGCAAAAGCGGCTTACGATTGAGCAAGCCGCTTTTGCTACTCATATAAAGCCCGACTATTTACGCGCTCTCGAAGCCGATGAGCGAGAACTATTGCCTTCCATGGTGCAGGCAAAGGGATTTCTCAGATTATACGCAGGCTATCTCAACCTTGAAATTCAACCTTTATTGGATCAATGGGAAGGGATCGTACCACAGCAGGTTTCAGCTTCACCAATCCGGGCGGTAGATGAAATAAATATGAATGTGGAAGCTTCTCAAGAACCGTCCCCGCAAGAAACGCAATTAGAAGAAATCAATTCTGATATCAGTACTTCGGACGATCAATTACATGAAGCATTCGAATTACATGAGGTTTCTCAGCAGGAACTTTTATCGAATGGAATGAGTGCTGCAGATTGGCATTTTCAGCAATTGGGTAAAAAGTTAAAAGAACGACGAGAAATTCTTCATCTCCAATTCAAAGATATAGAAAAGTTCATTCATGTACGCGAATATTACCTGAAAGCATTGGAAGAAGGAAAAATTGATGATATCCCTTCACGAGTTCAATGTCAGGGAATGCTCAGTAATTATGCAAAATTCTTGGGATTGGATATTGATGAGATTTTGCTAGAATTTGCTAATGGATTGCAGGCTCGTCGCCAGGGAATGCTCGCTTTAGAAAATAGGGAATTACTTCCTCATGCGAAAACCCTTCACAAACCTGCTGGGAAATGGTCCAGGTTCCTGAGTGCCGATCTTTTAATCAGTGGCAGTGTTATTCTTATATTACTTGGATTTGCAATTTGGGCTGCATTTAGTGTTTCTCGTTATCGTAAAGCAGAAGCCGTTGAAACACCAATATCAATCTCAGAAATTCTCTTGAATACTGAAGAAAGTGCTGCAACACCATCTGAAGCCGTAGTACTTCAAACAAATATCGCAACTACGCATCCTGATGATGGATCTGTCGTGGTTCCAATAGCCACTCAAGTTATAGAGACAACCCAGCAAGGTAATGAGGGATCTCCAATTCAAGTTTCAATTATTGCTCGTCAGCGTGCCTGGTTAAAAATTGTAGCAGATGGTAAAGAAGTATTTAATGGAAGAATTACGCCAGGAAACGCATATCCGTTTTATGCCACTAAATCCCTCGAATTAACAACAGGCGATGCATCCTCTGTTCAAATTATTTTTAACGAACAGGATTTGGGCATATTAGGTAATATTGGAGAAGTACTGCACATGACATTTGACATATCGGGCATTATCACCCCAACGATTGCACCCTTGCCTACTTCCACGAATACCCCTGCAGTCACCAGTACGCCGACTCTGGAGCCTACACCAATATTTACTCCGACAGTTACTCCCTACATTCCATAAGAAGTTCACATGAAAGAAAATACTTTTTATCTCATTTCGTTGGGCTGCGCTAAAAATAGTGTTGATGCAGATTCTATGGCAGCACTTCTAATCGATGACGGTATAACTCCAGTTCAAAAACCATCGCAAGCTCGGTTTTTGATCGTAAATACCTGCGGTTTTATCGCTCCTGCCAGAGAAGAATCGATTGCAGAACTGCAAAACCTGGCTGTTAAAAAGAAGAGTGATCAGTTTTTGATTGCCACCGGATGTCTTCCACAGCGTTATGGCGCTCACTTGCTTGATCAAGTCAACGGATTAGATGGCATTATTGGAACAAGAAATTGGATGGATATTGCATCCTTCATTGCTTCTTTTCGAGCAGGAAATCCCCCAGCACAACGATTTGATATCCCTGAAACGCCTCTTCGCATGGATTACAAAAACCTGGCGCGTGTTTCTATCCAGGGTGCGAGTGCTTATTTGAAAATTGCGGATGGCTGTCGCCGCTTATGCGCTTTTTGTGCCATTCCTCTAATCAAAGGGAAAAATGTAAGCCGCCCCATCGATGCCATTGTAAATGATGCACAATTTTTACAGCAAATGAATATTAAAGAAATGAACCTTATCGCTCAAGATACTACAGATTATGGTTCAGACCTTGGAATGAAAGACGGTTTAACTACATTAATCGATCAAATCTGTAAAAAGGCACCACAAATTCCCTGGATTCGCATCCTATACGCATATCCTGGATTTGTTACCGATCGTCTTATCGATAGAATGGCATCATTACCCCAAATGCTTCACTATCTTGATATCCCTCTGCAACATGCAGATCCGGGAATACTCAAGAAAATGCAGCGTCCTTCAAAAATCGACCAAACTACCCAAATGATCGAAAAAATGAGAAAAGCCATGCCTGACTTGGCAATTCGAACAACCTTTATTGTGGGTTACCCTGGAGAAACTGAAAGGGAATTCCAGACACTATTGGATTTCATTTCAGAAGTGAAATTCGACCGGGTTGGCGTTTTCCCATTTTCGTTTGAGAAAGGCACTGCCAGTGAAAAGTATGGCGATCCTGTTTCTCAAGAAGAGAAAGCAGATAGAGTTGAACGATTGATGAAGATGCAGCAAAATATTTCATTAAAGCTAAATCAAAAATGGGTTGGGAAATCCATGCAGGTTCTGATAGAAGGTGCCGATGATACTCATTCAATTGGTCGTACATTCAGAGACGCACCAGAAATTGATGGCCTTGTCTTTTTAGATGAAAAAGTGGAGCCCGGAAACCTGGTAAATACACAAGTCACCGGTGCATTGGTACATGATTTAACCGCAAAACTACTGTAAATAAGCCTGTTCGAGGATTAATTTTCCGTAAGGATTACCTCGATTAGTTGCATTTTTTCTTTAATTTTCCTATAATATTTTTTAATACTCCAACCAAGTCAGGAGGTGAGAAAAGTTGACTGTCCAAAAAGTTGAGCCAGGTCAAGGATTAGTTGAATATGCATTAATTATTATTTTAATCGCTTTAGTAGTTATCGTCATTCTTTCAGTTTTTGGCGATCAACTGGGGGCAACATACAGTAACATAATAAGTAGTATCTAATAAGGATAACGAAAAACACCCCAAAAGGGTGTTTTTCAATTATCATTGGGGTATCTTATTCTGCAGGTATGATATTATGATTCCAAAATTAGTACTTTTTTTAATTGCTCAGGATTTTGAAGACCTCGAGTTCTGGGTGCCTCTGATGCGTTTGCAAGAAGAAGGTCATCAGGTGATCATCGCCGGAAAAAAAGCAAAAGAAGTCTATAAAGGGAAGCAGGGTATTATTGCCCTGAGTGACCTGACTTTTGACAATGTGAATCCTGATGAATTCGATGCCATTGTCATTCCTGGAGGTTGGGCACCAGATAAACTTCGCAGATACGAAAATGTTAAATACATTGTTCGAACCATGTACGATCAAGGAAAAATCATCGGCATGATTTGCCACGCAGGGCTTGTTGGCATCAGTGCTGGAATCGTCGCAGGCCATAAAGCGGTAGGCAGCGAAGGTATAAAAGATGACCTTATCAACGCAGGTGCCGAATGGTATAACATGCCCGCGTTCCGCAGCAAGAATCTCGTTTGGGGTCGGGTAGTTGCTGATATTCCATTTTTCTGCAAAGAATTGGTCAGTGCACTATCTGAATAAGCCTTACATCAATTTTTTACGTAGTTGTTCGTAAACAAGTTGTAAAGCTTCATCCATGCGAGATGGATCCTTCCCGCCTGCTTGAGCCATGTTTGGTCTACCGCCGCCACTGCCACCAATTGTAGGCGCAATTGCTTTCACGAGGTCATTTGCGCTAATACCACGCTTTACCAGATCGTCCGTTACTGCAGCTATGATTAATGGGCGGTCATCCTGTACTGTACCCAAAACGACCACACCACTATTGACCTTATCGCGAAAACGATCTGTCATCTGGCGCAGAATATCAGCATTGGCATGTTTGATGTGTAGCGATAGAACATGGACATCACCTATCATCTGAATACTATCCAGTTTATCGCGGAAATCATTCAGCGCTATTTCCTGTTGTAGTTGAGCGTTTTCCTTCTTCCGATTGTCCAGTTCATCCAGGATATGGGCAACTCGTTCAGGAACCTCTTCTGCTTTTGTATCCAGGATTTGTGCGGCATGTTGCAATGCTTCCAATCTATTCCTGACAACATCATACGCTACCCTGCCAGTGACTGCTTCGATTCGTCTGATTCCAGCAGCAGCGCTTCCTTCGCTGATAATTAAAAACAAACCGATTTCATTCGTTGCAGTTACATGTGTTCCACCACAAAGCTCATAAGAGAAATTTTCATCCCCCTCAGGTATGGTGATCGTTCGAACTACATCGCCATATTTTTCACCAAAAAGTGCCATTGCTCCTTCATCCATGGCAACTGTTAAAGGTTTACTTTCAAAGTGGACCTGAAGTCCATGCAGGATTTCTTCATTAACAATATCCTGTACCTTTTGAATCTGTTCAGCGGTCATAGCTTCAGGGTGAGTAAAATCGAATCTTAACCTGTCTGGAGCAACTAGAGAACCAGCCTGCCTGGCATGGTCTCCCAGCACCTGGTGCAAGGCTGCATGAAGCAAATGTGTAGCGGTATGATTTCGCATGATATCTCGCCGCCTGTCTGTATCAACACGCAACAAACCAGTGTCTCCTTCGCAGATCTCTCCAGATAGAACAACACCACTGTGTACGATTGCACCAGCTGCAGGTCGGCGTACATCGTTGATCTGTACTACCCACTTATCAGTGGAGATATACTCCCCCTGGTCAGATACCTGTCCACCCGATTCAATATAGAAGCAAGTATCCGGAACGAGAATATCCACTTGTGCATCTTTGGGTGCATAATGTACTCTTTGGCCATCTTTGAACAGGGCAAGCACAGGTACAGTAACCTCCATCCTTGAATAAGGATCGTAATGAACTCCTGTCTCAGCCAGCTCTTTCCTTTCAATGAGATCTTCAATAACCTCGCGGAAAAGATCAACCTCTTCACCACCCAGCGGCCCAAATGCTTTACCAGCACCCGAAGCATTTCGATGCTCTTCCATAGCGTTTCGGAAACCCTCTTCATCAACAGCCATGTCATGCTCACTAGCGACATCTCGGCTAAGTTCAAGCGGTAGACCATGCGTAGCATATAGATCAAATAACTTTTCACCAGGAAGAACAGTTTTACCGGATTGCTTAACCATTTCCATCAATTCATCCAGATGTTCCATACCAGCTTCGATCGTTCTGTGGAATCGTTTTTCTTCTCTTGTTATACTGTCAAGAATGGCATGTTCATTTTTTACTAATTCTGGATAAGCCTTTCCGTAATTCTCAATGACTACTTTAGCGATTTGCGCCATAAAAGGTTTATTTAATCCTATCTTTCCACCAAAACGACTTGCGCGACGAATGATCATACGACAAATATAATTTCGACCGGTATTGCCAGGAACCACACCATCAGCAATTAAAAAAGCTGCTGCTCTTACATGATCAGCAATCACCCGGTATGGTGTAAAGTTGGTTTCCATCTGTTCTTTTGATTGCCCTGAAAGCTCGCATACTTTCTCAATAAGGGGCATTAAAAGATCTGTTCGGTAGTTGGAATACACTTTTTGCATAACAGAAACGATGCGTTCCAATCCCATACCAGTGTCCACATGAGTTGCAGGTAAAGGATCAAGATCATTCTCATTTCGCCGGTTATACTGGATAAAGACAAGATTCCACAATTCTGTAAACCGCCTGCAGGCTCCGTTTACTCTACAAACATGTCCGGGTTGCCCTTGCTTGTTACAAAATGCTGGACCCAAATCGATATGGATTTCGCTACATGGTCCGCATGGGCCAACTTCAGCCATTTCCCAGAAATTCTCTTTCCTACCAAAATACAGGATATGTGTAGGGTCGATCCCCGGTTGTTGACTCCAGTACTTTGCGGCATCTTCATCCGTAGGGATATTTCCTTTATCATCTTTGAAACAAGTAACCCAGAGTTTGCTTTTATCCAGTCCCCAGACATTTGTCAACAATTCCCATGCCCAGGAAATTGCTTCTTTCTTGTAATAATCCCCAAATGACCAGTTACCCAACATTTCAAAAAATGTATGATGGGTATCGTCTCTGCCAACTTCATCCAGATCGTTGTGCTTTCCAGCTACGCGCATACACTTCTGCGAATTGACAGCGCGTTTGTATGGTCGGTTATCTGTACCCAGAAAAACATCTTTAAATTGCACCATCCCAGCATTGGTAAATAGTAAAGTCTGATCACCCCCCGGCACCAGAGAGGATGATTGGACGAATGTGTGACCTTTTTCAACAAAAAAATCGATAAATGATTGGCGTATTTCAGCACCAGTTACTGGGTGATCCATAATTTCTCCTTTTCAAACATAGACTAGAAATTATACGCGAACAAGGGAATAGTGGCAAATAAAAAAGGCGGCTTCCGCCGCCTTTTCCTTGGAGTAAACTTTTTACCTGGACACTGCCAGTTTTACCATCTTTCCAGATGTATCTAATGTTGCTCGAGCATAATGCTGGTGAACGGTGTTAAAAGATTTCACTTGTTTACTAATAGTAATTACAGTTTTGCCTGTATTCTCCGTGTTTGCTTCTTTTGATCCCTGTGATTGTTCAGTACTTTCAACACTATTCCCTTCACTCACTAATAACTGTTTGCTAATCACTACTTTTGTTTGATCAATTCCAGGCAAATAAGCCTCTACCATTTCTTTTACTTTGCGAATCTTTTCGGGGCTGATCTTTATATCAGCTTCTTCGCTTTCATTGTGTTTGTCAATTGCTGTTTTTACATCTTCTTTCGTTTTTTGGCGAGCCAGGTTCTTTTTCTGTGTTTGAGCATTACTGTAGACTGCTAACGGATCACCATATAGAACGAATGACACCAATGTCTTCTGGTCTTCACCATCAAGGAAATTCTGGCGTTTGTTCATCTCTCTCACAAAGTCAATTTTTGCTTTTACCAGAGAATCACCTACCCGCAGCCCAGATTTTAGGTATTTCCAGAAGAGATAACCTAAAAGGTCTGCACCGATTAGTGGTGTTGCTACTGAACCATATGATATGCTTGTTGATCCAACGACTGCTTTAGAGCCTATTGCCAAAAAGGTTAAAGCTAGTGAATCCTCTTCAGATTTGTTGTTTAAATACCCACCATAACATGCTTCCGAAAAAACAACCTCCGGCGCTTTACTGTTTTTATGCAGGTCTTTTGGTTTGATCGCAATGGGATAATCCACACCAGAAACACTTCCAGAGGCATCGGGCTGTCCATACCAATCACCACTATCAATCAATCCATGAAGGTTGAAATAACTAAGGTCTGAATAATTTATCCTCTCTCCAGGGAAACTACCAGAATATTCAGGGGGAGAGACCAGCATTTGGTCGCTTTCACCAATTTGTTTGAATACTGATGATGAGCTCTTTTGCCAGACGGCAGCGGTATATCCAAAGTTCTTTTTCCCATTGTAAGCTGGCTTTAGCAGAATGAAATTAATCAACTGCCGAATGACTTCCAATCCGGGACGAAGCTGTTCTGTAAGTCCTTTCTTCCTTTTTCCGGGGTTATGGATTGCTGTAGCTTCGCGCAGTTTTAAAAGCAAAAGGCTTGCGTCACTTCCCTTCTCTCCTGGTAGCCTACCAACCGGCCATTCAGGAATGAAGTAGTTCGAATCTAACGTGGAATATGGATTATCAGAAAATACTTCTGTATCTCCATCATCTGTTGGATTGGGTAACCGGTGATAAGGCACTACTTCATCTCCACCAACAATCAAAACAGCTCCAACCATTGAACCTTTGGCAGAAAGACTCTTATCCAAATCGACCAGAGCAAGTTTTATCTCCCAGGGATCGATGGACTTTGAGACAGGAAGACCAAGTTTAGGGTTATTTTCTGCATCATCTGGATAATAAACCAGGGATCCCCAGGTTTTTTGTGCTTTAACCGCTTCTGCAAGAAATTTCATCTCCTTATCGATAATGGCAGATGTCTGTGGACCATATTGTTGATTCAACCCTTTCTTTGTAGAAAGGATGATATACATTGGGAATCGCCCATCCGCTTTCTCCAAGTTCTTTTGATTCATTCGTTTTGCAAGGCGGGCAAAAGCTTCCTCAACAGATTTTACAGTTTCATCCGACTTGATAACTCTTTCCTTTGTTATTCTGGCAGAAGATTCCGATTTTCCAGCTTCAGTAGTACTTCCCTTGCTTTCGGTTATAACCTCTTGTGCTGTATCGCTAGCTTCATCTACTGGAGTAGTTTCAACAGCCTCTTTTTCCCCCGCTGTCTCATGAGCGTCAAATGTCTTTGAATTGAAGTACTCTGGTTCATCTTTCACAATTTCAGGAATAGTTTTCTTCCCACCGGGATTTTCGCTAACCAGTACTCCCGAATTCAGCTTATTCCAACCATATAGTGCAGCAATTTCCGCAGGCAATGGAATATTGAACGGTATCGAACGAACCACAGGCCATATTGATTGGTATGGATTTTCTTTTCCCCATACCCTGGTAGCCACCTGCCCAACGATATCATGGGTTGAGCATCGGTGCAATAAATTTACAGCATTGGCGTCATCACCACGATCAAAATACCCATCAATAACCATATAGTTGAAAACCAGAGCATCTGGCCATCGCTGTTGGTATAACATTGCCAAATTATTTACTGCATCAGCATCTTGCGTTTTCGTAACAATATAAAGGTGATAAATCGCTGGCAAGGATACATCCAGGTTATATCCCATTATCTCTTCGATAAGTTTTTGGGTTTCTTCGAATTGGTTTGTCCGGTACAATTTGATGGCAGATCTTAACTTGAGCCCCCAGCTTGGTACAAGGTCTTTATCAACTACCGTTTTTCCAAGTGCATATGCACACGAAATTGCGTTCTCAAATATGTTGCTATCGCTTCCAGCATTTGCAGTTGCAAGGGAATCCTGTGCATCAACATATTCCGGATCTCTCTTGCAAATATCCTCTAAAATGGTGCTCGCTTGCTGGTTTTTCCCCTCCATAAGGAGAAACTTTGCCAGATACAGGCTTACTACCAGATCTCCCGGATAATTGGCTAACCAGGATAATGCTGTCTGCCTTCCAAAGCGGATGCTTCTCTCCTGCAAAGCTGAAGATAAATATAGCAATAATTGATTTCGGGAAATGCTGTTTTGTCTTTGAAGTATGTTCGATTCACTCATGCTAATCATCCTTTAAACCTGATGTACAAGGTTTAATGCAATAATTGCGCCAAGCTGTCTTCGAATTTGAAGATCTGTAGGTGAAAGCTCTGCTGCCCTTCGCAGCATAACTTCTGCACCAGGAAAATCCTTCATTTCCTTCAAGATCAATCCAGCTTCATAATAGGGGCGATGATCTTGAGGGAATGCTTCAATAGCTTTTTGTAGAATCTGTACTGCCTGAATTTCTTCCCGTCTCTTCTGGAATAATTCAGCCAGATCCAGATATGCTTCTACATTCTCGGGTTTTTTTTGGACAACTGTTGAATAATGTTGAACTGCCTGATCAAGTTGCCCTGATTTACTTTGTGATTTTGCCAACCACAAATTGAGGTCGGTATCAGTGGGATCAATCTTTAACCCTTCCTGAGCTGCTTGAGTAAATTTTTCAATTTCTCCGCACTCATTCCAAACCTTTGCCATCAGCTTAAGAACATTGAGGGATTTATTCTTTATTTTATTAATCTCTTCGACAAGAGGTAATGCCGCTTGTGCACCATCCACCTCATACACAAGCTCTGCATGAAGCAGATCAAATTCCGGTTCACCTTCAACTTCTGGTAGATGCTGCTCAAGATTGGAAAGAGCTTCAACGGGCTTGTCCAGTGATCGAAGCAATTGAACCAGAAAATATATCGCTGCTTTATCCTTTGGATTAAGATTTACCGCTTTTTGTGCAGCATCCACGGCCTCATCATCTTTGCATTGACGATATGCCAATTGCGAAATTAGCATATAGCAGTCTGATGTTGCGCAATTCTCTTCCAGTAATTTCTTTACAATTGTTGCTGCTTCTTCGAGTTTTCCAGATTTCAGGTAAGCGGTACCCAATGAAATGCGAATTTCCTGGTCATTGGTATAATGCCCAACATGTGGTTCCAAGAATTCGACGGCTTCTGCTGCCTTTCCAGCATCCAGGAGAGCATTTCCATACGCCAAGGCATATTTTCCACTTCCGTTTTCGAATAAGGCAGATTTTTTATATGTTTCTATAGCTAATTCGCTATTTCCCAGATCATCTGCATATTTCGCTTCCATGAATAACCACTCTGGTTCGTCCTGCCAGATCTTCAATGCAGCTTCAAGGTCGGTAAAAGCATTATTTATATTCTGCTTTTCCGCAGAAATTATGGCTGCAAGTACGTAATTCAGGGGTTGATCTGGAGCAAGCGAAATCGCCTTAGCTATACTTTTATCAGACTCTTCAATATTTATAGGGTAATTGCACAATGCCTTATTAATGAAGATATTGGGATCATTATCGAATTTTTCGCATATTTCTAGCGCATTAGCGTGGTTATTGATCCATCGTAAAACAGCTACATGAAAAATGGCTGTTTCGGGTGAAGGTTCATATTGAAGCATGGCATGCACATTTGCTGGAATTGGATCCAATACTGCTTTGCCAATTGTGTACCATTCTTCGATTTCAAAATTTCCACCCATGCATTTTGCTTCTTCAATTGCATTCTCGAGCTTTCCAATTCCATCTTCCAAAATTGCCGGGTTAACTGAGTTAGTGATCACAAATAATTCATTGCGCAATCGGTCAGTGTAAGCAGCATTTACAATAATTTTGATCACTTGCAAAATATTCTTTAGCGAACCTTTTTGATTATTGCTGGCTTTCTCAGCCTCATTCCACGCATACGATAAATATCCCAACTCAAGTGCAGCATCCGCCAACCAATCTGAGCATGAGATCGTAGAAAGGCCCGATGACCAGGCATCATCCTTACTTAACACTTTCCATTCGGTTTTTGACGACTGATCTGCATCCTGAAATGCCAGTTTTGCAATTGCAGTATCCCCTTTCCGTTTTAATAACCGCGCCTGAAGTGCCTTCACGCGCGCACTTTTTTGATCGATACTGATCAAATCATTTAATATTATGCTTGCTTCTACATCTTTATTCTGATGCAAGGCAATTTCAACCAATAAAGATAAATATTCGATCCATAATGGCAGTTGGTCATTATCAATTTCGCTGGTTTTTGGCATTTTCGAAATACTAAATTTCTCGACCCTATCAAAATCGAGAAGGCTATATGCAGCTTCTATGGCTTTGATCCGTAATAAAAGATCATCAGGGTATTGTTTTAACAACCCTTCTAGTATTTCCAACCCGCCTCTCAAGTTTCCCTGTTGGATATACAGAGCTGCCATCCGAATATCTATATCCTTATCGCTATCCACTGAATCACATAAAGGTGAATTAAATAACCCTTTTGTTCCTATTTGAGCAGGCTTTTTCATCAATTCATCATCAATTTTTATCTGTTTGGCTTTTTCCAGTGATGCAAAGGCCTCTTGATCATGATGCAAAGCATGGCAGAGATCTGCCTGGAAGGTTAAAAGGTTCCTTGCTTCTGGCAGTCCTTTCATTCCTTTTTGTAAGACATGCAAAGCTTTTTCGTCGCCATACAACGATCGTGTCAAAATGGATAGTTCCAAAACCATATCCGCAGATGGTGTATTGCTCGAATCAACGGCTTTTTCCAAACAATCAAACCCCAATTGAGTATCTTGCAACCTCAAAAAGCAATAAGCTGCATTTCTATAATCTTCGGGTTTTAATGTTTCCATCCGAATGGCTTTTTCAAGCCAATTTCGTGCATGTTCATTATCTCCCTGTTGGATCAATAACCTGGCTGCTTCTAATGCGTGGCTGGGATCGTTGGATTCCAGTTCGGCAGCAGTTTCATGAGCCTGGATCGATTCCTCAAATCTGCCCAGACGTTCTGCCAGACTGGCATACCAGTTCAGATTTTTTATGTTTTTTGGATCCAGTTTCAACGCGCACTCGGCAGCTAGAGCAGCTTCATTTCCCAACTTCACTTGCTCATATGCTTCTGCCAGCTTTTGTTGTAAGAAAACATTGTCTGTTTCAATGGAAGAAGCTTCTTGAAAGACTGCAATGGCAGTTTCATTATCGCCAAGCTGCATACAAGCCAGACCTAATCCTGTTTTCATGCGGGGAGAATCTGAAGATATTCCTTTTTGTGTCTGGTCGATAACCTGCAGATACAGATCCTTTGCCAATTGTGGCTCGCCCTTACTTAAGTATGCTTCTCCCGCCAACATGATCGCTTTCTGGTTTGACTTATCGCAAGCTAGAACCCTTTTCAATGCAGTAATACTGCGGTTCAGAACTTCCTCGTCGAGTTCGCTCTGTTTCAGATAAAGAGGAGTTTCACTACCCAGCAGACAATCCGCATATGTCATCAGTTCATCGATGCTCGCATTTTGAGTATTAGTAACAACTTCAAGAGGTTTTACAGCCTCACTTTTCTTATTGGAATTAATAAGAACTTTCGCAAGTTCTTTTGCGATAGAATGATCTGTTGGCCATTTTTGGAAAGCATTCTTTAAGATTTGTTCTGCTTCACCATAATTCCCCAGGCTTCCCAGAGTTTTTCCTAGTTTTAGTGCAGTATCTGAATGCTTAGGAGCCAGGTGTACACATTTTTTTAATATTGGAATGGCTTCTGAAGGTTCTCCAGTATTTAGAAGGGCATCAGCAAATGCATAATTGATCTCTACGGATTCAGGGTTAGCCATGGAAGCCTTACGTAATACTTCAACTGAAGCCTCCTCCGCACCAGTTCTGGCATATGCAGAAGCTAATGCCAACCATGATTCTTGATCATCGACACTCAACATAATTGCGTTATTGAATGAATCAATTGCTTCTGATATCTGTCCAGTTTGAAAAAAAGATTTCCCTCTGATACGGTAAGCTTCAGCGCAATTGTTATTTTTCTCAATCACCTGTTGTGTGACAGCCTGAACCTCAACGTCTCTATTCGTATGAAGAGCTGCTTGTGCCAATCCCAGTAGCGGGTTTTCTTCTTTCTCTTCCATATCAGCCAAAACATGCTTCCAGGTTTGATAAGAAGCTTCCCAATCTTTCATAGCTCCATATAAATCAGCCATACGGTATTGAGCTTGTTTTTCCTCTGGATTAAGGCTGGCAACAATTTCTGCATAAAGGGCTGCACTTGAATAATCACCAAGGTTTTCCAATAGAAGACTGATTGCAGTCAATAACTTTACATCAGTTGGTCGATATTTCAGGAACAATAATGCCACCTGAAGGGCATCCTGATCCTGTCCCAACTCTTGAAGCTGATCGATTAAAAGTGTTGGATTCGAATCAAGAATATATTGCGGAATTTGCACAACACTTTTCCCACTTGCTGCACGCTCAATCAATTTTGCTGTTATGCCTAATACGATATTTCCAGCATCAGCGATATTTCCATTCTCTTGCAATACTTTTAGAGTCTTCAGGTCAGTATTGATCCCATCATCGCCATCATCATAAAAAATTGCTGGATAATCATTTTTAACAGCTTTTTGCTGTTCACCAATATTTGTTTGGATTTTTCCTAACTCTTCAGTACAGGCGTTCAGCAACGAATTAGCTTCATCAATTTTTCCTGCAGCTTGATAGATCATTGCCTGGCTACGTAAAGTCGGTATTTCATTCAATCTAATTGATATATTTAGTTTCGTATTTTCAATCATTTTATTTGCCACCTGTTGCATCAAAGATTTCCGCCCACTTAATGAAATTATCTGTAAAGTGGTGGCTTTTTGTGTGAAATCTGCTTCTTTTACAAATTCAGAGATTAGCAAAGCAAGTTTTTCCTCTTCAACTGGCTGGCATAAAGCACAATGTATTGCCATTTCAAGAGGAGAATTCTCCAAAGTCAGTTTCTCTATGGGAATACAGGCATAAACTGCTTTTAATCCATTTTTATCCAGCGCGAAGTCGTTTTTATCGAGATTGAGAACATTGCTTTTCACGTTTTTTGGGGAGGTTCTATCAATATTACAAAGGATAATTGCAGTTGCTTGAGCCAGCGAAAAAACAACTTGAACAGGTTTTTCTGCCATGTTCATCATCTGAGCTGCTTTCTGATTTGCTTTTGCTAAAGATGAGTTATCCTCACGCAAATACCCTAACGCAAATAAACCCAGTCTTTCAGGAGTCCACTGGCTTACATCCGCAAAGAGAGGATTTTCTAACAATTCCGATAGATTTTTTGAGACATAATTCCATACCAGAGGTTCTTGCATGATTGCAGGAACCAGTACCTTGATCTGGGTGGGATTAAAGCGTTTTCGCAATTGGAAATAAAAATTATCAAGAGTCATGACAGCTCCCTCCCAATGTCAATTCCAGGGTTTTTAGCTGATTTGGACGATCAGATAATATGCAGCGCCGATGAAAACAAACCCAATGATGATCATGAATGCGCCTACACCGGAAGTGGTTTTCACCAACTGATTGAGTGCATCAACCAGAGAGGATGCATTGCCAACCAGACCAGCCATGTCTTCTGCTAAACCCTTTTCTGCGAGTTTGGCTGTTTGCGTGGCTATCGTGCGTATATCTTCGCCTACTACCTTTGAGAGGAGGATGTAAACCCCTGCGCCGATGGAAATGACTCCCATCACAAATAAGCAGATTACCATTGTTACGATCAAGTCTGAAATAGCCATAAGAAAACCTCCTGAATATATCCTCAGGAGGTTATGATGCAAGATATATGCCAGCCTGATCAGGCTGTTTTTATGATATCAGACGAAAAATGTTGAACATCCAGCTCTGCACCATCGCAGAATAAAACCGCTCTCTCAATAGCATTATTGAGTTCACGAATATTACCTGGCCAATGATAGTCGATCAATGCATTCAATGCCCGGCTGGTTATTCCTTCAATATTCATTCCTAATTTGGCATTGTAATGCCGGATAAAATGACCAACGAATTCGGGAATATCGGCTTTGCGTTCCCGCAAAGGTGGAATATGAAGATCAACGACCTTCAACCGATAATAGAGGTCCTCTCGGAATTTTTCTTCCTCGATCAGAACGGGAATCTTGCGGTTTGAAGCCGCCACGATTTGAACATCCACTTTGATCTGGGTTGTGCCGCCTACCCGCCTGAATGAGCGGTCTTCAATTGCACGTAATATTTTTGCCTGGATATCCATCGGCATGGAAGAAATTTCATCAAGGAACAGGATCCCACCGTCAGCAACTTCCATTAACCCATATTTTCTTTTTTCTGCTCCAGTGAATGCGCCTGCTTCATATCCAAATAGCTCCGATTCCAGCACTGTGTTTTGAATGGCAGCGCAATTTTCAGGAATATAGGGTTTGCTTGCCCGTGGGCCATTTTTGTGGATGAATTGAGCTAGCAAATCCTTGCCTGTGCCTGTCTCTCCAGTAATAAGAACAGAAACTGAAGCAGAAGAAGCTCGAAGTGCTTGATTGATCACATCTTTCATGACCGGGGATTCACCCACAACCATGTTCACTTTTTGCTGCTGTACTTCCCGTAAATGTGCCAATTCACGCCGCATGGCGATCATTTCTGCAGCTCTTTGAATGGATTGCTCCAGCCGGCTAAACTCAATCGGTTTCTGAAGGAAATCATGTGCGCCATTCTTCATTGCATCGACTGCCATATCAATATCACCATGTGCTGTGATTAGAATGATCGGAGGTCTAACCGGCATATGGGCTGTTTCATGCAGTAGATTCGGTCCGTACTCATCCTTTAATTGAACATCGAGCAATATAACATCACCTGTTCCCCTTTGAATATGCTGCCGGGCTTCAGCTAACGTTGCAACACCAACAACCTCATAACCTTTATTTGTAAGGAAAATGTTTAAATTAGTTCTTGCATTCTCTTCATCATCAACTACTAATATTGTTAATCCCATTTATGCGTCTCCGGATGGTGTAGGTATCGCAGGTAAGTATACATGAAAAACCGTACCTCCGGGAAATGTACTGACATTGATGCTGCCTTTATGAGAATTAATGATCTGCCTGGTAATCGCCAGACCTAATCCAGTTCCTCTGGCTTTAGTTGTTGCAAACGGTTCAAAAAGCCGTGCCCGCATTTCATCAGAAATACCAGGTCCAGTATCAGATACAGAGATCTCGATTTGAGGCTGGCTGGTAATATCAATATTCTTCCTGACCTTAATTGCCAGTGTACCGCCACTTTCGCTCATTGCTTCGGTTGCATTGGTAAATAGATTAATGAAAACCTGCTCAAGTGATCGTTTATCACCTGACACCTTGGGAAGATCAGGTTCTGCTTGATAGAAAGGCTCAACATTTACGTTCATCAATCGTGGCCGCCAACGGTCAAGTAGGCGTTGGAGTAATAATCCGATATCCATCGGCTCATATTTTTGCTCAACTTGTTTTGAAAAAGCCAGAATTGATTCCATAAGGTGGATCAGGCGTGTACAGTCATTTTGTGCATTTGTAATGACAGTCTGGCTGGTATTATCTTCCTTATGTAGTTCTCCTAAAACTTGCAGCCCTGTTGAAATATTGTTGATGGGATTGCGAACTTCATGGGCAAATACCTGCATTAATTCACCTAAAAATGCCCTTTGTTCAAGTTGCTGTGTTCGAACCTGTATTTGTTCATGTTCACTAATATCGTTAATAAATACTAGAATCCCTTGCAGTTCTTTATCCGGCAATACTGGAATCACCTGCAAATTGACGGGAAAAGCTTGACCATTCCTCCGATGTAGTAATTCATTTCCGATTTCATGAGTAGGAATCCCTTCTTTTGCTGCTGCCAATGCTGGAAGAAGACCGGTTGGTCCAATGAGAACATTTTCCACAGCCTGATCAATGATCTCCCGGTTGGCATACCCCAGCATTTCTTCTGCTGCTGTGTTGACTGCTGTAATTCTAAAATCCTGGCTTAAGATTAGAATACCTTCTTTAGAGTTATTCAAAAGGCTCTCACGAAGAGAAAGCAGCTTTTGCTGTTCTCGATTTTCTTCTGAGAGATTATTTACCAGCAGGTGATATTGGAAAATGTTTGTAATTATCTTAGCTAGCTTTTCTAACACTGGCAGATAATCTTTTTCAGGTATCTTATCCTTCGTACCAGCTACCACCAATCCAAGATAAGCGCTATCTTTTCCAATTGGAGCAGATATCACATATCCAAGGTTGTTCATCCGGCTAAACCTATGAATATCAGTTACTACCCTTCGCCCGGGTACCCACTCAACTGGTAATGCAAGCCGAATCAAATCTGTTGATGAAACAGAATCTGGAAAATGGAACACTTCCCCAACATCTACAATTCGAGTTAATTGTGGAAAACTGGCTTCTGCCTGGTAGATTGCTACATTATCAAGCTGGAGCATTTGTTTTGAAATAGCAATAAACTTTTGTAAAGCTGATTGCATTGATTCTCCCTCAGAAACATAGCCTAGATTAAGCAACTCTAGTGCAAGTTCATCAGGTTTTATTTCATCTTCCTTATTAAATTCAGGCACATTCTTTAAACGGATGAGAAGGAAATGTCTTTCAACATTCAAACTCAACGAATTTGCGATCATTTTTGTCGATTCACGATTGCGTCGTTTTACAACGATCGGAAATTCTTCCCCATAGACAGCATTTTCTGGAAAGTCCTCCGGAAATAATTTTGATATTTCATTTCCGATTAATTCATTTTTTGAAAAAGCTGTCAATCGTAATAATTCACTGTTTGGCAAAAGGATTTTATTATTCTCATAATCGAGAACAACGGCAGGTTCTTTTAAAAGGTTGATTACTACACCAAACTCCGTCAATCCAGGTTCATTTTCCCGGATGACGGAGCTTTTTGATGGAATTTGTATTGGTTGCTTCATGCTGCCTTTCTGACATCCTGCCTTAAGTGTGCTGGTAAGATATTTTCCATAGCACGATACTTTGCAACAGTACGTCTTGCTACAGAAAATCCCCTTTTCTCAAGAATAGTTACTAATTCAGCATCACTTAAAGGATGTTTCTCTTCAGAAATAATATCGCGCAAGACTGTCCGTATATTAAGCGAGCGGTCAAAGAATTTATCAAGAGGTACGATCTGTCGGTTGGGTAATTGAACTGTTTTACCTGATACAGCTCTTGAAATGGTTGATTCATGAACATTTAATTCTGTTGAAAAATAAGCGCGGGTCAAGGGGCGTAAGTACTTTTCGCCATAAAGAATAAAATCTTTCTGGAGAGTGACAAGTTTTTTCATTAAACGAAGGATAGTGTGATTTCGCTGCTGAAGGCATTTGACAAAAAGAGAAGCCCGTTCCAAATCGCTTTTCCATTCTTCCTTTTTATCATTATCAGCTTGTTGAAGTGCACTTTTGAATAATGGATTTATGCGTAAAGTTCCAGAGATGGGTAGAACGATCTCAACCACCAATGGTGAATCGGGTTTATCGTTCATTTGCGTTATTATGATATCAGGATCGCGGTATCCCAGGTTGGTACTTTCACCAGGCTGCCTGTGATCTCCCCAGTGACTGCGAGCAGGGAAGGGATTTAAATTCTCACTGATAAAATGCACCGTTTCTTCAACTTCTCGAATACTTGAGCCAAGTGAATGCGCAATTTCGTTAAAATGTCTCCTACTGAGTTGATCCATCTGGTCAGCAATGATGGATTTTGCAAGTGCAGGTATCTCATTGGTCTCTGAAAGTACTTCCAATTGAACCAATAAAGCTTCTTGTGTATTGATCGAGCCAACACCAATAGGATCAGCATGTTGGATGATCTTTTGAATTGCCTGGACACGAGATATCAGAACATGGAAATATTGCGCAACAGAAGCAAGAGAAACTGACAAAAATCCATCATCATCCAAATTTAGCAGCATATATGCTGCAATTTTCCGGTCTTCATTTGCCAATTCAGGAGATATCTGCTTTAGCACATAGGTTGGAAGATCATCTTCTGATGAAGTAGTATCATCGGAGTCATAATCCGCATCTGGGTTATCAGAATGGTATTGAAAATCTTCTCTTGGAGATATAAATACGACGGGTTCATCCTCTATTTCACCACGAGAAGTGCTGCAAACCGGGCAAGGACCAGTTGGAGGAAGAACTTTCCCACACATTGGGCAGCGGCGTTCTTCCGACATCTCCAATGCTGGATTTTTTGAAAGTTCCTTATCTATTTCCTGGCGTAATTCATCTACCGTTAAACTGAGAAGTGTCATCGTTTGCGCCAGATGAGCAGTTGTTACAGGTTTAAGAACTTGACGGTGAGATTGAAACATACGCACACTCCAACAAAAAGTATAGTAGACATTCCCATATGATGCAAGTTTTGTGCCACGCAATTGTTGTGCCAGGTAGTCGCAGTGGTAAAATGAAAACGATATGGAAGAAAAACCAGGCGTTATTACAATAATCGGTGGGGGACTGGCGGGTTCTGAAGCAGCATGGCAGGTTGCAGAACATGGGCAAAAAGTTCTTCTTTACGAAATGCGTCCACTCGTAAGTACCAGTGCCCATAAAACTGACAATCTTGCAGAACTCATCTGCTCTAATTCACTAGGATCAACCCTCATTGATAGGGCTAACGGTTTATTACTGCATGAGTTATTAACTCTCAGAAGTTTTTTAGCAGAATGTGCAATGCAATCTCGGGTTCCTGCTGGTGATGCGTTGGCAGTAGATCGGATAAGTTTTTCGCAACTTGTTACTCAAAGAATTGAAAAGCATCCTAACATACAGGTGATCCGAGAAGAAGTTAAGGAAATCCCAGCAGGTATTTGCGTTCTGGCAAGTGGTCCTTTAACCTCTCCCACCTTATCAGATAACCTGGCAGCATTTACTGAAAAAGAAAACCTGTTCTTTTTTGATGCCCTGGCTCCGATCGTTGCAGTAGATTCTATCGACTTTTCGGTGGCATTCAGGGCTTCACGGTATGATCGGGGAATAAATCCTGATGGCGATTACATAAATTGCCCATTTACCAAAGAACAGTACACTGATTTTGTTACTGCACTGTTGAAAGCGGAAAAAGTATCTCTTCACCCAGATGAGATCTCCATTGTGAATGGAGTGCAGGCAGGCTCGAAATTCTTCTTTGAACGCTGCGTTCCGGTCGAAATAATGGCAGGTTACAGCCCCGATGCATTGGCGTATGGAACAATGAGATCCTCGGGTTTGAAATTCTCCTCATCCATCCCCAATCCTTATGCCATTGTGCAGCTTCGTCAGGATGATCTGGCTGGGTCTATGTATAACATGGTAGGTTTTCAGACAAATCTTACTTTTCCAGAACAAGATCGAGTTTTTCGCATGATTCCAGGCCTTCAACATGCTCGATTTATCCGTTATGGTCAGATGCATCGTAATACCTTCCTTAATGCACCGATGCTCTTACAACCCACCTTACAATTTCAGAAACGTAGAGATTTACTTGGTGCTGGACAGATTATTGGTGCAGAAGGATATTTAGGCAATATTGTCACTGGTTGGTTGGCTGGTTTCAATGCTGCCCGCATTGCTTCTGGTCAACCCCCGCTTACTCCACCTCAAAAAACCATGTTTGGCGCATTGATCCATTATTTGACACATGCTGATCCAAAGCGTTTCCAGCCAATGAAGGCAAATTTTGGTCTGTTGTATAATGAATTTTCAAGCACAGGTACACGAGGAGAGCGAATCAAAAAAGCGGTAGAAAGATCTTCCGATTTAATGAAGGATTTCATTAAGCTTATCAATTAGCTTTGCCATGAAAACCATCAGAATCTTTCTTATAACAGTTATTTGCTTATTAATCCTTTCTGGAGGTATTTTCATTTTAAACAAAACATCCTTACCAACCACATCATCGGAAACGCCAAATTCCTTTGATGGAGAGAAAGCATATCAACAAGTACTTTATCAGAATGAACTTGGTCCACGAATTCCAGGTTCTGAAGCTCATGACAAACTAATTGACTACTTGAACAAAACCCTTTCATCGTACAATTGGAAGGTTTCTATCCAAGAATTTTCTCAAAATGGAAAAGGTTTTCAAAATGTCATCGCTCATCGGCATGGAAATGAAAAATGGTTGATCATTGCAGCCCATTATGATTGCAGGCAATTTTCAGATCGTGATCCTGAAAATAGCAAACGAGATCAACCGGTACCTGGGGCAAATGATGGCGCTTCGGGGGTTGCTGTTCTTTTAGAATTAGCTCGCATTCTACCTGTTGATTATCCCTATTCGATTTCTTTGGTATTTTTTGATGCTGAAGACCAGGGAGGGATCGATGGTCAACCTTGGATCATGGGATCCACCTATTATGCTAATTCTTTTACTTCAAAACCAGATGCTGTCATTTTACTAGACATGGTAGGTGATGAAGATCAAGAGTTTTTGTTTGAAAAAAACTCGGATAAGAATTTACAAGAGAGTATTTGGAATACTGCTGCTTTACTTGGGTACTCAGAAACATTTGTATCCCAAGCAGGCTATAGTATATTAGATGATCACGTTCCTTTTATCGGTTTAGGAATTCCAGCGGTTGATATTATTGACTTTGATTATGAATATTGGCATACCACTCAAGATACACCCGATCATGTGACACCCACCTCCCTAGAGCGAGTTGGAAATGTAGTATTCACCTGGCTAATGATGCAAAAAGAACCTCATGAATAGGAAAAATTAGAAAATGCCTGAGAAAAATTTTATTAAACCTGCGGACAGAATTGCCTCTTTTAAACCATATTTTTTTGCCCAATTGAATAAAAAGATCACAGCGCTTAAGCAAGAAGGGAAAGAAGTTATTCGATTAGATATCGGCAGCCCGGATATGCCTCCAACAAATTCAATTATTGAATCTCTGATGGAAGCCTCAAGTAACCCAACTTTTCATAATTACGCCCCTATAGGAGGAACTTCTTCATTTAAAAAAGCAGGAGCTCAATATTACAAAAATCGTTTTGGCGTGGATGTAGATAGTGAAAGCGAAATTGTTGGTTTGATCGGCTCCAAAGAAGGTCTCCATCATCTATCCCAAAGCATTCTTAATCCGGGAGACATAGTCATCATACCCAACCCTGGATATCCAGTTTATCGTTCAAGTGCCCGTATCGCAGGAGCAGAGATTTTCGAGTTACCCCTTTATGCAGAAAAGGGATTTCTGCCAAATTTCCATGATATTCCTGAAAATGTTTGTCGAAGGGCAAAGCTGATGTGGTTAAACTACCCCAATAACCCAACTGGCGCCACTGTAGAGCTATCCTTTTTTGAAGAAGTAATTGCATTTTGCCGTAAATATGAGATCCTCGTCGCGCATGATGCTCCATATTGTGATGTGACCTTTGAAGGGTATCGCCCACCCAGCATTCTGCAGGTACCAGGCGCAAAGGATGTTGCTGTTGAATTTAACTCGTTATCGAAAACTTATAATATGGCGGGATGGCGTTTAGGATTTCTTCTTGGTAATGCGGAGGTTGTCAGAATCGTGCATACCTTCAAAAGCCAGGTTGATACTTCCACTTTCATTCCCCTCATGGTAGCAGGTGAATCAGCATTGACTGGAGATCAGGATTGGCTACAAGCTCGCAACCTGGTGTATCGCGAAAGAAGAGATATGGTAGTTAGTGCTCTCAATGAAATGGGAATTCCAACCATACCTCCCAAAGCGGCTTTCTATATCTGGACAAAGCATCCAGCTGGTTACCCAGATTCTGCGACATTCTGTGATAAATTACTTACCGAAGCCGGTGTATCCACTACACCTGGTAGCAATTTTGGCAGCCGTGGAGAAGGATATTTTCGCATTTCCCTGGGGCAGGATACCGGATTAATCCAAAAAGCCATGCAGAAGATGCATGAGTGGCTGCAAAGGAGTTGATTGTTGTCCAAGAAACAACCCGAACCTGTTCTACCACCTCGTGAGCGAGCTTTTCTTATTGGAGTTGAACTTCGCTCCGAACCTACCCTTCTGGGTTTGGATGATTCACTGGCTGAACTTGAATTGCTTGCTGAAACTGCAGGTCTTGAAGTAGTGGGTATTACCACACAAAAACTGGATCATCCTCATGTCAATACCTATATTGGACCTGGCAAATTAGAAGAGGTTCAAGTTCTGGTTGAAGAGACATTGGCACAAATCGTTGTTTTTGATAATGAACTTTCGCCACGGCACTTGCGCGAATTGGAAGAATTTCTGGGAAGCAATGTGCGCGTGATCGATCGAACAGCTCTTATCCTTGATATTTTTGCTCAACATGCAAATACCCGTGAAGGGAAATTGCAGGTTGAATTGGCACAATATGAGTATCGTCTTCCCCGCCTGACACGTGCCTGGACCCATCTCGCCAGACAAGCTGGCGGAGGTGGTGGACGAACTGGTTCTGTAGGTGGAGTCGGTTTACGTGGACCTGGTGAAACCCAATTGGAAGTTGATAGACGCGAAATTCGTCGCAGGATCAGCACGCTCAAGGAAGAACTAGAAGAAGTGCGAGAACATCGCCAGCGTTACCGTACTCAGCGTCGGAGAACTGAAATTCCTGTTGTTGCCCTTGTAGGGTATACCAATGCTGGAAAATCCACCCTCTTGAATAAGATATCCCGCTCTGATGTATATGTAGCAGATCAGCTATTCGCAACTTTGGACCCAACAACCCGAAGAGTTCGCCTTCCTGGAAACCATACCGTCTTGTTTACTGATACGGTAGGTTTCATTCAGAAGCTCCCCACCCAATTAGTGGCTGCTTTTCGGGCTACCTTGGAAGAGATCAGTAGTGCAGACCTTCTGGTACATGTCGTAGACTTAACACATCCGAATTCCACAGCACAAATGCAGGCTGTTCAAGAAACATTGGATGAAATTGGGGCTGGGAAGATTCCAACCATCCTGGCACTGAATAAAATTGATACATTACCTGATCCTTCTGTTGCCCAAGATGCACTGGTTGAATCATCAGATGCCTATGCGATATCAGCAAAAACAGGCGATGGTCTGAATGCCCTGTTGACAGCCATCGAAAGCCAGCTTTACGAGCTCTTCAACGAAATCACGGTGAAATTACCCTATAAAGAAGGGAAGCTTATTTCTCTTTTCTATGATTATGGGCATGTGAAAACAGCCACGCACAAATCAGATCATATCATCCTTCACGGACAGATTCCTGGCAGGTTCCTTGCTCAATTCGAGCCATATATAATTAAATAATAAATTACCTTTATTAAAATACAAAAAGCCAACAATAATGAATTGCTGGCCTTTTTGTATTTACACCCTTTTTCTTTCCTATCCAGGTGGGAAAGTTTTATCGTTCATATCTACAAAAACCGTCTTGGGAATCATGTATTTATAAATTCCTGTCACTACTCCCAGACCGCTCTCTTTCCAACCGGTACCCGGAGATTCGTTTATTGCTTTACTATAATATGTATTGATATAAATTTGTCCACTACGGATCCCTTCCACAACTCGTAAAGCTCTCGCTATATCACGCGTAAAGACTGCTCCAGCCAACCCAAAAGCTGTCTTATTGGCTAATTCGATCGCTTCATCTTCAGTCTCAAATGGTGTAACGGTCAGTACGGGTCCAAATATTTCTTCTTTGAAAATGGTCATATCCGGTGTCACATCCGCAAAAATCGTTGGGGGCACATAGTTTCCCTGGGTTAACACAGGATCGGTATATGGTATACCACCGGTAATTAATCGTGCACCTTCTGCCTTCCCTTTTTCTATGTATCTCCAGATGGAATCAGCATGTTCTCTGGTAATGATTGCTTGGAGAGTGTGCTCCGGATTGAATCCATCACCAGGTTTCAGGCTCTCGCACTCGATTTTTAATGCACTCAAGAACTCCTCATAGATGGATTTATGCAAGATTAACCGGGTTCCAGCAACACATATTTGTCCTCCCCCCATGGTAAAGCCCGACCTTGTCCACTTAACTGCTGACTCAAATTCAGCGTCAGGAAAAACGATATTTGGGCTCTTTCCACCCAATTCCAACGCAAGGTCTTTGATCGTAGTTGCAGAATGTTTGATCACTTCTCTTCCAGTTTCTGTTCCACCGGTCATCGATACCATATCCACCAAGGGGCTGTCGACCAGGGCATTTCCCACCAGGCTGCCTGGTCCTGTTATGATATTCACTACTCCAGGTGGAAAACCTGCCTCATGAAAAACTTCAGCCATAGCAAGCATGCTTAAAGAAGCCCAGGAAGATGGCTTAACAATTACTGTGTTTCCTGCTGCAAGGATGGATGCCACTTTGAATGACCCCATCATTAATGGACCATTCCAGGGGAGAATTTCGCCAACGACACCAAGCGGGTACCATGTGACAAAATTAAAATAGCGCCCCCCACCGCCATCTACAGGGATCACCTTTCCTTCCAGGCAGCGAGCTTTTGCTGCACTGAATTCAAAACCATCCAATCCTTTAGCTGCTTCATAATAAAGTGCACCTCCGAATAATTTTCCACAATCAAGGGTTTCAAGAGCTGCGAATTCTTCCAACCGTTCAGCAAAAATATTCCTTGCTTTCATCAATAACTGGCTTCGCTGATAATTGGTCATTTTCCCCCAGGGACCATGATCAAATGCTTCTCTTGCAGCTACGATTGCCTTGTTTACATCAGCCAAACCACCTTTGTAACCTTTTGCAAAAACCCTATTATTTGCAGGGTTGATAATATCGAATGTTTCCCCTGACTCTGATGGAACAAATTCTCCATTGATATATAACTTATATGGATCTTTCTTAACATAATCATACGGATTCATTACGTTTCCTCCAATAAAGCGTCTGACTGATTGCGAAAATATAGCGTTTTTCGCTTGTTGATTATTGTTGCTGATAGCTCCTTCAACGCGGGAAAGAGAAACATCTATACTACTATTCCATTATCTGTGCAGAGCGATAATTATGAATTTTAGGAATTCAGACAATAAAAGTCAAGAATTATATTTAATAGTTAGATTAGGATTTGTGAATTTATCACAACTTGAGATGCGTCATTGCTTTTAAAAATATTTTCTTGTTGAGCTATTTTCTCTTCAAGGAAAAACTACTTACAGTGTGGGAGGAAAATAAACAAAAAATATAGTCCTGATTGCTCAGGACTATATTTTTATACATGTAGATAATCAATGTTAAAAACTTGAAAGTTCTTATCAATGATTATTTTCCACCTGTATGTAGAAAGAGAATTACTTCTTCTTCTCTTCTTTCTTCATTTCTACAACTTCGCGTCCCTGATAATAGCCACAATTTGGGCATACAGTATGTGAAAGTCGCATCTCTCCACAGTTTGAGCACTGTACCAGATTTGCATTTTCAATTGCATCATGGGCACGACGGCGGTCGCGACGACCCTTTGAAAGTTTACGTTTCGGTTGCGGTACCATCGGTTTCTCCTACAATTAGTTCTTTGTAAAGCCGAAAAATTATACTTTCAGAGGAAGAATTCGTCAAGCAAACTAGCAACAGTCGTAGAAGTATAATGTAATACTCTTCTACAAAATATGAAATCTTCACATAAGCTTCATCATCCTCGAAATTTCAAAAATTTCATCCATAAGAATTCTTTTTCATAAACATTCATGTTAAAATAAGTATCAATTTTCTGGAGGACGTATGAAACGAATAGGAGTATTAACCAGTGGTGGTGATGCACCTGGCATGAATGCCGCTATCCGTGCCGTTGTTCGCACAGCCATTGATAATGATTGGGAAGTATTTGGCATTCAGCAAGGGTATCATGGATTGATTGATGGTCTATTTCGAAATATGGGCACTAGAGATGTTGGTGGGATCATTCAAACTGGCGGTACCATTTTGGGTAGTGCAAGATCCCTCGAATTTAAGACCCCCGAAGGACAGCAAAAAGCACTTCAAATGCTGGAAAATCATAAAATTGAAGCCGTTGTGGTTATTGGCGGGAATGGCTCTCAAACTGGGACGTATGCCTTGCATAAATTGGGTGTCCCAGTTGTAGGAGTAGCATCCACGATCGATAACGACCTGGTAGGTACAGAAATGTCCATTGGAGTGGACACAGCATTGAATATTGCCCTTGAATCAGTTGACCGGCTTAAAACAACCGCTTCTTCTCATCAAAGGGCTTTTCTGGTTGAAGTCATGGGTCGTGGATGTGGGTACCTTGCATTGATGACCGCCATTGCTGGAGGCGCTGAAGCTTGCGTAATCCCTGAAATTCATACAGATCCAGAAAAAATTGCTGATGTTATGCGAAATGCTTATCTTCGTGGAAAGCATCACGCCATTGTTATTGTGGCGGAAGGTGCTGATTACAACGCCGAGCGATTGACACAATATTTCTCCGACCATCAAGACAGATTGGGGTTTGATATTCGCGCTACTACCCTTGGTCATGTCCAACGTGGTGGAGCCCCCAGTGCCTATGATCGGATCCTTGCAAGCCGTTTAGGTGCAGGTGCAGTCGCTGCGCTGAAGCGAGGAGAGTTTGGTGTCCTGGTTGGGATGATAAAAAGCGAGATCAAAACAACACCTCTCTCTGAAGTGGCTGGTCAAACCCGAAAAATTGACCTTTCGTTATTTGAATTGCAACGAATTCTTGATTGATTCTCAAAAAAAAAATCAGCCGCTAAAAATAGCGGCTGATTTTTCTCTACAATTATTTGTGCCACTTTAGATAAGCTTCAATAAATCCATCTATTTCACCATCTAATACAGCCTGTGCATTGCCAGTCTCATATTCAGTACGATGATCTTTCACCATCTGATATGGGTGTAGCACATAGGAGCGTATCTGGCTCCCCCATTCAGTCTTGGTATATTCTCCACGCAGTGCAGCCAATTGCTTTTCTTGCTCTTCACGGGCAATTCCTAATAATCGCGAACGCAATACACGCATAGCATTTTCCCGATTTTGCATTTGTGAACGTTCATTCTGACAGGCAACAACCAGTCCGCTTGGAATATGGGTGATCCTGACTGCAGTCGCATTCTTCTGTACATTCTGTCCACCAGCCCCTGACGAACGGAACACATCTATGCGCAAATCTTCTGGATTGATTTGGATTTCTGGATCATCCTCTGCTGCTTCAGGAAGCACTTCCACCTGTGCAAAGGATGTATGTCTACGGTGAGCAGCATCAAATGGCGATAAACGTACTAACCGATGCACGCCTTTTTCGCCTCGCAGGAATCCATAAGCATTCAATCCTGATACCGCCATGGTTACGCTTTTTATCCCCGCTTCTTCCCCTTCTGATGAATCCAATATTTCACAACTGAAACCACGTTTCTCTATCCAACGGATATACATCCGTTCTAACATGGCAGCCCAATCCTGTGAGTCTGTGCCACCCGCTCCAGAGTTTATTTCCAGCATAGCATTTCCACTATCATAAGGCTCAGAAAGGAGAACCTCGATCTCGAGTTTCTTCAACTCTTCTTCGATCTTGCTGGTTTCTTGTTCAAGTTCGGATTGCATTGATTCGTCCCCCATCTCTGCAAGATCATGGGTATCATTGATTCGTTTTGAAAGCTTTTGCCATCCTTCTACTTCATTTTGCAATGCTGCCAGTTTCTTCATCAAACGCTGGGCGTTTTTAGGATCAGCCCAGAGATCTTCTTTTTCCGATTCTGCTTTTAGTTTAGCTAATTCTGCTTCTTTTTTAGGCAGGTCAAAGATGCTCCAGGATATCGGAGAGAACCTGGTTGCATGCCTGCAAGCGATCTATCACATCTTGCATTTCTTCTCCTTATGATGAAAGGGTAAAAATACCCTCAATGAAAGCTTCAGGATCAAAAACCTGAATATCTTCAGGTTTCTCACCCAATCCTGCATAAATTACTGGTATTCCTAATTCATGCTGTATGGCAAATACCATACCACCCCTGGCTGATGAATCCAATTTTGCCAGAATGATCCCATCGATGGGAAATGCTTCTTTAAAAGCACGAGCCTGAATCAATGCATTTTGTCCAGTAGTTGCATCCAATACCAACAAGGTGGCATGAGGTGCTCCCGGTAAAGCTTTACCTGAAACCCGATGCACTTTTTTGATTTCTTCCATCAGATTGTATCGAGTGTGCAGTCTCCCTGCGGTGTCGATCATAACAATATCCATGTTTCTGGATATTGCCGATTGAATGCCATCATAGGCAACCGCTCCAGGGTCTGCATCAGGAGTACTGGCAATAACAGGAATTTTCAACCTTTCACCCCACACCTGCAATTGATCAGTAGCCGCAGCCCGAAACGTATCCGCAGCTACAAGCAATACTTTCTTCCCTTCATTCTGCCAAAGTTTACCAAGTTTGGCTGCAGTGGTGGTTTTTCCTGAGCCATTCACACCAACAAGTAACACGACTGCAGGTTTGAATTTTTCTAAATTCATTGTGGGGTTTTTATCCAACCTGGATAAAAGCTCTTCTCGTAATTTTCCCATCAATTCTGAAGAGCTGATAATACCTTCTTTTTTTACTATATCCCGTAATTTTTCAATTACAGAAAAGGTGGTATCTACACCAACATCTGCCTGGATCAGCGTTTCTTCTAGCTGATCCCAGGTATTATTATTGATCTCATTGGTGCCAAATATTGAAGCCAACCTTCCAAAGGTGGCTTTTCTTGTCCGATTGAGACTCTCTTTCCAGCGTGAAAAAATATCTGCCATAGCGGGTAGATTATATCACAGCGGTTTCGGATGCCAGTTGACCACAACCAGCCTGAATTTCAATACCACGGCGTAGTCGTATGGTACATGGAATACCTGCTTGCTGCAAGATCGCTTGAAATTGTCTTGCGCGTACCTGTGTAGTAGCCTTTCCCTGGTACTTCTTCGTTGGATTCAACGGTATGACATTAACATGGCAAAGCATCCCTCTCAATAGATTTGCCAGTTCGTGAGCATGGATTTCTGTGTCATTAATATCCTGCACTAAAGCATACTCAAAAGTAACCCTCCGGCCTGTTTTTACAATATATTCCCTGACAACTTCCATTAGTTCCACAATTGAATATTTTTTTGCCACAGGTAACATGGTCGCACGAAGTTCGTCGTTAGCAGCATGCAAGCTGATAGCCAGGTTCATTTGACGTTTCAATGAAGTAAATTTCCTGATCCCGGGGATGATTCCCACGGTGGAAATGGTAAACCGGCGCTCCCCCAAATTGAATCCCTGGTGATGATTGAGAATATCTACCGCTTTGATCACATTATTAAAATTATTGAATGGTTCGCCCATCCCCATCACAACAATGTTCGTTATATTTTCTTCAATTGCATTTAACTGTCGTGCAAAGAATATCACCTGCTCTATAATTTCGCCTGCGGTTAAATTTCTTCCGAAACCCATTTGACCGGTGGCGCAAAAAACACATCCCATGGCACACCCAGATTGTGATGAAACACATAAAGTATTTCGTTTGTCATATCGCATTAGAACAGTTTCAATTACTTTGTTGTCATTCAACAAAAATGAAACTTTTTGCGTCATCAAATCAGTAGATTCAAGCTTGCGGGCAATTCGGAGATTTTTAAAAGAGAAATCCTGTGAAATTTTATCGCGCAGTGTCTTCGAAAGTGTGCTGAATTGATCCGAAGAATCCAATAGATGAATATATAGCCCTTCCCATACCTGACGCGCTCGATATGCAGGTTCACCAGCAGCAATTGAATATTGCTGCCATTCTTCAAGATTCAGATCAAAGACATTTTGCTTGCTCATAGATGAGCTTTTCTACCCGATCATTTGTAATAACTCAGTTAGGTCCTTTGCCACAAAATCAGGTGCTGGTTTCCATGCTTTTACGCTCTCTTTAGTAGCTACACCTGATAGAACCACGGCTGTTCGCATTCCAATCATCTGCCCACCAGCCAGATCAGTTTCAAGACGATCGCCAACGGCAAGGGTTTCACCAGGAATAGTCCCTAATCGCTCTAATGCCATCTGGAACATAGTTGATGCGGGCTTTCCGGCATACTCAGGTTTTGTATCAGTAGAAACTTCGACCGTAGTGATGATCGCACCTGCACCGGGTACTAATCCTGCAGGCATGGGGTATGTTTTATCAGGGTTGGTACCAAAGAATTTTTTCCCAGAGCGAATTAATAATGTCGCTTTAGACAACATCTCATAGGTGATCTTCCTGTCCAATCCCACCACAACCGCTAAAGGGTCTTTGTCATCCTCATAAAATCCTGCTTTTTTGAGGGTGTTCTTTAAACCACTTTCACCAATGATGTAAACAGGTCCACCCTGTGGATAATACTGTCTTAATAGATAACCCATTGCCATCGCCGAATTAATGATCTGGGAATTATCGACATCGACCCCTAAGCTTTTTAGCTTTAATACATAGTCTTCCGATGATTTTGTGGCATTGTTGGTAGCAAAAACAAACCTGATGCCCCGCTTTTTAATCGTATCAAATATTTCTGGCAGGTTTCCGATAGGTTCGATATCTTTCCATATAACTCCATCCATATCCAAAACAAGGCCACGGATGGAAGAAACACTCGTTGATTTATTCATGTTAATCCTATAAATAAGCCGGATAGCAATCGCCATCCGGCTTTTTGATCTTCTCTAATCCCTGCTATTTATCTGAGGGAGTAAGCACCTTGTCCACCAGACCATATTCAACTGCCTGGCTCGCGCTGAGGTAGAAATCACGTTCAGTATCACGCTCAATGACATCCAAAGGTTGACCAGTACTCGTCGCCATGATCTCGTTCAATCGGCTCTTCAGCCGCAATATTTCTTTAGCCTTGATCTCAATATCAGATGCCTGACCTTCTACACCACCCAGAGGTTGGTGCATATGGATGGTAGCGTGTGGTAATGCATATCGCTGACCTTTTGTGCCAGCGGTCAATATCACTGTACCAAATGAAGCCGTGATGCCAACTGCAACGGTGCTTATTTTGTTGGGGATCATCTTCATTGTGTCATAGATCGCTAAACCTGAATAGATTTGTCCACCTGGAGAGTTGATATACATCTGGATTTCGCGATCAGGATCTTCATGGCTTAAGAATAGCAATTGCGCAACAATCAAATTAGCTATCTGATCATCGATTGCAGTTCCCAGGAATATGATCCTTTCTTTTAATAACAGTGAATAAATATCATATGCTCGTTCCCCACGACCTGTTGATTCAATCACTGTAGGTATGACTGCACTAAATTTGCCGTCCATAACTTTCTCCATTATTCTTCTGTTTTGGAATCCGTCGTAGCCTTTTTAGTACTTTTCTTAGGTGCCTTAGCTTTTACAACTTCAGAACCCTTTTCTTCCGGATTCTTTCCAGTTTCTTCAGCTGCTGTAGCGGTGGTTTCAGCAATAAGTTTTTCCGTTGCTTTTCCAGTAGCAATATCCTTTAGACATTCGAGCGTTTTCTCATTATAAAGATGATTAGCAGTATCCATCATGATAGCAGTTGTTAGATTCTGCATTTCTTTATCGCCACGTACTTTCTTCATTGCAGGAGAACGTAATAAACTATCCAACCGCATAGTAACGACGTTCTTCAATTCTTCCTGGTCAACTTCAATTTTCTCTACCTTCGCTATTTCTGACATGACAAGAGACCTGGTCAACCGCTTTACGGCAGCAGGCTTTACTTCATCTTCCATGAATTTTTCTTTGGTTAACTCACGCATCTTTAAATATGCATCCAGGTCCATTTTTTGTCGGCCAAGATTATCTTCAAAGGATTTCAGAATATCCTTCTGTTCTTCTTCCAATACCTGAGGAGGATACTTCACTACAGATGTAGCAGTTACTTTTTCCAGTAGTTCATCAAAGTAATTGTCCTCATAATCATGTTTCTTCTGATGTTCAACCTGTTCACGAACCTGAGTTCGTAGCATATCCATGCTCTCAAAATTTCCAACCATTTGAGCGAAATTTTGATCAAGTTCTGGGAGCTTAAGTAGTTTTACTTCTTCTACTTTGATAGTAAACTCTACTTTTCTTCCCTGAAGGTTTTCATTCTGATCATCTTTTTTGTAAGTGTGGGTTACTACTTTTTCTTCACCTTTTGACATACCTTCAAGGACTTTCGAAAAACCCTCGTAAGGCCAGTTATCGGGATCTGCATCAGAGCCACCTACGATAATTTCAAAAGAAGTATTGTCGAGATAATTCTCTTTTTCACCTTCTTTTGGATTCACGATCCACCCCTGTAGCTGAATGTAAACCATATCGCCAGTTTGAGCAGGACGATCCACGCTTTCAGTGGTCGAGTAACTGGATTGAAGGTTCTTTACAACCTTTTCCACATCTTCATCCGTTACTGGTTCCAGGTTGTAATCCAACCGAACGGATTTGTAATCACCCAATTCAACTTCAGGTTCCTTTGGTACGATAAAAACGAATTTGGGCGGATCTACCGAAACCACTTCTTCGAGAGAACCAGGAGCTCCAGGGGTAATTTTTGCCTGATCCAATACTTCACTATACTTGTCATCAACGATCATTTCAATAGCTTGCTCATTAATGGCAGCCTCACCATAAGTTCGGCGAATAACGTCAAATGGGGCTTTTCCGGGGCGAAAACCAGGTATTTTTCCTTTTTCAGCAATTTTTCTTGCTGCTTTATGTTGATACTGTGTCAAAATCTCAGGTTCAAATTCCACTGTGATTTTTGCTTGATGGTCAGCCAGTTGTTCAATTTCGATATTCAAGTCAGACATCCTTTATTACAAGATAGATATTTTATTAGGGAAGAAGGGAGTTGAACCCTCACGCCTTTCGGCACAAATCTTGAGTGAATATGTAAAGCGTTCCAAACTTCCCATTCTATTTCAAAACGTACAAATTGTACCTTAAACTATCCTTTTATGCGTAAAATTGTACCATACGTAGTCAAAGGATTAAGAAAAGTTTTATATACATGGATAATTTTCCAATCAACCATAGTTTTCTTTTGGAGTACTATTCTCTCGATTGGAGACCGAGAAGTCATTCGATCCTCATCTTTTATTTTTCACTTGAAAATATAAATCGAATTCGTTACATTAAGTAAATAGAATCTTTTAATATAGGTCAAAAGTAGCTATGTAATAATGCCTTGTTCATGTTACCTGCAAAAATCAGGTTTCTTGGAGTAAAGTATGGGCGCAAATATTGTTGTTGGTGGATTTTGGGGAGATGAGGCGAAAGGTCTCGTTAGTGCCTGGCAGACATTCAGAAGTCACGCACTGGGTGTCTTTAGAGGATGTGGGGGGTCTAATCCGGAGCATGGTCTTTTCTTCGAAAACAATTACATAAAGGTCAATCAGCTTCCTCTTGGGTTCATCTTTCAAGAATGTTCGATTGGGATTGGACCCGGTACCGCTATTGATCCAGAAAAATTTCTCGATGAAGTGAATCGCTTTCGTCTGACACCAGAAAAAGTACGGGTTGATTACCGCTGTCCAATTATTACTAAAGAAAATGTCCAGGAAGAAATTGGTAGTACCAATATGAATGCTATTGGCAGTACAAAAAGTGGTACTGGCATCGCCATGTCTCATGCCGCATTAAGAATTGCTCCTATTGCAAAAGACATTCCGGCTCTTCAGCCCTACCTTGATGATGTACCGTTAATGGCAAATCTTCTGGCAGAGGAAGGTACAATCAATCTTGAAAGCACTCAGGGAACATTTCTCTCCCGATATCATGGCGATTACCCCAATGTTACATCTGTAGATGTTACCGCTCCTTCCATAATTGCTGGAGTAGGTTTAAATTGGCGAACCGTTGAAAATGTGATCATCTGTGTTAAAGCGTTACCCACCCGGGAAGGCACAGGACCGATGGGAGATGTTGAGGAATTTTCTGTTGAAGAAATGGCAGCCCTTGATATTCTGGAGTACAGCTCAATCATTGATCCAATCACTGGTAAACACCAAATACGGCGCAAAGCAAAAGGAATTGACTATTCACTTCTAAAGCGCATCATCATGGTCAATGGTGGTAATCAGATCGCACTTACTTTCGTTGAACAGGTAGACAGGCAGGTTAAAGATGCCACCCGATGGTCTCAATTGACACAAAAAGTTAAGAAACTGGTCAATGAAGTTGAAAAACAAACCGGTGTTGAAGTCACAATGATCAACACCGGCAAGCAATGGTCAAGCATGGTAAGTAAAAATGATGATCTTCCCGCAATTGACGAACATCTTATTGATCGCCTGAGATCATATATTTAGTCTCTACAAATTCGTTTATCTTTTAATATTATTTTCTGCTGTTAACTTGCTCATCAACCCAAGCTTGACCTTGTGGCGTCAGGATTCTGATTTCTTCGCCATCACGGCCAAATTCCTTGTAATCAAGCCCATAACCCACGACAAATAATGGTTCGATGAATAAACCAACATGTCTTACTTCAGGTAGATGTTGGTAACCATTAAGACCAGTATTTCGCCACTCAATGTTGGTCGGCCTTTCCTTAAAAAGAAGCGTACATATGTTTCTTTTAACAACGTTTCGATTGTCTAAATAATTACACACCCGCAATATGGTTTCAGACGAATCAATAATATCTTCGACAATCACTACTAGCCTGTTGCTGAGCGTCGGTCCTTCGTATGGGAAAATATTCACATTCCCACTGCTTTCAATACCCGAATATTGGTGATGTGTTTTCAACCATGCACTCTCGAAGGCGAAACCAAGTTTTCCAAGCTCTTGAGTTAAATCTCTATGAAAAGGGATAGCACCTTCACGCAGACAAAGAAGAATCGGTAATTCTCCAACATAATCTCTTCCATAATATATTTCTTTTGCAATTCTTTTTACTGTGGAAGTTATTCGTTCATTGCTTGCAACCACATCGCCAAGCAAGTTTTCAGGTATTGAGTATGAATTCATATCAAACTCCTATTACTCTTACTAAGCACCGTAAGAATCAAGCTTCATAAATAGTACTAGTAAAATTTTACATCGTCAATAACATAAGGGAGAAAGACAAATTAAGTATTTGTAAATAATTCAATCCATTAAATAATAAGAATCAAGCAATTCTGCCTGATTCTTTATATGGGGAAGAAGGGAGTTGAACCCTCACGCCTTTCGGCACATGATCCTAAGTCATGCCTGTCTGCCAGTTCCAGCACTTCCCCGCAGCAAAAATTATAAGCGAGAGGGTAAGGTGCGTCAATATTAATAAAAAAAAGCGACGGGATTTGATATCATCCCCTTCTGGGGAACCCGCGGTCTTAAAAAACAAAAGACACTCTTGGGTTAGAGTGTCTTTACTGTTCAGCGGGAGCGACGGGATTTGAACCCGCGGTCTCGGCCTTGACAGGGCCGCATGTTAAACCACTACACCACGCCCCCGAACGGCTTATATATTATCATGGGTTGGGATGAGCGTCAAGTTATTTAATAAGCTAATTTTTAAAAAAAGGCACCTCGTTTATTAAGACGAGGTGCCTGAAATTGATCAACCTTGTGTTACAGCTTTTGGTTTCCTCTTAAACCAGGTCTGCCATTCCTTCTTTTCCCAGATTACAAGAATAGGTGCTGCGATAAAAATAGAGGAATATGTACCCATCAATAAACCGATCAACAAGATGAGTGAGAATTCACGCAAGGTAACACCACCAAACAAAGCCATTGCCAAGAGCATGAATTCAGAGGTCATCAATTGGGTGTTGATGGATCGCTGCAAAGTCTGAACAATGGAATGATTTGCTAAAGTTTCAAATGGTAACCGGCGATAGATATTCGAGTTCTCACGGATCCTATCGAATACCACAATCTTATCTTGCACGGAGAACCCAATGACTGTTAATAATGCTGTCAAGAAGAGTGAATCAATCTGCCAGCCAAAGAAATGACCGCCAATTGCCGATATACTGATCACCACCAATACATCATGAGCCATGGCGATGATAGCGCATACGCCATATCGGAAAGCGTGAGGTATTCCACGAAAAGCGAATGTAATGAAAAGGATAACACCCAATGCTGCCACACCGATCGCCATACCAGCCCGGCTCGTAACTTCCTTACCGATGGTTGGTCCAACGCTATCATATTGATTTACTGTTGGTCGCGCACCAAACTCATCCGCCATTGCATTAACAACTTCAATACGCTTCGTTTCATCGATGAATGCAGATTTTATGATGTACTGACCATCTTGAGAAGTAGTCACCTGTGCATCGTTGATTCCCGCTTTTTGATATAAAAGAACAATCTCGGATGGTGTAGGTTGAACATTCTCAGGAAAACTGATCTGCATCATCGTTCCACCTTTGAAGTCAATCGAGAGTGGCATACCCCAGATCGCCATCACAACAATGCCAGGCAGAATGATGATCAAAGAGATCAAAAAGTACCAATATCGTTTGCCAATGATATCGAACATAGTCATATCCTCTAGATTCCGAACCATCGCTTGAAGTTCGTTGGCTTAAAAATATCTACTGCATAAGATAGCAAAGTACGGGTGACTACAGTGGCACTGAACAAGGAAATTAACACACCTAATGCAAGGGTTAATGCGAATCCTTTTACCATACTGGCACCATAAGTAGAACCAAACCAGAATAAGATAATACTGGTTATGATCGTTGCAATGTTTGAGTCACGGATTGAAGACCATGCACGTTTCCATGCCAGATCAAGGGCGGTTTTTAAATTCTTGCCGCTTCGTAGTTCTTCTTTTAGCCGCTCAAAGTAAAGGATATTCGCATCCAACGCGCCACCAGTGGATAACAAGAATCCAGCAATACCAGGCAGTGTCAGGGTAACTGGAATTAATTTGTACACGGATAAAGTGATCAAACCGAAATTGGTGATTGCTAAAATAGCTACTCCACCAGGCAAGCGATAGTAGATCAACATGAAAAGCATCACTATCGCAAAGCCAATAGCACCAGCAATGAGGCTCTTATTCAATGAATCTGCACCCAGTGTTGGGCCAATGATCTGCGTTTCAACGACTTTCAAAGCAATAGGTAGCGAACCATAGCGTAACTGTACTGCCAGTGCATTAGCTGAATCAATAGTAAAATTCCCACTGATCATACCAGTGCCTTCTGTAATCGGCTCGTCGATTCTTGGAGTAGAGATAACTTTCTTATCTAGAACAATTCCGAGTATCTTCCCAGTATTATTTGTCGTGAAATCAGCAAAAATTTGTTTACCTTCAGCAGTAAGAACAAAATCAACGACTGGTTGCCCCAACTGATCAGTGGAAACGGTTACGCTTTTTAGTTCAGAACCAGTCATAACCGTATTCCATACAACTTCTTCAGTAGCAGCAGGTGCTTCAGTAGCAGCAGATTCTTCGGTAGCGGTAGATTCTTCGGTAGGTGTTACACTGGTCTCTGTTGTTGAAACGGTGGGAGTAACTTCGCTTGTTTGTTTACCACCAAGAGAAGTTGTTATAATCGTTCCCTCAGGAACGGCAGTGTCACCCATGTCAACAAATTCCAGCTGGCCAGTCTCTTTCAGAATAGAGATGACTTGTTCAGTGTCAGTTAATCCAGGAAACTCTCCAACGATTCTTCGAGTTCCAGCCACCTGGAAAACCACCTCACTGACGCCCAAACCATTGGAACGGTTTTCCAAAATGGTTCGAGCATCTTGCATTGCCTGAGCATCTACTTCAGTTCCTTCAGGAACATCAGCCTCGAGGAGTACTTGCATACCACCTTGCAAGTCCAAACCTAAAATGGTTTCCATCGAACGTTCGAATTTACCGATCTTAATTCCTGGGTTTGATGGTAAAACAGCCCAAATGGTAAATGCAAGTAAAATTACGATCAGAATCAAAGCGGTAGAACGGTGTCGCATGCAGTCGACCTCCAATCTCACAAAAATGCCAGCTCTGAGCCGGCGTAGCAAACCATTATACCCCGCTTGCTAAATGATGAGTAGGGATTTTCGTTGTCTCTATAAAAAGATTATCTCCTAATTATGGGATAGAAAATTTTCTTGCAAAAAAACCTGAATAGTACAATAATACGATTCTTGTTTTTTACTTTTTTGTTTGGTAATTTTTTATAGAAAATAGGAGGTAATATGGATAACACACTCACCATAGTCATCGGCATCATTTCTACTATCGTTCGAGCTATTCTGTTCCTAGGAGCTGCTGGAGTAACGTATCTGGTCCTCCTTCAACCCAAAATCAAAGAATTGTTAAAAGAGTTCACAAAGTTAACCTATGTTGTAGTTTTTATCGCCACTACGTATTTACTATATTCTGCAGCAAATGAGGTCGTTTTCTATTTCTTGTCATTACCTGGTTCAATAGCTGCAGAGGTTCCATTGTATGGATTAGATGGATGCTTCCTGGGGATGATCTTCCTGGCAGCATTGATCGCTGGCAGCATACTAATCATTAAGAAATCTGCTTCTCAAAATAATCAACAGCCATAATTAATCTGATCTAATTTTTTAAATAGAAACACAATCACTGTATTTCAATACCTTTGCCTTATTGGTGATTGTGTTTAATTTTTAATATTTTGGGCGAATCTTATGAACTTGCTTCTTCAATATAAGGTACAGGTACAATAACAGTCATCTTTCTAACAATGTTGGTTACACCTGGTTCAATTCGAAGAACCACCACGCTCATATCGTCCTGTGGCTTGGATTGTTCCAATCGCATTGCTTCTTGAAGAATTGTGTCTGCAATGGATTGGGAATTGGGTTCCTGGTCTTCCAAAAGTGATTCTAATAATGTACACAGATCAATGGGGATGCCTAACGATTCTCCAGCTTTGGCTAAACCATCAGTATACATAACAACTGTAAGGCCAGATTCAAGGGGCAATTGGGTAATTGCAGGTGATAAATTTCTTCGACTTCCAATCGGAGTTGTATCACTTTGAATACATTCTATTTGCTCGTTCTGCGAAATAAACACCGGTGCCGTGTTATTGCTTGTGATTGTGATTGTTTGTGTTTCAAGATCAACCGAGAGAATACTCAAGAATGCAGTTACTTCTCCATTGAATTGAGAAAATAAAAAATCTGAAATGGTTCGCACAGCAACCCCATCACGAATTCCCTCGCCAAGAAAATTAATCACTTTATGTACAATCATCGATGAGATTTTCTTTGCTTCAGTTCCTGAACCTCGCCCATCCGCAAGCACTACGGATATTCCCCCGCTTGGACGTTCAATGACTTCCAACGTGTCACCGCTTTCGACCATAGCATGCTTATTTACTTTACTCACAGCAATTTGAATTTCCATACATTTGATTTTACAACAAATCACCTGAATTCTAAACAAGAATCATTGCAAAGTACCCACCAATGTCACTTGCTCCATTATTCTTCAGGGCATAAAATCATCATGCCAGTTAATCACAAATTTCATGGAGGAATATGCCAACAGACAACAGGCTACATTCACATCCAATCCTTACACTGCCGAAAACAAAACAAGTAAGTTTTTACTGGAAAAATGAATTATTTAAGGGGGTTGAAGGCGAACCAATAAGTGCTGCTCTATATGCAAATAATATAAAAATATTTGGTCACCATATTAAAGATCATGCACCTCAGGGTCTTTTTTGTGCAAATGGGCAATGTGCCCAATGCATGGTGTTAATGAATGGAAGACCAGTTAAATCCTGTGTGCAGCCCCTTCACGAGAATGTTCATCTGGAACCAATAGATGACCTTCCCAAACTACCGAAAGTACCCCAAGTCCCAATATTCTCCCCTGCAATAGAGAAAAAAGTACAGGTGCTGATCATTGGTGGAGGCCCATCCGGCTTATCAGCTGCTTTAGAATTAGCAAAAATAGGGATTTCATCACTTTTAGTTGATGATAAAGCAGAACTTGGTGGAAAACTGGTTTTACAAACTCACCGATTCTTCGGATCAAGTCAAACAGTTTATGCAGGGACGCGTGGAATTGATATAGCACAGATTCTTTCTCAAGAAATTTCCAAACAACCCTTAATCGAAGTTTGGAAAAACTCTACCGCACTGGCAGTATTCAAAGATAAAAAAGTAGGCATTCTTCGAAATGAAAAAGAATATGCCCTTATTGAGCCAGAATATCTGCTCATTGCTTGTGGAGCTCGAGAAAGATTTATCTCTTTTCCGGGAAATACACTCCCCGGTATTATGGGAGCGGGAGCTTTTCAAACCTTGCTTAATCGAGATAAGGTTAAACCAGCCAATAAAGTTTTCATCGTTGGAGGCGGTAATGTTGGGCTTATTGCTGGTTACCACGCCATCCAGGCAGGAATTGAGGTCGTTGGATTAGCGGAAGCATTACCAGAATGTTCTGGGTATAGAGTCCATAGGGATAAACTTGCCAGATTGGGGGTGCCAATTTTTACCTCTCATACCATTATTCGGGCTACAGGAAACACCGCTGTCGAAAAAGTCACCATTGCTGAATTGGGGAAAGATGGAAAAACCATTAACGGTAGTGAAAAATCTTTTGATGTAGATGGTGTTCTCATTGCAGTGGGGCTTGAATCAATTGATGAACTGTACCAGAAGGCGAAGGCGTTCGATATCCCTGTGGATATTGCCGGTGATGCAGAAGAAATAGCAGAAGCATCTGCTGCAATTTACTCTGGAAAGATCAAAGCATATTCCATCGCAGCCAGATTAGGGAAAATTCAACCTCAGGATACAGAAGCCTGGAATACCACCTTGAACATTCTTAAAGCAAAGCCTGGGATTGTGCAGAAAGAAAATGATGTCAAAATCTCCAATGGCGTTATGCCCGTAATTCATTGCAGGCAGGAGATACCTTGTGACCCCTGTACACAGCTCTGCCCTAAAGGATATTTTAAAATTGATCAAAATGACATTCGGTCGATACCCGTATATACTGGTGATTCACAACATTGCATTGGATGTGAAAAATGTGTCGCAGGTTGCCCGGGATTAGCAATTACTTTGGTGGATTATCGGAAAGATGCAGAAAAACCGTTAATTTCCATTGCGGCAGAATTGGACCGAGAAATTCTTGATCAATTATCTACTGTAATTATTACTGATGTAGATGGCAACAGTCTTGGATCGGCACCGATAATAAATATTCACACAGTTCCCCGTATGGATCATACTTTGATCGTTAGAGTTCAGGTGGAAAAATCAATTGCCACAAAAGTGGCGGGGATCCATATCCAGTCACCCAAAGAATTCGAATTACAAACAGAGCCAACGAATGCCACGGCAGATGATGCCATTATTTGCCGCTGTGAGAGGGTAACAGCAGGTGAAATTCGTTCATTGATCAGAGGGGGTGTAAGGGATATGAATGAGTTAAAAACGATTACCCGTGCGGGGGCAGGGTCATGCGGGTCAAAAACATGCCGCAGTTTGATCCTGCGCATTTTCCGCGAAGAAGGAGTACCTCTTTCCGAAGTAACACCCGGAACACACCGCCCCTTGTTCAAAGAAGTTGAACTGGGTATTTTTGCTGGAATTCTACCCGAAGAGAAGCAGGATAGCCATGACAACAATGCATAAATCATACGATGTCATTATTATCGGTGCAGGATCGGTGGGTTTACCAACCGCATATTACCTCTCTTTAGAAGGAATGCGTGTGCTTGTAATAGACATGTTCTCCAGTGTTGGTCAGGGATCAAATAAAAAAGCGATTGGCGGTATTCGCGCCACCCATTCCGATAAAGCAAAGATCACGTTAGGAAATCGCAGCATCGAGATTTACAAAAATTGGTTCAGTGAAACGGGCGATCAAATAGAGTGGACTCAGGGCGGATATTCATTTGTTGCCTATCATGAAAAAGAATCTATATCGCTGCAAAAATTGGTTAAACTCCAGAAAAATATGGGGTTGAACATTGATTGGTTGGATGGCAAGGAACTTCTAAAATTAGTTCCAGATCTTAACTCTATAAACCTTCTGGGAGGCACTTTTTCTCCTGATGATGGCAGCGCTTCTCCTTTATTGATGGCAGCTTCATTAAAAAAGCAGTCTATGAAATTTGGGTGCGAATACCTTTTTTCGGAACCTGTAACAGGTTTGATCACTGCTGGTGAACACATCAAAGGAGTAAAAACAACAAATGATAAGTACTATGCTCCAATCGTGATCAATGCAGCTGGCGCTTGGGCTGGCAGGATCGGTGAAATGGTAGGGTTAATAATTCCGGTACATCCCGATTCGCATGAAGCAGCTATCACTGAACCCGTTGCTCATTTCTTCACGCCGATGATTGTCGATATCCACCCGGATGAGTTTTCTGAAAATTGTTATTTCTATCAACATTATACCGGTCAGATTTTCTTCTGCTATACGCCTTCACCAAATATGTGGGGTTTTGATACTGACGAAACCAGCCAGTTTCTGCCCTGGGCAGCCAAACGGATTATTCAATTAATGCCATGCCTGAAAAATATTCGGGTTCGAAGAACCTGGCGCGGTTTGTACCCAATGACACCTGATGGAAGTCCAATCGTTGGCTGGTCAAAAGAATATCCTGGATTGCTGCATGCCATTGGCATGTGCGGGCAGGGTTTTATGCTTGGTCCATCTGTTGGTGAGCTCATTTCCAGGATGGTAACTCAGAAGTTAACCACCCTCGATAATGAAATTATTGATATACTTTCACCTTACAGAGATTTTTCTGGACATGAGCAGTTAAAGTAAAAGTTCATGGTTTTTTAAGAAGGAAAATGGAATGACTACACAAAGTTATCCTCGTATTACCGCGTCACAACTTAAACAATTCATGAAAGATGTCTTCATTGGATCAGGAGCACCAGAAGAAGATGCAGAGATCAGCTCACAAGTGCTGATCGCGTCCGACCTGCGTGGAATTGAATCTCATGGGATCGGACGTCTGAAAATGTACTACGATCGGATGAAAATTGGACAGCATAACCCAGTAACCCAATTTGAGATAGTACGTGATCATGCAGCAACAGCATTAGTCGATGGGCATAATGGTGTGGGAATGGTTCTTGGATATAAAGCGATGAACCTTGCGATCGCAAAAGCCAGGCAATTTGGTATGGGATCTGTAGCAGTTCGAAATTCTACCCATTTTGGAATCGATGGTTTCTATGCGTTAATGGCGGTCAAGCAAAATATGATAGGAATGAGCTTCACCAATGCCCGCCCTTCAGTAGCGCCCACTTTTGGAGTACAACCGAAGCTTGGTACCAATCCAATTGCATTCGGCGCTCCAACCGATGAAGCTATTCCTTTCTTGTTTGATGGCGCCACATCTCTCATTCAACGAGGCAAAGTAGAAGTCTATGCTCGATATGATAAAGAAATGCCAGATGGATGGGTGATCGATGAGCAAGGAAACTACCTGAAAGATCCGGAATACACCTTGCAGGCAATGGGGAAAAACAAAGCTTCGTTACTACCATTAGGTGGTTCCGGAGAATTATTCTGTGGGTATAAAGGGTATGGATTGGCAACAATGGTTGAAATTCTCAGTGCATCACTTCAGACTGCTAACTTTCTTTCCGCCACCATAGGAGTGGATGAACAGGGTAAACCAGTACCTTTCGGTCTGGGACATTTCTTTTTGGCAATCGACATTGAAAGTTTTGTCGAAATTGATCAATTCAAGAAAACTACTGGAGATATTCTACGCGAACTTCGCGCTTCACATAAAGAACCTGGACAGTTACGCATCTACACTGCGGGCGAAAAAGAATATGAAAATGAGATAAGATTATCAAGGGAAGGCATCGAGATCAATCCAAAATTACAAAAGGAAATGAAGCAAATGCAACAAGAACTTGGATTATCCCAATACAAATTCCCATTTTAAAGGTTGTAGTTATAGTTATGATTGAGGGATTAGTTTTTGATTTTGACGGTTTGATTATTGATACTGAAACACCGGAATATGATGCATGGAAGGAAATTTATCTTCAATATAATGTCACGCTCCCATATGAAGAGTGGTCAAAATGCCTTGGCTCTGATTTTGGTAGATTCAATCCTCTTAATTACCTGGCTGAAAAAACAGGATTAGATCTTGATACAAGCAAATTATTGGAAATACAACGAGCCAGATCAAGAGAGCTTGCCCTTAATAGCCTTCCACTGCCAGGTGTAATTGATTTAATCCACGAAGCAAAAAAAGCAGGTTTGCTATTAGCGGTAGCCTCCAGTAGTGACGCAGCCTGGGTGATTGGTCATATCTCCAAAGAGTAAAGCTCAAGGATTGCTTTAATGTAATTTGTACTGCCGAAGATGTCGAGCATGTAAAGCCAGCACCTGATTTATTCATATTGGCAGTAAATCGTCTGGGAATTACACCCGACAAAGCTGTTGCATTCGAAGACACACAGCTTGGGATACAATCAGCAAAGAAAGCTGGTTTGCATTGTGTTGCCATCCCAAATGAAGTTACTGCTCGTCTGGATTTCAGTCAGGCAGATTGGGTTGTTAAATCAATGAGTGAGGTGCATGTTCAAAATCTTCAACACCGATTTTCTTAATTTATTTCTCCTAATCTTTTTAAATGACCTTGACCAGCTTCTCAAAAACCTTGATTGTTCATATCCCAAAGCTGTATACTATTCAGCATGTAAAAGAGTAACATGGGTGATATTGAATGAATATTGAAAACATGATGGAAATACTTCCTGAATTTTATACGCCCTTGGATAAAGAAAATATCTTGCGGGCGTATCACCTTGCGGAAGAATCCCATCGCGGTCAACTTCGTGCATCAGGTGAGCCTTATATTACCCATTGTGTTGCTGTCGCTGCCATCCTGGCAGAGATGAGAATGCCTCCCGTAGTTGTTCTTGCAGGCCTTTTGCACGATATCGTTGAAGATACCCCTATTACTATTGACGATATTCGTATTCAATTTGGTGAAGAGGTTACACGTCTGGTGGATGGTGTTACAAAACTTACCAACCTCCCCCGAGTATCCAGAGGTGACCAGCATCCTGAAGAAACCTTAAAAGAAAATAGCAAAGACCTTGGGTATCCCGGAGGAGAAAGTACTCTTGCCAAAGACCGGCGCAAAGAATTGCGCGACGAAACTTTGCGTAAAACTTTCATGGCTATGGGGGATGATATTCGAGTCGTTATCATCAAGCTTGCGGATCGGTTGCATAATATGCGAACATTGGGATACATGCCTGAAGCAAAGAGACAACGAATTGCTCAGGAAACTCTGGATATTTTTGCACCTCTGGCTAACCGGCTTGGAATCTGGCAAATGAAATGGGAGTTGGAAGACCTTGGTTTTCGCTATACAAATCCTGAAAAATACAAGGAAATAGCAGAAAACCTTGCCCAAAGACGATCTGACAGAGAGATTCAGATAGAACAAATCTCTAAAAGATTGAAAGAAGTACTCGACCAAGCGGGAATCAAAGCAGAAATTTCAGGTAGACCAAAACACATATATTCCATTTATCGAAAAATGATCGAGAAGGGTCGCCCATTCGAAATGGTTCGCGACCTCCGAGCGATGCGCCTGATAGTCCCGGATATCCCTTCCTGTTATGCCGCTCTGGGTGTTATTCATACTCATTGGCGTCCCATCCCGCATGAATTTGATGATTACATAGCTGCTCCAAAAGATAACTTTTACCAATCTATCCATACAGCCATTATTTATGATGATGGAAAGTCAGTGGAAGTGCAGATCCGCACTCCTGAAATGCATCAGAACGCTGAATTTGGTATCGCGGCACACTGGCGATATAAAGAAAAGGGGCGTCGCGATGATACATTTGAAGAACGCATTAATTGGATCCGCCGTTTAATGGAATGGCGGCAGGATGTAAATGATGCATCAGAGTTTGTTGATGGCATGCGCAGCGATGTATTCGGTGACAGGGTTTATGTTTTTACACCTCGGGGAGATATCATCGATTTACCAGCAGGATCAACCCCGATTGACTTTGCATACAGTGTCCATACAGAAATTGGACATCGCTGTCGTGGAGCTAAAGTAAATGGCAAGTTAGTCACCTTGGATTATTCATTAAAAACTGGCGACCAGGTTGAAGTTCTCACAGCAAAACAAGGCGGACCTAGCCGTGATTGGATGAATATCAACCTTGGTTTGGTCAAAACCCAACGCGCCAGATCGAAAATTCGAGCCTGGTTCAAACAGCAAGATCGTGAGCAAAATCTTGCTCAGGGAAAATTAATCCTCGATCGTGAATTGCGTAGATTGGGATTGCAAGATGTTAATTTGCTGAAGCTTGCAAATGCTTTCAATTACAAAACAGAGGAAGATTTATATGTAGGGCTTGGTTGTGGTGATGTTCCCCTGGGTAGGATTATTACTGAACTAAGCATCGAAGACAAAGAAGCTGATTTTCTTGAAGTCCATCCAAGCTCTGAAGTGCTTGTACCAGATAATACAGTAACCGTTGTCGGATTAAAAGGAATATTGACCAATATGGCACGCTGTTGTAAGCCAGTAGCGGGAGATGATATTGTTGGTTATGTTACACGAGGGCGTGGTGTTACAGTTCACCGGCGCGATTGTCCAAATATGCTTCGAGTTGCAGATGGTGAGAGAATTATTAAAGTCTCCTGGGGAGATGCGAGAAAAACTTATCCTGTCGCGGTGGAGATCCGTGCTTATGACCGGCAGGGCTTAATGGGTGATATTTCCAATGTGCTGACGAATGAAAATATCAATCTGGCAGATATCTCCCTTAAAACCTCACATAATCTTGCTGTGATCAAGCTGATCCTTGAAGTATCTGAAATAACCCAGCTTAGCCGAATATTGACAAGAATTGAAAATTTACCCAATGTCCTTGAAGCTCATCGCTTGCGTCCTGGATAAGCAGTGATATAATATTGCACTCATGAAGGATAAGGCACTAAAATATCGCAAAGCTCGCATGATAATTACATTTATTGGTTTGCTAGATGCAACATATTTACTTATCATCAAACTAACCAATAATCAGGATTTGTGCCCGAAAGGAATTGGCGATTGCTGGTCAGTAAACAATTCCTCTTACTCAGAACTTTATGGAATACCAGTTTCTGCTTTTGGCATTGCGACATATTTGACCCTGATTATACTTATCCAATGGGAGCAAAAAACCAAATTCTGGCGAAATAATTCGATTTTATTTCAATTTGGAATCACCCTAGTTGGTTTTTTATTTTCACTGTATCTAACTTATGTTCAGTTTGGAATATTGCACGAGATATGCCCATTTTGCCTGATCTCTGCTGCAACAATGACAACTATGTTCATTTTGACAACTATTCGTTTAATTAAAACTCAAGCTTTTGAAAGCTAATTTTATTGGAGGTTTTTTATGCCCCGTATTCGCTGTCACTATCTTGACTGTGCCTTTCTCGATGAAAATTATTGCACTGCTGCATCAGTTGAGCTGGACCCCGATGATGGATGCAAAACATTCACAGAAAACGCTGACATTTCTTCAGATGAAGAATTGATCGATGAGCAGGAAGATGAAGAATTGGAAGATTGGGATGAAACAGATGAAGAAGATGAAGGGGATGAAGATTTCTGGCCAGATGATGAATAGAAATGTCCAGCCAAAATAGAAATGATTCATCACTTGATTTTCAACAGGAAATCTATAAGAACTTACGATTTAACTATTTAGTAAATTTAGGAGACAGTTCTTTTTTTGGCCTGGCACTGGGTATTACGACTTTTAGCGCAGTGCTACCATTATTCGTATCATCTTTTACTGATTCAGCAATCCTGATTGGATTGATACCCTCAATGCATTCTTTGGGTTGGCTATTACCCCAATTGTTTACAGCACACATGGTAAGTAAGCAAAAACGTTTTAAACCGTTTTTGCTTACTTTTAGTATTCAGGAACGTCTTCCCTTTCTATTTTTATCGATCGTTGCTTACTTTAGTAGCAAGCTGAATCCTCAACTAGTCATATTGTTCACATTCATCTTACTTGCCTGGCATGGTTTATCATCAGGCATTTCTGGTAATCCATGGCAAAACCTTTTAGCTAAAGTGATTCCTGGAGAAAATAGAGCAACCTTCTTTGGGATCATGAACGGTAGTTCAAACTTATTTGGCAGTGTTGGCGCATTTGTAGGTGGACTGATCCTTGAAAAATATGTGTTCCCAAATAATTTTGCGCTCTGTTTCCTTCTCACCTTCATAACAATGATGCTTTCCTGGGGTTGCCTCGCTGCGAACCGGGAACCAGAAAGAAAAATTGAAGCTCAAGAAGAAACCACCATTGTCAGCCAATGGGATTTGATCAAGCAGATTTTCAAGCACAATCATTCGTTCGTGGTTTTTCTTCTGTCAAGGATTTCATACCAATTTGGTATGATGGCTCTGGCTTTTCTTACTGTTTTTTCTGTAAATGAGATTCAAGTCTCAACAATTACTGTTGGAGCTCTCACTAGCATTCTTTTCATAGTTCAGGTAGCTTCCAACCCTGTATTAGGTTGGATTGCAGACCATTGGGGAAAAAGAAATGCCTTCATTTTAGGAGCATTTTCTGCGATGCTGGGTGCTATCTGTGCCGGTATTGCTCATCAAACCTGGCTGCTATTCCCAGCGTTTTTCTTTATTGGAATTGCTAACTCTGCTTTTTGGACGATTGGAATGGCTTATAGTATGGAATTTGGTTCAGAAACAGAGAAACCCACTTATGTGGGACTATCCAACACGTTGGTTGCACCAGCAGTAGCGATAGCACCTCTTTTGGGTGGCTGGCTAGCAGAACAGGCTGGGTATCGTCTGACATTCTGTGTTTCGACAATTTTTGCTCTTCTGACTGTTTTTGTCCTTCTTACGATGGAAAAGAAATCTGGTATAAAGAATACAAACCGCATTGCTTAAGTTAGCAGGAGGAAGATATGCCTACGATTCAGGATTTTCTGAACAAATTACCACTCGATACGCGAAACATCGTTGAATCTCTTTGGGAAGCTCTCCCAGGTTCTGATCAGAAAACTTTGCTGAACATGCTATCTGCTCTTCCCAATGATTCCAATTTACTGCGTCTTTTAGTTAACCTTGCTGCCCGGCAATATAAAGTAATTTCCGGGAAAAAACATATCGTAGCAATTGTTGGACCGGCGAATGTTGGTAAATCTACCCTCTATAATCAACTGATCCAACAAAAACAAGATCGTGCAGCAGTAAGTCCGGTTCCTGGAACAACACGCGCTAATAAAGAAGCAGATACTGGGTTATTTACAATCGTTGATACACCCGGTGCAGATGCTGTTGGGAACGTAGGGGAAGAAGAAAAAATGCAAGCAATGGCAGCCGCCAATCAAGCAGATTTCTTAGTGATTATGTTTGACGCTATTCAGGGCATCAAACAAAGCGAATTGCAACTCCTGGATGATCTGATAGCGCTTTCCAAACCTTATATTATTGTGATGAACAAAATGGATCTGGTCAGGAAAGAAGCAGATCAGGTTCTTCAAAAAGCAGCTGTCAATCTTCATATTCAGACTTCTCAGATCATCCCCATCGTTGCCAAAGATGGAAAATCTCTTTCCAATATCATCATGGCTATCGCAGCGGCAGAACCATCCCTGGTGACAGCCTTAGGCAAAGCTCTTCCGGAATTTCGTTGGAAATTAGCCTGGAGGACGATCGCCAGTGCTGCATCATTATCTGCAGCAATAGCTCTCACTCCCCTCCCCATCATTGATTTTGCTCCGTTGATCATCACTCAATCTATCATGGTTTTGAGCATTGCTAAAATTTATAATCAAAAAATGAACCTGGCTCGTGCAAGAGAATTGGTTGTTACCTTTGGGCTCGGTCTTCTTGGTCGTACATTATTTATTGAATTGAGCAAATTAGGTGGTGTACCAGGATGGCTTCTTGCATCTGCCATTGCAGCTTCTATGACAGTTGTGATGGGTTATGCGTCGGTACTCCTGTTTGAACATGGTAAAAGATTAACCGGCGAAGAGACACGGCAGCTATCGAAAAACCTTACCAATTTTCTATTAGCACAATTGAAGAATCTTGGGAAAAAGAAACCAGACAAAACCACGCTTCAGGATATGATCATCCAATCCCTTGATCATGTTGGATTGGATGAATCATCGAAAATTCTGGACAATCAGATGCAAACAGATGCAAAAGAAATCCTCATCGATCAAGTCTATCCAGAAAAAGATACACTGGCTGGTGAATGATCTCTCCTGAATAAAATAAAAGAGCAGTATTGATCTTTATCAATACTGCTCTTTTTGTTGGCTGGGGGTGGAGGATTCGAACCTCCATAAGCAAATCCAGAGTCTGCCGTCCTGCCATTGGACCAACCCCCAAAGGTTGAAACCCTATTTTACCAGTAGTTCACGATGATTTCAAATCTTTTTCAAGATTTTAAGATTCCAATTCTTCTAGCAGTTTTATTGCGTTTTTCAAACGAGCAAAAACCTTCTCTTTTCCAATGATCTCCATACTTTCAAACAAAGGGGGACTCACCTTTTGCCCAGTAATAGCTACGCGCATTATGCCAAATACCTGCCCTGCACTATATCCCATTTGTTCTACTACTTCGCGCATATGAGGTTCTGCAACATCTTTCGAAATATCATTTAATTTCTGTAATTCCTTCCAGCATTTTTCTGCAATCTCAGCGCTTTCTTTTGCGGTCAAACCTTTTGCCACCAGATCTTGGGCTGTTGGATTAACCTCGTCACGGAAGAAGAACCCAGCCATATCAGGAGCTTCCTCCAGAGAAGCAATTCGTTCCTGCAAAATTGGGATAATATTTAATAAAACATTGAAATCGACTTTATACCCTGCTTTTTCGAAAAATGGAACCAGGCGGTGAGCTAAATCTTCTCTTTCAAGATTTCTGATATGAAGTCCATTGAAATGATCAAACTTTGTGAAATTAATGGCGGCTGGCGAAGGATTTAACCGGTCAAGGCTGAATTTCTCGATCAAATCTTTCATGTTAAAGAATTCAGTATGATCGTCATAACTCCAGCCCATTAAGGAAACCCAATTCACAACTGCTTCAGGCAGGTACCCTAAACCTTCCATGTCTTTCAAGAATATTGAATACCCATCCTTTGCCAATTCAGCGGATTCCCGCTTACTCATTTTTCCTTTACCACTTGGTTTAAGAAAAACAGATAAATGCACCCAAACAGGTTCTTGCCAGCCAAAAGCCCTGATCAACAGGCAATGCAATGGGAAAGTTGATAACCATTCTGAACCCCTAATGACATGAGTGATCTTCATTAAGTGATCATCCACCATAGCTGCGAGATGATACAATGCCCAACCGTCTGTTTTTACCAAAACATAATCATCAATAAGATGGTTTTCTACTGTGATCTCGCCTCGAAGTTGATCTCGAACAGTTGTGGTACCTGTTAATGGTGTTTTGAACCGGATGACATGAGGTTCACCATTGGCAACTCTTGCAGCAGCTTCAGCAGGATCGATATTTCTGCAAGTACCATCATAACGATAATTTTCTTTTCGCTTTTGTTGCTCCTGGCGCATTTTATCCAGGCGTTCGGGAGTGCAAAAACAATAATAGGCATGTCCTGATTCAACAAGCTGCCTTGCATAATCCAGATAGATCTCTTTTCTTTCTGATTGGCGGTAAGGCCCGTAAGGTCCTCCTACATCGGGACCTTCATCCCACTCTATTCCGAGCCAACGTAGGCAGTCCATAATCTCTTCTTCTGCGCCTTCAACATATCGTTTCCGGTCAGTGTCTTCGATCCGGAGGATGAATTGACCTCCAGTTTGTTTGGCTAACAGGTAATCGTATAATGCAGTTCTGGCACTGCCCAGATGAACATGTCCTGTTGGTGATGGGGCAAAACGGACACGGGCAGGGAGGTTTTTTTCAGACATATTACTCCACTATTCTAAAGACTTTTGTCGCATAGCTACGCTTTCGACCAATCCAATTCCTAATACAAGAGATAATAATGAGCTTCCTCCATAACTGATGAAAGGTAGCGTCAAACCAGTTACGGGGATCACATTCAGATTGACCCCAATATTAACCGCCATCTGAAAGAAAAGCAAGGCAGAAAAACCAAATGCTATATACGTCCCAAAAGGATCAGCTGCTCTACGGGCAATTCGCACACACCGATAAACAACAAAAAGCAGAAGAGCAACTACAAGAACAGTACCAATAAATCCAAACTCAGCAGCAATTGCAGAAAAAATAAAATCAGTATGCCTTACTTTAAGATATCTTAACTGTACTTGAGTGCTGTGACCATAGCCTTCTCCAAACCATCCCCCAGAACCAATAGTAATGATCGCCTGCTCAACATTATAAGTATTTCCATGTCTTGCATTGGGATCCTGGAAGAAGAAATTGATGATCCTTTCCTGTTGATAAGGTTCGAGAAAAGGAAATGCTGCTGCTGCTGCAATGATTCCTACTACTGCAAATATCAATAAATACTTCGGAGGAAGGCCACTGATCCATAACATGGAAAACCAGATAACCATGATCACGATGGAAGTACTCAGATTGGGTTGGAGGAGGATCCAAACGACAACGCCCATTGTCATCAGAAATCCCGAAATGATCCATCTTAAATCTTTCGGTTTTTTTTGCGATTTTGCAAAATAATCTGCCAGCACAAGGATCATGACAATTTTTGCCAATTCTGATGGCTGAATGGATATTGAACCAAATTCTATACGACGGGCAGAACCAAACTCAACTTCTCCAACCACGAAAATTACGATCAAGAACAGGATCGTCCCTATGTACATAATTCTTGATAATGAAGCAAAGTAGTGATAATCGATCATTGCAGTAACGATGATCACTACCAGACCCATAATCACATATTTCGTCTGACTGCTTACCAAGCCTGCCAGTTCAGTATTTCCCGCGATAGCAGAGCGTATCATGGCAATACCAAATACGCAAAGCACCAAAACTGCCCCTAACAGCCAGAAATCAAAATATTTCCAAAATTCGCGCTTTAACATATATCATCTGCGTTTTGCTGCAGATTTAAGGGGGATATCTGCAATTAACCGTTGCTCTCTTCCTTCATGACTCATATTTATCCGTACTGCCTGGCGGTCAATATTAACATATTTCGAAATGACATCGATCAACTCATTTCGAAGAATGTCCAATTGAGAAGGAGTCAGGTCAGTGCGATCATGGATAAGAACTAATTGTAATCTTTCTTTTGCGGCACTGGCACTGCTGGGATTTCGGCTAAGTAATTTATCTACAAAACCGCTCATGATTAATTCCCTCCTGGTTTGAACATTTTCCCAATCTTATTAAAAATATTGTTGTCGCCATCCAGGGGAAGGAAGGGAACATTTTCACCATTTAATCGTCTGGCAATGTTGTGAAATGCTTTTCCAGCTTTGGTTTTATCATCTAAAGCTACCGGTTGACCACGATTGGTGCTGATGATCACCTGTTCATCTTCAGGGACAATACCTAATAACTCAATCGCTAAAAGCTCCAACACATCATTGGTATCTAGCATTTCTCCACGTTTAACCATAGCGGAGTTTAACCGGTTTATCACTAATCGTGCGGGGCCTTTTTCTTCTGCCTCAACCAGCCCAATGACACGATCCGCGTCACGTAAAGCGGAGACTTCAGGATTGGTTACCACTACAACAATATCCGCAGGTGCAATAGCATTTCGGAATCCCCGCTCAATTCCTGCTGGCGAATCGATCAGTATCCAATCGAAATCTGGTCGCAATTCATTGCATAACCTGATCATATCACTTGGAGAAACCGCAGTCTTATCTCGTGTTTGTGCTGCAGGTATGAGAAAGAGATTCTCATATCGCTTGTCACGTATCATAGCCTGTCGTATTCGGCATCTACCCTCGATCACATCTACTAGATCATAAACTATACGGTTCTCGAGTCCCAAAACCACATCAAGATTTCGTAAGCCAATATCCCCATCGATGCATACAACTTTATGATTGGCGGATGCCAATGCTACAGCAAGGTTGGCGGTAGTGGTTGTTTTTCCAACCCCTCCTTTACCCGATGAAAACGTGACAACTCTAGCGGTCATATCTCTTCCTCGTTATGATTTGATCTTCCAACTTTCCACAACCAACTGACCATCTTCTACCCTGGCCATCTCGGGTTGGTTTTTTCCTTTTCGTTTCAAAGGTATATAAGTAACACCAGCTATGCGCAACAGAGTTGGAGTCAATTCCAGCGCACAGACAGAAGCAGTATGATTTTCGGGCATTCCAGCTAAAATTGAACCTCGAACCCTTCCCCAAACAACCACACTTCCACCGGCATTGATCTCCGCACCTGGATTCACATCACCCAACACGACAACGTGACCACCATAATCAACTTTGAATCCCGAACGTAATGTTCTGTGAATAAAAATCGCTTCTTCACCTGGAATGTTATCCGTACTGATCGAATGGATTTTTCGCTCAGGAGCTGGTGCAGAAAGACGTGTCGCCATCCCAAGCATTTGAGCGTTCATTTCTGTAGAAGGAGAACTGCCCAATACTGCCCAGATGGTCATCCCTTTATCAGAAAACCGGTCACGCAACATCCCCAGGTCTGCAGCTCGCAATACATGACTACCTACATCCAGAGCGATTTTTGCACCGCTAAAGAAATTTGCTTTTTCATCAAGGATCGTAAGTAATTCTTTTTCTAAATCCCCCCAATTTCCCTCACCCATAGTAATGAGTATGCCTTCATTAATACCTTTAATCTGGATGGATTTGTTTTCATTCAAATTCATTATTTTGTGCCACCTGCTTTTATTTCAAAGTAAGCATCCATTACTTTACGCACTATTGGGGCTGCTACAGTAGAACCCTCGTTTCCATAGTACACAAATGCAACAATGGCGATTTCCGGGTCGTCATAAGGTGCATATCCCACATACCACGCATGTGCTGGCCAGTTACCCGGACTGCATAGGTTTTTCTCCCTTGCTAGATCATCGCAGAACTCTGCCGTACCGGTTTTCCCTGCCGAAGGGATCGCCTCATTCGCAAATTCCTTTTCTGCCGTTCCACCTGGCAGTGTTACCAATCTCATTCCTTCTTGTGCCTTTTCGATCACCCAGGGTTCAACGGAAATTTTTTCATCAGTTGCATAACTATTTTCATCGTACACAGTGATCACTTTGTCTGTTGTGATGTCATGTACCAAAGTAGGTGTAAATTCTTGAACTACATTACCTTCACTATCGGTGATCTGATGTATTAACGTTGGCTTCATCCGTTTACCATCATTTGCCAGAGTCGCAATAGATACTAAAACCTGTATCGGAGTGGCAAGAACATATCCTTGCCCCATCGTAGCAATATAAGTATCACCGGTTGCCCAGTTTTCCGCCAGGTTGATACGTTTCCAATCGGGGTTTGGCAAGAGTCCATCAGATTCACCAGGTAATTCAATACCTGTTTTGGTGCCATATCCAATTGCACTGGCATATTCATTCATTCGCCAAATACCCAGACCAACGGGTACTTCATCTTTATACCCGCCACCGACTTTGTACCAATATACATCACAAGACCATGCAATACCATGGAGATAATCCACTAATCCATGCCCGGCTTCATCCCAGCAAACATAGTCACGAGGAGTGCCCGGGTCATTTACTGAATAAGTCTGCATGATGGTAATCTTCCCGGGGTCTTCGATAAGTTGATCGACAGTAACAACGCCTTCATTAAGAATGCCGATTGCTGAAGCCATTTTATATACTGAACCCGGAGGGTATTCACCGGAGATCGCTTTATTGAATAATGGTTTATCAGGGTCATTCAGTAGTTGCTCATAATAATCTGATGGGATTATCCTGGCCATACGGTTATTTTCATAGGTTGGATATGAAACCAGCGCCAGAATTTCCCCAGTTTTTGGGTTCATCGCAATGACCGCCCCCTTTGTCATTCTATCTTCACCCAGAAATTTATTCCAGCTATCCAATTCAGTTTTAAGGGCTGCTTTTGCAGCCGCTTGAAGGCGAGTATCAATAGTCAACTCAACGTTTAAACCTGATATAGGCTCAACCGGTGCAACCAGATCACGAATGATTTTTCCAGCCGAATCTACTTCAACAGTCCTTTGACCATTTTTCCCACCCAATTCATCCTGCATCCAGCTTTCAATACCAGCATAGCCAACCTTATCTCTGCCTGATTCAAAACCGAGTTCTGTATAATATTCTTCATATGCAGCAGGTACAGGTCCTAGAAAACCAATGATTTCTGATGTCAACTCCCCTGTTGGGTAATCTCTAACTGATTCAACTTCAATATCCACCCCTGGCATGTCATCAGCGTTTTCCTTGATGATCATTGCTGTTGCTTCATCAATATTACACTTAACCCTGACTGGGTCATAAGGGGCAAGTGAATCTGCAATATATACGATCTGGCTTATCCCCAGGTCATTTTCACATGGAGTAAAATACGATACTGTCTCTTCATCCAACTCACCTTTACTGACAGGTAGATCGATCAACTCAGATAATTTTCTATAAACGCCCTGAATAGCACCTTCATCAGCTGGCAGGTAAGCGGGAGTAATCACAACATTATAGGAAGCTACATTCTTTGCCAATACATAACCGTTTCGATCGGTAATGATTCCCCGCATTGTTTGTACGTTTATAATCGATCGACGGTTTTCATCAGCCTGTGCAACATAATCTGCACCATTAATGATCTGTAAAGAAAATAACTTTATCAGGTAAATAACAATAACGATGCCGACCACGCCATAAAACGCCCAATAACGCCATCTTGTGTCGGGATTATTTGAATCAAACTCTCTCATTCTTTCCTTGAGACCGGTAAACAAATTGTGCAAGATCAGATACGATCGCCTGCATTGGAATAGAAAGCAGCAGGTTCAATAAAACACTTGGTATGACAATATATCCAAATGATTCACTTAATTTTATCGACATACCCGATAATTGTAACACTACAAGCGTTGTCATCTGTAATACAAGCGTGCCAAACACGGTTGTAATAAACATACCAATTGCGGGTGCCTGCCAGAATCGGCTTCGTAAAAACCTTGCAAATCCAATGATTACTAAATAGACTGGTATGTAAAAGTAAAAAGGTAGTTTACTGATAAATCCAATCAGTAAACCTCCCAGTAATGTCCACTGCCATGCATCGTCAACTTCTTCTTGCAAAGCCCAGGCTATCAATACCAACAACATAATATCAGCAGCACCTCCCATCAAGTGGATCCTGCTAATGATGGTTGATTGCAATATCGCTACAAACACAAGCACTGGTACTGAATAAAGTGTTTTCAACTTATGGCGTCGTGGTAGGAATAAGTGGAGAAGTATCTACCGGTTTAAAATTGGTGATAATGAGTACTGCTTGTAAATTTGTAAAATCAACAGATGGCTGAACGGATGCAGTTTGGAAGAGATCGGTTTCAGTTTTGCGAACACTTACCACCTGCCCGATAACAATATTAGGGGGGTAGTTTCCTCCCAACCCAGAGGTGATCACCAGATCACCTGCTTCAAGGGTGATATCTGTTGATACCATATCAAGATTTACATCGCCAGTCAATGAACCTGACATTACTGCGTCAACGTTGGCATTTCGTAAATGGATATTCACTGATGATCCTGCATCGGTTATCAATTGAATGCGCGCGGCGTTCGCAGTTACAGCATCGATTCTTCCGACCAGACCATCTTGATTGACAACTGGCATACCATGTTTAATCCCCGAATCAGATCCGTGATCGATGATCACATATTGTAAGAATGGGCTTGGGTCACGTCCAATGACCGAAGCTGCCACATAGGTATTTTCTGGACGATTCTGAGCAAAATCTAAAAGCGAGTAAATGATCTGTGCTTCATTTACCTGCTGTTGTAATTCGATTACCTGTGTCTGTAATTGACTGACTTCTGCCTTAAGGCTTTCATTTTCTTGCCTGAGGCTGGCAGCATCTTTTGGAACAGTAACAAATTCCACAATAGCGGTATATCGTGTGGATATCCAACGTTGGATGCCAATAAATGGGCTGGTAGCAGCTTTGACCAATGGGTTAAGATATCCACTCAGAGCCATTGCCATGATACCAATCACAACAAGGGTGAAAACGATTAATTGCCAATTACGGTTAATTCGTTGGTTCATCTCGGGTAACCCCAACTAGCGGTTCCCAGACCTATCCAATCCCACCAGAAATTCGCTGAAACGGTCGAGGTCTTCCAGGATCATCCCTGCTCCACGAGCAACGCATGTTAACGGATCTTCAGCCATCCACACCCGCAGTTTTAGTTCATCTGAAAGGCGGTCAACCATACCTAATAATAGACTCCCTCCTCCAGCCAAACAAACACCGTTATCCAGCAGGTCTGAAATGATATCTGGTGGGACTTCATCGAGCGTATCCTTTATGGTATCGATGATCACCTGAACAGATCCAGAAATTGCTTCACGGATTTCCACTGAAGAGATCTCAATTTCTTCTGGCAATCCTGTTATCAGGTTTCTACCTCTTACCATCATCGTTTTTTCCACAGGTAAAGGATAAGCAGATCCAATTTCGATCTTTACCTGTTCAGCCATACGCTCACCAATGAAAAGATTATATTTATTACGGATGTATGTAATAACATCCTGATCCATTTCATCTCCGGCTACGCGAAGAGAACGTGAAACCACCACTCCTCGCCAGGAAATTACGGCAACTTCGGTTGTTCCACCGCCAATGTCTACGATCATGCTTCCGCGAATTTCGGAGACTGGTAAACCAGCACCCAAGGCCGCTGCTCGGGGTTCTTCGATCAAATAAGTTTCACGGGCATTGGCAGCCATAGCTGCATCGTATACAGCTCTTTTCTCGACCTCGGTTGCACCTGAGGGTATTCCAACCACCACACGCGGACGGGGCATGGGTACGATCGTTTGCTGATGTGCTTTACTGATGAAATACCCTAATAACGCTTTGGTAATTTCAAATTCAGCAATTACGCCATCTCGCATAGGGCGGATGACAATAACATTTGCAGGAGCTCGGCCAACCATCTCTTTGGCACGGCTTCCTATAGCCAGAGGTTCTTTTGTTCTCTTATCAATGGCAACCCAGGAGGGTTCATTGATGACGATCCCTTTTCCACGCACATTCACAAGCGTGTTTGCAGTTCCAAGATCGATTCCGATATCTAGCGAGAATAAACCCCACAACCAGTTGAATGGATTGAACGCCAAGTTACGCTCCTGGGATTTGAATGATGTCAAATAGTTTCATAGTTCTTTGCTCAAAAAGCTTCAAAAAATTATACCATAGGGAGCTTTCAACCTTAATTGCTCGTAACCGTCACTTTTTAATCAGAAGGCCGAATCAACGGAAGAGGTGCGTCCAACCTGCTTATTTCTCTGACTTTCATCAAGTCAGAAGAAAAAGGAACCAACATTTGTTGAAGTTTCTGCAGATCATGACCTGTGAGCCATTCCTGATAATTCTCTTTTGGAAGAATGACTGGCATTCTATTATGAAATTTTGCCACCATCTCATTTGGATTACATGTGATGATAGTGCAGGTCAGCAAAGGGCTTTCTTTTTTCATCCACACATCCCATAAGCCTGCAAAGGCAAAGGGTTTTCCTGATGCCATCTCAAAACGGTACGGAATAGCGTGGCTTTTTGAGTCTTCTCCTTTTTTCCATTCATAGAATCCATTTGCAAGAATCAAACAGCGCTGGTATCTGAAAGGCTTTCTAAAAGAGGGTTTTTCTGTCAATGTTTCAGAACGGGCATTAAACATTTTCTTTCCGATCAACTCATCCTTTGCCCAACTTGGTACCAGCCCCCATCGCATCATGGATATTTGTTTAATTTCAGGCGCTTTAATAACAGCAACCATTTGAGAAGGAAAAATATTTTGTCTTATTTCCCATTCAACAGGCATCTCACTGAGACCAAATTCGTCCTGCACAGAAAAAGCATCCAGATCAAGAGAAAATTGCCCACACATATCTTCCTCCTCATTACTCCATCATTCTACTGTATCCAGAAACCGCTTACAACTCATATAATGTACTCCCTGAGTTATAATTAACCATCACATTTTTCGAGGATTTCCATGGCAAATCGTTTAGTTGAGTGTATCCCCAATTTTTCTGAAGCGCGACGCCCCGAAGTAGTGGAAGAAATCATCAATACAATCCAAAGTATACCCGGTGTGCATATTTTAGATCGCCATTCTGATCTCGATCATAATCGTACCGTGGTCACCTATATTGGTGAGCCTGAACCTGTTGAAGAAGCTGCATTTTTAGCAATTGCCAAAGCAGCCGAATTGATAGATCTTGAAAATCATCATGGTGAACACCCCCGTATCGGTGCAACAGATGTAGTTCCGTTTGTGCCGATCACCGATGTGACTATGGTCGAATGCATTGAAATGGCGCGCAGGTTGGGCAAAAGGGTGGGCAGTGAATTGGGCATCCCTGTTTACTTGTATGAAGAAGCTGCAACGATCCCAGAACGCCAAAATCTGGAAAATATCCGATTTGGACAATATGAATTATTAAAAACTGAAATATCATCAAATCCTGCCCGGTATCCTGATTTTGGACCTCCAAAGTTGAGTGGTGCTGGAGCAACAGTCATCGGAGCACGCCAACCTTTAATCGCTTTCAATGTCTATCTCACCACTGACGATGTTTCAATCGCACAACGCATCGCGAAAACAGTGCGGAATTCTTCCGGTGGTTTTCGTTTTGTAAAAGCGATGGGTGTTTTGGTGAATGGTAAAGCTCAAGTTTCGATGAACTTTACTAATTTTCATCTTTCAGCTTTAGCTACGGTAGTCGAAACCATTCGAAACGAAGCGAAACGCTATGGTGTTGGAATATTGTCATCTGAGTTGGTGGGATTAACACCTCAGGAAGCCCTGGTCGATGCAGCGGTCTGGTATCTGCAATTGGATCAATTTGATAGAGAACAAATCCTCGAACGGAAATTATATGAAGTAATGACTGCATCAATGGCTCCATCCGCAACTGTTCCTCAGGAATGGTCATTTATCGAACAGGTTGCCTCGGGAACACCAACCCCCGGAGGAGGTTCAGCTTCAGCACATACTGGAGCACTTGCTGCTGCCCTGGTTGCGATGGTAGGTCGTCTTACCATAGGAAAGAAAAAATATGCAGCCGTTGAACAGGAAATGTGGAAACTGGTTGAACAGGCAGAGACCTTGAAGAATGAACTTACTCACGCGGTGGATGAGGATGCGAAGGCGTTTGAAGGGATCCTTACTGCCAACCGGATGCCAAAGAACAACCAGGAAGAATTAGATATTCGCGCAGTTGCCCAAAAGAAAGCCGCTCTTCATGCTGCGCAAATTCCATTAAGAACAGCCGGACTTTGTCTGGAAGTATTGAAATTAGCTCATATGGCCATCGAACAGGGGAACATAAATGCCATCTCTGATGGCGGAAGTGCTGCAATGTTAAGCCTGGCAGCTCTTTCAGGTGCAGGAATGAATGTTAAGATCAATATTGCATCTTATCAAGATGATGCTGAAGCGAAAGCAATTCTTTCTCAACTTGAAGCAATTGAAAAAGAAGCACATCAGCTTGAAAAAGACATTCGTGCTGGTTTGTCACAGCGGGGAGGAATTTCGCCTTATTGATGAGAAGGCTGCTGTCTGGGATAGGTATTCTCTTCTTACTCAGCATGGGTTGCGCATGTGCGGTGGATTCATCGACAATTGAAATGATTAATCAAACCGCAACATTGCCAAAAGTGGAAAGGATCACAGAACCGATATCCATCACACCCATATGGGATGTTACAGCTACAGTTACCCCAAAACAACCCGGTTTTTTCACAGCCTTGCAGTGTGAACCGGGTTATTGTATATATCCAGCTCCAGATCTATTACAATCGCCGATACCGGCTGATGAGAATCAGATAACTGATGTTGCCTACCGGTATGGTTCCACACAGATGGGAGAACGCGAACCGCATCTGGGTATCGAACTGGTGAATGCCAGTGGTACCCCGGTTTTGGCGGCGGCGGATGGTGAAGTGATCGTCGCCGGTAACGACAATGAAACCAGATACCATCCTTACATCAAATTCTATGGAAACCTGATCATCCTGAAGCATACACTTCCAGAATTGGATTTTCCAATTTTTACTTTGTATGCACATCTATCCAGGATCGATGTTGAAATTGGACAGATGGTAACTGCAGGGCAGCAGATCGGTTTAGTCGGTGCAAGTGGAGCGGCAATTGGAAGCCATCTTCATTTTGAAGTTCGCCTGAAGGACATGGAGTACACATCGACAAGTAATCCGGAACTATGGTTAACTCCAGTCACCACCTCCGATACTGGTCAATTGGGGATACTGGCGATCCATGTTGACAATCCCCAAAGAATATCATTGAATACTGTCCAGGTGACACTTCGACCAGTGTCTTCGAAACCGGACACAAACCTGCCTGTTTATGGAGAAATATACGATAAAAGTATCCCTCATACTGATCCCTGGGATGAAAGCATCGTTTTTGGAAACATTGAGCCTGGTAATTACGAAATTGTATTCGAGAAAAATGGCGTATACTATCGGGCAGCAGTTACAATTGAACCAGGGAATTTAACTCTGGCAGACATTAAAATTAATTAGCGAGGAAAAATGGGACTACAACCTGATCATTGGATCCGAAAAATGGCTTTAGAACATAAAATGATTGAACCTTTTGTTGATTCACAAAAACGGGATGGAGTGATCTCGTTTGGTGTTTCTTCTTATGGGTATGACATTCGGGTAGCAGATGAGTTTAAAATCTTTACCAATGTCAACACTACCATTGTTGACCCCAAGAAATTTGACACCCGTTCGATGGTTGATTTTAAGGGTGATGTATGTATTATTCCACCTAATTCTTTTGCATTGGCTCGTTCGGTAGAATATTTCCGTATTCCTCGTAATGTCTTAACGATTTGTTTGGGAAAAAGTACTTATGCTCGTTGCGGAATCATCGTGAATGTGACCCCCTTTGAACCTGAATGGGAAGGGTTTGTCACTCTGGAAATTTCCAATACCACCCCACTCCCCGCGAAAATATATTCCAATGAAGGTCTGGCTCAAGTTCTTTTCTTCATCGCAGATGAAGAATGTGATGTTTCGTATGCCGATAAGAAAGGGAAATACCAGAAACAGCAATCCATTGTGCTGCCTAAACTATAGTTAGTTCGGGAATGAAGAATAAAGCCCAGGTACGTTCGCTCGTTTTTCGTACAGATGCTGCGAATAATCTCCTGCTAACGCTACTCAGTTTCGCTGCCAGCATCACAGGCACACGCGCCTTACTATATCTGACAGGCTACCCGCAGATCGGAGGAGGCGAGATCCATATTGCTCACGTGCTCTGGGGTGGTTTGATCATGTTCCTGGCATTATTGATCCTGCTGCTCTACAGCAATCGCCGTATGCATACAATTGCCGCATGTCTCAGCGGGATCGGTGTTGGGTTATTCATTGATGAAGTAGGTAAATTCATCACCCAGGAAAATGATTATTTTTATCCCATAGCTGCGCCTATTATTTATGTTTTCTTCCTGCTTACTTTATTGGTTTATATCATTGTCCGTCGATCGCGCAAACCTGATGCACGGGCGCTTATGTATCAAGCATTGGAAGAACTCGATGAGTACCTTGATCACGATTTTTCTGCAGAAGAAGCAGCGGAAATAGAAGACAAACTGCAACAAATTTCAACTCAACAGAACCAGCAAGAACTTTCTAAACTGGCAGTGCATCTTCTCAAATTTCTCAAAGAAGGCGGAATCATCCATCAACCCCACAGGCATTCTCTATTTGAGAAGTGGCAATTATTCAAAGAAAAATGGTTGCATGTCTGGCTCCCCCGCAACCGCCTGCGAATTGCTCTTTCTGCTGCCTGGCTCGGTTGGGGTATCTGGTCGATCATCTATCCCATTCAATTCTTGTGGAACCGGCAGGATGCTACCATATTACAAAATATGATCGAAGATTTCGTTGAAGCACAATTAATCCATGGCACTACAACACTGTTTTGGTTTCAACTAAGAATTGGGATCAGTGCTGCGTTGGGAATCATCATGATCATTGCTTCTGTCTTTCTTTTCTTCAAAAAAGACCGTGTAGCGGTTACAATGGGATTTTGGGCTTTGCTTCTTAGCTTAACAACCTATAATCTATTATTGTTTTATTTTGATCAATTTTCGACGATTTTTAATACCCTCATTCAGTTTATTATCCTTATTGGTACGATCGCCTATCAAAAAGAATATTTGTTAAAGAAATCCCCAGAATAGATATGAGGGAAAATGGCGCAACGTGAATTATTTCAACAAATAGCAGAGCATTTCAGGCAACTCATCTTCCGAGGTGAAATGCAACCAGGCGATCGTCTTCCTGCCATTCGGGATCTTTCACAACAATGGAACTGTACCCCAGGTACAGTACAGCGCGCATATAAACAACTTGCAGAAGAAGGGTTGGTGGTGAGCCGGCATGGACAGGGAACTCGAGTGGTGGCGCACATCCCCTCATCTCAGTCACAAACACTTCGCTCGGTGAACCTTGTTCACAATGCTGAATCTTTCCTGTTGGAATCAATTACGCTGGGATATAGCATGGATGAAATCGAAACTTCATTACAGGTGGCGCTTGACCGTTGGAAACAAGCATCCTCAACAGGTAAACAACTACAAAAAGCTGAAACAAATATCCGCTTCAATGGTAGCCATGATCCCGCTCTGATCTGGCTGGTGGTAAATTTTGATGAACTCCATCCCTCTTTTCCTCTTAAAATGACGTTTACCGGCAGTCTGGGAGGATTGATTGCTCTCTCAGAGAACCGGGCAGATATTGCAGGATGCCATTTATTTGATGTGGCTTCAAATACCTATAATGATCCCTTCATCAAAAGGATCCTTCCCCAGGGGGCTGTCGCAGTCACTCTCACGCAGCGACGTATTGGATGGATCACGGCTGCAGGAAATCCAAAAGGGTTTACAGGTATTGCTGATCTGAAACGAGATGATATTAAATTTGTCAACCGTCAATCTGGTTCAGGAACAAGGGTGCTGCTGGACAGCATGCTTGAACAGCAGCATATCGACCAGACGGTAATTCGAGGTTACTCGAATGTCGTATGGACACATTCGGAAGCCGCCCAGCTTGTTGCCGAATCTAAAGCAGATGTTGCTTTTGGACTGGAATCCTCTGCCCAGACATTTCACCTCGATTTTCAGTTTATTGCGCTAGAACAATACGACCTGGTTATGAAGAGCGATTACGAAGCCAACGAAGGACTGCAGGTCTTTATAAATTACATCCAATCCCCCGCGGCAAAGAACAGGATTGACAAGCTGGTTGGGTATGATACCAGTATGACAGGGAAGTTGAGAAATATTGTTGCATAATATGACTAGATCAAAGTAATATGTTTTAGTTAATTAATAATCTTTACCATTGTTTGCAGGTTATTTCTTAAAATCTCATTTTTGGGCACCTCACGTATACCATAACCAAGTATTTCACCATCTATGTTTTTTCGTAGATTTGGAAATATATATTTTTTAAATAGTTCGTTACTATTCTCAAAATTTTTCAGCCATCCTATTGTGCATCCAGATATAAAATCTGCAATTTGCAGCCCCACACTATGATGGGAATATTCTAGGTTTAAACTGTCTTTGATATGTTTGTAGTTTATATATTCATCCTTTGAAAAGAGGTCATTATATGAATTTCTCAGCAATTGATCTACTTTAGTCGAAATTGGATCAATAAAAAGAACACATAAACTTGTTCCTTCCGATTGAATTTCCATTTCAATACGTTGCATAATTTCTTGAAGATGAAATGTATAGATGGTTCTAATTGGTAGACTAGAAGAATATTTATTATCAGTAATTGTTAGAATAATTTTTGAAAATGTTAAAAAATTCAATAATTGTAATGACCTATCAATAAAGGCTAAAATATCGGATGATTTTTTCCCTTTTAAAAAAGAATAATCCTGATTTGGGGGTATTGGTTCATGGTTCTTTTCATGTTTATAGATTGACCACAAATATGACCATTTAATTTCTTTATCGATTGGATACCCAAGCTTATGTTTAATACCGATAAATGCATTCTGTAATCTAATCCATTCGTCAGCCCTGATTAACAAAGTTCCTCTAACAAAAAAAGGAGTTTTTCTTAGGAAATTCTCAGTTGGGTGTGAATTATATTCGCCAGATTCATCACTAAAAGCAAAATAAGTATGCATAGTTTACCTATCAGATATCAATCAATCATTACTTACTTTTATGATTGCTTTATTAATTAGAAAATCGAAAATATCGCAATAATATCAATTCTCAAAAAACTTGTATTCTGTAGATATTTTCAATAAAAAGTAATTGTAGATTTTTATCAAGGTAGATAAAATTGCATATCACCTCGATGGTATACCCCACATCAATATAAACAACTTTGTCGGGGCGGGCGGATTTGAACCGCCGACCTCTCGGTCCCGAACCGAGTGCTCTAGCCGGGCTGAGCCACGCCCCGAATGAACCCCATTATACCATTTCCATAAAATTCTTTAGGATATTTGCCAAAATATTAAGCCCTGCTCTTCGATTGGGTTGGCAGGAATATGCTAAAATGCAAGACAGTGAATATAAATCGAACCCTTTCAAACCAGACAAGTCCATTTATGAAACGCATTTATCCTTACCTCATCCTGCTGTTTTTACTGACCGCCTGCAACGGCACAACAGCGGAAGAAGCAGCGCAGCAACAAACCCGCGTCTTTCAGGATGCGTTGTTGACTGCCACTTATGGTATAGTGAACAATACAACAGCAACACCTGAAGTTACTTTTACTCCAACACCTGAACCCAGCCCCACCCCAACTATAGTCCGTACTCCACCCGACCTGCCGGCGCAATACACCACTGGTTTACTTAACCCCGTCGACCAACCTGTTTCTTATATTCAAGATACCTGCACCTACTTGCTGAATAAATGGGATCCCAACAAAAGCAGCCCCGGAACAGTGGTGATGCCCATCATGTTCCACTCGATCACGAAAGGCGCAGTCACAGAAGCGAACCAGATCTCTGTCGATCAATTCCAGCAACTGGTCAAAGACCTCAAAGATCAGGGTTTTATAGCAATTTCTATGACGCAATTTGTCGATTTCATGGAAAACAATGCGAAAATTCCTGAACGATCTGCACTTTTGATCGTGGATGACCGCAAACGATCTGAATACTTCGAAGACCATTTCCGCAACCTGTATGATGATTATGGCTGGGTGGTGGTCAATGCCTGGATCAGCGCTCCCGACACTCCGGATTATCTCTGGCAGGAGAATGAATGGCTGGAAGCGCAAGGTTATGTTGATCATCAGGCGCATGGGGTGATCCATAATATCAATATGACCGCGGATGCCTCTGATGATTTCATAAAAAACGAGTTATTTGGCTCTATTTCGGCTATACAGGATCACTTTGGAAAAAAACCTTCTGCCATCATCTGGCCGGGGGGTGTTTTCACGAAACGCAGTGTTGAAATTGCTCGTGAAGCGGGTTACAAAGTAGGTTTCACCATTAATCCCCGCGGACCAGTTATGTACAATTGGGTGCCGCAAAGTGATGCTTCTGACCCACAGCGCCCTTCTTACCTTCCTGAAATCAGCGCTGGTGATCCTCTTATGACACTCCCTCGATACTGGGATACAGACGCTTCGATCCATATCGATACGGTTCGTCAATTGGGAAATGAAGCGGCACAGTATGCGCAAGCTAATAAAGCAGTTGAACTGGAATATTACGACATTGTTTGCGCACCAACCTATGGAAACATTCCTGAGAAACAACCTTGATTATGGATAACTGTATCTTTTGTAATATCGTTAAAGGGCTAGCTCCGGCAAAAATCTTGCACCAGGATGATGAAGTAACAGCTTTTTTCGACTCTCGTCCCATCACTCCTGTGCATGTATTGATCGTACCAAACAGACATATTGCATCGGTGAATCATCTTGAAGCCAGGGATGAGAACCTGTTAGGACATATGGTCATGGTCGCCAGAGCGCTTGCTATTATGCTTAACTTGAAAGAAAGCGGATACCGGTTGGTTATCAATACCGGACCCGATGCAGGGCAATCTGTTCAACATCTTCACCTGCATTTGATTGGCGGAAGGAAAATGCCCTTCCGATTTGAAGAATAATGAAACCATTTTTCCATTTTTTCATTGGATTACTTCTCGTAAATCTACTGGTCGGGTGTATTCGTCCTGCAGATGAGAATGCATTTCGCGCGCCGGGAAATGGCAGTACACCGCTTCCAACTCAAACAGGATGGATAGCACCCACCCATAATCCAGCCCTTCCCATATCTAGTCCCACACCCGACGCAGTCCGGCAGTTACCAGCTCTCCGCACAGATACCGTTACGTATATTGTCCAGCCTGGTGATACGTTGGCTGCTATCGCTAAAAAATATACCCTGCCTTTGAATACAATCATCGAGATCAACCAGATCGAAAATCCCGATCTGCTGGATGTTGGGATGGAGCTGATCCTCCCTCCACCCGATCCAACCTCTCAAGGACCGTCTTTTAAGATCATACCCGATTCTGAATTGGTACGTAGCCCCTCTGCCGTTGGTTTTGATACTGATAATTTTGTGCGATCAACAGGCGGATATCTTGCTGTATACAAAGAAAAAGTAAATGATGTCGAAATGACCGGTGCACAGATCATCGACCGGGTCAGCAAAGAATTTTCTGTGCACCCTCATATCCTGCTTGCCTGGTTAGAATATCAGGGAAACTGGATTAGCAATAATAATCCCACAGAAATTCAACAAAAATACCCTGCTGGGTATATCAACCAGTATTATGAAGGTCTTTATCTTCAAATGGCTTGGACAGCCAATAACCTGAACATGGGATACTATCTCTGGAAGGTAAATGCAGTTTCCGCATGGATATTACCTGATGATTCCATCATTCCACCCAACCCAACGATCAACGCTGGCACTGCAGCAGTGCAGCATCTCGCGTCGTTACTCTACGATCAGGAAAAATGGCGTGAAGTGGTCGGCGAAAATGGCTTTATTAGAACATTCACCAATTACTTTGGACAGGCTTTTGACTATTCTATCGAGCCTCTTCTTCCATCTGACCTGACACAACCTGTCCTTCAGCTCCCTTTCGAAAATGAAGCTGTCTGGTCATTCACGGGTGGCCCTCATGGTGGTTGGGGCACAGGTTCTGCCTGGGCTGCATTGGATTTCGCCCCTCCTGGTGACGCATTGGGGTGTGTGGTGAATGACGCCTGGGTTACTGCTGTCTCGGATGGATGGATTACCCGGTCAGAAAACGGCGTGGTTGTAATTGATCTAGATGGAGATGGATATGAAGAAACCGGATGGACTGTGCTTTATCTTCATATCGAAACCCGTGACCGCATACCGGCAAACACTCAGGTCAAAGCGGGCGAAAGGATTGGGCACCCTTCTTGTGAAGGAGGGGTATCGAATGGCACGCATGTACATATTGCACGAAAATATAATGGTGAATGGATCCCTGCTGACCAAAGCTTACCTTTCATAATGGATGGTTGGGTATCGCAAGGAACAGGGATAGAATATAATGGTTACCTGGTAAAGAATGAAAAAGTTGTCGAAGCCTGGGACAGTCGAAAACCAGAAAATCAGATTCAACGTTAAAAAGAAGGGCATTTTCCTGTTCCTTCTTTTCGCCTGGGGTATTCCTGCTTTGGCGTGTACCCGCAGCGTCAAATATCCTGATGATCCTGCTACAAGTTTTCCCATTTCCACCCTTCCAGCCACACAGACTCCAGAGATCCTCCAGGCTGCAACGATCACTCCCGGATCGACGATCGACCCAGTTACACCAACCATAGATCTCACCACTTCTCCCACTCCCGTACCACCCGTCTTATACTATACGCAATCGGGAGATACTTTGCCGGTTCTTTCTGTCAGGTTCAATGTAAATCCAGATGAGATCATTTCACCTGAGACATTACCAGCAACTTCGCTCCTTAAGCCGAATTTACTATTGATCATTCCAAATCGGTTGGGAAATACCACTCCGGCGGATATCCTTTTCCCTGATAGTGAAGTGGTTTTTTCACCCTCAGCAGTTGATTTTGATGTAGAGGCATTTGTCAATGAAGCAGGTGGTTATCTCTCCACTTATTCTCAATGGTTGTCGACTGGCAACATAACAGGCGCCCAGGTGATCGAAAAAGTCGCCATTGAAAATTCCATCAATCCCAGATTACTTCTGGCGTTGTTGGAATATCAAAGCAATTGGGTTTACGGGCAACCAGCAAACCTGGCGCAAACCGAATACCCGATGGGTTATATTGATTATGCTTACAAAGACCTCTATCACCAGCTCGCCTGGGCAGTTCAACAGTTATCCATTGGATATTATGGCTGGCGGGCAGGCTTACTAACCGAATTATGTTTTCCAAATGGCGAAACTTTACGTATCGCACCGACAGTCAATGCTGGAACTGTTGCCATTCAATACCTGTTCTCTCAGTTGTATTACGCACAGCAATGGGCTGGGAATTTATACACGCCAGATGGTATTACTGGGTTACATGAAAGAATGTTTGGTAACTATTGGGTACGCGCCCAATCTGTTGAACCTCTCTATCCCACCGACCTCAGCCAGCCTGAGTTGGAACTGCCATTTTATGCGGGAACCATTTGGAGCTTAACCGGAGGACCCCATTCAGCCTGGGGAAAAGATGGTGCTCTTTCAGCTCTGGATTTTGCCCCTGCAGCCAATGAAAATGGTTGTGTAGAATCATTTGAGTGGGTTACAGCATCTGCACCGGGTGTGATTACCCGCTCTGAGAATGGCGTGGTTGTCCTTGACCTGGATGGTGATGGAAATGAGCAAACAGGTTGGGCAATCTTGTACCTCCATATCGCCACAAAAGATCGAGTAGCAGTTGGTACCAAACTTCCATTGGAAGGAAAGATCGGACATCCTTCCTGTGAAGGCGGGCTTGCCACAGGTACTCATGTGCATATAGCACGAAAATATAACGGAGAATGGATCCTTGCTGACGGACCCATGCCTTTCAATCTCAGTGGTTGGACTGCCCATAATGGATTAGCCCCTTATAAAGGTAACCTGACAAAGGGTGATCTTATTGTCACTGCAAGCACAGTTGGTTCGTATGAAAGCCGTATCTCACGATAGAAATTTACTCCCATTTTTCAAAAAATCTTTGATCATATTTTTTCTGGCCGTGACCTTATTCACATCATCAGGATGTTTTCGAGCTCTTGATGAAAATGGTGTTCATCCAACTGATCAAACACCCACTGTTTTATCAACGGTGGCAAATCTCCCTACTCCTCTTCCCACCAGACCGGAATACGCTCCGGGTGAATTGGTGGATTATATCTGCCAGACGGGAGATAATCTTCCTGCATTGGCAGCCAGATTCAACACAACCATATTGGAGATCCGTCAGGCAAATGACATTCTCCCAAAAGATGTAACAACACTACCTCCAGGTTTACCGTTGAAGATACCGATTTATTATCGAGCTCTTTGGGGAACTTCCTATCAGATCATTCCGGATGGACTTTTTGTCAACGGTCCCGCTCAAATAGGTTTCGACCCAGTATCTTTTGTGAATTCAACTTCTGGATGGTTGAAGGATTATCGTATCTGGTTTGCAGATGCCTGGTATCAAGGTGGTCAAATAATTGAATATTTTTCAACCAATTACAGCATCTCCCCCAGGTTATTGTTAGCCATGATCGAATACCAGACAGGAGGGTTGTCTGATCCAGTGATGAAGGTTTCAGAAGATTCTCCTCTTGGACTGAATGACCCCATGCGTGTGGGTCTGGTGCAGGAACTTCTCTATATCGCCAATTTTCTAAATAATGGTTACTATGGCTGGAGAACAGGAGAATTGATTTCCTTTGAACATAATGATGGACGTCTGGAGTATCCAGATCCCTGGCAAAATGCTGCAACAGTGGCATTGCAGCAATATTACGCAAAAGTTTTGGATTCCAATTCATATACCATAGCGATTTCTGGTGAGGGACTTGCCAGAACTTATGCATCTTTTTTTGGAGACCCCTGGCAAAATAATACTGATCATATTCCAGGCAGCTTGAACCAACCTGAATTGAGTCTTCCATTTGCTGCAGGTGTTACCTGGGCTTTTACGGGTGGTCCTCATACAGGTTGGGGAGATGGTGCCCCTCTGGCTGCACTTGATTTTGCACCTCCCAATGTGGTAGGCGGTTGCTCCCTCACTGATGAGTATGCTACTGCTGTTGCAGATGGAGTGATAGCTCGGACAGGCGATGCGCTTGTTGTGTTGGATTTGGATGGTGATATGGATGAACGTACGGGATGGGTAATTTTATACCTCCATCTGGCAAATGGCAGCTTTCCCAAAGTGGGTACAGTCTTGAATAAAGGGGATCCAATTGGTATCCCTTCCTGCGAAGGTGGACGGGCAACCGGAACTCATGTCCATATTGCCCGAAAATACAATGGAGAATGGATCTCTGCTGCTGGTGTTCTTGCGTTTAATCTAGATGGGTGGATTGCCTACAACGGACCTGCTGAATATCTTGGTGAATTAAAACGGTTCAGCCGTACAGTCACCGCTTGCGATTGTTCAGATATCAACAGCCAGATACAGGCAGGACAATAAAAAGAGCAACAAGTGCTGCTCTTAAAATTCTCCAGTAGAGTAAAAAAATTATTGGATTGTGATTGTATGAGTGATTTTCGCTGCTTTACTCAACATTGCATGAGCAGAACAATATTTGGTTATCGAAAGTTCCACTGCGCGTTCCACTGCTGCTGGATCGATGTTATTTCCCTTCACAATATATTCCATCACAATGCTGGTAAACACTTTTGGATGATCTTCCGCCCTTTCAGCATGCACTTTGACTTCAAAATTCAAAATATCCTGCCGCTTCTTTTTTAAAATGGATACAACATCCATTGCTGTACATCCTGCTAATCCAACGAGGAGCAATTCTAGAGGTTTAAATCCATCATTATTGCCCCCGAATTCGGGTGTAGTGCCGACTGGCACAACAAATCCAGTGTCAGCGGTACCGCTAAAGCTCATTCCTTCTTTCCAGACAAGTTGCGCATCCATATATTCCTCAATTCCTCAATTCTTCAATGCAGCTTCGATCTCCTGGATCAGATCTGCTGCTGGCATAGCACCGATTGCTTCCCCTTTGCCCTGATTAATATTGGTATGCGGTACACCATGAACGTGAAATTGATCAGATAATTCTGGGAATTCCCTCGCCTGTACCATTTCTGCATGAACTTTATCTGAAACCATTGCCATTTGAAAAGCCAGCATCACGGCTGGTGAACAGTATGGTCAGGTAGGTGTGACAAAAACCTGCAGGTGAACAGGTTTCTTCAAATCCTGTAAATATGCGATGGTTTCCTTTTCGAGATCCGTCTCACCATTGGAAACCATCACAATCGTCTGAATAAATGTTTCGAACTCCATCCCAGAGGGAATCCCATAAAAATGGATCTGATGATCCACCAGAGTCTCTCCCTCCTGAGAACAAACAACAATAGCGGGCGTTTTATCGATGCCATACTTTTTTGCGATTTGTTGATCATTTTTAATTGAAAATTGTTTAACAATGATCATATTCGAAGTAGATGCAACTTCTTCAAGTAAATGACTCACTTGATCGCATGTTTCACAATGGTCATTATTATCAATAAATAATAATAAAACCACAGGTTTCGTTAACGCTTTGAAGATTTCGGATAATTGCTTAAGAATATCTTCATTTAATAAATTCGCCATTCAGTAAATCCTCCAAAAAGAAAACCATTTCTATACCAAGAGCCAGTTCGGCAAAGCATCCAGATCCAATGAGTCTCGGGTTCCGTTTACAAACCGGTAGTAACCAGCTGTTGCAACCATAGCTGCATTGTCAGTGCAGAGAGATAATGGCGGAATGTTAACTTTTAATTTTGAATTCGAGAGGAAAGCTTCGCGTAATGCTTTATTTGCAGAAACACCACCAGCAACCAGAATTTCCTTCGCACCATATTCATCTGCTGCATTAAGTGTCTTTTCTACCAATACATCGACCACAGCAGCTTGAAAACTGGCAGCCATATCAGCTACCGGAATGGGTTTGCCTTCTTCTTCGAATTTTCTTACCAGACGTAATACAGCGGTTTTTAATCCACTGAATGAAAAATCCCATGTGCCTTCAAGCCTGGCACGAGGAAAATGGAAAGCCTGTGGATCACCCTCTTTTGAAGCTTTTTCGATCGATGGTCCTCCCGGATATGCCAGCCCTAATAGCCGGGCAACTTTATCAAAGGCTTCTCCAGCAGCATCATCCAGCGTTCCACCCAATCGGGTGTAATGGATGTGCTTTTCCATTACATAAAGCTCTGAATGACCACCAGAAACCAGCAGAGCCATCAGAGGAAATTTAGGCGCAGGTGGGGGTTCTTTTCCATCTGGTTTAGTCACCCAGGCTGAATAGATATGCCCTTCCAGATGGTTTACTCCAACCAATGGGATGTTCCCAGCCAGGGCAATGCCTTTTGCCATATTCAACCCTACTACCAATGAACCAGCCAGACCGGGTCCTCTTGTAACCGCAACAGCATCCACATCCCCTAAACCAATATGAGCCTGTTGAAGCGCTTGATCAACCACCCCATATACAGTCTTGATATGTTGGCGGGAGGCGACTTCTGGAAAAACTCCACCATAAGCCGCATGCAAGTCGATTTGGCTGGCAACCACACTGGATAAGAGGAATCGTCCATTTTCAATGACAGCAGCAGCTGTTTCATCACAGGATGATTCGATCCCCAAGATTCGTGCAGGTGGAAGAGATGTTTCTGCCATATTTTCCTTGCCTTATTTCATCGGAATTACCAGATCCAATGGGAAGTCTGAAAGACGTTCAATACTTCCATCCGATCTGGCAGTGTATGTATCTTCAAGCCGAATTCCAAAACCTTTCTCAGGATAATAAAGACCTGGTTCGATGGAGAATACTGATCCGGATTGGATAAGATGATCGGGTGTTGTTAATATCCCGCTGAATGGTCGTTCATGAACATTCAATCCAAGCCCATGTCCAATAGAGTGAATATATCCTTCCTCAGTATCTGGTTGAGAAAGTAAAGTCTTATGCCCATGTTTTTCAAAAAATTCACAGGTCTGCTTCTGGTATGTGCAAAATTGCTCACCCAATCGTATGCTCTTCTGTAACTCATAGTAGATGGTTCTGACCTGATCATACGTCGCCAAGACTTCGTCTGTAGCAAAACCCAAACACCATGTACGGGTGAAATCATAAAAATAGCCTCCCCCTTGTTCGCAGGGAAAGATATCATAGATGATCGTCTTTCCCAATTCTAGTTTGTCATCATTGTTCCCGCTAGAATGAGGTACGCCTGCATCTCTTCCAATAGCAAATATGGTTCCTTCCGGATTTTCAGCACCTCTTTCAGCAAGCCACAGATTAATGATTTTCTTCACTTCACCAATCGTCAGCGGTGAGTTATCAGACTTCACCAATTGATTATTCTTAACCTTATGCCCGGTAAGGAAATCCAATGTATTACCAACTACTTCTTGCGTTACCTTTGACATCTGGCGAATACGTGCCAGTTCGTCTTCAGCTTTTGTTTCTCGTGCTAAAAGGAGAACATCATTCGGAAGGTCGCCCACTAACTCAATGTCAGGGATTAATTGCTGCAGATCGCGCATGAGGGTGTACCCCACTCCTAAATCCTGCTCACCATATAATGCCACTCTACCAGAGGTGATCCCTGCAGCTTCAAACATTTTTTTGTAGCGCAACGCAACAGCAAGATGCTGGCTTCCTTTTGCTTCTGCCAATAGTTTTTCCATTGGAATTTGCGTGAACAACTTAACTTCAAAATTGGTTTTAGCAGCTTCGTCGCGTTCCATCATATTGCAGTACAGAATTCCTTTTTCACCAGGCTTGATCAATAGATCAGCATTTGTCAGGTGAGCGCCGCCGGTCAGATATACCATGGCAGGGTTGTGATCAGCTCTTCCTGTAACGAGCATGGCATCGATGTCATATTTTTTCATCAGGATATCAATATCAGATTTCATTGTTATTCCTTTCCTTGCTTTTTATCACGTGCAGTGAAAACAGATCGAATTTTTGAAAGTAGATCTGCTTCTTGAAAATTCATTATGGTTCTCGGATCAAAAACGATTGTATCATTTTCTATTCTGGCTATCACCGGATGGTCACCCTCACGTAAAGCAGCCAGATATTTATCCGGTTTAGATATGGGAATTGCCAGTAGCCATGTAGGTACAGTTTCTTCAGGCAGTGAACCTCCACCCACAGTTGATTTTCCAGGAATGATTTCACCCAACCCAAGTGTATCTTTCCAATTGCTAACAATCTCTTTCAGCTCTTTTTCATTTTTTGACAGCATTTGCCAAATAGGAATTGCCTTTTCTGCATCTCCCCGTAAATAATCTGTGATTGTTGCGGACAATGCTGCCAGGCATAGTTTATCCGCTCTAACTGCTCTTGCCAGCGCATGTTTTTTGATCTTATCAAGATAGATCTTTCGCCCCACGATGATCCCGGCTTGTGGCCCCCCCAATAATTTATCACCCGAAAAACAAACCACATCTACACCAGCATCCAGACTTTCCTGTATCATTGGTTCATGACCCAAACCATATCGTGAGGTATCTAAAATTGCACCTGAACCCAGATCATCCATTATTGGAATATTATTGCTATGCGCAATTTCCACAATTTCCTTAAGAGGTGGCTCACTATGAAATCCGATGATCTGATAATTGGAATGGTGAGCTCTTAATATCAGTGCAGGTTTTTCCTGCAATGCTTCCAGATAATCCTCAACATGAACGCGGTTGGTGGTTCCGATTTCATGGATAATTGCACCTGATTGGTGCATCACATCAGGTACCCGAAAACCCCCGCCAATTTCTACCAATTGGGTTCGAGATATTACTACTTTTCGTCTTCGCGCAAGTGCAGATAGGCACAACAATACTGCTGCTGCATTGTTATTAACAACCAGAGCAGATTCAACTCCCAATAATCGTTTTAATTGATCTTCGATATGGATCGAACGGGATCCCCTTTTTCCATTTTCTAAATTAAATTCCAATGTAGAATAATTTTCTGCAACCTCCTGGACCGCTTGCCTAGCTTTTAGCGATAGCGGAGCTCTGCCCAGATTTGTATGCAGAATCACACCAGTAGCATTAATCACAGGTTTCAGGGTTGGTTGGAACCATTTGTCTAATTTTTGCTCTACCTCATTGAAAATGAATTGCTCACTGATGCTTTCTGGATTCTCTTGCTCCCGAATTTCATCCAATGTTTGCCTTATGGCATTAAGAACCTGCTCTCTGCCAAATTCCTCGGTCAATTCTTTTGCCTTTTCACTTTCTAATAATGAATTGACAGGTGGAATGGATCGCAAATCAGGCATTCTCAATATCCCCAGGGTGCCAACGGCTGCGTTCACGTAATCGGATGAACATTTCGATCAAAATAAAACCGATTGCAATGGCAATACCAAGAAAACTGGTCATTACCCGTCCCAGTTGCAACCACGCCAGAACACAGGCATAAACTCCAAACCAGGAAGCTTGCCGAACAATTCCCTGTGTTTCAATGGGTGGTATAGATGGAAATCGGACATTGAGAAAAGCAACCACTGGAAGTGCAATTCCGCTGATTGCCAGATAGAGAAAGAAGAAAAACAACCATCGAGGACCAAGAGTAGGTGTAGTGAGTTGGATGAGCGTCACTAATCCCGCCCAACCAATTACAGCGATAACAGTCCCAGTCAACAATACTCTTTTAAAAGATGGCACAGTTTCCTCCAAAGCTACGGAATTACTATACCATAAGTCTTGAACCTTTGCGCTTAATTTGTTTTTTGAAGTCTAATTGTGATAAAATTACTCTAAATCAACTCATCAAGAGAGGTGGAGGGACCGGCCCTAAGAAACCTCGGCAACCGCATTTGCTGGTGCCAATTCCGGCAGGAAGTTCTTTATCCTGGAAGATGAGGGTCGCAAAGCTTCCCTCTCTTATCAGAGGGATTTATTTTTTATTATGTAGAGCTCTTTCAGGAGGACATGTGAAAACTATATTGACAAATCAAAAATATCTTGACCTCCTTTCACAAAAAGTGGTGGTTTTTGATGGTGCTATGGGAACCAGCCTGCAAAAGATGAATTTGACGCCTGCTCATTTTGGCGGCGAAAAGACGAATGGCTGCAATGATTATCTCGTTATTACCTATCCTTATGCGGTAGAAAAAGTCCATCGTTCTTACCTCGATGCAGGTGCAGATGTCATCGAGACCTGCACTTTCCGCTCCAATCGCATTACCTTGGGCGAATACGGACTTTCCGACCAGGTACTAACCATTAATCGCGAAGCAGCGCGCCTTGCAAGAAGAATTGCAGACAGTTACAGCACCGAAGGATCACCTCGTCTTGTGGCAGGTTCAATGGGGCCATCAGGGAAACTCCCCTCGATGAATGATCCAGAATTATCAAATGTTTCATTTACCGGGTTATCAGACATTTTTAGAGAACAGGCGCAAGGTTTATTGGAAGGGGGCGTCGATCTTCTGCTAATTGAGACATCACAGGATATTTTGGAAGTGAAAGCAGCCATTCTGGGTATATTCGATGCCTTTGCACAAACTGGTATTTCAGTGCCCATACAAACCCAGGTCACATTGGATACTACCGGGCGAATGCTGCTGGGAACTGATGCTCCAGCAGTGCTCGCCATTCTAGAAGGTATGGGAATTAGTGTCATAGGATTGAATTGTTCTACTGGTCCAGACCATATGCGTGAACCCATCAAGTATCTTGGAGCTAATTCAACCATTCCTGTTTCTTGTATCCCAAATGCCGGCTTGCCCATGAATGTGGACGGACAGGCAGTTTATCCCATGCTTCCTGAACCGTTCGCCAACGAATTGATCGAATTTGTAAAAGAATACAAGATCAATGTGGTGGGGGGTTGTTGTGGCACTACACCTGAACATATCCGTTTACTGGTTGAAGGACTGCAAAATGCGACACCAGATCCCCGCCCTCGACAGTTCATTCCCCGGTTGGCTTCTTCCACCTCAGCAGTACCCATGCTGCAAGAACCCAGACCTTTTTTGATCGGCGAACGTTTGAATACACAGGGAAGCGCAAAATTCAAGAAATTAATGCTGGCAAATGACTTCGATAGTGCAGTCGATCTTGCCTGTCAGCAATTGGATAACGGTGCTCATGGTTTAGACCTTTGTGTTGCGCTCACAGAACGCACGGATGAACCTGAAATGATGCGTACCCTGATAAAAACGCTGGCACCGACCGCTCAGGCACCATTTATCATTGATACCACTGAACCTGATGTACTGGAGGTTGCCCTTCAAACAGCTCCGGGCAGGTGTTTGGTCAATTCCACCAATCTTGAAGGTGGGCGTACAAAACTTGATCGCGTGTTCACTCTTGCAAAGAAATACAACGCAGCAGTCATTGCATTGACAATTGATGAAAAAGGGATGGCAAAAACTGTTGATAAAAAACTGGAAGTCGCAAGAAGGATTTACGACATTGCGATTGATGAGTATGGTTTCCACCCCGGTGACATAGTTTTTGATGATCTGACTTTCACTATGGCAACCGGAGACCCAGAATATGCAGATGCTGCAATCCAGACGATAGAAGGTATTCGCAGGATCAAGCAGGAATTGCCTGGCGTGCTGACATCATTGGGTGTCAGCAATGTGTCTTTTGGGTTATCGCAACCTGCCAGGGCAGTACTGAATAGTGTGATGTTGTATCATTGCGTGCAGGCGGGTCTTGATATGGCAATCATTAATCCTGCTCATATTAAACCTTATGCTGAGATCGATTCTGTAGAGCGTGCATTAGCTGAGGATCTACTCTTCAATCGCACCCCTGATGCATTACAGCGATTAATCCAGCATTTCGAACAGAACGGAACGCAAGTTCAAACTAAAATGACCAATCAACAGCAAGTATTGGCAGCTCTCGACCCTGCTGCTAGACTGCACTATTGCATCCTTCATCGGTTGAAAGAGCCAGTGGAAGCTGCGATTGATGAAATAGTCAACAATGATCCACGGGTTAGCAAACACGAAACAGCAATTGGTATTCTGAATGACACATTATTACCTGCCATGAAAGAAGTAGGTGATAAATTCGGTAGTGGAGAACTTATCCTACCGTTTGTTCTTCAATCAGCTGAGGTGATGAAGAAATCCGTCAACCATTTGGAAATGTATCTTGAAAAAGCAGAAGGCGTCAGTAAAGGTACGATTGTTTTGGCCACAGTGTATGGTGATGTCCATGACATCGGTAAAAACCTGGTGAAAACCATCTTGAGCAACAATGGATATAAAGTGATCGATCTTGGCAAGCAGGTTCCAGCAGAGACGATCATCTCCAGCGCGATCGAAAATGAAGCAGATGCCATAGGGTTGAGCGCCCTTTTGGTATCCACCAGCAAGCAAATGCCTTTGATTGTTAATGAACTTCACCGGCGAAACTTGAATTACCCGGTATTGATCGGAGGTGCTGCGATCAATCCTCGTTTTGGCAGAAGGATCCTTCAGACAGAAGATGGTAAATGGTACCAACCGGGTGTCTTCTATTGCAAAGATGCTTTTGAAGGGCTTCAGGTAATGGATGGTTTATCTACTGATTCAAAACGCGAAGCCCTATATGAAAAAATGCACCGCGAAGCGCTTTTGGAATTAGACAAAAAATCCGAGGTTGTGGAAAACAACTCTCTATCCATTATCCGATCAAACACTCAACCCGCCAGCCAGATTCCAATACCACCTCATTGGGGATCCCGTTTGGTTAAATCCATGCCGCTCGATGCTGTTTTTCAACACCTGTCGATCAATGAGCTATTCCGGCTTTCCTGGGGAGCAAAGAATACACACGGTGAAGCGTGGAATAAACTAAAGCGGGAGTACGAAGAACAGTTGAATGATATGCGCCGCAAGGCTTTAAGCGATCCCTGGCTATTTCCACAAGGGATGTATGGATATTGGCCAGCTCAGTCGACAGATTCCGAGCTCATTATCTATGAACCAGCCAGCGTTCTTACAAAATCACCAGTTGAAATTATCCGCTTCTCTTTTCCTCGCCAGGCAGAAGAAGAGCATTTAAGTCTCACAGATTATTTTGCCAGGGTTGATTCGGGGATCATGGATGTAGTTGCTTTTCAGGTTGTAACTGTTGGCCATGCAGCGACTGAAAAATTTGATAAATTACAGGCAGAAAATAAATATAGTGAAGCATACTTCACACATGGGTTGGCTGTTCAAATGGCAGAAGCTGCTGCCGATTACCTGCACCAGCATATTCGTCGCGAATTAAACCTCCCACCCGACCAGGGGAAAAGATACTCCTGGGGATATCCGGCTATCCCGGAACTTGCTGACCATCAAAAAGTATTTAAATTGCTTCCCGTCCAAGCCGAGCTGGGAATGAAGCTGTCAGAAGCATATCAGCTCATCCCTGAACAATCTACCGCTGCCATCATTATTCATCATCCTGCTGCAAAGTATTTCAACATTGGTGAAAGCCGCATAGACCAATTAACGAAAAATAGATAGGAAATTTTGCTATGAACACATACCGTTTTACCCAATTATTGGAAGGTGAACGCCCCATTCTATCAGATGGCGCGATGGGAACAATGCTTAACCAACGAAATGTAAGCTTTGATGAATGTTTCGATAACCTTAATATCGAAAAACCAGCATTGGTGGCAGAAGTTCATCGCGAATACATTGAAGCTGGTTCTCAGATTATTCAAACCAATACCTATGGGGCAAATCGGTATAAACTGGCACGGTTCGGTCTGGAGGATAATGTTGCTGAGATCAATCGCGCGGGGGTGGAGCTTGCACGCCGTGTCATTCTGGCATCCTTCTCTGATGTTCTGGTAGCCGGAGATGTTGGTCCGCTGGGTGTACGCCTTGCCCCCTTTGGGAGAGTATTACCAGAACAGGCATTTGAGGTATTTAAAGAACAAATAGCCGCACTCCTCAATGCAGGTGTTGATCTCATCATTATCGAAACGATCACCGATCTGTATGAAATTCGTGAAGCCATTCATGCTTGCAGAACATTGAATACTGATATTCCCATAATTGCTTCTATGACATACACACGTGATGACCGTACACTCCTTGGTGATTCACCAGCAAAAGTTGCTCGCAAATTACAAGAATATGGTGCAGATATTCTGGGGGTGAATTGCTCTGGTGGTCCTTCACAAATTTTACGAGTATTAAAACAAATGCACCAGGCAGTTCCGGACGGCAAATTTTCTGCCATGCCCAATGCAGGTTGGCCAGAGCACATGAGTGGCCGCATCATGTATCCGGCATCACCTGATTACTTCAGTGATTACGCTCTTGCATTTTGGGAAGCAGGTGCAAAGGTCATTGGCGGATGCTGTGGAACGACTCCGCAGCATATTGCTGTCATGAATAAAGCCATTCAATCTGCTGACCTTGTTAATTATCACAACGGCTTGACCCAGACTGTTGTCGAAGAAGAAGAGACTGCTCCAGCACTCCAACCCACGCAACTTGCAGTTAAGCTGGCGCGCAAAGAATTTGTATTTGCAGTTGAAATGGATCCTCCGCGAGGTTTAACCACCAACAAATTACTCGCTGGCGCCAGTTTGTTGGCTGAAGCAGGCGCAGATGTGATCAATGTTGCAGATAGCCCAATGGCTCGTATGCGGATGAGCCCCTGGGCGGTTTGTTCCCTTATTCAAAAACAGGTGGGAATCGAGACCGTACTCCATTTCCCTACCCGTGGAAGAAATCTGCTCCGCGTGCAGGGTGATCTGTTGGCAGCCCATGCAATGGGCGTGCGAAATGTCTTTGTCGTCATGGGTGATCCCACTGCTATTGGTGATTACCCTGATGCTATGGATAACTATGATTTGGTTCCTTCTGGTTTAATCAAATTGATCAAGCAGCGTTTTAATGCCGGTATTGACCATGCTGGTGCAGATATTGGTCAACCTACCACATTTTTTGTCGGTTGCGCTCTCAATCTTGCACCTTCAAATTTCGATGATGAGATCAAAAATCTCAATCGCAAGATCCGGGCTGGTGCAGATTTTTGTCTGACCCAACCAATTTACGATCCGAATACCCTGGAAATATTTCTTGACCGTTATCGCGCAATTTCTGGTGAGCTACCTATTCCACTCATTGTGGGGATCCTTCCTCTTGTTAACTACCGCCATGCTGAATTCCTGCATCATGAGGTGCCAGGTATTATCATTCCAGACAAAATCCGTGAGCAAATGCAAAAAGCAGGTGAAGATTCACCAAAAGCTGGTACTCAAATTGCAGTAGAATTAATCGAGAAGATCAAACCCGCAATTAATGGCGTATATATCATGCCCGCCTTTAGCCGGTTTGATTATGTAGCTGAGATCATAGAATCGGTGAGTAAAAAGGGATAAAGAATGCTTCTTGCCATAGACCTTGGAAATACGAATTTAACAATTGGCTTGTATGACGGTGATACTCTTGGTCCACATTGGCGTCTGGCTACTGATCATAACCGTATGCCTGATGAATATGGAATCCAGTTAACCAGTTTATTGGAACATTACAATGTCGAGCATCTCGAGCTGACAGGTATTGTCTTATCTTCCGTAGTACCCCCTTTAACGCATCGCATCATAGAAGCATGCCAGCAATATCTGAAAATAGAACCGCTGATTATTACTCCCTCCTTAAAATTGGGCATCACCATAGGATATGAGGATCCGTATGCCGTCGGTGCTGACCGGATCGCTGATGCTGTCGCTGTAAATACCTATTATGGTGGTCCAGCCTGTATCATTGACTTTGGCACTGCCACAACATTCAATGCTCTTACCAAAGAAGGTGTTTACCTGGGTGGTGCAATCACTGCCGGATTGGGTTTATCTTCAGAAGCTCTTTTCACTCATGCAGCGAAACTTCCTCGTGTTGAATTAAAAGAGCCACCCACGTTGATTGGCAGGAATACCATGCATGCTCTGCAATCCGGGTTAGTGTATGGGTATGCAAGTATGGTAACAGGAATGATCGAGCGTTTCAAAAAAGAAATGGGGGATGATATTAAAGTAATTGCTACCGGGGGCCTGGTGGGTCTTATTGCTCCTCATGTGTCTGCAATTCAGGTTCGTGCACCCTGGTTGACATTGGATGGTTTACGTATCCTATGGGAAAATAATCATTGAAAAGGAAGATTAGCATGAAGAATCCCATCGAAGGAAAAACAATTCTTTTAGGCGTAACTGGCTCGATCGCTATATATAAAGCTGCTGATCTGGCATCCAAGTTGACCCAGGCAGGCGCAAAGGTTGATGTAATTTTGACCGAAAAAGCCCTCCATTTCATGAATCCTCTCACATTTCAATCAGTCACCGGCAGAAAAGCATACTCTGAAGCTGACCTATGGGGGGGAGAAGGGCACGTGGTTCATATCGAACTGGGTCGTGCTGCCGAACTTGTACTGATTGCTCCCATTTCTGCCAATACCATGGCAAGCCTGGCACATGGAATTGCAGACAATCTACTGACAGTAGCTACTCTTGCTTCCCATTGTCCCCTGATGATCGCCCCTGCAATGGATGGAGGTATGTTCGCAAATCCGGCAACACAGGCGAACTTACATATTCTCAAAGAGCGTGGAGCAATTGTGATTGGGCCGGGTGAAGGTCATCTGGCTTCTGGATTGACAGGACCCGGCCGCATGGTGGAACCCGCAGAGATTTTTAACCACGTACGTTTTCTTTTCAGTCGTAAAGGGCCATTACAGGGAAAGAAATTCGTGGTAACTGCAGGAGGAACTCGAGAACCAATCGATCCTGTTCGCTTCATAACCAACCGTTCTTCAGGAAAACAGGGATATGCCGTAGCACAGGCAGCTTTGAACGCTGGTGCTGATGTTACTTTGATCACCACCAATTCAGATTTAACCCCACCTGTTGGCGCAGTGATAAAAACTGTTGAGACGGCTGCAGAAATGCAAAAAGCAGTGGAAGAAGAAAGTAAAGATGCTTATGCACTTATCATGGCTGCAGCGGTGGCTGATTTTACACCAATGCAGGAACAAACTCAAAAGATTAAAAAGGAAACAGGTATTCCAGTTCTTGAATTGCGTTCAACAACAGATATCTTAAAATTGATCGGTGAGAAGAAAGCCGTTACTGGTTTTCCAAAGAAATTAATCGGTTTTGCTGCTGAAAGTCAGGATTTAATTGCAAATGCGCAGCGTAAACTCGAAACAAAGAACCTTGATTTGATCGTTGCAAACAATATAATGGCAAAAGATGCCGGGTTTGAGGTAGATACCAATCGGGTAATTCTCATTCCAAAGAAAGGTGAATCAATATCGCTGCCCTTATTGAGCAAACAGGAAGTAGCTGAAAAGATCATCGAAGTGATCTTGGGTTGGGGATGAAAAGAGCCTGCATTCTGGTAATAGCGTGCCTCCTGTTCCTTTCTGGCTGCAAGCATCCAGCAATCACAACCAGACAGGGGATGACTTCTACTCCCATCACTTTATCTACAGACACTCCTGATCCAACACTCACGCCAACCATCATTCCAACCGAGAACGACCTCACGGAAACACAAATGGTTCTTACAGGATTACAAGCCAGTACCGGGATCAGAGGAATCTACGGTTTTGAAAGCAACATCAATCCTCTCACCGGTTTGGAAGTAACCGATCTGTCTACACTGAACCGGCGTCCTGTTTTAACGAAAATTTCCAACTTTCCCGCCGAAGGTCGCCCGCACGCAGGTCTTTCCTTTGCCGACATTGTTTTCGAATTTTATATTGGCGAATATATGAATCGCTTTTTAGCTCTATATTACAGCCAGGATACACCAAAAGCCTGGCCATTAAGATCAGGGCGTCTTATCGATACCCAGCTCACCAATATGTTCGGCGGTATTCTGGTTTACGGAGATGCTGATCCCAGGGTGGAGACCATTATTACACGCGATCTACCCCGTCGGGCTGTTTCGTATTCCCTCTCCGAATGCCCACCTGTTTGTGGACAGGCAACCCATAGTGCAACCGGTGTTTGGGTGGACACTGCAGCTGTGACCGAATGGGTGAAATCTCAAGGAATGGATAATGAACGGCCTGACCTGACTGGAATGGTATTTACTGCCACTCCACCGCCAGATGGTATTCCAGTAAATACTCTTGATGTTCAATACATCATCTGGAATCATGGTCAATGGCAGTATGATCCTGAAACGGGACAATATTTACGCCTTATCGAATCGTGGGATGGCACCCATACATATCCTCTTATTCCATTGATTGACAAGATCAATGGAGAACAGGTTAGTTTTACGAATATTGTCATTCTGTTTGCAGAATATGAAGAGTTTAGTCCCACTTATCATGATGTTCATATCTGGCAAAATACTTCTGGGCAGCGAGCGATCTATTTTCGCGATGGGCTAATGTTCGAAGGCACCTGGCTTACATCCGATCCTTACAAACCTGTCAGGTTGCTTAACAAAAATATGCAGCCTATGGCACTGAAACCAGGTACTACCTGGTTTATAATTGCCGGACTGAATTCAAATTTTTCGAGTTTATCAACTGACCACTACATTCTGAATTTTTTGATACCATAAACTATGCGCATTCTTGTCATCTCTGATGTTCATGCAAACATTACCGCACTCGAAGCTGTTCTTGCTTCTGCTGATCCTTTTGACACTGTCTGGTGTTTGGGTGACCTGGTCGATTACGGCCCAGATCCCAATGAATGTGTCGAAAGAATTCGTTCTCTTCCCAATCTAACATGTATCATGGGTAATCATGAAGCTGCTGTATTAGGTTTGCTTCCTGATGAATCATTCAATTCGGATGCCCGAAAATCAGCTCGATGGACACACGACCATCTGAATCCCGCTAACCGCGAATATCTTCAAAATCTCCCTGAATGCCTCATGGTCGATATCGCCACATTGGCTCATGGAAGTCCACGTTTCCCCATTTGGGAATATATTCTGGATACCTGGACTGCGACAGAGAATTTCGAATCATTCGAAACCCAGCTATGCCTGGTTGGACATTCACATGTCCCCGTTGCTTTTTTTAGCAGCGAACCGGATGGAGAAATTGTTTGGTCTTTGCTTAAACATGAAAGTATCCTACAATTAGATGGAAGAGCAATCCTTAACCCTGGATCGGTAGGACAACCACGTGATGGCGATCCACGTGCCTCGTATGCCATCTTTGAACCCGAGAAGAACACCTGGCAAAACTTCCGTGTAGATTATGACATCAAGGGTGTACAAAAAAGAATTCTCAAAGCTGGCTTACCACGCAATCACGCAATCCGTCTTACTTCAGGTGCATAAAGGCGGGAACGTTTCCCTTATCTACATCGTCATTGAAGTAAGATCTTAAGGAGGAAGCCATGAAAAAGAACATATGGGTAATTCTCATAATTGCAACATTGTTATTTGCCGGCTGTGCTGCCAAATCTGCAGCCAATCAGGTCGATTCGCTTGTCAGGGATGAAAAAGTATACGCCCCACCTGCTGCTGAAATGCCCGTCATGGAAGAAGCTGCCTCAACGGGTGGAGATTATGAAACAGACACTACGGTTGGGCAAGATCGCATAGTGATTCGCAATGCAGATCTATCAATTGTTGTTGTCGACCCCATTAAATCGCAAACAGCAATTTCGAAAATGGCAGATGATATGAAGGGATATGTCGTCAATTCATATCTATACAAAGTTCAGACTGGTGAAGGACTTGAAGTACCTGAGGTAAGTATTACCATTAGAGTTCCTTCTGACAAATTGGATGAAGCGATTGAGAAGATCAAAGCTGAAGTCGAAAATCCAGAAACAGATATCTTGACTGAACAGGTATCAGGTCAGGATATTACAATGGAATATACTGACCTTCAGTCGCGACTTAAGAACCTTGAAGCTACACGCGATCAATTGATGGTGTTCATGGATGAAGCAAAAACCACTGAAGAAGTGATGATGGTTTATAACCAGTTGGTTTCCATCAATGAGCAAATCGAGGTCTTAAAAGGTCAGATCAAATACTACGATGAATCCTCGAAGCTTTCTGCCATTACAGTTCGAATCCAGGCACAGGCAGCAATTCAACCAGTGACCATCGGTAAATGGCAGCCTGTTGGTGTAGCTCGTGATGCGGTACAGGCACTCATCAAAGCTTTCAAGTTCCTGGTAAATGCAGCTATCTGGATTGCCATTTTCGTTCTGCCTATCGCATTAGTGATTTACCTGGTAGTTCGTCTAATCATCTGGATCATCAGGAAAGTTTTCAAGCGTAAACCCAAATCACCTAAGAATTCTTCACAAATACCCCCTGCTTCACAAACGCCGATTCCCCCGCAAGGTTGATGATCTTTTTTCCTGATCATTATTCTGCCAGACATTCTTCCGGTTGAGTTGTCTGGCAGTTTTTTATTAAGCTTCAATGATAGATTCAATCCAGATGGTATAATCTTGGCATGACTTCAATCGTATCGCTCGATGTAGAAACAACCGGATTAGATCCACAAAAAGATGCACTAATAGAGATTGGAGCGGTACGGTTCAATGGGAAGCGAATCGAAGATCGTTTTTCGCAGCTTATCAACCCTGGTCGTCCAATCCCCTCAATGATCACCCAATTGACAGGCATCACCAATGATATGGTGCGCAATCAACCCACCATGGGTGCGGTCATTCATAACCTGGTAGATTTTATTGGAGATAGTCCCATTTTAGGGCATCGCATTCAATTTGATCTTGCATTTCTAAAAAAATGGCATACCTTCCCTTACAACCCGGTGATCGATACCTACGAGCTGGCATCGGTTCTTCTGCCAACTGCCAGCCGGTATGGATTGGCATCTTTATGCCAACAGCTTGGCGTTTTCGCTACTGAACCATTTCACCGTGCAACGAATGACGCAGAAATGACCAGCCAGGTTTACCTCCGATTGGTAGATAAAGCTTTTGAATTACCGAAAAACCTGATTGAAGAATTTGTCCGCATGAGTGAACCATTTGATTGGGAAGCTTCCTGGGTATTTCAACAAATATTAAAAAGTCAGGCATACCAACCTATTCGGATAAGCCGTGAAGCTTATATTTACGGAACTCGATATCAGAACAATCCACTTGTAATACCGGAAGAGCCACTCGAACCAAACGATGAAATAACTCCTTTGAATGAAGATGAGCTGGCCTCAATTTTGGAATATGGTGGATCTTTCTCGGAATACTTTAGTGGATACGAACAACGTCCGCAGCAGATACAAATGCTAAAAGCAATCGCTCAAGCTTTATCCAATAGCCAGCATCTCCTGGTTGAAGCCGGCACCGGTGTTGGAAAATCATTTGCATATCTCATTCCCGCCGCATTTTGGGCATACCAGAATCATCACAGGGTTGTTATTTCGACCAATACAATCAACCTGCAAGACCAGTTGATCCGAAAAGATATTCCAGATCTATGTGCGATCACCAACCTCGATTTACGTGCTGCAGTCCTGAAAGGTCGGAGTAATTATTTGTGTCCTCGCCGTTTCGAAGCATTGATCACCCGGGGACCTCTGAATGCAGAAGAAATGCGTGTTGCTGCAAAAGTCATGGTCTGGATGTATCAGAATGGTTCGGGTGACCGCAATGAGATAAACCTCAATGGTCCCATTGAACGAGAAATCTACTACCGCATCTCTGCGGAAGATGAAGGATGCCGCAGCGATGTTTGTGTCGAACGAACAGGCGGTCGCTGTCCGTTCTATATTGCCAGACAGCAAGCTCAATCAGCCCATATCATCGTTATCAACCACGCATTGCTTCTAGCAGATGTAGCAACCAGGAATAGAGTTCTCCCTGAATATAAATATCTAATTATAGATGAAGGTCATCAGCTCGAAGCTGCTACTACTAGCGCTCTTGGATATGATGTCACGCAAAATGATATCAACCGCATTTTGAAAGAATTAGGAGGAGTCTCTAGTGGCACATTAGGCTGGATGTTGACTTCCTTAAGGGATTATCTGAAACCATCAGATTTTGCATCATTTGATAAATCAATCCGTCGCGCAAATGATCTGTCCATTCGCTTAGAACATGATTTTAAAGAATTTTTCTTTGCCATTGATGAGTTTCTCTATCAACAAAGAGAAGGCCGCCCGATCAACTCTTACGGTCAACAGGAAAGAATCATCCCTGCAACTCGTACTATTCCTTATTGGGAATCAATCGAAATTAAATGGGAAGATGTCAATGAAACCTTAAGCTTGATCCTTGAACTACTGGGAGATATCTTTAAATCCTTTGGTGAAATTGTTCAGAAAGATCCACAGCAATTCGAAGATACTCAGAGCAGGCTCGGTTGGGCGATCAACTTACTGAGTGAAGTACAAAATCGTTTAAAGAAAATGGTGACAGAGCCTGATAAAAATGAGATCTATTGGATTGAAACCAATTCTGAAACAGCGCCAATTACCATTAAAATCGCTCCTCTCGAAGTTGGCCCACTGATGGAAGAATTCTTGTGGCATGAAAAGGAATCAGTGATCCTCACCTCAGCTACATTAACCACTCATGGTGAATTTGATTATTTACGCCAAAGATTAAAAGCAGAAGATGCCAAAGAACTGGCATTAGGGTCTCCCTTTGATTACGAGACCTCTGCTCTCCTTTTCTATGCGAATGATATCGCAGAACCAGCGGATGCCTCAAATTATCAACGACAGGTGGAACAATCCATCATCAGGTTGGCAAGAACAACCCAGGGGAAAATGTTGGTTCTTTTCACATCGTATGCACAGCTTAAGAAAACATCCCAGGCTATCGGGCCCGTCCTGGCGAAAGATGACATACAAATCTATGAACAGGGTGAAGGGGCTTCTGCCAACGCTCTTCTGGAGTCATTTCGTACCAGCGAAAAAGCGGTGCTGTTAGGAACACGCGCATTTTGGGAAGGGGTTGATGTGCCTGGTGAAGCGCTTTCCGTCCTTGTGATTGTTAAACTTCCCTTTGATGTTCCATCAGACCCGATCATTGCTGCTCGTTCAGAAATGTACGAGGATCCGTTCAATGAATATCAGCTTCCCGAAGCAATATTGCGGTTCCGACAGGGTTTTGGTCGCCTGATCCGTACTCAAACTGATCATGGTGTTGTCGTTATTCTCGACAAACGTATTTTAACAAAACGCTATGGTCGTCTCTTTCGCGAATCTCTACCCGAATGTACAGTAAAACAGGGCAGCCTGGAGCTTCTCCCTTCTGAAACTGCCCGCTGGCTTAATTTATAGAAATTGAAGTGCAATTGTTCTCCAGGGAATAAGTAAACAAGACAGTGATCACTTGATCATATATATGAACACAGCGAGACAAATAATGCCTCGCTGTGTTGTCAACGAATACTTTTCCAATACTTTAGAATAGACCAAGCACTCGACCCGTTTCGAGGTCAATATCTACATCGTAGAAAGCTGGTCGTGTTGGCAATCCTGGCATTGTGCTTATTTTGCCTATTAACGGGTATATGAAACCTGCACCTACTGAAGCACGGATATCACGAATGGGAATGCGGTATCCTTTTGGAACGCCCTTCAGTTCAGGATCGTGGCTTAAGCTCAAGTGAGTTTTTGCCATGCAAATGGGTAATTTGTCAAATCCAAGGCGGGTATATTCCTCAATTCGTTCTTCTGCTTCTGGTAAATAATCAACTCCATCAGCACCATACACTTCTCGGGCGATTGTTTCAATTTTTTGCTTGATCGACCAATCCAATGGGTATAAAAATTCGAATTTAGATGGTTTGTTAGCTGCTTTGACAACAGCTTCAGCCAGTTTGATTGCACCCGTGCCACCCTCTTCCCAATGGTTAGATACAACCGAATCTTCCGCTCCACCTTCTTCAACAGCAGCTTTTCGGATCATTTCAAGTTCAGCTTCAGTATCGGTTGCAAACCGGTTTACAGCTACTACTACAGGTATGCCGTACTTTCGGGCAGTTCGAATGTGATGCACAAGATTTGGAAGCCCTGCACGGAGAAGATCAAGATTTTCATTCAAATAGGCAAAATCTAATGGTTTTCCAGCTGTCACTTTGGGACCACCACCATGCATTTTGAGAGCGCGCACCGTAGCAACCAAAACTACTACATTGGGAGTCAAACCTGAGTAGCGGCATTTAATATCCAGGAATTTTTCCATTCCCATGTCTGCACCAAAGCCTGATTCAGTGATCACATAATCAGCCAGTTTCAACCCAATCCTGTCAGCAATGATGGAGCTATTGCCATGAGCAATATTCGCAAATGGACCTGCGTGAACAAAAACCGGTGTGCCTTCCAGAGTTTGCATCAAATTCGGTTTGATTGCGTCACGCATCAGAACCGTCAAAGCACCTGCAACTCCCAGGTCACCGGCGGTGATCGCCTCTCCAGATTTGCTGATACCAATGACTATGTTTTCAAGGCGTTTCCGCATATCCGCCAGGCTGGTTGTAAGTGCCAAAATTGCCATGATTTCGCTGGCTACAGTTATATCAAAACCAGTTTCCCGCTCATGCCCTGTTTCTTCAGCGCCTTTTCCTACAGTTATACCGCGCAAGAAACGATCGCTGGTATCTATCACCCTTCTCCAGGTAATGGTATCTGGATCAATATCCAAACGGCATAGTTTATGAATCTCTTCAGGAGTCAATTCTTCAGGAGTTTTATTTTCCAGACCCAGTTTTCTCATCCGGCTCAACATTGAAACGCCAACGCGCCGTTTTCCGTTTTTATCTAAAGGAAATAATCTCTTGAACATCTGGTCATCAGTAGCTTCAGATTCATGCAACATGCGGACGTCAATGGCGGCTGCCATCAGGTTGTTCGCTGCAGTAATCGCGTGAATGTCTCCTGTTAGATGCAGGTTGAAATCTTCCATGGGGATCACCTGGCTGTATCCACCACCAGCAGCTCCCCCTTTGATACCAAAGGTAGGTCCCTGGCTTGGCTGGCGAATACAGGTCATTACGCGGTAGCCCAAATGGGCTCCTAATGCCTGGCTTAAACCAACGGTTGTGGTAGTTTTTCCTTCTCCTAAAGGAGTGGGGGTGATAGCAGTAACATCGATATACTTTCCATCGGGAATATCTTTCAACCGGTCAAGTACGCTTAGAGTTACTTTGGCTTTGTAAGGTCCATAAAGCTCCAGTTCCTCAGGTAGCAGCCCCAGCTCTTCTGCAATCTGAGTAATGGGCTTGAGGTGGGCAGCCTGAGCAATATCAATATCCGATGGTACAGGGTTTACCCGGTTAAGGGGTGTAGGAATAAATGGTTTTGCACCTGAAACCTTGCTACTTGTTGTCATGGTTCTGCTCCTTTTCTAACTTCTAATAAGTATTTCAATTATCAGACAATTAAAGGAGAATGGCAAGTAGAATTTTTATTATTCCTTCAATGTTACATTCTGCAGAGTTGAAATGTTAAATCCATACGTTTCAAGGTGTTGGCTGATAAGCTGCAATGCCTCGGCTTCAGAGCCTCTGCCGTTCTCACAGGAACCGACATAATTTTTTACAGTTCCTTTATCCATTTTCAAATCAGTCAGATTCAAACGATACCAGGTATCGCATATAACAACGGTAACTTTCCCAAATTGGTAAAATGGCGCTTTTGATTCTGGAAAAGTAACCTTACCAGTCACTGGATCCTTCTTTGAACTCGGTATTGCAGCAATGAAAATGGGTCGCATAGGATCAAGGTCAGTAAGGAGTGATTGCCCTGGCATCCATTCGGGTTGATCGATGTTCAGATAATCAAGTAAAGTTGGAGCAATATCCAGATTTTGCACGTTTGTCGTGATCTCTTTTACATTCGCTGATTCAGGAAAATGAATGATCAATGGCAGACGAGAAACAGACCACTTTTGGCTATGGTCACTTGCAATGACAATGATCGTATTATCCAGAGAACCATCGGTTGCTAATGTCTGATAGAAATTCGATACAGCAGTGTCAAATTCCAGGATCGTGTCGGAATAGAAATTATCGTCATATTTCACTTGTGTTGTGGGATCCATGCTAGCAGAAAATACCTGCTGCGCTGGTGCATACTTTGGTCCATGGGTGCCCATCCAGTGAATATGTACGAAAAGAGGCTGTTCGGTTGCCTTTAACAATGAAATAGCATAATCGAGTTTCTGCTGGTCGTTAAATTTTTCGGTTCCTTCAGTGACCCTTTTATAAGGATTCGTCATATCTCTAATGAAAAAGATATGACCCAATCGATCACTCAAACGAACTGTAAACTCGTGCATGAAGTAGTAATAATTCGAAGGCAATACTGCTGCAATTCCTGCAAAAAATGGGTTTGCCTCAATCGAGGTTCCATTTGCATAGTCAAAGGCATTTTGAAAATTTACTCTGTATGCATCAGCATAATAAGAATAACTGAGTTGAGCAGTGTAATATCCATTACTACGCAAGATCGCAGGAAGATGCTGAAAAGTATCATTCCCCTGAAGAATATCAGTAGAATGAAGGATCCGGATATCCGCTGGGTACTTACCGGTGAGGATCGATGTTGTGGACCCAATCGTTCCTTGTGCGTTTGAAAACGCATTTTCTGCCACAAGCGATGATTTGGCTAATTCCTTAAGAAATGGAGTCGTATCCTTCGTATACCCGTACATTGACATTTTTTCTGCATTCAAGCTATCTGCAGTAATCAGAATAATATTCGGCAGCTTTTCTACATTCGATTGTGTTGTATCAGTCGATAGACTTGTATTTGTTTGAGAATTTTGATTTATCGGGATGTATACCCAGATAGCCAGAAATATTGCCAGTATCCCCAGTACAAGCTCATTTGCAATCTTTGACGTCTCGAAAAACTTTTCATTGACGCTGTTGGTAAACTGCAATACTTTCTTGTAAAGAAAAACTCCAACCACGATAAATCCAAGAGCATAAATTGCTCTGAATGCACCGCTTGTTGTGACGATACCAAATTTAAAAACAGTATAAGTGAAGTTATCTACCAGGATCAATACCATGGCAGTCAGAATTAACGTCGGAATGATTGCAAAAAAATATTGAAAGAAAAGTTGCAATTTCTTTGGAAGAGTGAATAAGTTTGCTAAGAAATAAAGTAAAAAGATGAGAAGGCATACTGCAGCAAGAATAGAAGCAGCCGATAGGAAAATGAGTACTTTTTCACCAAAAGAAGTCAGATCCAAAAAAGAAGGCTTTGTAATAATAAATAGCCATTCCATAAATACATATAAAAAAGCCGCCATTGTTGAAACTACTGTCAGGCTGATAAGTGAAAACTTTGGGGAGGGGAGGAAATTACGAATGATTTTCATTTGGATTGTCGGTTCTAAAGCAGAGAAGTGAAATAATCGTATCAAATAAGATTACCCCTATAAATATTACTACAAGGTTAAATATTTGAGACACACAGGTTTTTCTGTGTGTCTCGTATAATGCATTAATTACTGTCAATTTGTTAAGTATTTCATATTTTTGTGGGGCGAGAGGGGGTCGAACCCTCACGATGTTACCATCGACAGATTTTAAGTCTGTTGCGTCTGCCTATTCCGCCATCGCCCCAGCAGTTGAATTGTACACCAACCCGAAAATGCGTCAAGATTATAAAGATAATTGAAGTTTTAAAATCCCTGTCTAGTATAATCAAAGAAGAGATTATAGGAAAAAGAAAGATGATCAAAGTCGATTTTCATTGTCACACGCATTACTCATCAGATAGTCTGCAAACACCTGCACAGCTTATTCAAGCAGCTCGTAAAAAAGGTTTACAAAAAGTTGTCGTAACAGATCACAACTCGATCATGGGAGCTCTCGAAGCACAGCAAATTGCTCCAGATCTGGTTATCATTGGAGAAGAAGTAAAAACTTCGGAAGGGGAACTTTTAGCTATTTTTGTTTCTGAAAGAGTTCCCAAAGGACTTGATCCGATGGAAGCTATTCAAAGGTTAAAAGCCCAAAATGCCTTTATTTCCGTTTCCCACCCTTTCGATATTACCCGTTCTGGCTGGAAACTCGAGACACTGCAAAAACTGGCTCCCTATTTTGATGCCATCGAGATTTTCAACGCTCGCTGCTTACTATCAAAACAAAACCGATTAGCTGCTGAATTCGCTAGATCACATAACCTGCCAGGTACAACAGGCACTGACGCTCATCTTTCAGTAGAACTTGGCAGAACGGTGACAGTTCTACCATCTTTTTCCAACACGGATGAATTGAAATCAGCGATCCGTGAGGCTACATATCAAACACATCTGGCTCCATATTGGGTACATTTTGGTTCAATGGCAGCACATTTTGTAAAAAGACTGATTCCCAATAAACAGATATCGATTTTAAACAAAGGATAGATCATGAATAAATTTCTCACCATCCACCCTTCGATTTCATATGCGGTCAAGCATGATTTTCCCGTAGTGGCTCTTGAATCAACTGTTATCACACATGGTTTACCATATCCAGAAAATGAGACTCTCGCACTTTCAATGGAAGAAGAAATCAGGAATGCTGGAGCTATTCCAGCAACTATTGCATTGCTGGATGGAAAGATACACATTGGTCTTGATAAGGAACAAATTCATTTGTTAGCCGCACCTGGCGCAGATAAAAAGAAAGTCAGCCGCAAAGATTTCGGTTCAACTCTTGTAAAAGGGATCATTGGGGGAACAACAGTCGCTGCGACAATGAAGGCTGCACATATGGCAAAAATCAGGGTTTTTGCCACAGGAGGAATTGGCGGTATCCATCGCGGGCATCCTACGGATGTCTCTGCTGACCTACCCGAATTAAGCCGGACTCCTGTGTTGGTAGTATGCGCAGGGGCAAAAGCAATATTAGACCTTCCTGCTACCGTCGAATTTCTGGAAACCTGGGGAGTTCCCATCATCGGCTTTCAAACAGATGAATTCCCTGCGTTTTATTCCCGAGAAAGTGGATTACCGGTAGATCACAACGCCGCCACCCCGCAGGAAATAGCGAATATCGCTCTCACTCATTGGGGTTTGGGTCTTGAGAGTGGTATTTTGGTAGGTAATCCCCCTCCACTTGACTCTGCCATCCCTTCAGAACGGGTGGAAAAGTGGATAAAACAGGCACTCGAAGAAGCAGAAAAGCAAGGCATTTCACGCTCTGCAGTTACTCCGTTCCTCCTGGCAAGAGTTAGCGAACTATCGGGCGGGGATAGTATGCATACCAATATTGCTTTACTCAACAATAACGCACGTCTGGCAGCAAATATTGCTAAAGCTTTAAGTAATTCGGGCTTGCCTTCAGCTTAAGGCTATTTACTTTGTAGGTGATGGCCATCTTGTGTCTGTCGGTCGTCTCGTAAGCGTTGGACGCATGGTTGAAGTAGGTAGCGGTGTTTTGGTCACGGTATAGGTCGCAGATGGCGGCTTTGGTGTGGGAGTTAAGGAAGGTCCAGGCGTTACAGTACTGGTACGTGTGGGGGTTGGGGTTCTGGTAAGTGTTGATGTCCTGGTGAACGTAGCCGTTCGAGTTATGGTCGGAGTGCGAGTTTGTGTGGGTGTTCTGGTTGCTGTAGGAGGTGTTCCTGCGATGGTAAACCGACCGGAAACCTTCCACTGAGTGCCTACAAACATTTGCACTTCATATTCACCCGCCTGCCATTCGTCTGATGGTGGATTACAGTTTGTGTAACCATATCCGCCTGCGCCTCCATTCCAAGGGGCAGTTTCATAACAGATCAATTTCATATCATTCAATCGATACCACAATGCTGACCATTGCGTTCCATCAAGCATGTTGTTGTAATCAAAAGTACCAAATAATTCTCCAACGGGATGTTCGAATTCAGTTGCTGGATCTTTTGGTTGATTGAAGTCTGAGAGTTCTCGACCAAATTGGATCGGACTAAATGCAGCATCAGGTCCTGGGGTAACAACACCCGTAAATTGAACCTCAAGTGCCGGAGGGATGACAGGTGTTGGTGATACAGAGGGTGTGTCTGTGATAGTTGGTGTTAATGATATGGTTGGTGTTAATGTGATCGTAGGGGTTAATGTTATCGTTGGCGTTTGAGTCACTGTTGGGGTTGGTGGAAAATATTGATAAATCATTGGCTCACCAAATTTGCCAAAAATAACCGCAGCAATCGCTAGCAAGAATCCCAAAAGGATCATGCGCCAACCATACGTCATGATCTTTTGGCGTTTTTTGTAATAAAGGAGTTTTTGCCCTTCTTGAATTGATTTGATCCCGGTCAGAATAGATAGCCCCATTCCCAGGATGATCAGTACGATTGCGGTAATGACTGCGGTATGAATATCGAGACTCATAACGTGCATTATAGCATCAGATAATGCTTCCTTGTCCAATTAAAAATAAGGTGAGAAAACAATTAAGATTCTGGCATTCTTTTTGCATGGTTTCTAGTTATTGGTACAATAATACAGGGCAATTGTCAATGACATTAGCTGAAGGTACCTTATTGCGGCAACGATATCGCATCGTTTCTACCCTGGGACAGGGAGGAATGGGTGCGGTATATAAGGCGTTCGATGAAAATCTTGAAGTATATGTTGCTGTCAAAGAAAATCTGTTTCTCTCAGATGAATATGCGCGTCAATTCCAGCGAGAAGCCAGTATTTTAGCTGGATTGCGATATCCCCACCTTCCTCGTGTCAGTGATTATTTCTATATTCCTAAACAGGGGCAGTACCTTCTAATGGATTTCATCGAAGGGGAAGACTTGCGCCAGCGAATTGAGCGGAAAGGTTCAATATCAGAAAGAGAAGCAGTACTTATTGGTTCCCTGATTTGTGAGGCGCTGGATTATCTACATTCCCGCCCTTCTCCTATTGTGCATCGTGATATCAAACCTGGCAATATTAAGATCACTCCAGAAGGTGATGCTTTTCTTGTTGATTTTGGTCTGGCAAAGGTAATGCAGGGAGGGCAGGCAACCTCAACAGGTGCAAGGGCGATGACCCCTGGCTACTCACCGCCTGAACAATATGGAACAGGAAAAACAGATACCCGCACCGATATCTATTCTCTTGGAGCCACGCTATACGCAGCCCTGACAGGTATCATTCCAGAGGATGGATTATCACGGGCAACTGGAAAAGTACAGCTTACCCACATCCGTGATATTCAGCCCAAAATTAGCCGAAAACTTTCAGCTGTCATTGAAAAGGCGCTTGAAGTCGATCCTGATAATCGGTATCAAAGTGCTAAAGAATTCAAGAAAGCTCTCCTTTACGCAGGAGAACTCTCTCACTACGACCAACCACGGCTGACTGTAGAACCTCCACCGGTGGTAGTGGAGGGTGAAAGCAATCTTGAAGCTCCCGCTAATCCAAATATGAGTCCCGAATGGATCTACGATGAGCCTTACACTCCACCACTTCGCCAATCATTCAAACCTCTTCCCAAGAAAAGGAAATCAAAATTCCTTTATGCGGTGGCAAGTACTTTTGTATTGAGTTTGCTCATTGTTTTCTTGTGGACTAACATACCTGCTCAAATTATCAAAGGGTATATTCCACCTTTCTCTCCTGTAGGGGAACCTACACCTACTATTACTCTGGATTCTTCTGCTGTTGTTACTATGCCAACTACATTGGCGACCAAAATTGCAGTAAAAACTCCAACAAGTAAACCAACGGTTGATCCCATGCTCACACCAATCATCATCCCAACCACCCCTGTGGGTTCAGGGCAATTGATCGCGTTTGTTTCAAAACGGACAGGGACTTTTCAGGTATGGACAATGAATATTGATGGTTCCAATGAAAAACAGGTCACATCCTTCGCTGATGGTGCCTGCCAGCCCGCATGGTCACCAGATGGAACACGATTGGCTGTAATTTCTCCGTGTGATGAACGCGAATATACCACCTATCCTGAAGCAAAAATATTCATTGTTAACTTAGACGGAACGGGTTCTCACAAACTGATGCCAGACGACCCACCAGGAGATTTCGACCCCGCCTGGTCGCCGGATGGTACTTTATTGGCATTTACATCCTTGCGTTCTGGAGTCTCTCACATCTTTACTTACAACTTTGCGGATGAAACCATCGAAGAGCTTTCGGATACCTACCATCCTGATATGCATCCTGCGTGGAATCCATCTGGGAAACAGATCGCTTTTGTCAGGCAAGAAATCTTTTTCCACGTCTACATGATGTCAAATCTGGGGCAAACACAATTCGCCTTTAGTAGCCCAGGCTCTGTAAACGATTATTGGCCTGTTTGGTCGTCAGATGGTTCGTTCTTGATCTTCAATCGTGTACAAGAAGATCCAGCTATCCCCTGGCTGGTTTCTTTGAATTATGAAGATCGTGGAACCGGGAAGGAAAAACGCATACCTCCTGTTCAGGTAAAAGGTTTAGGACCTATTGCCCATGCCAGCCTTTCGCCCGATGATCAATGGATCGTATTTGAAAGTTGGCCAGATGGCAACAATCATGATATCTACTTAATGAAAATGGATGGCAGCAATTTATTAAGAATGACTACCGATCCTGAATTGGATTTCTCTCCCGTCTGGCAGCCATAAACGATAATGGATCTTCTTTGAATCTATTGTTCCATTACCTGTAATGTTTTTCTCTTCCCTAATTTTCGCATATATTTCATGATTTCAGGTATGATGCGGGTATAAAGTCTATATAACGCTGGATGCGGTGAAAAATCCCACGCGCCAATGGTTTTTATGACATCCCCTCCTAAGCCTTCCTTGAACCTGTAGACTCCCCACATACTATCCGTTGCATTAAAGACATCCGGGGCACCCCATAAGTCGTACACACTGCATCCTTTTGCTTTTGCAAGACGCATTGCTTCCCATTGCAGAAGATAATTGGGCATCTTTTCTCGGTGCTTATCAGTGGACATGCCGTATAGATACCAGGCACGATTCGCAAAATAGAACAACATCAATCCAGCAACAGGTTCTTTTTCTACTTCAGCAACCAACCCTGTTGCCATATTCTGTTGAATAAAACTTTTCCATACCTGACAGTAATAGTTTTCACTTCTGATCGCAAAGCCATCTCGCAAAGAAGTCTCAGCGTACATTCGGTAAAAAAATGGAAGTTCATCCAGCGTGATTTGTCGAATTGTTACGCCCTTTTTTTGAGCCAATCGGATGTTATATCGAGTTTTCTGCTTCATCCGTAATAGCCACTCTTCCTCAGTCCCACTTAGATCTAAAATAACAGTATTTTTAAATTGGATCTGTTCCGCTGAATAATGCCAGTTCTGCTTTTCGAGGTAGGGAGTGATCCTGTTCACCTTATTTGTTTCCACACCCGAAATGATCGTACCGGTTATTACTTCCGGGTCAATTTTTAATTGAATTGCTTTTTCCTTTACCGCTAATTTTTCTAAATCATTAATTACCCGTTTTACCAGAGCCTCATCATTCCAATCCAGAATGGGACCGCGTGGCACGTAGAGCACAGAATACGGGAAGGATATTCCTGCAAACCGGATTCTTCTGCGTAAAACCTGTGCTGCTGCAACAACAGTACCCTGCTCGTCTTGCCAAAGCTTTTGGATGACATCCCATCCGAAGGAATGCTTAATATCTCCCCATTGCTGCGATTGAAGCAGATGAACGCCAGGCAATGAAGCGATAATTCTATTCCATTCGTCTGTGACCATTATGACCTGCCATCCAGTCTTTGACTGCAGCTCTATGACTGGTGCTCGCCAGATTTTCAGGGATCGCTTCAGCAGCGAAATAAGCAATATCAGAAGCCTCATTATTGACAATGAATTTCCCGCCTGTGACCTTCCCATTGTACAGGATCAAAATACCATTTCCTCGTGGATCATCATCATATGGATAAACACCATAAAGACTTTCGATCTCTATGTCAAGGCCAGTTTCTTCTTTAGCTTCTCTTACTGCGGCTTGGATAGGGCTCTCTTCAACTTCGATAAAACCAGAAGGAAGGTACCAATATCCACGCCACGGCTCCAAAGCACGGCGTACCATCAATAATCGGTTTTCTTTTTCAATAACGCAGCCAGCACTGACTTTTCGTTGAGGATAATAAACCCACCCACATTTCAAGCACATATCTCTTATTTTTCCATCTAAAGTGATGGGCGATAAGATATTTCCACATTTCAAACAATGCAGTTTCATCCGAGTTACCCCTCGATTTGTCTGATCACGAGATCCAGCGGCGAAAAATCCGGTAGAGCAGAGGATTATAGACTTTATCTTGCGGGCTGGCACTGCGAATAACCTTCCCGCCAAATCCACGTTTAAATCGGTAAACTGGCCATAATCCATCGGTACGGCTATCGAACTGCCCTTCTAGCACCTCTTCATCCTCATCAGGAATTCCCCACATATCATAGAGGGTGCATCCTTGCTGTGATGCCCAACGCATCGCTTCCCACTGTAAAGCATAGTTTGGCATCAGATTGCGCCTGTCATTTCCTGATGCACCATAGAAATAATAAGCACGTCCTCTGTACGCAAATACCATAATGGCAGCGAGGGGTTCCCCCTCTAACTGAGCTACGAATAATTGGCAGTTTCCCGCGGGTTTAAAGAGATCAAAAACCTTCTGGTAATATGCCTGCGAGTGAGCACCAAACTGATCTCTTTGACTGGTCAACGTCATTAATTTGTAAAAAATCGCAACATCGGATGTTTGATTAACTTCAACCCCTTTCTTTTGCGCCAGTCGAATATTATATCGGGTTTTCTGTTTCATCCGAGCCAGCCATTCGTCCTCTGTACCAATCAGGTCAATAACGATTGTTCTGCGAGGTTGTATAGAACGTGCTACTTTCTGGAAGCCCTGGTCAAGAACCCCTTCAGTGCTTCCTTCCCATGCGTCAGGTTCAACATGCAAGAAAAATGCATTTCTTTGCTGGCAAATCTCATCCAATTCCTGGAAAAAAGTAGGGGTGCCAGTTCCTACAGGTCCTTTGGGGATATATGCAAAGCTGATACCTGGAAAAATCTTTCGAAAAAGGATCTGTGCCCCAGTTCCTTCTGCTACAAATCGTATGGTATCCCATCCAAAAGCAGATTTTAAACTCCCCCATTCACTGCTCTGTAAAATAGAGACATCTTTCTGACCCTGCAGAAATTCATTCCAATCGTGTTCGTTCACCTGGGTCATGGGATGGAATCAATCTCCATAGGTGGAGTAGCTCTTACAGCAGCTCCAGGGATCAACTCATCGAACATTTGCATGATAGTATCGGCATCCCCTTCTTCTGCCAAGCGGATCAGTTCATGCACTGCTTTTTTCAAAGGCTCACCAGATAATTCTTCTTGACCATCCACGCGAAAAATATCCGGGTGCGAAGTAGGCGTAAATGGATGCTGTTCATCCCATAAATCTTCGCTCAATTTCTCTCCCTGACGGATACCTGTGTACACAATCTCAATATCCTTGCCCGGTTGCAATCCCGATAACCGGATTAGATCTTCTGCCAGATCAAGAATGCGAACCTGTTGTCCCATATTGAGTACATAAGTCTCTCCACTATCACCCTGGCTGGCAGCTTGTAAAACAAGATAAACCGCCTCCGGGATGGTCATGAAGTAACGTTTCATATCCGGATGGGTGACAGTAACTGGTCCCCCTCTGGCTATCTGGCGTTTGAATAAAGGCACAACACTTCCTCTGCTGCCTAATACATTCCCAAATCGAACGACAGAAAACGGTTTGCCTGTCCGGTTTGCTGCATCCAAAACGATCAATTCAGCAATCCTCTTTGTAGCGCCCATTACATTTATTGGCCGGATGGCTTTATCTGTTGAGATCATCACCAATTGGTCAACATCAATTTCCACAGACGCTTTAACAACATTCCAGGTCCCCAGGATATTATTTGTCACCGCTTCTTCAACATTGAGTTCCATTAAAGGCACATGCTTGTGTGCTGCAGCATGAAATACTACCTGAGGTCGATGCTGTTTGAAAACAGATGCCAATCTTTGGTAATCACGAATGTCACAGATCACAGGACGTATTGGCAGGGTTGGATAACTTTCCTGCAGTTCAAGCAAGGTTTCGAAGATAGTGTTTTCGCCATGTCCTAACAGGATCAGCTCTGAAGGACCCCATCGCAGGATCTGGCGGCATAATTCTCCACCAATCGATCCACCTGCACCCGTAACCAATACAGTTTTACCCGAAATCACACTGCCAACCCGATCATCCTGAACCTGTGTAGGTTCCCGTCTTAATAAGTCAGTGATATCAACTTCGCGCAATCTACTAATACTTACTTTCCCGCCTAATAATTCATAAATACCTGGCATCGTTCTGAAGGATTTGGATTTCAACCGGCAAATATCTGCTACTTTACGAACAACTTTACCTGGTGCACTGGGAATCGCAATGATGACTTCATTAACGTTATGGCTATCCAGTACTTTGGCAAGATCATTGATCGTACCAATGACGGGAATACCATAAATTTGCTGGTGCTGTTTTGCTGGGTTGTCATCCAGGAAACCGATAGGTTGTAAATTCAATTGTGGGTTCTTTTGCATCTCACGCGCCATCAAAGCGCCTGCATCACCAGCACCAATGATCAATGCTCGTTGATTATGGATTGCTTTGGGCGTTACAGAAGCGATTGATAGGTTTTCTGCAAAGACACGTAAGGCAAATCGAAGCCCACCAACCAGGAAAACTGATGTTAACCAATCAATGATCAATACGGAGCGAGGAAAGCCTGTGAAAACGTTAAAACTGAATAAGCCAATGATGACGATAGCTACCAGGATCGAAGCAGTCGAGACAGCAACAACAATTTGCTTTAATTCTTGTACACTTGCATATACCCATAACCTTCGATACAAACCAAAAAAGGCGTATACCAGAGGTTTGATGATAAGGGAAACGCAAATCATCCAATAAGCGGAAGGCATGTAAAAAGTTAACGCTGGACCTAATTCCAGTCTTAATACATACGAGCCAAGAACAGATATGACGATAAGAAGAAGGTCCCCCAGGAGAATATATCGGTTTCGTATATTTGGTTTGTACTTCTGATTCACTATTGCCCTCGCAAGCCAATTACCGCACCAAGTGTACGGAGAATAATTGACATGTCCATGATCAAATTTCTATGCTTAATATAATACAAATCGTATTCTAATTTTATTGCCATGTCTTCTATACTGACGGCATATCGCTGATTAATTTGAGCCCATCCGGCAAGGCCAGGCCTTACCAACAATCGTGCCCGATAAAATGGGATTTTTTGCTGCAGATCATTGATAATTTCAGGTCGTTCCGCGCGTGGTCCTACAAGGCTCATATCTCCTTTAAGTACATTGATGAATTGAGGAAACTCATCCAGGTGACTTTTCCGCAAGAATTGTCCTACACGGGTTATCCTTTCATCCTTTTCAACAGTCAGTTGAGGTTTACCATCCTTTTCAGCATCCTGGATCATTGTACGGAACTTTATGACATTAAAAGTACGCCCATTACGCCCCGACCGAGTTTGCGAATAAAAAATTGGGAAACCTGAATCGATGATGATCATCAGTGAAACGAACGGGAATAAAAGGGTAAAAAACATCAATCCGATCAATGCGCCAAAGATATCCATCAACCGCTTTGTGATCTCGTAAAAATCGCCCATATGAGCTTCATCCAGGAATGACCGCAATAACCAATCAGAGTTTAACAATTGGATGGGAATACGGTTAAGCATCTCTTCATAAACTGCTGGCATAGTATGAACCTCTATGCCTGCCTCCTCAGCACGTAAAACTGTCTGGAAGATTTCATGACGCATCTCTCCCGATATTGCATATACCAGGTCAGTTACTTTTTGCTGTTCAACTACATCGAGGATAGCATCACCATTTGCAAGTACTGGAATCCCGCCAATAAAAGTTCCGATCTTTTTAGGGTCATCATCGATCATTCCAACCACATAGAATGGCTTTGGATTGGCAAGGGAATATACTTCAGCCAATGCACTCCCTGCCCGTCCTGCCCCAATGATGAGGATGCGGCGCATGAACAAAGGTGCTGTAAATATACGCGCAAAAGCCAATCTCCAAAGCAAGGTCAGCAAAGAGCAGATGATAATGTAATATGCTACAGCCAAACGTGGTAATGAATTTGGTTCAGAAAGGAAAAAAACGATCAGGTACAATCCAATGCTGATGATTGCAGCAAATGTGATTGATTTTATGATCTCAGAGAACTTATTTGCTCTTCGCAGATCATACAATTCAACTAACAGCAATATCCAAATGATAGGAAGGAAAATGAACCAGCTTGGCACCCGGGCGCGAAAAAATTCAAACGAAAGGTTCAGCCAATCCTTGCTCGCCCAAAGCAATAATGCAATTGCCATTGCCAGAAATGCGATCAACAAGTCGCCGACTAATAAAATAAAACGTCGCTCGTTGGTTTTTAATCGCCAAAGCCCTGGACGTTGATTCACCTAAACAAACTCCATAAAAAACCTGCTCCCCAACAGAAATGCATGGTTGCAATGGAAATTGGCAACCCAAAAATGAGGGTAAGGTCTTTTTCTTTAAATATTGCTGGCAAAGAAATGACTAACAAAGCCAGAATATATAATAATACCATCAAAGCCAACAATAACTGAAATATCTGGCTGAAGATAGCCGCAATACCCAGAAACAACCAACCTGCAACAAAAAGAGGCGGAATTGCCTGGCGCAACCTTAATGAACCTGGGAATTTCTTGAGCATTTTACATTTCCAGTATCCATATCGCCAATACTGCTTTGCCAATCCACTTATTGTGGGTCGAGAATAATAAATAGATCGGATATTTGGATCAAACCATACGATGTCACCACGCTTCCGGATGCGCGTATTAAGTTCATAATCTTCATTTGTCAGGAGTTCATCATTATATCCACCCAGGTCAACAAGGTAATCTTTCCAAAAAGCGCCAAATGGCACCGTATCCACTGAGCCTTCCTGATTGCTATAACGATACCGGGCATCCCCTACTGCTAATGGATGAGATGCAGAAATGGCAATGGATTTTGCTATCCATGTTTCCGCACCTGGACGGATTATCCATAATCCGCCAACATTTTTCCCTTTCCCTTGAAGAAGATCTTCTACTGATCTCGCTACATAATCATGCATAGGATGGCAATGCGCGTCCAACCGCAGGATAATCTCACCTGATGCAGCCTGAATTGCCAGATTTAATGCAGAGGGAATGATCCTTCTAGGATTATCAATAATTTTCAAGTGAATTTGCGGGTGTGATTGTTGGAATTCCTGTATTTTCTCTCTGGTATGATCTTCAGATTTGCCGTCTGCGATGATCACTTCCATCTTCTCCAATGGATAGGTTTGCTGGCAAATGGATTCCAATAATTCCCTGATGGTATTCTCTTCGTTATAACAGGGAACAATAATCGAGACGGAGAGGTCCGTCTCAATTATCGTTTCTTTTTCGCTCAATATTTTACTCATTAATCTCTACAGCAATGATGTTCTTCGTGATGACAGTCACAATCTTCATCAACACACGGGATATAAGCTATTGCTTCAATTTCAACCGCACCTGCTTTTGGCAATGCAGCGACCTGAACTGCAGATCGGGTTGGGCTTTCTTCACCAAAGAATTCACCATAGATTGCATTCATTTTTGCAAAGTCATTCATATCGCGTAAAAACACGGTTGTTTTTACAACATTTTCAAGTTTGCCGCCTGCAGCTTCCAGAATATTTTTGATATTTACGCAAGCCTGACGAGTTTCAGCTTCAACACCACCTGCAACGAGAACTCCCTTTTCTGGATCCAAACCTAATTGTCCAGAGCAATAGAGAAAATGCCCGGCACGTACTGCAACAGAATAAGGGCCAATTGCTTTTGGCGCTTTTTCAGCAGTTATTATTTGTTTCTTTTCTTTGCAAGCCATAATATCCTCTTAATTACAGTGATACTATGATTGTAAGTGAAGAATTGATCCAGGTAAAGTGTTGTGTAAATAAAATCTGAATGATTTATTAAGGATCCCTCGCCATTAAGGAAGGGATCCTTGCCTATGCTCAATATTCAAGATGTTGTGGCTCCGTTGTCAATCTTTTCCTAAAAATCCAATATGACCAGGCTTGATAAGCCAACACGATCGGAACGAATATTACTGCCACAATGGTCATCACCCGCAGGGTATTTGGACCTGAAGCAGCATTGATAACTGTAAGGGTATACTGAGGGTCAATACTGGAAATCATCACGTTTGGGAATAAACCAGCAAATAGAGAAGCTGTCATTAACAGGATGGTTAATGCGGTTAAAAGAAACGCCCAGCCTTTCTTCCTGGCTCGCAATAAGAATCCCGTGACGATAAATACCACAATAGCGGGTATCAATAAATATAATGGAAGAAGCCTGTTAATAATGCTATAAACCAGAATTGCAATTAAAGTGATCAAAACTGGAAACCATAACCGCATCGCGATTTTTCTGGCATCATCTTCCATTTCACCTGTTGTTTTTAAGGTCAGAAACACTGCACCGTGCAGGACAAACAATACCAGACTCGTTACCCCTCCTAAAAGTGCATAAGGGTTTAACAGATCGCCAAAACTTCCTACAAAATTCATTGTGCCATCGATTGGTGTCCCTTTTAAAATATTAGCGAACGCCACCCCCCATAAGAAAGCTGGAAAGAGTGATCCAAAAAAGATTGCACCATCCCAGAACTTTCTCCAAACGGGATTTTCATCTTTGCTACGAAACTCGAAAGCCACTCCACGGAAGATCAGTGCTACCATGATTATCAGCAATGGGAGATAAAACCCACTAAAAAGGGTTGCGTACCATTGTGGAAAAGCTGCGAAAGTAGCACCACCTGCGGTGATAAGCCATACTTCGTTGCCATCCCAATGTGGTCCGATCGTATTGATCATCAAACGTTTCCGCACATCCTGCCCCTTACCAAGGAAAGGCAGCAAAATCCCGACCCCGTAATCAAATCCTTCCAACACAAAATATCCTGTATAGAGGACGGCAATTATAATGAACCAGAGTGTGTTTAAGTTCATAGCATCCTCCTAATATTCTTTTTCTTTTACTTCGATCGTCTCTTGCGATAATCCCGCTCGTGCAAATTTCTGCAGCAGATAGATATCTGCAATCATCAGTACACTGTATATGAGTGCAAAAGTAATTAGGGAGGTAAGCACCATTCCTGGACTGATATTAGGGGATACAGCGTCTATTGTTTTCAGATGTCCATAAACCACCCAGGGCTGCCTGCCCATCTCGGTCAATATCCAGCCTGCAGTATTCGATAAATACGGCATTAATATAACCGCAGGGAAAAAATATAAAATCTTTTTGGGTAATGGCTTCTTGAAAATATAAATATACAGTAATACCAATCCAGCGATAAACACCATCAAAAAGCCCAATCCTACCATAATGCGGAATGCCCAGTAGCTGACGAATACATTGGGTGAATAATCTCCCGATCCATATTTGGCTTCATATTCTTTTTGAATTTCATTAATTCCCAGTACTTTACCGCTGAATTTGTTGTATGTGAGGAACGAAAGTAGCTTGGGAATTCGTAGAGAAAATATTTCCTTTACCTCTGTTTCATTTTCATCTACGATGGAAATCAAGGATAATCCCGCAGGATCTTCAGATTCCGTCAACGCCTCTGCGGCAGCCAGTTTCATTGGTTGGAAAACTTCAAGATTTTTCGTCTGTCGATCCCCAACAAATACAACTCCCAGGATAGAAATGATTCCGACAATTGCAGCAATTTTAAACGAATGGTTAAAAGCATCTTCGTCTTTCTTCCGATAAATATGATAAGCACTGATACCCAGCATAAAGAATGCAGCTGTAGTGAAACCTGCAAATATTGTATGTGGGAACTGCCCCCATAAATAGGGATTCGTGAGAAGGTCAAGGAAATTACTCATCACCGCACGTTCGCCAACAATTTCATACCCTACTGGATGCTGCATGAACGAATTTGCAACCAGAATCCATAGTGCTGAAAGGTTGGTTCCGATTGCTACCAACCAGATAGCAGCCAGGTGAAGCTTCTTTGATATCTTATCCCAACTGAATATCCAGATCCCAAGGAAAGTTGATTCAAGAAAAAATGCCAATAAAGCTTCTATAGCTAATGGTGCACCAAATATATCTCCGACGTATCGGGAATAGTCTGACCAATTCATTCCAAATTGAAATTCCTGGACAATTCCTGTCACCACCCCCATCGCAAAGTTGATCAAGAATAACTTTCCCCAAAACTTCGTCATTTTCTTATATATCTCATTGCCAGTTGCAACAAAAAGCGACTCCATGATTGCAACCAGAACACTTAACCCCAGAGTCAGTGGTACAAAGAAGAAATGATAGACGGTAGTAATCCCAAACTGCCACTGTGATAATGTAACGGTATTCATACAGTACACCTCCTGTGATTATCGCCAGGTATTTAGTTTTTTCAGAAAAATGGTTTTATTACGACTAATATTATCTATTTTGGATTATAACATAAATAGGAATTATTCGTTGCAACTATTCGAAAATTATGTACAATCTACATATAAATTCTAGTGGGTATCAATAGCAAAAACAATATTTTTATATCCCATATTTTCAGGGGAGCAACCAAATGCTGAAATGTTTATGGCGAATAAAACTTCACTTCATGATTGCTTGCTGCCTGACCAGCATAGCAATTGGAAGTTTTTCGTATATCGCATGTGCTGAAGGAGAGATCCCTGAGAATCCTATCACTCCACTTACCCCTGAAACCGAAGCAGCAGATCATTTGCCAGAGAATTCCTCTACGGTAATTGGATCTGAAAATCCCATAATAATTCCTGCACAGTCAGGTTTTCCTTCACCATCAGAGAAATCTGTAATCGGTATTTTGAGCTTTGACCCATGGTATCTTTGCGTAAATGACAATATTGATGGCACGTTTGATGGAGTTTGTCACTACAACTCTACTCAAGCTGCGATTAATGACTTCATTTTGCGAAACGGATTTGGTGTTATCACCATAGAAACTGGTACTTTTAATGAAGATATTACAATCACTAATATACCAAATCTTTCGGGGTTGGTTGGTGAGAATCCATTTGTGCTAACAACCATCAATGGAAATATCCTCTTGCAAACACAATCAGGTTTCCTGCTGCAAAACTTGAATATTCAGGGTGGCATTTCTTTCAATAATTCAAGTGGTTCAGTAACCATCTCAAATGTACAGATTAGCAATCCGCAAGGAAACGCCATCGAGTTAATCAATCATACAGGAGATATCATCTTCAATGCCACCAATGTGACCTCCACACAGGGGTATGGATTACGCATCAGAGGAAATTCAGGTTCTATATCAATTCATAATAGTAATTTAAGCAATAACTACTCCGGAGCGAGTATCTACACGACCGGCGAAGTTTATATCGAAGCTTCCACCATGAACGAAAATGAAAATTCGGGGCTAGAAATTCTCAATGCCAGTTCAGTGTATATTTTCAATAGTAAATTTTTAAGAAATCGGGGAACAGGTGTTGCTGGATTAGGAGTGCTTGCACAGGGGCCAATCGTTATTAATCAAGTTAGTTCCAATGGCAATGCAGGAGATGGGGTCCTCATTTTTTCTACATCAAGAGATGTTTTCATCTCTGACAGTGTATTCAATAAGAATGGGATGTATGGTTTACGCCTTTTTTGGCCAATCGAAAGTGTGTTAACCACCAGCCATGTTACAAGCTGCGAAAATATTGTCGGGTCAACTTTCTTCATGGGCAGCCTTCGGGTAGGTACAGTATATGATTGTGTAGACGCTAACGAAGGAACTCTCCGGATTTCAGGATACGAGGGAAATCTGTATCAAAGGGTAATTATCCTCAATCAGATAGCTTTCAAAACAAGCTTTCTGCAGGATATCCCTACCCTGGTTCTTCTTCAAGATAACAGTGTAACACCCCCGTTCACTTACTCACGCATTATTTTTCCTGTTTCACAAATGAGTTTTAGAAACAACATTCATGCATCTCTACTCGATTTCGATACAAGCTCCACTCCTCCACCAGATAGCGCCATCTGGAATTCACAAGGATTGCGGATCACAGCAACGGATAACAATGGAAATCTTTTAACTGATATCAATCCTGCCTTCACATTCTGTTACATGAATGTCACTTCAAATCCTATTACTGAGGTGGCTTTTCTCCCTGAAAACAGCACAACATGGCAGATATTCGAACCACAGCAAAATGGTGATCAAATCTGTTTCCAACAGAATTCCACAGGTATTTTTGCTTTTGGAAAGCCAACTGAATAACAAATCGAAGGCTGAAATACCATAATAACTTAAAGGGATAGCCAGGGCAATTAACAAGACGGGAGTCTATTATGAAAATCTTATCCATTTTAAAAATACCCCTGTTCACAGCCATTATTCTTGCGTTCTGCTTTTCATTGCTGACCCCAACATTGGTGCTGGCAGAAGGTGAAATTCCGGAAGGTACACCTTCTCCAACAAGTGAACCGACCACGTCAGCGACTGAAGAGCCCACAAATGAAGATGCTGGGGAAACCACCACCGCGCCAGAAACAGTGACTCCTGTAGTATTAGAATTGACATCCAACAATTCCGAAACCGAGATCATCATTGTCGATGAGAATGGTAATCCTCAACCCCTGTCATCAGAAGCCGCTTTGGATGCACTGGAAGATCCTGATCCATATTTTTATATCGCTGGTGTCAAGTACGAGTTTTCTGCTCTAGATTGTGACCCTTCAGAAAATGTTGTTGCCTGTGATAACCCCATTCAAGCTGCCATTGATTACCTTTCATCACATGGGTTTACACCCGATGATAAAAAGATTTACATCGAATCCGGCACCTATGATACATCCTTTTCATCCATTCCAGGGATTACAATCGATGGTTCAGCCTGGTCCATTACCCCTTCATTACTCATTCTCAGTGGTACAGGCAGCAGCAATGACCCTGCAGTCAGCACTGTTATCAAGGGTGTGATCATAATTCAAAACATGAAGAACTTCACCCTTAATGGTGTTTATCTTGATGGAAGCCTGAATGTCGCTAATAACACCGGAATCCTGACAATTCAAAATGTAGCCGTAACAGATATAGATGAAACCGATGCGAATGGGATCCAAATCACTGATCAAACTGGCTCTGTCAATTTAACCGATGTATCAGTATCAAACAGTAATGTTTCTGGGGCGGAAATTACCGCATCTGGCACAGTCACAGTCAAGGGAAGCAATTTTACCAATAACACTGGCATGGGTTTGAACATAATCACCCCGCAAAATATTTCTTTGGATCATGTGACAGTGTCTGGGAATTCAGGAATTTATGGCGTTTCGTTAGTGAATACTTCGGGTATTGGCAAAATAACGATCACCAACACTCTGGGAAACAGCAATGTCAGCAGCAACACCAATGCCGTTGGTTTGTATATACGGACGAATGGTTCCATCTCAATCAAAGGCTTATCTTCCTCCCTGAATAACATTGGCGCTGATATTAAGAACGATACAGAGAATGGCACAGTAACTATTACCTCATCTTCATTCTCCAACAATACTGTTTCAGGCTTAGCGGTCATTTCTAAAAATACAATAACATTGAACAATATTAATGCTGATGGAAATCTGGAGGGAAATGGAATTACCCTGGATAACCTGGCCGGTTCAGGTGCTGTACAGATACTGAATTCTTCAGGTGTGAATAGTGTCACGGGAAATTCAACAACAAGTGGTTTAACGATCGCAACAAATGGAGAGATCACACTTCGAGGGCTAGCTGCAAACAACAATGGTAGTGGTGGCGTAATACTGACCAATAATACCGGTACTTCTTCAGTCTTGATATCGGATAGTCAATTCAACCTGAACGGCGGTACAGGGTTAAAGATATTGACTAAAGGATTTGTCAAGATAGAGAACGTTGCAGCAAATAATAACCAGGCTGTTGGTGATGGATTAAATCTTGATAATTCGGAAAGCACAAACAGCATTGCAATTTTAAATAGTGATTTCAATGGGAATCTTGGAAGCGGGCTATACATCCATTCACATGGCACGATTACTTTGAATCGTATTGGGGCAAGTAAGAATTCTGTTTATGGCGCATACCTGGATAACGATAACACGCTGGTCAAAAATATATCCCTGGCAGCTACTTCTGGTGATAATACTTTCATTGAGAATGGTGATACGGGGCTGCATATTCTTTCTCGTGGAGCAATATCCTTGAAAGGGATCATCGCCATAGGAAATGCAAATTTGTTCATTTCAGCAGGGATTGATGATCCCAATAACAATACCAAAGGCGGAGTTATCATTGATAATACAAAAGGTAGTGGGTCAGTGACCATCACTGGTGCAAATATCAGTCAAAACGATACCGCGTCAACTATTGGCTTGCTCATCAGGACAAATGGTGCGATTACCTTAACCAAAGTGACCGCTAACTCAAATGCCTGGGGAGCTGATATTAACAACCTTTCATCGGAATCCACTTCCATAGGGATAAGGATCAATCAATCCATTTTTAACAACAACTCACTATTTGGCTTGGCGGCAACATCGTATGGTGTGATAACGGTAAACAACCTTACTGCCATAGGAAATCAGGGTGCACTTGCAGTCCGATTGAGCAATGTTCCTGGTACAACTGTAGGTGTATATGTTTTAAATACACTTGGTGAAAACCAATTTCTCTATAATGCTGGAGACGCCCTGGAAATTAACTCAGGAGGAGCGATCATACTTAACGAGATCACTGCTGCATACAATGGTGCCAGAGGAGTAAATTTACCTAACGGTATCATTGGAACTGGCAACGTCAGAGTGGTTAATTCCTTCTTTGACCACAACGGAGATACTGGGCTAATTATTCAAACATCAGGAGCCATTACTCTTACTGATGTAAGCGCATCGAATAATAATGGTACCGACAACACGAATGGAGCATATTTAAGTGGCGGTTCGTTTGCAGTCTCGATCATCCGTGGTCAGTTCAACCAAAACTCCGGTACCGGGTTAATTGTGAATGCAACTGGAAGGATCTTAATTAATTCTATCCTGGCGAATGGTAACGCTTATAACCCCACCCTGAATGTCGATCCAGCGTTGGCTGGTGTGATGAGTGGAGCTTATCTCCTCAACAACTGTACTGACTGTACTGCAGGTATCACGATTTTGAGCAGCTATTATGCCAGCCAATTCAACCAGAACACCAATATCGCTACCATTGACACTACAACGACTACTCCTTCAGGGGTTGGATTGTTCACTTCAACGTATGGACCATTGATCATCCAGGGGATCAGTGCTTCAGGGAATGGTAAAGTAGGTGCTTATCTCATAAATAGTGATTCCGACCTGAACAATGTCACGATAACCAATTCAAGTTTTGAATCGAACCGGCTGGCTGGGTTATGGGTACAAACTCTGGGTAATATCATTCTTACGAATGTGACCGCAGGAAATACTGATCTTCAGACGGGTCAGCTTTATACTACAGATACATATCCCAACAGTGCCACCCTCTTCGAAAGTGGAAAGAAGGGTTCAGGAGCCTACCTGATCAATCTGCTTGATTTCACCGGTACAAAGGGAATTACCATCCTTAATAGCCGGTTCAATGATAATTATGGCGTGGGGCTATGGGGTTTCTCAAATGGAACCATTCGAGTGGTGAATATTTCTGCAGAAAACAACACAAGTAACGCTGTTGCCGATCCTTATGGAGTTTACCTCTCCAACATAAACAGCCCTTCAGAAATAGCTGCCGGCATATCCATCACCGGAAACTATAAAGCAAATCGCTTTAGCAATAACAACCTTGCAACAGGGTTACACATTCAGACCACCGGCACCCTGACACTTACTAACATAATAGCAGATGAAAATGGTCTTTATGGTATCTACTATGTGAATGCATCGAATATAAACCAGGTAACTCTCCGAAATATTCAAACCAATGGTAATTCGCAAATGGGTATATACATTGTAGGCAAAGGTTATATCTATGCAGATAGATTAACTGCCAACCATAATGGTATCGCATTGAACGATGAAGACTTTACTCAGACATTTTTCAACTCTGCTGCAGCAGTCTATCTATCCAACTCTTCCAATACCACTGGCTCGAAAACTGTTCTGATATACCGCAGCCAGTTCATCGATAATTACACAACCGGGTTGCGAGTGTATTCCACAGGAAGCATCACGATCAACGGAATCATAGCAAATGGCAACCGTACTGCTGATCCCACTCCAAATGTTAACCTTCGGGTTGATGGTGTCTATCTGCAGAACACCAAAGATTCTTCTGGCTCATGGAATACATCACTTTCGAACATTTTTGTCCTATCGACTCTTGGTGCAAACCGTTTTGATAATAACCGGGATTATGGGCTGCATGCCTTTGCCCGTAAAGATATCACCATATCCAGTGCTACAGCGATTGGAAATGGTGTCCTTGACCCAACTGCTACACGCAGCGGTATGAACCTGTATGTTACTTCATCTACCTCTGTGATCAAGATCAATTGCTCCAGCGTTACAGGAAACGGGTATCATGGCATCTGGTTTGATTACCTGGGAACTTACTCCACAGCAAAACTGATCATATATAAATCGTTCATCAAGAATAATTCAGTTGTTACCGCAGGTGAAGATCTATACATAAACACTGCAGCAGGGTATTCGTCTCCCATCATTACACAATATCCTGGTTATTGCTCTGGATGGTAATGGATATCATTTGAGGTGATTTCTGACTAAATTTTTCAAAGCAACAATGTCATATCGAACAAAGCAGATTTTAAACTTACTCTCTACAATTCAATATGTAGAGAGTAAGTTTTCCAATTGGACTTCAAGTCAAATAATCATTCCCCAATAGAATTTTCCTTTTCATATTTCTATGTTTGAAAAAAAGGAAGTAGATAATTTTCAAATATCGAAATCTAAATACTTTGCTAAAATAAATGGAAAATATTGTTAAGTATAGCATTACAAATGTTTACAATAATTTAATGAGAAGAATGTATAATAAATAGTGAAATTTCCTAATTTCTAATCCATGCAGAATATTTTTCTGAACTTGCAAAAAAATTCTTTCTTGAGAGGTAGAAGGCGTGGAAAGCATAGTTTTGAATATAAATGGATGCGATTTTACTGTAGCCGTTGAAAAACAAACCACACTGTTGGACGTATTGCGTAATACTCTTGACCTTACTGGAGCAAAGTGTGGGTGTAGCACTGGTGACTGTGGCGCATGTAAGGTGATTATTGATGGTGAAGCTGTCAACTCATGCACAATCCACGCATGGAAAGCAGTCGGAAAAAAGATCCTGACAATTGAGGGACTATCTGATGGGATAACTCTTCACCCCATCCAACAAGCTTTTGTTGAAATAGGTGCAATTCAATGTGGTTATTGCACTCCAGGGATGATCATGACAGCGAAAGCGTTTTTAGATAAGAATCCGACCCCCTCACGTGATGAGATTAGAGCTGCCCTTTCAAATAATCTGTGCCGTTGCACCGGTTATGTGAAAATCATCGACGCAATTGTTTTAGCTTCAGAAAAGATACAGCAATCAGCGTAATTGAGGTGGCTAAATAATGAACGAAATTGAGAACAAAACAGAAACCATGACATCGGAAAATCAAACCTTTGTTATTGGTAAAGATAGCAGGATAGACGAACCCCATAATGGGATGGTTGGAAAACGTGTTCCAGTTCGCGATGGAAGACTAAAAGCAACCGGGCAATTCAAGTATGTTGCTGATCTAAAATTTCCGCGTATGCTTTATGGAAAAATTCTGACAAGCCCCGTACCTCACGCCAAGATTAAGAATATTAACACAGAGAAAGCCTGGGCGGTTCCAGGAGTAAAAGCTGTTGTATGTTATAAGGACGCTCCCCGGCTTTATTTCAACAGTTGCGGTGAAACGATCGAGGAATATCAGACTGAAAGATTATTTGATGATACTGTGCGTTACGTGGGTGATATCGTCGCTGCAGTAGCTGCTGAAGATGAAAAATCTGCAGAAAAGGCTGTCAGATTAATCGAAGTAGATTACGAAGAGCTTCCTGTAAATTTTGACCCTGAAAGGGGGTTGGATGATGATGCTTATGTAATTCATCATTCAGGCAACCTGCAAAAAGGTAATTTGATTGAAAGGGTTTTCCAAGAGGCAGGCAATGTGGAAGCCGGTTTTGCCGAAGCAGATGAAATATTCGAAGATCGCTACACACTACCTGCAATTCATCATGGTCAAATCGAAACTCGCGCCTGTATCGCAAATTACGATAGCATGGGTAAATTAACCGTGTATGCATCTTCACAGGATTCATTTGCAGTTCGTTACAACCTGTCAAAAATCTTTGATTTGCCAATGAGTAAAGTCCGCGTTATAGTACCTGGTGTGGGTGGTGGCTTTGGCGGTAAAGTTGATGTGATCACTGAACATATTACCTCATTGTTGGCAATTAAAACAGGAAGACCAGTAAAGCTGCAGTTGAATCGGCATGATGATATATGCTCAACACGCACCCGTCATGCAATGATCATTGAATTAAAAACGGGTGTAAAACGAGATGGCACGATTACCGCAGAAGAAGTCAAAATGATCTGTAATGCAGGCGCGTATGCCAGTGGCAGCAGTACAGTTGTCTGGGCTCAATGTGGTAAATTCTTTAAAGTTCATAAAACGAAAAACTTGCGATACACAGGATTACCTGTCATCACCAATACACCCATAGCTGGTGCGATGCGTGGCTACGGATCTCCACAATTGTTCTTTGCACAACAGTGTCAAATGAACAAGATTGCAAAAAAATTGGGCATTGATATGATTGAACTGCAGCGGAAAAACCTTACCGATGAAAATGGTGTGGATGCTCGTACTGGCGTTTTGCATGGGAATCCACACCCATTGGATTGCCTGGAAAAAGGCGCAGAACTGATCGGGTATGAGGAAGCAGTCCAAGAGCAAAAAGCATCCGCAGGACGCTATCGAATCGGGGTAGGTCTTGGTGTGGGTGTGCATGGGAACGGTACATATGGTTTTCGCACAGACACACAAGGTATGATCATAAAAATGAATGATGACGGAACTGTTGTGTTATTCAGCAGTTCTCATGAGATGGGAAATCTTGCTTTAACAACTCAAAGTCAAATGGTGTCTGAGGAGTTGGGCATTTCGCTTGATCGGATCGAATTTATACATTCTGACACTGATACAACGCTCTATCAAATGGGTGATTATGCCAGTCGGGGAGCATTTCTAGGATGTTTTGCTGCACTCTCTGCTGCCAAAGCCTTGCGTGCTAAACTACAACCATTGGCAGCAGAATTGTTAGGTGTAGATGAATCAGAGTTAACTTTCCACGATAATTCAGTGCATTCACCGAAGGGAAGTGTCACCCTCGGTCAGGTTGCAATGCATTCGCGCATTAATTATATGGAGGATCTATGTGTTACCATTACGCATAAATCTTTTACAATGGCTCATTCATACGGTGCTCATTTTGCCAAGGTGCAGGTAGATACAGAAACCGGTGAGGTGAAAGTTCTTGATTATGCCGCTGTCCATGATATTGGTCGGGTTCTAAACCCAATAGGTGCTGAGGGACAGATCGAAGGAGCCGTTCAAATGGGAATGGGTTGGGCTCTTTGTGAGGGTATTGCTTTTGATGACAAGGGAAGAGTGAGAAATGCCTCTCTAAAATCCTATCCAATGATCCATGCAGCACAAATGCCAGAGAAATTCCACATAGGTTTTATCGAAGAACTTGAATATGGCGGTCCGTTTGGGGCAAAGAGTATTGGTGAGTGTTCTCTGGTGCCTGTTGTACCAACAATCGTCAATGCAATTTCCAATGCAGTTGGGTTTGATTTCAAAGACCTCCCTGTTACACCTGATAAGATACTTGCAGCACTGAACAAGCAATCTATCTAAATATCGGAATGATGTTAAACCACCTTCGCTTTTAGTAATATTCAGTGAAGGTGGTTATTATTTCTCAACAGAGGTTTTTAGCCTCTGGTATAATTGTTTGCTTGTTGATTTTAAATGATAGAATGGATGGGTTTTATGCTAGAAAAAACGGCAGCAATCGAAAACCGATTAAACGAAATTAATGCCGAGCTTGAAAAGAACGCTGCAGATTACCAATTGGTTGCAGAACTTGCTCGTGAACGGGCTGAGTTATTGCCTGTTGCTACGGTAGCGAAAGAATATCGAAATGTATTAGAGCAAATCGAGCAGGCAGAGACATTACTTAATGGCGATGATGAAGATATGCGCGAACTTGCACGGGCAGACCTTGAAACACTCCGTCCACAGGTGGATGAAATAGAGAAAAAGTTAAAGAACTTATTACTGCCCAAAGATAAGCGGGATGACAAAAATGTGATCATGGAAATCCGGGCAGGCACAGGTGGTGATGAAGCTGCCCTGTTTGCAGCAGACCTTTTCCGTATGTATTCATTATTTTCAGAGAAACGTCGTTGGAAAGTGGAAGTCCTTTCACAAAATGAAATCGGTATTGGTGGCTTCAAAGAGATCATCTTCATGATCAAAGGGAAAAGTGTATATTCACAATTAAAATATGAATCAGGTGTCCATCGCGTTCAACGTGTACCTGTTACTGAAGCTCAAGGGCGTATTCATACCTCTACTGTAACTGTCGCAGTGCTGGCAGAAGTGGAAGATGTTGATATCGAAATACCCGAGTCAGATATAAAAATCGATGTTTACCGTTCTGCTGGCGCAGGCGGTCAAAATGTACAAAAGAACTCGACTGCTGTTCGTATCACTCATATTCCAACTGGAATGGTGGTCGCCTGTCAGGATGAAAGATCGCAACTACAAAATAAACTGCGAGCTATGAGCATCCTCCGTGCGCGTCTATACGAAATCGAAGAAGAAAAGCGCCGACAGGAAGAGGATGCTACCCGTCGTTCTCAAGTTGGTACCGGGGAACGATCAGAAAAAATTCGCACCTATAACTATCCACAATCCAGGGTGACCGATCACCGAATCAACTATTCGTCATTTAATCTGACTTCTGTCATGAACGGCAATATTGACGAATTCATCGAAGAATTGGCAGTTCAGGATGAAGCTGGCAGGCTGGCAGCTACCGGCCTGGGCGAAAACGATGACTAGCATCCGCGAATGGCTTTCTTATGCACGACAGAAGATCAATAAAACAAGTGCTACAGCAGCTCTGGATGTTGAAGTGCTGCTTGCAAATATGTTGAACAAAGACAAACCCTGGTTGTTTGCCCACTTCGAAAACGAAATTGATGACGAAACCCTGCAAAAGTTGGATGAACAACTTATCTACCTGGAAGCTGGATATCCTCTTCCCTATCTCATTGGTTCCTGGGAATTCTATGGATTACCTTTTCAGGTCAGTGATGCGGTTTTAATTCCTCGCCCCGAAACTGAATTGATCGTTGATGAATCCCTCCGATGGTTGAAGTCGCATCAAAATGCTGCCCATGCCCTGGATGTAGGTACTGGCACTGGCTGTATTGCGATCAGCATCGCAAAAAACCATCCATCTATTCATTGGTTGGCAGTGGATGTATCTCAACCAGCTTTGCATATTGCCAGAAAAAACATCGAGCAACATGGTCTGTCCGACCGCATTGATCTGATCCAATCTAATCTGCTTTCTGCGACCCAGTGTCAATTCGATCTGATTTGTGCCAATCCGCCGTATATTCCAACCCCAACTTTTGTAAAATTACGTGTATCACAATGGGAACCACGCCTGGCACTCGATGGTGGTTGGGATGGCATGACGATGATCCATGGACTATTAGATCAATCCTTTGAACGATTGAATTCTCCAGGTTTACTTCTTTGTGAAATTGAAGAAACCCTGAAAGATCCAGTTCTTGCTGATGCGAGGCTTATCTTTCCTCATGCGAATATTTCCATTCTCAATGACCTTGCTGGCAAACCACGAGTGCTTAGAATTGAGCAATAGATGAACACTCAAATCCTCTCCACCAGTGACCCAAAAGCACTTGAAATTTCGAAAACAATCCTTCTAACCGGTGGTCTTGTCGCATTTCCTACAGACACAGTTTACGGACTTGGCTGCCTCGTGCACAATAATAAAGCAATTGACCGGCTTTATGAGGTAAAAGAACGGTCGCAAAGTAAAGCAATCGCCGTGTTGATTGGTGATCTTGTTGATCTGCAACAATTGACGGTTTCTATTCCGCCTATGGCTGCTTCACTCGCGCAGCGTTTCTGGCCTGGTGCTCTCACATTGATCTTTCCCATTCATCCCGACCTGCCGAAAAACTTAAGCCCTTTCCCCACTATTGGCATCCGTATGCCTGACCATTCTTTTACCAGAGATTTACTTCGCCTGATGGGACCTTTGGCAACAACTTCTGCAAACATCTCTGGCAAAGAAAATCCCACTACAGCAGAGGAAGTATTTACCCAGCTAGATGGCAGGATCGAATTAATCCTCGATGGCGGAAAGACTCCTGGCGGAATTCCTTCCACTGTTGTGGATTGCACAGCCCTCGAACCGCGAATTTTAAGAACAGGCGCGCTTACTGCAGAAACCCTGGGACTCAAGTCAATCTAGGATTTCCATTTCCCAGTCACGCATTGCCTGCAGCCTGACCCAACCGGCATATTTTCCTTGCCTTGCAAGCAGGTCTTTTTCTTTTCCCCTCTCAACGATCTTTCCCTGTTCAAGAAAAATGATCTCATCCATGAATTCCAATCCAGTGAGGTGATGGGTGATCCAGACAACAGTTTTTCCCTGTGTAACTTTTTCAAGCAATAAGATCATCTTATGCTCAAGCTCTGCATCCAGATTCGCAGTGGGTTCATCAAGTAGCCAGATGGCACTATCGCGTAACATGCATCGAGCCAACCCAAATCGCTGCAGTTCTCCCCCGCTCATCTGCTTCCCCTGTTCTCCTAAAAAACTATCAAGACTTTTTTCCTGCTGGTTCAACCAGGTAAGAAGGCTTACCATTTCCAATACGCGTAAGAGTTCCTTGTCATCTGCATCAGGTTTTGCTATTTTTAGATTTTCTCGAATAGTTTTCTGGAAAATATAGGGCTTTGCATCTAGAATTGCCGTACAATTTCGGATGTTGGAGGCTGAATATTCTTTGGCTGAAATATCGTTGATCAAATAGTCTCCCTGATGAACCTCATAAAACCTTTCAAGAATTCTTAACAAGGTTGATTTCCCTGATCCACTTGGTCCAACAATGGCGATTCTTTTCTTGAATGGAAGCTCCATTGAAAAATCGGTCAAAACATCTTCATCCTGATAGGTAAAGGTGATATGTTCAAGTCGCAGGTCGGGTTTTATTGGCATTGCAAGTGGTTCTTTGCTTTCTACAACCTCCGGTTTAGCATCTACGATCTGGAACAACCTTTTGGCAGCTTTCAGGCTGTTCTCCAGAAATTGGGCTGCCTGCCCCAGTGGAGTGATCACTTCATAACTTGCCAGGGCGATCATGGAAAGAACTGCCAGCTCTATTGAGGTGATCTCCTGTCCGCTTACCAATGGAATGCCAACCAACAATACCAGCCATAGGATGAAATTCATCGCCAAGGTATTCAATCCATTAACCAACGCACTGATCTGGTTGAAATGAAGTTGTTTTGTACAATACTCTTTACTTTGTTCATCAGCCAGACTGAGAAATCTTTCTTCAGCCTGCAGGCTCACCAGTTCCTGACTGCCCTGAACCAGCGAAACAACCTGTGCATTAAGAACCCCCCGTGCATCCTGAATACCAGCTCGAGCTTGTTTACTGACTTGATATGCCAATAAACTGATACCTGTGCCACTTACCAACAATCCCCCTCCAATGATTGCGCCTATTACTGGCGCGTACGTTCCCGTAAACCAACCTACACCAAATGAGATGATCACAGCTGTTAAGGGTGGCGCAATCACACGAACATAGAAATTTTGCAGCACGTCAATATCTGCGGTTGCTCTGGATTGCAAGTCACCACTTTGAAAATCCCAGTTTCTTGCAGGAATAATGCGCTCCATCCCCTGGTAAAACATAACCCGCAGGTCTGCCAACAATCTGAAGGTTACATCATGGCTGGCAAGACGCTCCAAATATCGAAAAACACCTCGTGCAATGCCAAAGAATCTCACTCCCACAATGGCAACTTGTAAAACCGCAATGGATGGCTGCAATGCTGCCATAGTGATCAAGTAAGAGGAGGAACCCAATAATCCTATGCTACTGAACGTAGTCACACATCCGAATAAAACCGACAACGCCACCCATCCCGCATAACTTTTCACCATTTCAAGCAGCTGGAGGAAATTCTTCATTGCAATCCTCCAATTGCTTTATCCGAGTCAAGTTTTGATTGAAAATGACGATAAAATTTGGATAACTCTCCGCCTGTTTTTAATAGGTCGCTTGGTTTTCCCGATTCGACCACCCTCCCGGTATCCAGCACAACTACCTGATCAGCATTCAGGATCGTCGAAAATCGGTGCGCAATGACAAGAACCGTTCGATTCTTCACCAGGTCGCGAATAGATTTATTGAGAGAATATTCCAGTTCAGGGTCGAGATGCGATGTTGGTTCATCCATGATCAGGATAGGTGTATCTCGGAAAAAAGCCCTTGCAAGGGCAACTCTTTGAATTTGCCCACTAGAGAAGTTCTTTCCAGCTTCTGTAACATGGGTATCCAATCCTGAAGGAAGTTCTTTGACAAGGTGATTGAGGTTTGCTCTGCGAATGGCTTCCCACAATCTTTCTTCTTTAGCCACCCATCCTGCAGGGTTGATATTTTCGCGCAGTGTTCCAGCAAATAGAGTTGGCTGCTGTGGTACCCAGGATATGTGGTTCCGCCACCAATCATCGGGGATTTGCGATAAAAGAGTACCATTGATGAGAATGTCACCCTCATCTGGCTGCAAAAAACCAAGGAGAAGTTTACTCAAAGTGGTTTTGCCGCTCCCGCTTTTTCCGACGAGCGCGGTTATTTGACCAGGAGCAATGACAAAACCCACCCGGTTGAGCGCGTCATTTTCTCTGTCAGGATAACGATAGCACACATCTCGAAAAATGATTTCTGGTTCTGCAATTTCAGGAAGAGAAGAGACTTGTTCAACCGTCTTCTTATCATCCTCCTTCAGAAGCAGTAAAAAGATCTGTACTGCAGCAGTTCTTCCTGTCATGCCGGCATGAAATCGCACACCCAGTTGGCGCAGAGGGAAATAAAACTCTGGCGCAATCACGAGAATAAAAAACGCCTGTTGAAAAGGGATCCCTCCATCCAGTAATCGCAACCCTATCTGTACAGCCACCAGAGCAGTACTGATCGTTCCCACCATCTCCAATACCAGCGCAGAAAGAAATGTCACTCGCAGTACATTTGTGGTTGCTTTTGCATAGGCGTAACTGGTTTGCCGGATCTCTTCCGCCTTTTTGAGGCTCTGGTTCAATCGCTTCAATTCTTCCAAGCCCTGGATCGTATCTAAAAAATGACTGCTCAACCGGGAGAGAAGATTCCACTGCCGCTTGGTCATAGCTTCTCCCGTTTTTCCGATCAAGATCATAAAAATCGGGATCAAAGGTGCAGTCAAGAGAAAAATGAGACCCGAAAGCCAATCCAGCGGGAATACGACAAATAGAATAGCGATTGGCAGCATCACCGCAATAACCAGTTGAGGAAGATACTGGCTGAAATAGGCATCCAACGCATCCACCCCTTCCATCACGATAATTCTCAGATCGCCAGTCTTTTCATCATGATCGTTTTTATCAGTTAGTTTTACAATGATTCTCAGGAGCGCATCGCGTAACTTTACTTTTATCTCAGATGTAGTTTTCCCCGCAAAGCTGTCACTCAACCATGTAAAAAATGCTCTGGCTGCAATGATCCCGGCTATAAGCCATAATATCGGCATCACATCGCTCAGTTGTGCATTTTCCAGGTGCACCCTGTCAATAATCAAGCTGAATAGATATGCCTGCGTGACGATACAACCTCCGCTGAGAAGGCTGGTAATAACTGTGCCTGCGAACGCAGGTTTTGCCCATGTGACCAGGTGATTTAGCTTTTTAGGTGTAGCCATGGAGTAATTTTGCCTGAAAGCAGAGTTGAAGTCAACTCGGAGAAATGGCAGAATCCAACCAAAGTTGAGGTATCATAAGCCCAACAGGAAAGGGTATGAAATCTTTATCACAATCTCAATACATCCGATGGATCATCGTTCTGGCAACCATGATCCTCATTGGATTCATCATTCTGTTCATCCTGGTAGAACCATCTCTGCAGGCAAAAGAACAGGTTAGCATTTCATCGATCACCCCTACTCGAACAACAACAGAAATCTCACCGACATCAACCTCCGTTCCTCCAACAGCAACCGCTACACCAGTAACAGCCACCCCAACCGAAATTCCTCCAACTGCTACCACAGTTGCCATTCCAGAATCTTTTTACATTATGGATATTACCGGCACTGGTCAGTACTTTGCATTGGGCTGCGAAGCCAGCGCTGCTGTAGATTGGGCAAATTATTTTGGCGTTTTCATCTATGAATACAATTTTCAAACTTCTTTACCCATTTCGGATAACCCTGATTTGGGATTCGTTGGTTTGGTAACTGGTCCCTGGGGACAGGTTCCTCCCTATGCCTATGGTGTTCATGCCGATCCTGTGGCTGCTCTTCTTAGAGAATATGGATTACCCGCGATCAGTGGCAAAGGGTTCACCCTTGATCAGGTACGCGAAAAACTCGCTCAATCCAAACCTATCATCGCCTGGGTGATCGGCAACATGGTCGGCGGAGTACCGGCTGAATATGTGGATAAACTGGGCAATGTGACCACTGTCGCCGCGTATGAGCATGTCGTCATTCTGACCGGATATGATCAGGATTCCATTCGTTACATGAATAACGGGCGATTCTACGAAGTCCCCAATGAAGTTTTTCTCAATTCATGGGGAGTTCTGGGGAATATGGCGGTGATGGCAGAATGACATATTGAATATTGACAGAAGAAGCCGCCGGAATTGGCGGCTTCTTTATAAAGTTGATCTTCTACTTCAATTTTTAAACAACAATATTCACCAGGCGCTTTTTGACATAAATAACTTGCCGGGGTTTTTTCCCTTCAAGGAACTTGATGACATTTTCGCTGCTTAATGCCTTGCTTTTTGCGTCTTCGTCAGTGATATCTACCGGCACCTCGATGCGGTCTCGCAGCTTGCCATTAATCTGTATCACCAGGGTGATCTGTTCTTCAGCGGCTGCCTCTTCATCCACTACAGGCCATGGCTGTAAATGTATAGAGTAACGGTTTCCTGTTAACTCCCACAACTCTTCACTGATATGCGGTGCGATCGGTGCCAGCATACGCAGATAAATATTAACAGTCTCTTCCCATACCATTGTTCCCCAGGCTCCTTGCGCCTTCGCTTTAGTCATTTCATTTAATAGTTCCATCAATGATGAAATGATGGTGTTAAATTCAAAATTTTCAAAGTCATGGCTGACAGACCGCAGTGTCTGATGTGTTTTCCGATTCAGGTTGCGGATCACTTCATTGCTGGCAGTTCCGCCCGCTGTTTCTTCTAGGATCGTTGACCATACCCTTCTCAACCAACGATGGGTTCCATCAATGCCGCTGTTGCTCCAGGGAGCACCCAGATCCCAGCGGGCAAAGAACATCAGGTAGGCACGAACAGTATCTGCCCCATACGCATTCACCAGATCATCCGGCGCTACTACATTGCCATGACTCTTCGACATTTTCTCACTATCACTACCCAGCACGATCCCCTGATTGCGCAATTGCAGCATAGGTTCATCACCCTTCGTAATTCCCATATCTCGCAGCGCTTTATGGAAGAAGCGCGTATAGATCAGGTGCATCGTGGCATGCTCGATCCCTCCGGTATAGTTGTCTACGGGCATCCAATAATCATACTCATTGGGATCAAATGGACCGTCGTTGTACCACGGGCTGAGATAGCGCAGGTGATACCATGACGAGCACATGAAAGTATCCATCGTATCGGTTTCGCGTTCCGCTTTGCCGCCGCATTTGGGGCAGGTTGTGAAACGCCAGGTTGGATGTAGTTTCAACGGGCTTTCACCGGTAGGCTTCCATTCCACATCATCGGGCAGCAGCACAGGCAATTGATCTTCGGGTACTGGTTGCACACCACAATGTTCACACCTGATCATGGGAATAGGCGCCCCCCAGTATCGTTGGCGTGAGATCAACCAATCGCGCAGGCGATAATTGACCGATTTGTGCCCCCGGTTGCGTTTCTCGATGTACTCGATCGCTGCATTAAAAGCCTTTTCGCCGGGTGTTCCGGTCAATGCGCCAGAATTCACCATCTTGCCAGATGCAGGTACCGCAGCGGTCATTTCATCTGCATTAATATCAGTTCCTTCAGGCTGGATCACTACACGAATATCCAGATCAAATTTGCGGGCGAACTCGAAGTCACGCTGGTCGTGAGCTGGCACTGCCATGATGGCACCTGTGCCATATGTCATCAGTACATAATCCGCGATCCAGATGGGAATGCGTTCATCATTCACGGGATTGATGGCATACGAACCTGTAAAGACACCGGTTTTCTCTTTATCGGTGGATTCGCGCTGCACATCGGTTTGGCGGGTAGCCTGTTGAATGTACGCTTCAACGGCGGGCTTTTGTTCAGGTGTAGTCAGCTTGGTTACCAGTGGGTGCTCCGGTGCCAAAACCATAAACGTCACACCCCATAAAGTATCCGGGCGTGTCGTGAAAACTTCCAGTTTATCACCCTGCTCGGTGGAAAAGGTCACAGTAGCACCTTCCGAACGTCCGATCCAGTTGGTTTGCAGCGTGCGCACACGTTCTGGCCAATCAATGGAGTCAAATTTAAGCAATTCATCCGCATATTTTGTGATACGGAAGAACCACTGATCCAGGTTCTTCTTGATCACCGGAGTACCGCAGCGTTCGCAATGGCGATCCTCTCCCCACACCTGTTCACGAGCCAGGGTGGTATTGCAGGTGGGGCACCAATCTACTGGTGAATACTTATGGTACGCCAGGTCGTTCTCATACAACTTGATGAAAAACCACTGTGTCCACTTGTAATATTCTGGATCCGACGAGATCATCTCGCGGCGCCAGTCGAACATGGCGCCCATACTACGCAACTGTTTGCGCATGCGCTCGATATTCTTGTATGTCCATTCACGTGGATGAATGTTCCGCTTGATGGCGGCATTTTCAGCCGGAAGCCCAAAGGCATCAAACCCGATGGGGTACATGACATTGTATCCCTGCATCCGAAGGTATCTTGCATGCGCATCCGGTGGCGTCATGGCATACCAGTGACCTATGTGTAGGTCACCAGATGGGTATGGGAGCATCGTCAGCGCATAATATTTAGGGCGGTCTGGATCAACATCAGAATGATAGATCTCATCCTTGTCCCAGCGCGCCTGCCACTTGGCTTCGATCTCACCCGGGTTATAAAATGGTACTTCCTTGTTTGCTGTCATTCTCTCTCCTTAAACAAAAACCTTCACCCAAACCAGGGGCGAAGGTAATTTATTTACTCCGTGGTACCACCCTGCTTGTTCAGTTTCCTGAACCGCTCTGGTTCGCGCTATCGGGCGAAACACGGCACATTCGTGCTACCTGTCCTATCATGGGCGAGTTCAACCTTTGTGTTCCGCTGCCACCACTGGTTCTCACCACTACCCCAGCTCTCTGACGGATGGTTTACTACTCCCAACCAGGCTTCTAAAATATGAGAGTCACCCGTTTTGATATTTCATAATCCGTGGTGACTCATGTTTTGGTGGACCCAGCGAGATTCGAACTCGCGACCTTCTCAATGCCATTGAGACGCGCTCCCAACTGCGCTATGGGCCCCTGTTTACCTAACTTCCAACTCAGGTCAGCCTTTAGTGGACCTGAGGGGATTCGAACCCCTGGCCTCCTCAGTGCGATTGAGGCGCGCTCCCAACTGCGCTACAGGCCCCTGGTTGTTAAGGTTCTGGGATTATAAGGTAAGGCGGATTAACTGTCAAGGAAAGATTTGAAAGCTGCTAAAAATAATCTTTTACATAAAGCGATTAATTGCACATATTTATTTAATTTTCCTAAATAAATTCTGCGTTCCAAATTTCCAGATATAATTCACTTCAGGAGCTTTCTATGACACAATCCCGCTATGACCATTTACAGAATTTGATGGCAGAAAACCAGCTTGATATGCTGGTTTTGAACCCTGGTCCAACCCTCACCTACCTGACCGGGCTGCAGTTTCATCTTTTTGAACGCCCTACACTGTTATGGATCAAACCAGGAAAACCTTCTGCGCTAATCCTTCCCGAACTGGAAGTGGGTAAAGCAAAAAGCAGCCTGATCCCTCTCAAGCTATTTCCCTTCTCCGATGATCCATCTACGTGGCAGTCAGTTTTTCAGCAGGCTGCGGACTTCATCCAACCAGGAGATCATATCATTGGCATGGAACCCAACCGCCTGCGTATGCTGGAATATCAATATCTGCAGCAGGCTGCCCCGCATGTCAAAGTGGTTTCTGCAACTGAAATCCTCACTCTTCTGCGTGCTCAAAAGGACGCAGAAGAGATTGCAAACATTCACCAGGCAGTGAGAATTGCAGAGCTGGCATTCCTCGAATTCATCAAGAATATCCATCCGGGTATCACCGAACGACAGGCTGCTGCTGAACTCAGTATCCAACTATTACGAGCGGGATCAGATGGAAAACTACCTTTCGAACCCATCATTGGCAGCGGACCCAATAGTGCCGACCCTCACGCATTTCCATCAGATCGAAAATTAACCGCTGGCGACCTGGTGGTGGTGGATTGGGGAGCTTTCTATAAAGGCTACTGTTCCGATCTCACCCGAGTCCTGGTTCTTCCGCCCGTTCCTGAAACTTTCTATCAGATCCACCAGATCGCAGTGCAGGCGAATGAAACAGGCAGAGCCACCGCAAAGCCAGGCATCGCCTGTTCTCTTCCAAATCAGGCAGCCCATGACTTGATCCAACAAAAAGGGTATGGTGAGTATTTTACCCATCGGGTGGGTCACGGTATTGGCATGGAAGAACACGAACCCCCTTATTTAAATGCAACCAACACAGAACTTTTCCAGCCTGGGATGGTATTTACGATCGAACCCGGCATTTACTTGCCAGGGCAAGGCGGTGTACGTATCGAAGACGATGTGGTAATCACCCAACACGGCGCTGAAACATTAAGCACTCTCTCGAGAGACCTCTATGTCATCAAATAGCAGCTTCTCACCAACCATCATGCACGGAGCCGAGCCGTTCTTTTTCCCTGGTAATGACATCGGAGTCCTCCTCATTCATGGTATTACAGGCACTCCGCGTGAAATGTTGGGTATGGGAGCTTATCTCAACCAGCAGGGATACACCTGCATGGGAATCCGTCTATCAGGGCACGCCACCCGCGTGGAGGATCTTGCGCATTGCACCTGGCAGGATTGGTACACCGATGTGTTGGATGGAATGAACGTCTTGCGTTGCATCACAAAACATATTTTTCTGGCAGGGCTTTCGATGGGTGGCATCCTTAGCCTGTACACCGCATCACAAATTCATGACCTCACTGGCGTGATCGCCATGTCAACCCCCTATTTAATCAGCACCGATTGGCGGTTGAAATATATCAATCTGTTCAAATTATTCATGAAACGTATCAAAAAAGGTGCTCCCGATTGGGAAGATAAAGAAATGCTGTCCAATCACCTTGAATATCCTTATTTTCCTGTTGAAGCAGTGATCCAACTGAATGAATTATGCGGACTGATGCGTGCTGGTTTACCTCAGATTACGTCACCCGTTTGCCTCATGCATTCTTTGGGGGATAAAGGTGTTCCGTTTGAGAGCATGGAGCAAATTTCGCAGGCAATTGGCAGTAAAAACACTGAACAAATAACCATCCAGCGTGGCAGTCATACCATGACCTGCGATTGTGAAAAGTCTACGGTATATGCTAACGCCCACGCTTTCATCCAGAAAGTCATATCAGAGTGAACCGAAACTACTTTTTGATCGCTTTCTCCATGTTCTTGTGGGGGTTGGGCGAAAGCATGTTCCTGATCTTCCAACCTCTTTATCTTCAGCAATGGGGAGCATCGCCGGTTCTCATTGGAACGTTATTGGGCGTTAATGGTTTTGCGATGGCACTGGCAGTGCTTCCCGCAGGATACCTTGCCGATCGTTGGGGGCAAAAACCAGTCATGCTTCTTTCGTGGTCTATTGGCATGGTGGCTGCCTGGGGAATGGCAATGGCAAACAGCATGACGATTTTTGCTATTGCGATGTTCATGTACTATTCCTCCGTCTTCGGTTTACCAGCCATCAATAGTTATGTGATCAGTGTCCGCGGAAAACTCAGCGTTGAGCGAGCTCTTACTTTACAATCAGTGGCTTATAATTTAGGCGCCGTGATCGGTCCCTCCCTGGGTGGTTGGATCGGTTCAGAAGTGAATATCAAAACCATCTATTTCTTTTCTGCATTGATCTTTATGGTTTCTACACTGGTTACCGTTTTCATTCAGAAATTACCCAAACAACCAAAAGTAGAGCAGGAAAAATTTAGCAAATTTCGGGGATTTTCTCCACGTTTTTTAGGATTCGTCTTCTTGTCTTCATTAACCGTATTTGCGCTTTACCTGCCGCAACCTTTAAATTCTAATTTTCTGCAAAATATCAGGGGACTCGATTTCACATTGATTGGACAGTTGGGCACGATAGGTAACCTGGGCAATGTGGTGGTCATGTTGCTGCTTGGCAATATCCCTGCATATTATGGCATTTTGATCAGCCAATTTCTGGTTGCTTTGTTTTCTTTATTCATCTGGAAAGGGACTAATTTCCTCTGGTACTCCGCAGGTTTTATCGCTTTGGGAGGTTTTCGCCTTGGTCGCAGTATGGTGGTGGCATTCGCCCGCCAATTGGTAGACCAGACTAGAACTGGTCTGGGTTATGGATTGCTTGAATCAGCCAATGCCTTTGCCATTTTACTCGCCCCCTTCCTTGCCGGGTTTATATATGATAAAAAACCAGAAAGTATCTATATGATTTCGATCATCATTCTTACATGTACATTCCTGATCACTGCAATATTCTTGTTTTTCATCCAAACAAAAGCAAAGAATGCAATATCACCCCTCCAGCAAATGGAAAGCGATGAATTATGAAATATCAAATTTTTGTTCTTGGCATGCTCCAAAATAATACCTATGTTCTATTTGATCATGCATGTGAAAATGCAATTGTTATCGATCCAGCCAATTCCATTGCACCTGTGATCGACTATTTAAAATCACAAAACTTGTTCTTAAACGCGATTTTGATCACCCATGCGCATTTTGATCACATCATGGGCTGCGAAGAATTAAAGAAAACGTATCCAGATGCCAGAATCTACCTGCATCAAGATGACCTGCCTTTATGGATGGGTCAAGGTGGAGCGGATGATTTTGGGTTTGAAATGGGTACTTTACCCAAACCCGATATCTTGCTAGATAAAAACACAACTATCATGATCGGTGAGTTTTCTCTTCAGGTATTTTGCACACCAGGGCACACACCGGGGCATGTAATTTTTTATTCACCAGAAGATCATGTGGCTTTTTGTGGAGACCTGATCTTTGATGGCGGTGTTGGACGTACAGACCTCCCCGGAGGAGATTTCAATCAGCTATACGAAAGTATTCAAAATGTGATTTATACCATGCCTGATGAAACAATCCTTTTACCAGGTCACGGGTGTCAAACAACCGTGGCAAAAGAAAAATCCAGCAATCCTTATGTTTAAAAAAACTGGAGAGGAAAAAATCCTCTCCAGTTTCTATTTACTAATTCTTTCAGTTTATTTTGCGTACTCGATAGCACGAGTTTCTCGAATAACCGTCACCCTGATCTGACCAGGATACTGCATGGTTTCCTCGATCTTCTTGGCAACTTCTTTTGCCAATCGAGTGGATTCAAGGTCATCGATATCTTCCGGTCGCACAATAATGCGAACTTCACGCCCCGCCTGGATTGCATAACTTTGAAGCACACCCTTATGAGAGTTTGCTATTTCTTCCAAGGCTCGTAGTCGTTTAATATATTGCTCCAGGTCTTCGCGACGTGCACCGGGGCGGGCACCAGAAATCGCATCTGCAGCTTCAACAATAATTGCTTCGACGCTTTCCTGGTCGGTTTCGTGGTGATGTGAGGCAATACAGTTGACGATTGTTGCATTCACCCCATACCGTTTTGCAAATTCAGATCCTAGCACAGAATGGGTGCCCTCTGTATTGTGGTCCATTGCCTTTCCAAGATCATGCAGCAAGCCACCTGCTTTGGCAATTTCAACATTGGCTCCTAATTCGGCTGCAATAATGGCTGCCAGTTTTGAGACTTCGATCGCATGAGCCAGTTGGTTCTGTCCATACGAAGTCCGGTATTTTAACCGTCCAAGCATACGAATGATTTCAGGGTGTAGACCAGCCACACCTGCGTCATACGCAGCTTCTTCGCCAGCTTCGACAATCGATTTCTCTACTGCTGCCTGCTCATCTGCCAGTACTTTTTCGATGTGTGCAGGATGGATCCTACCATCCAGGATCAGGCGCTCTAGCGACCGACGGGCAACTTCACGACGAACGGAATCAAAGCACGATATGGTGACAGACTCGGGTGTGTCATCTACGATCACATCCACCCCGGCAGCCTGTTCAAAAGCACGAATATTTCGACCATTACGACCCACGATCCTGCCTTTCATTTCTTCATTGGGCAGCGGCACGATGGAGGTGGAAACACTGGCTACATGATCAGAGGCAACTCTCTGTATGGAATCTGCAATGATCTCACGAGCCCGTTGCTCACCTTCAGCACGTGCTTCAGATTCGATCTGTCGTATGATCCTCGCCATATCATTATGAGCTTCTTTTTCAGTATCTGCCAGTAACATGGCACGAGCTTCTTCAACCGTCATTTCGGCTATACGTTGTAGCTCTTCCATTTGCTTTTCATACAATTTTTCTACTTCATTAGTTCGCTTATCTATTGCGCTTTGCCGTTTATTCATCGAAAGTTCACGCTGCTCAATCCGCTCCATTCGTTGATCGATCTCCATACGGCGTTTTTGCAGGCGGTCTTCTTCTCGGGCAAGGT